>NZ_JAJPWT010000015.1:0-256571 GCF_046548975.1 Amycolatopsis sp. lyj-346
CTGCGCTTGCTGCGACCGCCACGGCCGGAACCCTTCCACTGATCGGTCCCAGCACGCTGACGCCGCTGGTCACTGCCCGGAGCCCCGTACGTTGATCGGCTCCGGCCACCTGACCGGTCCTGCAACTTCACTTCACGAACAACTACAACTGCTGATCTTCACGGGCGCGCCTGCTCCGCCTGTGTCCTGCACTTCCGCTCCGGGGCCGGTACTACCTGTTGGACCTCTTCACAACCTCGGTCCCGGAGTACTGCTTCCGGTCACCAGCCGGAACCTTGTTCCCTGGATTGGCTCCGTACTGCCTGACCCTTGTCTCACCTCGCGGGTAGTTACGTCCTCTCCCGCGCTTGTTTGACGTTGTCTCTCTCGGTATGAGGAGAACACTACACACACCCGCTGTTGAATGTCTACCCCGGCCGACATAGATTTCCTCGAACGGGTGAGGTCGACGGGGAGAGAAGGGCGCACGACGATGAGTGACGAGGCCGCGGTTGATCCGCTCGGCGAGCGGTACGGCCTGGCCGGGGTGCGCGACATGGCCGAGTACGCCGAAGCTCTGAGGCGGCTGCTGGAGCGCGGACGGCGGGAACAGTGCGTGGCGGTGCTCTCAGCCGAGGAGGCCTACGCGGCGGCGGAGCTGCTGGGGCAGTTCGCGCAGCTCGATCCGCTGGCCACGGTGAACCAGCTGGTGGCGTCGCTGGCCAGCCGCCTCTACAGCCGCCTCGGCGCCTGAACACCCGACGGGTTGCCTCTGACCGCACGCGAGATCCAGTATTGACGACCAGGAGGGCGCTGCCCGCTAGGCGCCGGTCGCCGGGCAAGGTCGCGCCTCCGCGCGATCGAGGTTCCGGGGCGCGGTGACTCGGTTGCGGTCCGGGTCGGCCCTTGATCACCGACCGAAGCGGTGATGCTCGGCCGGCGCCCGCGACTCTTGGTCCGGCGCGTTCACGAACGTAATTCATGTGCAGTTCGTTTTCCACGCGAATTTGAGGACATTTGTCACGATTCGACATTTGCGCGCCGATATTGATAACAGGGAACGTTGCGCAGTCGACTTGCAGGGGTAAGACGAAAACAGTTCAAGTGCTTGGCTGCGGCTGAGACGATGAGCGCATCGACCAGTTCCGACAAAACTGATATGAGCCCTGAAGGGCATGCACATGCGTACCTTCCGCCGAACCGGTGTCATTGCCTTGATGGCCGTTGCGTTTTCCGCCACCGGCGTGGCGGTGGCCACGGGGTTCGACCTGGTCGTGGTGACCGCGACGGTCGACGGCAAGGCCGGCAACTGGCAAGCCGTCCGATCCGCCACGCCGGCACCGGCGCCGGCGATCGAAGCAACGACGCCGTCTGCCACACCGTCGGCGGAGCCGGTCATCCCTGCCACGACAGTCACACCGACGAGCAGCACGGCCACCGAGGTGACATCCAGTCCCAGCGAACCGGCACCCACGACCCAACCCTGAGAACCGAGCCAGTCAATCCGAGGAGAAGTTCCATGCGTATCAACAACAAGGCCAAGTCCGTCTTCGTCGTCGCCACTGTCGGCGCATTGGTGGGAGTCGGTGGTTTCGCGGTCGCCTCGTTCGTCCAGGACAGCACCACAGGCGGGGTGTCCGGTTCCGCCGAAGCGATGACCCCCGCCACCGTGACCGGTGCGCAGACCGGCACGCTGCTGCCCGGCGAGAAGGCTTACGTCACCTTGACCCTGTCCAACCCGAACGCCAACGTGAAGATCAAGCTGGTGTCCGTGACCCCCGGTGACGTCGTGATCGACACCGTCGGGAACGTCGCTGACAAGCCCTACTGCCAAGGTCAGCTCGAACTGTCCGTGGCCGGCGCGGACCCGCTGCTGCCGACGCTGGCCGTCAGCGAGGCCAACTTCCCGTACAAGCTGACCGACGCCGTGAAAATGAAGGACGACACGGACATCCGTTGCCAGGCCATGACCTTCCACACGACCTGGACCGCCCAGTTCCAGGCCGTCCGCTAGACACGACCGGTGACAACCACGGGGCCGGCGACCACGTGGTTGTCACGCAACCGGGCACCAGGAGAACCAGGCGAGCCGTGGGCGGTACTTCGGTGACTTTCGGCGGGCCCCGAGGGGAAATTGGCCCCTAAGCCGGGGGCCGCGGCCCGCGCGAGGGTGGAAGCATGAAAATCCTCGTGACGGTGGCCAGCCGGCATGGCGCCACCAGGGAAATCGCCGAGAACATCGCCACCGCGGCCGGCGCGGCGCTGACCGACGCCGGCGTGCCGTCACAGATAGAGACCCGCGACGCGAGCCTGGTGACGTCTGTCGACGGCTTCGACGCCGTGATCCTCGGTTCCGCTGTCTACATGGGACACTGGCTCGAGGCGGCCGCGAAGCTCGCCGAGACCTTCGTGGACGAGCTCCGCGGGCTGCCGGTCGGCAGCCACGGCCGCGGCGGCTTCACCGGCATGCTCCTCGGCTCGACCAGCCAGGCGCTGGTCCAGCACGCCGGCTGTCCGGTGCTCGTCGTTCGCCCGGAGCGGACGAAGTGACCGCCCTCGACGCCCGGCCCGCAGTGCTGGGCAGCACTGAGCTGGCCCAGGTGGATGCCCTTTGGCGGGCCGCGAACTACCTCGCGGCCGGCCAGATCTACCTGATGGCCAACCCGCTGCTGCGCGAACCGCTGCGTCCCGAGCAGGTCAAGCCGAGACTGCTCGGGCACTGGGGGACCTCGCCCGGCCTCAACTTCGTCTACGCCCACCTCAACCGGGCCATCCTGACCCATGATCTGACCGCCATGTTCGTCACCGGTCCGGGCCACGGCGGCCCGGCGTTGCTGGCCAACACCTGGCTGGAAGGCAGCTACACCGAGGCGTGGCCCGAGGTCACGCGCGACGCCGAGGGCATGCGGGAGCTGTTCAAGCAGTTCTCCTTCCCCGGCGGCGTGCCCAGCCACGTCGCCCCGCAGGTCCCCGGCTCGATCCACGAAGGCGGGGAACTGGGCTATTCGCTCGCGCACGCCTTCGGGGCGGCGTTCGACAATCCGGGGCTCGTGGTCGCGTGCGTGGTCGGTGACGGCGAGGCCGAGACCGGTCCACTGGCGACGTCCTGGCACGCCAACAAGTTCCTCGACCCGGTTCGCGACGGCGCGGTGCTGCCGATCCTGCACCTCAACGGGTACAAGATCGCCAACCCGACCGTGCTGTCCCGCATCGCCCCAGCCGAACTCGACGCTCTGCTGCGCGGGTACGGCTACGCGCCGATCTACGTCGAAGGCAGTGACCCCGAGACGATGCACCAGGCGATGGCCGCGGCGCTCGACTCGGCGGTCGCCACCCTCGCCGAGCGACGTGGTGTCTGGCCGATGATCGTGCTGCGCAGCCCCAAGGGCTGGGCCGGTCCGTCCGTTGTGGACGGATTGCCGGTCGAGGGTACTTGGCGCGCCCACCAGGTCCCGCTGTCGCAGGTCCGGCAGAACCCGGACCATCTCCGCCAGCTGGACGAGTGGCTGCGCTCCTACCGCCCGGAGGAGCTGTTCGACTCGTGCGGCCGCCCGGTCGCCGACGTCATGGCGATGATCCCGGTGGGGGAGCGGCGGATGGGCGCCAGCCCGAACGCCAACGGCGGTGTGCTGCTGCGCCCGCTGAGGTTGCCGGACACCGCGGCCCATGCCGTCGCGGTCCCGAGCCCGGGGGCGACGGTGGCCGAGCCGACGCGGGTGCTGGGCCGGTTCCTGCGGGACGTGTTCACGCTCAACGCCGACCGGGCGAACTTTCGTTTGTTCGGCCCGGACGAGACGACGTCCAACCGGCTGGATGCGGTCTACGAGGTCACCGGCAAGCAGTGGCAGGCCGGGGTGGAGCCGGTCGACGAGCACCTCTCCCGCGACGGCCGCGTGCTCGAAGTGCTCTCCGAACACCTGTGCCAGGGCTGGCTCGAGGGCTACCTGCTGACCGGCCGGCACGGGCTGTTCAACTGCTACGAGGCGTTCGTGCACATCGTCGATTCGATGGTCAACCAGCACATCAAGTGGCTGCGGGTGCACCGCCAGATCCCGTGGCGGCGGCCGGTGGCGTCGTTGAACTACCTGCTGACCTCGCATGTCTGGCGGCAGGACCACAACGGCTTCTCCCACCAGGACCCGGGGTTCGTCGACCACGTCGCGAACAAGAGCAGCGAGGTCGTGCGGGTGTACTTCCCGCCGGACACCAACACGTTGCTGGAGGTCGCGGCGCACTGCCTGCGCAGCCGGGACTACGTGAACGTGGTCGTGGCGGGCAAGAACGACAGCGCGAACTGGCTCGACGCCGAGCAGGCCGCGCTGCACTGCGCCCGGGGCGTGAGCATCTGGGAGTGGGCCGGCACGTACACCGACCGGGAACCGGACGTCGTCCTCGCTTGTGCGGGTGACGCCCCGACGGTGGAGGTGCTGGCGGCAGCCCAGATCCTGCGCGCGGAACTGCCGGATCTGGCGGTGCGCGTGGTGAACGTCGTCGACCTGATGCGCCTGCAGCCGGCGGCCGAGCATCCGCACGGCCTCGGCGATCGGGAGTTCGACGCGTTGTTCACCCCGGACCGGCCGGTGATCTTCGCCTACCACGGTTACCCGTGGCTGATCCACCGCTTGGCCTACCGCCGTACGAACCACGCCGGGATGCACGTGCGCGGGTATACCGAGCACGGCACGACGACGACGCCGTTCGACATGCTGGTGCTCAACCGGATGGACCGGTTCCAGCTGGTGATCGACGTGATCGACCGCGTGCCGGGCCTGGTCGCGACGGCGGGCGTGCTGCGGCAGCGGATGACCGAGGCGCAGGGGAAGCACCGCCGATGGATCCTGGCGCACGGCGAGGACCTGCCGGAGATCCGGAACTGGAGCTGGGAGGGCTGAGGCGTTGCCGATTCGGGGCAGCCGGCTCCGTAGCAGGGCCGGCTGCGCTTCGAACATGACCTTCGGCACCGGCAAAAGGACTTTCGTCACCGCTGACCGGCGCTCTCCGGTCGTACGCTGAGTTCCGTCGGGTGGACATCCGGTCCGTTCGGCGTCCGGGAGGTCGGAGATGCTTCGGGTCTTTCTCGTCGACGACCACGAGGTCGTCCGCCGCGGCGTCGCCGATCTGCTGGACGAGGACGAGGAGCTGACCGTGATCGGCCAGGCCGGCAGTGTCTCGCAGGCACTGGCGCGCATTCCCGCGCTCAACCCCGACGTCGCCGTGCTGGACGTGCGGCTGCCCGACGGCAACGGCGTCGAACTGGCCCGTGAGCTGCGCTCCAAGCTGCCGGAGCTGAAATGCCTGATGCTCACCTCCTACACCGACGAGCAGGCGATGCTCGACGCGGTGATGGCCGGCGCCAGCGGGTTCGTCATCAAGGACATCAAGGGCATGGACCTGGTCTCGGCCGTCCGGGACGTCGGCGCGGGCAAGTCCCTGCTCGACGCGCACGCGACGGCCGCGCTGATGGCCAAGCTGCGCGAGGGCCAGACGAAGAAAGGCCCGTTGTCCGACCTCTCCGACCAGGAACGCAAGTTGCTGGAACTGATCGGGGAGGGCCTGACCAACCGGCAGATCTCCGAGCGGATGTTCCTGGCCGAGAAGACGGTCAAGAACTACGTGTCGAGGCTGCTGACCAAGCTGGGCATGGAGCGCCGCACCCAGGCCGCTGTCCTCGCCACCGAGCTGCGCCGGCACGGGAGCTAGGTGCTGAGCCGGTCCGGCTCCAGCAGGACCTCGTCCAGGGACCGGCGCGGCGTCCACGGCACCGGTGTCCCGCGGCCGAAGCGCAGCACGACCTGCGGCCACAGCCCGCCGCCCAGCAGGGTGCGCAGCTCCGCCCGTACCGCGGGAACCTCGACCGGCGGCGAGACGAACGACGCGTCGAACCCGGCGGCGGTGGCCGTCAGCAGGACCCGCTGCATCGCCTGTCCGGCCCGGATCCGGTCGGTCTGCTTGTCGTCGAAGGAGCCGACGACCACGACCAGCGGATCGGAGTCGTCGACCGGACCCCGCCGTGGCGAGCCGAAGTCCCTCAGGGGCCAGTCTCCGCCTTCCGGCACCATCCAGCCGGCGGCGTACTCGGGGACGCCGTCGCAGCTGTCCTGGGGACGAGCGGTCCAGTGCCGCCGCTCGGCCAGGAACGCGGGATCGGTCACCTGAGCGTGGTGGCTCTTGTGCACCAGGTTGCGCAGCCGGTCCAGCTGGTTCGGGTCCAGCCGGGGCAGCCAGGCCTGCTCGGCCTCGGCGGCGTGGCGCAACTCGGCAACGACCGTGTCCGGGATCACGGCCGCCTCGAACGGGATGCGGTTCGTGCGGCGCCGCGGGATCGCGTCGGCCAGCCGGACGAGCCGCCGGTCGGGCTTGCGGGCCGCGAACGGCCGGACCACCGCGAGCAGCGTCGGGTTGTCGCGCCGGGGCAGCGGCGTGGTGGCCGGGTGCGCGCCCAGCGCGTGGATCGCGGTGCGCAGGTTGAACAACGCCGCCCCGCAGGAGATCAGCAGTTCCTGCCGGTCGGCGTCGGCCACCGGCAAAGCGCGGTCCGGA
Organism: Amycolatopsis sp. lyj-346; assembly: GCF_046548975.1. Classification (NCBI taxonomy): domain Bacteria; kingdom Bacillati; phylum Actinomycetota; class Actinomycetes; order Pseudonocardiales; family Pseudonocardiaceae; genus Amycolatopsis; species Amycolatopsis sp. lyj-346. The sequence goes on from NZ_JAJPWT010000015.1 coordinate 6,520, forward strand.
TCGGCGTGCAACTCGATCCCCGAGGCCGTGCAGCGGAACCGCCAGGGCTGCGTGTTGCGCGTCGACGGTGCGAGCACCGCCGCGCCGAGCACGGACTTCACCTGATCGGGATCCAGCAGGCCGATCGAGGTGATGGGTGGTGTCATGGTTCCCTCTCGGTGCCGTCGGGCGGCACTGTGGTTCCGGACAGCTTCCAGTGACGGTCTCTCGTGCCACCGGACGGTGGAAAGGGGAGAAAGTCACCAGCGGCGAGGCTGGCGTGGACAAGGTGAAGGTCGTGGGCACGGTGTCGGTGAACGAATCCGGACAGCAGCCGGACTACGGGTCCCGGCGGACGGCCGGGACGCTGTCCGGGCTGCGGCTGCGCGAGGTCCTGCGCGACCTGCAGGACCGGATCGAGCTGCTGATCGGCACCCGCGACAAGATGGACGGCCTGCTGGACGCGGTGCTGGCCGTCGCGTCCGGGCTGGAGCTGGACGCCACGCTGCGGCGCATCGTGCAGGCCGCGATCGAGCTCGGCGAGGCGAAGTACGGTGCGCTGGGCGTGCTCGCCGAGGACGGCTCCCTGTCCGAGTTCATCCACCTGGGGATCGACGACGAGACCCGCCGGCTGATCGGACACCTGCCCGAGGGGCACGGTGTGCTCGGTGTGGTCATCGAGGAAGCGAAACCGTTGCGGCTCGAGGAGATCGCGGCCCACCCGGCGTCGGCCGGCTTCCCGGCACACCACCCGCCGATGCATTCCTTCCTGGGGGTGCCGGTGCGGGTGCGTGACGAGGTGTTCGGCCGGTTGTACCTGACGGAGAAGAGGAACGGGGAGCCGTTCACCGACGACGACGAGGTGGTCGTGCAGGCACTGGCCGCTGCGGCCGGGATCGCGATCGAGAACGCACACCTCTACAAACAGGCGCAGGTGCGGCAGCAGTGGCTGGCCGCCACCAGCGAGGTGACGACCGAACTGCTGGGCGGTACCGACCCGGCCGAAGCGCTCAACACCATCGCGAGCCGGGCCCTGGAGCTGACCGGCTCCGACATCACGATGCTCGCCTTGCCGAACTTCGGCCGGCTCGACGTCGACGAAGACTGGGGCGACGAGGTCGACGACCTCACCGTCACCGTCTGCGCCGGGGCTCGGGCGGCCGAGCTGGCGGGCCTGCACATCGACCTCGAAGGCAGCCTGCCGGGCGCGGTGTACCGGGATCGGACGCCGCGCAGCGTTCCTGAACTCGCAGTCGGCGACTACCGCTTCGGACCCGCACTGGTTGTTCCGCTGCGGGCCGGTGATCGCACGAGCGGCGTGCTCATCACGGTCCGGGAGTCGGGTGCGCCGTCGTTCGGTGTCACTCCGCTGTCGGTCGTCGCCTCCTTCGCCGACCAGGCGGCGCTGGCACTGCAGCTGGCGGCGCAGCAGCGGGCCGCGCGCGAGCTGGACGTGCTCGGCGACCGCGACCGGATCGCCCGCGACCTGCACGACCACGTGATCCAGCGGCTGTTCGCGGTGGGGCTGTCGATGCAGAGCACGCAGCGGCGGACGAAGTCGCCGGAGCTGCAGAAGCGGCTCGGGGACAGCATCGAGCAGATGCACGAGATCGTGCAGGAGATCCGCACGGCCATTTTCGATCTGCACGGCGGCGCGGCGGGGGAGACCGGGCTGCGGCTGCGGCACCGGCTGCACGACGCGATCGCCGAACTCACCGACGACGCGCCGGTGCACCCGACGGTCAGCATGTCCGGAACGCTCGACACGGTGCCCGCGCAGCTGGCCGAGCACGTCGAAGCGGTGGTGCGCGAGGCGGTCAGCAACGCCGTCCGGCACGCGGAGGCCTCGACGTTGTCGGTGTCGGTCGCGGTCAGGGACGACGTGCTGCGCATCGTGGTGATCGACGACGGCAAGGGGATCCCCGCCGACGTCTCGCCGAGCGGGCTTGGCAACCTGCGCGACCGCGCGGAAGCCGCGGGCGGGCAGTTCACCCGCGAACCTGGGCCCGAGGGTGGCGTGAAGCTGGAGTGGTCGGCGCCGCTCGGCTGATCGCACAGGTGCCTCCCCGACGGGGGTAAGCGGGGCACGTCGGTGACGAAGGTCCTCGGAGTTCGGGTAGTCCGGCCGCGTCGCGGCGCCGCCTTTCCGAGGTCTCCTTGACAGGCGACGCCAGACGCGCCCGCGCCCGGTGCCCGAGGAGTGACAGCATGAGTGTGGACGTGGGTTCCAGGGCCCTGCTCGCGGACGGCGACGTGGTGCTCGTGCGCCCGTTGCACCCGGCCGACACCGCCGAGGTGCTCGGCTTGCACACCCGGCTCACCAAGCAGGACACGTACTTCCGGTTCTTCGGAGCCAGGCCGTCCGCCTTGGACAAGCTGGCGGCGGAGATCGCCGCCGATCCCCGCCCAGGGCACTACGCCGTGGGCTGCTACCTGCGCGGGGACCTCGTAGGCGTGGCGAACTACGAAGTTCTCAGCGACTCCAGCGACGCGGAAGTCGCTCTCGTCGTCGACGCGGCCGTACGCGCTCAGGGCGTTGCGACCCTGCTGATGGAACACCTCGTCTCCTACGCCCGGAAGGCGGGCCTGAAGCGCTTCGTCGCCGAGGTCCTCGCCGAGAACGCCAAGATCATCCACGTCTTCGCCGACCTCGGGCTGCGGTTCGAGGCGAGCGTCGGCGGCCCCGAGCGGGACGTCGTGATGATCCTCGAGGAGGACGCCACCTACCTGGACGCCGTGCTGAAGCGCGACTCCGTCGCCGACGCGGCCAGCCTGACCCACGTCCTCAAGCCCGCCTCGATCGCCGTGATCGGCGCGGGACGGCGGCCCGGTTCCGTCGGGCACGCCGTGCTCGCCAACCTGCTCGCTGCCGGCTACCCGGGACACGTCGAGGTGGTGAACCCGCACGCCGGTGAGATCCTCGGTGTGCCGTCCGCGGCGAGCGTCGCCGAGCTGGCCCGGACCCCCGAACTCGCCGTGATCTGCCTGCCTGCAGCGGCCGCCGCCGACGCCGTCGAGGCCTGTGGCGCGCGGGGCGTGCGCGCGGCGCTCGTGATCTCCGCCGGCCTGACCGGAACCCCGGCGGGGACGCGGGTCCGCGAAGCCGTCAGCCGCTACGGCATGCGGCTGGTCGGCCCGAACTGCCTCGGCGTCGTCTCCACCGACCCCGTCTGCCCGCTGAACCTGACTTTCCTGGCCGGTGCGGTGCAGCCCGGCAACGTCGGCGTGGTCACCCAGTCCGGCGGTGTGGGGATCGCGCTCGCGGAGTCGCTGAACGACCTCGGCCTCGGCCTGTCGAGCCTGGTCTCGACCGGCGACAAGTACGACGTCAGCGGCAACGACCTGCTCATGTGGTGGACCGCCGACCGCCGCACGGAACTGGCCGTGCTCTACCTCGAATCGTTCGGCAACCCCCGCAAGTTCAGCCGGCTGGCCCGGCAGCTGGCCCGCACCCGCCCGGTGCTCGCCGTCCGCTCGGGCAGCGGCGGGACCGCGCAGCGCGCCGCCGCGTCGCACACCGCCGCCGCCGCGACCCCGGCCGTCACCCGGGACGCGCTGTTCGAACAGGCCGGGATCATCGCCGTCGACACCGTCGTCGAGCTGGTCGACGTCATCGCCGGGCTGTCGTGGCAGCTGCTGCCGGGCGGCCCGCGCGTGGCCGTGGTCAGCAACGCCGGTGGCGCCGGGGTGCTGGCCGCGGATGCCTGCGAGCGCGAAGGCCTGGTGATGGCGGAGCTGTCCGCCGACACCCGGGAACGGCTCGCGAAGCTCCTGCCGCACGAAGCCGCGGTGCAAAACCCGGTCGACACGACCGCCGCCGTCCCCGCCGAGGTGTTCGCCGACGCGCTGCGCGCGGTGCTCGCCGACGACGGCGTCGACGCGGTGATCGCCGCGACCGTCCCCACCGCCGTCGGCGATCCCGGGACCTCGCTCGTCGCCGTGGTCCCACCCGAGTACAAGACCGTCTTCGCGGTGCGGCCCGGGCAGCGCGCCCGCGTCGCCCCCTTGGTGCCCGGCACCGGGGTGACGGCGTGCTACGACGACCCGGCCGCGGCCGCCGCCGTCCTGGCCCGGCTCGTCCGCTACGAGCGGTGGCTGAACCAGCCCGACACCGGCGGATCCCTGATCCCGTTGGAAAATCCCGACGCGCTGCGCGCGTTCGCCGCCGGACGCGAAGGCTGGCTGCCACCCGCGGCCGCCGTCGAACTGCTGCGCCTGGCCGGCATCCCGATGGTGGAGACCACCTACGTCGAGGCCGGCGACTCGATGGACGCCGCGGCCGCCGACCTGGGCTCGCCGGTCGTGCTCAAAGCCGACGCCGAGGGACTGCTGCACAAGTCCGCGGGTGGGGGCGTGGTGCTGGACGTGCGCGGCGCCGACCGCATCCGCGACGCGTTCCGCACCCTGCGGTCCCGCTTCGGCTCCGCCCTGCGCGGGGTCACCGTCCAGCCGATGGCCGAACCCGGCCGGGAGGTGCTGGTCGGCGTGCGCTCGGACCCGGTGTTCGGGCCGCTGGTGGTGTTCGGCCTCGGCGGTGTCGACGCCGACCTGATCGCCGACCACGCCGCCAGGCTGGTCCCGCTCACCGAGGCCGACGCCGACCTGCTGCTCGACAGCCTCCGTTCGGCGAAAGCGCTCTGGTCGGGCCGGCTCGACCGCGCGGCCGTGCGGGAGCTGCTGCTGAAGGTCAGCCGGCTCGCCGAACTCGTCCCCGAGCTCGCCGAGCTCGACCTCAACCCCGTGCGGGTCCGATCCGAGAGCTGCGTGGCGCTCGACGTCCGTGCCCGGTTCGAACGGCCCACGCTCACCGACCCGTTCCTGCGCCGGTTGCGGGACTGAGACACCGGAGGAATGCCGTGCGAGTGCTGACCCTGAACCCGGGCTCGTCGAGCATGAAGGTCTCGCTGGTCGCCGACGGCACCGCGGTCGGCTGGACCGCGTGGGACCTCGGCGACCACAGCGCGGTCGCCCCGACGATCCGCCGCTGGTCCGACGTGGACGCGATCGCCGTCCGCTTCGTCCACGGAGGTGCTCAGACCGCGCCCGCGCCGGTCGACGACGCGCTGCTCGCGAGCCTCGAACAACTCACCCCGCTGGCGCCGAACCACCAGCCGCAGTCGCTCGAGGTGACGCGGGTGGTCCGGCGCCTGCTGCCGGACGTCCCGGTGGTGGCCTGCTTCGACACCGCATTCTACGCCGGGATGCCTGAATCCGCCGCGCGGTACCCGCTGCCTCGGGCGTGGACCACCCAGAACCGCTTGCGCCGCTGCGGTTTCCACGGCCTCTCGTGCCAGCACGCACTGCGCCGCACCGCCGACCTGCTCGGTCGAGCGCCGGACCAACTGCAGCTGATCTGCGCTCACGTCGGCGCCGGGGTGTCGGTGACCGCGATCCGCGACGGCCACGGCGTCGACACCAGCATGGGCTTCACGCCGCTGGAAGGCGCGATGATGGCCACCCGGTCCGGCTCGGTCGATCCGGGCCTGCTGCTGCACGTCATGCAGACGGTGCCGATGAGCCCGGCCGAGATGGCTGATGCCCTGTTCCACCGCTCCGGGCTGGCCGGGATGAGCGGCACCAACGGTGACCTGCGTCAGGTGCTGACGGCCGCGGCCCGCAGGGAGCCGGACGCGGAGGTCGCCCTCGACGTCTACCGGCACCGGCTTCGTCGCGAGATCGGCGCGGCCGCGGCCAGCCTGTCGCGGCTGGATGCCGTCGTGTTCACCGGCGGCGTCGCCGAGCACCAGCCGGAGGTGATCACGGCGGTCCTCGACGGGCTGGGCGTACTCGGCCTGCGCGCCGGTGACGTGCCGCGCACGGACGTCGACCGGATCGTCACCGCGGCTGATTCGCCCGTGCCCGCCCTGATCGTCCTGCCCCGGGAGGACCTCGAACTCGCGCGCGGCGCCGAAGATGCGCTCGCTCGCCTGGCCGTGACGTGAAGCGCTCGCCAGACCGTGGCGTGCGGGCCGCCTCGAGACACCTCGGCGCGGGCTGATGACCTCGCTGGAGTTCCGCTGGGACCGGTCGTCACGGACGGTGCTCGCCGACGCGCTGGTGCGACTCGGCCCGAATCGCTGCGTCACGGAGGTCCGGACGGACGAGCTCCTGCTGACCGACCCGCCTCGCCGCGGCGAGCCGCGGCTTCTCCTCGCGGGTCCTGCCGATGCGGTCGCCCGCCGAGCGACCCCGGTACGTCGAGAAGTCGGCGCTGCCCGGCATCCCGCAGGCCGTGCTCCTGGTCGGCTTCGCCGCCCGGTGTCACCGGCCTGACCGCCCGCGAAGCCGCCCGCCAGGCACCAGGGTGTCCCGGGCCGGACGAGGATAGCCCGGACGACGTCTCCGGCGTGCGCGCGGACTTCGAGTGCCCACCTCAAGGCCGCTTCGCCGCGGGGCGACCCGTCCGTCCCGACGACGATGACCCGGCCCGTGTGCGGACGTGGCGAATTCATGGCGGCTCCTGCTTTTCTCCTCGATGTCACCGCGGTCGTGCGCCATCCACCGGAACGCCGGTAGAGGCCGAATTCCGCCGCAGCCGGGGACTTTGTGCTCCGTTGCCGGCACCCGGCGAGGGCTCACGATGACTCAGGCGGAGCGCCCGGTTCCGCGTACGGGAGGGACCGCGATGACCGCCGTGGCACCGGCACCACTGACCTACCAGCAGATCGGCACGCTCGCCCGCGCGGTGAGCCGGGCGCCCTCGGTGCACAACAGCCAGCCGTGGCAGTTGCTCGTCCGCGGCACCGAGGTGGATCTGCTGGAACGGCGCAGCGTTTCGCTGCGACGGCAGGACCCGTTCGGCCGAGACCGGATGATGTCCTGCGGCGCCGCGCTCACCAACCTCGAACTCGCCGTGCGCGTGCTCGGGCGGGACTGCCACGTCGAGTTCCGGGACGACGAAGACGCCGTGGCCACGGTGACCATCGGCCGTCCGCGTGCGGTCTCCGACCGGGACTTCGCGCTCTACCATGCCATCGGCCGCCGCCGCAGTCACCGGCACGAGTTCTCCCACAGCCGGGTGGCGGCAGCAGTGCACACGGCGCTGGCCGCCGCCGGGGAGATGACCGGTGTGCATCTGGTGGTGCCCGCGCATCTGGACAAGTTCGCCCAGCTGCTCGGCTTCGCCACCCGGGTGCTCCGCGAAGACCGTGGCTACCAGCGTGAGCTCGCGATGTGGACCGCCCACACCACAGGCCCGTCGGCGGCCGGGTACGGCATCCCCGAGGACGCGCTGAGCGCTGAAGCCCTGCCGGTCGCCGGGCTGGTGCGCACCGACACCCCGGTGCCCGACGACGCCGTGCTCACCGACCGGCTGGCCGCGGAGAACCTACTGGTCGTCTGCACCGCCGGCGACACCCGGGCCGAACACCTGGCCGCCGGGACAGCGCTGCAGCGTGTCTGGCTGACCGCGACGGCGAAAGCCCTCGTAGCGTCGGTGATCACCCAGCCCCTGCACCTGACCGGATTCCGCGCCCGGCTGGTGTCGGAGCTGGTCCTGCCGGGGGTGCCGCAGGCGATCTTCCGCTTCGGCTATCCCGAGGTCCCTGCGGCTCCCTCGCCGAGGCTGCCCCTCGGCGAGCTGTTCCCCGACGGACACCGGGGAGGAGCCCGATGACCGCTGCGCTCGAGATCAAGGGCTCCGGAAAGCCCTTCGGACGTACTCGGGCCCGCCGAAGCAGGCTGGTACGCGGTCGTGCCCCCGGCGGGGGAGCGCGTGCTGCTCTGATCGTGGGCCTTTTGTCACCTCGGTTCGTGACACGCGACCGTCGTCCCGGTCCCGGCCACGCGGTGATGCTGAAGGGGATCGTCATCCCCGAGCCCGGAGCCACCGATGAGCCGACCGCATCCGACCGTGTTCGACCAGGCCTTCGCCGCGGCCGTGCGCGCGCCGTCGCCGCACAACACCCAGCCCTGGCGGTTCGTCGTGGACGGGGACGTGATCGAGATCTGGCTGGACCGGGAGCGCGTCCTGTCCGTGGCCGACCCCCACCGGCGCGAAGCCCACCTGGCTTGTGGCGCGGCCGCGTTCAACCTGGCCATCAGCTTGCGGTCCCATGACCTCGCTGTGGTGGTGCGAATACTGCCTGACCAGGCCCAGCCTGACCTGGTGGCGGTGATCCGCCTCGACGGGAACCGGAAAGCCGCCCAGATCGAGCGCCGGCTCGCGGAGGCCGTGTTCCGGCGGCACACCAACCGCCGTCCGTTCCTGGACAAGGAAGTGCGACCGGGAGTGCGCGCCGCGCTGAAGTCCGCGGCTTTGGCGGAGGGCGGACAGGTCGAGTACCTCGACGCGTCGGGCCGGTACTCGACGGTGGCGTCCCTGGTCCGGCAGGCCGAGGTGATGCAAGAGGACGACCTGGCGTTCCAGACGGAAACCGCCTTCTGGACCCATCGCCCGCCGGAGAGCCCCGACGGGGTGCCGAAGACGGCGGCCGGACCGCCCCCGGACCACCACGGCGTGGTCACGTTGCGCGCGTCGCACGAAGACGCCGCTCTGCCGACCCGCGAGTACGAGCAGCAGCCGCTCCTCGCGGCGGTGCTCACCCGGGACCGGGGTCCGCACGCGGAAGTCCGGGCCGGCATGGCGATGCAGCGGGTGCTGCTGACCGCGACAGCCGAGGGCCTCGCGACGTCATTCCTGTCACAGCCGTTCGAGACGCCTCGGACCCGGGAATCGCTGGACCGAATCTTCACCGGGCTGGGCCAGCCACACACGCTGCTGCGCATCGGCTACGGCTACCCGACGCGGCTGACGGCCCGGCGCGCGGTCGCCGACGTGCTGACCCACCGCGCCAGGCCGGACGTGCCGGCCGGCTGAGCGACATCTCGCGCCGAGGGCGCGGCCTGCGCGCATCGCCGCCACCGCGGAGCCGGAGGGCTCGTACCACCCGGGACCGCGGCTGTGAACGAGGTCGAGATGACGGGCCGTCGCCGACTGGGTTCGGTCATGACGGCCGTCACGGCCGGCCGCGCTCGAGCCGTTCGCCCATGAGCAGCGCGACGGGCCCTCCGACGCTGGCCGATCTCGACACCGCTCGGTCCCTAATGGCTCTGGTAGCGGAAGTGGTTCTTCGGCGGCGCTTCCAGCGGTTGCAGGACGTCGGCGAGGTCGCGCCGCGGAGTCGTGAGGAGCGGGTCGGCGTTGGCCGGCGCCCAGCCGATGCGAAGCACCATCTGCGGGTGCGAACCGCCGGTCACGTTCTCGGTGACGGACTCGCGGACGTCGGCGATCTCCAGCGGCTCGGTGAACGGGCAGGAGGACAGGCCGAAAGCGGTGGCGGTCAGCAGGACCGCGCTGGTCGCCTCGCCCGGGCGCAGCCGCGACATCCGGTCGTCGGAGGCGGTGCTCAGCACCAGCAGGACGGTCTCGTCGTCCTCGGCCTTGGCGCCGGCCGGCTGGGTCAGGAGCGGGTCGGCGAACGCCCGGGCCCGCAGCGCGCCCGGAGTGTCGTCCGGCGTCGGGGAGTTGTGAGCCGGGACGCCGTCGGGGGCGAAGTGGCGCCCGCTCCATGCCTCGAGTTCGGTGCGGTAAGCGGGGTCTTCGGCGTGGCGTCGGGACGCTTCGTCGATCGCGGTCGCCAGGTGGTGGCGGGCCTTGTTCTCGGCCACCTGCAGCACGGTGCCCTCCGAAGACGCGGCCTTGGCCATCGCCTCGATGTGTCCGCCGGGCACTGTCCACGAGCTGAGACGACGCCGGTCGGTGCGCCGCCGCGGGATCGCCGCGGCCATCGCGACCTGGTCCTGCGACGGTTCGTGCTGGTGCAGGGTGATGGCCGCGAGGTGGTCGGGTTCGTCCGGGTTCGGGAACCGGTGCACGTCGGCGGCCCAGCCGAGCGCGGCCAGGCTCATCCGGAGGTGGTGCAGCGCGGCGCCGCAGCTGAGCAGCAGATCCCGGCCGTCCGGGTCGGTCTCCGCCAGCTGCCGGTCGTGGTCGGCGTACAGGTGCAGGGAGCTGTGGCCGATCCGCCAGCACCAGGGCTGGGAGTTGTGCACGGACGGGGCGCGGATCGCCATGGCCACCGCGGTCTTGACGGTGTAGTCGTCCGAGAGTCCTCGGTCCATCATCAGCCTGCTTCGCGATCGGTGTGGAGTTCTCCTGACGGCTCGACCTTCGCACTGGGGGCGCTCTCGCCGGGAGGGCCGGAATGCCTCTGGGCCGGGGACTTTCGGTGTCCGGGTACCAAGCACGCCACCGCCAGCGCGATCGACTCCCGCGGAGTCCCGCCGGTGCCCAGTGGGTGCGCTTCGGGCCACGGGTCGGCGTCTTCGGTCATCCGGTGCGCGATCTCCGGCGTGGCATCCGACAGGGTGGCCGTTCGAGCCGCGATGCGTTCCTTCGCCGCGGCTTCCGACACCTCACAGCGCACGGCCAGCACCGGGCTGCTCGCCACCTCGGCCACCTCAGCGGCGAGCCGGCGGTGCCGGGCCGCGGACCAGGACGCGTCCAAGACGGCCGTTTCGCCGAATGCCAGCAGTTTCCCGGCGCGACGGGAGAGTTCGGTGTAGGTCGAGTCCGTGTGGGCACTGTCGTAGAGGCCCTGCCGGTAGCCCTCGGCGGGCAGTCGCACCGGCGCCGGCCCGGCCAGTTCCTTGCGCAGCCGATCCGACTGCAAGAGAGTGGCGCCGAGCCAGTCGGCCAGGCCGCCGGCGATCGTGGACTTGCCCGTGCCGGGCGCGCCGCCGACGAGGATCAGCCGGACGCGGCCGAGCCGCAGGTGCCGCAGCGCGACGCCGGCGTAGGCACTGGCGAGTTCGGCGGCCTCCGCGTCACCCTGCGCGGCGCGCAGGCAGGCGACCTTGACCGGGACGAACGCCCGGTACGCGAGGTAGTGGTGCAGCAGCGCCGGGGGAGCGGGATCGCCGGCGAACTCGCGGTAGTCGGCGACGAGTTCTTCGGCCAGTTCCGGGGAACCGAGCCGTTCGAGGTCCATCGCGAGGAAGGCGACGTCGTCGAGGACGTCGACGTGCCGGAGGTGGTCGTCGAACTCCAGGCAGTCGAGCACGCGCGGGCCGTCGTCGAGGCAGAAGATGTCGTCGGCGAGCAGGTCACCGTGCCCGTCGACGACGCGCCCTTCGGCGATCCGCCGGTCGAACAGCGCCTCACGGCCGGCGAGGAAGCTGCCGGATCGTCACGGCCAGGGGCGCGCTCTGGCGGACCAGGGTGGAGAGGCGGCGGTCCTCGGGCATGCGTCGCATGACGACGAGGTGGTCGCACACCGAGCCGTCGGGCCCGGTGACGTCGGAGACGCCGAGGTAGACGTCCGGTGCCGGCCGCCGGTTGAGTTCCACCTCGCGGCGGCAGGCTCGTTCGCGGGTCTCGCGGGCGGAGAAGTCGAGGAAGCCCAGGTCGACCGGCTTCTTGAGCTTGTAGGCGAGGTCTCCGACGAGGAAGACCACGCCGATGTGGGTTTCGTGCACACCGGCCCAAGCGGGCGAGGAATCGGCCATGTACCGATCGCCGAGGACTGGCTCGCTCACCGGCGGAGGTTCCTGAAGTGCAGGACGAACACCGTGCATTCGGTGATGACCGCGGCTCCGGCGATCGCGGCGCGCCGGTCGCTCCGCTTCGCGAACCCCGCGTACAGCAGATAGGCCATGCACGATTCGACGGACAACCAGACGAGGGTGTGAAGGAGCCTGATGGTGGTGAGTGCTCCGCCGGCGCGTTTGGCGCGTGCGCGGGTTTCCGGTCGGCGGCGGCGGATCGCTTCGGGCGAGAGGTGGCCGGAGTCGGCGATCACCTCGGCTGCGACGTCGTCGCCGTACTGTGCGCACCTTGGCCGGTCCAAACGAAGTCCATCCGGTTGCGGACGTCCACCACGCCGGCAACGGCACGGGTCATACGTTCCGCCGTGGCCACGTCGGCTTCGTACTCGAGCCGGCCGGTCAGCAGGACCACGCCGTGCTCGACGCTCGCGCGGACGTTGTTGCGGTTGGCGTGCAGGGCTTCGTCGAACACGGTGTGGTCGACGTCGGACTGCACGTCGTCGTCGGTGCGCAGGAACGTCCGGAGCACGTCACGTCGCGCGAAGTCGTCGTTGGCCAGGACCATGTCGGCAGCTTCTTTGGCGACTTCGGTTCCGCTGCGGCCCATCGCGACCCCGATGTCGGCCTTGCGCAGCGCGGGGGCGTCGTTCACCCCGTCACCGGTCATCGCGACCACGTTGCCGCGCTCCTGCAGGAGGGTGACCAGCCGCAGTTTCTGCTCCGGGGAAACGCGGGCGAACACGTCCACGCCGGCGAGGGCGTCGTCCGCGGTGACGGCGATCCCGGCTCCTCGGCACGCGGCGACGGCGGCCACCGCGGCCGGGCGGGGTGGGTCGTGCATGGCCTGGAAGCCGACGAGGGTCAGCCCGTCCGGAGGGGTGCCCGCCGGAAAGGCGGCTTCGCGCGCCGGGGTGAACGTCGCGAAGGCCAGTACCCGCAGTCCGCGGCGGGCGAGGGCTTCCGCGGTCTCCCGTTGGCCCGCCGCGAGCGGTTCGGCGGTCCCGTCCTCGCGCAGCTGGTCGTGGCACAGGGCGAGAACCTTTTCGGGAGCTCCCTTGAGGTATCCGGCCAGCCGGCCGTCGGCGGTCCGGTGCACGGTGGCCATCAGGTTCCGCCCGGACTCGAAGGGCAGCACGTCGACGCGCGGCCGGGCCGACCGTTCCGCGCCGACGTCCAGCCCGGCTTCCCCCGCGGCGGTGAGGAGGGCGGTTTCGGTCGGATCGCCGGTCGCCGCGGTCGTGCCGCCGGCGGGTTGTGCCTCGTTGCAGAGGACCCCGATGAGCAGGCACTCCCGTAGCGCAGGCGGGAGCGGGTCGCCGCCGGTCCACTCGTGGGTGCGGCCGCCGGCGACCACGGTGGTGACCGTCATCCGGTTGGTGGTGAGGGTGCCGGTCTTGTCGGTGCAGACGACCGTGGTGCTGCCGAGGGTTTCCACCGACGGCAGCCGCCGGACGATCGCGCCGCGCCGGGCCATCCGGACGACGCCGATGGCCAGGACGATCGACACCGCGGCCGGCAGGCCTTCCGGGATCGCCCCGACCGCCATCGTCACCGCCGCGGTGAACATCTCCCCGGCGCGGTAGCCCCGCAGCAGGCCGATCCCGAACAGGACGCCCGCCAGCGCGACGATGCCGACGGAGAGCCGGCGGCTGAACCCGGCCAGTTTGCGGGTCAGCGGCGTGACCGGCACGCCGGTGGCGGTCATGAGCTGGTTGATCAGGCCCAGTTCGGTGGCGGCGCCGATCGCCACGACGACGGCCGTGCCCTCGCCCCGCGTCACCACGGTGCCGGCGTGCGCGGTGTTCCGCCGATCGGCGAGCGCGGTGGCCCGGGGGAGCGCGCCGGGCACCTTCGTGACGGGCGCGGCCTCACCGGTCAGCGCGGATTCGTCGATCTGCAGCTCTTGCGCCGAAAGCAGCAGGGAGTCCGCCGCGACCTTGTCCCCGGCGCGGAGGAGAACGAGATCCCCGACGGCCAGCTCTTCCGCTCGCAGCCGGACCGGAACACCGTCGCGCACCACCCGGACTTCGGTGGCCACCATGCCGGCCAGCGCGGCGAGCGCGTGCTCGGCCCGCGATTCCTGGAGCAGCCCGACGACCGCGTTGAGCAGCACCACGGCGAAGATGACGCTCGAGTCGACCAGCTGGCCGAGGCTCAAGGTCACGGCGGCGGAGGCGAGCAGGACGTAGACGAGCGGATCCTTGAACTGGCGGAAGAACCGGCCGAGCGCACTGGTGGGACGGCCGGTCGGCAGCACGTTAAGTCCGTTGTGGACGTTCCGAGCGGTGGCCTCGGCTCTGGTCAGGCCGGCTTTCCCGTCGGTCCCGAGCAGGGTGACCGCCTCGGCCGTCCCGAGCGCGTACGCCGGTGTCCGGACGACGGTGTCGATCACGAGGCACCCGGCCGGACAGGTGTCGGCACTCGCATGATCTTGTCCCATCGATGGCCGTGGCGAACGTTTCATCCCCGATTGTCCGGTGATCACGTTGCCCGGCACAGGGCCGAACTGCTCCGCGGCCGCGGACCGAAGACCTCGCACACCTCGGGCGGTGGTGGCGTCGGCGAGTCGCCCGGCCGGGATACCCGGACCGGCGTCCCCGCGGAGCACGCCCGCCCTACCCGCCGAAAACGTCCACCAGTGTTCGTCAGCGGGGACCAACCGTTGTGTCGCAGCAGCCCGGCCGGGACTCGAACTCGTCGATTCTCGTCTCGAGGGTGCGTAGCGCGACACCGAACCGTCGTCCCAGCAGTGCCGGTTCGGCGTATCCGGTCGCGAAGGCCATGAGGTCGTTCACCGCGAGCCCTGCCATCGCGGACAGGGAGGGCGCGTTTTGCGCGTTCTCGGTGCGCCGCAAAGGTGACACGCTCATCTGTGCTTTGCGCAGCTCCGAGGTGGTCGTGCTCGCCCCCCACCACAGGGTCTGGAGCTGTGGCCGCACACATCGGAAGCACGGCCCGGTACCGTCGTTCGGATACAGCGGTCCGACGGTGACGTCGAACGGATCCGCCGCGATCTCCAGCACCGGGATGTGCAACTGCACCGCCACGTCGTGAACGATCTCCCCAGCCGTACCGGGGACGAAATGCGCGCCATCGCTCCAGCAGAGGCAGACCAGCGTCGCGTCGGCCAGCACTCGTTCGACCTGCACCCGGTCAGGGCGGACGAACTCCGGCACTTCCTCGATGTCGACATGGGGGTTGATCCGCCGCAGGGCGTCGCGCGCCGCCGTCACCTTGAGCCGGCCCACGGAGGAGGCGTCGTAGAGCACCTGCCGGCCGAGATTGGACAGTTCGACCCGGTCGCCGTCGACGAGACGCAACGTGCCGAAACCGGTCAGCGCGAGGTTCAGCGCCAGCCACGATCCCCAGCCGCCCATGCCGAGCAGGCACACGCGTTGGGCGCGCAGGCGTTCCTGGTAGGCGAACCCGGGCAGCGAATCCCGTTCGTACGCGGAGAACTGGAGCAACTGACGGTCGTACCGCTCCAGTTCGACCCCGCTCAACGTGGACGCGCCGACACCGTCATCCAGCAGCCCCGCCTCGGCCAGCCGCTCGACGAGCCGACGCACCTGGTCCTCGTCTGCCCGCAGCGCCTCGGCGAGCTGCGCTGTCGTGCGCGAACCGTCAAGGAGCTGCAGCAGGTCCACGAAGGCCTGCGGCGCATCACGCACCACATAGGAGTTGCGCGCGAGCTTGCCGATGACGATGTCACCGGCAGCGGTGCGGATCACCGGGTGCGAGGGCTTGAGCCTGGGCTTCGCCAAGCCCACTGATCAGGTTCCAGTCGCGTTCGGTCAGGCGTCCTGGTGTTCCTCGGCGACCAGCGGCCAGTCGAATATGCCTTGGTCGGCGGCCACAGCGATGCGGTCGGTGAGTGGTTCCAGCACGATTTCGTCGGTCACGACGTCCTCCCCAAATGACGACTCAGGATGAACGGTACACGCATCGGCGGTCGAACTCCACGATGAGCAGCTCGGGGCCGACACCGTCGCAGCGGACGATGTTCCTCCGCCGAGATGCTGTCGAGGAGTCGCTGCACCACGTCTCGGGGACTGCCCAGAGCAGCCGCGGCCATACGTCCGGTACTCCGCGACGACCAGAGTGACACCTGCCGACCTGGCTCACCGCGCTAGTTGTATTGACCTGTGAGATTGGGGACGCGGCTGGCGGGTGGTTTGCCGTTGAGTGCGGTGTGGCCGCGGTGGTGATTGTAGGTGTTCAGCCAGCCGGGGAGGGCTTGGCGGCGTTCGGTTTCGGTGCGGTAGGGCTGGGCGTAAGCCCATTCGTCGAGCAGGGTGCGGTTGCAGGCCAGCCGCAGTCTCCCGGTCGGGGTCAGGGGTGCGTTAGCGTGACAGCAAGATCATCCGATCACGTGTCCCCACGATCGCAACCTCCAAGACAGAACAACTAGCCTCCGAAGACGTGCATGCGCTGCTACTCATCCCGGTATCTGGCACGCGCGGCGGTTCCTCGTTCATCGGAGACCGCAACGAGTTCAGGGGAAGCTGATGTTGCGCGACGCAACCGGTCACCTATTCGACGCCGGACAGGATCTCGCTGAGAAGTACCCGACGAGATCCTGTTGTCCTGACCGGACTCCTGCCTCCTGATGCCGGCCGTCAAGCGTGGGGGAGTGCTGTGATCGCCCCGTAATTGGGTCTGTACTGCCATCGTGGCTGGGGGAGTGAGGCGAGCGCGGACCGCCAGTCCGAACGGGGGAGTATACGTCCGTTGTCTGGCGGCAATGGCGGCCGTGGAGCCGATCGCCAGCCTTGGTAATGATCACACTTTAACTGTATAACGCCCTATACGGCGGGGATTTTTGGAACCGCATCCGCTAGGTCCGTTACATACCAGAAAAACCGCAGAAGAGGCTGAGGGCGACGAGCCCGAAGATCACGGTGCGGGTCAGGTCCGGCGCCTCACGTTGTCCACCCTGGACAACGTCGTCCAGGTCTTCGTGCCCGACCTCGATCATCCGGGAGCGGGCCGGCTCATGCAGCTCGGTGATGTCGTCGCGGTGCGTGCGCAGAAGCCCGCGGCGTGAGGTCGGTTTCTCCTGTTCGTGGCGGTACACGAAGATCCTCCGTCCACTTGGGACGACAACGACGTCCGCAAAGTGCTCAAGAAGCTGGGTGGCGGGTGCGGTCAGTTCGCAGCACGAGCCGTTCCCGGTACGCAGAGTGATCATCGCCGGCGAGCGGGGCTTCGGTCGCCCGGGTGGCGGACGTCACTCTCGTCGCCCAGCTGCTTTTGCCGGCTTGTAGCCGCCTTTTGGTATCTCCTGCACAGGCCCGTGCTGTCCAAGGTCGGGGTGGTGGAAGGGGGCCAGTGTGGAAGAGCGGCAAGTGCTCCGGCCCGGGAAGCCGCGCAGGCTTCGGCCGGGTTCTCGGGGCTTGCTCCAAGGGGGGCCCGACAGTAATCTCCCGTTTGCTGACCGTGATCAACTTTGGTCGGCGGACTTGAGCAAGCTCGAACTTGGGGGTTTCAATGCAGTTCCTGATGCTGGGATCTGTTGAGGTGCACGGCGAGGGTGGGGTGATCAGCCTGGGGGGTACTCGACAGAGTGCCCTGGTCGCGGCGTTGCTGCTGACGCCCCGGCGCGGTCTTTCCACCGCCGAACTGGCCACTGCCGTCTGGGGGGAAGAGGCGCTTTCGGGGCCTGCGGACGCTGTGCGCGCTTCCGTGTTGAGACTGCGCAGGTCGCTTGAATCCATCGAATTCGGCGGTGGGCGGCGGCTGCTGAAGAACGGGGGCGGGTATTCGTTGACCGTGCAGGCTGGTGA
This sequence comes from Amycolatopsis sp. lyj-346, assembly GCF_046548975.1. Lineage (NCBI taxonomy): Bacteria > Bacillati > Actinomycetota > Actinomycetes > Pseudonocardiales > Pseudonocardiaceae > Amycolatopsis > Amycolatopsis sp. lyj-346. Next base: position 23,772 of record NZ_JAJPWT010000015.1, read on the forward strand.
ATGCGACGTCACGTCGTTCACCGAGCACGTCGACAGCGCGCGAGCGGCTGCGGGCAACGGCGATTTCGAGCGTGCGGTCGCCGAATTCCAACGGGCGATCCGGCTGTGGCGCGGTCCTGCGCTGGCGAGCGCGCGGGGTCCGTTCGCGCGGATGCACGCCGCCCGGCTCAACGAGAGCAGGCTCGAAGTGTTCAGCGAGAAAATCGAACTGGAACTCGCGCTCGGAAAGCCCGGCGCCTTGGCCGAGCTCCGGGCGCTGACCTCCGAGCACCGAACGCACGAGGGCCTGCACGCCCAGCTGATGGCGGCGCTTTACCGGTCGGGGCAGCCCGCCGCCGCGCTCGCGGTTTTCCACTCCCTGCGTTGCGAACTGGTGGAGCAGGTCGGTGTGGAGCCCGGCCCCGTGACGAGGGAACTCCAGCAGCGCATCCTGACGCACGACCCGGGGCTGCTGCACACGTCGGCACCGGTTGCCGCGCGTGGTGGCGACGCGGTCGTGAGGCCGGCGTTCTGCGCGTGCGGCCGTACCCTCTCGTGGCCTGAAGCGGCGACACGCGTGTCCTGAACCGTACAGCTGCGGCAAAGCCGGCCCGTGGGCCTGGACGACGGTGGTCTTCCAGGCCCACGGCTCAGGTTTCGGTGCCGTCGGGTGCGATGATCCGCTGGCTGTAGCCGTGTTCGGCGTTTTCCGCGGGGTGACGTTGCCGTGGCGACCGCACCAGGATGCGTTTCAGCCAGCGGTCCGTTCCGTCGTACCGGGCGGAGAACGCCACCCGGCCGTGCACCATCACGTCGTTGTCCACGATGACGACGTCTCCGGGACTGAGGGGTACCTCGAACCCGCACCGCTCGAACCCGGCCGCGAGCTCGCCGTACGCCGCGGCGAACTCCCGGTCGTCGCCGATCGGATTGGAGTACGACGGGTCGTAGCGCACGCACAGGCCGTCCGCGCGGTGCCAGACCGTCGGCATGCCGATCACGGCGGCCGGATTCTGCCACTCGCCGTAGGAGTCGTCGGGGGTGATGGCCAGCGCGGGGCGCTGCAGCCTTTCGACGTCGTGGGCGGGCAGGCCGAGTTCGCGGACGGACGCCAGCCGGGTGCCGACCCGGTCCGGGTTGCGTACGCACGCCAGGATCAGGAAGTCGGCGCGCTCGGGGTGGAACGCGTCCTCGGTGTGCCATTCCAGCGGCACCGAGCTGCTCGCGCCGACCTGGCCGGTGGCGCTTTCCGGGCTGGGCAGGATGTTGTGCACGAGCCTGCCCGCCTGCTGGTGCGCCCAGCCGAACGGCCGGCCGAGGACGCTCGCGAGCAACGCGAGTGCCACGTCGTGGCCTGCCGTTTCGGTGGCGTCGGCTTCCGACCACCGGCGCGGCGTGGGCCCGGGCTCGGGCAGGCCGCCGAGCGCCCCGCGCAGGACTCGCCAGCCGGCACCGGCGGGAAGGGCGGCGCTGTCCCGCAAGGCAGCCGCCAGCGCGTCCGGCAGCCGCCACGACGGCTCGCGCAGGACAGTGTCGCCGGTCGCCCCGCGGGCCACCCGGTCCGCGACGGCGGCCCGGAAGGCTTCGCCCGCCGACGACGGCACGCTCACCGGGTTCGGGACGCGGATCACCGGGCCGCTCCCCGGCTGCTCTCGGCGGCGAGCGTGGCGAGCGCGGCCAGGGCATGACCGTCGATCTTGCCGTTGTGGGTGGTGGGCAGCTCGGGGAGGACGAGGACGGTCGACGGCACCTGGTACCCCGGCAGGAGCTGACGCAGGTGGTCCAGCAGCTCCTCCGGCTCGACCGGTTCGGCCAGTACCGCGAACGCGGCCAGCGCCTTGCCGCCGGTCGCCGCCCGGGCGACGCCCATCGCGTGCGCGTGGACGACGGCGGGGTGCTGCTCCAGCGCGTGCGCGATCTCGGCGGGCTCGATCCGGTAGCCGTTGATCTTCAGCTGCTCGTCGTCGCGGCCGGCCGACTCGAGCTCGCCGGAGGGCAGCAGGCGCGCGAGGTCGCCGCTGCGGTACGCGCGGGTCCCGTCGGCCAGCTGAACGAACCGGTCCCGGGTCAGTTCCGGTTCGCCGCGGTAGCCCGTGGCCACCTGCGCGCCGGCGATGTGGATCTCGCCCACCGCGCCTGGCTGGACGAAGCGCCCGGCCTCGTCCAGCAGGTGGATCCGCGTGTTGTCGGTGGGGACGCCGATCGGCACGGACGTGTGCTCGGAGTCGCGGTCCGGGTCGAACAACCGTGTCATGCAGCCGACGGTCGTCTCGGTGGGGCCGTACTCGTTGAAGATCCGGCACCCGGCGCCGAAGGCACGCTGAGCCCGGTGGGCGACGTCGCCCCGGAGCAGCTCGCCCCCGGCGATCACCGCCTCGTAGCCCTCGGCCCGCAGGCCGAGCCTGCCGATCAGGTCGAGGTGGGTCGGGGTCAGCTTCAGCGCGGTGGAGCCCGACCTGGCCAGCATGTTCCGGAGCACGAGGTGATCCAGCTCGCCGGGCACGAGCGCGACGGACCCGCCGGTGAGCGCGGGCAGGAAGACGGCGGTGTTGGACAGGTCGAACGCGAGCGAGGTGAACAGCGGGAACCGGGTGCCCGGGTGGACGCCGTACACCCGGATCGCCCAGTCGGTGAAGGTGCTCAGGTTCCCGTGCGTCACCTCGACGCACTTCGGCCGTCCGGTCGACCCCGAGGTGTAGATCAGGTACGCCGGGTCCTGCGCGCCGGTTGTCACGGCCGGGGTGCCGGAGCTGTGCCGGGCCAGGACGGTTTCGAGGGCGATCGCGCCCGGCACCGTCCCGGCGTGGGCACGTTCGGCCAGGCAGGCCGACACCCCGGCGTCGGCGGCGAGTGCGGCGAGCCGTGCCGGTGGCTGGGTCGGGTCCAGGGGAAGGTAAGCCGCGCCGGCCAGCAGCACGCCCCACAGGCCCGCCAGGCCCGCGACCGTCCGCCCGGCCAGCAGGCCGACGGCCGAACCCGCCGTGACGCCCCGGTCCCGCAGCTCGCCCGCGACCGTGCTCGCCATCCCGGCCAGTTCGGCGTAGGTGACATCGCCCTCCGGACCGGTCAGCAGCACGGCCTCCGGCGTCCGCCCGGCCTGCTCGAGGAACTGGTGCACGACCGTCCCGGCCCGAGCGGGTGCCCGGTCGGTGTCGTTGGCAGGCCACTCCCGCCAGGCACGCGGGGACAGCTCCTCCTCCACGAGGTCGAGGAGCCGCTTCGCGGCCGGTTCGTCGGTGGTCTCCACGGTGATCTCGGTGTGCCGGTCGTGCGTCACGACGTCCGCTCGGTGGCCGGTCCGGCCCAGCACGCGGGCGACCCTGGCCGTGACGTCCTCGTGGCGGCCGGCGATCAGCCTCCGGTGCGCGGTCATCGCGTGGCCCGCACGGTCGTGACGACCTGGCCGTCCTGGGGCCGGACCGCGCGGGACCGGCGGAAGTCCAGCTGCACGAAGACCCGCTGGAGCCAGCGGTCGCCGCCGTCGTAGCGGGGTGCGAAGGACGTGCGGCCGTGCAGGGCCAGCCGGTTGTCCACCCAGGCGAGGTCGCCCGGCGCGAGGATCAGCGTGCGGGTCACGGCGTCGAACGCCCGTTCCAGCTCCGCGAGGGCGGCGGCCGCCGCCGGATCCGTGGCGGTGGTGTTGCCGAAGTCGACGCGGACGTCCGGGTCCTCGGCGGCCCCGGCCAGCACCCCGTGCGGGGTCTCGGCGCCGCCGCCCCGGTCGAACGACTGCGGGGCCGCGGTGACGAACCGGGGTTCGTGCAGGATCGACCGGTGCGCGGGAGCCAGCAGCGGCAGGGCGTTGCGGATGGAGGCGATGCGCAGGCCCGCGGTGTTGTCGTGGTCGTTGCGCAGGCACATCAGGCCGACGAAGTCCGGGCGGTGCGCGTGGAAGGCGTTCTCCACGTGCATGGTGAGCTGGACCGAACCCGAGTTGCCCTGGACGCGTTCCTGCCCGGGTACCGGCACGACGTCCTGGACGAGCGCGCCGGACTTCTCCTCCCGGAACGCCACCGGCTCGCCCATGGCCGCCCCGAGGAGGACGAGCGCCGTCGCCGGCACGCTCGCCGTCCGCTGCACGGAACCCCCGGCCGAGGGCGTGGGCGGCAGTTCCGCCGGGACGACGGGCAGGCCCCGGACGAGCAGCATCGCCTCGGCTCCGGGGTGCGAGGTGAAGCGGCGCAGCGTGGTGCGCAGCCGGAGCGGCAGCAGGCCGCAGAGCTCCCGGGCGTGGCCGAGCCACTCCGGGTCGTCGATCCGGCGGCTCGACCGGGTGGCGAGAGTGGTGGCCAGCCGGCTCAGTTCGTCGCGTTCTGCCTGGTCCAGGTCCAGCAGGTGGTCGCCGGTCGTCCGGACCGTGGTGTCGGCAATCATGGCTCTCCGTCCGGCGGGGGTGGGGGTGGGGTGGTTCACGGCGTGCCCACCTGCCGGGCGAGCCAGGTCAGCGTCCGGGTCGTCCAGACCGGGGAGCGCAGTTGCACGGCGCCGTCGGCGCCGGCCCGGATGGACAGCTGGCGGGCCGGGAGGTGGGTGGTGCCGATCGACACCGGGCAGGCGGCGCTCGCCAGCTCGCGATGGGGGTGGCGGGCGACGATGTCCCGCAGGTAGGTGCCGCGGCGGAGGATCTCGGCTTCCCCGTGGGCCGGGTCCTGGCCGGGTTCGACGGTGATCGGGGCGGAGGCGGCGAACAGGGCCGCCAGCCCCGGCCCGAGCGGAGGCAGGTCCGGCAGCTGCCAGGCCGTGGTCACCGGCCGGCCGGTGAGTTCCGCGAGCGCGGCCGGCCAGCGGGAGGCCGGCACGCTCTCGGCCAGGGTCAGCTCTCCGGCCGCGGCGTCTTCGGGGATCGGCAGCGTTGCGGGGCGGTGGCCGAGCTGCCGCAGCCAGAAGCCTTCGTGGGCGAGGCTGCGGGCCGCGAGCGCCTCGACGGGCGCGAGGTCGTCGTGGCGGGGTGTCACGGTGCCGGAGCGGAAGCCCTGCTCCCGGAGCCAGGGGCCGGGCACCAGGTCCTGTCCATCCACTGTGGACATCCGGGTGACGGTCAGGACGCCGTCGGTGGTGGTCAGCCGGGGCGCCCGGTCGTCGTCGAGGACGAGGGTGCCCGGTGGCCCGTCCGCGCCGGGGAGCGCGGTCGCGGCCCGGACCAGCGCGACCGCGTGCTCGGTCACCCAGCGGAGGACGCCGAAGGTGTTGTCGAACGGGCCGGTCTGGCCGGCCCGGCACTGACGGGCGGTCGGCTCCGCCGGGACCGCCCAGTCGAGCACGCCGGCGCGCGGCAGGGGAGTGGCCCGGGAGAAGTACGACCGGGCGGACCGGTCCTGGGGTGTGCCCGCGTGGCCGTCGGCGACCTTGTCCACAAGGGACGGAAAGCTCTCGACGCTCTCCCGCAGGCACCTGACGTTGAGGTCGAGGGTGGTTGCCCCGGCCGGGATGTCGAAACTCCGCTGCAGCAGCAGGTCGCCGTCGTCGATGCCAGGGGACATCACGTGCCAGCTGATCCCGTACGTCCGTTCGCCTCGCATGATCGCCCAGTGCTGGGCGTTCAGGCCGGCGTACGCGGGCAACGGGCCGTAGTGGCTGTTGACCGCGAACCTGCGCGGGATGCGCAGCTCGCCGGGGGTGAGGATGGCGGGGTTGGCCAGGCTGAACAGGTGGTCCGGCGCTTCGGCGGCCACGGCGTCCAGCCGCCGGGCGCACGGGACGTCCTGCTGGGACGCCCAGCGCAGGGTGGGCTCGTCCGCGGAGATCACGGCCGTGACCCGGTGGCCACGGCGCACCAGGACGTCGTGACAGGTCTGGAGCAGCGAGCCGGACCCGATCAGCCACGCGGTCAGCCGGTCCGTCACGTGCCACCGTCCCGGTGCAGGAGGACGTGCGCGGCGGCCGCCACCAGCGCGGCCACCGCACAGGCCGCGGCGGCCGCGACCAGCGAACCGCGGGGACCGATGCCGGCGACCAGCGCGCCACCGGCCGCCGTGCCCACCAGGTTGGCCGCGACCGTGACGGAGTCCGCGGCGGCGAACACCCGGCCGCGGTACTCGTCCGGCGTGTGCGCCTGCACGAAGACGTTGGTGAGCACATTGGACAAGGACCGGCAGGCCCCGCCCACGAGCCAGCCCAGCCCGTTGGCCAGCAGGAACGGCCAGGCGGCCGGCGCGAGCAGCGCGACGGTCAGGCCGGCCACCCCGGCGACGTACGCCACGGCTCGCAGGCGGTCGCCGCGGAGCCGGCGGGCCTGGGTCGACCCCAGCAGGGCGCCGCAGCCCCAGCAGCCGACCATGAGGCCGTACCAGAACGGGGTCGCGTGCATCACGTCGGTGATCAGGAAGATTTCGCCGAGGAAGGCCACGGTCGTCGCGCACACCACGAAGAACTGGGCGAGCAGCCTGGTGCCGAGGCGGACGTCGCGCAGGATGTGGGAAAGGCCGGCCCGCCGCTCGTCCGTCTGGGACTCGCGGTCGCGGCGGGGTACCCGGTCGGCGCGGATGGTCGCCATCAGCGCGGCCTGCACGAGCGACGTCAGCCCGTCGATCAGCAGCGCCCACTGCACCCCGGAGGTGGTCGCGAGGACGCCGCCGAGCACCACCCCGCCGAGGCTGCCGACGGTCATCGCCGTGCCGTGCCACGAATACCCGCGCATGCTGTCGTCTTCGCCGGTGATGTGCGGTACCAGCGCGGCGGTCGTCGTGCCGACCACACACCCGGACGCGCCCACCAGTGCGACCGTCACCCAGGTCAGCGCCGGGGAGAACGTGAGGAGCAGGCTCAGCAGGAGCAGGCCCTGCACGGTCATGGCGGTGATCAGCAACCGCCGGTTGGGGTAGCGGTCCGCCAGCATGCCCGCCACCGGCGCACCCAGGACGTTGCCCGCGGTGGCGGCGATGAACAGCACGGAGACCGCGTAGACGCCGACACCCTGCAGCTTGCTCGTCAGCCCGATCCAGCTCACCTGGGACCCCATCGCGGAGATCCCGGCGCCGGAGGCGAGCAGCAGCAGGGCCCGGGTCCGCCCGCGCGCGGTGAGCGTGGCCGCGGCCGTCATGCCGACCTCCGTGCCGTCGGCCACACCCGTTCGAGGTTGGCGACCAGCGCCGGATCGTCCGCGCAGTACGCCTGGTCCCGCGCGTACGCGGACATCACCTGGCGGAACGTCGCGAGCGGCTCGGTGGCCAGCCGCAGCGCGCGGCGGTTGGCCCGCACGCTCTGCATGCCCGCCAGGGTGAGGTGGGCGGCCGCGGCGTCGATCCGCTCCGCCATGTCCTCGGCGGGCACGATGTCGCCCGCCAGCCGCTGTCCGTCCGAGGTGGACACGGGGATGCGGTCGCCGAAGAAGACGACGCGCTTGGCCCGCTGCTCGCCGATGGCACGGGCCAGCCGGCCGCCGCCGCACCCCGGGACGATGCCTTCCCGGGTCGCGGGCAGGCTGAAGTACGCGTCCGCTTCGGCGATGACGTGGTCGACCACGAGCAGGAACTGGCACGCGCCGCCGATCGCGAAGCTGTCGACCGCGGCGATCCACGGCTTCTCCCGCCGGGTGCCGGTCGATCCGCGCCCGCCGAGCGGGTGGCCACGCTGGATCTTGCTGACCACGCCGAGCTCCCGCTCCAGGAAGAACTCCACCAGCGGGATCCGGCCGTCGTGCAGGCGGGTCAGGTTGATGCCCGAGCCGAACACCCGGCGGCCTGCCCAGCGCGGGTGCACCATCCGGGCGCCGCGCAGGACGCCGATGTCGATCTCGTCGTCGAGCAGTACCACGTCCACGGCGATCTCCAGCGCCTCGGTCGTCGCCGCGTCCTCCGAGTTGAGCGCCTCGAGGTTCTGGAGGGTCACGTGGCCGACGCGGCCGGCCCGGTCCACCCGGACCGGGCCGAGGTCGGCCGAGCCGGTCCGGCGCAGCTCGGCCAGCGCGGCCGTGGACCGGGGATGCGGGAGGGTCATCGCTTCCATCAGGTGCTCGCCGGTGACGGGGTCGGCGAGCAGGTGCGCGACCAGGATGCCCTGGTCGACCTCGACCCCCAGCTTGTCCCGGCGGCTCCTGGCGTGTTCCCGCGCCAACGCGGCCGCCGAAGGCACCAGCCCGGGAAACCGGTCGGCCGCGACCCGCAGCAGCTCCGCCAGCCGGAGTGAGGTGGTCAGCCCGTCGGTGATGTCGTGGTAGATGGTGGACGCGTGCCGGTCGAGCAGCTCTTCGCGCAGCTCCCGGCCACGGGCCAGCAGCGTCTCGGTGTCCGGTCGGCCGCGTTCGAGGCGGGCGAGCCGGTCGTAGTCGTCGCTCAGTGCGCGCAGCGTCGTCGCGGCGCGGTCGCCGAGCACGCTGTTCGTCGTGGTCACCGGCCTGGCTCCGGGTTCGATGGCCGGGCGGGCCCGGCTGACATCCCTGTGGGCATGACGGTCCTGTTCTCGTGTCGGGCCGGCGTTCAGCGGCCCATCGCCTCGATCAGGCTGAGCGGGCGCAGGTCCTGCCAGTGCTCGTTCACGTAGTCCAGGCAGGCCTGCCGGGTGTTCTCGCCGAACACCGTTCGCCAGCCCGTGGGCACCTCCACGTGGACCGGCCACAGCGAGTGCTGGCCCTCGTCGTTGACCAGCACCAGGTACCGGCCGTCCTCGTCTTCGAATGGGTTGGTCATCCGTGCCCCTCAGCATTCCGGTGGCTGGCGTCCGTCAATTCATAGATTTCCCGGCTGGTCTTGTCCAGTGTGGAAATGACGTGTCCGGCTATTTGTCACGGCGCTATCACGTGGTTGTCACGCGGCCCGTGCCACACTGCTCCAGCGCTGTCGAAGCAGGTCGGCGACTGTCCTGCGGTGAGGTCGAGAGGAATGACAAAAATGGGGGAAGACATTTCCGGATCGACCGAACGTGTTGTCGCCTCGATCTGGGCCGAGGTTCTTGGAATAGCGGACGTCGGCCCGGAAGAGAATTTCTTCGCGGCCGGCGGTCATTCGATGCTGGCCATCGTCGCGGCCGGCCGGATCTCCGAGCACTTCGGAGTGGACCTCCCGCTGGAGGTGCTGTTCTCGACCCCCACGACCACGGCTGTGGCGGCCGAGGTGGACGCGGCCCTGCGTGCCCGCCGGGCAAGCCCGCTGTCGCCGGCCCAGGAGCGGATCTGGCTCGCCGAACAGGTGGCCACCGGCCCCTCGGCCTATCACGTCGCCTTGGCGTTCGCCCTGCCCGATGGTGTCGACGAGGACGTGGTGTGCCAGGCCGTGGCGCACGTGCTGCGCCGCCACGACGCCTTCCGCGCCCGCTTCCTGGTCGTCGACGGTGCTCCCGCGCAGCGGTTCGACGTGGCGGCACCGGTCGTCGCCCGCCATCGCGTGGCGGATCGGGCCGCCGCCGAGGCACTGCTGGCCGAGCTGGCGGTCCGGCCGTTCGACCAGGCCACCGGGCCGCTGGTGCGGGTGGCGCTGGTGGGCCTGCCCGGCGAGCGCGAGCTCGTCCTGGTGTGCCACCACCTGGTGATCGATGGCTGGTCCTGGCGGATCGTCATCGACGAGATCTCGGCCGCCTGCGGCAACGGCACCGTGCCCGCTCCGGCGAAGTCCTATGCGGACACCGTCCGGCCGTCCGGCGTGGACGATCGGGCGGACGGCCCCCGGCCGCCGCTCGCGCTGGGCGACCAGGCCGCCCGGGCCGGCACGGCGGGCGGCGAGGTTCCGTTCGCGGTCACCGACCCGGGCGCGGTGCGGGACGTGGCCAAGCGGCTGGGAACCACGCCGTACGTGGTGCTGCTCGCGGCCTTCCAAACCGTCCTGCACCACGCCACCGGCTGGCGGGACATCGTGGTGGGCTCGCCGTTCGCCGGCCGGGCCGAGGCGGCGGTCCGGGACGTCGTCGGCACGTTCGTGACGGTCGTCCCGCTGCGGGCCGGGTTCGACGGCGACCCGGCGTTCGCCGAGGTGGTCGAGGAACTCCGGCTCGCCACCCTCCGGGCGCAGGGCCGGCCGCGGGCGGCCACCGCCGACCGGCTGCCGACCGTGTTGTTCGAATACGACACCGCCTACCCGGCGCTGCGGCTGGGTGAACTGGCCGTGCCGCCTCGGGAGATCCCGACCGGAACGTCCAAAATGGACCTGACGGTCCGCCTGGTCGACACCGGGGCCGCCCTGCGCGGCACGGCGACGTTCAAAACGGCTCTGCTCGAGCGCGAGACCGTCGAGGGGCTCGTCCGGGACTACCTGGCGGTGCTCGCCGAGGCCTGCGCGGATCCCGATCGCCCCACCACCCGGTCGGCGCCGCTGGTCGGGACCCGCCTCGTGGCCGCCGAGGCGGGCATCGCGCCCGAGCCGGGGGAGGCCGGACCGGACACCGACGACGAGCTGGCGGCCGCGCTGGCCGCGATCTGGGCCGAGGTCCTCGGCCGGCCGGCCGCCGGCATCGACGTCTCCGCGGACTTCTTCGACCTGGGCGGCCGGTCCTTGGACGTGGTGCGGATGGTCGCCCGGATCGAGCAGAAGCTCGGGGCGAAGGTGCCCGTGCTGACCGTGTTCCGCAACCCCGGTCTGGCCGGGCTGGCCCGCGTGGTGGCGTCGGAGAAGTCGTCGCGGTGAATCTCGACAGGGAGAACGGCACAGTGACGATGCGTGCGAACGGCCTCGGCGAAGCCCAGCGGGACGTCTGGCTGTTCGAGCAGGCCAACCCGGGCACGGCCGCCTACCTCATGGCCACCGGCTACTGGGTGGCCGGGAAACTCGACGTCGACCTGCTCCGGCAGGCACTGACCGAGTTCGTGGCCGCGCACGAGATGCTCCGTTCGCGGTTCACCGATGACGGCGGCGGTGAACCGCGCCGGACCGTGACCGCCGATCCGGTGCTGCCCTTCGCCCGGGCGGACTTCGACGCCGACCGCGACGCGCTCGACTGGGCCGAGGCCCTGGCCCGGCGTCCGATGGACCTGGCGGCCGAACCGCCGATCCGGATCGGCCTGGCCACGCTGCCGGGCGAGCGGGCGTTGCTCGCGGTCGTCGCCCATCACATCGCCTTCGACGGCGCGTCGCTGGGCCTGCTCCTGCGCGCGGTCGCCGGCCGGTACACCGACCTCACGACCGGCGGCGACACGCCACTGCCGGTCGTCCCCTGGCCCGACCAGGCTCCCGTGGCCGTGGACGACTACTGGGCGAGCGCGCTCCAGGACGCCCCGGGCCGGCTCGAGCTGCCGGCGGACCGTCCGCGCACGGCGTCGCCGTCCGCCGCCGGGAACACCTTCCGGTGCGTACTCCCGGACCGGCTGCGGAACGCGGTCCGCGACGGCTACGGCGAGAAAAGCCCGTTCGTCACGCTCCTCGCCTCGCTGGCCGTGACACTGTCCCGGTACACGGCACAGACCGACCTGCTCATCGGCGCGGCGGTCGGTGCGCGTGTCCGCCCGGACCTGGAGCCGGTCGTCGGCCTGCTGACCAACGTCGTGCCGATCCGGGTGGACCTCGGCGCGAACCCGGCTTTCGACGAACTGCGCGCCCAGGTCGCGGAGACCACGTGGACCGCGATCGACCACCAGCACGGGGCGCTGCGGGAGCTGGTGCGGCTGACCGGGGACGGCGCGGGCGGCCCGCCGGCGCAGGTCGTGTTCGGTGTCGAGGAGGACACGGCCGGGGACGTCCGGTTCGGTGCGGCCCGGCCGACCGAGGTGATCCTGGACCGCCGCGCCGCGAAGACCGACCTCAGCTGGCAGATCCACACCGGCGGGACCTGGTTCCTGGAGGTGCAGTACCGCGCCGATCTCTTCGACGAGACGACCGTCGCCCGGCTGGCCCGGGACTGGATCTCGCTCACCCTGGGCGCGCTCGAGCACCCCGGCCGCGCGGTCGGCGCGCTGGAGCTGGCCGACGAGGTCGGCACGGCTCCGGCCGAACTCGCGGCGGCGGTGCTGCCGGACCTGTTCGCCCGGCAGGTTGCGCGCACCCCGGACGCCATCGCCCTGGAGGCCGGGGGAATCCGCCTCCGCTACGTGGAGGTGGACCGGCGTGCCGGCCGGGTCGCCCGTCGGTTGGCCGAGCGCGGGATCGGTCCCGAAGACGTGGTGGGGGTCCTGCTCCCGCCGTCCGTCGAATCGGTGGTCACGTTCCTGGGCGTGCTCAAGGCCGGCGCCGTCTACCTGCCGCTGGACCCCGAACTGCCCGCCGACCGGCTGCGGGTTCTCGTGGCCATCGCGCGTCCGGTCCTGCTGGTCGGCCCGGAGACCGGGTTGGCCGTGCCCGTCCTCGATCCGGCCGAGGCCATGGCCCCCGACGAGCCGGCCGAGCCGGTCGAACCGGCACTCCGGCCGGACAATGCCGCCTACCTGATCTTCACGTCCGGGTCCACCGGAGAACCGAAGCCGGTCCTGGTCCGGCACACCGGTATCGCCGCCCTGCCCGCCGCGCTGCCGGTCGGGCCCGGCGGACGCATCCTGCACTGGGTCCCGCCGATGTTCGACGTCGCCGTCGCCGACATGTGCCTGGCGTTGCTCAGCGGCGCCACCCTGGTCCTGCCGCGCCGCCGGGCACTGACCGGCGCCGATCTCGCGGCCGAGCTGACCGACCACGCGATCACCCACGTCCAGCTGACCCCGCTGGTGTTCGCGACGATGCCCCGGGCGAAACCGACGACGCTGCGCGTGGTCGTCCTCGGCGGCGAGCCCTGTGACCCGCAGCTCGCCGGTTACTGGGGCGAGCACGTCCGGCTGCACAACGCCTACGGCCCGACCGAGGCCACCGTGATGGCCACGATCAGCGAACCCGTGACGGGGCACCGGGTTCCCCCGCTCGGCGACAGCGTGCCCGGGACCGGGCTCCGGGTGCTGGACCGGGCGCTGCGACCGGTCCCCGTCGGCGTGGTGGGAGAGCTGTACCTCACCGGGGCCGGGGTGGCCCGGGGATACGCCGGGGCCCCGGCGGAGACGGCCACGCGGTTCGTCGCCTGCCCGGGCGGGCGGATGTACCGCACCGGCGACCTGGTGCGCCGGACCGCCGACGGCCGGTTGACCTACGTCGGCCGGGCGGACACGCAGGTGAAGATCCGCGGTGTCCGGGTGGAGCCCGGCGAGATCGAAGCCGCGCTGGCCCGCCACCCCCGGGTCCGGCAGGCGGTGGTGCTCCCGCGAACCGACGGTGTGCGCGGCCGGTTCCTCGTCGGCTACGTCCTCCCGGACGGCGACCAGCCACTGCCCTCGCTGCTGGACCACCTGCGCAGGACGCTGCCCGCACACCTCGTGCCCACCGCGATCGTCGCCGTGGACGATTTCCCCCGCCACGCCAACGGGAAGATCGACGTCGAGGCGTTGCCCGCGCCGGACTTCACCGCCGGTGCGGGCGTCGCGCCGCGGACCGCGCGCGAGAAGACGCTGGCGGGCCTGTTCGCCGATCTGCTCGGCCTCGGCACGGTGGGCATCCACGACGACTTCTTCGAGCTCGGCGGTCATTCCCTGCTGGCGAGCCGGCTCGTGGCGCGCATCCGGACGGCCCTGACCGTGGAAACCGAGCTCCGCCAGGTCTTCGCGACGCCGACCGTGGCGGGCCTGGCCGCGGCTCTGGAGACCGCGGCGCCCGCCCGGCTGCCGGTGCGGCCGCGGCCGCGGCCGGCCCGGATCCCGCTGTCCGCGGGGCAGAACGGGCTGTGGTTCGTGCACGGCCTCACCCCGGAAGCCCGCCCGCGGAACTCGTCCGTCGCCTTCCGGATCGCCGGCGGGCTCGACGTGGGCTCACTGCGCGCCGCCCTCGCGGATGTCGTGGCCCGGCACGAGATCCTGCGGACGACCTTCCCGGCCGAGGAAGGCGTGCCCGGCCAGCGGGTCCACCCGCCCGCCCCGATCGCGCCGACCCCCGTCGACATCGACGAGTCCGGGTTGCCCGACGCCCTGCGGGAGGCGGCCGACCGGCGGTTCGACCTGGCGGCGGAACCCGCCTTCGACGCCGCTCTGTTCGCGCTCGGCCCGGATGTCCACGTGCTGCTCCTGGTGACCCACCACGTGGTGAGCGACGGCTGGTCGGCGGGAATTCTCGCGACCGACCTGAGCACCGCCTACCGCGCCCGGCTCGCCGGCCGGGCACCGGCCTGGGCGCCGCTGCCGGTTCAGTTCGCCGACTACGCGCTCTGGCAACGGGACCGGCTGGGTTCCGAAGACGACCCGGCGTCGCTGATCTCGCGGCAGCTGGCCTACTGGGAACGCGAGCTGGCCGACCTGCCCACGGAACTCGCGCTGCCGGTGGACCGCCCCCGCGGCACCTTCTCCTCCGCGACGACCTCGCAGACCTTCGCACCCGCACTGGGCCGCCGGATCGCCGCCGTGGCCCGGGAAGCGGGGGCGACCCCGTTCATGGTGTTCCGCGCGGCCCTCGCGGTGGTACTGCGCAGGTACGGGGCAGGCACGGACATCCCGATCGGGACCGTGGTCGCCGGTCGCGACGACGACGCGCTGGCCGGGCTGGTGGGGTGCTTCGTCAACACGCTCGTGCTGCGGACGGACCTGCGAGGTGCGGGGTCGTTCCGGGACCTGCTGGTCCGGGTCCGGGAACAGGACGTGGCCGCCTACGCGCACCAGGACGTGCCGTTCGAACGCCTGGTGGAACGCCTCAACCCGGTCCGCTCGGTCGGACGGCACCCGCTGTTCCAGGTCATGCTGACCATGCAGAACACCGCGCCGCCCGTGCTGGACTTCGGCGGCCCGAGGTGCGACGGGGAACCGCTCGGCCAGGGCACGACCGAACTGGACCTGTCCTTCGACCTCACCGAGGAGCCGGACGGCACGATCCGGTCGGCGGTCGAGTACGACGCGGCCCTGTTCGACCCGGCGACGATCGACCGGCTGCTGTCCGCGCTGGCGGCGACGCTGGAATCGGTGGCGGCCGACCCGGACGTCCCGGTCGGGCGGCTGGTCCGGCCGGACGAACGGACTCGCGCGCGGATCTTCGGCGACTGGAACGACACGGCCACCGAGGCGCGCCAGGCCACGATGCTCGAGGTCTTCGACGCCCAGGTCGCCCGCACTCCCGGCGCCGCCGCCGTGGTCGACGGCGCCGGCACGCTCACCTTCGCCGACCTGGACCGCGAATCCCGCCGGCTGGCCGGTGCCCTGGCGGAGGCGGGGGCCCGGCCGGGCGCACTGGTCGGGCTGGTACTGCCGCGCACGGCCGATTTCGTCGTCGCCGTGCTGGCGGTCTTCCGGACCGGTGCAGGTTATGTCGCCGTCGACCCGGCGCAGCCGTCGCGACGGACGGCGCACGTGCTCGCCGATGCCGCGGTGGCACTCGCCGTGGCCACCGCGGAAACCGGGCGTCACCTGTCCGGTGCGGACATCCCGGTGCTGGGACCGGACGCGGCAGGCTCCGCGGTGAGCGTGGTTCCGGAGCCGGGGCAGGTTGCCTACGTCACCTACACGTCCGGGTCGACCGGGCTGCCCAAGGGGGTCGTGGTCACCCAGGCCGCCTTGGTGAACTTGTTCGACGGCTATCGCGACGTCGTGCGGCTGGCGGGGAAAGAGCACGCTCGCGTGGCCCATGTGGCGTCCTGGTCCTTCGACGGCGCGTGGGACGGGTTCATGTGGCTGTTCCACGGCCACGAACTCCGCATCGTCGACGAGGAAACGCGCGCCGACCCGGACGCGTTCGCGGCGTTCGCCGCCGATCACGCTCTCGACGTCATCGACGTCACCCCGTCGTACATCGACCGGCTGCTGGAGGCCGGGCTGCTCGACGGCGAGCGACGGCCGGCCGTCGTCGTCCTCGGGGGAGAGGCGACGAGCGCGTCCCTGTGGGCCCGGCTGGGTGCCTGGTCCGGCATCACGTTCGTGAACATGTACGGCCCCACCGAGGCCACTGTGGACACCTGTGCCCACGTGCTCGCCGGCGGCGGGAAACCGCTGATCGGCAGGCCGATGGCGGGTGTTCGCTGCTACCTGCTCGACGAGGACCTCGAGCCGGTGGACATCGGTGTGCCGGGCGAGCTGTACGTCGCCGGGGCCGGGGTCGCCCTGGGGTACCACCGGCAGCCGGGCCGGACCGCCGAACGGTTCGTCGCCGATCCCTACGGTCCGCCCGGGACGCGGATGTACCGCACCGGCGACCTCGCCCGGTGGACCGACGACGGTGCCCTCGACTACGTCGGCCGGGCCGACGACCAGGTGCAGCTGCTCGGCGTCCGGGTCGAGCCGGGCGAGGTCGAGGGCGTGCTGGCCGGTCACCCGGACGTGGCCCGCGCCGCCGTGGCGGTCCGGGAATCCGCCGCCGGGACGCCGATCCTGGCCGGGTTCGTGGTCGCGGCGGCCGGCGGCGTGGACCTCGACGCCGTACGGGACCACGCGGCCGAGCGGCTGCCGGCGAACCTGGTGCCCGCCACGCTCGTGGTCCTCGACGACCTGCCGAGGTCGCGGGTCAGCGGCAAGCTGGATCGGGCCGCGCTGCCCGCCGTGGTGTCCGAGGCACCCGGCCACGGACCCCGTGACGCCCGGGTGGAGATCCTCTGCGGCCTCTACGCCGAGGTACTGGGCATCCCGTCGGTCGCCCCCGACGACGGGTTCTTCGCGCTGGGCGGGCATTCGCTGCTGGTGAGCCGGTTGCTGAGCCGGGTCCGGTCCGTGTTCGGCACGGACCTGCCGGTGCGGTCGGTGTTCGACGCACCGGCACCCGCCGCGCTCGCGCGGCGCCTCGACGACGACGGCCGCCGCCGCGTCCCGCCCCTGCGCCGGGTCGCGGTCCCCGAACGGCTCCCCCTGTCGTTCGCCCAGCGCCGGCTGTGGTTCCTCAACCACCTGGAAGGCCCCAGCGCCACCTACAACATGCCGCTGGTGCTGACCATCGACGGCCCCCTCGACCGGGCGGCGCTCACCGCCGCCCTGCGGGACGTCGTGCAGCGGCACGAGCCGTTGCGCACGATCTACCCGGCGGGTGACGGTTCGCCCGAGCAGGTGGTCGTCGACCTGGCGGCGGACTGGCAGGCCCTGGAGGTCGTCGAGGTCGACGAGGAACGGCGTGCCGAGGCCGTCGACGAGGTCGTGCGGCAGCCGTTCGACGTCATGACGACGCTGCCGTGGCATGCGCGCCTGCTCGTCACCGCGCCACAGCGGCACACGCTCGTGCTGGTCCTGCACCACATCGCCGCGGACGGCTGGTCACTCGGCCCGCTCGCCAAGGATCTCGGCCGTGCCTACACCGCCCGCCTCGCCGGTGAGAGTCCACAGTGGAGCGAGCTTGAGGTTCGGTACGCCGACTACACCCTGTGGCAGCGGGAGATCGCCGGCGACCAGGACGACCAGGACAGCGTGTGGAACCGCGAGGTCGCGTTCTGGGTGCGCACCCTGGCCGGGCTGCCCGAGCAGCTCGCCCTGCCCGCCGACCGTCCCCGGCCGGCCGTGGCCGGCAACCGGGGCGCGTTCCTGGAGTTCGACGTGCCTGCCGGCCTGCACCGGGCAGTCGCCGCGCTGGCGCGCCGGTGCGACGTCACGCTGTTCATGGTCCTGCAGGCCGCGCTCGCGGCCACCCTGACGAGGCTGGGCGCCGGCACCGACATCCCGCTGGGCAGCCCGATCGCCGGCCGGGCCGACGAGGCACTGGACGACCTCGTCGGGATGTTCGTCAACACGGTCGTGCTGCGGGTCGACACCGACGGCGATCCCTCGTTCGAGCAGCTGCTGGCCCGGGTCCGGGAGACCAGCCTGGCCGCCTACGACCACCAGAACGTGCCGTTCGAGCACCTGGTGGAGCTGGTGAACCCGGAGCGGTCGCTGTCGCGGCACCCGCTGTTCCAGGTGATGCTCGCGTTGCAGAACACCGCCGAGGAGCCGTTCGCCCTGCCGGGGCTGGAGATCGGCACCGAGCTCACCGGCGCCGGGGTCAGCCGGTTCGACCTGTTCGTCAGCGTGTCCGAGCGCCCGGAGGCCGGCGGCCTGCACTGCGCGGTCGAGTACAGCACGGACCTGTTCGACCCCGGCACCGTCCGTGCCGTCCTGGCTCGCTGGGAACGGGTCCTCGCCGCGGTCACGGCCGACCCGGGCGTGACCGTCGCCCGGCTTCCGATCACCGACGACACCGAGCGCGCGGCAATGCTCGAGGCCGGCATCGGGGCGCACATCCCGGCCGGGCACCCCACGCTCCACGGATGGTTCGAGGCGTCCGTGGCCGCGGGGAAGGACCGGATCGCCGTCACCGACGGGGTTTCGCGGCTGACCTACGACGAGCTGAACACCCGCGCCAACCGGGTCGCCCGCTGGCTCGTGGCCCGTGGCGCGGGTCCCGAGCGGTTCGTGGGCATCGCCATGCCCCGCACGTGCGACCTGCTCGCGGCCGTGCTCGGGGTGCTGAAGGCCGGTGCCGCGTACGTCCCGCTGGACCCGGCCTACCCGGCGGACCGGCTTGCGTTCATGACCGCCGACGCCCGTCCGCTGTGCGTGCTCACGGAACTGCCCGACCTGAGCGGGCTTCCCGGTACCGGCCTCACCGACGCCGAGCGGGCCGGGCCGGCGGGGTCGAACGCCGCTTACATGATCTACACGTCCGGGTCGACCGGCACGCCCAAGGGTGTCGTGGTGACCCACGAGAACGCGGCCGGCCTGCTGGCCTGGGTCACCGGAGAGCTCGGCGCCGGCGTGATGAGCCGCGTGCTCGCTTCGACGTCGCTGAGCTTCGACGTGTCGGTGTTCGAACTGTTCGGCACGCTCGCCACGGGGGGCACCGTCGACCTGGTCGCCGACCTGCTGGCACTGGTGGAACGGCCGTGGTCCGGCTCCCTGCTCTCCGGCGTCTCCGCGGCCGCCCTGCCGGTCCTGCGGCACGAGGCCGTGCGCGTGGACGCCCGGACGGTGGTGTTCGCCGGTGACGCGCTGACCCGGAGCGGCTGGGAGGAAACTCGCCGCCGCCTGCCGGGCGCCCGGGTGTGCAACATCTACGGCCCGACCGAGTCCACGGTGTACGCGACGGCGTGGTCGGGCGACGATCCGGCGGGCGCACCGCCCATCGGCGCCCCGATCGCCAACCGCCGCTGTTACGTGCTGGACCCGGACCTGCGCCCGGTCCCGGCCGGGGTGCCGGGAGAGCTGTACCTCGGTGGCACCGGGGTGGCGCGCGGCTACCACGACCGGGCCGCGCTCACCTCCCACCGGTTCGTGGCCGACCCGTACGGCCCCCCGGGGGCCCGCATGTACCGGACCGGGGACCTGGTGCGCTGGCAGGGTGGTGACCTGGAGTTCCTCGGCCGGGCAGACCACCAGGTCAAGGTGCGGGGACACCGGATCGAGCTCGGCGAGATCGAGGCGGCCCTGCTGGAGCACCCGGTGGTCACCGACGCGGTGGTCCTCGCCCGCCCGGACCCGGCGGGCGACGTCGAACTGGTCGCCTACGCCGTGGCCGGGGCGGACGAACGGGAAGCGACGCTGGACGGCGAGCGGGTCGACGACTGGCGTGACACCTATGACGCCCTCTACACCGGCGGCGGCGAGGAGTTCGGCGCCGACTTCACCGGCTGGGTGTCCACTGTGGACGGATTGCCGTTCGACCGGGCGGACATGCTGGCCTGGCGGGCGGCCACGGTGGACCGGCTGCGCGAGCTGCGGCCGCGGCGGGTCCTGGAGGTGGGTGTCGGCTCCGGCCTGCTGCTCGCGCCGCTCGCCGCCGAGTGCGACGAGTACTGGGCGACCGACTTCTCGGCCGTCGTGATCGACCGGCTCGCCCGCCAGGTCGGCGAGCGCCCGGACCTGGACGGCCGGGTGCGGCTGCGGGTCCAGGCCGCCGCCGACGTGGACGGCCTGCCGGACCGGTGGTTCGACACGATCGTGCTCAACTCCGTCGTCCAGTACTTCCCCAGCGTCGCCCACCTCACCGAAGTCCTGGTGAACCTCGCGGGCAAGCTCGCTCCGGGCGGCCGGATCGTGCTCGGGGACATCCGCGGCCGGCGCTGGGCCGCACTGCTGCACACGGAGATCGAGCTGCGCGGGCAGCGGCCCGGGACCGACCCGCACGCGATCCGGCAGGCGGCGACCCGCCGGACCACCCAGGACCGGGAACTGCTGCTGGATCCCGAGTTCTTCACGCTCTTCGCGGACCGGACGCCGGGTTTCGGCCCGGTGGACATCCGGCTCAAGGACGGCGGCTACGTCAACGAGCTCAGCCGCTACCGCTACGACGTCATCCTGCACGACGACGCCGGTGCCGCCCCGTCCGCCCACCCCGAAATGGGGTGGGACAGGGACGTCCGGACGCTGGACGAGCTGGCTGCCGTGCTGGGCGAACGTCGTCCGGCAAGCCTGCGCGTCACCGGCCTGCCCGACCCGCGGCTGGCCGGCCCGATCGCCGCGAGCGACCTGCTCGACGCGGGTGAGCCTGCCTCGGCCGTCCGGGCGCTGGACAGCCGCGCCGGGGTCGCCCACGACGACCTCACCGCGGTGGTCACGGGCGCGGGCTACCACTGCGTGCTCACCCCGTCGCCCACCGCGGGCCGGTACGACGTGCTGCTCGGCGGTCCCGGCATCACCGGTGTGTACGCCGGGGACACCGCCGGCAGCGAAGTGACCGCGTGGGCCGCCGAACCGGCCGGCGCGCCGGGGGACCGGCAGCTGAGGTCGGCCCTGCGCCGTCACCTCGGCGCCCGGCTGCCCGGGTACATGGTCCCGTCGGCCGTGGTGGTGCTGTCCGCGCTGCCGATCGGGCCGACCGGCAAGCTCGACCGGGCCCGGCTGCCCGAACCGCACCACGGTGCCGACGCGGCGGACCGCGCGCCCCGGTCGCCGACCGAGCAGATCCTCGGCGAGCTGTTCGCGGAGGTGCTCGGCGTGCCCCGGGTGGGCCTGACCGACAGCTTCTTCGACATCGGCGGGCACTCGCTGCTGGCCACCCGCCTGACCAGCCGGATCCGCTCCGTGCTCGGGGTGGAGGCGCCGATCCGGACGATCTTCCAGCACCCGTCGGTGGCCAAGCTGGCCAAGGCACTGGCCACGGCGGGCGCGGCCGAACGGCCGCCGCTGGCCGCCCGGCCGCGGCCGGCCCGGCCGCCCCTGTCGTTCGCGCAGCGGCGGCTGTGGTTCCTGCACCGCATGGAAGGGCCGAGCGCGACCTACAACCTGCCGACGTTCCTGCACCTGACCGGCGCACTGGACGTCGACGCGCTGCGCGCCGCCCTCGGCGACCTGACCGACCGGCACGAGTCGCTGCGCACGGTCTTCCCCGCCGAGGACGGCGAACCCTGGCAGCGGGTGCTCGAGGCCGCCGAGGCGCGGCCCGCCCTGCCGGTGCGTCCGCTGGCCGAGGACGGGATCGACGCCGTGATCGCCGCGGACGCCCGGCACACCTTCCGCCTGGAGTCCGAGATCCCGCTGTCGGCCGTGCTCTACCGGATCGGCCCCGAGCGGCACCTGCTTTCCCTGGTGGTGCACCACATCGCCGGGGACGGCTGGTCGCTGACCCCGCTGGCCCGCGACCTGGCCGAGGCCTACACCGTCAGGTCCGCCGGTGAC
Source organism: Amycolatopsis sp. lyj-346 (assembly GCF_046548975.1). Lineage (NCBI taxonomy): Bacteria > Bacillati > Actinomycetota > Actinomycetes > Pseudonocardiales > Pseudonocardiaceae > Amycolatopsis > Amycolatopsis sp. lyj-346. Next base: position 45,166 of record NZ_JAJPWT010000015.1, read on the forward strand.
CGTCCACAATGGTCCGATCTGCCGGTGCAGTACGTGGACTACACGCTCTGGCAGCGCGAGATCCTCGGCGACGAGGAGAGCGAACACAGTGCGCTGGCCCGCCAGTTCCGCTACTGGCGCACGCAGCTCGCCGGTCTGCCGGCCGAGCTGGCGCTGCCGTTCGACCGGCCCCGGCCTGCGGTGGCGAGCCATCGCGGCGAGCTGTTCCAGCAGATCGTCCCGGCCGACGTGCACCGCGGCCTGCTGGCGCTGACCCGTCGCCTGGACGCCACGCTCTTCATGGTGCTTCAGGCCGCGTTGTCCGCGTTGCTGACCCGGCTGGGTGCGGGTACCGACATCCCGCTCGGCAGCCTGATCGCCGGCCGCACCGACGAGGCCATGGACGAGCTGGTCGGGTTCTTCGTCAACACGCTCGTGCTGCGCACGGACACCTCCGGCGACCCCCGGTTCGCCGAGCTCGTGGCCCGCGTCCGGGAAACCGACCTGGCCGCCTACGCCCACCAGGACATCCCGTTCGAGCGGCTGGTGGAGGTGGTCAACCCGGAGCGGTCGCTGTCCCGGCACCCGCTGTTCCAGGTCATGCTCGTCCTGCAGAACATGACCGAGAGCCGGCTCGAAGTGCCGGGCCTGGACGTTCGCGAGCAGCCCGGCCAGCCCGGCGCGGCGAAGTTCGACCTGCTGCTGTCCATGGCCGAGACGCACGACGAAGAGGGTGAACCGGCCGGGCTGGAGATCCTCGTCGAGTACAGCACGGACCTGTTCGACCGGGCGACCGCGGAGCGGATCGTCGGCTGCTTCCGCCGGTTCCTGGCCGGCGTGGCCGCCGACCCCACCGGCCGGATCGGCGTCGTGGAGATCCTCGGCGAGGCCGACCGTGCCCTGGTCGCCGCCGCCACGCCGCACGGCACGGCCCGTCCGCTGGGCGCGGGCACGGTGGTGGAGCTGCTGGACCGGCAGGCCACGGCCACCCCGGCCGCCCCCGCCGTGATCGGCGAGGACCGGACCCTCGACTACGCGCGGCTGCACACCGAGTCGGACCGGGTGGCCGGTCTGCTCGCCGGCCGCGGGATCGGCGCCGAGGACGTGGTGGCGATCGTCCTGCCGCGCTCGGTGGACCTGGTGGTGGCGATCGTGGGCGTGCTCAAGGCCGGTGCCGCCTACCTGCCGATCGATCCCGAGCAGCCGGCCGACCGGATCGCCCGGCTGCTCGACGACGCGCGGCCGGTGCTGACCCTGGCCGAGGAACCCCTCGGCCGGCCCGCGGTGACGATGCGGGACGTCGCCGCGTTGCCCGCCCGCCGGCCGGCGGCCCCGGTGCGGCCGGAATCGCCCGCCTACCTGATCTACACGTCCGGGTCGACCGGGCGGCCCAAGGGCGTGCTCGTCGGGCACCGGGCGCTGGTCAACCGGCTGCTGTGGACACAGGACCGGCACGGCCTCGGTCCGCGGGACCGGGTGCTGCAGAAGACCTCAGCCGGGTTCGACGTGTCGGTCTGGGAGTTCCTCTGGCCGCTGGTCACGGGAGCCGCCGTGGTGGTGGCCCGCCCGGGTGGCCAGCGGGATCCCGCCTACCTGGCGGCGCTGGTCCGGTCGGCCGGGGTGACCACCGTCCACTTCGTCCCGTCGATGCTGCGCTCCTTCGTGGCGGAACCGGCCGCGGAGGGCCTGGGATCGGTGCTGCGCCGGGTCTTGTGCAGCGGCGAGGCCCTTCCGCCGGAGCTGGCCGCCACCGCCGGGAAGGTCCTGGACGCACCGCTGTACAACCTGTACGGCCCCACCGAAGCGGCGATCGACGTGACCGAGTGGCGGGTCGCCGACGAGCCACCGGGCCACACCACGCCGCTGGGCAGGCCGGCCTGGAACACCGGGCTGCACGTGCTGGACGCCGCGTTGCGGCCGGTGGCACCCGGGGTGGCCGGTGAGCTGTACCTCTCGGGCGCCCAGCTGGCCCGCGGCTACCGCGACCGGCCCGCGCTGACCGCGGAGCGGTTCGTGGCGGCGACGCACGGCGCACCGGGGGAGCGGATGTACCGCACCGGCGACCTGGCCCGGTGGCGGCCCGACGGCGTGCTCGAGTTCGTCGGGCGCGCGGACTCCCAGCTCAAGATCCGCGGGTTCCGCATCGAACCCGGCGAGGTCGAACACCACCTGCGGGCGCTGGCCGGGGTGGCCTCGGCGGCGGTGACCGGTCGGCCCGATCCGGACGGCGGGCTGCGGCTGGTCGCGTACGTGGCGCCCGAGGCCGGAGTGGTACTCGATCCGGGCGAGCTGCGCCGGACGCTCACCGGGCGGGTGCCGATGCACCTCGTGCCGTCCGTGGTCTCGGTCCTGGACCGGATCCCGCTGACCCGCAGCGGCAAGATCGACTACCGGGCTCTGCCCGCGCCCGAGGTCCGGCCGTCCGGTCGCCGTCCGGCGCGCGGCGACCGGGAACGCATCCTGTGCGGGCTGTTCGCCGAAGTGCTCGACGTGCCCGAGGTCGCGCCGGATGACGCGTTCTTCGAGCTGGGCGGTCACTCGCTCCTCGTCACCCGGCTGGTCAGCCGGATGCGCGAGGTGCTGGGGGTGGAGGTGTCGGTCCGCAGCGTCTTCGAGCACCCGACGGTCGCCGGGCTGGCCGCGGTGCTGCCGGGCTGCGGCCCGCGCCGTCCGCCGCTCGTGCCGTCCCCCCGCCCCGGCGTCGTGCCGCTGTCCTTCGCCCAGCGCCGGATCTGGTTTCTGCACCGGCTGGAAACCCAGGGCACGAACTACCACATCAAACTGGGTGTCCGGATGACCGGCGAGCCGGACGCGGCGGCACTGGAGCTCGCGGTCAACGATCTCCTCGCCCGGCACGAGGTGCTGCGCACCCGCTACCCCGAACGCGACGGGGAACCGTGCCAGGAGGTCGAACCGGCCGCGACCGCCCGGGTGCGGTTGCAGAGGCAGGAGGTGGCGGCCGACGAGCTCGACGACGTCCTGGCCGGCCTCGCCGCGATCCCCTTCGACCTGGCCGCCGAGCTCCCGCTGCGTGCCTGCCTGCTGAGCCTGACCGCGACCGACCACGTGTTCGTCCTGGTGATGCACCACATCGCCGGGGACGGCTCGTCGCTGGCCCCGCTGACCCGCGACTTCGGCGAGGCCTACAACGCCCGGTGCGCGGGCCGGTCTCCCGAGCGGGCTCCGCTGCCGGTCCAGTACGCGGACTACGCGCTGTGGCAACGGGAACTGCTGTCCGCCCGGCAGGCCGACGGCGAGGAGGTACGGACCGGGCAGCTCGGCTTCTGGCGGGACACCCTCGCGGGCTCGCCCGTCGAGCTCGCGCTTCCGTTCGACCGGCCGCGCCCGGCCCGGCCGAGCCACCGCGGCGGCACGCTGACCGTGCGCACCGACGCCGGTGAACACGAGGCGTTGCGGCGGCTGGCCGCCGAAGCGAACGTCACGCCGTTCATGGTGTTCCAGGCCGGGATCGCCGCCGTGCTGTCGCGGCTCGGTGCCGGGCCGGACATCCCGCTCGGCTCGCCGGTCGCCGGCCGGATGGACGAGGCACTCGAAGAGCTGGTCGGGTTCTTCGTCAACACCGTGGTGCTGCGCACCGATGTCCGGGGAAATCCGACGTTCCGGGAACTGCTGGCCCGGGTGCGCGTCGCCGATCTCGCCGCGTACGCCCATCAGGACACGCCCTTCGAGCACGTCGTGGAGGCGCTCAACCCGCCCCGGACGCCCGCCCGGCACCCGCTGTTCCAGGTGATGATCAACCTGCTGAGCATGACCCCGGGCACGCTGGAGCTGACCGGGCTGACCTGCCGCGTGCAGCCCTTCCGGGCCGAGACCGCCCGGTTCGACCTGCTGGTCAACATCACCGAACTGATGACCGGGCAGGGCACGCCGGAGGGGCTGGAGCTGGCCGCCGAGTACAGCGCCGATCTGTTCGACCCGGAGACCGTGGCGCGGATCCTGCGCTACACCAGGCGGCTGCTCGCCGCCGCGGCCGCCGATCCGGACCGCCGGGTCGACGCGTTCGACCTGCTCGACCCCGAGGAGGCCGCCCGGATGGTGACCGGCTGGGCCGATCCCGACGACACCGAAGCCGAGGAGTGGTTGTGACCGGACAGGACGAGCCCACGGGCCTGGTCACCATGGCCGAGCTGCTGGCGGCCCAGGCCGCCGCGACACCCGCGGCGACCGCCTTGGTGGCCGGTCCGGGCCGGGTGAGCTTCGCCGAGCTCGACGCGCGCACCGACCGGCTGGCCGGGCTGCTGGGCGCGCGGGGCGCCGGTCCGGAACGGCTCGTCGCCGTCGCGTTGCCCCGGTCCGCCGATGCCTTCGTGGCGATGTTCGCGGTGCTGCGCACCGGTGCGGTGTTCGTCCCGATCGACCCCGGCCAGCCGACCCGGCGCATCGAGGCGACGCTCGCCGAGCTGCGGCCGTCGCTGCTGGTCACCACGAGCGGCGCCGTCGACGGCCTGGAGACCGGGGACGCCGGGCTGGTCCTGGTCGACGAGCCCGGCCTCGAAGCCACTGCCCCGGTGGAGACCGGCCCCGTCCACCCGGTCCACCCCGGCCGGCTCGCCTACGTCATCTGCACGTCCGGTTCGACCGGCGTACCGAAGGGGGTCGAAGTAAGCCACGGCGCCGTGGCCGGGTTGTGGCACCACCACCGCCGCCGGCTGTTCCGCCCCGGCGCGAGCCGTCCCGGCGGTGGACCGTTGCGGCTGGGCTGGACCTCCGCGGCGACCTTCGACGCGTCCTTCTTCGGCGTCTTCGCCCTCCTCGCCGGGCACGAGCTGCACATCGTCCCGGACCACGTCCGCCACGACGCCGAGGCCTGCGTCTCCTACGTGCGCGAGGCCGGCATCGACCTCGTGCACAGCACCCCGTCGTTCGTCCGGCAGCTGGTGGACCACGGCCTCTTCGACGGCGACCACCGGCCCCGCGTGGCCGTCCTGGGCGGCGAACCCGTCCCGGATGCGCTGTGGCAGCGGCTGCGGGAGGAGCCGGGGACGTTGGTGTTCAACCACTACGGCCCGACCGAGGCCACCGTGCACGCGACCGCCGCCCGGGTCACCGACCACGAGCACCCGGTGCTCGGCCGGGCGGTGGACGGCATGCGCTGCTACGTCCTGGACGCCGCGCTGCGCCCGGTTCCGCCCGGCGTGCGCGGCGAGCTGTACCTCGCCGGGGCCGGGCTCGCCCGCGGCTACGCCGGCCGGCCGGGGCAGACGGCGTCCCGCTTCGTCGCCGACCCGTTCGGCGCTCCGGGGGAGCGGATGTACCGCACCGGCGACCTCGCCCGCCGGACCGGCGCCGGGCTGCTGGAGTTCCTCGGCCGGACCGACTTCCAGGTCAAGCTGCGCGGGTACCGGATCGAACTGGGCGACGTCGAGTCGGCCGCCGCCGCCGTGGCCGCTGTCGGCGGCGCGGTGGCCGTGGTGCGTGAGGACCGGCCGGGGGAGCAGCGGCTGGTCTGCTACTTCACCGGTGCGGCCGGCGAAGCCGCGGTGCGGGACCGGATGACGGCCGTGCTGCCGGGCTACATGGTGCCGTCGGTGTGCGTGCGGCTGGACGCGTTCCCGTTGTCCCCCAACGGGAAGATCGACCGGACGGCGTTGCCGCGGCCGGGCGGGGCGGCCCCGGCGCCGGTCCGGACCGGGCTGACCGAGCCGCAGGCACTGCTGTGCGGGATCTTCGCCGAGACCTTGGACCTGCCCCGGGTCGGTCCGGACGACGACTTCTTCGCACTGGGCGGGCACTCGTTGACCGCCGTGCGGCTGGTGAGCCGGATCCGATCCGCCTTCGGGGTGGAGATCCCGGTCCAGCAGGTGTTCCGTACGTCCACTGTGACCGGTCTGGCGGCCGCGCTGCTGCACGGCGGCCGGCCCCGGCCACCGGTCCGGCCCGCGGCCCGCCCGGACCGCGTCCCGTTGTCGCCGGCCCAGCGGCGGCTGTGGTTCCTGCGCCGCCTCGAAGGCGCCGGTACCGCGTACACGATGCCGTATGCCCTGCGCCTGACCGGCGAACTGGACGTGGCCGCGCTGCGGGCCGCGTTCGCCGACGTCGCCGGCAGGCACGAGTCGCTGCGCACGGTCTTCCCGGACGTCGACGGCGAGCCGTACCAGCTCGTCCTTTCCGCACCGCCGTGGTTCCGGGTGTCGACGGCCGCCGAAGCGGACCTCGACGCCGCCGTCGCCGCGGTGACCGCCTACGAGTTCGACCTCACCACCGACGCCCCGCTCCGGGTGGAACTGGTGCGCGTCGCGCCCGGTGACCACGTCCTGGTCATGCTGCTGCACCACATCGCGGGCGACGGGTGGTCGATGCCGAAGCTGTGGCGGGACCTCGCGACGGCGTATGCCGCCCGTCGCGACGGGCTGGCTCCGCAGTGGGCCTCCCTGCCCGTGCAGTACGCGGACTACACGCTCTGGCAACGCGCCCTGGTGGGCGACGAGTCCGATGTGGACAGTCTGGCGGGTGGCCAGCTGGCGTTCTGGCGCACCGCACTGGCCGGCCTGCCCGACCGGCTCGACCTGCCCACCGACCGGCCACGGCCCGCGGTGCCCAGCGGCCGCGGCCGGGCGACCGGCGTCGTGCTGGACGAAAAGCTGCACCGGCGGCTCACCGAGCTGGCGGCCGCGCACCGGGTCACGCTGTTCATGGTGCTCCAGGCCGCCGTGGCCGTGCTGCTGTCGCGGCACGGCGCCGGCACGGACATCCCGATCGGCAGCCCGGTCGCCGGCCGGACCGACCAGGCGCTGGAGGACCTCGTCGGGTTCTTCGTCAACACCGTGGTGCTGCGCACGAACACCGCAGGCGACCCGGCCTTCACCGACCTGCTCGCCCGGGTCCGGGCGGTGGACCTGGCCGCGTACGGCAACCAGGACGTGCCGTTCGACAGCGTGGTGGAGGCGGTCAACCCGGACCGGTCCCGCGGGGTTCAGCCCCTGTTCCAGGTCTTCCTGACCGTCCAGGCCCGGTCGGACGCGGACGTCCCCCTGCCCGGGCTCGCCGTGGCCGAACACCCGCAGCCCTGGCGGGTGTCCCGGTTCGACCTGAGTTTCGTGTTCACCACCGACGGCGACGAGCTGGCCTGCGCGGTGGAGTACAGCGCGGACCTGTTCGACCCGGAGACGGCCGACGCGCTGGTGACGCGGCTGCTGCACCTGCTCGAATCCGCCGTCGCCGATCCCACCCGCCCGGTGAGCCGGCTCGATCTGCTCGGCGAGGAAGGCACCCGGCGCGTCCTCGACGGCTGGAACACCACCGGGGAACCCCTGCGAGACGCGGGTGACAGCATCCAGGCCCGGTTCGCCGAACAGGTCCGGCGGACTCCGGACGCGATCGCGCTGCGCTCGGCGGGCGTGGACGTCACCTACGCCGAACTGGACCGGCGGGCGAACCGGCTCGCGCACCGGCTGATCGCGCTCGGGGTCGGCCCGGAGGACGCGGTGGCCGTGCTCAAGGACCGGTCGGCGGGCCTGGTCGTGGCCATCCTCGGGATCCTCAAGGCCGGGGGGACGTACGTGCCCTTGCACACCGCGTACTCGCCCGCCTGGTTCGCCCAGGTGCTCGGCCGGACCGGAAGCCGGGTGCTGCTCACCGACACCGGGATCTGCCCGGCGGACCTCGACTTCGGCGGAGCGATCCTGCACGTCGACGACACCGCAGCCGTGGCCGGGCCCGCCCCGGCCGAAGACCCGGACGTGGCCGGGCACCCGGACCAGCTGGCCTACGTCATGTACACGTCCGGGTCGACCGGGGAACCCAAGGGCGTCTCGATCACCCACCGCAACGTGCTGGAACTGGCCTACGACCGGTGCTGGCACGGCGACGGGACCCGCGGGTGCAGCGCCGAACGGGTGCTGCTGCACGCACCGAGCGCGTTCGACCCGTCGACGTTCGAACTGTGGGCGCCCCTGCTCAACGGCCACCGGATCGTCATCGCGCCACCCGGCGACGTCGACCCCCGCGCGTTCGCCGAGGTGATGACGAGCGAGCGGGTCACCGGGGTGCTCTTCACCGCGGGCCTGTTCCGCCTGATGGCCGAGGAGGCGCCGGAAGCGTTCGCCGGGGTGCGGGAGGTGTGGACCGGCGGGGACGTGGTGTCGCCGGCAGCCGTGCAGCGGGTCCGGGCCGCGGCTCCGGACACGACCGTCACGGCGATCTACGGCCCGACCGAGATCACCCTGTGCTGCACGGGAATCCCGCTGGACGACTCGGTCATGGGGCGGACCGTGCCGATCGGCCGTCCCATGGACGGCGTGCGCGCGTACGTCCTCGATCGCGACCTGCAGCCGGCTCCTCCCGGCGTCACGGGTGAGCTGTACATCCAGGGCGCCGGGGTCGGCCGGGGCTATCTCGGCCGGCCGGACCTGACCGCGGAGCGGTTCGTGGCGGACCCGTACACCGGCGGGCGCATGTACCGCACGGGTGATCTGGCCCGGTGGCGTGCGGACGGCGTGCTGGAGTTCGTCGGCCGGCCGGACGGGCAGGTGAAGATCCGGGGTTTCCGGGTCGAGGTCGGCGAGGTGGAGGCCGCGCTCGTGCGGCACCCGGCGCTGGCCCAGGCGACGGTGCAGGTGCGCGCCGACGGCCGGGGCGACCGGTCGCTGACGGCCTACGTGGTGCCCGCGCCGGAACCCGGCCGCGACAAGGACGACGAGGCGCGGCAGACCGCGGAGTGGCTCGCCGTCTACGACCGGCACTACGACCAGCCGCGGAACGCCCCGTTCGGCGCGGACTTCGGCGGCTGGAACAGCACCTACGACGGCGCACCGATCCCGCTCGAGCACATGGTCGAGTGGCGTGACGACACCGTTCGCCGGATCCGCGACCTCGAGCCCCGGCGGGTGCTGGAGATCGGCGTCGGTTCCGGCCTGCTGCTCGCGCAGCTGGCGTTCGAGTGCACGACGTACTGGGGCACCGACTTCTCCGCGCCGTCCATCGCGACCCTTCAGGCGCAGGTCGACCGGTTCCCCGAACTGGCCGGCCGGGTGGAGCTGCAGGTGCGGTCCGCCGAGGACTTCACCGGCCTGCCCACCGGCTTCTTCGACACGATCGTGCTCAATTCCGTCGTCCAGTACTTCCCCGGCGCCGCGTACCTGGACGACGTGCTGCGCGGGTGCCTGGCCCTGCTGCGCCCGGGCGGAGTGGTCTTCGTGGGCGACGTCCGCAACCTGGGGCTGCAGCGGACGTTCGCCACGGGGGTGGCGCTCGCGGCCGAACCGGATGCCGGACCCCCGGCCCTGCGGCAGCGCGTCGACCGGATCGTCCGCCTGGAGAAGGAGCTTCTCGTCGACTCGGCGTTCTTCGCCGCGTACGCGGCCGACTGTGGCGTCGAAATCAACGTGAAGCGCGGCCGCCACCACAACGAGCTGACGAGGTACCGCTACGACGTCGCGGTGCGCAAGGGCGGCACCGGGCAGCCGCTCCCGCACCGGACGGTCCGCTGGGGACAGGACGTCGCCACGCTCGCCGACCTTCGCGCGGCACTCGACGGCGGCCTGCGGGTCACCGGCATCCCCGACGCGCGGCTGGCGACCGAACGCGGCGTGCCTGCCGCGGCGGATCCGGTCGAGCCGTCGGCGTTGTACGACCTGGCGGACGCGGCCGGCTACCGGCTCCGGCTCGCCTGGGCGGTTTCGGGCGAACCCGGGGTGCTCGACGCGTTCTTCGGCCCACCCGGCCATCCGGCGCCCCCGGTCCACAGCGGCGGAAAGCAGGCCCGCGACCGCACCAACGAGCCGGCGGCCCGGCCGGGCACGGCGGACCTCGTCGGCGAACTGCGTGCCCACCTGGCCGGGCAGTTGCCGGAGTACATGGTGCCGCGGGACTTCGTCGTCCTCGACCGGCTTCCGCTCACCCCCAACGCGAAGGTCGACCGGGACGCGCTCCCCGCGCCCGAGCCGGCCGTACGGGCGGGTGGCCGCCGTCCGTCGACCGAACACGAGCACGTGCTGGCCGGGTTGTTCGCCGAGACGCTCGGCGTGCCCGAGGTGGGCCTGGACGACAGCTTCTTCGCCCTCGGCGGCCACTCGCTGCTCGCCACCCGGCTGGTCAGCCGGGTCCGCGCGCTGCTGGGAACCGACCTGGACATCGGCGCGGTGTTCGACCGCCCGACCGTGGCCGGCCTGGCCACCCTCCTCCGCCAGGGCGGCACCGGCCGCCCGGCACTGAGCCGGGCGACCGGGCCGGTGCCGATGTCGTTCGGGCAGCACCGGATGTGGTTCGCCGAGCACGTCGGTGCCGACAGCGACCCGTACCTGATCCCGCTGGCCATGCGGATCCGGGGCGCACTCGACCGGGACGCGCTGGAACTGGCCCTGGCGGACGTCGTCGGCAGGCACGCGCCGTTGCGCACCGTGTTCCCCGACGACGGCCTGGGCGAGCCGTACCCGCTGACCCGCGCGGCGCCCGGGCGCGTGCCGCTCCCCGTCACCGAGGTGACCGAACCCGGCCTCGACGACGTCCTGACGCGCCTGGTCCGGCGGCGGCTGGACATCCTCCGGCGTCCGCCGTACGCCGCGCACCTGCTCGCGATCGCCCCCGGCGACCACGTCTTCGTGCTCGTCCTGCACCACGTGGCGATGGACGGCTGGTCGATGCGCCCGCTCGCGGACGACCTGGCCACGGCCTACGCGGCCCGCACCGCGGGCAAACCACCGCACTGGGCCGCGTTGCCGGTCGAGTACGGCGACTACGCGGCGTGGCAGCGTGCCCTGCTCGGGTCCGAAACGGACCCGGAGAGCGTGGCGGCGCGGCAGCTGGCGTTCTGGCGTGCCGAACTCGACGGCCTGCCGGACCGGCTCCGGCTGGCCATCGAGCGCCCCGGCGGCGTTCCCGGCCGGGCCGCGGGGACCGAGCAGTTCCTGCTCGACCCGGAGCTGCACGCCGCGCTCGAGGCGCTGGCCCGCCGTCGGCAGGTGAGCCTGTTCATGGTGCTGCAGACCGGTTTCGCGCTGGTGCTGGCCGCCGCGGGCGCCGGCGACGACATCCCGGTCGGCACCTCCGTCGCCGGCCGCACCGACCAGTCGCTCGACGACCTGGTGGGCTTCTTCGTCAACACGCTGGTGCTGCGCACCAGGCTGGCCGTCGAGGAGCCCGTGGCCGACGTGCTCGACCGCGTCCGGCGCACCGCCCTCGCCGCGTACGCCCACCAGGACATCCCGTTCGAGCGGCTGGTCGAGGTGGTCAACCCGGTCCGCACCGCCGGGTTCCACCCCCTGTTCCAGTTCATGCTGACCCTGCTGAACACCGAGGACGGCGACATCCGCCTCGGCGACCTGGACGTGCGACCGCAGCCGCTGCCCGAGCCGTCCGGCGGGAAGTTCACCCTTTCCCTGATGCTCGCCGAGGGACCGGACGGAATCGACGGCCGGCTGAGCTACGACGCGGGGCTGTTCGAGCGCGGCGCGATCCGCCGGCTCACCGACGACTACCGGAGGATCTTGAAGACCATGGCCGACCACCCCGAGCAGCCGATCGGCGAGCTGATCGCCGGTCCGCAGCCGGACGCGGGCACCGACACCGTCGCGGGCCTGTTCGCCCACCACGCCGAACGCACCCCGGACGCGACCGCGCTGGTCGCCGGCGAGCGGGTGCTGACCTACCGGGAGCTGGACCGGCTCGCCGACCGCCTTGCCTGCCACCTGCGCGAGCGTGGGGTGGGCGCCGGAACGCCGGTCGCGGTCCACCTCGACCGGTCGGCCGAACTGGTCGTCGCCGAGCTGGCGGTGCTCAAGACCGGCGCGAGCTGCGTGCCCCTCGACGTCCGCTACCCCGAGGCCAGGACCGGGCAGATCCTGCGGCTGTCCGGAGCGAAGGTGGTGCTCACCACCGCGCTGGACGAGCTGCCGGACGAGGGCCGCACCGTCGTCAAGCTGGACGCCGCGTTCCTCGAGTCGCTGCCCGAACCGACCACCTCCGGGGTGCGGGCCGAACCCGGTCAGGTGGCGTTCGTGATGTTCACGTCCGGCTCCACCGGAGAACCGAAGGGCGTGGCCGTCACGCACGGCAACGTGCTCGCGTTCGTCGGCGACAAGCGGTTCGCCGACGAAGCCCACCGCCGTGTCCTCGTGCACTCTTCGCACGCCTTCGACGCCGCCACCTACGAACTGTGGGTGCCGTTGCTCAACGGCGGCCAGGTGTGCCTCGCGCCGCCCGGACCGCTGCACCCCGCCGTGCTCGCCTCGACGGTCACCGAGCACGGGATCACCGCGGCCTGGCTGACCGCCGGCCTGTTCCGGCTCTACGCCGAGGAAGTGCCGTCGTGCTTCGGCGGCCTGCGGCAGCTGTGGGTCGGCGGGGACGTCGTGTCGCCCACCGCGGTGGCCAAGGTGCGCGCCGCCTGCCCGGACGTCGAAATCGTGAACGCCTACGGACCCACGGAAGCGACCACGTTCGCCACGAGCGGGCCGGTGCCTCCGGTGACCGACGGCACCACCACGGTCCCGATCGGCACGCCGATGGACGGGATGGGGTGCCACGTGCTCGGCCCGGACCTGAACCCGGTACCGGCCGGGACGGTGGGCGAGCTCTATCTGTCCGGCACCGGCTTGGCCATGGGGTACGTCGGCGCCGCCGCGATCACCGCGCAGCGGTTCGTCGCCGACCCGTTCGACGAACCGGGCGCCCGCATGTACCGCACCGGTGACCTCGCCAGCGTCCGGCCGGACGGCGCGCTGGACTTCCACGGCCGGGTGGACGACCAGGTCAAGATCCGCGGGTTCCGGGTCGAGCCGGGCGACGTCGAGGCGGCCCTGACCACGCACCCGGCCCTCGCCCACGCGGCCGTGGCCACGGGCCTGGACCGGCTGGGGGACAAGCGGCTGATCGCCTACGTGGTTCCCGTCGAAGGCGGCGTCGTCGACGAAGAGGACCTGCGCACGCACGTCGCCGAGCTGCTTCCCGACTACCTGGTGCCCGAGCTGTACGTGGAGCTGGCCACCTTGCCCGTGACGGACCTGGGCAAACTCGACCGGCACGCGCTGCCCGAGCCGGGGTCGACCTCGATGGCCGTGACCCGCTCGCCGCGGACCGTGGGCGAGAACGCACTCGGCAAGCTGTTCGCCGAAGTGCTCGGCCTGCCGTCGGCCGGCGCGGACCAGGACTTCTTCGCCTCCGGCGGCCACTCGCTGCTGGCGCTGAAACTCCTGCTGCGGATCCGGTCGTACTTCGGCGTGGACCTGAACATGCGGGATCTGTTCGAGGCGCCCACCCCGGCTCGCCTGGCCGACCGGGTCGGGCTGGACGACCGGGAGAGCCCGTTCGCGGTGCTGCTGCCGGTGCGGGTCGGCCGGGGCGCGCCGCCGCTGTTCTGCGTGCACCCGGCCAGTGGCATCGGCTGGAGCTACGCGGGGCTGATCCCGTTCGTGCCGCCCGAGCACCCCCTCTACGCCCTGCAGGCCAGGGGGATCGACACCGCCGCCACCAAACCCGCGTCCATCACCGAGATGGCGGCGGACTACGTCGCGCAGATCCGCTCGGTGCAGCCCACCGGGCCGTACCACCTGCTCGGCTGGTCGTTCGGCGGACTGGTCGCGCACGAGATCGCCGTGCAGCTGCAGGCCGCCGGGGAGGAGGTGGCCCTGCTGGCCCTGCTCGACTCGTACCCGCTGGTCGACAAGCCGGCCGAGTCCCGGGTGCCGGTGTCCTTCCTGGCGCGCGAAGTGATGCGCGAGAGCTTCCTGACCGACATGGTCGGCGAGCTGAAGGTGTCCGACCTGATCCACGTGGTGTCCAACAACGTCGGGATGTCCCGGCGGTTCGTCCCGGGGCGCTTCGACGGTGACGTGCTCTTCTTCAACGCCACCGAGAAACGGCCGGAAGGCCTGCCGGAGTACGACATCTGGACGGACTACGTCACCGGCACCATCACCAAGCACGACGTCGCCTGCGGCCACTACGAGATGATGAAACGGTCCGCCATGGCCGAGGTCGCCCAGGCGCTGTGCGACGCACTGGCCGGTGACGGGCGATGACCGGGACACCGCTGGTGTGCCTGCCGTTCGCGGGTGCCGGGCCGTCGTTCTACCGCGCGTGGGCGGGGCTGGCCGACGGCTTGGACGTGGCGCCGGTGTCCTTGCCGGGCCGGGAACGGCTCATCGACGTGGCGCCGTACCGGGACGTGCACGCGGCCGCCGACAGCGTGGCGGCCGGGCTGACCGGTCCGGTCGTCCTTTTCGGACACAGCATGGGCGCGGTGCTCGCCTTCGAGGTCGCCCGCCGGCTCGGGTCCGAGGTGCGCCACCTGGTGGTCAGCGGCTCACCCCCGCCGGGGGGCCGCCGGGTGCCCCGGGTGTCCGGGCTGCCCGACGACGAGTTCCTCGCCGAGGTCGAGCGGATGACGGGGTACCGCCACCCGGCGTTCGACCACCCGGAGATGCGGGCCCTGCTCCTGCCCCCGCTGCGCGCGGACTTCCGGATGGACGAGGACTACGTCCCCGACCCGGCCGGTCGGGTCGCCGTCCCGGTCACGGTGGTGCGCGGGGCGGACGACGAGCTGGTCGGCGCGGCGGACGCGGCCGCGTGGCAGGCGTTCACCACCGGCGGGTTCGCCACCGCCGAGCTCCCCGGCGGGCACATGTACCTCGCCGAGGACCCGCATCCGCTGCTGCGGTTGATCGCCCGGACCGTCCACGAAGGACGGTTGACGTGCTAGGCCCGCCCGGGTGGGGGCTGGCCGGACCCGGGGCGAGCGGCACGGCGACCGTCACCGTGCCCTTGGCGCAGCCGTCCGGTGACCGGACGGGCTGGCTGGGTGCCCTCGCCGTCACGCTCGGGCGGTACTCGGGCCGGGACTCCGTCGTGCTCGGCACCGACGACGGCCCGGTGCTGGTTGATCTCACCGGCACGATGGCGCAGTTGCGGCCGGTCCCGGCGGACCAGCCGGTCACCGCCGGGCTGTCGTCCGGGGACAAGGGATCCCGGTTCCCGTTGACCGTCTTCGTCCGCGAAGACCACCTGCTCGTCGAATACCGGCGCAGCCACTTCGCGCACGAGATCGTCGAGCAGTTCACACGCCACCTCGTCCACGTGCACCGGCAGGCTCCGGCCGGCCCGGTTGCGGCGATCGACCTCCTGGACGCCGCCGAGCGGACCCGGATCGCCGCACTGGGCCGGTCACCGGAACCACTGGTGACTTCCCGCGGCTGCCTGCACGAGGCGTTCGGGCGGGTCGCCGCCCGGACCCCGGACGCGGTCGCCGTCTCGGACGGGGACACCACTTTGACCTACGGGACGCTGGACGTGCTGTCGGCCAGGCTGGCGGGCGGGCTGTGGGCCGCCGGGGTGCGCGCGGGTGACCGGGTGGGCCTGTGTCTCGACCGGTCCGCGGACTTCGTCGTGGCCGTGCTCGGGGTGCTCAAGGCCGGAGCGACGTACGTGCCCGTCGATCCGGCGCACCCGGCCGAACGGCTGGCGCGGGTCCTCGACGGGGCCGGCGTGCGGCTCGTCGTCACCGGCCGGACCGGCCTCGCACCGCTTGTGCTGACCGTCGGGGAACTCCTGACGTCGGAACCGCGGGCGACCCGTCCCCGAAGCAGTCCGGACGACCCGGCCTACGTCATCCACACGTCGGGGTCGACCGGACGCCCCAAGGGCGTCGTCGTCCCGCACGCCAACGTGATCGCGCTGGTCGACGCCACCCGGGAGCTGTTCGGCCTCGGCGCGCACGACGTGTGGAGCTTCTTCCACTCCGGCGCGTTCGACGTGTCCGTGTACGAGATGTGGGGCTGCCTGCTCACCGGCGGCCGGCTCGCGGTGGTCCGGCACGACGTGTCCCGTGACCCGGCGCGCTTCCGCGACCTGCTGGTGGCCGAGCGGGTGACCGTCCTCAGCCAGACCCCGTCGGCTTTCGTGCAGCTGCTCATGGCCGACCACGGGCCGGTCGCCGCGAGGCTGGTCCTCTTCGCCGGGGAGCCGCTGGACGCCCGGGTCCTGATGCCGTGGTTCGACCGGCACCCGAAGTGCCGGATGGTGAACCTGTACGGCATCACGGAGACCACCGTGCACGCCTCCCAGCTGATGGTCACGCGCGAGCTGGCCGAGGCCGGGACCCGGTGCGTCGGCACGGCCCTGCCGGGCTGGCACTTCTACGTTCTCGACGAAGCGGGCCGCCTGCTGCCGCCCGGGGTCGTCGGCGAGATCCACGTGGGCGGCGCGGGCGTCGCCGCCGGCTACCTCGGCCAGGAAGAACTGACCTCGCAACGGTTCCTGCCCGACCCGTACACCGGCGGGGTGATGTACCGCAGCGGCGACCTCGGGCGGCTGCGCCCCGACGGCTCGCTCGACCACCTGGGCCGCGCGGACCACCAGGTCAAGATCCGCGGCTTCCGGGTCGAACTCGGCGAAATCCGCGCGGCCCTGCTGGAGGAACCCCGCGTACGCGCGGCGGCCGCGCTCGTGCGCCACGGTGACCCGGCCGATCCGGCGACGGCCCGGATCGACGCGTACGTCGTGCTGGCCGACGGCACCACCGACGGCATCAGGGACCGGGTGGCCCGGCTGCTCCCGGACTACATGGTTCCCGCCACGATCACCCCGCTGACGGAGCTACCGATCACGCCCAACGGAAAACTCGACACCGCGCGGCTCCCGGAACCCCGTTCCGGGTCGGCCCCGACCCCCGAGGACGAGAACGACCTGGTCGGCCGGCTGCGGCGGATCTGGAGCACGGTCCTCGGCGTGGCCGTCGGACCGGACGACGACTTCTTCGAGCTGGGTGGGAATTCGATGTACGCGGTCCGGCTCAGCACCGCCATGACGGAGGCCGGGATGCCGCCGATCGTCCTGGCGAACCTTTATCGGGCGCCCACGGTCCGCGCAGTCGCGGCGGGCTTGGAGAGCAGGGACTGAACGGGCCGAGTCATCCTCGTCGTTGTCGCGCAGGCCCGGCGCCGGCAGCTCGCCCTCGGGCGCGGGCGCACTGTTCGTGGGTGCCCTGGACCTGTGACGCCGGCTCGTTGAGCCGTTCGGGTGGCGGTTCGGTCGGCGGCCAAACCTCCCGGGGCTGCCGGGCGTGGTGGGGGAGACGGCCGACTCCCGGGGGAACCATGTTCAAGCGAACTCTTCTACTCGTGGCGGCGCTCGGCGCCGCCCTCGTGCCCGGCGCACAACCCGCGGTGGCGGCGGGCTGCACCTGGGCGATGACACCGCTGGCGCTGCCGGCGCCCTACACCAGCAGCGAGGTCTACGCGGCGGCCGAAGGCGGCTGGTTCGTCGGAGCGGTGCGCGGCCCCGACGCGTATTCGCAGGTGCGGTGGCACGGCGGTCAGGTCGTGTCGTCGTTCCGCCTGGTCGAAGTGCGCGACATCAACTCCTCCGGAGACGTCGTGGGGGACGGGGGGACCGGTGATTGGTGGGCCGCGAAACCCGTCGTGTACCGCGGTGGCCAATACGTGAACCTGCCCATGCCGCAAGGGTTCCGGTCCGCCAAGGCCACGCACGTCAACAACGCCGGGGACGTCATCGGTGTCGCCTACGGTCAGTTCGGCGGCGACGTCCACCCGGTGCTGTGGGCCGCCGCGCGGCCGGGCACGGCCGAGGTCCTGAACCCGGATCCGCAGCACCTCTACGACACCTACCCGGTCGACGTCGACGAGCAGGGCCGCGTCCTGCTCTACACCGACGTCGGCGAGCGCTCGGGCGAGGTGTTCGTCCGCGCCACCGACGGCGGTTACCGGCAGCTGCCCCCGCTGTACCCCGGCGGCGCGGTCTACCTCGAGGCCTTCCACGGCGGCCGCATCGCCGCTTCGGTCGTCACGCCCGAGCTGACGATGGTCGCCATCGAGGCGGACCTGGCCGGGAACGTCGTGCACACGACCACCGAAGCGGCCGACACCCTGTTCCTCGACGCCGGCACGACGATGGCCGGCGTGGCCCACACCTCCGGCCCCGAGAACTACGAACTCCGCATCTGGGACAACGGCGAACCCACCGCCGACCTGGCCGGCGACGCCGACTTCAACGCGGCACCGCGGCCCGCGGGGCTCACCGACGACGGAACGCTGGCCGCGACCATCAGGTTGCCGGGCACGACGCAACCGCGGGCGGTGGCCTACCACCGCGGCTGCTGACGTCGCTTGCATGCGGCCCGGAACCGGGCGGTTCGGCCGGTTCAGTGGCCAGGGTGGGGTCGGTGGTCAGGCGTCGGCGAGCTCGCGGCACACCTCGGCGATGTCGGTCAGCCGAGCCCGCGCCCACACCTCGGCGTCGCGGACGAACCGGTGTCAACACCGGCATGTGGGAGTTGCCCGCCTTCGTGTTCGTCATCGAATTCAGCGGTCGGTCGATGCCACCAGACCCGGTGACACCCCCCGAGATCATGGGTTCGCCTGGGGCGCAAGTCATGCCGAGCCTGGCGACCACAGCTCCTTGACCAGAAACTACCAAGACGGTAACGGGGCGCGGTGTTCCGGTGGTCAGTGGTGAAGGTGGTCGGACAACCGCCGGATCACCTCCCTTCGTCCGGTCGGAGGGGGAGCCGGGGAGGGCTCTTCACCGGTCGCGGAATCGCTCGAGTTGCCGGCCTGGTTCGGGATTTTGCTGGCAGTGACTTCTCTGGCTCCCTGACTACTGTTTTCGCTGGTCAGTGCGGGGACTTGAGGTGGGGAAGAGCTGGGGAGGACATGGGGATCCGGGGAGTTCTCCCCGATCGCCTCCCCGGCTTCTTCGGTGGTGTTTCGACGGGTGAGTGCGGCGGTCACATCGGCGGCGCGCACGGTCATGATGCCGTGGGACTTGCGGGCGGTGACGCCGTGGTCGGCGAGCATCGCGGCCAGCGCGGCGAAGCTCCACCCGCCGTAGTGCTCCGGGTTGTGCTCCCCCAGCCGCGTCAGCACCTGTTGCATGCGCATCCGGGCATCCCCGCCGATGACCTTGGCGAGATCGGTCAGCTCGTCCACCTCTGCCGGTCCGCCCGTCTCAAGTTGCGGGCGTGCGCTGGTTTTGACGGCCCGGCCCGCCTCCTCGATCACCGCCAGGGCCCGGCCGATAACCGGGGTGACGTCGTCGGCTCCGTCCTCGAACGGGACGTAGAACGTGCGGACCAGCTCGAACGTCTCATCGGTGATGCCGGCTGCGACGCAGGTTCCCCGGTCGGTGTTGATCCGTAGTTCGGTCACACGGATGCCGGCCGCGTACTTGCCCGACCCGAGTAGCCCGTCGTTGGCCACCTGATCGGCGACGCTGAACGCGACGCCGCAGGACACGTTGCGTGTGATCTCCCGGGGGATTGTCCTTGGTCGGTGACTGGGTGGCAAGCAACAACGTGATGCCGTACTTGCGTCCTCGCTTGATCAACCTGACAGCCAGCTCGGCTTCCGTGAAATGGAGAGGGTCCCGCCCGATCGGAAGGGCGGGACCCTTGCTCGTTATCTCCCTCCTCGCGCGCGAGGAGGGAGATTTAGGGAGAGACCTGCTTGACAATCATGCTGGCTGCGTCGACTTCGGTCGGGATGACACCGAGCTGTTGCATCAGACGCGGCACGCGCTGAAGACGTCTCGCGTCGAGAGTCGATGTGAACCGCGGCGCAACCATCAGACTCGCGTCCTCAGGCTCCACCTTCGCGTACTTGACAACCAGCGGCTCCCAGGTCGCGCGGGAGGCGTTGACGTCGCGAGTCGCCTTCAACATGGCGCGCTGGAACGCCGCCATCGTGTTGGGGTACTTCTCGGTCCACTCCCTCTGGGCGGAGTAGCCGAGAACCGGGAAGTCCTCCGTGCTCGTGCTCGGGTGTGCCACATCGATGAACGCTGTGGCGCCGACTGTCCGAGCGGTCTTTTGAGCGAACGGCTCCGGCTGGTAGGCCGCATCCGCCTGACCGTCCCTGAGCGCCGCCGCCATGTTCGGCAGGGGCAAGAAGACCCAGGTGACCTTGCTGTAGTCGAGCCCGTGGTCCCTCATCACGGCGCGGGTCAGGATGTCGGAGGTCGAATTCTTCGACGTGATGGCGATCCTCTTGCCCGGCAGGTCGGTGACCGCCTTCACCGGCGAGTTCGGGACCGTGAACAGCTGGTTGCTCTTGGGGCTCGCCGCCGTGCCATCGGCCACGAACCGCAGATCCACCGCCCCGCTCTGCTGGGCAACGAACGCCACCGGGTACGTGATTCCCCCGAGGTCGGCGTCCCCGGACTTCACCTTGGCCAGAACCGTAGGGCCGTCGTTCCCGACGACCGTCTGAACGTCGAGGCCCTCGGCCTTGAAGTAGCCGCCGTCCTGCGCCAGCCAGACCGGCGCGGCATCCACGGACGGCTGGATAGCAATTTTGAGGGAGGTCTTCTCCAGCCCGCCCGCGCCGGGCTTGTCCGGCTCATCGCTCGAACCCCCCAGGGCGGAGCATCCGGTGAGGCCAACGACCGCCGAGGAAGCTATGCAGCACAGCATTTTCCAACGTCTGACAGCCATGTTTCTGCCTTCTCTTGTGGTGGGGATGGGGTGCGCGCAGACCCCGGGTGCTGTCGCTCATCCCCGGGGTCTGCGCCTATGGCGCTCACGTTCGCGACAGAGCTAGAGCGCCAGCTTTCGAGGGACCTAGCGATGGTCCCGGTACGCCTCCAAGGAGGCAATCGCCTGGCGCTTGCGCTCGGGGTCGGGGAGCACGCCGGCTTTCCATGCGATCGTCACACGCTTGTGCGCGATGCGCTCGAACATCGCGTCCTTGGCTGCCTCCTCGAACAGCGCCTCGAACGTTTCGGGACCCTCTTCGGTCCACTCCCAGCCGAAGACCGCGATGTCGCCGTCATTGACGCGGAGAGCGAGGTGCGCGAAGTCGGGCACCAGGACGGCGGACAGGACATCCTCGGGTTCGTCGTCAGCCACAGGTCGGCTCCTCTGTGCTTCGGTGGCCCGGCCCCGCCCCCCGAGGGATGCGGGGAGGCGGGAGGCGGAGCCGGGGGCTGGGGCCTGTCCCGGCCCCGGGGGCTGGGTGTGCCGGGCCGGGACAGGCATGGAGGTGCGGCGAGGCGCGGAGCGGGATTGGAGCGCGCGCTCAGCCGCACCGAGGCGACGGGTCGGACGGAGCAACGGGGGCGAACACCTGGACTGCGGCGGTCGGGACGGCATGGTGCTCGTCAGCGGTCGTCACGACGAACGGCGGCCGGTCCTCCGAGGAGTCGGCCTTCACGGCTTCGAACGCCGTTTCCAGCGCCGCGAACACGATGTCCAGCGCGGACTTCCCTCGTGTGGGATTGACGCGTTGGTCGTCGATCGCCGCCTTGAACTGCATCAGGCCGACGAGCGCGCCGAACGCCGTGAACAGGTGCAGCGCCAGCTCGCCAACCGTGACCGGCACGACGAGTAGTACTACGACCACCTCCGCCACGGCTAGGAACACGGCTTCGGGCACGGGATGGGGAGGTAGCGCGGGTGGCCCGCCAACGCTGCCGGCCCGCAGTGGCCGGAGGCGGCCAGCCGATCGTGGTCGTAGCTACCGTGATCGCGTGCGGCAGACATCGGAGAATCCGGGCGGCCAGGGAAGACCGGTGCCTTCGAGTTCGCTCACAGCAGCACCGACCGGCTTGCCTGGTACCGGCTGATTGTGCTGCGCGGACCTTCCGGCGCCGGCAAGAGCACCATCGCGGCCGCGGCCCGCGCCCAGGACGCCCGGCGAGCAGATCATCACCGCGACGTCGACCGCGACGGAGACGGAGACGGAGACGGAGACGGAGACGGGTGCATTGCATCGTGACGCTGTTCGCCGGCCCGGCCAGGGACCTGGCGAAGAACCCCAGCTGACCCGTCGACCGAACGCGGGCTGGGCCCGGGCGTCGCGAACGTTCACATGGACCTGAGCCGATGCCGCCCGGTGATCCCGGCCGCGACTGATTGGCGCGTTAGTGGTCGCGCTCGACTGAGTCCGGAAACAAGGACGAAATCCTAGAGAATATTCCTTGGGAGGGGTCCCCGATCAATCGAGATAATATTGGCTGTTTCGGCAAAAAAATGCAGTCGTTAAGATTCATCCAAATGCACCTATATCCCGTTGCCTGAAGCTGTGACACTCGAAGTTGAACTTGCAAGTTCAACGGCTACTGCGTCAATCTCTGCGCCCTCTGTCGAGGGGCGCTTCGCCAATGAAAGGAGTCTCATGAACAAGGCTCTAGCGGCGATTGCCGGCCTGGCCTCAGCTGCTGGCATCATGCTGGTTGGGTCCACTGCCGAGGCTGCACCCAGCACGCCTGCCACCAGTGCTCCCAGCGCCGTCGCGGAAGGCACCCGTTGGATTGCCAATTACCCGTACGAGTGGCAATGCGACTATTATGGATCCGCGTACATCGACCAGTGGTGGCCCGCATATACCAGCTATGACTGCACGCCCCGGAACGGCAGGTGGGACCTTTGGGTAAACAACTAGCCTGAGCATCACTGGCCCATAGTGCCGCCCCGTTGCTCGGTCCGCTTCGGCCCGACCAATCGGGTTGAGGCGCGCAGCCGGCCGGGATGTTCGACCCGCCGCGATCGCCAACCGGTTCTCGCTCGTACCGGCTGGCGATCGCGAGCGGCCGATCACCGCGACCTACGAGGTCAGCGATGGAGATAGCGCTGACGTTCTCGCCACGCCGCGTAGCCGTCCAGCTCGGCGGCGAGCTGGACGCCGAATTCGCTGCGCAGCCGGGCCAGCGCGGCCGGGTCGCCGTGGCCGGAGGCGCCCAGCAGCGTCGGCAGGGGATAGGTGAGCAGCTGGCCGGACCAGCCGCAGTAGACCGCGATCGTGTCGAGGGTGAAGGTGTCGTGCCGGTCGGGCGCAAAAACTTCGACCGGCTGCGCCGGGTGTGGCGCAAGGTGCTGACAGTGGCCTGGGCGACGCCGATCCTGGCCAGCGTGGCGTGGATCGTGGCGCACGCAGCTGGCGACGTCGACGGCACATCGGCGACCGTCGCCTTCGGCGAGCGCGTCACCGCCATCACCCAACCCGGGGTTCCCCCGGCCGTGGTGCAGGAGTTCGACGCGCCCGACGGCCACCACGAGTTCGTCCCGGCCATGCGTGCGCTCGACGGCGCGCTGCGGCTCACGGCCGGCCAGGGCGCCCAGCTGGTGTTCGTCGTCAGCGACGGGCGCTACGGCTTCCACATCGAGCGGCAGGCCGCCGACATCGTCGACCGGTTCACCCGCCACGGCGTCCGCGTCCTGTGGCTGGATCTGGCCTCCGAACACGCCACCACGATCGTCCCAACCGGCGCGATCCCGATTCGGATCGCCGACATCGACGAGGTTCCGCGCCAGGTCGAGCACGCGCTCGTCGACGTCTTGCGCCAGGCCTGACCTCGCGGCAGGGGAGCGGGCGCGCTCCCACGGTGAGCCCGGCTGGTGACCGACAACCAGCGCAGCGGCCGGGCCCGGGGGCAGTCAGGAAGGGCGCAAGGCGCCGCTGACGCGGAAACCCTTGCCCACCCCGGGCCCGGTCGCTGCGCGTTCGCCCGTCACCGCCCATCACCGATCGGAGCGCGCCCATGCCCGACCTCGTCAACGGCTTCGCCGGCGACCACCTGTTCCTCAGCAACTTCTACGAGCACCCGCTGACCTGGGACGGCGACGCCTACCCGAGCGGCGAGGCCGCCTACAACGCCGGCAAGACCCTTGACCCGCAGCGGCGCGCCTGGATCGCCGCTGCGGCGTCTCCGGGGGAAGCGAAGCGCCGCGGCCGCCGGGTCGAGCTGCGTCCCGGCTGGGACGACTTACACCGCTACCTGGTCATGCAGCAGGTGCTCGAGGCGAAGTTCGCCGACCCGGTGCTGGCTGAGCGGCTGCTGGCCACCGGCACCGCCTGCCTGATCGAACGCCACACCTGGCACGACCAGACTTGTGCACGGTTGGTCAGTGACTGGTTAGCTAACCACGGATCCGGGTCAGAACCTTGTGGCGGATTCATCATACGTCTAACCTTCGAGTGAACCGTGTGCGCGGGCATGATGACGGCTCTCATCCGTGACTATGCGCTGTAAGGGGATCGCCGATGCTCGACCCTCCGCCACTCACCTGAGGCATGCGCCTGCCGGGCCACGAACTCGACCGAACTCGGCGGCCAACCCGCACCTTCCGCGGTTCATGTGGCGGACGTGCGGCCGGCGTTGAAGTCATCCGCGAGGAACGCGCGGCGCCCGATCGCTCGCCACCGTTCCACGCCGACAAGTGGCCACCTCCATGGATTTCAGGGGCAGCGGTGACCGCGCCAACTGACGACAGCGAGGAATGTGTGAACCCACTGAAGCGGCGCCCGGTCGGCCCTCACCGAGGGCGGACCCGTGGCAGAACGACATTGGCGGCACTGAGCGCGCTCGGCTCGGTCGTGCTCACCCTGTCCTTACCCAGCAACGCCATCGCGGCCGCATCCGTCCAGGTGGCCCCCTTGGCGCCCGCCGATTCGCCCGCCACGATCATCATGAAGGCCGCGGACATCGTGCCGTCACCGCGCCAACTGGCTGGCAGCGGCTCGAGCAGTACAACTTCATCCAGTTCGGCATCAACACCTTCACCGGCAGGGAGTGGTGCACCGGCACCGAGAACCCGAACTCCTTCCAACCCACCGGCTTGAACACCGACCAGTGGGCGGTCGCGATGAAGGACGCCGGGTTCAAGGGGGCGATCCTCACCGCCAAGCACCACGACGGCTTCCTGCTGTTCCCGTCGAACTACTCCAGGTTCGGCGTGACCTCCTCCTCGTGGGCCGGCGGCCGCGGCGATGTGCTCGAGAGCTTCACGGACTCGATGCACAAGTACGGGCTGAAGGTCGGCTTCTACGTCTCACCGGCCGACATGCGCGAGAACCAGCCCGGCGGGAAGTTCGCGAACGGCAGCCCCTCCAGGCCAGTGAACATCCCGTCGCACCCCGCGGATGTCGTCGACGGGGTGACGTTCCAGTTCAACTCCGACGACTACAACACGTACTTCGAGAACACGCTCTACGAGCTGCTCACCCGCTACGGCCCAGTGACCGAGATCTGGCTGGACGGTGCCAACCCCACCGGCCGCAACCAGCCCTACAACTTCGCAGACTGGACCGCCATGGCCCGCAAGCTGCAGCCCACGGCGGTCCTCGAAGGCGACGGCGGGCCGGACGTGCGCCGGATCGGCAACGAAGACGGCTACGCACGTACGTCGGAGTGGTCGGTCGTGCCGACCAACGGCAACATCGCCAACGCCGCCGACACCGCACTGCCCGTGCCCGGCTTCAACACCGCCCCCGACGTTGCGAGCGACGCGGTGCTGTCCCGGCGGAACTCGAACGGGACCAGCGCATGGAACGTGCTGCGATGGTCCCCCGGCGAGTGCAACGGCACCTTGTCGGCGCGCCACAACTGGTTCTGGCAACCCGGTGACAGCTGGCGACCCCTGCCCGAACTGCTGAACATCCACTACGGGTCGGTGGGGCGCAACTGCAACTTCCTGCTGAACATCTCCCCGAACCGGCAGGGACTGCTGGACCGCCTGGCCGCCCCGGTCTCCACGAGCCGGCTACGGCTGCGGATCACCGGCTCCCGAGCGGTACCGGCCATCGCCGAGTTCGGCCTCCACCTCCGGCCCGGCAGCGTCGGTGGCGGCACCACCTCCACGATCGTCGGCGGCCAGTCAGGTCGCTGCATCGACCGCGGGGCGGCGGCCAACGGCACCCAGGCGCAGCTGTGGGACTGCACCGGTGGCACCAACCTGCGCTGGACGTACACCGCGAACAAGCAGCTCACCGTCGGCGGCAAGTGTCTCGACGCCTACGCCTGGGGCACCACCAACGGCACCGCGGTGGTGACCTGGGACTGCAACGGCGGCACCAACCAGCAGTGGAGCCTGCGCAGCCGACCAGCGAGTTCCATCCCCACGGTCGCTCCACACACTCCTGAGTGACACCGTACGAGAGGAATCGATGAGCGTGAGCACAAGGATCAGTCGCCTCATGGCCGCCGCGGGATTACCGCTGCTCCTGGCCCTCAGTACCGCCAGCTATGTCGTCGCCGACGCGCCGAAAGCCTGGGCCGCCACAGTGGGCCCGTGCGACATCTACGCCTCCGGCGGCACGCCGTGCGTCGCCGCGCACAGCACCACCCGGGCGCTGTCCGGCGCCTACAACGGTCCGCTGTACCAGGTCCGCCGCTCGTCGGACAACACCACCAAGGACATCGGCGTGCTGAGCGAGGGCGGGGTAGCCGACGCGGCCGCGCAGGACGCGTTCTGCGCCAGCACGAACTGCGTCATCACCGTCATCTACGACCAGTCCGGCCGGAACAACCGCCTCACCCAGGCCATGGGTGGCGGCGTGCCGGGCCCCGGCCCTGGCGGGTCGGACAACCTCGCAGACGCGAAGGCGGCGCCGATCAGCATCGGCGGTCAGAAGGCGTACGGCGTCTACATCGCGCCCGGCACCGGCTACCGCAACAACAACACCAACGGCATCGCGAAGGGCGACCAGCCGGAGGGCATCTATGCCGTCCTCGACGGTACGCACTACAACGACGGGTGCTGCTTCGACTACGGCAACGCGCAGACGAACGCCATGGCCGACGACATCGGCATCATGGAGACCATCTACTTCGGCAACAACAGGGTGTGGGGCTACGGGGACGGCAGCGGCCCATGGATCATGGCCGACATGGAGTGGGGACTGTTCACCGGGGTGAACGCGCGGTACAACCCCATGCCCCCCATCAGCCACCGCTTCCTGACGGCCATCGTCAAGGGCGAGCCGAACCACTGGGCGATCCGCGGCGGCAACGCGCAGTCCGGCGGGCTGACGACATTGTTCGACGGACGCCGCCCCAACGGCTACCACCCGATGAAGAAGGAAGGCGCCATCCTGCTCGGCATCGGCGGCGACAACAGCAACACCGGCCGCGGCACCTTCTACGAGGGCGTGATGACCTCCGGCTACCCGACCGCGGCGACCGAGGACGCCGTACAAGCCAACATCACAGCAGCCGCCTACGCACCGGGCGACCCGCAGCAGGGCGCCCAGATCGTGGGCGGCGCGTCCAGCCGCTGCGTCGAGGTGCCGAACGGCAGCACCACCAACGGCACCCAAGCGCAGCTCTGGGACTGCGGTAGCGCCAGCCAGCAGCGCTGGACGCACACCGCCGGGAGACAACTCCAGGTCTACGGCAACAAGTGCCTCGACGCCTCCGGCCGAGGCACCAGCAACGGCACCCAAGTCGTCATCTGGGACTGCCACGGCCAGAACAACCAACAGTGGAACGTCAACGCCAACGGCACCATCACCAGCGTCCAGTCCGGGCTGTGCCTCGACGCCAACGGCGCCGGCTCCGCCAACGGCACGAAGCTGATCCTCTGGGCCTGCCACGGCGGCAGCAACCAGCAGTGGAAACTCCGCAGCTGATCGTCGGAGAACGTCCGGTCGGGCGTGCCGCCGTCGTGGTCTTGCGGCGGCACGCCCGGCCCTCTCCGGCACTTCATCGACCCATCACCGCGGCACCAGGCCGGGCACGCGTGAATGGAGATGGATGGACGCAGGAAGAAGAACAGGCGGCATCATGCTTGCCGCGGCGACCTCACTCGCGCTCGTCGCGAGCACCGGATTCGTCCTGCTCTCGGGCGCGCCGAGCGCCCAGGCCGCCACCACCGGGCCCTGCGACATCTGCGCCTCGGGTGGCACACCCTGAGTGGCGGCGCACAGCACCACGCGAGCGCTGCCTTGAGGCGTGCGCGATCACTTGACGAGCACGCCGACGGTGGTGGGAGACGAGCGCACGAGGACCGCCCAGCCCGCCGCGGAGACGATCGCCTGTATCAGCACCGGACCCCAGCCCAGTGCTTCTGACCCGGATCCACGGATAGTGGGGTCATGATCGGAACGCATCGCTGGTAGTCGATGGGTGATGTGGTGTTTCGGTCGGTGGGCATGCCGGTAACCCAGGTGGCGCCGGGTCGCTGGTCTCCGTGGGCTGGGACAGGGCCGATGGGCCGAGTGGTCAGGTCCAGATGGGTAGTCGGCGTAGCCGGGCCAGCACCTGAGCTAGTAACTGTTGCCCTGGTGCACGAATCGCTGTTGACCGAGTTGAACGGTGCCGGCGCGCTGGACTGGTCGCGGGCGGTGATCGACGGCTCGCACCTGCGAGCCATGAAGGGTGGCCCAAAACCGGGCCGAGCCCGGTCGACCGTGCCCGGCCTGGCTCGAAGCATCATCTGATCACCGAAGCGCACGGCATCCCGTTGGCGGTGTCGCTGACCGGCGGCAACCGCAACGACGTCACCCAGTTGATGCCCTTGATCCAGGCCGTCCCCGCGGTGCGGGGCCGTCGCGGTCGTCCGCGCCGACGACCCGACGCCCTCTACGCCGATCGCGGCTACGGCCACGACAAGTACCGCAAGCAGGTGCGAGAGGTCGGGACCGCGCGAGCTTGCTCCGCGAGGTGGCCTGGGCTGACGCTTGGCCAGGACCACTCGTGGGGCGGTGGTTCACACACTCGATATTCTTTCACAGCACCGAATTGACCGGGTTCGCCGGGCACTCGACGCCGCTGGCACGCCGCATGAGTTGCACTCGCCTGGTTACTGACCGCCAGAGCCCGTGTAATTTTCCCGAGTGCGTTCCGGATCAAGATGGCAGGTGTTCTACACGGCTCGGGATCTGCCTGCCGTTGACAAGCCGATGGGGTTTCTGGCCGGGTTGCCATCCGACCTGTCTGGCTGTCTGGACGCGGAGGACGTTCCGGACGGAACTCCATACCTCCTGTCGCCGACATTCCAGTACGACGTCACGCTGAACTCGTACTTTCTGTCCCACCAGGTTGTCGGGGCACCGGAGAACACCAGCGTGAACCAAGCTGGAGCCTTGAAACGGTTTCTCGACTTCCTGTGGGGAGCGAGGTCTGGCCGCTCGTGGCGCGATGCCACCCAAGCTGATCACTTGGCCTTTCACCAGTGGCGCCGCCGGGACGAAAACGGGCCACGGGTGGCCGCCACGACTTGAAGCCAAGAGGTCTCTCACGTCAACCAGTTCTATGCGTGGGCTGTGAAGGCCGGACACGTCCACGCGAACCCGATTCCACAACGACGGCGCCGATCAGCACCACCCGGCGCGGTTCAGTGGCGAGGTTCCTCATCGGACACGGTCCCGGCGACCTACGCCTACGACGAGAACGGCCGGCGCATGGAGTGGCTGCCGCCGGTGTCCTACCGCAGGTGGCGCGATGTCGGGCTCCGCGGTTACGGCAGGAACGGGGTGCCGGACACCCGATTTCGGGGCCGGTGGGCGTCACGAAACGCGACCTACGCGGATCTGATGGTCCGCACCGGGATGTGACTGACCGAGCAGTCGAGCCTGACGGTGCTGGAGATCCCTGCTCCGCGCGGGCTGGGCGGCTACCAGCGGTTCTGGCTGCCGGGAACGATCGCGAAGTACTTCTCGGCACGGCTCTGGTTCCGGACGGCTGGGAGGACCCGCGGGACATTCCGTTGTCCCAACTCGACGACGCTCACATCGCCGACCGGTGACTACGAGCCGCTCGACGGCCAGCTTGACGTCGATGAGGGTCCGCCCGATGACCAGGTCGGGGACCGCGTAGCCGGAGGCGAGCTCGGGCGCCACGATCACCTTCTCGCCTCGCTCCTGGAACCGCCGGCGGCCGTGGGCGAGGTAGGTGTTCCAGCAGTGCTCGAGCGCGGCGAGCAGCATCTGCGGGGGACCGGCGTTCTCGTCGGCGAAGTCGATGATCGCGCTGGTGAACAGCGCTCGCCGCTGCTCCACGTCCTGGTCGCGGATCAGCCGGTGGTGCATGACCTTGCGGAGCGAGGCCAGGTCCAGGCAGGTGGTGAACACCGCGCGGCGCGCGTTGTCGAGCGCGCTGGGGTGGTCGGCGCGTTTCCAGTGCCGCAGCAGCGGGTCCGCAGCAGCGTCGGCGGGTGGCCCGGCGATGGGGTGGTGCTGGTAGCCGGCCGCGGTCAGCAGCGCTTCGTAGCGGTCGGCGAGCAGGAAGGACAGCTCGCGTTCGCTGCAGTTCGCCACCGGCACATTCGAGCGGCTGCGTGCGGTGGTTCCTTCGGAGGCAGCGGAGGTTCTGCTTCCTGGCGCTGAACGTCCGGTCACAGCTTTGCGCAAGGTGCAAGACGGGTTCTACCTCGCTCGGCAGTTCGGCGCGGACGAGATCGATGTTGTGAACAACGGTTTCGGGACGAACGAGGCGCACCCGCATCGGCGTGACGAACGCACTCTTGGCGCATCACGACGGCGACGTGCCCCATGACATCGGATTCCTGGGATACCTGTACCTCTTGGACTTGATGACCCAGCCGGAGATGCTGAGGTGCGCGCTATACCGCGGAGACAGATCTGATGCAGCCGAACCGGCCGCTGCATCCTGCAGTTGACCGGCAGCCTTTCCGCGTCTGCGGGTACCGAAACGGCTGGTCGGCGGTTCGCTCGCGGAAGTGCCGGCCGACGGGGTGCCGCCGTTCCGGCCGTCGGCCGAACTCTTGCTGGTGACTCTGGCCGTGACCGCCGGATCGCGAGTGATCGCGGTAGCGCTGTCCGGGCAGAGTGACAACGCGACGGCCGGTGCTGCGGCGCCGCCGAGCGACCGCTGGATCCTGATGAGTCCACTTTCACCACATCCGCTGCAGACCTGCGTAGTTGCGTAAGACGGCCGGGAGCCCGACCGATCGGGGCCTGGCCGGGCGTGCGCATTTCTCGTCCACAACGCTGTCCGACGCGGCCGGCGGCGCATGCGTCGTTGGCATGAGGTCAACTGAAGAATTCGGCGATTCGCGCTCCGGCCTCGGCTCGGCCGGCGAGTGCGAAGCTCTTGGTGCGCGCGGCCGGCAACTACGCGGGCTGGGGCAACGTGGTCAGGTTCAAGGCGTGCACGGCCGCACGAATCGGCGAGGTCTCCGGGGTACAAACGCGGCGAACCGGACGTTCTGCGGCGGAACGGGCGCGCGGCATGGCGAGACGTCGCCCTCTTTCCGGCACCTGCCGCACCGCGCTGCGCAGACGGGGTAGCACCACCCGTGAGAAATTCACGGTCCAAGTTGGGGGCACAGGAGAAGATGACCGTTACGTGAGCACGTTCGTACGCTGCGAGCAGGGTAGGGAAATCTCGACGCAAGTTGAGAACGAGGGGAATTCGCTGTGCGGGGAAACGATGCGGTGGCGGTAGTGGGAATGGCCTGCCGGCTGCCGGGGGCGGCCGATCCCGCGGCATTCTGGCGGCTGTTGCGCGAGGGCCGGTCCGCGGTGGGGGAGACCCCGCCGGGACGGGGCTGGCAGTGGGCACGGCCCGGCGGTTTCCTCGACGACGTAATGGGTTTCGACGCTCCATTCTTCGGTATCTCCGCACGCGCGGCCGCAGTGCTCGACCCGCAGCAGCGGCTGATGCTCGAGCTCAGCTGGGAAGCACTGGAAGACGCCGGAATCTCCGCCGGCCGGGTCCGAAGCGCGCCTGGCGGGGTCTATTTCGGCGTGACGGCGGGGGACTACGCCACGCTCATGCGGGAGCAGGGCGCCGCAGCCACGGAACACACCCTCACCGGCACCAGCCGGGCCATGGTCGCCAATCGGGTGTCCCACTTCTTCGGTCTCACGGGACCGAGCATGGTGGTCGACACCGGCCAGTCGTCGTCGCTGGTCGCCGTGCACCTCGCCGCCGAGGCGCTCCGCTCGGGCCGGTGTGAAATCGCGTTCGCCGGCGGTGTGAGCCTGATGCTGGCGGAATCCACTGCCGAGGCCACCGCTCGCTTCGGCGCGCTGTCCCCGGACGGTCGGTGCGCTCCGTTCGACGCCCGTGCCAACGGTTACGTTCGCGGCGAAGGCGGTGGCGTGATCGTGGTCAAGCCGCTCGAGCGGGCGATCGCGGACGGCGACCGCGTGCATTGCGTGATCAGCCGCAGCGTCGTGGCCGCCGACGGTCCGCGCCGGGAGCTGGTGGTGCCGGACCGGGCGGGCCAGGTACGCCTGCTGCGCGAGGCGTACCCGCCAGAGGACGCCACCGTCCCGCAGTACGTCGAGGTGCACGGCACCGGTACCCGCGCCGGTGACCCGGTCGAAGCCGCCGCACTGGCCGAGGTCCTGGGCCGGGGCCGCGAGACACCCTTGCTGCTCGGCTCGGCGAAGACCAACGTCGGTCACCTCGAAGGCGCTGCGGGCATCGTCGGCGTACTCAAGACCGCGTTGGCCCTGGCGCACCGGGAACTTCCGCCGAGCCTGAACTTTGAGCACCCACACCCCGAAATCCCCTTCGAGGAGGGCAACCTCCGCGTCATCACCACCCGCACGGCGTGGCCGCGGCCGGACCGGACGCTGATCGCCGGCGTCTCCGGCTTCGGCATGGGCGGCGCCAATTGCCACCTCGTCCTCACCGAACCGCCACCGACGGCAGCGCCGTCGCGGACCGCCGTGACCAGCGCGCCCGGCGGTCTCCCCACGCCATGGGTGCTGTCGGCCGGCTCCCCGCGGGCGCTGCGCGCGCAGGCCGCCGCCCTCGAGACCGTGGTCGGTGACCTCGATCCGGTCGACGTGGGTTGCGAACTGGCCACTGCCCGCACCGCGCTCGGGCACCGGGCCGTGGTGTTCGGACGCGCGGGCCTGCGCGCCGTGGCCGCGAACGAGCCGGCCGTCACCGGATCCGTGGTGCCGGGCGGGCTCGCCTTCTTGTTCACGGGGCAGGGGGCGCAGCGAGCCGGCATGGGCAGTGCCCTCTATGCCGCGTTTCCCGCCTACGCCGAGGCGTTCGACGAGGTCTGCGCCGCCTTCACGATTCCGGTGCGCGATGCCGTCTTCGCCGGCACACACCTCGATCGCACCGATCTCACCCAGGCCGGGTTGTTCGTCGTCGAGGTCGCCCTCGCTCGCCTGCTCGGCCACTTCGGCGTGCGTCCCGGCCACCTGCTCGGCCACTCCATCGGGGAACTGGCCGCGGCCCGCGTCGCCGGGGTGCTGTCCCTCGCGGACGCGTGCCGGCTCGTCGAGGCCCGCGGTGCACTCCTGCGCCGGCTGCCCCGCGGGGCGATGGTCGCCGTCCGCGCCTCGGAAGCCGAAGTCCGGGCCCATCTGGGAAACGCGGCCATCGCGGCGGTCAACGGGCCGGACTCGGTGGTCGTCTCCGGGGACGAGGACGAAGTCCTGCGTCTCGCCGCGCGCTGGCGCCACAAGCGGCTGCGGGTCGGGCACGCCTTCCACTCCGCGCACCTGGACCCGCTGCTCGCGGAGTTCGCCGAGGTGGCCGGCAGCCTGACCTACCACCCGCCGCGGATCCCGGTCGTCGCCGCGGTGACCGGCGCGATCGAAAACGTCGCCGACCCGGGCTACTGGGTCCGCAATGTCCGGGAGACCGTTCGGTTCGCCGACGGCCTCGCGGCGCTGGACGCCGCCGGCGTGAAGACCTGCCTGGAACTGGGTCCCGACGCCGTGCTGAGCGCGCTCGCCCGCGAAGCCGCCATCGTCCCGCTGCTGCGCGCCGGCCACGACGAAGCCGAAACCCTCGCCGGCGCGCTGGCCCGCGTGCACGTTCGCGGCACCCCCGTCGACTGGACGCCGCTCCTGCCCGGGGGCCGCCGCGTCGACCTGCCGAAGTACCCGTTCCAGCGCGAACGCCACTGGTTCGACGCCCAGGCTTCCCCCGCGCCCGCGGCGGACCAGCCCGACACCCTCGCCCTGGTCCGGGCGCACACGGCCGCCGTCCTCGGCCACGGTGACCCCGTCGACCCGGGTACCACCTTCCACGACCTCGGGCTGGACTCCCTGGCTTCGGTCGCCCTGCGTGACGCACTGGCCGCCGCGACCGGCCGGGCGTTGCCGCCGACCCTCCTGTTCGACCACCCGACCCCGGCACTGCTCGCCCGCCACCTCGACCCGGACACCGGTGCCGGCGAGGAGGCACCCGCGCGGACCACGGCCGAGGAGCCCATCGCGATCGTGGCGGCGGCCTGCCGCTTTCCCGGCGGTGTCTCCTCTCCGGCCGAGCTCTGGCGGCTGGTCGAAGCCGGGCTCGACGCGACCGGGGCGGTGCCCGCCGACCGGGGCTGGGACCTGCCCGCCCGCGGCGGCTTCCTCTCCGGCGTCGCCCAGTTCGACGCCGGCTTCTTCGGCATCCCACCCCGCGAAGCCACGGCCATGGAGCCCCAGCAGCGGCTGCTCCTGGAAACCTCCTGGGAACTGTTCGAGCGCGCCGGCCTCGACCCGGCCGGGCTGCGCGGCACCCGGACGGGCGTGTACGTCGGGGCCACCGCCCAGGAGTACGGCGGCCGGATGGCCGATCCCGGTTCGGCGGCCGAGGGCCACCTGCTCACCGGCACCACGCCGAGCGTCGCGTCCGGCAGGCTCGCCTACACCTACGGGCTGGAAGGCCCGGCGATGACCATCGACACGGCTTGTTCGTCGTCCCTGGTCGCCGTGCACACCGCGGCCGGGGAACTCCGGCGAGGTGAGTGCACGCTCGCGGTGGCGGGCGGGGTGACGGTGATGTCCTCGCCCGGCATGTTCGTCGAGTTCGCCCGTCAGGGCGGGCTCGCCGCGGACGGGCGCTGCAAGCCGTTCTCGGCGGCCGCCGACGGCACCGCCTGGGCCGAGGGCGCGGGCCTGGTCCTGCTCGAGCGCCTGTCCGACGCCCGCCGCCACGGGCACCCGGTGCTCGCGGTGATCCGCGGCAGCGCGGTCAACTCCGACGGCGCGTCCAACGGCCTGACGGCCCCCAACGGGTCCGCGCAGCAGCGGGTCATCCGCGCGGCACTGGCCGCCGCCGGGCTCCGTCCGTCCGAAGTGGACGTCGTCGAGGCGCACGGCACCGGTACGCGGCTGGGCGACCCGATCGAGGCGCGGGCCATCCTGGCCACCTACGGGCAGGACCGCGAGCAGCCGCTGCTGCTGGGCTCGCTGAAGTCCAACATCGGGCACGCCCAGGCGGCCGCCGGGATCGGCGGCCTGATCAAGCTGGTCGAGGCCATGCGGCACGGCCGGGTCCCGGGCACCCTCCACCTGGACGAACCGACTCCGCACGTCGACTGGGCCCAGGGCGCCGTCCACCCGCTGGCCCAAGCCGCGCCGTGGCCGGAAACCGGACGTCCGCGGCGGTCGGCGGTGTCGTCCTTCGGCATCAGCGGCACCAACGCCCACGTGGTGCTGGAGCACGTCCCGGCCGAGCCGGGGCCGCCGCCGCGCGGCGGCCGGGTCGTGCCGTGGGTGGTGTCCGGGCGGGAGCGCGCCGCGGTCGACGCCCAGCTGCAGCGGCTGGCCACCGTCGAGCACGATCCGCTCGACGTCGGCGCCACCCTGCTGACCCGGGCGAGCTGGCCGCACCGGGCGGTGGTGCTGGGCGGCGACGTGGTCCGGGGTACCGCGCCGCCCGAAGGCCGGACCGTGTTCGTCTTTCCCGGCGCGGGGTCCCGGTGGTCCGCCGAGACGGTGCTGGACCTCGTGCGGGAATCGCCGGCCTTCGCCGAGTCGATGGCGCGGTGCGGGGAAGCGTTGCGGCCGCACACCGGCTGGTCGCTGCCGGACGTGCTCGCCGGGCCGGACGTCACCCGGGTCGACGTCGCCCAGCCCGTCCTGTTCGCAGTCATGGTGTCCCTGGCCGAGCTGTGGCGTTCGCACGGCGTCGAACCCGACGCCGTCGTCGGGCATTCGCAGGGGGAGATCGCCGCCGCCTGCGTCGCGGGCGCCCTGTCGCTCGATGACGCGGCCCGCGTCGTTGCCGTGCGGGCCGCCGCGCTGGCGGAGCTGACCGGGCAGGGCGGGATGGCCCTCGTGCCGCCGGACGCCGACCTCGGCCGGTGGGAGGGCAGGCTGACCGTCGCCGCGGTCAACAGCCCTCGTGCCACGGTCGTTTCCGGCGACCTGGACGCACTGGCCGAACTGCTCGACCGGGACGAGCGGGCCCGCCGCCTGCCGACCGAGCACGCCTTCCACTCCCACCAGGTCGAACCGGTCCGCGCGCGGCTGGTCGCCGCGCTCGAGGGGATCCGGCCGCGGCACCCGGACGTCCCGCTGGTCTCGACGCTGACCGGGGAGCCGGTCGAGGGCCCGGTCCTGGATCCGCAGTACTGGGGCCGCCACCTGCGTGAGCCGGTCCGGTTCGCCGACGCCGTCCGGGTGCTGCTCGGGACCGGGGCCACCGTGTTCGCCGAGATGAGCCCACACCCGGCACTCACGACCGCCGTCGCGGAAACCGCCGAGGCGGAGGGCGCGGAGGCCGCTGTCGTCGGCTCGCTGCGCCGGGGTGAGCCCGGCCGGATGACGCGTTCGCTGGCCGAGGCGTACGTCCACGGCACTCCGGTGGACTGGACGCCGTTCGTGGCCGGCGGCCGCCTGGCGGAGCTGCCGACATACCCGTTCCAGCGCCGCCGGTACTGGCTGGCCGGCGCCGGCTCGGTGCCGGCCGGGGTGCGGACCGCGGAGCACCCGCTGCTGCGGGCGACCGTGCCCCTCGCCGACGGCGGGCTGGTCTGCACCGGGCGGGTGTCGACGGGCTCGTCGCCCTGGCTGGCCGACCACGTCATCACCGGAACCGTGCTGCTGCCCGGCACCGCGTTCCTGGACCTCGCCTGCTTCGCCGGAACAGCGGCCGCCTGCGGGCGGATCGAGGAACTCACCGTCGAAGCACCCCTTCAGCTCGGCCCGGACCCCGTCGACCTGCAGGTGCTCGTGTCCGCGCCGGACGAGGACGGCAGGCGTCGCCTCGCCGTGCACTCCGGCGGGACGGCGGGCTGGACCCGGCACGCGGCGGGCACGGTCCGGCCCGCCGAGCCGGTACCGGTGGCCGAGACCCCCTGGCCGCCGCGGGGGGCGGTGGCGATCGACCCCGAGGAGCTGTATGACCGGCTCGCCGGCACCGGGTACCACTACGGGGCCGCGTTCCGGGGTGTCCGGGCCGCCTGGCGCGACGGTGCCGAAGTCTTCGCGGAGGTCGCCGTCCCCGACGACGCCGGGTTCCCGCTGCACCCGGCGCTGTTCGACGCGGCACTGCACCCGGCCCTGCCGCCGGGGGAGATCCGGCTGCCGTTCGCCTGGGCGGGCGTCACGCTGTTTTCCACCGGCGCGAAGACCCTTCGGGTCCGCGTGACGCCGAAAGGACCGGACGCGATCGGCATCACGGCCACCGATCCCGAGGGCCGGCCGGTCGTGGTGGCCGACTCGCTGACCCTGCGCCCGGTCACCGCGGACGCCCTCGGCGGCGGCGCCCTCCACCGTCCGGAGTGGACGAAGATCGACCTGCCCGGCGTCGCCGCCACCTCGCCGGTGGTGGTCGAGCTGACCGCGGGCGAGGCCGGGCCGGCGGGGGTGCGGGACCTGACCCACCGGGCCCTCGCCGCCATCCAGTCCATTGTGGATGAAGACGGCGACGCGGTCGTGCTGCGCACCCGCGACGGTGCCGGCCCGGACGCCCGCGACCTCGCGGGCGCGGCCGTGTGGGGCCTGGCGCGCTCGGCGCAGTCGGAGAACCCGGACCGCCTCGTGCTCGTCGACGTCGACGGCACGCCGGAGTCGGACGCCGCGCTGCCCGCCGCCGTGGCCACCGGAGAACCCCGCATCGTCCTGCGGCGCGGGGAGGCGTTCGTCCCTCGCCTGACCCGCTTCGGCACCGGCGCGGACGCCGTGGTCCTGCGTGGCACCGTGCTGCTCACCGGGGCCGGCGGCGCGTTGGGCGGCCTGCTCGCGCGGCACCTGGTCACCGAACACGGAGTGACCCGGCTCGCGCTGGTCGGCAGGCGCGGCTGCCCGTCGGAACTGATCGAGGAGCTGACCGGGCTGGGTGCCGAAGTCCACGCGATCGCGGCCGACGCGGCCGACCGGGCGGCGATGGCCGCGGTGCTCGACGGCCTGCCCGGCCTCACGGCCGTGGTGCACGCGGCGGGCGTCCTCGACGACGGGCTGGTCCGTTCGCTGACCCCGGACCGGCTCGACGCCGTGCTGCGGCCCAAGATCGACGCGGCCTGGGTGCTGCACGAGCTGACCGCGGACCGGGACCTGACCGCGTTCGTCCTGTTCTCCTCGATCATGGGCATCATCGGCGGCCCCGGCCAGGCCGCCTACGCCGCGGCGAACTCCGCGCTCGACGCACTGGCCTGCCACCGGCAGGCGCTCGGCCTGCCCGCGCAGGCGCTGGCGTGGGGACTGTGGGACCAGCCCGGCGGCATCACGCGCGGGATCGGCGACGTCGACCGGCGGCGCATGTTCCGGGCGGGGATGAGCGGGCTCTCCCCGGCGGCCGGCCTGCGGCTGTTCGACGCCGCACTGGCCACCGGCCTGCCCGTGGTCGTGCCCGCCCGGCTGGAGCGCACGGCGGAGGTCCTCGGGAGCGCCGCGCCGAAGCACCGGCCGAAGCCGGCCGGCGCGGCGGTGGACATCGTGCTCGCCCAGATCGCGGAGGTGCTCGGCCACCCCGACGCGGGAGCCGTCGAGCCCGCCCGGACCTTCCGGGACCTCGGCTTCGACTCCCTCACGTCGGTCGAGCTGCGCAACCGGCTCGCCGACGCCACCGGGCTGCGGCTGCCGGTGACCCTGATCTTCGACCACCCCACGCCCGCCGCCCTCGTCGCGCACCTGGAAGGCGAGCTGGGGGCGGCGGAACCGGCGCTGCCCGACCTGACGGCGGTCGGCGCCTTCCTGGCCACGGCGGAGGCGGGCGACGAGCGGCGGGCGGAGCTGGCCACCCGGCTCAAGGCGCTGCTTCGCAGCTGCGAGACCACCGTTCACGTGGTCGACGACACGGTCGGCGACGACGTGGCCGAGGCCAGTGACGAGGACCTGTTCGACTACATCGACAAGGAGCTCGGTGCGTGATGGGCGAGTCGACCGAGGACAAGCTGCGGGGATACCTCAAGCGCGCCACCGCCGGGCTCAAGGAGGCCGAACGGCGCCGCCGCGAACTCGAGGACCGCGCCACCGAGCCGATCGCGATCATCGGCATGGCGTGCCGCTACCCCGGCGACGTCGCCTCGCCCGGCGGGCTCTGGACGCTCGTGCGGGACGGGATCGACGCGATCACCCCGTTCCCCACCGACCGCGGCTGGGACCTCGGCCGCCTGTACGACCCCGATCCGGAGACTCCCGGCACCTGCTACAGCCGGGAAAGCGGTTTCCTGCACAACGCCGCGGACTTCGACCCCGGGTTCTTCGGCATGAGCCCCCGCGAGGCGCTGTCCACCGATCCGCAGCAGCGGCTGCTGCTGGAAACCACGTGGGAGGCGTTCGAGCACGCCGGCGTCGACCCCGAATCGGTCCGCGGCAGCCGCACGGCGGTGTTCACCGGCGTGATGTACGACGACTACGCCGCCCGGATCCGGGAAATCCCGCCGGAGCTGGAGGGCTACCTGGCCAGCGGCAGCATGGGCAGCGTGGCCTCCGGCCGGGTGGCCTACACCTTCGGCTTCGAGGGCCCGGTCGTCACCGTCGACACCGCCTGCTCGTCGTCGCTGGTCGCGCTCCACCTGGCCTGCCAATCGCTGCGGCGCGGGGAAAGCACGCTCGCCCTCGCCGGAGGCGTCACCGTGATGGCAGGCCCGCGGACCTTCGTCGAGTTCGCCCGGCAGCGCGCCCTGTCCCCGGACGGCCGGTGCCGGTCGTTCGCGGCCGCCGCGAACGGCACCGCGTGGTCGGAGGGCGCGGGAATGCTGCTGCTGGAACGCCTTTCCGACGCACGCGTCCACGGGCACCGGGTGCTCGCGGTGGTCCGCGGCAGCGCGGTCAACTCGGACGGCACGTCCAACGGCCTCACCGCGCCGAGCGGGCCCGCGCAGCGGCGGGTCATCCGGCAGGCGCTCGACGCCGCCGGCCTGACCCCGGCCGACGTCGACGCGCTGGAGGCCCACGGCACCGGCACCACCCTCGGCGACCCGATCGAAGCCGACGCCGTCCTGGCCACCTACGGCCAGGACCGCCCGCGCCCGTTCCTGCTGGGGTCGCTGAAGTCCAACATCGGGCACAGCCAGGCCGCGGCCGGGGTCGGCGGCGTGATCAAGATGGTGGAGGCGCTGCGGCGCGCCACCCTGCCGCCGACCCTGCACGTCGACGAGCCGACCCCGCACGTGGACTGGTCCGCCGGCGCCGTGGAGCTGCTGACCGGCGCGGTCGCCTGGCCGGAGACCGGCCGGCCGCGGCGGGCGGCGGTGTCGTCGTTCGGGATCAGCGGGACCAACGCACACCTGATCCTGGAGCAGGCACCCCCCGAAGACGCGGAAAACACCGAGGACACCGGAACGCCCGCCGGGCGGGTCGTTCCCTGGGTGCTGACCGCGAAGTCGCCGCCGGCGCTGCGCAAGCAGGCCGAGCGGCTCGCCGGGTTCGTCACCGCCCGTCCCGACGCCGGCCCGCGCGAAGTGGCCGCCTCCCTGCTGGCCCGCACGGCGTTCGGGCACCGGGCCGTGGTCACCGGCGCGGACCGCGCCGAGCTGCTGGCCGGGCTCGAAGCGATCGCCCGGGGCGAGCACGCGGCCGTCGCCGCACCGGCCGGCGTCGGGCTGCTGTTCCCCGGTCAGGGTGCGCAGCGGTTGGGGATGGGGCGGGGTTTGGTTGGTCGGTTTCCGGTTTTTGCGGCGGCGTTTGATGCGGTGGCGGGGTTGTTGCCGGGGGTTCGGGACGTCCTGTGGGGTATGGACGAGGTGTTGCTGGAGCGGGCGGAGCATGCGCAGCGGGCGTTGTTTGCGGTTGAGGTGGCGTTGTTCCGGTTGGTGGAGTCTTTTGGGGTTCGGCCGGATTTTGTGGTGGGGCATTCGGTGGGGGAGATTGCCGCTGCGCACGTGGCGGGGGTTTTGACGTTGGAGGATGCGTGTCGGTTGGTGTCGGCGCGGGCGTCTCTGATGGGGAAACTGCCCCCCGGCGGCGCCATGGTGGCCATCCCGGCCCCCGAAGCCGAAGTGGCGGCCCGGCTGGTGGACGGGGTGACGATCGCGGCGGTGAACGCGCCCGGTTCGGTCGTGGTGTCCGGGCCCGAGCCCGCCGTGCAGGAGGTCGCGGGCCGGTTCGCCCGGTCCCGGCGGCTGCGGGTTTCGCACGCGTTCCACTCGCCGTTGATGGACCCGATGCTCGACGAGTTCGCCGCCGTGGTCGCGTCGCTGACCTTCGCCGAGCCGCGGATCCCGGTGCTGTCGACGGTGACCGGCGGGCCCGGCGCCGACCTGGCCGATCCCGCCCACTGGGTCCGCAACGTCCGGGACACGGTGCGCTTCGCGGACGCGCTCGCCGCCGCGCCCGCCTCGGCCGTGCTGCTCGAACTGGGTCCCGGCGTGCTCTCGGGCCTGTCGCCGGACCGGCCCGCCGTGCCGGTGCTGCGCGAGGGCCGCGACGAGGAGGAAACCGCGCTCGCCGCGCTCGGCAGGCTGCACGAACTCGGCGCCGCCGTCGACTGGTCACCGCTGACCCGCGGCGCCGGCCGGATCGACCTGCCGGGCTACGCCTTCGACCGGCAGCGGTACTGGCTCGACGCGGAACCCGCCGCGGCCGCGGCCTGGACTTACCGCGTCACCTGGGTGCCGGCCGCACCGCCCGGACCGGCGCTCTCCGGCCGCTGGCTGGTGGCCGCCGGCGAGGACGTGGCCGGCGAGCTGGCCCGCGCGGGTGCCGAAGTCGTCCGCCTTCCGCTGGACGACGCCGACCGGGCCACCGTCGCCCGCCGCGTCGCCGAAGCACTGGCGGACACGGCGATCGACGCGGTACTGGCCGAACCCGGAGTCACCGGGGGGCCGCACGGGCCGGTCCTCCGCAGTCTCGTGCTGACCCAGGCCCTCCGCGACGCGGGGGTCACCGCGCGCACCTGGTGGCTGACCCGGGGCGCGGTCGCCGCCGATTCCGGCGATCCTGCGCCCGACCCGGCCTCGGCGATGGTGTGGGGCCTGGTCCGCAGCATCGCGCAGGAGGATCCGGCGACCGCCGGCGGGCTCGTCGACCTGCCTGCCGCGGGTACCGGCGGGCTCGCCGCGGCCCTGGGCAGCGGTGAGCCGGAAGTGGCCGTCCGCGGCACCGGGATCCTCAAACGGCGGCTGACCCGGACGTCCCCGCCGGCGGGCGGGAACTCGGACTGGCTGCGCGGCACCGTCCTCATCACCGGGGGCACGGGCGCGCTGGGCGCCCGGGTCGCGCGCTGGGCGGCCAGGGAAGGCGCCGGGCACCTCGTGCTGCTCAGCCGGCGAGGAACGGACACCCCCGGCGCCCGGGAACTGCTGGCGGAACTCGGCCCGCGCGCCACCGTGGCCGCCTGCGACGCCGCCGACCGGGACGCCTTGGCGGCGGTACTGGCCGCCCTGCCCGCCGAGCACCCGCTGACCGGCGTGGTGCACGCCGCCGGGGTCCTGGACGACGGCCTCGCCGAGGCACTGACGCCGGAACGGCTGGCCGCGGTACTGCGGCCGAAGGCGGACGCCGCGCTGGTCCTGGACGAACTCACCCGCGACCACGAACCGGCCGCCTTCGTCCTGTTCTCCTCCATCGCCGGAGTCACCGGGAACGCGGGACAGGGCGCCTACGCGGCGGCGAACTCCTTCCTGGACGCGCTGGCGCAGCGGCGGCGCGCCGCCGGGCTGCCGGCCACGGCCATCGCCTGGGGCGCCTGGGCGGACGCGGGCATGGCCGAGAGCGACGACGTCCGCACCGCCCTGCGGCGCCGCGGTTTCGTGCCGATGGACCCCGACCGCGCCCTGCTCGCGATGCGCGACTGCGTCGGCGAGACAACGGTGACCGTCGCCGACGTCGACTGGCCGCGCTACCCGGCGAGCCCACTGGTCGAGGAGCTGGTGCCGGCGCCCGAACGGGAAACGCCGGCGGCCGCGCGGCTGGCCGGGTTGCCCCCGGCCGAACAGCTCCGGGTCCTCGACGGACTGGTCCGGGCCCGGGTCGCGCGGGTGCTCGGGCACACCGACGCGAGCGCGATCGCCGCGGACCGGCCGTTCAGCGGGCTCGGGTTCGACTCCCTCACCTCGATCGAGCTGCGCAACCAGCTCAACGCCGCCACCGGGCTCACGCTGCCGGCCACCCTCGTGTTCGACCACCCCACGCCGGCCGCGCTCGCCGGGTACCTGCGGGCCGCCCTGCTCGACCTCGGCGACGACCAGGGCGGCGACCGCGGCGACGGGTCCGTGACCGCCGTTGACGAGCCGGTCGCGATCGTCGGGATGGCCTGCCGCTTCCCCGGCGGGATCGGCTCTCCCGCGGACCTCTGGCGCGTGGTTGCCGACGGCGTCGACGCGGTGACCGGATTCCCGGCCGACCGCGGCTGGGACCTGGGCGCCCTGTTCCACCCCGACCCCGACCACGCCGGGACCTCCTACACCGACCGGGGCGCGTTCCTGGCCGACGCCACCGGGTTCGACGCGGCGTTCTTCGGGATCAGCCCGCGCGAAGCACTGGCCACCGACCCCCAGCAACGTCTCCTGCTGGAGACGACCTGGGAGGCGCTGGAGCAGGCCGGCCTCGATCCGGCGGGGCTGCGCGGCAGCCGCACCGGGGTGTTCGCCGGCTCCAACGGCCAGGACTACGGCCCGCTGGCCGCCGCGGCGAGCGACGACCTGGAGGGCACCGCCCTGATCGGCAGCGCCGCCAGCGTGCTGTCCGGCCGGGTGTCCTACACCTTCGGCTTCGAAGGTCCGGCGGTCACCGTCGACACCGCGTGCTCGTCGTCCCTGGTGGCGTTGCACATGGCGGCGAACGCGCTGCGCACGGGGGAGTGTTCGCTGGCTCTGGCGGGCGGTGTCACCGTGATGGCCACGCCGCGGATCTTCGTGGAGTTTTCGCGGCAGCGGGGGCTGTCCGCCGATGGCCGGTGCAAGGCGTTCGCGGAGGGGGCTGACGGCACCGGGTGGGGTGAAGGTGCCGGCGTCCTGGTGCTGGAGCGCCTGTCCGACGCTCGCCGCAACGGTCACCAGGTGCTGGCGGTGGTGCGGGGATCGGCGGTGAATCAGGATGGCGCGTCGAACGGGCTGACCGCGCCGAACGGTCCGTCGCAGCAGCGGGTGATTCGTCAGGCTCTTGCGGTTGCCGGGCTGGAACCGTCCGATGTGGACGCCGTGGAGGCGCATGGGACCGGTACGAGGCTGGGTGATCCGATCGAGGCCCAGGCGTTGCTGGCGACGTATGGGCAGGATCGGGAGCAGCCGTTGCTGCTGGGTTCGGTGAAGTCGAACATCGGCCACACCCAGGCGGCCGCGGGTGTCGCAGGCGTCATGAAAATGGTGCTGGCGATGCAGCACGGGATTTTGCCCGCGACGTTGCACGTGGACGCGCCGTCGTCGCATGTGGACTGGACGGCCGGCCGGGTCGAGCTGCTGACGGAATCGGTGGAGTGGCCGGAAACGGGCCGTCCTCGCCGGGCCGGCGTGTCGTCGTTCGGGGTCAGCGGCACCAACGCCCACGTCGTGCTGGAGCAACCGGAACCGGCCGATTCCGCGCCACCCGCCGAAGACGGGCGGCTCGTGCCCTGGCTGCTTTCCGCCGCCTCCGCCGAAGCGTTGCGTGCGCAGGCCGCCCGCTACGCCGGCGACTTCGCGACCCGCGGACCCGTCGACGCGGCCGCCGCGCTGCTGACGCGCCCGGCGTTCGAACACCGTGCCGTCGTGGTCGGCGACGACCATGCCGGGCTCCTCGCCGGCATGGCCGCGCTGGCCCGCGGTGAGGCACACCCGGCCGTGGTCACCGGCCGGGTGGTGCCTCATGCGGCTGAGCCGGTGTTCGTGTTTCCGGGGCAGGGTTCGCAGTGGGTGGGGATGGGTTTGGGCCTGTTGGGGGTCTCGGAGGTTTTTGCGGCGTCGATGGGTGAGTGTGCGGAGGCGTTGGCGGAGTTCGTGTCGTGGGATTTGTTTGAGGTGTTGGGTGATGCGGGGGCGTTGGCGCGGGTTGATGTGGTGCAGCCGGCGTTGTGGGCGGTGATGGTGTCGTTGGCTCGGTGGTGGATTGCCTCGGGGGTGGAGCCGGTTGCGGTGGTGGGGCATTCGCAGGGTGAGATCGCGGCGGCGGTGGTTGCGGGTGCGCTGTCCCTGCGGGATGGGGCGCGGGTGGTGGCCGTGCGCAGCCGGCTCATCGGCGAGCACCTTTCGGGACCCGGCGGGATGCTTTCGGTGTCGCTGTCGGCGGAAGCAGCCGGACGGCTGCTCGCCCCTTGGCC
The DNA here is from genome assembly GCF_046548975.1 of Amycolatopsis sp. lyj-346. Classification (NCBI taxonomy): domain Bacteria; kingdom Bacillati; phylum Actinomycetota; class Actinomycetes; order Pseudonocardiales; family Pseudonocardiaceae; genus Amycolatopsis; species Amycolatopsis sp. lyj-346. The sequence goes on from NZ_JAJPWT010000015.1 coordinate 90,160, forward strand.
CGGCCTGGCGGTGGCGGCGGTCAACGGGCCCGCCGCGGTCGTCGTCTCCGGCGATTCGGCGGACCTGGACGCACTCGAAGCCGTCTGCGCCCGAGAAGGGGTGCGAGCGCGGCGGATCGCCGTGGACTACGCCTCGCATTCGGCGCATGTCGAGTCCGTGCGCGAAGTGCTGGCCGATGCCTTGGCCGACCTGCGCCCGCAGCCCGCCCGGGTGCGGCTCTGCTCCACCCTCACCGGCGCCGACCTCGACCGGCCGATGGACGCGGGGTACTGGGTCGACAACCTGCGCAACACCGTCCGGTTCGAACCGGCTGTCCGCACCCTGCTCGCCGACGGGCTCGGCACCTTCGTCGAGGTGAGCCCCCACCCCGTCATCCTGCCCGCCATCGAGGACATCGACCCGGCCGCGGCCACCGTTCCCACGCTGCGGCGGGGTGCCGACGACGCGCGCAGCACCGCACTGCGCCTGGCCGAAGCCCAGGTCCGCGGCGTGCCGGTCGACTGGCAGCTGCCCACCGGGAGCGGCACCGGCCTGCCGACCTATCCCTTCCAGCACAAGCGGTTCTGGCCCGGCGCCCCGCGCCCGGCGGCCGATCCCGAGACCGCGGGTCAGTCCGGCGCCCGCCACCCCCTGCTCGGCGCCACCGTCGAACTGGCGGGCGACGGCGGTGTCGTGCTGACCGGCCGCGTCTCCGTGGGCACCCACCCGTGGCTGGCCGAGCACGTCGTCGGCGGGCAGGTGCTCTTCCCGGGGACCGCGTTCCTGGAACTGGCGGTGCGGGCGGGCGACGAGGTCGGCTGCGGCCGGGTGTGCGAGCTGGCCCTGACGACTCCGCTCGCCCTGCCCGACAGCGGCGGGGTCGCGGTCCAGGTCGTCGTCGGTCCCGCCGGTGACGGCGGACCCCGCACGGTCCAGGTGCACGCCAGAGCCGCCGGTCAGGAGTGGACCACGCACGCGAGCGGTCTGCTCGACACCGCCCCGCCGGTCCCGGCCGAGGTCACCGCGTGGCCGCCGGACGCCGAGCCCGAAGCCGTCGAAGACCTCTACGACCGCCTCGCCGACGCGGGTTACGGCTACGGGGACACCTTCCGGGGCGTCCAGGCGATCTGGCGCCGCGGGGACGAGGTGTTCGCCGAGGTCGCGTTGCCCGACCCCGCCGAAGCCGACGGCTACCGGCTGCACCCGGCCCTGTTCGACGCCGCCCTGCACCCGCTCGCCGCGACCGCCGGCGCACCCCGCCTGCCCTTCGTGTGGACCGGCGTCACGCTGCACGCCACGGGGGCGACGCGCCTGCGCGTCCACCTCACCCCGCTGGGGGACGACTCCGTGGCCGTCGAGCTGACCGACGCCGCGGGCCGGCCGGTCGCCTCCGTGGAGTCGCTTTCCCTGCGTGCCCCGGGGAAAGCCGTGGGCGGCGGCACGATGCTCGTGCCGCACTGGGTGCCGGTCGAACCGGCGCCCCGCGGCGAGGTGCCTGCGTTCGAGGTGCCCGCCGGCTCCGCGCAGGCCGCGCTGTCCGCGACACTGGACGCGGTCCGCGCGTGGCTCGCCGGTCCCGGTGAGTGCCTCGCGGTGGTCACCCGCGGCGGGGCCGCGTTCGGCGGCGAGCCGGCCGACCCGGTGGCCGCCGCCGTGGGCGGTCTGGTGCGCTCCGCCCAGTCCGAGCACCCCGGCCGGCTCGTCCTGGCCGACCTCGAACCCGGCGCCGCGCTCCCCGGGCTGCCGGACGGCGAGCCGCACGTGGTCGTGCGCGACGGCCGGGTCCACGTGCCCAGGTTGCGCCGCGCCCGGGCCGGCGGCGCCGGACGGCTCACCGGGACGGTGCTGATCACCGGCGGCAGCGGCGTGCTCGCCGGGCTCGTCGGACGGCACCTGATCACCGAGCACGGTGTGCGGGAGCTGATCCTGGTCAGCCGCACCGGTGGTGACGCCGGCCTGACCGGGCTGGGGTGCGCCGTGCGGGCGGTGGCCGCCGACGTGACCGACCGCGACGCGATGGCCGCGGTCCTCGCGGACGTCCCCCGGCTGGACGCGGTGATCCACGCCGCGGGCGCGCTGGACGACGGCGTGCTCGAAACCCTCACCCCGGAACGCCTCGAGCGGGTCTTCGGCCCCAAGGCCGCCGGTGCCGAGCTGCTCGACGAGCTGACCCGGAATCGCGACCTGGCGGCCTTCGTCGTCTTCTCCTCCGCCGCGGGGGTGCTCGGCGCCGCGGGCCAGGGCAACTACGCGGCCGCCAACGCCTACGCCGACGCCGTCGTGACCCGGCGCCGTGCGGCCGGGTTGCCCGCGCTGTCACTGGCGTGGGGGTTCTGGGCCGACCGCGGCGCCATGACCGTGCACCTGTCCGACGCCGACGTGCGGCGCATGGCCGCGCTGGGGATCGCCCCGCTGTCCGCGGACGACGGGCTGCGGCTGTTCGACGCCGCACTCGCCGCGGGCGAGCCGCTGGCGGTTCCCGTGCGGCTCGACCTGGCGGGGCTGCGCGGACAGGCCGGGCCGGTGCCCGCCCTGCTGCGCGAACTGGTACCCGCCGTGCCCCGGCCCGTCGCCGCGCAGGACGCCGCGACCCGTTCCCCCGGCGAGCTGCTGGACCTGGTGCGCGGCCTCACCGCGGCCGTGCTCGGGCACGGCGACGCCGTCGACGTCGAGCCGGACACGCCGTTCACCCGCCTCGGCGTGGATTCGCTCACCGCGCTGCGGCTGCGCAACCAGCTCGGCGCGGCCGTCGACCGGAGGCTCCCGGCGACGCTGGTCTTCGACTACCCGACCCCCGCGGCACTGGCCGCCCACCTGGCCGGCGACCGGCCCGCGGCCGAGCCGGCCCGGCCCGCCGCCGTCACCGGCGATCCGATCGCCATCGTCGGCATGGCCTGCCGGTTCCCGGGCGGCGTCGCCTCGCCTGAAGACCTGTGGCGGCTGGTGGCCGACGGCGGTGACGTCATCGGGGCCTTCCCCGCGGACCGCGGCTGGGACCTGGCGAACCTGTTCCACCCGGACCCCGGCCACCTCGGCACCAGCTACACCCGCGAAGGCGGTTTCCTCTACGACGCGGCCGACTTCGACGCCGGCTTCTTCGGGATCAGCCCGCGCGAGGCCACCGCGATGGACCCGCAGCAGCGGCTGCTGCTGGAGGTCTCCTGGGAGGCCGTCGAGTCGGCCGGGATCGACCCGGCCGCCCTGCGCGGCAGCCCGACCGGGGTCTACGCCGGGCACATGTACCACGACTACGCCGGCCGCCTCCCGCACGTGCCGGAGGAACTGGAAGGACTGGTGGGCAACGGGAACGCCGGCAGCGTCGTCTCCGGCCGGGTGTCCTACACCTTCGGTTTCGAAGGTCCGGCGGTCACCGTCGACACCGCGTGCTCGTCGTCGCTGGTGGCCGTTCACATGGCGGCGGGCGCGCTGCGGGCGGGGGAGTGTTCACTCGCACTGGCCGGCGGTGTCACCGTGATGGCCACCCCGCAGACGTTCGTCGAGTTCTCGCGGCAGCGCGGCCTGGCCGCCGATGGCCGGTGCAAGGCGTTCGCGGACGCTGCCGACGGCACCGGGTGGGGCGAGGGTGCCGGCGTCCTGGTGCTGGAGCGGCTGTCGGACGCCCGCCGGAACGGACATCGGGTGCTGGCGGTGGTGCGGGGATCGGCGGTGAATCAGGATGGCGCGTCGAACGGGCTGACCGCGCCGAACGGTCCGTCGCAGCAGCGGGTGATTCGTCAGGCTCTTGCGGTTGCCGGGCTGGAACCGTCCGATGTGGACGCCGTGGAGGCGCATGGGACCGGTACGAGGCTGGGTGATCCGATCGAGGCCCAGGCGTTGCTGGCGACGTATGGGCAGGATCGGGAGCAGCCGTTGCTGCTGGGTTCGGTGAAGTCGAACATCGGCCACACCCAGGCGGCCGCGGGGGTGGCCGGGGTGATCAAGATGGTGGAGGCGATGCGCCACGGCGTGTTGCCCGCGACGTTGCACGTGGACGCGCCGTCGTCGCATGTGGACTGGACGGCCGGCCGGGTCGAGCTGCTGACGGAATCGGTGGAGTGGCCGGAAACGGGCCGTCCTCGCCGGGCCGGGGTGTCGTCGTTCGGCGCCAGCGGCACCAACACGCACCTGATCCTCGAGCAGGCCGAGCCCGACGCGGCACCGGAACCGGCTCCGGACGGATTCGTGCCCTGGGTGCTGTCGGCCCGCACCCCGGGCGCCCTGCGCGGCCAGGCCGGGCGGCTGGCCGGCGTCGCCGACGGCGCGAGCACCGGCGACATCGCCGCCGCGCTCCTGGCCAAACCGGCGTTCGAACACCGTGCCGTCGTGCTCGGCGACCGGGCCGGCCTGCTCGCCGGACTGGACTCCCTCCTCCGCGGCGAGCCCGGCGCCGGGGTCGTCACCGGCCGGGTGGCGCCCCACGCGGCTGAGCCGGTGTTCGTGTTTCCGGGGCAGGGTTCGCAGTGGGTGGGGATGGGGCAGGGGTTGCTGAAGGTGTCGGAGGTTTTCGCGGCGTCGATGGGTGAGTGTGCGGAGGCGTTGGCGGAGTTCGTGTCGTGGGACTTGTTCGAAGTGCTTGCTGACGAAGAGGCGTTGGCGCGGGTTGATGTGGTGCAGCCGGCGTTGTGGGCGGTGATGGTGTCGTTGGCTCGGTGGTGGATGTCGGTGGGGGTGGAGCCGGTTGCGGTGGTGGGGCATTCGCAGGGTGAGATCGCGGCGGCGGTGATCGCCGGCGCGCTGTCCCTGCGGGACGCCGCCCGGGTCGTCGCCGTGCGCAGCCGGCTCATCGGCGAGCACCTGTCCGGGCCCGGCGGCATGGTCTCGGTCGCCCAGTCCGCCGAGGCCGCCGCCCGGTTGGTCGCCCGCTGGCCCGGTCTGGCGGTGGCGGCGGTGAACGGGCCCGCCGCGGTCGTCGTCTCCGGCGACGTCGATGCGCTCGACGAACTGCTGGCCGCGTGCGAGGCGGACGGCGTCCGGGCGAAACGGATCGCCGTCGACTACGCCTCCCACTCGGCGCACGTCGAACCGCTGCGCGACCGGCTGCTGGCCGTGCTCGAACCCGTGCGCCCGCGCCCGCCCCGCATCCCGGTCTACTCCACCGTCACCGGTGCCGAACTCGACCGGCCGATGGACGCCGCGTACTGGGTCGACAACCTGCGCAACACCGTCCGGTTCGAACCCGCCGTCCGCGCGCTGCTGGCCGCCGGCCGGGACACGTTCGTCGAAACCAGTCCCCACCCCGTCCTGCTGCCCGTGCTGGAAGAGATCGGCGCGACCGCCGTGGTCGCGAGCCTGCGTCGCGGCGAGGACGGGCAACCTGCCGCGCTGCGCGGTCTCGCCGGGGCACACGTGCGAGGCCTGCCGGTCGACTGGTCCTTGCCGGCCGGACGCCACGTTCCGCTGCCCGCCTACGCCTTCGAGCGCGAGCGGTACTGGCTCGACGCGCCCACGCCGGAGGCAGCAGACGGGGACGCCGCGTTCTGGGACCTCGTGGAAGGGGCGGACGGCGCGGCGCTGACCGAGCACCTGGGCGTTCCCGTCGACGAGGCGGTGGTCTCGGCGCTGTCGCGGTGGCGGCGGCGCAGGCAGTCCGAGTCGGCGGTCGGATCCTGGCGGTACAAGGTCGCCTGGCACCCGATCGCCGCCCGCCCGCGGCCCGTCCTCGGCGGGCGCTGGGCCCTCGTGGTGCCGCCGGGATTGCCCGCCGACGTGGCGGCGGCGTTCGACGACGAGCTGGCCGCCGCAGGTGCGGAAGTCGAGCGCGTCGGCCCCGGCGACCCGCTCCCGGACGACGTCACCGGCGTGCTTTCCCTGCTGGGCCTCGCCGCCGACGCCCTCACCGGCTCCCTGGCACTGGTGCACCGGCACGCGGCGACCGGTTCGCCCGCAAGGCTCTGGTTCGCCACGGCCGGTGCGGTCGCGGCCGCACCGGGCGAGCGGGTCGACCCGGGGGCCGCGGCGCTCTGGGGGCTGGGCCGCGTGGTGGCGCTCGAACAGCCGCAGACGTGGGGCGGGCTGGTCGATCTCGCGGCCCCGGCCGGCGTGGCCGGCTTGGCCGGGGTCCTGGCGGGCACCGAGGACCAGGTCGCGCTGCGGCCGTCCGGCACGTTCGGCAGACGGCTGGTCCGGGCTCCGCTCGCCGCGGTCACCGGTGCGGGCGTGGACTGGCTGCGGGGCTCCGTGCTCATCACCGGCGGCACCGGCGCGCTCGGCGCGCGGGTGGCCAGGATGGCTGCCGAGCAGGGCGCGCCCCACATCGTGCTGTGCAGCCGCGGCGGCCGAGCCGGGGACCTCCCGGACGAACTGCGCGCGCTCGGCGCGAAGGTGACCGTCGCGGCGTGTGACGTCGCCGACCGGGCGGCGCTCGCCGAAGTCGTTGCGGCCGTGCCCGCCGAACACCCGCTCTCCGCGGTGGTCCACGCCGCGGGGGTGCTCGACGACGGCGTGCTCGGCGCGCTGACGCCGGAGCGCTTCGCCGCGGTCATGCGGCCCAAGGTCGACGGCGCGGTGAACCTGCACGAGCTGACCCGCGACCTGGACCTGGCGGCGTTCGTGGTGTTCTCCTCGCTCGCGGGCGTGGTCGGCAGTGCCGGGCAGGCCAACTACGCCGCCGCCAACGCCCACCTCGACGCGCTGGCTGAGCTCCGCCGGGCCGAGGGGCGGCCGGCGACGGCGATCGCCTGGGGCGCCTGGGCGGAGGCCGGGCTCGCCACCGAAACCGGGGTGCGGGGGCGGCTCACCCGCAACGGCGTGGTGGGCATGGACCCCGGCCTCGCCGTCACGGCGCTGCGCCACGCCGTCGAGCACGGGGAGACGGCGATCGTGGTCGCCGACGTCGAATGGGAGCGCTTCGCCGGGGACTTCACCTCCGCGCGGCCCAGTCCGCTGCTCGACGCCCTGCCCGAGCTTCGTGGTGGTGCCGCCCGGCGGACCGTCGACCTCGCCGGCCTGCCCGGCCCCGAGCGCGCGGCGGCGATCGGCGACCTGGTGCAGGCGCAGGTGGGCGCGGTGCTCGGGCACCGCACCGCCGTGCCCGGCGACCGGCCCTTCGCCGAGCTGGGGTTCGACTCCCTGACCGCCGTCGAGCTGCGCAACCGGCTCGCCGCGGCCACCGGGCTGCGGCTGCCGGCCACCCTCGTGTTCGACCACCCGACCCCCGCCGCACTGGCCGCGGCACTGGTCGCCGAGCTGGCGGGCGACGCCGGCACGGCGTTCGCCGAACTGGACCGGCTCGCCACCGTGGTGACCGGCGGCACCCTCGACGACTCCGCCCGGGCCCGGCTGGCGGCCCGGTTGCAGGACCTGCTGCGCGGCTTGGCCGGCGAGCCGGACGAGCCCGTGGCCGCGAATCTGGCGGATGCCACCGACGAAGAGATGTTCGACCTGATCGGCAAGGAGTTCGGGATCTCGTGACGAACCGGCGCTGGAGGACAGCCTGATGGCGAACGAGGAGAAGCTGCGGCACTTCCTCAAGGAAGTCACCGCCGATCTGCGCGAGACGCGGCGGAGGCTGGCCGAAGCGGAAACCCGCACCGGCGAACCGATCGCCGTGGTCGGGATGGCGTGCCGGTTCCCCGGCGGCGTCGGCTCACCGGCCGACCTGTGGCGCCTGGTCAACGCGGGTCAGGACGTCGCCGCGGAGTTCCCGGCCGACCGCGGCTGGGACCTCGCCGCCCTGTCGGCCGAGCCCGGCGGGCCGGGCGGTTCGGTCACCACCAAGGGCGGCTTCCTCGACTCCGCCACCGGGTTCGACGCCGGGTTCTTCGGGATCAGCCCGCGCGAGGCGCTGGCGATGGACCCGCAGCAACGGCACCTGCTCGAAACCGCGTGGGCGGCGGTGGAGGACGCCGGCGTCGACCCGCTCGGCCTGCGCGGCAGCCCGACCGGGGTGTTCATCGGCTCCAACGGCCAGGAGTACGCCGGGCTGGTCGCCGGGTCCGCGCCGGAGGTCGAGGGGCACGTGCTCACCGGCAACGCCGGCAGCGTGCTGTCCGGGCGGGTGGCCTACACCCTCGGGCTCGAAGGCCCCGCCCTGACCGTCGACACGGCGTGCTCGGCGTCCCTCGTCGCGATCCACCTGGCCTGCGGATCGCTGCGCGGGGGCGAATCGACGCTGGCGCTGGCGGGCGGGGTGTCGATCATGGCGACGCCCAGTGTGTTCGCCGAGTTCTCCCGCCAGGGCGGTCTCGCCGAGGACGGGCGGTGCAAGGCGTTCGCCGACGCGGCCGACGGCACCGGCTGGTCCGAAGGCGTCGGGGTACTGGTGCTCGAGCGGCTCGCCGACGCGGTCCGCAACGGCAGGCGCGTCCTGGCCGTGGTCCGCGGATCCGCCGTGAACTCCGACGGCGCGTCGAACGGGCTGACCGCGCCGAACGGCCCGGCCCAGCAGCGGGTGATCCGCCGGGCGCTGGCCGCCGCCGGGCTCTCGGTGTCCGATGTGGACGCCGTCGAGGCGCACGGCACGGGGACCCGGCTGGGCGATCCGATCGAGGCGCAGGCGCTGCTCGCGACCTACGGGCAGGACCGGACCGAGCCGCTCTGGCTCGGCTCGGTCAAGTCGAACCTGGGGCACACCCAGGCCGCGGCCGGCGTGGCGGGCGTGATCAAGATGATCCAGGCCATGCGGCACGGCGTGCTGCCCGCGACCCTGCACGTCGACCGGCCTTCGGCGCGGGTGGACTGGGCGGCGGGCCAGGTGCGGCTGCTCACCGAGGCCCGGCACTGGCCCGCCGACCGGCCGCGCCGGGCCGGGGTGTCCTCGTTCGGCGTCAGCGGCACCAACGCGCACGTGGTCCTGGAGCAGGCACCCACACCCACGGTGCCCGAGCGGGTCGTGCCACCCGTGGTGCCGTGGCCCGTGTCGGCCGCGTCGGCCCCGGCGCTGGACACCCAGATCGCGCGGCTCACCGAGACGGGGGCGGACCGGCTCGACGCGGGGGCGACCTTGGCCGCCCGGTCCGCGTTCCCGCACCGCGCGGTACTGCTGGCGACCGCGCAGGACGTGCGCGAGGTGGCCCGGGGCGTTGCCGCGCCGGGAAAGCTCGCCGTGGTCTTCCCCGGTCAGGGTGCGCAGCGGTTGGGGATGGGGCGGGGTTTGGTTGGTCGGTTTCCGGTTTTTGCGGCGGCGTTTGATGCGGTGGCGGGGTTGTTGCCGGGGGTTCGGGACGTCCTGTGGGGTATGGACGAGGTGTTGCTGGAGCGGGCGGAGCATGCGCAGCGGGCGTTGTTTGCGGTTGAGGTGGCGTTGTTCCGGTTGGTGGAGTCGTTTGGGGTTCGGCCGGATTTTGTGGTGGGGCATTCGGTGGGGGAGGTTGCCGCTGCGCACGTGGCGGGGGTTTTGTCGTTGGAGGATGCGTGTCGGCTGGTGTCGGCACGGGCGTCCCTCATGGGAGACCTGCCCCCCGGCGGGGCGATGGTCGCGGTGCGGGCCGCGGAGGGCGCCGTGCGCGCGTCGTTGGTCGACGGGGTGGCGATCGCGGCGGTGAACGGCCCGGAGTCGGTCGTGATCGCGGGGGAGGAGGCCGCTGTTCTCGCGGTCGCAGGCGAGTTCGCGAAGACGACGCGGTTGCGGGTTTCGCACGCGTTCCACTCGCCCCTGATGGACCCGATGCTCGACGAGTTCGCCGCCGTGGCGGACTCGCTGGCGCAGCACGCGCCGGAGATTCCCTTCGTGTCCACTGTGGACCCTTCGGTGACCGTCCCGGCGGGGGACTACTGGGTCCGCAACGTGCGCGAGACGGTCCGCTTCGCCGACGGTGTCGCCGCGTTGCGCGCCGCCGGGGCGACCACCCTGCTCGAACTCGGTCCCGACGGCGTGCTCACCGCGCTGGCCGGGGAGCTACCCGGCGCCTGCGCGCTGCGCAAGGACCGCGACGAGGAAACCACCTTCCTGACCGCACTGGCCCACCTGCACACCAGCGGGATCCCGGTCGACTGGGCGCCCGCGGTCGACGGCGGCAGGCACATCGACCTCCCGACCTACGCCTTCCACCACGAGCGCTACTGGCCCCCGGTCAAGGCCGCCGGCACGGCGGCGGACTGGGGCCTGGACGCCGTGGGGCATCCGCTGCTCGGCGCGGCCGTCCCGGTGGCGGGCGGTGCCGAGGTCCTGTTCGCCGGGAGCCTGTCCACCCGCACCCACCCGTGGCTGGCCGAGCACGTCATCCAGGGCCGGACGCTGGTCCCCGGGACCGCCCTGCTCGAACTCGCGGTGCGGGCGGCGGCCGAGACCGGGTGCGCCCGCGTCGACGAACTGACGATTTCCGCGCCCCTCGTCCTGCCTGCGCAGGGCGCGGTGCGGGTGCAGGTCCGGGTCGAGGAGCCCGATGCCGCGGGACGGCGCGTCCTCGGCGTGCATGCGCGGACGGACGCGGCCGACGACTGGACCACGCACGCCACGGGGGTCGTCGCGACCGAACCGGTCGCGGTCGACGGGTTCGAGTGGCCGCCGCCGGCCGCCGAACCGATCGACGTCGCCGAACTGCGGGCCGGGCTGGCCGACGCGGGCTGGGCCTACGGTCCGGCGTTCCAGGGCCTGCGCGCCGCATGGCGCTCGGCGGCCGGTGAGGTCTTCGCCGAGGTGGCGCTGCCCGGGGGCGGCGCCGAGGCGGGCCGGTACGGCCTGCACCCCGCCTTGCTCGACGCCGCACTGCACCCGGTGGCCTTCCTCGGCCTGGCGGCCACCGCCCGGTCCGGGGCGCTGCCGTTCAGCTGGTCGGGGGTGACGGTGGGCCACCACGGCGCCACCGCGATCCGCGTCCGGCTGACCCGCACCGGCCCCGACGGCCTCGCGATCGCCGTCACCGACACCGCGGGCGTGCCCGTGGCCGCCGTCGAAAACCTGACGCTCCGGCCCGCGAAGACGCCCGGCCCGGCCGCCGACGCGCTGTTCGGCCTCGACTGGGCACCCCTCGCCGCGGCCGTCCCGCCGGACCCGGCCGCCGTGGCGGTCGTGCGACCGGACGTCCTCGGCCTGGCCGGCCTGGTCGGCACCGCCGACGTGGCGGACACGGTACTGGCCGGCGTGGCGGGCGACCCGGACGACGTCGTGGCTTCGGCTCACCGCGAAACCGCGCGGGCGCTCGCGCTCGTGCAGGACCACCTCGCCGGGGACACCGACCGCCTGGTGTTCGTCACCCGCGGCGCCACCGGCGGCCGGGACGTCGCGGCCGCCGCCGTGTGGGGCCTGGTGCGCGCGGCCCAGCTCGAGCACCCGGGCCGGTTCGGCCTGCTCGATCTCGACGAGGCCGAAGCCGAACCCGATGCGGTCCAGGCCGCACTGGCCGTCCTCGCCGCCGGTGAGCCACAGGTGCTGGTTTCCGGGTCCCGTGTCTCGGCAGCGCGCCTGACGCGGCGCACCGGCACCGGCACGGAGGCGGAGTGGCCCGAGGACGGCGTCCTCGTGACCGGCGGCACGGGCGGCCTCGGCGCCGTGATCGCCCGCCACCTCGCCGCCGAACACGGCGTCCGGCGCCTGCTGCTGGTGTCCCGCCGCGGCCCGGCCGCCCCGGGAGCCGGTGCCCTGGTGGCGGAACTGGCCGCACTGGGCGCGGAGGTCGAAGTGGTGGCGTGCGACGTCGCCGACCGCGCCGCCGTGGCGGAGCTGCTCGACGGGCACCCGGTCCGGGCGGTGGTGCACGCGGCGGGTGTCCTCGACGACGGCGTGCTCGGCCACCTCGACCCCGGCCGGCTCGCGACGGTGTTCGCGCCCAAGGCCGACGCCGCGTGGACCCTGCACGAACTGGCCGACGTCGAGAAGTTCGTCGTGTTTTCCTCCGCCGCGGGCACCTTCGGCTCCGCTGGCCAAGCCGGCTACTCCGCGGCGAACGCGTTCCTCGACGCGCTGATCCGGCACCGCCGGTCCCGCGGCCTGCCCGGCGTCTCCCTGGCCTGGGGGCCCTGGGTGCCCGAGGCCGGCATGACCGGCACCCTCGACGACGCCGCGGAGGACCGCCTGGCCCGGTCCGGGATGACGCCGTTGACGGCCGCCGAGGGCGCCGAGCTCTTCGACGCGGCGCTCGCTTCCGGAGCGCCGGTCGTCGCTCCGGTCCGGCTCGACCTGCGAGCCAGGGCCGAGGTTCCGCCCCTGCTGCGCGGGCTGGTGCGTGCGTCCCGGCCCCGCGCCGCACCGGGCGACGGGCTCGCCGCGCGGCTGGCGGCGGTACCGCCGGCCCGGCGGCGCGACGCCGTGCTGGACGTGGTCCGGGGACAGGTCGCCACCGTGCTCGGTTACGCGGGCGCGGCCACCATCGATCCGGACCGGTCGTTCCAGGAACTGGGTTTCGATTCGCTCACCGCGGTCGACCTGCGCAACCGGCTCGCCACGAGCACCGGGCTCCGGCTGCCGGCCACGCTGGCCTTCGACCACCCGAACGCCGCGGCGCTCACCGGCCGGCTGCTCGAAGAGCTGTTCGGCGCGGTGGCGCCCGAAGCCGTGACGGCGAGTGCGAGCGCCGGCGACGACGACCCGGTGGTCGTCGTCGGGATGGCGTGCCGCTACCCCGGCGGGGTGCAGTCGCCGTCGGACCTGTGGCGGCTGGTCGAGAGCGAAACCGACGCCATCACCGGCTTTCCCGCCGACCGTGGCTGGGACATCGAAGACCTCTACCACCCGGATCCCGACGCGCCGGGCAAGACGTACCTGGTCGAGGGCGGGTTCCTGCACGACGCGCCCTGGTTCGACGCGGACTTCTTCGCCATGAGCCCGCGGGAAGCCGCCGCCACCGACGCCCAGCAGCGGCTGCTGCTGGAGGTGAGCTGGGAAGCGTTCGAACGGACCGGCCTCGACCCCCGTGCCCTGCGCGGCAGCGCCACCGGCGTGTTCGCCGGGGTGATGTACAGCGACTACGGCGGCCTGGCGCACGGCGCGGACGCCGAAGGGTTCTCCGGCAGCGGCAGCGCGCCGAGCGTGGCCTCGGGTCGGGTCGCCTACCACTTCGGCCTCGAAGGCCCCGCGGTCACCGTCGACACGGCGTGCTCGTCGTCGCTGGTGGCCGTGCACCTGGCGGCCCAGTCGCTCCGCTCGGGCGAGTGCGGCCTCGCCTTGGCGGGCGGTGTGACCGTGATGGCCACGCCCGCCGCGTTCGTGGCGTTCTCGCGGCAGCGAGGCCTCGCCGCCGACGGGCGGTGCAAGGCGTATTCCGACGGCGCCGACGGCGTCGCGTGGGCGGAGGGCGCGGGCGTCCTGGTGCTGGAGCGGTTGTCGGACGCTCGTCGCCACGGCCACGAGGTGCTCGCCGTGGTGCGGGGTTCGGCGGTGAACTCCGATGGCGCGTCGAACGGGCTGACGGCGCCGAACGGACCGGCCCAGCAGCGGGTGATCCGCCAGGCACTGGCCAACGCCGGGCTGGCACCGTCCGAAGTGGACGTGGTCGAGGGCCACGGCACGGGAACCGCGCTCGGCGACCCGATCGAGGCCCAGGCCCTGCTGGCCGCCTACGGGCAGGACCGGGCACGGCCGTTGCTGCTGGGCTCGGTGAAGTCCAACATCGGGCACACCCAGGCCGCCGCCGGCGTGGCGGGCCTGATCAAAATGATCGAGGCCATGCGCCACGGTGTGGTTCCCGCGACCCTGCACGCCGCCGAGCGGTCGTCCCATGTGGACTGGGACGCGGGCGCCGTCGAACTGGTAACCGCGGCGACGGCGTGGCCCGCCGGGGACCGGCCGCGCCGGGCGGGGGTGTCGTCGTTCGGGGTCAGCGGCACCAACGCGCACGTCGTGCTGGAGCAGCCGCCCGCGGTGCCGGTGCCCCCGCCGGTGTCGGTGGACGTGGCGCCGTGGGCGGTGTCGGCGAAGTCGGCGGCCGCCCTCGACGTCCGGCTCAAGCACCTGGCCGAACCGCTCGGCTTCGGCACCGCCGACGTCGGGCTGACCCTCGCCGGGCGTACCCGGTTCGCGCACCGGGCCGTGCTGCTGGCCACCGCGGACGGCGTCGTGGAGCAGGTCGCCCGCGGCGTCGCGGAACCCGGGCCGGTCGCGGTGCTGTTCGCGGGGCAGGGGTCCCAGCGGCTCGGCATGGGCCGGGAACTGCATCGACGGTTCCCGGTGTTCGCCGGGGCGTTCGACGCCGCCGTCGCCCACCTGCCCGGCGTGCGCGACGTCGTGTGGGGCGCCGGGGCGGCGGCCGCCGCCGCGCTCGACCGGACCGAGTTCGCGCAACCGGCGTTGTTCGCCCTCGAAGTGGCCCTGTTCCGGCTGGCCGAGTCGTTCGGGCTCCGCCCGGGCCTGCTGGCCGGGCATTCGGCGGGCGAGATCGCGGCCGCGCACGTGGCCGGGGTCCTGTCCCTGCCCGACGCCTGCCGCCTGGTCTCGGCCCGCGCGTCCCTGATGGGCGCCCTGCCGCCGGGCGGGGCGATGGTCGCGGTGCGCGCGACCGAGGCCGCCGTCCGCGAGGTGCTGGCCGACGGGGTGTCGATCGCCGCGGTCAACGGCCCGGAGGCGGTGGTGATCGCCGGGGCCGCCGACGCGGTCGCCGGCGTCGCCGCCGGGTTCGAGCGGGCCCGGCCGTTGCGGGTCTCCCACGCCTTCCACACCGCCGCCGTGGAGCCGATGCTCGAGGCCTTCCGCGCCGTGGTGCGGGAACTGTCCTTCGCACCGGCGGAGATCCCGGTCGTCTCCACCGTGACCGGTGCCGTCACCGACCTCACCGATCCGGAGTACTGGGTCACGCAGGTGCGCGCGCCGGTCCGGTTCGCCGACGCCGTCGGCACCCTCGCCGCCGAAGGCGTGACGGCCGCCCTGGAACTGGGTCCGGACGGCGCGCTCGGGGCCGCGGCCGCCGGCTCCCTGCCCGGCGCCGCCGTCGCCGCGGCCCTGCGCCCGGACTCCGGCGAGCAGGCGACGTGGTTCACCGCACTGGCCACAGTGGACACCGCAGGGCACGACGTCGACTGGGCGGCCGCGTTCGACGGCACCGGGGCCCGGCGCGTCGAGCTCCCGACCTACCCCTTCCAGCGCGAGCGCTTCTGGCCCGCAGCCGCCCCGGCCGCCACCGGCACCGGGGTCGTCGAGCTCGCCGACCGCGACGGCTTCCTGGTCACCGGTGACCTGTCCGCCCGGACGCACCCGTGGCTGGCCGACCACGTCGTCGACGGGGCCGTGCTCGTGCCCGGCACCGGGCTGCTCGAGCTGGCCCTGCGGGCCGCGGCGGAGGCCGGCTGTGCCCGGGTCGCCGATCTCGTCGTCGCGGCGCCGCTCGTGGTGCCCGACGGCGGCACGGTCCGGTACCAGGTCACCGTCGGCGCCCCGGACGGTGACCGGCGGCCCGTCGCCGTCCACGCGCGCGCCGGGGACACCGGGGAGTGGACCGTCCACGCCACCGGCTTCCTGGACTCCGCGCCGGCGACCGGCGAAGGGGTCGCCCTGCCGCCGGATGCCGGGCCACTCGACGTGTCGGGGTGTTATGACGCGTTCGCCGCGGCGGGCCTGACGTACGGCCCGGCGTGCCAGGGCCTCCGGGCCGCCTGGCGCCACGGAGACACCCTCTACGCCGAAGCCGCGCTGCCCGAGCACGTCCCCGACGACGGACCCGGCCCGCACCCGGCGCTGCTCGACGCCGTCCTGCACGCTCTCGGCTGCGCCGACCTGGGTATCCGGCCCGGGGCGATCCCGTTCGCCTGGACCGGGGTCAGCCGGCACGCCGGTCGTGCCCGGACGGTCCGCGCCCGGCTGCGCGCGGTCGCCCCGGACACGGTGTCGATCGAAGTGGCCGGGCTCGACGGCACACCCGTGCTGTCGGCGGACACGCTCGTGCTGCGTCCCCGCGCCGCCCGCACCGACGCACTGCACGGCATCGACTGGGTGCCCGCCGGGCCGGCGGACGGGGCGACCGGCGACGTGCTCCGCACCGTTCCCCGCGACCCGGCCGAGCCGGTTCCCGCCGCCGCGCACCGACTCACGGCGTGGGCACTGGCGGAAATCCAGGACTGGCTCGCCGGAGACGGCGACCGGCTGGTCTTCGTGACCGAGGACGCGCCGGACGATCCCGCCGTCGCCGCCCTGCGCGGCCTGGTCCGCACGGCCGAA
This sequence comes from Amycolatopsis sp. lyj-346, assembly GCF_046548975.1. NCBI lineage: Bacteria > Bacillati > Actinomycetota > Actinomycetes > Pseudonocardiales > Pseudonocardiaceae > Amycolatopsis > Amycolatopsis sp. lyj-346. Next base: position 106,161 of record NZ_JAJPWT010000015.1, read on the forward strand.
TCCGAGCACCCGGGCCGGTTCGCCACGGCCGACACCGATGCGGTCGCCGATCCCGTGCTCGGCCGGCTGCCCGCCGAGCCGGAACTGCGCGTCCGCGTGGGCGAGGTCACCGCACCGCGGCTCACCCGCGTCGCGGCCGGCCCGGGGCGCGGGCCCGAGTGGTCCGGGACCGTGCTGGTCACCGGCGGCACCGGCGGACTCGGGGCGCTGGTTGCCCGCCACCTCGCGGCCGCGCACGGCGTCCGGGACCTGCTGCTGGTCTCGCGCCGCGGGCTCGCGGCGGAGGGCACCGGACAGCTGGTCGCCGACCTGGCCGAACTGGGGGCCCGCGCCCGGGTCGCCGCCGTCGACCTCACCGACCGGGCCGCGGTCGCGGCACTGCTCGACGGGCAGCCGGTCGGCGCCGTGGTGCACGCGGCGGGCGTGCTCGACGACGGGCTGGTCGAAACCCTGACGCCGGACCGGCTCGCGGCCGTGCTGCGGCCCAAGGTGGACGCCGCCTGGAACCTGCACGAACTGATCGGCGAGCGCACCGCGTTCATCGCCTTCTCGTCCGCCTCCGGCGTGTTCGGCGCGGCGGGCCAGGGCAACTACGCCGCGGCGAACGCCTTCCTCGACGCACTGGCCCGGCACCGCCGCTCACTGGGCCTGCCCGGGGCATCGCTGGCGTGGGGGCCGTGGGCGTCGGGCATGGCGGCCGGCCTGGACACCGGCCGCGCCGGCCTTCCCCCGCTGCCGGTCGAAGAGGGGCTCGCGCTGTTCGACGCGGCACTGACCACCGGCCGCGCCGTCGTGGTCCCCGCGAAGATCGAGGCACCCGCCGGAGACGTCCCCGCGCTCCTGCGCGGCCTGGTCCGCGCCCGGTCCGGCCGGCCGCCGTCCGGCGGTGCCCTGGCCGGCCGCCTGACCGGGCTCGAGGAAACCGAGCGCGCCGCCGCCGTGCTGGCCGTGGTGCGGACCGAGGTCGCCCGGGTGCTCGGCCACGCGGAGACCGCGCGGATCGCGCCCGGCCGTCCGTTCACCGAACTGGGTTTCGACTCGCTCACCGCGGTGGAGTTGCGCAACCGGCTCGCCGCGGTCACCGGGTCGCGGCTGCCGGCCACACTGGTGTTCGACCACCCGACGCCGGCCGCGCTGGCGGACCGGCTGCTGGCCGAATTCGCCGGGAAGTCCGCCACGGCCACGGCCACGGCCGCGCCCGTCCGGGCCGGCACCGCGGACGACCCCGTGGTGATCGTTGGGATGGCGTGCCGCTACCCCGGCGGGGCCGACACCCCGGAAGCCCTGTGGCGCCTGGTGTCCGAAGGCGCGGACGTGGTGGGCGCCTTTCCCGCCGACCGCGGCTGGGACCTCGAGGGGTTGTACCACCCGGATCCGGAGCATGCGGGCACTTCGTACACGCGTCAGGGCGGTTTTTTGTACGACGCGGCGGATTTCGATGCCGGGTTCTTCGGGATCAGCCCGCGGGAGGCACTGGCGATGGACCCGCAGCAGCGGCTGCTGCTGGAGACCTCGTGGGAGGCCGTCGAAGCCGCGGGCATCGATCCCGCGGCGCTGCGCGGCAGCCAGACCGGGGTGTTCGTCGGCCACATGTACCACGACTACGCGAGCCGCCTGACCACCGTGCCCGAGGAGCTGGAAGGCTTCGTGGGCAACGGCAACGCGGGCAGTGTGGTCTCCGGCAGGATCGCCTACACCTTTGGCTTCGAAGGGCCCGCCGTCACCCTCGACACGGCGTGCAGTTCCTCGCTGGTGGCCCTGCACTGGGCGACGCGGGCCCTGCGGGCGGGCGACTGCGAGCTCGCGCTGGCGGGCGGGGTGACCGTGATGGCTTCGCCGGACGTGTTCGTCGAACTCTCGCGGCAGCAGGCCCTGTCCCCGGACGGGCGGTCCAAGGCGTTCGCCGAAACCGCCGATGGCGCGGGCTGGGCCGAGGGCGCGGGTGTGCTGGTCCTGGAGCGGTTGTCGGACGCTCGCCGCCACGGTCACCGGGTGCTGGCGGTGGTGCGGGGTTCGGCGGTGAACTCCGATGGCGCGTCGAACGGGCTGACGGCGCCGAACGGACCGGCCCAGCAGCGGGTGATCCGGCGCGCGCTGGCCGACGCGGGCCTGTCACCGTCCGATGTGGACGTCGTGGAGGCGCACGGCACCGGCACCCGGCTGGGTGATCCGATCGAGGCGCAGGCGCTCATCGCGACCTACGGGCAGAACCGGGAACGGCCGTTGCTGCTGGGCTCGGTGAAGTCCAACATCGGGCACACCCAGGCCGCCGCGGGGGTCGCCGGGGTGATGAAGGTGGTCCACGCGATGCGTCACGGCATCGTCCCGGCGACCCTGCACGTGGACGCGCCGACGTCACACGTGGACTGGAGCGCGGGCACGGTCCGGCTGGTCACCGAGGCCGAGCCGTGGCCGGACGCCGGACGGCCCCGGCGGGCGGGTGTGTCGTCCTTCGGGATCAGCGGCACGAACGCCCACGTGGTGCTCGAAGCACCCGCCGAGGCGGCCCGGCCCCCCGTGACGGCGGGGCCGGTCGTGCCGTGGGTGCTGTCGGCCAGGTCGGCGACGGCTCTGCGGGCGCAGGCGGACCGGCTCGCCGGGCACCTCGGCGACCACCCCGGCCTCGACCCGGCCACGGTCGGGGCGGCCCTGCTGAGCCGTTCGTCGTTCGACCACCGCGCGGTCGTCGTCGGGGAGGGCCGGGCCGAGCTGCTGGCCGGCCTGGACGCGCTGCGCCGGGACCAGCCGCACGCCGACGTGCGCACCGGGACCGTCGCGACCGGCGAAGGCCCGGTCTTCGTCTACCCGGGCCAGGGCCCCCAGTGGGCGGGCATGGGCCTGCGCATGGTCGAGTCCGCACCCGCGTTCGCCGAGGCGATGACCCGCTGCTCCGCCACGCTCGCCGAGTTCGTCGACTGGGACCCGCTCGCGGTGCTGCGCGGTGAACCCGGCGCGCCGCCGCTGGACCGGGTCGACGTCCTGCAGCCGGTGCTGTTCGCGATCATGGTGTCGCTCACCGAGTGGTGGGCGTCGCTGGGCGTGCGGCCCGCCGCCGTCGTCGGGCACTCGCAGGGCGAGATCGCCGCCGCCTGGGCCGCGGGTGCCCTGTCCCTGTCCGACGCCGCCCGGGTGGTCGTGCTGCGCAGCCGGATGATCGGCGAACGGCTCGACGGACACGGCGGGCTGGCGTCGGTGTCGCTGTCGCACGAAGAGGTCACCGAACGGATCGCGCCGTGGGCGGGCCGGCTCGTCGTCGCGGTGGTGAACAGCCCGGACGCCGTCGTCCTCGCCGGGGACAACGAGTCCCTGGACGAGTTCGCCGAATCCTGTGCCGCGGAGGGCATCCGGACCAAGCGCATCGGCTCCGGCTTCGCCTCCCACTCCCACTACGTCGACCCCCTGCGCGACGACCTGCTCGCCGCCCTGACCCCGCTGGAGGTCCGGCCGCCGCGGATCCCGCTGTACTCCACCGTCACCGGAGCCGAGCTGGCCGGCACCCCCTTGGACGCGGCGTACTGGGTGGAGAACCTCCGCCGCCAGGTCCGCTTCGACCCGGCGGTCCGCGCCCTGCTCGACGCCGGGTTCGGCACGTTCGTCGAGATCAGCGCCCACCCCGTGCTGCTGGGGGCGATCGGCGCGGTCGCCGAGGACGCCGGGCACCCGGCCGCCGTGGTGGCCAGCCTGCGCCGAGGTGAGGGCGACGTCCGCGACCAGGTCCGGCGGATGGCCGACGCGCACGTCCGCGGGCTGCCGGTCGGCTGGAACCCGGTGCTCGTCGCGGGCGGCCCGGCCGGCCTTCCTGCCTACGCCTTCGAGCGCGAGCGCTACTGGCTCACTGCCGGTGCGCCCGCCGAGGGAGCGGGCGACGGCGAGTTCTGGGACCTGGTGGCCGACTCGGACGCCGGCGCGCTCGCGGCCGGCCTCGGCGACCCGGCCCTGGCGCCGGCGCTGACCGAAGTGCTGCCCGCGCTGACCGCGTGGCGCGGTGCCCGGCAAGATAAGTCCACAGTGGACTCCTGGCGGTACGCGGAGTCGTGGTCACCGGTCACCGCGGGGCCGTCCGCGGTCGGCGGACGCTGGCTGGCCGTCGTCCCGCCGGGCCAAGCGAGCGACCCGTGGGTCGACCAGGTTCTGGCCGGGCTGGGCGCGGACGTCGTCCGGGCCGGCACGGACCGGGCGGCCCTGGCCGAACAGCTCGCCGGTGCCGGCGAACTGGCCGGCGTGCTGTCCTTCACCGGACTGGCCGCCGGACCGGTGCCCGGGCACCCGGTCGTCCCGGCCGCCGTGGCGGAGACGCTGAACGTGCTCCAGGTCCTCGCCGAAGCCGGGGTCACCGCGCCGTCCTGGTGGATCACCCGGGCCGGCCAGCCCGTGCTGCCCGGCGACCCCGCCTGCCCGGTGGCCGCCATGGTCTGGGGGCTCGGCCGGGTGGCTGCGCTGGAACACCCGGCCGGCTGGGGCGGGCTGGTCGACCTGCCCGGAACCGTCGACGCCGCGACCTGCCGCCACCTGGCGGCCGTGCTGGGCGGCGCCGCGGGAGAGGACCAGGTGGCGATCCGCCCGTCGGGGGTGCTCGCCCGGCGGCTCGTCCGCGCCGGGACCCCGGCGGCCGCCGGCCGGGCCGCCGGCTGGCTGGCCGGGACCGTCCTCATCACCGGGGGCACCGGCGCGCTCGGCGCCCAGGTGGCCCGGTGGGCCGCCGGCCAGGGCGCGCCCCACCTGCTGCTGCTCAGCCGGCGTGGCGCGGACAGTGACGCCGCCCGCGAGCTCGTCGCCGAGCTGGGCACGCGCGTCACCGTCGCCGCGTGCGACGCCGCCGACCGGGACGCGCTCGCCGGGGTACTGGCCGAGATTCCCGCCCAGTACCCGCTTTCGGCCGTGGTGCACGCGGCCGGGGTGGGCGACACCGGCTCCCTCGCCGAGCTCGGGCTGCCCGAGCTGGACCGGGTGCTGGCGGGCAAGGTCGCGGGCGCGCTCAACCTGCACGAGCTGACCGGCGACCTCGCCGCGTTCGTGGTGTTCGCCTCCGGCGCCGGCGTCTGGGGCAGCGGGGGTCAGGGCGCCTACGCGGCGGCCAACGCCTTCCTCGACGGCCTCGCGCGGCAGCGTGCCGCCGCGGGACTGCCCGCGACCTCCATCGCCTGGGGTTCGTGGGCCGAGGGTGGCATGGCGGCCGACGGCACCGCCGACGAGTACCTGCGTCGCCGGGGTTTCGCCCCGATGGACCCCGGGCTCGCGGTGACGGCGATGGCGCGGGCGGTGGCGGGCGGCGACACCTGCGTCACCATCGCGGACGTCGACTGGGACCGGTTCGCCGTCGGGTTCACCTCCGGCAGGCCGAGCCCCCTGCTCGCCGGGCTGACCACGGCCGCGGACGACGCTCCCGAGGCGACCGATCAGGCGGCCCGGCTGGCCGGTCTCGACCCGGCCGGGCGCGCGGAGGCCGTGGCCGAGCTGGTGCGCGCCGCCGCCGCGGCCGTGCTCGGCCACCGCGGCGGGGACGCCGTCGATCCCGCGCAGCCGTTCACGAGCCTCGGGTTCGACTCGCTGACCGCGGTCGAACTGCGCAACCGGCTCGGTGCGGCCACCGGGCTGCGGCTCCCGGCGACCCTCGTGTTCGACCACCCCACCCCGGCGCGGCTCGCCGAGTACCTGCTGGACCGGCTCGGCAGCGGCCCGGCCGGACCCGCGGGACCGCTGGCCGAACTGGACCGGGTGGACGCGGCCATCGCGGCCGACGCGTTCGACGGCGCCGAGCGTGCCCACGTCGCCGACCGGCTGCGCGCGATGCTGCGCGCCTTGGACGGCCGCACCGACCCGACCGAGACCGAAGACCTGGCCGGAGCCACTGCCGAGGAGATGTTCGAACTCCTCGACGGTGAGCTCGACTGAGCCCGACCGAGCTGGAGTGGGGAACCCGATGGCCGAGGACCAGAAACTGCTCGACTACCTCAAGCGCACCACCGTCACCCTGCGCGAGACGCGGCGGCGGCTGGACGAGGCCGAGTCGGCGGTCAGGGAGCCGATCGCGATCGTGGGCATGGCGTGCCGGTTCCCGGGGGGCATCGACTCCCCGGACGGGTTGTGGCGGCTGGTGTCGTCGGGCGGTCACGCGGTGACCGACTTCCCGGCCGACCGCGGGTGGGACGTCGACGCGCTGTACCACCCCGACCCCGCCCACCACGGCACCAGCTACACCCGCCGGGGCGGCTTCGTCGCCGACGCCGGCGCGTTCGACGCGGCGTTCTTCGGCATCAGCCCCCGCGAGGCGCTGGCCATGGACCCGCAGCACCGGCTGGTCCTGGAGGCCTCCTGGGCGGCGATCGAGCACGCGGGCCTCGACCCGGCCGCCCTGCACGGCAGCCGCACCGGGGTGTTCGTCGGTTCCATCGGCCAGGACTACGCCGCACTGGTTACGCGGTCGGCCGCGTCCGCCGAGGGCCACGTGCTCACCGGGAACGCCGGCAGCGTGCTGTCGGGCCGGGTGTCCTACACCTTCGGGTTCGAGGGGCCCGCGGTCACCGTGGACACCGCGTGCTCGTCGTCGCTGGTCGCCCTGCACCTGGCGGCGCAGTCCCTGCGGGCGGGGGAGTGCTCGCTGGCGCTGGCCGGCGGCGTGACCGTGATGGCCACCCCGGGGGTGTTCGTCGAGTTCTCGCGCCAGCGCGGCCTGGCACCGGACGGGCTCTGCAAGTCCTTCGCCGACGCCGCGGACGGCACCGGCTGGGGCGAGGGGGCCGGGGTGCTGCTCGTGGAGCGGCTGTCCGACGCCCGGCGCAACGGGCACCCGGTGCTCGCGGTGGTGCGGGGTTCGGCGGTCAACTCCGACGGCGCGTCCAACGGCCTCGCCGCGCCGAACGGCCCGGCGCAGCAGCGGGTGATCCGGCGCGCGCTGGCCGCCGCCGGGCTGTCACCGTCCGATGTGGACGTCGTGGAGGCGCACGGCACCGGCACCCGGCTGGGCGACCCGATCGAAGCGCAGGCGCTGCTGGCGGCCTACGGCCAGGATCGCGAGCGGCCCCTGTGGCTCGGCTCGGTCAAGTCGAACATCGGCCACACCCAGGCCGCGGCCGGCGTGGCCGGGGTGATCAAGGTGGTGGGCGCGCTGCGCGCCGGCCTGCTGCCGCCGACCCTGCACGTCGACACCCCCACCACCCACGTCGACTGGACGACGGGCGCGGTCCGGCTGCTGACCGAAACGGTGCCGTGGGAAACGGGGCGGCCGCGCGTGGCGGGCGTGTCGTCGTTCGGGATCAGTGGAACCAACGCCCACGTGATCCTGGAGGAGGCACCGCCCGAACCGGCGGTGCCGGTCGAATCCGCGCGGGTGATCCGACCGGCGGGCCCCGCACCGGTCGTGCCGTGGGTGCTGTCGGCCAAGACCCCGTCCGCCCTCCGGGCGCAGGCCGCCCGGCTGGCCGAGCGCGTCAGCTCGGCGGAGCTCGAGCCGGCCGATGTCGCGCGCGCCCTGGCGCAGCGGACCGTGTTCCCCTACCGGGCCGTCGTCGCCGGGCCCGACCGGGAGCGGCTGGTCGCGGAGCTGACGGAGATCCGGCCGTTCGAGCCGGCCGGGGCGGGCACGACCGCGGTCGTGTTTCCCGGGCAGGGCGCCCAGTGGCTCGGCATGGGCCGGGCCCTGCACGCCGCCTTCCCCGTGTTCGCCGAGGCCTTCGACGCCGTGCTGGCCGAGCTGGCCCCACCGGTCCGCGCGGTCGTCTGGGGTGACGACCCGCTCACCCTGGACCGCACCGAGTTCGCGCAGCCGGCGTTGTTCGCCTTCGAGGTGGCGCTGTTCCGGCTGCTGGAGTCGGCCGGCGTTCGCGCCGACGCGGTACTGGGGCACTCGGTCGGCGAGATCGCCGCGGCCCACGTGGCCGGCGTGCTGTCGCTGCCGGACGCGGGCCGGCTGGTCTCCGCCCGGGCGGAGCTGATGGGCGGCCTGCCGCCGGGCGGGGCGATGCTGGCCGTCCGGGCGGACGAGGACGAGCTGGGCGTCCTGCCGGACGGGGTCGCCGTCGCGGCGGTCAACGCCCCGGGCTCGGTGGTGCTCTCCGGCCCCGAAGACGCGATCGGCGAACTCGCGACCCGGTTCGCGAAGACGACCCGGCTGCGCGTGTCGCACGCGTTCCACTCGGCCGCGATGGAGCCGATCCTCGCCGAGTTCGCCGCCGTCGCCGAATCCTTGACCTACCACGATCCCGTCGTCCCGGTGGTGTCCACTGTGGAGCCCGGCGCGGACGTGCGCGAGCCGGGTTACTGGGTGCGCAACCTGCGGCGGACCGTGCGGTTCGCCGACGGCGTCCGCGCCCTCGAGGCCGCCGGGGTGCGCACGGTGCTCGAAGCCGGGCCGGACGGCACACTCGGTGCGCTGGGCGAACAGAGCACCGGACTGACCTTCGTGCCGTTGGCGCGCCGCGACGACGACGGTGCGGAGCGGCTGTTCCGTGGCCTCGGGACGGCCTTCGCGGCGGGCGTGCCGGTGGCCTGGGAGCGGCTGCTGCCGGACGGCGCGCGGGCGGAGCTGCCCGCCTACGCGTTCGACCGGACCCGGTTCTGGGTGACGGGCTCGACCGCGGCCGGGATCGCCGAGGCCGGGCAGGTGGCCGCCGGGCACCCGTTGCTGGGTGCGGCGGTCGAGCTGGCCGGGGCGGGCGGGGTGGTCCTGACCGGGCGGCTGTCCCTGGCGACCCACCCGTGGCTGGCCGGCCACGTCGTCGGCGGTGACGTGCTGCTGCCCGGCACGGCGTTCGTCGAACTGGTCGCCCGCGCGGGCGACGAGGTCGGCTGCGACCGGATCGAGGAGCTCACGCTCGCGGCGCCGCTGCGCATGCCGTCGACCGGGGGGATCGCGGTGCAGCTGGCGGTCGGCCCGGAGGGTGCGGACGGCACGCGTCCGGTCGAGGTCTTCTCCCGGCCCGAAGACGCCGGTGAGGAGTGGGTCCGGCACGCCGGTGGCGTGCTTTCCGCGGGCGAGGCGCCCGGCGTCGCGCTCGCCGGCTGGCCGCCGCCCGGCGCGGAGCCCGTCCCGGTCGAAGGCCTCTACGACCGGTTCGCCGCCCTCGGGTACGACTACGGTCCCGCGTTCCAGGGCGTTCGCGCCCTGTGGCGCCGCGGCGCCGAGGTCTGGGCCGAAGTCGCCCTGCCCGAGGAACAGCACGCCACCGCGGACCGGTACCGGCTGCACCCGGCGCTGCTCGACGCCGCGCTCCACCCGCTGGTCGCCGTGCTCGACGACGCCGCGGACGGCCCGCCGGTCCTGCCCTTCGCGTGGACCGGGGTCACCGTCCGGCAGTCCGGGGTGTCCCGGGTCCGCGTGCGGCTGACCCGGGACGACGGCACCGTACGCGTGGCCGTCGCGGACGACGCGGGAAGGCCGGTTGCTTCGGTCGATTCCCTGGTCCTGCGGCCCCTCGCCCGCGTGTCACCGCAGGATCTGTACGACGTCGCGTGGACGCCCGTGCCCACGCCCGTGCCCACGCCCGCGGCCGGACACGCGGCGGAAACCTGCCACGTCGAGCCCGGATCGGGCGACGTGCACGCCGTGACGGCGCGGGTGCTGGCCTGGTTGCAGGACCGGCTCGCCGATCCCGGTGCCGGCCCGCTCGCCGTGGTCACCCGCACGGGAGACCTGGCCGGCGCGGCCGCCGCCGGTCTCGTCCGCTCCGCGCAGTCCGAGCACCCGGGCCGGATCGTGCTCGTCGAAAGCGACGGCCGTCCCGAGTCCGCGCGCGTTCTCGGCGCCGCACTGGCCAGTGCCGAGCCCCGGCTGGCCGTTCGTGCCGGGAACCTGCTCGCGCCCCGGCTCCGTCGCGCCGAACCCGCCGCGGGCGGAGCTTCGTTCGGCACCGGCACCGTGCTGGTCACGGGGGCCACCGGGGCGCTCGGCGGCCTGGTCGCCCGGCACCTGGTCACCGCGCACGGCGTGCGGGACCTGCTCCTGGTGTCGCGCCGGGGCCCCGCGGCCGCGGGCGCGGACCGCCTGGCCGCCGACCTGACCGGGCTCGGCGCCCGGGTCCGGATCGAGGCGTGCGACGTCGCGGACCGGGCGGCCCTGACCGCGTTGCTGGCGACGATCCCCCTCACCGGCGTGGTGCACGCGGCGGGGGTGCTCGACGACGGCCTGATCACCGCGCTGACCCCCGAACGGCTTTCCGCCGTGCTGCGCCCCAAGGCGGACGCCGCACTGGCGCTGGACGAAGCCACCCGCGGACACGACCTCGCCGCGTTCGTCCTGTTCTCCTCGATGGCGGGCGTGACCGGCGCGCCCGGGCAAGGCAACTACGCCGCCGCGAACGCGTTCCTCGACGCCCTCGCCGAGCGCCGCCGCGCCGAGGGGCTGCCCGCGCTCGCCCTGGCCTGGGGCTTCTGGGCGCGGGACGACTCGATGACCGGGAACCTGACCGACGCCGACGTGGCCCGTCTCGCCGCCGCGGGAATCGTTCCGATGCCGGCGGCGCAGGGGCTCGCCCTGCTGGACGCCGCGCTCGCCGGCGGGCCGGTCGTCGTGCCCGCCCGGCTGGACCTGGCTGCGATCCGGGCCTCGGGACAAGTACCCCCGCTGCTGCATGGCCTGGTCCGGCCGGCCGCGCGCCGGTCCGCGGACGCCGGTGACGCCGACCTGGCCGGGCGCACGGCCGGGCTGGCGCGCGCCGAACGGCTGCGGATCACCATCGAAGTGGTGCGCACCCACGTCGCGGCCGTGCTCGGCCACGGCGATCCGCGCGGGGTACCCGCCGACCGCGCGTTCACCGAGCTGGGCTTCGACTCGCTGACCGCGGTCGACCTCCGCAACCGGCTCACCGCCGCCACCGGGCAGCGGCTGCCGGCCACGCTGGTGTTCGACTACCCGAACACCGCCGCGCTCGCCGAGCACCTCGTCGACGGCCTCGCGGAGCCCGAAGCCGCGCCGGTGACCCCGGCGCGCACCGACGACCCGATCGCCATCGTGGGGATGGCCTGCCGGTACCCGGGCGGGGTCGGCTCGCCCGGAGACCTGTGGCGGCTGGTGGCCGGGGGCGGCGACGCCGTCGGCGGGTTCCCGGCCAACCGCGGTTGGGACCTCGAGGCGTTGTACCACCCGGATCCGGAGCATGCGGGCACTTCGTACACGCGGCAGGGCGGTTTTTTGTACGACGCGGCGGATTTCGACGCGGGGTTCTTCGGGATCAGCCCGCGGGAGGCTTTGGCGATGGACCCGCAGCAGCGGCTGCTGCTGGAGGTCTCGTGGGAGGCCGTGGAGGCCGCCGGGATCGACCCGGCGGCGCTGCGCGGCAGCCGGACCGGGGTGTTCGCCGGGCACATGTACCACGACTACGCCGCCCGGATGGCGGGCCTGCCCGATGGCCTCGAAGGGTTCGTGGGCAACGGGAACTCCGGCAGCGTCGTCTCCGGCCGGGTCGCGTATTCGTTCGGCTTCGAAGGGCCGGCGGTGACGGTGGACACCGCGTGCTCGTCGTCGCTGGTGGCCCTGCACTGGGCGATGCAGTCCCTGCGGGCGGGGGAGTGCACGCTCGCACTGGCCGGTGGGGTGGCCGTGATGGCCACGCCGACGGTGTTCGTCGAGTTCTCGCGGCAGCGCGGCCTGGCCGCCGATGGCCGGTGCAAGGCGTTCGCGGAGGGCGCGGACGGCACCGGGTGGGGCGAGGGTGTCGGAGTCCTGGTGGTGGAGCGGTTGTCGGACGCTCGCCGGAACGGTCACCGGGTGCTGGCGGTGGTGCGCGGTTCGGCGGTGAACTCCGATGGCGCGTCGAACGGGCTGACCGCGCCGAACGGTCCGTCGCAGCAGCGGGTGATCCGCCAGGCTCTTGCGACCGCGGGCCTTGGACCGTCCGATGTGGACGTGGTGGAAGCGCACGGTACGGGTACGAAGCTGGGTGATCCGATCGAGGCCCAGGCGTTGCTGGCGACGTATGGGCAGGACCGTGAGCAGCCGCTGTTGCTCGGCTCGGTGAAGTCGAACATCGGGCACACCCAGGCGGCCGCGGGTGTCGCGGGGGTGATCAAGATGGTGCAGGCGATGCGCCACGGCGTCGTCCCGGCGACGTTGCACGTGGACGCGCCGTCGTCGCAGGTGGACTGGTCCGCCGGCCGGGTGGAGCTGCTGACGGAGCCGGTGGAGTGGCCGGAAACGGGCCGTCCGCGGCGGGCGGCGGTGTCCTCCTTCGGGGTCAGCGGCACGAACGCCCACGTCCTGCTGGAACAAGGCGATCCCGCGGCCCCGTCCGGCGACGGGCCCGCCCCGTGGCTGCTGTCGGCCAAAAGCGACACCGCGTTGCGTGGCCAGGCCGCCCGGCTCGCGGAGCACCTGAACGCCCACCCCGAGCAGTCCGACGGCGCCATCGCCGCCGCGCTCGGCGCGCGGGCCCGCCTGAGCCACCGCGCGGTCGTGCTCGGCGGCAAACCCGCCGCGGTGGCGGCCGTGCGCGACGGACGGCCGCACCCCGACGTGGTCACCGGCACGGCGACGCCGTCCGCGGCGGTGTTCGTCTTCCCCGGGCAGGGTTCCCAGTGGGTGGGGATGGGCCTCGGGCTGCTGGAGACGTCCGCGGCGTTCGCCGGCGCCTTGGGACGGTGCCGGGACGCGCTCGCCGAGTTCGCGGACTGGGACCTGTTCGCCGTGCTGCGCGACGAGGAAGCGCTGCGCCGCGTCGACGTCGTCCAGCCCGCGCTGTTCGCGGTCATGGTGGCGCTGGCCGAGTGGTGGCGGGCGAACGGGGTGCAGCCCGCCGCCGTCATCGGTCACTCGCAGGGGGAGATCGCCGCCGCCGTGGTCGCCGGGATCCTGTCCCTGCGAGACGCCGCCCGGGTCGTGGTCCGGCGTGCCCAGGTGATCGCGCGGCGGCTGCCCGGGCGGGGCGGGATGGCGTCGGTGTCCCTGGCCGCCGACGTCGCCGAGGCCCGGCTGCGGCCGTGGGACGGCCGGCTGTCCGTGGCCGCCGTCAACGGGCCCGGGACGGTCGTCGTGTCGGGGGAGAACGCGGCGCTCGAGGAGTTCCTGGCCGGCTGTGCCGCCGACGACGTGCGCGCCCGGCGGGTCGCCGTCGACTACGCGTCGCACTCGGCCCAGGTCGATCCGGTGCTCGACGAGGTCCGCGCCCGGCTGGCCGGCATCGAGCCGCGCCCGGGTGACGTCCCGCTGTTCTCCACCCTCACCGGCGAGCGGAGCGAGGCTCCGCTCGACGCGGCCTACTGGGCGGACAACCTTCGCGGCACCGTCCGGTTCGAGGCGGCCGTGCGGTCCGCTGTCGACGCCGGGCACCGCACGTTCGTCGAGATCAGCGCCCATCCGATCCTCCTCGCGGCGATCCAGGAGATCGACGCGGAGACCACCGCGCTCGGCACCCTCCGCCGCGGCGAGGACGACCCCGGGCGTGCCACCCGCGCTCTCGCCGAGGCGCACGTCGCGGGCCTTCCGGTGGCGTGGGACCTGCCCGCGCCCGCCGTCGAACTGCCGCCGTACGCGTTCGACCACCGCCCGTTCTGGTACGAGCCGGAACCCGCCGCCGAAGCCACCGGAGCCGGCCAGGCCGCCACCGGTCACCCTCTTGCGGGCGCGGCCGTCGAAGTCGCCGCGGACGGCGGCGTGGTGCTCAGCGGCGGGGTGGCGCTGGACAGTCATCCCTGGCTGGCCGACCACGCCGTCGGGGACGCGGTGCTGCTCCCGGGCGCGGCGTTCGCCGAGCTGGCCGCCCGCGCGGGCACCGAGGCCGGGCTGGGCCGGGTCCGCGAGCTGACCCTGCACGCCCCGCTCGTCCTGGCCGAGGAGCGGGTGGCCCTGCAGGTCCGCGTCGGTCCCGCGGGGGAGACCGGCGACCGCCCGGTCGACGTGCACTCCCGTGCCGGGGACGCCGTCGAATGGATCCACCACGCGAGCGGCCTGCTCACCACGTCGACCGGCCCGGCTGCCGGCACCGAGGCCGCGTGGCCGCCGGTCGACGCGGAGCCGGTGCCCGTGGCGGACATGTACGACCGGTTCGCCGCGGCGGGCTACCACTACGGGACGGCGTTCCGCGGCGTCCGCGCGGTCTGGCGGCGCGGTGACGAGGTGTTCGCCGAGGTCGAGGCGCCGGCGGCCGCGGGGTTCGCCGTGCACCCGGCCGCGCTCGACGCCGCTCTGCACCCGGCCCTGCTCGCCGCGCTCGACGACGGCGGCAGCCCGGGTTCCGCCGTGCTGCCGTTCGCCTGGACCGGTGTCGAGGTCCGGCCGACCCGGGAGACCCGGCTGCGCGTGCGGCTCGGCAGCGGCTCCGGCGGGCTGGCCGTGACCGTGACCGACGAGGCGGGCCGTCCCGTGGTCACGGTGGACTCGCTGGTGACCCGCTCGGTGCCGGTGGCGCCCGACCGGGTGTTCCGGGTCGGGTGGACGCCGGTGTCACCCGCCGCGGCCCCGGGACCGCGTGAGGTCGTCCGGCTCGAGGGCGACGGCGACGTGCACGCCTTGACCGTCCGCGCGCTCGGCCTGCTGCAGAACCTCCCGGACTCGCCACTGGTGATCGTCACCCGCGGCGCCGTCTCCACCGGACCCGGCGATCCCGTGACCGACCTCGCGGCCGCCGCGGTGTGGGGTCTGGTGCGCTCGGCCCAGACCGAAGAGCCGGGCCGGATCTTCCTCGTCGACACCGACGGCGAGGTGCCGTCCGGTCTCGGGGACGAGCCGCAGCTGGCGGTGCGCGGCGGGCAGGTGCTCGCGCCCCGGCTGCGGCGGGCGGCCGAGCCGGAACCCGGCGCGCCGGTGTTCGGGCCGGGCACGGTCCTGGTGACCGGGGGCACGGGCGGGCTGGGCGCGACGGTCGCCCGGCACCTCGTCGCCGGGCACGGCGTGCGCCGTCTGGTGCTGGTGTCGCGTCGTGGCCCCGGGGCGCCCGGTGCCGCCGCACTCGAACGCGACCTGACCGGGGCCGGCGCCGAGGTCACCGTCGTCGCGGCCGATGTCGGCGACCGGATCGCGCTCGCCGCGGTGCTGGCGGAGATCCCCGACCTGACCGGTGTCGTGCACACCGCGGGCGTGCTGGACGACAGCGTCATCGCCGGCCTGACCCCGGAGCACCTGGCGCGGGTGCTGCGCCCCAAGGTCGACGCGGCGCTCGCGTTGCACGAGCTGACCCAGGACCGGGAGTTGACCGCTTTCGTGCTGTTCTCCTCCTTGGCCGGGCTCCTCGGCGCCCCGGGACAGGGCAACTACGCGGCGGCGAGCGCCGCCCTGGACGCCCTCGCCGCGCAACGGCGGGCCGCGGGCCTGCCGGCCGTGTCCCTGGCCTGGGGTTTCTGGGCGGAGCGCAGCGGCATGACCGAGCACCTGTCCGACGCCGAAGTCGGCCGGATGGCGGCCGCCGGCCTGGCACCGCTGTCCACTGCACAGGGCCTCGCCCTGTTCGACGCCGCGCAGCACGCCGCCGACGCACTGGTCGTCACGGCCCGCCTCAGCCCGGCCCGGATCACCGGGACCGTGCCGCCGCTGCTGCGCGGGCTGGTCCGCGGCGCCGCCCGGCCGGCCGCCGGAGGTTCCGTCCCGGTCGACGCGGATGCCCTGCCGGAGCTCGTCCGTGCGCACGTCGCGGCCGTTCTCGGCCACGCCGAGGCCGCCGACATCGCCGAGTCCCGCGCCTTCACGGAGCTGGGCTTCGATTCGCTGACCGCCGTCGAACTGCGCAACCGGCTCGCCGCGGCGACCGGGCTGCGGCTGCCGGCGACGCTGGTCTTCGACCACCCCACCCCGCGCGCGCTGGCCGCCTTCCTGGCCGGCGAGCTCGGCGCACCCGCACCCACCGCCGAAGCCGCCCCGGTCACCACCGCCGGTCCGGACGAGCCCATCGCCATCATCGGCATGGCCTGCCGGTACCCCGGGAACGCCGACTCACCCGCCGCGCTGTGGCGGCTGGTGTCGGACGGGGTCGACACGATCTCGGCGGCGCCCCTCGACCGGGGCTGGGAGGCCTACTACGACCAGGACTTCCCCCGGCTCGGGGGATTCGTCCACGACGCCGCCGACTTCGACCCGGCGTTCTTCGGGATCAGCCCGCGGGAGGCACTGGCGATGGACCCGCAGCAGCGGCTCCTGCTGGAGATCGCCTGGGAAGCCGTCGAGCGCGCCGGGATCGACCCGGAGTCCTTGCGCGGCAGCCGGACCGGGGTGTTCGCGGGCCTGATGTACCACGACTACGCGGCCCGGCTGGACACGGTTCCGGAAGACCTGCGGGGACTGATCGGCAACGGGAACGCGGGCAGCGTCGCGTCCGGCCGGATCGCCTACACCTTCGGCTTCGAAGGGCCCGCGGTCTCCGTGGACACGGCGTGCAGTTCCTCGCTGGTGGCCCTGCACTGGGCGATGCAGTCCCTGCGGTCAGGGGAGTGCGGCCTCGCGCTGGCCGGCGGCGCCACCGTGATGGCCACGCCCGGGGTCTTCATCGAGTTCTCCCGCCAGCAGGGCATGGCGGCCGACGGGCGGTGCAAGGCGTTCGCCGACGGCGCGGACGGCGCGGGCTGGGGTGAGGGCGCGGGCCTGCTGCTGCTGGAGCGGTTGTCGGACGCTCGTCGCCACGGCCACGAGGTGCTCGCCGTGGTGCGGGGTTCGGCGGTGAACTCCGATGGCGCGTCGAACGGGCTGACGGCGCCGAACGGACCGGCCCAGCAGCGGGTGATCCGCCAGGCCCTCGCGGCCGCGGGCCTGTCACCGTCCGAAGTGGACGTCGTCGAGGCGCACGGCACCGGCACCCGGCTGGGTGATCCGATCGAGGCGCAGGCGCTCCTCGCGACCTACGGGCAGGACCGCGCCGAGCCTCTGCTGCTGGGCACCGTGAAGTCCAACCTCGGGCACACCCAGGCCGCGGCCGGGGTCGCCGGGGTGATCAAGATGGTCGAGGCGATGCGGCACGGGGTGGTACCCGCGACGCTGCACGCGGACCGGCCGTCGTCCCAGGTGGACTGGTCGGCCGGGGCCGTCGAGCTGGCGGCGCAGGCCCGTCCGTGGCCGCGCACGGGCCGGGCCCGGCGCAGCGCGGTGTCCTCCTTCGGCATCAGCGGAACGAACGCGCACGTGATCCTGGAGCAGGCCCCCGGGACTCCGGAGCCGGCCGGTCCGGTCTCGGACGTGGTGGCCTGGCCGGTCTCCGCGAAGACCGCCGACGCGCTGGCCACCCAGGTCACCCGGCTCACCGAGGGACGCTGGCCCGCCGCCCCGGCGGCGAAGACGCTCACCGGGCGGACCCTGTTCGACCACCGTGCGGTGTTGCTGGCCTCGGCCGACGGCGTCACGGAGGTCGCCCGCGGCGTCGCCCGGAACCCGGGAAAGACGGCGATCCTCTTTCCCGGCCAGGGTGCCCAGCGCCTGGGTATGGGCCGCGAACTGCACGCCCGGTTCCCGGCGTTCGCCGACGCGTTCGACGAGGTGAGCGCCGAACTGCCGGTGCGGGCGGTGATGTGGGGAGACGATCCCGCAGTGCTCGACCGCACCGGCTCGGCCCAGCCGGCGCTGTTCGCCCTGGAAGTGGCGCTGTACCGGCTGCTGGAGTCGTTCGGCCTGCGACCGGACTGCCTGGCGGGCCACTCGCTCGGGGAGATCACCGCCGCCCACGTCGCCGGGGTGCTGTCGCTGCCGGACGCGTGCACCCTGGTCGCGGCCCGCGCCAAGCTCATGCAGAGCCTGCCGCCGGGCGGAGCCATGGTCGCGATCCCGGCCGCGGAGACGGCGGTGGCACCGCTGCTGTCCGGCGGCGCCTGCCTCGCCGCGGTGAACGGCCCGGCCGCGGTCGTCGTGTCCGGCCCCGAGGCGGCCGTGCTCGCCGTGGCGGCGCACTTCGACCGCACCACCCGCCTGCGCGTGTCGCACGCCTTCCACTCGGCGGCGATGGACCCGATCCTGGCCGACTTCGCGGTCGTCGCGGAATCGTTGTCCTACCGGGAACCCCGCATTCCGGTGGTGTCCACAGTGTCCACCCGGGCGAATGTCACCGAGCCGGGGCACTGGGTCCGCAACATCCGCGACACCGTCCGCTACGGGGACGCGGTCGCCGCCCTGCGCGCAGCGGGGGTGACCGCGATGCTCGAAGCGGGTCCGGGTGCCTCGCTCGCCGCGGTGAGCGAGGCGGTGCCGGTGCTGCGCAAGGACCAGCCGGAAGAGCGGTCCCTGCTCACCGCACTCGCGCGCCTGCACGTCGACGGCGCCGCCGTCACCTGGCCCGCACCCGCGGCCCGGCCCGCCGACCTGCCGACCCACCCGTTCGCGCGGCGCCGTTTCTGGCTCGACGCCACGGCGGGGGCTCGCCCGCCGGCCGGCACTTGGAGCTACCGCACCACTTGGGACGCGGTCACCCCGGAGCCGGCAGGCGGCCGCCACTGGGTGGTCGTCCACGAGAACGCCGGCGCCTGGAGCGCGGCGGTGATCGAGGCACTGGCCGCGCACGACACCGTGGTGACCACCACCGTCCTCGACGCCGAGGTCCTCGCCGGCGCGACCGGCGTCGTCTCCCTGCTGAGTTCCGTGCCCGCCACCGTCACCCTGCTGCAGGAGCTGGCCTCGCTGGAGACAGCCGCGCCTCTGTGGTGCGTGACCCGCGAAGCGGTCGGGGTGGATCCGGCGGACGTCGTCGACCCCGACGCCGCGATGCTCTGGGGATTCGGCCGCGTCGCGGCTCTCGAACACCCGGGTCTCTGGGGTGGCCTCGTCGACGTGTCCGCGGCGGGCGTCGCCCGGTTGCCCCACGTCCTGGGCGGCCCGGAGGACCAGGTGGCCGTGCGCGGGGAGACCGTGCACGGCCGCCGCCTGACCCGGGCCCCGGAACCCGGCGGCACCACCGGTTTCCGGGAGTGGCTGACCGGTGCCGTGGTCGTCACCGGCGGCACGGGTGCACTGGGCGGGCACGTGGCCCGTTGGGCCGCCGGCCACGGCGCTCCCGAGATCCTGGTGCTGAGCCGCAGCGGCCCGGCTGCTCCCTCGGCGGAAGCACTGGTCGCGGACCTCGGACCGCGGGTTCGCGTCCTCGCCTGCGACACCACGGACCAGGACGCGCTCGCCGACGCGCTGGCGAGCGCCGAGCACGCGGTGACGGCTGTCTTCCACGCGGCGAGTGCTGCCGGCACCGGCGCCATCGCCGATCTCACGGGGGAAGACCTCGCCCGCGCGTTCGCCGCGAAGGCCGGCTCCGCGCGGTTGCTGGACGAACTGGTGCCCGACGCTGCGTTGGTCCTGTTTTCCTCGGCCGCGGCGACCTGGGGTGGCGGCGGGCAGGCGGCCTACGCCGCGGCCAACGCCTACCTCGACGCACTCGCCACGCGGCGGCACGCGCAGGGGCGGCCCGGTGTCTCGATCGCTTGGGGCCCGTGGGCCGGGGCGGGCATGGCCGCGACCGTCGCCACCGACCTCCACCGCCGCGGCTTGCGCCCGATGAGCCCGTCGCACGCCCTTGCCGCGCTGGAGCGAACCCTCGCCACGCGTGACCGCCCCCATGTCACGATCGCCGACGTCGACTGGGATCGGTTCGCGGCGACGTTCACGGCGGTCCGGCCGAGTCCGTTGCTGGCGCACTTGACGACGCCGCCTGCTCCGGCGGCCGGGGAGGTGCCCGCGGGCTCGTTGGCGGAAGTCGTCCGGGCGCAGGTGGCCGCCGTGCTCGGGCACGCCTCGGCAGCCGAGGTCGATCCGGACGCGGAGTTCACCGCCCTGGGGTTCGATTCGCTGACCGCGGTCGACCTGCGTGACCGCCTGGTCGCCGCCACCGGGCTGGAGGTGTCGGCGACCGCGGTCTTCGACCACCGCACGCCGGCCGCACTGGCCGGGTTCCTGGCCGGCCGGCCGGCACCGGCACCCGCCACCGAGCCCGGCATCGGGACGCTGTTCCGGCAGGCTTGCGAGACTGGGAAGCTGGCGGAGGGGATGGCCCTGTTGTCCGCCGCGGCGGCGCTCCGGCCGGTGTTCACCACCGAGGACCGCCCGCCCGCGCCGGCGCTGCGGCAGCTGAGCGGGCCGGCCACGCCCGAGGTGGTGTGCTTCCCGTCGGTCCTGCCGGGATCGACGGTCCACCAATACCTGCACCTGGCCGAGAACTTGCCGGGCCTGCACGCCTTCCCGCTCGCCGGGTACGCGACCGGAGAACCCTTGCCCGCCACCGTCGAAGCCGCCGTCGGGCTCTACGCCGACGCGGTCGTCGCGGCATGTCCCACGCCGCCGGTGCTGGCGGGGTACTCCGCGGGCGGCTGGCTGGCCCACGCCGTCGCCACCCGCCTGGAATCGGCCGGCCACGCCGTGCGGGGCGTCGCGCTGCTGGATACGTACCTGCTGCCCGGCGAGGCGGACCCGGCGCTGCACTCCCACCTCGCGTCGATGCTCGGCAGCACCCTGCTCGCGGACTTCGACACGGCCAACCTGACGGCCGCGGGAGCCCACCTGAGCCTGTTCGAACGGTGGCAGCCCGCGCCACTGCGGGCCCCACTGCTGATCGTGCGCCCGGCCGAACTTCTCACCGACCCGCACTGGCCACACCCGCACACGGTGGCCGACGTGCCCGGCGACCACCTGACGATGATGGAAACCGGTGCGGCCGCCACGGCCGAGGCACTGAGCACGTGGCTCGCGCAGCGCAACCATTCGTCCGAGGGCCGGACCGGTAGCGGCGGCAAGGTCACCGAATAGCTCACCGAAGACGAGGTCCGCGAGCCGAGGGCTTCGCGACGAACGCGGCCTCGTCAATTCGAGATCCTCCTCGTCGCGGCGTGAGCACCGCCGGGATCTCAGCCGCAATCGCGCGGGGGTCACACCCCGGTAACCAGCCCGCGACCTCCGAGCACTTCGGCGCCTGACCGGATGGACG
Organism: Amycolatopsis sp. lyj-346; assembly: GCF_046548975.1. Lineage (NCBI taxonomy): Bacteria > Bacillati > Actinomycetota > Actinomycetes > Pseudonocardiales > Pseudonocardiaceae > Amycolatopsis > Amycolatopsis sp. lyj-346. The sequence continues at coordinate 126,962 of NZ_JAJPWT010000015.1, forward strand.
CAGGGCCGGACACACACGAAAGGCCGGATAGTTCGACGCCGACGTCCGCCGGGCGCGTCAGGCTATGTACGCAGCGTTCGTCCCTGCCCGGTCGGATACATGTCGGCGATGCTGACCGGCGAGGACTTACTTGGAGCGGTCAGGGACGCGGAGGGGCGGCGCTGCATGCGCTGGTGGTCTTCCTCGGTGATCTCGTCGCGCCAGGTCGGCAGCTCCAGCATCGGTGTCCACGCGCCGCTGACCTGCTGCCTGTCGCCGAGCTGGACGAATCCCCGGAACCCGCAGGGGGAGACGTTGGGTGATCTGGGACAGTTCCAGCATGCTCGCCTGGAGCCGGTCGTGGTCGATCAGCCGCACCTTGTGCTCGTCGTCGTGGTGGCGGGGGAGTGAGGCGAGCGCGGACTGCCCTGTCGTGGTGGGGGAGCGTACGTCGGTTGCCTGGCGGCGGTCACGGTTGCGGAACCGGATCGCTGCGGCCGGCGACGACTCCTCTTCAACTGTATAACGCCCTATACGGCGCGCAAGTATAAAATCCGTCGGCCCGCGGAATCGGGTTAGAGGTTGCCGGCGGTGATGTCGCCTTGGGTGGTGGCGTGGATGTGGGGTTCGGCGGCGGTGCCATCGTTCCTGACGGAGATGTTCGCCGTCGCTTACCTCAGAACGGCGGTCCGGCGCCGGCCATCGACGCCCGGCTAATCCCGGCCCGGTGATCCACCCGCGAACGGTTCCCGGGCTCAGAACTTCAGGTCGAAGTCCTGGACGTACCAGGCTCCTTCGTGCTTCTGCATCTTGAAGCTGAGACTGAACGAGCCCGTGTCCCCGGTCGCGCCGATCAGTTCGAGGCTGCGCAGCGTCTGACCGTCGACCTTGACGGCCGTGTCCGGCACCGTCACCTCATTCCCTTTCGCGGTCACCTCGCTCACCTCTACTTCTGCCTCCGGGGGCAGCTTGACGCCCGGCTTCGCCCAAGCCTCGTGCAGCGACTTGACGCTCGCGAGCGCCTTGGGGCTGGCGCACAGCGTTTCGGCGTCTTGGCCGGGGGGCAGCACGGGAGCACCGGAAAGGCACGCCTCTTTGTACTGCTTTTGCAGGACCTGGGTCACCCAGCTCTTGAGAGCGGCCTCGGGGGTCTCGGCACCGGATGCGGGCTGTGCCTGGGTCGTCTGCGGGGAAACGTTCGCGGGCGAAGCGGACGCGCTCGCCACCGGCGCCGCCGCCCCGCTGACCCCGGCCGAGCCACACGCGGTCAAGCCCATCACCACCGCAGGTAGCATCGGGGCAAACCAGCTCGCCTTGGTTCGCCGGGTGTGCACCGTCGGGGCGATCGTCACGGGGGTTCCTCCTGATTGAGCCGGAAGTCCGGCTGTGGGCGTTCGTGGGCCCGGAGCATGGTGTGAAGCGACCGAAAGGTCAACCGCTCTGGGCGAAGCTTGCCCTTTTCACCACCGTGCCCAACGCGTTCTGGTCTACGCCACCGCCACCTGAAAGCCGGCGCACCCGCTGGACCCGTGCCGCGGGCTCCGCCCGGCTCTTGGCCGTCTTCGGGGCGACCTGGCACAAGTCCGCGTGCACGTTCTGTTGCTACGCAAGCGGACGGCTGGTCGCCGGCTGGTCGCCGCGGTGACGCCGACACCCGGCACGGAGCCTCACTGCTGTGGCGGCTGCAAAGCGGACACCGCACGCCACAACTCGGTCCGGGTACGGCAGATTCGGGCCGATCAGGTTCAGCAGCATCCCGATGGCACGCTCACGGGAGCGGCCACGGCGAGCTTCGCCGAGGTCGAGTCGGCGGCAGCGGCTGCAGCGCTTTCCTCAACGAGGCGTGGCGGCTGTACGAGCTGCGTTGCGCAACGCTGAGCCAGCTCCCCTCGTTCGCCATGTTTTCTGAGCCGTCGCCATCTTTCAGCGAGCCGGGACACCGCTGTCCTGTCTCGCTGAACTGGTCGAGGTCGACCGGGCGGACCCAGTACGCCGGCGGCGGCGCGCGGGCGGCAGCAGGTCCGGGCGGGCCAGCCGCCGCAGCTCGCCCAGTTCGATCCCGGCGACCTCGCTCGCAGTCTCGGCGGCGGTCACTCCCACTGCGCCGGCGCCGCGGGGGTGACCGCGTCGTAGCGGGTCCGCCGCGACTTCTCGGCCGCGGCCAGGTCTGCGCGCAGCTGCCGGGCCCGCCGCGCGCGGGCGGCGCAGTGCCCCGGCCTGCTCCGGGGTCGCCCGTTCCGCCAGGACCGCGGTGCCCAGGTGCTCACCGGACGAGGCGTCGAACACCTCGATCTCGTGGTCGTGGTGCGGCATGAACCGCACCCGCACCGCCAGCCCGGCCCGACCATCCAGTCGGCGATGTAGTGCCGGCCGCGGCCGCGCTCCACGCCCTTGGCCGTGATCTTCCGGTTGGTCCGGTCGTCTTCGAGGGTGAACATCCACAACGCGCCGGCGTCGACGTCCTCGATCGGGCTCGGGTCGGCCAGCCACGACGCCGCCGGGGGGTCGCCCCGTCGAGGACGTCCATCTCGTGGCTGGTGTTCCACCAGCCGACCCAGGCCAGTGCCGTTCGAGCGCGAGCCGGCGTCACCTTCGCTGAGCCAAGGACAGCCGTGTCCTATCTCGTTGCATCTGAGGCCTGCGTCCTCTCTCGACCTGCGCGGACTCAGTTATGTTGAGACTGCTCGAGCGGGCTGGTCTCACTGAATGTGGTTCCTGTGGAAGCCGTCCGGCTCGACGATCGCTCGGGCCAGCGCAACGGCGGCTCGGTCCATCTCGGACACCCGGTCGAGGATCCTGGCCTCGTCCCAGCCGCGGCCTTCGTACACGCGAGGCTGGCGATCGCCGCGATCAGCTGACCGAGCTGTTCGTTTCGGTGTCCTCGGTGCCGGGACTGGACGCGGACTCGCGACGTCGCCTGATCCGGTTGGCGTTGATGGAGAGGGCGCACCGCTTCGGGTTCATGCAGGTTCGAGAAAACACGTTCTGACCAGCGACGCCAACGCGCGGGGGAATCAGGCTCAGCCCCACCTGGGGTACCGCGGCGACGCTCGGCGGCCAGCCGGGACGACGACATGGCCGGGCCTCCCTCGTGGAGAGAGGCCCGGCCATGGGCGACCCGCTCGCCATGCCGGCGCCTCGCCTCGGCCATGACAGCGGTAACTGCCTGGTAGGCAGCGTCGCGGTTCAGGTGTGGTCGAGTACCTCGCGCTGCCGGAACTGCGGCACGCCGTCGGGGTCCTGCGGAAACGCGGTGGCCCACCCGCCGCTCCCGGTCATCGGGTCGCCGCGGCGCCGGTCGTCGTGCCGGGCGGGGCGAACACCGCCTCGTCGTGGTCTCGGCACAGCCGTACCCGATGCCGCCGGCCGGGCAGACGCTCACCGGACACCGCAGGACGGCCGCACATCCAGCACACACCGCCAGCAGCAGGAACGCGCTGGACGCCGACTTCACGAGGCAGGGCAGTGCTCATGACCGTCATCGTCGCGCCAACGGCCCCCGGTGGCTGATTCGTGGACCGGTTCCACGCCCAAACGAGTGAACAGGCCGCGACCGAAGCCGCCCCGCGCCCGCGGCAAGAGCATCGGCGCGCCGCCGTCACCAACGAGGCCATGCTCTCCCACGCCTTGCACCTGCGCGATCAGCCGAACCTCAGCCTCCGCGACCTTGCAGCGCGCCTGGTCATCACCACCGGCAAGAAGGCCAGCACCCCTCACCGGCCACGGTGCTGCGCATGCTGCGCGACCACGATCAGCGCGCCGCGGCTGCCGAGCTGGCATCCGGATAGCTCGCATCCGGATAAGGGTCGGCAACGAAGCGCCGGAAATGTCGTACCCGTGTGTGATCGCTCATTGCTCATTGCTCATTGCTCATTGCTCAGGGGAGGGAGTTCGATGTCGTCACGACGTCCGACGCCGGAGCAGGACGCTGCGGTCGCGGCGTTCCGCCGCGGTGATCATCTGGTGCTGCAGGCCGGCGCCGGGACCGGGAAGACGACCACGTTGACGATGCTGGGCAAGGCCACCCGCTGGCAGGGCCGGTACCTGGCGTTCAAGGCCGTCGGGCACCGGTTCGCCGAGCGGCTGGGGCTGCCGCGGATGTCGACGGCGAAACTGGCGCAGCTGCTGGGCATCACAATCCAGGTCACCATCGGCGCCCGGAACCTGAAGCCGATGTCGCTGTGCTCGATCGCACGGGAGACGGTGCTGCAGTACTGCTACTCCGCCGACGACGTCCTCGGCCGCCAGCACGTGCGCTGGCAGAAAGGCATCACCACCGAGCACGAGCACGACCAGCTCACCGAGCTCGTGCTGCCGATCGCCGAGCGCATGTGGGCCGACCTTCAGACCCCCGACTGCGGCAAGGTCCCGTTCAAACCGGACCACTTCCTCAAGATGTGGGCGCTGACCCGGCCCCGCATCCACGGCGAGTTCCTGCTCCTGGACGAGGCCCAGGACACCAACCCCGCCGTCGAGCAGGTCTTCCTCGCCCAGGGCGCACACGCGCAGCTGGTCATGGTCGGCGACTCCGCCCAGGCGATCTATGGCTGGCGCGGCGCCCGGGATGTGATGACCGACTTCGCCGGCCACCAGCTGGCCCTGTCGCACTCGTTCCGGTTCGGCCCGGCGATCGCCGGCGAAGCCAACCGGTGGCTCACGATCGCCGACGCCCCGATCCGCCTCACCGGCTCCCCGCACGTGACCAGCAGCCTGCAGCCACTGACCGGCATCCCCGACGCGATCCTGTGCCGGACCAACGGCGGCGCCATCGCCGAGATCCTCACCTTGCTGGCCGAGGGGCGCCGCGTCGCGCTCGCCGGACGCGCCGAGCAGCTCAAGAACCTGGCCGAGGCCGCACAGAAACTGCAGGCCGGGCAGCGCACCGACCACCGCGACCTGGTGCTGTTCTCCACCTGGGGCGAGGTCCAGGAATACGTCGAGTAGGACCCCGACGGCCGCGACCTGGTTGCCTTCGTCGACGTCATCGACGAACACGGCACCGACGTCGTCCTGGCGACCCTCAACCAGCTCAGCGCCGAGGCCGACGCCGAGGTCACCGTGTCCACCGCCCATGCCGCCAAAGGCCGCGAATGGGCCCGGGTGCGCATCGCCGCCGACTTCTCCGAACCGGCCGACCCCGAAGCCGTCGACCTGGCCGGCAACGCCCTGCCCGGCAAGATTGAGCCCGAGGAGGCCCGCCTGGCCTACGTCGCGGTCACCCGCGCTCAGAACCAGCTCGACCTGGGCGGGCTGTCCTGGATCAACCAGCATCCCGACGGCAACCCGCCCCGGGGCCGGTGATGGCGTTCTCCGCCATCCACCCCGATGCTGGCCGCGTCGACGCGACGCTGCCCGACCTCGGCTGCGCACTGGCCTGGGACCTGGTGCACAAGGTGCGGCCCCGGGTCGCGCTGCGCTGCCGGGAGTGCGGCCACGGCATGCACGCCAAGGTCTCGCCTCGGGGGCTGCGCTACTCGATGTCGGCCTCGCGCTTCAGTATGCAAATCTCAAGTCGCCGTCCTGGGTAGACTTCCCAAAGAAGGTAACGAGGGCTCGTTTTGAACTCATTTATGCGTACGCGTACATCACATTGGGAAACGGAAGAACGATCCACTCGAATCACCTGACACGCAAGGTAATTAGTAAAGTTTTGACACGGTAGATCCCCTGAAAATCACTCATTGATCTTCAGGCTCGATCGCCGCCACGCCAGGCGGTAGTAGCCCAGGACACGCCGAACGTCCTCGGTCGTCGCGTACGGCACCTGCGCGGGCGGGTTGTCCGTGCGGGCGTTGTCGACGAGCACGCCGCCGACATGGGTTCGGACGCTGCCGAGCACGAGCTGGCGGCACTGCTCGGCGAGTTGCCACGCCTGAGCGCGGTCCTTGCCGTAGCAGGCGATCTCCATACGCGGGTAGTCGGTGATTCCGTCGTCCGAGCCGCCGAGCCGCCGAGCCGCCGAGCCGCCGCACCCGGATCAGCGGCGGAACCAGGTCGGCCGGGGTCGTGGTCGCGGTGGGCGCGAGCACGTCGGCGCGCAGTCCTGCGTCGACCGGTCATCCGGGCGGTCACCTGGTCCGCGCGGTCGGTCGTCTCACTCGATCCGTCAAGGCTAGGTCGGCGGAGATGGGCAAGCGCGACGGGCTGGCGCGCATCGGGCAGGGCCGATGGCCAGATGGCAGGCCCGGACGCAGGCCACGCCGCGGGTGCGGGACTGCTCATGGAGCGGGGTGCGTTTGTTGCGCTGGTCAACGACGGGTTCGACCGGGTCGGCCAGTCCGGTGAACAGTCAAAGCGGCCCGTCGGATCGAGCAGATATTCACCTTCCCATGAGGGTCATCGTTACGTGGCCGCTCGCACGGGCATCCGTCGGGTTCACGACGTCCGCAGAGGGCCATTCGGGTGAACCGGGTCGAACCGTCTCAACCTCATGATTGCGCCGGGCGTGCTGGGCGAGGAGCCGGGGACGAGCCGGGCTCCGTCTTGCTGGAGGGAACTCGTATGTCTCCTGCCGTATTCGCGGCGCGCGGTTGTCCGGCTGCTCCACGTCGGAGCCGACCATGATCGCGCGTTCGCGGTGGTCGAGAACGCTCGCGCTCACCGCGGCGGTCCTCGCCGCCGCGGTGCTGCCCGCGACGGCGACCGCCGACACCGCCGCGCCGTCCGAACCCAGGATCTCCGACTTCGGCCCGGCCGCGGCCGGGGACCGGGTCCAACGCTCAGGCACGCTTTCCCATGACCTGACCGGGGACGGGATCCCCGATCTGCTGGCGCGCCAACCGGATCTCAACACCGGGTCGATGTGGGTCTACCCGTCCAGGGGGAAGCTGCAAGGCCTCTCGACCCTCGGCGCCAGGACATTGGTGGCGACCGGCTGGAACATCTACAACTGGGTCGGCACCGCCGAGATCACCGGCGATAACGAGGAATACGAGACTGTCCCGGAATCCCCGGCCGACGTGCTCGTGCGACGCACGTCCGACGGCGCGCTGCTGGTCTACCCGCACAGCGGGAAACTCAACGGCACCAGCACCCTCGCCGCGACACCGGTCGTGGTGGGCCGCTCAGGCTGGAACGCCATGGCCTCGATCAGGCTCGCGGACGTCACCACCGACGGGTTCGACGACATCGTTGCCATCGACGACCAGGACAAGATGTGGGTCTACCCCCACAGCGGCACCTTCGCCGGCCTCAGCACCTTCAAAGCCCGCGTCCAGGTCCGCACAGGACGGCCGTTATGGGACATGAACACCAACTGGAGCCGGGAAAACCCGGACATGATCGCCGCCTCCATCGCCACCGGCCGGCTCACCGCCTGCAAACACACCAATACCTTTGACGGCCTCAACACCTTCGCCACCGACGCCGCGAACTGCCCCGATCTCGCACCAGTCGGCACCTTCGGCGGAGACACCACGACGTGGATCTCCCTCATCGACGCCAACAGCGACGGCCGCGACGACGTACTCAAACGCACCACCAGCGGCGCCCTCATGCTCTACCCCTTCCGCGGCTGGACCCCCAACGCGGCCCTGGGCACCCCGGTTCAGATCGGCAGCTCGGGCTGGAACGCCATGGACCTGATCACATGAGGACGGCAATGAGAAAACGCACCCTGAAACTCGCCGGCGTGCTCACCCTCGCCGCAACCGTGCTGATCTCCCCGCAGACCGCGTCGGCTGACACCGGCACCCAAACCACCGCTGCGCAGCCGGCTGCTGCCTCCTATACCTATGAGTCACGGATCGATGACGCCGACCTTCCGACCGACCCCGTCACCTTCGACGAGTGCGACCGCCAGCACACCAGCGATGAAACTTTCTGGTACAAAAACCGGTACAATATCTGTCGGAGCCACCCGCTCGACGTGGTCAATTACGCCCTAAGAAACGGCGTCCTCACCAAAGTGGGAACGGTGCACTTCGGATATACTTTCATCGGGGTTGCTACCGATAAAGCAAGCGAAATCAAGTTCAGTATGCGAGTGAAGTATTTGGGCACTGAAGGGGAACTTGTTCCCGAATATACCCTGGCGTTTTTGTTCGATTGCGGCAATGCCGACGAGGAACGCGTCAGCACCTGCGACTATGCGCACGCCCCCATTGATAAGACTATCGGCATGTGGGTGGCTCCCGGCGGCGATGCGCCTTTCAGCTGGACCGCGACCACCGCCACCACCTCCGTTCCGCCCGACGACGCCACGCATAAGTATCACGACGAGTATCGTGGGAAGTTCAACTTCGGGGTCACATATTTAATAAAAGGTGGAGGTGTCACATCTCCAGGAACCGTAGGGCTCGAGCAATTTCGCTGCGACTCGGCGACGTACGCCACTCGTGGCAGTCGCTGCGTCTTCACCGGCGTGGTGCCGACGATGCTCTTCGATCTCAATAATGTTGAGTACAAGGAGTCTTCGCTGTTCATCAAGGCGGCTCAAGAAGTCCAGGCCGACATCATCAACATCAACCCGCAACTCAAAGGAAAGAAGGTGCCGGGTCGTTTCAACGAGAGTAAGCTCAGCTATCTGTACTCCGGATACGACACCGACAACTCAAAGAAGGGGTCAAGATCGAAAGTCCGACGCGTCTGTAAAGCAAGCGTGGCAACTGGTCCCTATACCAAGGACGAGAACGGGAACTCGCGGCAATGTGATGAGTATCCCTTCGCAAGCACCTACCAAAACGCGGCCAAGGTCAAAGAGGCCAGCGGCTGGAGCTTCGCGGCCAAACCGATCGCGGCTGATCACAACATCAAGGGCGGCAGCATGATGGCCAGCTGGTACGGCCGCGAACACATGCTCGACGGCGACGAGTTCTACGTCGTCGTGCGCTGACCAGGCATATCGGCAGGGCTTGCATCGCCGCCCTTGTCGCACTCGGCGCAGCCGATGGTCCCGCCTGTTTATCGCGCTGATGGACGGCGGCAACCGGCTGCTGATCACGCTGGTGAAAACCTCTGGTCGGCCACTTTCCGTAAATGCAGAGCAACTGCAATATCCGCTGATAAGCTCCCGCTGACTGTATTCGCGGTGACGAGAGGGGATCGAGAATGGGCAGTACGCAGGGTCGACGCCGGGGTGTAGCGGGCGCGACTAGCCGATTCAGGCGAGTCAAGGCTGCTGCTGCCGTGACCGCGGCCGCGGCAGCCGCCGTTCTCACCGTAGCGCCGACCGCCTCGGCGACTGTGGAGGTGCCGCCCGGCTTCTCCGTGCAGGTTTACCACAGTTCCGGCACCTTGGTCGGCAGCCTTAGCGGGGACATGTTCTGGTCAACCTCCTTTAGGACGGTTTCCTTCACGAACCAGCACTTCTACGTCAGGACCGGTGAGTGTATGTACGTGGTCTACGCCGGCTACCAGAACAACAATCTGGTAGCGAAGTCCCCCAAATACAAGGAATGCGGGCGTGACGGGGCATGGGCGTCCAAGACGATCTCGACGGACACGCCGGGCGGGGTCCAGACCGTGATCATTGAACTGACCGACGTGGAACATGGAAACAAGGCGTCCAACAACTGTTGGTACGGCGACCTCTGGTGCACAGACAGGCCCTAATGCTGGTCCAGCGGACGAGGGGTGCCACGGCCATGTGCCGGACCAGGCAGAAGGTCCTCCGGATCGACACCAGGATCCTCCAGGTTCGCGTGGCTACGGTCAGCCCGTGACGAGGAGTAAGCGGCGCAACTGCGTTCGTGGTCACGCGATACGCCGCTCAGGATTGACAGAACCCCGGCAACTCTTGCTGCCGGGGTTCTGTCATGTTTGTGTTGGCGGCGACCTCGACCAGCGCACGCGAGGCGGCTGCATTGTGGCCATCGCGGCGACGTGGCGCTCCCCGTGTTCCTGCTCCGTTGGGCGAGCGTCGCACGATGTCGAGCAGCAGGTCCACCATCGGGTCGGCTGCAGGCAGCGGCTCGCCGTTGAGCGCCGCGGCGATCTGCGCCAAGGCGGCGTCGGGCATCCGGGAGGCGGCCAGCTGCTCGACCAGCCGTGGGTAGCGGGCCCGCGTCGCGGACGTGAACAGCTCGGCGACCTGCGCCCCGGGGCAGGACGGAGCGAACGACCTTGAGGGGTGCCGGGGCCGATGTTGTCGACCCCCAGCATCGCTAAGTCCGGGCAGGCCTGGACTTCCTCGGTGTGAATCGATGGTGTGAACCGATCCACCGCGGGTGAGCTGGGTGAGGCCGCGGCCGAGACCGTCGGCGGCCTGCAGGATCGCCTGCTTGACGGTGTGCAGCGAGGTGCGGGTCTCGGGCATCGGCTGCAGCGCCCACCCGGTCACCGCGCCGCAGCCGTAGAGGTGGCGCAGCTGTACGGCCATCGCGCTGGCGCCGATGACGTGCAGGTGCGGGCCGGTGTTGTAGGGCCGTTCCGGTTGGGTGCTGGCGAACCCGAGGTGCAGTTCGAGTTTCTCCCGGGCAGCCTCGGCCTGGTCGGTGCGGTCCGGCCGGCAACCCGACGCCCGTCACCGGCGGACTCGGCCGGGTGGGTAGCCTCGCCGCGCATGACCCAGGTTTGGCTACCGCCCGCCGAGTACTACGCGACGCTGCCCAAGCAGATCGCCAGCGCAGGGGTGATCTTCCGCGATGTCGAGGGCCGCGTGCTCCTGGTCGAGCCCGACTACGGTGACGAGACCTGGGAGGTCCCCGGCGGCGCACTCGACGAGGGCGAGTCCCCCTGGGCGGGGGCGCGCCGGGAGATCAAGGAAGAGCTCGGGTTCGACCTGCTGCCCGGCCGGCTGCTGGTCGTGGACTGGGTTCCGCCGCAGCCGGACGGCCGCCCAGCCCTGACCAACAACCTGTTCGACGGCGGCGTCCTCGACGACGACCGGATCGCCGCGCTGCGGCTGGCCGACGGCGAGCTGAAGCGCTCGAAGTTCGCCACCCGAGCCGAAGCCGCGGGGATGCTCCGGCCGCACATGGCACGCCGCGTCGCCGTGTGCCTCGAGGTCGTGGACACGGGGCGGACCGCCTACCTGGAGAACGGGTTCGATCCGCTCAGGTCGACCGAGATTTCCTAGCCGAGCGCTGTCGGCCCGGCACAACCCCGGGTCCTGGTTCAGCGGGGCTGGCTGCTGACGGCCGGTTTGTCGTGGTGGCTGAGGGCGTCCCGGATGCCCTTGGTGAGGTCGTTGTTGGGGCCGGGCCGACCGAGCTGCCAGCGCAGGTACTCCTCGGCGCCCTGCAAGACGCCCGAGTACGGGTGGACCATGACCATCGCGGCGTGGGTGCCGAAGCCGACGATGTGGTCCCAGGAGCCGTAGCACTCCTTCGGGCCGGCCGCCGGGCGGTGCCCGGGGACGTATTCGTCAAGCGCGACCTGGCATTTCCAGAAGTGCTGTTCGCTGAGCGCACTTCTTGCACGCGAGGATCCCGACCATCGTCGGGTATCGGCGCACGTCTGTCCACAGTGGAATTTCTGGGCCGTACCTGGGCCGTACGGCGATCGGTCCCAACCGGTGTTCACCGGCTCTGACCAGCCCAAAAGTCTGAGACGGTCGAGGGGGTGCGCGCGGCCCCGATCGAGCCCCGCGGCACCCCCTCGACCTACTCCTGAAAGCTGACGTGCGGGCGTCAGCTGGACCGGTTCGCCCACCACTGCTGGCCGGCCTCGGGCAGGGTGGAGATCGGATCGTAGTACGGGTACCGCCGCTGCAACGCCTCACCAAGATCCTCGGCGTCCGCCTTGTCGACGCTGGTCAGGTAGTTCTTCGTCCAGTACGAGATTCCCAGCTCCCGGTCGTACTCGGCGAGCTGGTGCACCCACCGCTTCCCGACATAAGGCACGTCGCACACGATCCGCGGCGTCGCGTACCCCGGCAGATACCCCATGATCGCGTGCTGCAGCTCCTGGGCTTCCCAAACAGACACCCGCCAGTGCTCCGCGTTCGGGATCATGTCGCACATGTAGAAGTAGTACGGCAGGATGTTCGCTTCCCCCTGCAGGGCGAAGCACAGGTCCAGCAGCGCCGCCGGTGTCGCGTTGACCCCGCGCATCAGGACGCCCTGGTTGCGGACGTCGCGAACCCCCACGTTGAGTGCCGTCTGGGCTGCTTCCGCCACCAGGGGGGTCACCGACTGGGCGTGGTTGACGTGCGTGTGGATCGCCAGGTTGACGCCGCGGCGCTGGGCGGTGACCGCGACGCGCTCGAGGCCTTCGACGACCTTCGGCTGGATCCAGTGCTGGGGGAGCGCCGCCAGTGCCTTCGTCGCCAGGCGGATGTCGCGGACCGTGTCGATGTCCATCAAGCGCATCAGGAACGACTCCAGCTGCGGCCACGGCACGTTGGCCACGTCGCCGCCGGACACCACCACGTCGCGGACGCCCGGGGTCTTCTTCAGGTACGCGATCATCGCGTCCTGGCGGTCGACCGGCTTGAGGGTCAGCTTGTGCTTCTCGACCGTCTCCGTCGAGTTGCCGACGAGGTCCATGCGGGTGCAGTGGCCGCAGTACTGGGGGCAGGTCGAGATCATCTCGGCCAGCACCTTCGTCGGGTAGCGGTGGGTCAGGCCCTCCACGACCCACATCTCCGCCTCGTGCAGGGAGTCGCGTTCGGAGTGGGGGTGGCTGGGCCACACCGCGTCGCGGTCGCTGCGAACCGGCAGCATGTAGCGGCGGATCGGGTCGGCGTAGAACGCCTCGGTCACCTTGGCCGGGTCGGTGCCGGCCGTCGGGGCCATCGTGTTGAGCATCTGCGGGGGCAGCAGCATCGACATCGTGGCCATCTCGCGCTGGTCGGCGAGCAGGTCTTCGTAGAAGCGCTCCTCCAGCAGGTCGCCCATCAGCGCGCGCAGCTGTTTGGCGTTGCGGACGCAGTGCACCCGCTGCCACTGCGCGTCGCGCCACTCGGCGTCGGTCACGTCGTGCCAACCCGGGAAGCGGCGCCAGTCGGGTTCGACCAGCTCGGCGCGCGCGTATTCGTAGGGCTGGTCGAAGGCGGCGGCAGGCGTCACAGGTTCCTGGGTCGCAGTCACTTGTACTCCTAGTCGTCGGGAACGCGTTAAAATATCCTGTCATAACGTTCTCGCGGAGTAAATCTTCCTGCCTGCTGGGGCGGCGTCCCCCACGTGGACGCAGGGGGCAGACTCAGGGGGTGACGGACGAACACACCACGCTCCTGCTCGGCGGGCGCATCTACACCCCCTCCGGTCCGGACGCCACGGCCATGGCGGTCACCGGCGGCACCGTGGTCTGGGTCGGGCAGGACGCCCCCGCCCGCGCCCTGCACGCGAACGCCGAGATCGTCGACCTCCAAGGCGCCTTCGTCGCCCCCGCGTTCGTCGACGCGCACGTCCACGCCACCGCCACCGGCCTGCACCTGACCGGCCTCGACCTCACCGGTGTCCGCGGCCGCGCCGACCTGCTGGCCCGCGTGCGCGACGCCGCCGCCGGCGGGCAGGTCCTGCTCGCCCACGGCTGGGACGAGACCACCTGGACCGACCCGCGCCTGCCCAGCCGCGCCGAACTCGACGCCGCCGCCGGGGGCGCACCCGTCTACCTCAGCCGCGTCGACGTGCACTCCGCGCTGGTCTCCTCCGCACTGGTCGAGCTGGCCCCGGCCGCCCGCGGCGCCGACGGCTGGTCGTCCGACGGCCCGCTGACCCGCGCCGCCCACCACGCCGTCCGCGCGGCCGTGCGCGCCGCCGTCACCCCCGAGCAGCGTGCCCGCGCCCAGCGGGCGTTCCTCGGCGAGGCCGCGCGACGCGGCATCGTGAGCGTCCACGAGTGCGCCGGCCCCGACATCTCCGGCCGCGACGACCTCGCCGCACTCCTCGCCCTCGCCGGGCCGGGCACCCCCGAGGTCGTCGGCTACTGGGGCGAGCTCGGCGCCGTCGGCACCGCCCGCGAACTCGGCGCCCGCGGCCTGGCCGGCGACCTGTTCGTCGACGGCGCACTCGGCTCCCACACCGCCGCGCTGACCGAGCCCTACGCCGACCACCCGGGCGAGGGGACGCTCTACCTCGACGCCCACCGCATCGCCGGGCACCTCGCCGCCTGCACCGAAGCCGGGCTGCAGGCCGGCTTCCACGTCATCGGCGACGCCGCCGTCGCGGAGGTCGTCGAAGGCTTCCGGCTGGCGGAGAAGGAGGTCGGGCCGCGCGCACTGGCCGCCGGCCACCACCGGCTCGAGCACCTGGAGATGGTCACCGCCGAGCAGGCCAAGCAGCTGGCGGGCTGGGGTGTCGCCGCCTCCGTGCAGCCGCTGTTCGACGCGCTCTGGGGTGGCACGCAGGGCATGTACGCCGAACGGCTCGGCGCGGACCGCGCGGCCGGGCTGAACCCGTTCTCGGCGCTGGCGGCCGAAGGCGTCCTGCTCGCCTTCGGCTCCGACGCGCCGGTCACGCCGCTCGACCCGTGGGCGAGCGTCCGCGCCGCGGCTTACCACCGGACCCCGGGCGCCGGGCTGTCGCCGCGGGCGGCGTTCACCGCCCACACCCGCGCCGGGCACCGCGCGGCCGGCGTCAACGACGGCGTCACCGGCAGCCTCGTCCCGGGCGCGCCGGCGCACTACGCGATCTGGGACGCCACCGACCTCGTCGTGGCCACCCCGGACAGCCGCGTGCAGCGCTGGTCCACCGACCCGCGGGCCGGCGTGCCCCCGCTGCCCAGGCTCGAACCGGACGCCGCCCTCCCGGAGTGCCTGCGCACGGTCCGCGCGGGTGCGGTCCTCCACGACGCCATCACCTAGAGTTGTCGGCTGTGGCAGTCACCGTGGCGGACCCCGAACCGGGCGTCCCGCACCAGTCCGCCCGCACGCGGCGGTTCCCCCCGGCCTGGCTGCTGCGCTCGACCGCGGCACTGGTGTCCGGATTCGCCTACTACCTGAGCTTCGCGCCGCGCCCGCTGTGGTGGCTCGCGCCGCTGGCCTTCGCCGGGCTGGCCCTCGTGCTGCGCGGACGGCGTTTCCGGGCCGGCTTCGGCTACGGCTTCGCGTTCGGGGTCGTGTTCTTCCTGCCGCTGCTGACCTGGCTGCTGGACTTCCTGGGCCCCGACTTCGGCCCGTGGCCGTGGCTGGGCTTGTCCTTCGCGCTGGCCCTCTACCACGGCCTGGCGGGTGGGTTGATCACGCTGGTGTCCCGGCTGCCCGCCGCGCCGCTGTGGGGCGCGCTGGTGCTCATCGCCCTGGAAACCCCGCGTGCGTGGTTCCCCTTCGGCGGCTTCCCGTGGGGCCGGGTCGCCTTCAGCCAGCCCGAAGGCGCGTTCCTGCCGCTCGCCTCGATCGGCGGCGCCCCGCTGGTCGGCCTGGCCGTCGTCCTCAGCGGCTTCTGCCTGGCCGCGCTCGCCGCCCGGCTGCGGGAAGTGCGCAAGTTCACGCGGCCGACGGCCTTCGCCGCCGTCGGCACGCTGCTGCCCGTCGTCGCGGGCCTGGTGCTGTGGCCGTCGATCGGGACCGGCGCGCAGGACGGCGAGCGCACCGTCGCCACCGTCCAGGGCAACGCCCCGGACATCGGGCTCGCCCTGCAGGGGGAGCGGACGGTGCTGCGCGACAACACGATCGCCGAGAGCGAACGGCTGCTCGCGGCCATCCGGGCCGGGAAGGTGCCCCGGCCGGACCTGGTGGTGTGGCCGGAGAGCGCCACCACCGTCACCGGCCCCGACCTGCAGGTCGACCAGCTCGTCGCGAACTTCGGCGTGCCGGCGCTGATCGGGGCGATCTACCGGCTGCCGGACGGGCACCTGCAGAACTCCGTCATCGCCTGGGACCCGCGCACCGGGCCCGGCGCGCGCTACGCGAAACAGCAGCTGGTGCCCTTCGGCGAGTACGTGCCGGCCCGCAAGGTCGCCGAGCTGGTCACGCCGTTCCTCGACCAGGAGAGCGTCGACATGGTCCCCGGCGACGGCGCGAACCAGACCGTGCCCGCCGCGGGCACGAAGGTCGGCGTGTTCATCTGCTACGAGACGGCGTTCGACTACCCGGGCCGCGACGCCGTGCGCGACGGCGCCGAGCTGCTCGTCGTGCCGACCAACAACGCGTGGTACGGCGAGAGCGAGATGAGCGTGCAGCAGCTGGCCATGTCCCGGCTGCGGGCGGTCGAACACGGCCGGGCCGTCGTGGTGTCGGCGGTCTCCGGCGTGAGCGCGATCATCGCGCCCGACGGGACGGTGACCAGCTCAACGGGCCTTTTCACGGCGGATTCCCTGGTCGGGCGCGTCCCGCTGCGGACGCAGACTACGCTGTCGGATCAACTAGGTGCGTGGACGGAGTACGGGCTGCTGGCTCTGGCGATCGCCGGGGTGGCCGGTGGGCTCGTGCTCCGTTTTCGCACCCGGCGCACCAGCGCCGGCACGGCAGGGGAAGCGGCGGACTGACCGCCGCGGATATCGGAGGAGCACGGATGTCGCAGGCGCCGCGGGGGGCCCGGGAAATCGAGCCGGTGCTGGTGGTGATCCCGACCTACAACGAGCGGGAGAACCTCGGCCCGATCCTGGACCGCCTGCACAAGGTACTCCCGCACGTGCACGTGCTCGTGGTGGACGACGGCAGCCCGGACGGCACCGGTGAGCTCGCCGACGAGCGCGCGGCCGCCAACGCCCACATCCACGTGCTGCACCGCACCGAGAAGGCCGGCCTCGGCGCCGCCTACATCGCCGGCTTCCGCTGGGGACTGGCGCGGGAGTACAACACGATCGTCGAGATGGACGCCGACGGCTCGCACGCCCCGGAGGACCTGCCCCGGCTGCTGGACGCGGTCGGCGACGCCGACCTGGCGATCGGCTCGCGGTACGTGCCGGGCGGCAGCGTCGTCAACTGGCCGGTGAACCGCCAGGTGCTCTCCCGCGGCGCCAACATCTACTCGCAGATCGCGCTGGGCATGCGCACCCGCGACATCACCGCGGGCTTCCGCGCCTACCGCCGTCCGGTGCTGGAGAAGCTGGCCCTGGACGAGGTCAACTCCCACGGCTACTGCTTCCAGATCGACCTGACCATCCGCACGGCCGACGCCGGCTTCGAGATCGTCGAGGTGCCGATCACGTTCACCGAGCGCGAGATCGGCGAGTCGAAGATGAGCGGCTCGATCATCCGCGAGGCGTTCCTGCGGGTGGCCAAGTGGGGCGTCGAACGCCGCTGGCACCAGCTGCGCAGGCTCGTCAAGCGCGCCTGAGCCGTTTTCTCCCGTTCTGGGCCATCATGGGGCCCGTGACGACCATCGTGGCCTTCCACGCCCACGCCGACGACCCCGTCCTGCTCAGCGGCGGCACGCTGGCCCGCGCCGCGGCCGACGGGCACCGGGTGGTGGTCGTCGTGGCCACCGACGGCATGAACGCGCAGTTCCCGACGCCGCGGTGGCGGGAACTGGAAGCCGCGGCGGCCATCCTGGGCGTGCACCGCGTCGTGGCGCTGGGCTACGCCGAGAGCGGGCACGGGCCCGTCGTGTACCCCGATCCGCCGGGGCGGCGGCGGTTCGTCCGCGCGGACACCGAGGAGGCCGCGCACCGGCTCGCCACGGTCCTCCAGCAGGAGCGCGCCGAGCTGCTGCTGGGTTACGACCCGAACGGTGGTTACGGCCACCCGGACCACGTCAAGGTGCACGAGGTCGCCCGCCGGGCCGCCGGGCTGACCGGGACGCGGCTGCTGGAGGCCACGATCCCGCGGGACGTCGTGGTGCGGTTCGTCCGGCTGATCCGCGCGCTGCGGATCCCGTTCCGGTACGACACCGACGCCCTCGGCCGCGCCTACAGCCCGGCCTCGGCCATCACCCACCGGTTCGACGTGCGGCGGTTCGCCGCGCGCAAGCAGGCGGCGCTCGCCGCGCACGTGTCGGACGTGCGCGGCGGCGGACGGCTTTCCGCGGTGCTGCGGGTGCTCGTGTGGCTGCCGGCGCCGGTGTTCGGGCTGGTGGCCGGGCGCGAGTGGTACGTCGACGTCACGCGCCGGTGATCACAACCCCCAGGTTTGCCAGTTTCTGCACGTTCGGGTCTTGCTCGCCGGCGTCGGTGATGACGCCGGCGACGTCGGTGAAGGGCAGCACGGTGAACCGCGACGCCGCGCCGAGCTTTTCGGCGCTGGCCAGCACGTAGGTGTCGGCCGCGCGCCGGGCCAGGGTCCGCTTCATCGCGGCTTCGTCGGCGTCGCCGGTGGTCAGGCCGGCTTCGGGGTGGACACCGGTGACGCCGAGCAGGAAGACGTCGGCGCTGATCGACTGGGCGGCCTCGGCCGCGGCCGCGCCGCAGGTGACCGCGGAATGCCGGAACAGCCGCCCGCCCAGCAGGAACACCTCGATGCCGTGGTGGTCGAGCAGGGCCACCGCGACGGTCGGGCTGTGCGTCACGACGGTGGCCCGCAGGTCGCGGGGAAGTGCGTTCGCGACGGCCAGGGTGGTGGTGCCGCCGTCGAGGATGACGGTCGATCCGGGGCGGACCAGCGCGGCGGCGGCCGCGGCGACCCGGTCCTTGCCGTCGACGGCGATGGCCGTCCGGCTCGCGTAGTCGGCGACGGCGGGGGAGACGGGCAGCGCGCCGCCGTAGACGCGCTGGCAGAGCCCGGCCGCGGCCAGGTCGCGCAGGTCGCGGCGGATGCTGTCCTCGGAGACCCGCAGCTCGGCGGCGACGTCCTTGGCCAGGACCTTGCCGTCGGCGGCGAGCCGGGCGAGCAGCAGTTCACGGCGTTCCCCGACCAGCATGCACGGTCCTCCTTGTTCTTTCCGAATCATGCACATTATGGTCGGGAGATGACTTCATCGGCAAGCCTGTCCCGCAACCCGCGCGTGCGGGTCACCAACGTGGAGCTGCTGTCGTCGGCCTGGTACGTGCTGCGCCGCACGACGTTCGAGTACCGGCACGGCGACGGCCGCTGGACGACCGAGCAGCGCGAAACCTACGACCGCGGCAACGGCGCCACGGTGCTGCTCTACGACCTCGAGGGCGGCACGGTCCTGCTGACCCGCCAGTTCCGCTACCCGGTCTACGTCAACGACCACCCGGACGGCATGTTCGTGGAGACGGCGGCCGGCCTGCTGGACGCCGACGACCCGGAAACCGCGATCCGCCGCGAAGCCGAGGAGGAAACCGGCGTCCGCATCGGTGAGCTGCAGCACGTGTTCGACGTCTACACGAGCCCGGGCTCGGTCACCGAGCGCCTGCACTGCTACGCGGCGCCCTACGACCCCGCCGTCCGCGGCCAAGGCGGCGGGATCACGGAGGAGGGGGAGGACATCGAGGTCCTCGAGCTCCCGTTCACCAAGGCCCTCGACATGATCGGGACGGGCGAGATCGCGGACGCGAAGACGATCATGCTGCTGCAGTGGGCCGCCCTCTCCGGCCCCTTCCGCACGGCATAGCACGTACCGGCAGGGCCGGCCCGCGTACCTGGACGGTCGGCCCGCGTACCCACGGGGTCGGTTGCCTGGCCGACCTTCTGGGTACGCGGGCCGGCTCCCTGGGTACGCGGGCCGACGCTTCGGGTAAGTGAAAGGCCCCCGCGGGGGGAGGTCGCGGGGGCCTTTCCGTTGTGGTGGGAGCTTGGCTACGAGGCCGAGGGCGACAGGGTCACGCCGACCGGGAGGTCCGGCGGCCCTTCAGCTCGGCGAGACGTTCGTTCAGCAGGTCCTCGAGTTCCGGGATCGTGCGCCGCTCGAGGAGCATGTCCCAGTGGGTGCGCGGCGGCTTGACCTTCTTCTGCTCGGGCTGCCCGCCATCGACGATCTCCGATTCGCTGCCGTGCAGGCGGCACTCCCAGACCGTCGGGATCTCGGCGTCGTCGGAGAACGGCACCTCGAACTCGTGGTTCTTCGGGCAGGCGTAGCGCACGGTGCGGCGTGGGGCGAGGTCGTGGTTGCGGTCGGTCTCGTAGCTGACCGCTCCCAGCCGGCTTCCACGAAGAACACGGTCGGCCATGATGGGTCCTTTCAGTCAGCTCCGGGGTGGAGCCAGGGTGTTGCTCACCCTATGCAACGACCGACGGCCCCGGAGGATTCCCGGGCTGCCATGTCGTTGCTCACGATGAGCTGCGTCACCCGCCGGCATCAGCTTCCTCTAGTAGGAGGCGTTTCGCGCTCCGGCGTGACGTCAATACGGCCTTCTTAGTGCTGATATCCCCCGGATGGGCTACTCGCGTCTCACTCAGGTCAACCGTAACTGACCGTGATGAGCAGTAACCGGCCCCAGGTCACCCGCCCGAAAGTGGCGGCGACACAATACCTGATAACGCACAGTAGCGAATTCGGCCTCAAATCGTGCTGAAGCTGAAGTTTCAACTACGGATTGTTCGGTATCTGCCACCACCACGGTATCGCCTTCGCGCACGACCTCGCCCTCGACCACCCGTGCGTTGAAGCGCCCGGCCAGCCCGCACCAGCACAACACCTCCACCTGGACCGGCTGCAGCTCGTCCGCCAGTTCGAACAAACGAGCGGCTCCCGGGAACAACCGGCTCCGGAAGTCCGTCGCGATCCCGAAGCAGTACACGTCGATCTCGACCTCGTCGGCCAGCTCCGCCAGCTGGTCGACCTGACCGGGGGAGAGGAACTGCGCCTCGTCCACCACCACGTAGTCCACGTGCTGCCCCCGCGCCCACTCCTGCCGCACCAGGTCGCGCACGTCGGTGTCCTCACCGACCTCCACCGCCTGCCGCGTCAGCCCGATCCGGCTGGAGATCTGCGGCGCACCCGAGCGGTCGTGGCGCACCAGCACCAGCCCCCGGCGGCCCTGCCGCGCGTGGTTGTGGTCGATCTGCAGCGCCAGGGTCGACTTCCCGCAGTCCATCGGCCCGTAGCAGAACTTCAGCCTGCCCACCGGCGGCGTCCCGCGGCGCGAACCGGCCGCGGGAACCGACGACAGGGCATCGGTGGGATCAGGGCCGGCGGCGTCGTTGAGCAAGGTCACGACGCCCGACCCTATCGGTGCTCACAGAACCTCCGGCGGACGGTTGCCCGCCGCCACGATCGCCCGTCGCACCGGCACCAGCCACACCAGCACCAACCCGGCCGCGAAGAAGATCACCAGCGCGATGATCGCCAGCCGGAACGACCCCGTCGCCTGCCCGACCCCGGCGAACACCAGCGGCCCCAGCCACGACGTCCCACGCTCACCCACGACGTAGAGCGAGTAGTACTGCGCGTCCTTGCCCGCCGGGATCATCTGGCTGAACAACGACCGCGACAGCGCGTTCGTCCCACCCAGCACCAGCCCGATCCCGACCGCCACCGCGAGGAACTGCAGCATCTGCCTCGGCTGCACGAAGTACGCCCCGCCCAGCACCGCGATCCACACCACCAGGCTGCCCAGGATCGTCCGCTTCGCCCCGATCCGCCGCGCCACCAGCCCGTGCAGCGTGCCACCCAGGTACGCCACGAACTGGATCACCAGGATCGTGACGATCAGCACCTCGTTGCCGAACCCCAGCTCGTCCTTGCCGTACTGCGCCGACACCGTCACCACCGTGTTGATCCCATCGGTGAAGACCAGGTAGCTGCCCAGGAACGCCAGCGTCAACGGATACGCCTTCGCCGCCACCAGCGTCTGCCGCAGCTCCGAGAACCCCGCCCGCAGCACCGAACGCCCCGGCGCGACATCGACCGGCACGTGCCGGCGGGGGAGCCGCCGCACCGCCGGGAAGGTGAACGCCGCCCACCACAACCCCGACGTCAGGAAACAGATCTGCACCGCCAGGTCCTGGTCCACCCCGAACAGGTCGTGCTTCAGGTAGAACCCCAGCTGCAACGCCAGCGCCAGCCCACCACCCAGGTACCCGAACGCCCAGCCCCGCGCCGAAATGCCATCCCGCTCGTCCGGCCCGCCGATGTCGGCCAGGAACGAGTAGTAGACGACCAGCGAACCGCCGTAGCCGATGTTGGCCACGATGAACAACGCCGCACCCAGCTGCCAGTCCGAACCCGTCAGGAAGAACATCGCCGCCGCGGCCGCCGCACCCAGAAACGCGAACGCACCCAGGATCCGCCGCTTGTTGTGGCTGCGATCGGCCACCGCACCGGCGATCGGCAGCACCAGCACCTGCACCACCGTCGCCACCGACAGCAGGTAACCCCACACCGAACCGGCCGGGAAGTGCAGCCCCAGCAACGTCACGTCGCAGTTGTGCAGCGTGTCCGTCTCACCCGCCGCGTTCAGGCACGCACGGTCCCCGTTAAGGGTGAAGTTCGCCTTCGCGTCCGCCGCCGCGATCGGGCTCATCGACAGCGCGCCGAACACCGTCGTCGTCGACGAATAGAACGGCGAATTCGCCCAGTCGTAGAAATACCAGCCCCAGCGCTCGCGCTTGGTCGAGCGCGTCCCGGCCAGCGTCATCCACGGCTCCTTCACCTCGGGAACATCCAGGTCAGCGCGGAGACTACGGGGACGCGGCCGGCCCCGATCACCACACCACCCAAACCGTGTCCGGTTTGTTCGCTTCGTGATCACCCACCACCCCGCCGGACCCCGCGCCCGCCCGCCACGGCGTCTCGCCGGCAAAAGTGAACAGTGTTCCCGGTGAGACTGAGGAGCCCATCGTGTCTGTTGTGGTCACTGGGACACACTCCTACTGTGCACCCATGATCCAGAACCGCCGACGCACCGTGGCGAGACTCGTACTCCCCGCCCTCGCCGCCATGGGTCTGCAGCTGACCACCCCCGCCACCGCCTCCGCGGACCCCGCGTCGAGCGCCTGGGCCAAACTCCGCATGTGCGAATCGAGCGGCCGCTACGCCACCAACACCGGCAACGGCTACTACGGCGCCTACCAGTTCGACCTGCCCACCTGGCGCAGCGTCGGCGGCCAAGGCCGCCCCGACCAGGCCACCCCCGCCGAACAGGACTACCGCGCCCTCTACCTCTACCGCATGCGCGGCTGGCAACCCTGGCAGTGCGCCGGCATGCTCAAACTCGCCGCCGACGCCGACGCCCGCAGCAAACGCGTCCCCAGCTACGCCGAATCCGCCTACATGGGCGGCGGCGGTGGCCTCCCCGCACCACCCCCGGGCCCCGGCGGCCCCAAACCCGCCTGGCCCGGCGTCGTCTACCGCTACGGCGACTGCGCCGACCCCCTCAAGACCTTCCAGCTCCGCATGAACGCCTTCGGCTACGGCTTCACCGGCACCGGCTGCTACCTCGAAAAGACCCGCACCGCCGTCCTCGACCTCCAACGCGCCAACGGCATCAAGGACAGCGGCCTCCTCGGCCCCAAAACCTGGGACGCCGCCTGGACCGGCAAACCACCCCGCTGACGCTCACGGCTCCTGGGACCGCTGCCACGCACCCCGCTCGATCAGCACCTCACGCAGCAGATCCGGCCGGTCCGTCACGATCCCGTGCACCCCCAGATCCAGCAGCATCCGCATCTCCACCGGATCGTCGATCGTCCACGTGTGCACCTCGATCCCGGACCGCCCCGCCATCGCCAGGAACGCCTTGTCCACCACCCGCAGCGCCCCCTGCCGCACCGGCACCTGAGCCATCGCCCCCAGCACCAGCCGGCCCAGGGGGAGCAGCGGCAGCTTCCCCCGCGCCCACAGCGCCAACGCCGACCGCGGCCCCATCGCCGTCACCAGCCTCGGCCCCGCCAGCTTCCGCAACCGCACCAGCCGCGCATCCGAAAACGCCGCCCCCGCCACCCGGTCGAACGCCTTCGTCCGCTCCAGCACCTCCACGAACGGCCCCACCGCCCGATCGGCCTTCACATCCACGTTGAACCGCGCGTCCGGCAGCTCCTCCAGCACGTCCTCCAGCCGCGACAGCGGAGCCTTCCCCCCGACCTTCACGTTCTTCAACTGCGCCCACGTCTGCGCCGCGATCGGCCCCGACCCGTCCGTCGTCCGATCCAGCTCCGGATCGTGGTGCACCACGACCACCCCGTCCGCCGTCGCGTGCACATCCGTCTCCAGGTACCGGTAACCCTCTTCACACGCCCGCCGGAACGCCGGCAGCGAATTCTCGAGCCCGTCGAGCTCGTCGAGGTGCCACCCCCGGTGCGCGAACGCACGAGGGGTCGGATCGGCCAGGTACGGGAACGACGCGTGCATCCCCCAAGTGTGCCCTTCCGCCATGACCCCGGCATGAGCAAACGATGGCCAGCTAGGGTCTCCCGGGTGAGGGAAGCCGCCGAACTGACCCAGCCGACCACCATCGAACTCGCCCCGGCCCGCCGAGGCGCCCCCAAGCACTGCGGCTGGTGCGGACGACGCCTCCCCGAAGGCGGTAACGTCGGCCGCCGCCGCCGCTACTGCGGCCAATCCTGCCGCCAACGCGCCTACGAACGCCGCACCGCCCTGCAACGCAGCGGACTCCCCGAAGACGCCGTCGTCCTCTCCGACACCGAGATCGCCGCCCTCCAGGACCGCCTCTTCCAGCTCCGCTGCGCCGCCGAAGACATCGTCACCGCAGCCGACGACGGCGCCGACGCCCGCGAACTCCGCACACTGGCCCAGGAGATCGCCCGCGCGGCCAAAGACCTCGAACAACTCCGCTGACCGCCGCGGTACTCAGCCGAGGGTGTCCAGCGCCCGGTACGTCCGGTTGCTCGCCGCCGCCGCACGCTGCTCCCGGCCCGTCGCCTCGATGTAATTCTGGCTCGTCGCCAAACTCGCGTGCCCCAGCAACGCCATGATCTCCGACGCCGTCGCCCCGTCCTCCGCCAGCCGCGTCGCGAACGTGTGCCGCAACGCGTGCAGATTCGCCCCCACCGGCACCCGATCGTGCAGCCCCGCACCCCGGTAACACGACTTCACCAGGTACTCCAGCGCACCCCGCCCGATCGGATCACCCGCCCGATCCAGCAGCAACGGCGAACCAGGGGAGAACCGCACGTTCGGGAACCGCACCCGGCACGACTCCCGGTACCGCTCGATCAGCTCCGCCAGCACCGGCTGCACCGGAATCGACCGATCCCGGCTGCCCTTGCCCTTCACGTGCAACCGCAGCTCACCGGCCCGCCCCACCAGCGACCGCGACGTCAGCGCCCGCATCTCCGCCGCCCGCAACCCCGCCACCAGCCCCAGCGCGATCACCAGCACGTCCCGCTCCGGCCACGGATCCCGCGCACGCCGCGACCCCGCGGCCGCCGCCGACAGCAGCTGCTCCGGAGTCTCCTCACCCCGCAACGGCTTCGGCGTCAACGCCGGCGTCCGCGGCCGCGCCACGGCACCCATCGGGTTGCCGGACAACAGCCCGTCGGCCACGCAGAACGTGAGGAACTGGTTCCACGTCGACCACGCCCGCAGCACCGAGCTCTTCGCGTGGCCGTCCGCGAACACGCCGAACGCCGACCGCAGCGCCGGCCCGGTGAGGTCGGCGACCTCCAGGTCCTCGGCCGGGCGGCCGAGCTCCGAAACCAGGAGAGTGGTGATGCCGGCGAGATCCCGGCGGTAGGCATCGGTGGTGTGCGGGGAGTCCTTGCGGGGACGACGGGCGGCGAAGAAGGCTTGCTGGGCCTCGTAAACCTTCATGTGGATCTTGTACCGCACGCCACCGACAGTTTCCGCGTCCGGACCCCGTGTTTCATGCATAATGGCAATTATGCATGAAACACGGGTGTGCCCCAGGAGCCACTCTCCGGGGGACACGGAACTCTCCAAAGGCCGTCGCCGGCCCTTGAGTGCCCTTCGAGCGCGTTGCCGAGGCATGCGTACACATGTTCGACGCGGGCGCATGCAGAGAGCCGGCAGGCGGCCAGGGAGGCCTGCGGTACGAGAATCGGGCGTCGCCAACTGTGTCGTGCGGCGGCTTCGGTCCGTCAGACTCAGTCAGTTTCGTCACCGTGACGTTTTGAGGTCGGGTGGCCGGACCTCGAGTTCATGCCCCTCAGGGGATGCTCTCGGACCCCAGGGCTCACGTTGACCCACTGGCCGAACTGGGCGGCTGCCGAAACGCTCACAGGAGCTGTCCTGGCGAAGCGGAACCCTCTCGCGAAACCCGGCGGCCCAACCCCGGGTTCTCGACCCCTCCCGGCCTTCGCCCAGCGTGTCGTCAAGTGCCGATAATGTACATTATGTCAAGTAACGTCAGTGCCAGTCGCTGATCATGACGTCCCGCGGCGCCGGGGCGCCTTCCCCGGTCTCCACGAGCTGCTTGAGGCTCATCAGGTAGATCGCCCACTTCGTGCTGCAGTGGTGCATGAACTCGGCGGCCTCGCGCCAGCCTTCGTGCTTGAACAGGACGATCGTGTGGTCGTCGCGTTGCTCGATGTCCCAGCGGATCGTCGTGCCGATCCACTCCGGCGGGCCGTCGACGACCTCCCAGCGGACGAGCCGGCCGGGGTCGAGTTCGGTGACCTTCATGTCGAAGCCGCCGGGGATGAAGCGGAACGCGATCACGCCGCCGGTGCCGGTCTCCCCTTCGGTCTTTTCGGTCCACCAGCCGGCGAGGCCGTCGATGGTGGTGAGGGCGTGGTAGACCTGCTCCGGCGTGCCGTTCTTGACGCCGATGCGGTGCAGGATGTCCATGTTCTACGGGTTCCTTTCGATGGTCTTCTCGATGGTTTCGGCGATGTGCTTGATGCGGCGGAGCCGGGCGTCCCAGGCGTTGCCGACTTCGGTGAGCTGGGCGACGGCGCGGGCGAGCTGGGTTTCGTCGACCCGGAACTGTTTTTCGCGGCCGGCGTTGTGGGCGTGGACGAGGCCGGCGCGGTCGAGGACGGTGAGGTGCTTGGCGACGGCTTGGCGGGTCACCGGGAGGTGTTCGCTGAGGCTGGTCGCGGTGGCGCTCCCCTGGTTGAGCAGCAGTTCGAGCAGGCGGCGGCGGGTGGGGTCGCCGATGGCCGACCAGAGGTCGTCGTCGACGGCGGTGGTCACGGGGTGGCTCCGACTTTGGCGGCGTAGGCGGGCAGGCGGGGCAGGAAGTGGTCCCAGCCGGAGACGTGGTCGGTGTATTCGGCGGCGATCTTGGCTTCGTCCCAGCCGCGTTCGCGGAAGCCGGTTTCGGTCATCCGGAGGCGGGTGCCGGTGCCGTCGGGTTCGAGTTCGAAGACGACGAGGAACGAGTTGCCCGGGGCGGCGGTCTCCCCTTCGGCGTGGGTCCAGCGGAAGGAGAAGTGTTTCGGCGGGATGGCGTCGACGACGGTGAACTGGACCCAGGAGCCGCCGAAGCCGATGCGGCCCGCTCCCCCGGGTTCGACGGGGTATTCGGCTTCGTCGGGCCACCATTCACGGAGGTGCTGGGGGCTGCTGACGACGTCGAAGACGACTTCGGGGGTGGCGTGGATGTGGATTTCCCGTTCGAGGGTGCCGTGTTCCATGGGGACTCCTATTGCAACGTTTGGTTGCGTGTCACGTTAGCTCGCCGGGCACGGATGTGCAACCGTTGGTTGCGCGAAGGTCTTTCTGGACCCAGGCGACGTCACGCCAGGCGCCGTGTTTCCAGCCGACCCGGCGGTAGACGCCCGCGGGCTCGAACCCGAGAGCGCGGTGCAGGCCGGCGCTGGCGTCGTTCGGCAGGGTCATGCCGGCGAAGGCGCGGCAGAAGCCGCGTTCGCGCAGCCGTTCGAACAGGGCTTCGTAGAGGGCGCGTCCGGCGCCGGTGCGGCGGCGGCCTTGTTCGAGGTAGATGCTCGTCTCGCAGGACCAGCGGTAGGCGGCGCGTTCGGCGAAGCGGGTGGCGTAGGCGTAGCCGGCGACGCGTCCGTGGTCTTCGAGGACGAGCCAGGCGTGGGCGGCGTCGATGCGGCGGGCCATTTCGGTGGCGTCCGGTGGCTCGGTTTCGAAGGAGACGGCGGTGTCGGTGACGTAGGGCGCGTAGAGGGTGGCGCAGGCGGCGGCGTCGTGGGTGGTGGCGTCTCGAATCATCATGGCTCATATGGTAGCCGGATTGAGTCGTATAGTATCCAACGTTATGACCGATCCCCTGACTGCCCGCCTGGCCGCGACGGTGCACGCCGCCCGGACGTCGCAAGGCCTCTCGGCCGCGGCGCTCGCCGATCGGTCGGGGGTGTCGCGGGCGATGATCGGCAAGATCGAGCGGGGTGACGTGCAGCCGACGGCGGCGTTGCTGGCGAAGCTGTCGGCGGCACTGGGCCTGACGTTGTCGGAGCTGATCGCGCGGGCCGAGGGTGACGAGCGACGGCTGGTGCGGGCGGCGGAGCAGCCGGTGTGGGTGGACCCGGGGACGGGGTACCGGCGGCGGTCGGTCTCCCCCGCGGCCGGCCGTCCGCTGGAGCTGGTGGAGGTGGAGCTCCCGCCGGGGGTGGAGGTGCCGTTGGCGTCGGGGACGTATGCGTTCCTGCACCAGCAGATCTGGGTGCTGGCGGGGCGGCTGCGGTTCCACGAGGGTGCGCAGGTGCACGAGCTGGCCGCCGGGGACTGCCTGCAGCTGGGGCCGGCCGCGGACTGCGTGTTCGCGAACCCGGGCTCGGTGCCGTGCCGGTATCTGGTGGCGCTGGTGAAGCGGGGTGGGTGATCAGGTGAGCCGCAGGGCGGCGACGGAGGAGTCGAGCCAGGCGGCGAGGAACGCGGCGGTGGCTTCCGGGTCGGTCACCGCCGCTCTCCCCTGGTCCCGCAGGGTGGTGATCCACTCGGTGCCGCGGTGGTAGACGGTGGCCACGACGCCCTGCCACATCCGCTCGAACAGCTCGGGGAAGCCGGTGAACTCGCGGATCATCAGGCGGATGAGGTCGCGGTCGGCGGTCATGAAGGCCCAGACGACGTCGGCGAGGGCGCGCAGGGCTTCGCGGGGGTCGTCGGGGAGGCGGGCGGTCAGGCGCGCGAGGTTGTCGTGCACGGCGGCCTCGAGGACGGCGGCTTCCGAGGGTGAGGTCACCGAGTTCCGGTTCCGCTCGGCGCTGCCCGGGCTGGGGCCGGGGCCGAAGATCGTTTCCCGGATGACGCTGACTCCGGGCCGCCGGGTCGACGTGCAGGTTGCGAGCCGACGTCGAAGCCGAGGTGCGGGGCGCGAAGCGGCTGCTCGAGCCTTGACTGAAGCAATGAATCGGTGCTTCACTTCTTGACGTGCCCTACCGCCGCACCCCGAAGGTGCAGGAACGCCTCGATGCCCAGCGCGACCTGATCGTCGCCGCGGCGACGCGGCAGCTGGCCGAACACGGCTACCGCGGCTGCTCGGTCGCCGCGGTCGCCGACCGGGCCGGGGTCGCGGTCGGCAGCGTGTACCAGCACTTCCCCACCAAGGCCGAGCTGGTCGTGCACGTCTTCCGGCAGGTGGTGACGCGGGAGGTCGAAGCGGTCCGGGCGGCGTCGGCCGCGGCGGGCGAGCCGGCCGAGCGGGTCCTGGCCGCGGTCGACACCTTCGCCCAGCGGGCCCTCAAAGCGCCGAAGCAGGCGTATGCCCTGCTCATCGAGCCGGTCGACGCGCTCATCGACGCCGAGCGGCTGGAGTTCCGGCGGGCCTACACCGAGGTCATCGCCGAACACGTCGCCGCCGGGGTCCGGGACGGCGTGCTGCCGCCCCAGGACGGCCGGCTCACCGCCGCGGCGCTGGTCGGTGCCGCTGCGGAAGTCCTGATCGGGCCGTTGACCAGCGGAAACGCCGGTGACGTCGCCGAGCTCCGCACGTTCATCCTTCGCGCTCTAGGAGGTTCCGATGCCCGCCACGCATGAGGTCACCAACCAGGTTCCGCCGCTCGCGGGCCACGACGTCGCCGACGACCCGGCGCTGCTGGCCGGGCTCGAGCGGGCCGGCGCGGGCTGGGCGGCGGCGCAGCTGCACGAGCTGGGCCGGCTGGCCGGGACCGAGCAGGCCCAGGAGTGGGGCCGGCTGGTCAACGAGAACGAGCCGGTGCTGCGTACCCACGACCGGTACGGGAACCGGATCGACGAGGTCGAGTTCCACCCGCACTGGCACGACCTGATGCGGGCCGCGACGGCGCACGGCCTGCACGGCACGCCGTGGCGGGACCCGCGCGAGGGCGCGCACGCGGCCCGGGCGGCGAAGTTCTACGTCTGGGGGCAGGTCGAAGCCGGGCACAGCTGCCCGATTTCCATGACGTACGCGGCGGTTCCGGCGCTGCGGGCGAACCCGGAGCTGGCGGCGCGGTACGAGCCGCTGCTCGCGGCGACCGAGTACGACTTCGGGCTGCGGGAACCGACCGCCAAGCGCGGCCTGCTCGCGGGCATGTCGATGACCGAGAAGCAGGGCGGCTCGGACGTCCGGGCGAACACCACGTCCGCGACCCCGGCCGCGGACGGCAGCTACACCCTGGTCGGGCACAAGTGGTTCACCTCGGCGCCGATGTGCGACCTGTTCCTGACGCTGGCGCAGGCGCCGGGCGGGCTGTCGTGCTTCCTGCTCCCCCGTGTCCTGCCGGACGGCTCGCGCAACCGGATCCTCCTGCAGCGGCTGAAGGACAAGCTCGGCAACCGGTCGAACGCGTCGTCGGAGATCGAGTACGACAACGCCGTGGGCTGGCTGGTCGGCGAGGAGGGCCGCGGGGTCCGCACGATCATCGAGATGGTCAACAACACCCGGCTGGACTGCACGCTGGGCAGCGCGTCGGGCATGCGGCTGGGTGCGGTCCGCGCGGTGCACCACGCCACGCACCGGCGCGCGTTCGGCAGGGCGCTGGTGGACCAGCCCCTGATGGCGAACGTCCTGGCCGACCTGGTCGTGGAATCCGAAGCGGCGACGACGGTGGCGATGCGGCTGGCGGCGGCGGGCGACCGGCGGGACGACGCGCAGGAGCAGGCGTTCCGGCGGCTGGGGCTCGCGGTGTCGAAGTACTGGGTGTGCAAGCGGGCGCCGGTGCACGCGGCCGAGGCCCTGGAGTGCTTCGGTGGCAACGGGTACGTCGAGGAGTCGGGGATGCCGCGGCTGTACCGGGAGGCGCCGCTGTCGTCGATCTGGGAGGGCTCGGGCAACGTCGCGGCGCTGGACGCGTTGCGGGCGATGGGCAAGCAGCCGGAGTCGGTCGCGGCGTTCTTCGCCGAGGTCGAGCAGGCTGCCGGCGGTGACGCCCGGCTGGACGACGCCGTGGACCGCGTCCGCAAGGAGCTCACCGACCTCGACGGCATCGAGTACCGCGCGCGGCGGCTGGTCGAGGCCATGGCGCTGGTGCTGCAGGGGTCGCTGCTGGTCCGCCACGGTCACCCGGCGGTCGCCGACGCGTTCTGCGCATCCCGCTTCGGCGGCGACTGGGGCATCGCGTTCGGCACGCTCCCGGCCGGGGTCGACACGGGAGCGATCATCGAGCGCGCCGCGGTGCGCTGATGCGGTGGCGTCCGGAAACCGTCTGCGCCGGACGCCGGCATCAGCGGTGCAGTTGTGTGTTGAGCCGGGCCGCCTGCCGTGTGAGGTGCTCCCGTTCGGGAAGGCTGGCCGCGGATCGGGCCGCTTCGGCGTAGAGCCGCGCCGCGGTCACCGGGTCACCGTCGCGCTCGTGCAGGTAGGCGGCGACGGCGGTGTGGCGCGGCAGGGTGGGATCGAGCTCCGCCAGTGCGCTCAGGCCGGCCCGTGGACCGTCGGCCTCGCCGACCGCGACGGCCCGGTTGAGGCGGGCCACCGGGCTGCCGGTGAGCCGCACCAGTTCGTCGTACCACTCGACGATCTGCACCCAGTCGGTCTCCTCGGCGGTCCGGGCGTCGGCGTGCAACGCGGCGATGGCGGCCTGGGCCTGGTACTCGCCGAGGCGGTCGCGGGCCAGCGCGGCTTGGAGCACGTCGACACCCTCGGCGATCAGGCGGGTGTCCCACCGGCCGCGGTCCTGCTCGGCGAGCGGCACGAGCCTGCCGTCGGGCTCGTGCCGCGCCGGCCGCCGGGCGTGGTGGAGCAACATGAGCGCCAGCAGGCCCGCGACCTCTTCGTGGTGGGTCTGGGCCGCCAGCCGGCGGGTGAGCCGGATCGCTTCGGCGGCCAAATCGATATTGCCGCCATAGCCCTCGTTGAAGACGAGGTAGAGCACGCGCAGCACGGTGGCGACGTCACCGTGCCGGGTGAACCGGACGCCCGAGACGGTGCGCTTGGCCCGGCTGATGCGCTGGGCCATGGTCGCTTCCGGCACGAGGTAGGCCTGCGCGATCTGCCGCGTGGTCAGCCCGCCGACCGCGCGGAGCGTGAGGGCGACGGCCGCGGCCGGGGTCAGGGACGGGTGCGCGCACAGGAAGTACAGCTGGAGCGTGTCGTCCCCCGCCGCGGCCGGGCCGGGCTCGGGCTCGCTCTCGACGCGGACCTCGCGGTCCCGCCGGGCGGTCTCGGCCCGGGTGACGTCGAGGAACTTGCGCCACGCCACGGTGACCAGCCAGCCCTTGGCATCCCGGGGTGGATCGTCCGGCCACACCCGCACGGCTTCGACCAGGGCGTCCTGAACGGCGTCCTCGGCCGTCGCGAAGTCCGCTCCGCGCCGGACGAGGACGCTGGTCACGGCGGGGGTGAGGATCCGCAGCTGCGCTTCGTCCACCGTGCGTCACTCCGTGATGGTCGGGGGCGCGGTCAGGAACGGGCGTACTTCGAGCCACTCGTGGATCGGCTTCCCGCCCGCGCCCGGCGCCGCGGACAGCTCGGCGGCCAGCTCGAGCGCCCGCTCGTAGGTCTCGACGTCGATGATCGTCCAGCCGGCGATCAGGTCCTTGGTCTCCGCGAACGGGCCGTCGGTGACCGGCGGCCGGCCCTCGCCGCCGTAGCGGACGAAGGTGCCTTCCTGGGAGAGCGCCCGGTGTTCGACGAATTCGCCGGTGCTCTCGAGCCGGGCGCCGAAGTCCTCCATGTACCGCACGTGGGCCGAAACCTCCTCCGGTGTCCACTGGTCCATCGGGACGTCGTTGACCGCGGCGGGCGCGCCGCGGTAGTGCTTGAGCAGCAGGTACTTGGGCATCTTGGTCTCCTTGGTCTGCAGGGTGGGTACGGTTCTCAGGCGGCCTGGCGTTCGGCCCGCTGCCGGACCAGCTCCTCGACCGCGCTCGGCAGGGTCGTCTCGAAGTCGATCAGCTTCGCCCACGTCGGGGTCACGACGATCCGGACCATGCCGTCGTAGAGCGACCGCACCTCCGCCTCCCACTCGACCCGCTGCTCGGCCGTCATCTCGTAGCTGCCGTTCATCAGGAGGTACTCCTCCGGGATGCCGTCGACGACGTCGAGCTCGGCCCGGCCGCGGACGAGCAGGATCTTGGGCGGGTGCACCTCGGTGTCGATGGTCAGGGCGACCGCCGGGTTCGCGCGCAGGGCGGCCAGCTTCGGGGCGTTCTTCGTCGTGCACATGACGATCTCCGAGCCGGTGAAGGTGAACGCGATCGGCACGCTGCGCGGGGTGCCGTCCCTGGCGACGTAGGCCAGGCGGGTGAGATCGCGGGCCAGGAGTTCCTGGCTGAGCGGGCGGTTCAGGACTTCGGTGATCTCGTTCGGCAGCACGGTCTCTCCTTCTCCGGTGCGGCCGTCCTGGCCGCTGATGTGCCTGGGACGGAGCCGTCGCGACGTTCTCGACACCCGAAGCGCACTGATTCTGGAAAAGTTCTGCCCGGAACCGGCGCTAGCGGCCGAGGGCGTCGAGGGCGCCGGCGACCGCGGCGGCCTTGAGGTCGGCGAGGGGGACGTCGGGGAACTGCATGCAGACGTCCTGCAGGCCGCCCAGTGCCAGGATGGCCCTGGCCTGCTGTTCGAGGGTCGGTGCCGGGCCGCAGATCAGCTCGGTGAGCCGGGTCCGCCAGCCCAGGACGCGGTCGATGAGCCCGAGGTCGGCCAGGGTCGGCAGTTCGGCCAGCAGCATGACGACGTCGGCGCGGTGCCGGTAGTTGAAGTCGAAGAAGCCTTCGATCAGTTCCCGGACCGGCGCGTCGCCGCGGGCTTCCTGGTCGAGGAGGAACTTCTCGCCGTCGTCGAGCATCGGCTGGACGATGCTGCGGACCAGGTCGTCGCGGGACGGGAAGTGGTAGTAGAGCGCGGGTTTGGTGATGCCGAGCCGGTCGGCGATGTCCTGCAGGCTGGTGCGCTGCACGCCGTGCCTGGTGAACAGGTCGCGGGCGACGTCAAGGATGCGCTGCTTGGTGTCGGAGGGCTTCGGCACGGACCCAGCATAACTGACTTAACGGTAGGTAAGCTGCCGTGGTACAACTTACCTACCGTTAAGTCAGGGAGGTACTCGTGCGGATCCTCGTCTCCGGCGCCGGCATCGCCGGCCCGGTGCTGGCGTACTGGCTCACCCGGCACGGCTTCGACGTCACCGTCGTCGAGCGCGCACCGGCGCTGCGCAAGACCGGCGGCCACGCCGTCGACCTGTTCCGGCCGGCCATGGACATCACCGAAAAGATGGGCGTGCTGCCCCGCGTCGAGGCTCTCGCCACCGGCACGACCCGGCTGACGCTCCACCGGGAGGGCGCACGACGGCCCGTGCGGATCGACCTGGCGAAGATCTACCACGCCACGTCCGACCGGCACGTCGAGGTCATGCGCGACGACCTCGGCGAGATCTACCACGACGCCGGCCGCGACGACGTCGAGTACCTCTTCGGCGACTCGATCACCGCCATCTCCCCCGACGGCGAAGTCACCTTCGAACAGGCCGCGCCGCGCCGCTTCGACGTCGTCGTCGGAGCCGACGGGCTGCACTCGAACGTGCGGCGCCTGGTGTTCGGCGAGGAGGCCGGGCTCACGAAGTTCATCGGGGCGTACCTGGCCGTCCTGTCCCTGCCGGACCCCCTCGGCCTCGACGGCGAGACCGTCATGCACCTCGGCCCCGGCCGCACCACGGCCATCTACCGCGCCCGGCACATGTCCGAGGCGCGGGCGGTGTTCCTGTTCCGCCGCGACGAGCAGCTCGACTACCACCACCGGGACGTCCCGCGTCAGCAGCAGCTGCTCCGGGCAGCGTTCTCCGGGATGCACCCGCAGGTCGACGGCTGGCTGGCGGAGCTGGACGGGCCGGGACCGTTCTACTTCGACTCGATCACCCAGCTGCGGCTGGACACGTGGTCACGCGGGCGCGTCACGCTCGTCGGCGACGCCGGCTACTGCCCCGGCCCGGCCGTCGGGGGCAGCACGAGCCTCGCGGTGCTCGGCGCGTACGTCCTGGCCGGCGAGCTGGCCGCGGCCGGCGGCGATCACGAGCGTGCTTTCGCCGCCTACGAGCGCGAGATGGGCGAGCTGGTGCGCCGCAGCCGGGCCTTCGCCGTCGGCGCGGCACGAAGCCTCATCCCGGCCACGCGTGCCGGGGTGTGGGCGCTGGCCCGCGGTGGCCGGCTGGTCTCGGCGCTGCCGGCCGGGATGACGCGGGCGATCGCGAAGCTCAACGCCGGCGGCGTGCGCCTGCACGACTCGATGCAGATCAAGGACTACGCGCTGCAGGCGACAGCCTGACGCTGGAGGGGACCCCGTGGCTGGAGCCCCCTCCAGCTTCGACAGCGGGTGTTTCGGTCACCGGCGTAAACCGGGCGGGCGCGCGGGAGGAACCCGCGCGCCCGCACCCCCAGTGGCCCGGCGGAACCCGCCGTCGGGGGACAGGAGACAACGAGTACCGCGCTGGATACCGGGCAAAGGGGCGGATTTCTACCCGGCGGTGCGAAATCGGTGCGACCGCCCGGCCGCACCGGCTGCCGGACATCCGGCAGGCTGCCGCAACGAGCGCGCCGGAGGCGCCAGGTGCCACCACCGCCGGGCCCGGCGTCCGGAGCTGGTCAGCCCACCAGCAGCGCCGGATCGTTCTCCGGCGTCCCCGCGGGCCACCACACCTCGCCTTCGAGCCGGTAGGGGTGCCACCGGCCCCGGCGGTCCAGCCTCAGCTGCACCGCCCCGACCGTGCAGTGGTTCCGCTCGAACACCGCAGCCGGCTCCCCCAGCGCCGCCCGCGCGGCCGCCACCACCGCTTTCGGCGGGGTCCACGGCGACTCCAGCACCTCCAGCCCGTCCGGCCCGCCGTAACTCCACGCCGCCACCGCCCGCGCGAAGTCCGCACCCGCACCCAGCCGGTCGGCGACCGCCGGAAACTCCGCGGCCAGCCGGACCGCATCCTGGCGCCGTCCCGGCCACGGCCGTCCCGCCAGCACCGCACGGGCCTGTCCGGCGGCGTTGGCGGCCAGCAGCGCGAACGCCTCGGCCGGCACGCCCGGTGCCGCCGGGATCGACGGGGCCCCCGACGGCCGGAACCCGGCCAGGTCGGGCAGCTCACCCGGAACCCGGTCCGCCGCCGGCTCCTCGCGCGGTACCGGCGCGGTGCGGCTCTCCAGCTCCTCGCGGATCTCCCGCTCCCCCTTGCCGCGCATCAGCAGCAACAGGAACGGGTCCGCGTCCAGCAGCCACGACGCCTGGAACGACAACGCCGCGGCGTGCCGGCACGGCAGCTCCCAGCCCGGGCAGTCGCATTCGGGGTCGAGGTCGCCGATCCCCGGCAGCAGGTCGACGCCGGCCGCCTCGACCAGGTCGGGTGGCATGTCGCGGTCCAGCAGGGCCGCCAGGTGCCCGGAGCGGGAGGCGACGCGGTCGAGGAACCGCGTCCAGTCCGGTCCGGACAGCTCCGCCAGCGACAGCTGCGTCCGGTACGGGCCGCCGTCGGCGTCCTCGACCACCGCCGCGATCCGGCCCGGGCTGACCGTGATCGGGCCGACCAGCCCCGCCGCGGCGTACTTGCGGCCCTTCTTCAGCTGACGCAGGTCCAGCGCGGTGTCCTCCATCGCGCGCACCCACGCCCGGCCCCACCACGAACGGGCCAGGTGCCCGGCCGCGCCGAACGCGGGAAAGCCGCGTACCCGGTCGTCACTCATCCGCCGCTCCTCAGTTCGACGAGCTCCGCCAGCTCGGTGTCCGACAGTTCCGTCAACGCCGCCTCGCCGCCGGCCAGCACGGCCTCGGCCAGTGCCCGCTTCTCCCGCAGCATCGCCGCGATCCGGTCCTCGACCGTGCCTTCGGCGACGAGCCGGTGCACCTGGACCGGCCGGGTCTGCCCGATCCGGTACGCCCGGTCGGTCGCCTGGTCCTCCACCGCCGGGTTCCACCAGCGGTCGAAGTGCACGACGTGGTCGGCGCGCGTCAGGTTCAGACCGGTGCCCGCCGCCTTCAGCGACAGCAGGAACACCGGCACCTCGCCGTTCTGGAACCGCGCCACCAGCTCCTCGCGCCGCGCCACCGGCGTCCCGCCGTGCAGCAGCTGCGTCGCGATGCCGCGTCCGGCCAGGTGCTTCTCCAGCAGCCGGGCCATGGCGACGTACTGGGTGAACACCAGCACCGCGCCGTCCTCGGCGAGGATCGTCTCCAGCAGCTCGTCGAGCAGCTCCACCTTGCCCGACCGGCCGCCGCCCTCGTGCAGGGACGGCGCCTTGAGGTACTGCGCCGGGTGGTTGCAGATCTGCTTGAGCGCGGTCAGCAGCTTGACGATCCGGCCGCGCCGGGCGATGCCGTCGCTGGCGGCGATCTCGGCCATCATCTCCCGCACGACCGCCTCGTACAGCGCCACCTGGTCCGCGCTGAGCGCCACCGGCCGGTCGGTCTCGGTCTTCGCCGGCAGCTCGGGCGCGATCCCGGGGTCGGACTTGCGACGCCGCAGCAGGAACGGCCGCAGCAACCACGCGAGCCGCTGGGCCGCGTCCGGGTCGCCCGCCTCGATCGGCTTCGCCCAGCGCGTCCGGAACTCGCTCAGCGAGCCCAGCAGGCCGGGCGCGGTCCAGTCGAGGATCGCCCACAGCTCCGAGAGCGTGTTCTCCACCGGCGTCCCGGTCAGCGCCACCCGCGCCGCCGCGGGCACCAGCCGCAGCGCCTTGGCCGTGCCCGAGCGGTGGTTCTTCACGTGCTGGGCCTCGTCGGCGACCAGCAGCCCCCACCGCACCCCGGCCAGCGGCGCCGGATCGGTGCGCAGCGTGCCGTAGGTGGTCAGGACGAACCCGTCGAGCTCCTCGAGGGACCGGGCACTGCCGTGGAAGCGCCGCACCGGCACGCCGGGGGCGAACCGGCGGATCTCGCGTTCCCAGTTGCCCAGCAGCGAAGCCGGGCACACCACCAAGGTCGGCCCCGCCGCCCGGTGCAGGTGCAGCGCGATCAGCGTGACCGTCTTGCCGAGGCCCATGTCGTCGGCGAGGCACCCGCCGAGCCCGAGCCCGGTGACCGTGGCCAGCCACTGCAGGCCGCGCAGCTGGTAGTCCCGCAGCGTCGCGGCCAGCCCGGCCGGCGGGGCCGGCGGCTCCGGTGGCTGCGCGAGCCGCTCCCGCAGCTGGGCCAGCCAGCCGTCGGTGACGACCTCGACCGCCTCGCCGTCGACCTCCGTGGTCCCGGACAGCACCGCACCCAGGGCATCGACCGGGGTCAGCGGCTTCAGCGCCCGCTCCCGTGCCTTCGCCGCCAAAGCCGGGTCGACCAGCACCCACCGGTCCCGCAGCCGCACCACCGGACGGCGTGCTTCGGCGAGCACGTCCAGTTCCGCCTCCGTCAGCACCTCACCGCCCAGGGCGAGCTGCCAGTCGAACGCCAGTGCGCGCCCGCCGCCGAAGAAGGACGGCAGATCACCCGGGGCGTCCCCGGCGCGCACGACGGCCCGCGCGGTCAGCGACCCCGCCAGCTCGGCCGGCCAGTGCACGTCGATCCCGGCCGCCGCCAGCCGCGGCGCCGCGGCCGCGAGCAGCTCGGTGACGTCGTCCCCGCCCAGCTCCAGCCCGTCCGGCACCGCCGAGGTCAGCAGCGGACCGAGCGCCGGCCACACCTGCGCACCCCGCCGCAGCGCCAGCAGGACGTCGATGCGGGCCCGCGGCCCGAACCGCCCGGTCTCCCACAGCCGCGCCGCGTCGGCGACCTGCCCGGGATCGGCGAGGCTGTGCACCTGGACCACGGCGTGGAACCGGCCGGAGCCGAACCCGTCGGGTGCCTCGATCCGCAGCGACACCCGGATCCCCGAGTCCAGGCCGGCGGCCAGCTCGCCGGCCCAGTCGCGCAGGGCCTCCGCACGCTGCGGTGCGACGGCGGCGAACAGCCGCGTCCCGGCCGCCTTCGCCGCGGCGGGGGTGCGGGGCAGCGTGTCGGCGACGGCGTCGAGGAACGCCCGCAGCAGCGGCCCCGGCGCACGCTCGTCCGGTGGCATCGCCGCCGCGAGGTCCCGCAGCCACGCGGCTTCCGCCGGCTCCAGCGGCCCGACGCGCCAGGCGTCGTGCCCGGCCGCGGTGACCCCCGGCAGCAGCCGGCCCGCGGCCACCAGCCGCAACGCCGCCTGCGCCGCCGATGCCCAGAACGCGTCGGCCCCGCCCAGCAGCTCCGGCAGACCGTCCGCAATGGACAGCTCACGGCCCTCGACCACCAGGCGGCCCGCCCGTGGTGGTTCGCCCGGTTCGAAATGGACGTTCAGTTCCCCAGCCTCCCGTATCGGCGCACCGACAACGGTACGAACACCGCCAGCAGCACCAGCGGCCAGACCACCGCCATCGGCACCGCGTGCGAGCTCACCCAGGACGTGCCGGCCGCACCCGGGTTGCCGAACAGCACTCGCGCCGCGGTCACCGTGGAGGACAACGGGTTCCACTCCGCCACGGTTCCCAGCCACGCCGGCATCGTCGCGGGCGACACGAACGCGCTGGAGAGGAACCCGAACGGGAACTCCAGCGTCTGCGCGAGCGTCACCATCGACGGGTCCGACGTCAGCAGCCCCAGGTAGATCCCCGCCCACACCAGCGCCGTCCGCAGCAGGAGCAGCAGGCCGAGCGCGGCCAGGGTCTCGCCGAGGCTCCCGTGCGGCCGCCAGCCCACGGCGTACCCGCAGCCCAGCAGCACCGCCAAGGCGAGCACCGCGTTCACCAGGTCGGCCGCGACCCGGCCGGTGAGCACCGCCGACGGGGCCATCGGCAGCGACCGGAACCGGTCGGTGACGCCCTTGGCCGCGTCGTCCAGCACCGCGATCATCGTCCCCGACAGCCCGAACGCCATCGTCATCGCGAACATCCCCGGCATCAGGAACTCCCGGTAGGAGCCGCCGCCGGGCACGCTCATCCCGCCGCCGAGCAGGTAGGCGAAGATCAGCACCATCAGGATCGGGAACGCCACCACCGTGGCCAGCCGGGCCGGGCGCCGGGCCAGCTGCGCCAGGTAGCGCTGGGTCAGCGTCCACCCGTCTTCGATCGCCCACCTCACCGCGCCACCTCCGGCTGGCCGGTCAGCTGCAGGAACACTTCGTCGAGCGTCGGGCGCCGCAGCGCGACGTCGGCCACGGCCAGCCCGGCCGCGCCCAGCTCGCGCACGACGTCGGTGAGCACCGACGCCTCGTCCGGCGCGGCCGCGCTCACCCGCAGCTCCTCGGTGACCGGTTCGGCCCCGGTGACCCGGGCGAGCAGGCCCGCCGCCGCGCCGACGGCGTCCGGATCGGTGAGCACCAGCTCGATCCGGGTCGCCCCGAGCGAACCCTTCAGCTCGGCCGGGGTGCCCTCGGCGATCACCCGGCCGTGCTCGACGAGGGAGATCCGGTCGGCCAGCTGGTCGGCTTCCTCCAGGTACTGCGTGGTGAGCAGCACCGTCGTCCCGTCCGCGACCAGCGACCGCACCGCCCGCCAGACCTCGTTGCGGCTGCGCGGGTCCAGCCCGGTCGTCGGCTCGTCGAGGAACAGCACCCGCGGGGCCGCCAGGAGCGAGGCGGCCAGGTCCAGCCGCCGCCGCATCCCGCCCGAGTAGGCCGACACCGGCTTCGGCCCGGTCTCGGCCAGGCCGAACCGTTCGAGCAGGTCGTCCGCGCGGCGGGTGGCCTCCCGGCGGCCCAGGTGGTGCAGCCGTCCGAAGAGGATCAGGTTCTGCCGCCCGGACAGGATCTCGTCGACGGCGGCCTGCTGCCCCACCAGCCCGATCGAAGCCCGCACTTTCGCTGATTCAGCGTCGACGTCGAACCCGGCCACCCGGGCGACGCCGCCGTCGTGGCGCAGCAGCGTCGACAGCACGCGGACCGCCGTCGTCTTGCCTGCGCCGTTGGGGCCCAGCAGGCCGCACAGGGTGCCTGCGGGGACGGAGAGGTCGAAGCCATCGAGGGCGTACGCGTCGCCGTAGCGCTTGCGAAGTCCCTCGGCGTGGATCTGCTCGGTGTGCATGTGCGGAGTCATCCCGCCCCTCTAACTCTGTACAGTGTACGAAGAAAGAGGTTAGCACAACTCTGTACGTTGTACGGGAATCGGGTGGGCAGAATGACGGCCGTGAGCACGCAGGAGAACGGTGACGGCGACCCGCGGCGCGCGATCGAGCTGCTCTGGGGCGTCTCGGCACCCCCGCGCCGCGGCCCGAAACCCAAACTGGCCACCGCCGACGTCGTGCGCGCGGCGGTGGCCCTCGCCGACGCCGACGGCATCGAAGCCGTCACCATCCGCCGGGTCGCCGAGCAGCTCGGCGTCTCCCCCATGTCGCTCTACACCTACGTCCCGGGCCGGGCCGAGCTGCTGGACCTGATGATCGACCACGCCCACGGTGAACTGACGGCCCCCGGAGAAGGGCTCGGCTG
Organism: Amycolatopsis sp. lyj-346; assembly: GCF_046548975.1. NCBI lineage: Bacteria > Bacillati > Actinomycetota > Actinomycetes > Pseudonocardiales > Pseudonocardiaceae > Amycolatopsis > Amycolatopsis sp. lyj-346. Next base: position 168,180 of record NZ_JAJPWT010000015.1, read on the forward strand.
GCGGGCGGCGCTGACCGCCGTCGCCGAAGACCAGTGGGCGCTGTTCCACCGCCACCCCTGGCTGCTGCAGGTCACCACCAGCCGCTCCGCGCTGGGCCCGAACAGCTTCACCAAGTACGAGCGCGAGCTGCGCGCGGTCGAGGACATCGGCCTCGGCGACGTCGAAATGGACGCCGTGGTCAGCCTCGTCACCGGCCTCGTCCGCACCACCGCGCGCAGCTCGCTCGACAACGCCCGCCTGGTCCGCACCACGGGGATGACCGACGCCCAGTGGTGGGAGCGCGCCTGGCCGGTGCTGGCCGGCATCCCGGCCGCCGACGCGGCGCACTACCCGATCTCCTCCCGCGTCGGCCAAGCTGCCGGCGAGGCCCACAACGCCGCCGAGAACCCGGCCTTCACCTTCCGCTTCGGCCTCGCCCGCGTCCTCGACGGCATCGAAACGCTGGTCTCACAACGTCAGCAATAGGCGCGCCGGGCGCCAGGTCCCACCGTCGGGTGCCCGCGGGACGTCCTCGGTGAGCGCCAGGTCCGGGAAGCGGGCGAACAGCGACGACAACGCCACCTCGGTCTGCACCCGCGAGATCGAGGCACCCAGGCAGAAGTGCGGCCCGTGCGAGAAACCCAGCTGCGCCGGCCCCGGCCGGGTGACGTCGAAGCGGTCCGGGTCGGCGAACACCCGGGGGTCGCGGTCGGCGGCCACCACCGCCGCCGTCACCCGCTCACCCTTGCCGATCACCTGCCCGCCGATCTCGACGTCCTCGCGCGCGAACCGCGGCGTGGTCAGCAGCTGCGGGCTGCAGAAGCGCATCAGCTCCTCCACCGCCCCCGGCCACAACCCGGCGTCGGCACGCAGGAGGTCCAGCTGGCCGGGGTGCCGCAGCAGTGCTTCGACGGCGTTGGCGATGAGGTTCACCGGCGTCTGCCCACCCAGCACCAGGTGCCAGACCAGGGTGACCAGCTCGGTGTCGGTGAGCCGGTCACCGTCGTCGGCCTGGGCCCGCACCAGGTCGCCGATGAGGTCGTCGCCCGGCTCGGCCCGGCTGCGCGACACGGCTTCCTTCGCGCCTTCGATGATCGCCGGGATCGCCTCGGCGAACTCCGGGCCCAGGCCACCGGCCACCGCGGCGCCGTAACCGCGCCAGCGGGGCCGGTCGCTCGCGGGAATGCCGACCAGCTCGCAGATGACGTCGATCGGCAGCGGCCGCGCGAAGTGCGGCACGAGGTCGACGACGCCGTCTTCGGCGTGCCCGGGCAGCTCGTCGAGCAAAGCCTCGGTGATCGCCGCCAGCCGGGGCCGCAGCTGCGCGGCCCGTTTCGGCGTGAACGCCGGCGCGACCAGCCGCCGCAGCCGCAGGTGCTCCGGGCCGTCCTTCTCCGCCATCGTCTCCAGGTAGGCGAGGCAGTGGTCGGGGATGCCGGGCGGGCGCATGAAGCTGCCGGAGTTCACCTCGAACCGGGGATCGCTCAGCATCGCGCGCGCTTCGGCGTAGCGGGTCACGGCCCAGAACGGGCCGAACCCGGGGATGACCAGCTTGGCCACCGCACTCACTTCCCGTGCCCGGTCGTAGGCGGTGAACGGGTCGGTCAGCACCTTGCTGTCGGTCAGGTCGATCTCGGGGGTCATCCACCACTCCAGATGTTCAAATCAGATGTTCCAATCATCTCAGTGGTCACGGTATCTTGGTCGCCGACCCCACGGCAAGGAGGACGATGGTCCGGCTCAGCAGGGCGGAGACGCAGGAACGCAACCGCGCCAAGGTGCTCACCGCCGCCCGCGACGAGTTCGCCCGCCGCGGCTTCCGCGAGGCGAAGATCGACGTCATCGCCGAACGCGCCGAGCTCACCCGCGGCGCGGTCTACTCGAACTTCCCCGGCAAACGCGCCCTGTACTTCGCGGTTCTGGCCGACCTCGCCGAACACGCACCCCGCCCCGCCACGCCCCCGCCGGACCCGTCCGCGGCCGACGTCCTGGCCGCGTTCGCCCGCACCTGGATCGCCCGGCTCCCGCTGTCCACCGACAGCGACAGCGAGGACGCCCGGCTCGGACGCGACCTGCTGCCGGAAATCCTCGCCGACGACCACACCCGCCGGCCGTTCGCGCAGCTCATGCGCGTCGACGCGATCCTCCTCGGCCTCGCCCTCGAGCGCGTCCGCCCGGGACGGCGTCTCGTGCGCGTCGCCGAAGCCGCCCTCACCACGCTGCACGGCGCGGGCCAGCTCGCCGCCGCCGCACCCGGCTTCGGCGAGCCGTTCCACCTCGTCACCGCCTGTGCCGCGCTGCTCGACCTCGACCTGAGCGACGACTGGCCGGCCGAGCCGCCGATCACCACCCCGGCCCGGCCCGGCAGCGAGCCGTGGCAGCCGCCGACGGCGACCGACCTGCTGACCGGCGAACCCTTCCGGCCCGGCGACGGCGTCGTCACCGTCCTCGGCCTGCACCGCGCCGCCGCCTTCGAAGAAGCCGTCCGCGCCGGCGCCGACGTCACCGCCGTGCTCGTCACCAGTGATCCCGCCGAGCTCGCCCCGCTTGCCCGGCTCGCCGTCGCCGACCTGCGCGGCTGCCTCGACCAGGCGATCGCGCCCCCGGCCCGGCCCCGGCTACGGCTCGTCTGCGACGCCGGCGGCGAACTCGCGGCCGCCGCCGGCGTCACCGCCGTCAGCGACGCCACCGAGGCCGCCGTCCGCGTCGAAGCCGGCCGGATCGTCGCACGCGCCGAAGGGTTCGGCGCGTGTCACGCGGTGGCTGTCGGTCCGGGACCGTCCCGTTCGTCGGGAGGGTGAAACCGGCGCGAGGAGCCAGGATGGACGTCGAGACCGCGGTCGCCGAAGCGTTCCGCGAAGAGTGGGGCCAGGTCGTGGCCACGCTCATCCGGATCACCGGCGACTGGGACCTCGCCGAGGAATGCGCCCAGGAAGCCTTCGCCCTGGCCCTGCGCACCTGGCCGCGTGACGGCGTCCCGGCCCGGCCCGGCGCCTGGCTGACCACCGCCGCCCGCCACCGCGCCACCGACCGGCTCCGCCGCGACGCCGTCGGGGCCGCCAAGCTCCGGGAGGCCGGCCTCATGGGGGTCCACGACGAACCCGAACCCGAACCCGACGACAGCGGCGTCACCGACGACCGGCTGCGGCTCATCTTCACCTGCTGCCACCCCGCGGTGGCCACCGAAGCCCAGGTCGCGCTCGCGCTGCGGACCCTCGCCGGCCTGTCCACCGCCGAGATCGCCCGCGCGTTCCTCGTCTCCGAAGCGACCATGTCCCAGCGGCTCGTGCGGGTGAAGCGCAAGATCCGCCACGCCCGCATCCCCTACCGCGTCCCACCCGCGCACCTGCTGCCCGAACGCACCACCGCCGTGCTCGGCGTCCTCTACCTGACGTTCAACGAGGGCTACTCCGCCAGCACCGGCCCCGACCTGCTCCGCCCGGACCTCGCCGCCGAAGCGCTCCGGCTCGCCCGCGTCCTCACCCGGCTGATGCCCGACGAACCCGAGGCCCTCGGCCTGCTCGCCCTGATGCTGCTCCAGCACGCCCGCCGCGCCACCCGCGTCGATGCCGCCGGTGTCCTCGTCCCCCTCGAAGAGCAGGACCGCACCCGCTGGGACACCGCCGCGATCACCGAGGGGACCACCGTCCTGGAAGGCGCGCTGCGCCGCCGCCGTCCCGGGCCGTACCAGATCCAGGCCGCCATCGCCGCCTGCCACGCCACCGCCACCCGCGCGGCCGACACCGACTGGCGCCAGATCGCCGGCCTCTACGACCAGCTGCGCAAGCACGTCCCCAGCGCCGTCGTCGAACTCAACCGGGCCATCGCGGTCGGCATGGCGGACGGCCCGACGGCCGGGCTCGCCCTGCTCGACGCGCTGCCGCTGGAGGGCTACCACCTGCTGGCCGCCACCCGCGCCGACTTCCTCCGCCGCCTCGGCCACCACGCCGAAGCCGCCCGCTGGTACGCCCGCGCCCGCGAGCTCGCCGGCACCGAAGCCGAACGCACCTACCTCACACGAAGGATTTCGGAACTGGTGCCGGTCCCGGACGAGACCGCTCGTCGGGCAGGCGAAGCCAGACCATCGCGCGAAGCCCGGAAAGGATCCTGACATGCAGTACCTGCTGATGATCTGCGGCGACGAAACCGCCGAAGAACACCAATACGACGGCTGCGACGGCTGGAGCGAAGACATGGAACGCCGCGGCAAGCTCCGGGGCGGCGGCGGTCTCCGCCCGCCGACGGAAGCCACCACCATCCGCGTCCGCGACGGCGAAGTGCTGCTCACCGACGGACCGTTCACCGAAGCCAAGGAACAAATCGGCGGCTTCGTCGTCCTCGACTGCGCCGACCTCGACGAAGCCCTCGAACTCGCGGCCCGCCACCCCGCCGCGACCTACGGCAGCATCGAGGTCCGCCCGATGTGGGGACCGGAGGACTTCACCTGATGCCCACCGCCGTCCGGCCCGGGGACGGACGACGGGGCGAGGGCTAACCGCGCCGGGTGAGCACGGCCGCGACCAGGCAGCCGAAACCCGCCGTGCTCACCAGCGCGCGCAGGATGTTCCAGCGCACCCACGTCGTCTCGAACGCCGCCCGCACCGCCGCGTGGTCATCGCCGCCGCTCTCCAACGCGTTGTTCAGCGGGATGCTGACCACCCCGGTGATCACCACCATCGCCACCAGCAACCCGAACCCCGCGATCACCCACGGCCGCGGCCCCGGGGTCAGGAACACCGCCACCCCCGCCAGCACAGGCGCACCCAGGAACGTCAGCAGGAACACCGGGTTCACGATCGCGATGTTGATCCCGCGCATGCCCTCGACGAACGTCTTGTCGTCCCCGCGCGCCAGACCCGGCATGACCGAACAGGCGTAGGCGTAGAACAACCCCGCGATCAACCCCGCCGCGACCAGCGCGGCCACCAGCACCACCGTCGACATCGATTTCCCCTTCCCCTTCCCCTTCACCGCGTCCAGATCCCGGTCGCGGCGGCGTCCCGCGCGAAATCGGCGAAATCCGTCGCCGGACGGCCCAGCACCCGCTCCACCCCCGACGTCACCGACGAGTTGCGCCCGTCCAGCACACGCGCGAACAACTCGCTCAGCGCGCCGACCTCCGCCTCCGGCACGCCCTGGCTCACGGCCGCGGCGGCGAACTCGCCGGCCGAAACCGGAACATAGCGGACATCCCGCCCGGAGGCGGTCGCCACGGCCGCGGCCGCGTCGGCGAAACTCAGCAGCCGCGGCCCGGTCAGCTCGTACAGCTGCCCGGTGTGACCGGGCTCGGTCAGCACCTTCACCGCGACGTCGGCGACGTCACGGACGTCGACGAACGGCTCCGTCACCGTGCCCGCCGGCAGGACGATCCGCCCACCGCGGACCGCGTCCAGCAGGAAGTGCTCGCTGAAGTTCTGCGCGAACCAGCTGCACCGCAGGATCGTCCAGCCGGTCCCGGCCGCCCGGACGATCCCTTCGCACGCCTCGGCTTCCGGTTCGCCGCGGCCGGACAGCAGCACCAGGTGCCGCACCCCGGCCGCCACCGCCAGCTCGGCGAACGCCCGGATGTCACCGGCCGCCTCCGGCACCACCAGGTCGGGGTAGTAGGTCAGGTAGACCGCGTCGACGCCGGCCAGGACCGGTGCCCAGGTGCCGCGATCGGCCCAGTCGAACGGCGGCGCCCCGCGCCGCGACGTGATCCGCACGCCCAGGCCGCGCTCACGCAGCCGGTCCGCCACCCGGCGCCCGGTCTTGCCGGTGCCGCCCACCACCAGGAAGTTCGTTGTCATGCCGTTCAGTCAAGCGGCTGCCGGTGAGACTCTCCATGGTTCAAAGCCTTGATCGCATGTTCCATCGTCTACGATCGAGGGCATGGACCCGCTCGCCGCGCTCCTCGACGGCCCCCGTGCCCACGGCGCCTTCCTGCTGCGCTCGGTGCTGACCCCACCGTGGGCGCTGCGCATCGAAGACCAGGCGCCGCTGACCGTGGTGTCGGTCGTGCGCGGCGAAGCGTGGATCGTGCCCGAAGGCGGCGAAGGCGTCACGATGGGCGAAGGGGACGTCGCGATCGTCCGCGGTCCGGATCCGTACCTGGTCGCCGACCACCCCGGGACCCCGCCGCAGGCGATCATCCTGCCCGGCCAGGAGTGCCGCACCCCCGACGGCGGTCACCTGACCGAACTCGCCGACATCGGGGTCCGCACCTGGGGCCACGGCACCGACGGCCCGGTCGTGCTGCTCACCGGCACGTACGGGATGGAAGGGGAGCTGAGCAAACGGCTCCTGGCCGCGCTGCCACCGGTGCTCGTCCTGCGCGCGGCCGACTGGCCCACCCCGCTCGTCGGCCTGCTCGCCACCGAGATCGGCAAGGACGTCCCGGGCCAGGAAGCCGTCCTCGACCGGCTGCTGGACCTGCTGCTGATCGCCGCGCTGCGCGCCTGGTTCGACCGGCCGGACACCACCGCACCGGCGTGGTACCGGGCGCACGAGGACCCGGTGGCCGGCCAGGCGCTGCGGCTGCTGCAGCACCAGCCGGCCGAGCCGTGGACGGTCGCCGAGCTCGCGGCCGACGTCGGCGTGTCCCGAGCCGCGCTGGCCCGGCGCTTCGCGGCCACCGTCGGCGAAACCCCGATGGCGTACCTGACCGGCTGGCGGCTCGCGCTGGCCGCGGACCTGCTGCGCCAGCACCCGGAGACGACGATCGCCTCGATCGCCCGCCAGGTCGGCTACGGCAGCGCGTTCGCCCTCAGCGCGGCGTTCAAGCGCGAATTCGGCCTCAGCCCGCAGAACTACCGGGCGCCGGCACGGTAGGCGGCCCTCAGGTCAGCGCGGCGCCGAGCCGGTCGAGCCAGTCGCCGGTGCCCTGCTCGCGCCACTCCGGCCGCTCGGCGCCGTCGAGGAAGGTGCCCTGCTCGGTGAGGACCAGCCGCGTGCCGTCCCCTTCTTCGCGCAGCTCCACGGTGGTGACCGAGACCGTGGCGAGCACCTTGCCGCCGCTCAGTGTCGTGGCGTAGACGATCCGCCGGTCCGGCACGATATCGTGGTAGGTCGAGACGGCGCTGAGCACCGTGCCGTCCGGGCCGGGAGCGTCGACGGATTCCGTCCCGCCGACCCGGAAGTCGAGCTCGTGCGTGCCGTCGGGGACGAACCAGCGGGCCTTCGCGGCCGGGTCCGACCAGGCCGCGAACACCCGCGACGGCGTGGCGGGGTAGGTGCGTTCGAGGGTGAAGGTGGCGTGCAGGACGGTCATGACGTGCTCCCTTCCGCGGTCTCCGGGCCGGCGAGGAAGCCGCCGAGCCGGTCGAGCCTGCTCTCCCACGTGGTGCGCTGTTGCCCCAGCCAGTGCTCGCCGGCCCGCAGCGCCTCCGGTTCGATCCGGCAGGTGCGGACGCGGCCGGTCTTCTCCGACCGCACGATCCCGGCGGTCTCCAGCACCTGCAGGTGCTGGACGACGGCGGCGAGCGACATGGTCAGCGGCTCGGCCAGCTCGCTGACCGAGGCCGGACCGCGCACGAGCCGTTCCACCAGCGCCCGCCGGGTCCGGTCGCCCAAAGCGCGAAACACCAGGTCCAGCGACCCCTCATGGTTAAGCACTTACTTAAGTTAATCCTGCACCGGACGACGGTCAAGCAACTGCTTAAGTTTCTCGGGTAGCTCGGGTGCCTCGCGCAGAACGCCGAACACACCCGCCAGCTCCCGCTCGGCAGCCTCGGCACGGCTCAGCGCGGAACGCAGTTCGGCGCCCAGGTTCGTGGTGGTTTCGTGCATCGACCGGACGGTCTGTTCGTGCGCCGCCTGCAGTTCGGTGAGCCGCTGGTCGAACCCGGCACGCAGGCGCCCGGCCTCCGCGCGGGCACGATCGAGCGCCACTTCGTGCGCCGCGACCGCCTTCGCCTGGTCGTCACGAGCGGCGCCGAGCGCGGCTTCGTGGTCGGCGCGTGCCGCGTCGAGCCGGTCCTGGACGGCGTCGGCCCGCGCCGCGGCGGACCGGCCGCGGTCGCGTTCCTCCTCGAGCGCGGTCCGGGCGGCCGCCAGTTCGGCAGTCAGCGTGGCGATCGCCGCGGCGCGTTCCCCGGCGACGGCGGCGGTGGCATCGGCCCGATCGGCAACGCGGGCCAGCTCGTCGCGGACCGCGGCCAGCTGCCCTTCGGCCCGCTGCTGTTCCTGGACGGCCGCGCGCCGGGCGGCACGCTCCTCGTCCCGTTCACCCAGCGCGGCCGCCTTTTCCCGCTCCGCCGAGGCGGCCGCGGCCACGGCGGTCTCGGCCGCGTCCCGGGCCTGGGCGGCTTCGGCTTCCGCGCGGCCACGGTGCAGGCGGTGCTCGTCGGCTTCGGCCAGGGCCGTGTCCCGCTCGGCCAGCGCGGCGGCGGTCGTGGCTTCGAGCTGGTGGCGCACCGTCGTGAGGGTCTCGACGAGCCCGCGAGCCGGTTCGAGCACCCGGTCGACCTGGCCGGCGAGCGCGGTGACGGCGGTGTCGTCCAGCGCGGTATCGCTCTCCCGCAGCGCTTCGGCGTCCGCAAGCACGGCCTCGGCATCGCGGCAGCTGAGGTTCCGCCGTCCCCAGGTCTTCCCGTCCTGGCAGAACCGCGCCCGGCTCCCCCGCCCCACGGCCGGCGGCAGCGGCGCCCCACACCTCCGGTACTCGCACACGCGCACCTGACCAGCGTCTTCCGTCATGAGGGCACCCTATCAAACCTTCTAATCAGAACTAGAAGCATCTGTTCTGAATCAGAAGGTTCCTTGGACGCGGTCTGGGTTTGGATAAGGTCACATATCCAAACCCAGAACACGACGGCGGACCGAGGGCGCAACGAGGGCCGGAATCGGGCTCCGAAAAACTGGGACCCCCCACCCCCGGGCCCGTCCGGCATCAACCCGCCAGGGTCGGTTCCGGCCCGCGGAGATCGACATCCCGTAACCTCGGCGCGTGCCCGACCTGGAACCGGTGACCGACGCCGCGCTGAGCGTGCACGAGCGGCTAGCGCTGCTGGACGAAGCCGCCGCCCGGCACGTCGACGAACAGCGGCCACCCAACACGCTCAAGGCCTACGCGCAGGACTGGCAGGTCTGGCAGGACTACACCGCCGAAGCCGGGATCCCGCCGCTGTCGGCGACGATCGGCGCGCTGACCGGGTTCGTCGTGTGGCTGGAACGTGGCCGCACGCTGCGCCCGGATGAGCGGGCCGTGCCCGAAGTGCCCGAACGGGCCGCCCCGGCGGCGCCGTCGACGATCGAGCGGCGGCTCACCGGCGCGCTCGCCGGGCTGCGCCACCACAAGGTCCTCGTCGACCCCGAAGCCAGCCGCGCCGCCTGGCGGGCGCTGAAGGGCTACCGGCAGCGGCTGGCGCGGGAAGGGATCCAGCGCGGCCGCGGCAAAGCCACCATGGTCACCCTCGCCGACCTGCGGGCGATGTCGCGCGCGTGTCCCGACACCCTCGCCGGCACGCGCGACCGGGCGATGCTGCTGATCGGCTTCCCGATCGCCGCCCGCTGCTCCGACCTGGCGAACCTGCTGGTCACCGACGTGCAGCCGGTCGACGACCGGGGCCTGGCGGTGACCGTCCGGCACGGCAAGAGCACCGGCGACATGGTCGTCCCACGACGCGAGAGCGCCGACACCGACCCGGTGCGGGCGTGGCACGCCTGGCGGTCGGGCGCGGGCCTCACCGAGGGACCGGCGTTCCGCCGCGTGGATCGGCACGGCAACGTCGGCAAGCCCGCGTTGAGCACCACCGGCGTCAACCAGATCCTCACCCGGGCGGGCGTCCGCGCGGGCCTGCCGTACCCGGTGACCGGGCACTCCCTGCGCTCCGGGTTCGCCACCGAGGCGCGCCGGGCCGGGGCCGACGACCTCGCGATCGCCGACCAGGGCCGCTGGGTACGCGGCAGCCGAGCGCTGTACGAGTACATCCGCCGCGTCGACCAGTGGAACGACAACGCGGCGGGCGCACTCGACCTCTGAATCAGGTACGCCGGCACCAGGCAGGGGCCTCAGCCACCACGACTGACGCGCCGAAGCGAGACGGAAGTCTCATCCCGAGGAGTAGCCGCTTCCATATTGCATATTGCGCTCCCGGATCTTGCGGCGTTGCCGGGCCTCTGCGGTCCAGGGTGCGTAGTCGCGAACGGCCGCCGGATGGTGGATCGGGACGATCTCCTCCCACACCGGCCGGTGCTCGGCGGCGAGAGCGCCCATGCGCTGGTGGCAGCGTCGCAGCGCGTCCACCCCGCCTCCTTTGTCAAGCTCGGTACCGAGCCGGGTCGCGATGCTCCGCAGTGCCGCCAGCATGGCTCGTTGGACGGCGGTCCACCTGAGCAGGTCGTCGGGGGTGCCGTCGGCGAAGGTGCCGTACCGTCCGTCGGGGGTGGGCTCTGGGTGCGTCCCGGCGTGGCGGTCCAGGAACTCGTGGTCCATCAACTCGTCCTCGAAGAGCCACAGGTCGAAGTACAGGTTCGGCGTACCCGGCGGCACGAGCCCGCGCACCCGATAGGCTTCAAGATCGATCTCGAAGCGGTACGGCCACACCCGCCAGGACCGCGAACCTCCCCAGTAACCCACCAGAACTCCCCGCACCGACGGATGGTCGTCCGACCGCACACCCACCACGGTGACATCCCCTGCCGCCGAAGGCCACCCTCCATGCCGTGTATCCGGCGCAGGGTGTGGCGGACGAACGCGAAAACCACGGCGGCCCGAGTCAGGTGCCGGCACGGAAGAGCACCTTCGGTTCGAGATCGAGACGGGTCTGCGTTGCTCGGGTTCGGCATCGAGTCCCGGCGTAGTCGGGTGGTACTCCAATCACGGCGCCGCCCGGGTGGCGCCGACGACTTCGCCGTCCCAGCGGGCGAGCCAGCTGCCGCAGACGCAACGCACGTAATCGAGCCGGCGGGTGACGGGCTGCGCCGCGTCCGCCGGGAGTTCGGCGAGCGGCCAGCCGCAGCGTGGGCAACGGTTCCGGTCCATGCCACGATCGTGCTGTAATGGCTCAGTGCACTTCAACCCTTACGGCGGCCCGGCCGCGCTGGTGGCCGCCGATCTGGTCAACGCCGGTTCCGCGAGCGAGCTCCTCGACGGGATGGTTCGCAACGGCATGGCCATCAAGGCACTGACCGACGGCGAAGCGACCCGGATCGCCGCCTGGGCCGTCCGGCTGCGGCCGGTGTTCGCCGCCGACCCCGCCGCCCGCCCGCAGCTGGTCAACGAGCTGCTCGCCGAAGCGGCATGCCGCCCGTACATCACCACCCACGACGGCAAGCCGCCCCACCTGCACTACTCGGCCGAGGACGCGGGGCCGGTCGGCCGGGTCCGCGCGTACACCGCGGGCGGCCTGGCCCACCTTGTGTGCGAGGCACCGGACCGCCTGGGCATCTGCAGCCGCGAAGGCTGCGAAACGGCGTACGTCGACACCTCGCGCAACGGCCGCCGCCGGTTCTGCTCGACGCGGTGTGCCACCCGCGTCCACGTGGCCGAGCACCGGGCCCGGCAGGTCAGCGCCTAGGTCAGCACGGCGACCGGAGTTCCGTCGGCCAGTACCGTGGTGTCGATCGAGCCGATCCTCCCGCCGGCCGTGGACGAGCGTGGATTCTGCGCCGGGCGGAAACCCTCGCCCCGCCGGCTCTGCCTACACTGGACACATGAGCAAGCGCTTAGTAGCCCTGGGGGACTCGTTCACCGAAGGCGTTGGGGACGACGATCCCGCCGCCCCCAACGGCGTGCGCGGCTGGGCCGATCGGGTCGCCGAGCAGCTCGCCGACGGCGAGCTGGGCTTCCGGTACGCCAACCTCGCCATCCGCGGGAAGCTGCTGCCGCAGATCCTGGGCGAGCAGCTCGAGCCCGCGCTGGCCATGGAGCCCGACCTCGTCACCCTCTACGCCGGCGGCAACGACCTCATGCGACCCAAGGTCGACATCGACGCGCTGATGGCCGACTACGATGCCGCCGTCGCGAAGATCCGGGCGACCGGCGCGCGCCTGGTGCTGTTCACCGGGGTCGACGGCGTCGAAGACGCGCTGTTCCGCAGGATGCGCGGGCGGGTCGCCATCTACAACGAGTTCGTCCGCGCCATCGCCGCCCGGCACGACGCCCTGCTCGTGGACATGTGGGCCATGCGGCAGCTGCGGGACCGGCGGCTGTGGGCACCCGACCGCCTGCACCTCAACGCCTACGGCCACACCGAGGTCGCCATCGCCGTGCTGGCCGCCCTCGGTGTCGAGCACCCGCTGGCCGCCACCGAACTCGGCCCGCGCGAGGTGCTCAGCCCGGCCGCGCGCCGCAGCCAGAACCTGAAGTGGGCCCAGGAGCACGCGCTGCCGTGGGTGCGACGGCGGCTGCGGGGCGAGTCCTCCGGCGACACGCTCACCGCGAAGCGCCCGGCGCTGGCGCCGGTGGACTCAGCGCCGGTCCCCCGCTGACGGGCGGAGGCCGTCGAAGAGGATCGCCACGGCCCGGTCGCGCAGACCCGCGTCCGGGCCGGCGTACTCCGCGGCCCGCGCCACGCCGATGATCACCGGGATCAGCTCCCCGACGACGAGGTCGGCGCGGACCGCGCCCGCCGCCTGCGCGCGGGAGAGCAGCACGCCGAGGGCCGTCAGCAGCCGCGCGCCGATGTCGGACTTCGCCACCGGCACCGTGACCCCGGCCGCCGTCAGCGCCTCGAAGTAGGCGTTCTTCGCACTCGACATCTCGACCCAGCTGGTCAGGAACGCGAAGAACGCGCCGCCCGGATCGGCGGACTCCGCGGCGACGGCCGTCTCGGCCTCGTCGACGAACCGGCTCAGCCGGGCGAAGAGCACCGCTTCGAGCAGTGCTTCCTTGGTCGGGAAGTGCCGGAACAGCGTGCCGATGCCGACGCCGGCCACGCGGGCGACCTCCTCGGTGGGCGCCCCGGTGCCCTTGGTGGCGAACATGTTCTCGGCCGCCTCCAGCACCCGCGCCCGGTTGCGCCGGGCGTCGGCGCGCAGCGGTTTCGACTCGGCGGGCTCAGCGGGCGTCACCAGCCGATCGTACTGTGCCGATGCGTTCCCAATCCGGCCACAGCCAGGGCCGAATGGCTTCGTAGCAACGGTTACGTGCCGCGCGGGGGGCGGCCTGCTTTTGGCCGGCTGGGGAACGGGGCCGGGTCGGGCAACGTGTCCAGCAACCGGGCCAGCGCCCGCGGCACGTGGGACCGCCAGCCACCGCCCATGATCCGGCGGGAGACGCGCTGGAACTCGTCGTCCGGGTCGAACCCTTCGTGGCTGAGGAACAACCGGGTGCCGGTGCCCTCCGGCACCAGCCGCCACGTCACCGTCCACTGCGGACCCCAGCGGATGCCGAGCGCTCCGGCTCGACTTCCAGGACCTCGCACGCCACCGGTCCGCCGGCGAACCCGGCTGCGGGCACCAGCTCGGCCGGCAGCCGGAACCGGTGCCCCACCACGGGTTTGATGTCGTTGGGCATGGTGATCCAGCGTTCGAGGAGGTCCGGCTCGGTCAGCGCGCGCCACACGCCGGTAGGTAGGAGATTTCCTACGCGTCAAGGGGGTGGCCGAACCACCGTTCGAGGGCGGCGCGCAGGGCCTTGCGGTCGGTGCCGTCCGGTTCGGCGGAACTCGTCGCCCAGGCGACGTAGCCGTCGGGCCGGACCAGCAGTGCGGTCGCGTCGCCCGGCGCGTGGCCGGGGACGAGGTCGACCCGGTCGGTCCAGCCGCGCAGCTCGTCGCCGAGCGAGCCGGTGAAGTCCAGCAGCAGCGGCCGGGCCGTCGCGGTCAGCTCGGCGAGCCGGGTGCCGTCGTCGAGCACGAGGTCCGGGGCCCACCGGCCGTCGAGCGGGTGATCGGTGCCCGGCTCGTACCGGACGTCGGCCCCGGACATCAGGTCGGTGATGTGCTGCACGGTGCCCGGCAGCCGGAGCAGTTCGCCGAACAGCTCGCGCAGCGCGGTGACGTCGCGGCCCGGGCTGATCAGCGCGGACTGGGCCTGGGTGTGCATGACGACGCGCTCGGCGACCGAACGGCGCTCGCTCTCGTAGGTGTCGAGCAGGCCCGCCGGGGCCCAGCCGCGCACGGTGGCGGCGAGTTTCCAGCCGAGACCGGCGGCGTCCTGCAGGCCGAGGTTCAGCCCGGGCCCGCCGATCGCGGAGTGGACGTGCGCGGCGTCGCCGACCAGCAGGACGCGGCCTTCGCGGAACCTGTCGGCCAGCCGCGTGTTGCGGCCGCGCAGCCGCCGCAGCAGGTGCGGCCCGTCGCCCCCGGGCGCACCGAGGGGCAGGTCGAACCCGAGGACGCGGCGGACGCTCGCGCGCTGGTCGTCGAGGGTCATCGGCGGTTCGTCGGCGGGCTCTTCGTCGTCGGCCCATTCCGTGGTGCTGATCAGCGGGCCGGCCGGGAACGGCGCGTAGACGAACAGCCCGGCTTCGGTGCGGTAGTGGAAGAACGGCGGGATGACGCCGTGGCCCGGCACCCGCAGGCCGCCCGATTCCGGGTCGGCGAACTCCGCGGGCACGGTGGCGTTCGCGGTGCAGGACAGGGTGCGGTCCTCGGTGGCGCCGGGGAAGCCGATGCCGGCGAGCTTGCGGGTGACGCTGCGCCCGCCGTCCGCGCCGACGAGGTACCGGGCGTCGAGCCGGTACGCACCACCGGGACCGGTGACGTCGAGCGAGACCGCGTCGGCGTCCTGCGTGAGGCCGGTGAGTTCGTGGCCGCGCCGGATTTCGACGCCGAGTTCGGCGGCACGTTCGTTGAGCATCGCCTCGACGCGCCGCTGCGGGACGCCGAGGACGTTCAGCGAGTTGCGCTCGGCGAGCGTGAGATCGAGCAGCATCGCGCCGAAGACGAACGTCGGCGCGGGCGGGCCGAGCGGGCCGGCGAGCCGCTCGTGCAGACCGCGGCGGTCGAGGAGGCGGACGACCTGGCCGACGAGTCCGTTGGCACGGTTCTCGCCGGTGGGTTCGGGCAGCCGCTCCAGCACCAGCGGACGGACGCCGGTGAGGGCGAGTTCGCAGGCGAGCATGAGGCCGTTGGGGCCGGCTCCGGCGATGACGACGTCTTCCATGGTGGGACTCCCTGTTTTCGGGCATGGCGAAGCCGCCCGGCTTGCGGGCGCACCTCGGAGGGGGTGTTAGCGGGGTTCGGGCAGGCCGGCGGCGAGCCGGCCGAAGACGTCCCGCAGGACGGCTTCGAGCGGCTGCGGCGGTTCGGCGACGAGCAACTGCTGGGTGACGACGTTGAGCGCGGCGCCGACGACACCGGCGACGAGCCGCGGGTAGACGTCCCGGGTGGCGTCGGTGCCGGTGCGTTCGGCGACGGCGAGCGCGAACTCGGCTTCGGCGGCCGCACCGGCCTTCTGGAACTCGCCCTGCAGGGCGGGCTCGGCGACCATCAGCCGCAGCCCTTCGATCCAGCTCGGGTCGGCCGGCTGTCCGCTGGACACCGGTTCGCCGAGGGCGAACCCGGCGAGCGCGGCGCGGGAGATGGCGTCCCAGAGGGGTTCGCCTGCCGGGCGTTCGCGCAGCGCGGCGGCGATGGCGCGGGCCCGGTCGTGGTGGCGGGCGACGATGGCTTCGCCCTTGCTGCCGAAGTAGTTGCTGAAGGTCCGGGTGGACACCCCGGCTTCGGCGGCGATGTCTTCGATCCGGACGTTGTCGAAGCCGCGTTCGACGGTCAGCCGGATCGCCGCCCAGCTCAGCGCGATGCGCGTTTCCCGCTTCTTGCGCTCGCGAAGGCCGGCGCGGTCGGTGTCCATGGATTCACCGTACCGAAAGCTGCCAAATCTGCAAAGTTGCTCATTCTGCAAGTTTCGTCGCGGGTCTTCTGGTGCTTTGTCACCGACTGGACGAGAACCACGTCATCGATCGCCGAAATCCTCGCCGGGCGTCACACTGTTGTGTGACTTCAGTCACCGGAGGTGTTGCGAGATGGTTCTGGGCGACGGCGGCGTCACTCGACAGGTGGCGCCGGAGAGCAGGTCACAACGAGTGCAGGTGCGGCGGGCGGCGCTGGCGAGCGCCGTCGGCACGACCATCGAGTGGTACGACTTCTTCCTCTACAACACCGCGGCGGCCCTGGTCTTCCCGCACCTGTTCTTCCCCGCTTCGAGCGCCTACGCCGGCGCCATGCAGTCGTTCGCCACCTATGCGGTCGGGTTCGCCGCACGGCCGGTCGGGGCCGCCATCTTCGGGCACTGGGGCGACCGGATCGGGCGGAAGGCGACGCTGATCGTCACGCTGCTGCTGATGGGCATCTCCTCCGGCGTGGTCGGGATCCTGCCCGGGACGGCGGCGATCGGGTTCGCCGCGCCGCTGATCCTGGTGCTGCTGCGGCTGGTGCAGGGCATCGCCATCGGCGGTGAGTGGAGCGGCTCGGTCCTGCTCGCCATGGAGTGGGGTGACCAGCGCAAACGCGGGCTGCTCGGCAGCTTCGCGCAGATCGGCGTCCCGGTCGGGCTGGTGCTGGGCACCGGCGGGATGACGCTGCTGTCGGCGACGCTGTCCCCCAGCGCCTTCGACTCCTGGGGCTGGCGGATCCCGTTCCTGCTCAGCCTGGCGCTCGTCGCGGTCGGCCTGGTGATCCGGCTGAAGATCCTCGAGACGCCGATGTTCGCGAAACTCGTCGAGAACGGGCAGACGGCCCGCACGCCGGTGCTCGACGCGATCCGGCACCACTGGCGGGAGATCCTGCTTTCGGCCGGCGTCCGGTTCAGCGAGCAGATGCCGTTCTACCTGTTCACCAGCTACGTGCTCATCTACGTCGTGTCGCGGCCGGAGTTCGGCAAGACCTTCGTGCTCAACGCGGTCCTCGTCGGGGCGGCGTGCGAGCTGGCGCTGATCCCGCTGTTCTCGGCGATGTCGGACACCTTCGGCCGCAAACGGGTCTACCTGTGCGGGGCGGTGCTGACCGGGGTGATCGCCTTCCCGTACTACACGATCCTGGCGCACGGCAGTCACACGCTCGTGTTCGTCGCGGTCGTGGTGTCCTTCTTCCCGCACGCCCTGCAGTACGGCCCGCAGGCGGCGTTGATCGGCGAGAGCTTCCCGACGCACCTGCGGTACGGCGGCGCGGGGCTGGGCTACCAGCTGGCATCGGTGTTCGCGGGCGGACCGGCGCCGCTGCTGGCGACGTGGCTGCTGCACACCACCGGGACGCCGTACTCGATCTCCGGGTACATCATCCTGTCCGCGGTGGTCACCGTCCTGTGCGTGACCTTCCTGAAGGACCGCTCGAAGGCCGACATCGACGACATCACCGTCTACCAGCGCACCTGAAGCGCCCACCAAGCGCCCCAATGTGGCCTTGGGTGCGTCCAACGCACCGAAGGCCACATTGGGTGCGTTGAACGCAACCAATGTGGCCTTGGGGCGCTTGGGGTCAGCGGCGCGGGCCGCCCTGGGGGCCACCGAACGGGGGCTGCTGGGGGAACGGGCCGGTGCCCGGGTTCTGCTGGGGGCCGCCGAACTGGCCCGGCGGCGGTGCCTGCGGCGGCTGGCCCTGGTACTGGCCGCCCGGGGGCGGACCGGACGGCGGCGGGCCCGCCGGGGCCTGCGGCTGCGGCAACGCCGGCTGGCCACCCTTGGGCGTCGACGGCTGCTGCGGTGCGGGCACGGCCTCCGTGCCGCGGTCCTGGTCGGCCTCCGGCTCGGCCTGCTGCTGGGCCGGGCGCGGGATCGACGGCCGCGCGGGCGGCGTCGAGGGCGTCCCGATTGCCGGGACCTCCTTGCGCGCCACCGCTTCCGCGGCCGCGACGGCCTCGGCGACCTTCGGGTCGCTCTTGGTCTCGAACCAGCTGGCGACTTCTTCGTCTTCGAGGTCGGGCTTGGCCGGGACGTCGTCGTCCTTCGGCGGCTCGTAGCGGAACACGCCGTCGTCGCCGGGGGCGCCGAGGGCGCGGGCGAAGCCTTCGAGGGCCTTGCCGTAGTCGCTGGGGATCATCCAGACCTTGTTGGCGTCGCCCTGCGCCATCTGCGGCAGCGTCTGGAGGTACTGGTAGGCCAGCACCTCCGGGGTCGGGCGGCCGGCCTTGATCGCGGCGAACACCTTCTCGATCGCCTTCGCCTGGCCCTGCGCCTGCAGGTAGCGCGCGGCCCGCTCACCCTGCGCCCGCAGGATCCGGGACTGCCGCTCGGCCTCCGCGGCGAGGATGGTCGCCTGCCGGGCACCTTCCGCGGAGAGGATCTGGCTCTGCTTCTGGCCTTCCGCGGTCTTGATCGCGGACTCCCGCTGGCCTTCGGCGGTGAGGATCATGGCGCGCTTCTCGCGGTCGGCGCGCATCTGCTTCTCCATCGAGTCCTGGATGGAGGGCGGCGGGTCGATCGCCTTCAGCTCGACGCGGCTCACGCGGATGCCCCACCGGCCGGTCGCTTCGTCCAGTACACCGCGCAGCTGCGTGTTGATGGAGTCGCGGGAGGTCAGGGTCTGCTCGAGGCTCATGCCGCCGACCACGTTGCGCAGCGTGGTGGTGGCCAGCTGCTCGACACCGACGATGTAGTTGGAGATCTCGTACACGGCGGCCCGCGAGTCGGTGACCTGGAAGTACACGACGGTGTCGATCGACACCGTCAGGTTGTCCTCGGTGATCACCGGCTGCGGCGGGAACGAGACGACCTGCTCGCGCAGGTCGATCCGGGCGCGCACCTTGTCCAGGAACGGCAGGAGGATGTTGAGGCCGGGCGAGGCGACCGTGCGGAACCGGCCGAGCCGCTCGATCACGGCCGACTGTGCTTGCGGCACCACCATGACCGCCTTGGCGATCGTGATGATCACGAGCAAGGCCAAGGCTATGACCAGGCCGATCACAAATCCGGTCAAGAGAATTTCCCCTTACCTAGTACCATTCTTGCGCGGTTGACGGCGTTCCGGGTGCCGCGGGCGGGCTCACCTCGAGCTTGAGTTCCTTCGCGGTGATGCCCCAGCGGGCGGTGGTGTCGTGCAGGACTGTCCACACTGTACGGTGCAGGTCCCCGGGCGCGGCGACGGCGCGCTCGGCGGTGGTCAGGCCGGCTTCCTGCCGCAGCGCGGTGCGGGTCAGCTGTTCGATCGCGAGCGCCGGCGCGGCGATTTCGTAGGTGGCCAGGCGCGGATCCGTGACCGCGAAGACGACCTCGAAGCCGATGAGGACCTCCTGCCCGTCCCCGGTCCCGGCCGGGCGGGGCGGCGCGGAAAGGATCTGCTCGCCGAGGTGGAAGCGGGCGCGGACCCGGTCGGCGAACGGGAGCACGAAGTGGCGGCCGGGGCCGAGCACGGTGCGGAACCGCCCGCCGCGTTCGAGCACCGCGGCGTGGCCGTCGCCGACGACGACGAGTCCCAGGCTCACGGCTCGGCCGACACGACGGCGGTGGCACCGGAGATCTCGACGACCGTGACCGGGGTGCCGGGGGCGATCGGCGGCAGGTGCTCCCCCAGGCTGCGGGCCGACCAGACGTCGCCGGCCAGCTTCACCTGGCCCGCCTCGGCATCCACTGTGGACAGGACGACGGCGCGGGCGCCGATCAGCGCGTCGATGCCGGTGTGGTGGGTCGGCCCGGCGAGGAAGCGCCGCTTGAGCGCGGGGCGGACCAGCAGGAGCATGCCGACGGAGGCGACGGCGAACACGGCGACGTCGATGAGCAGGTTCCCGGTGAGGACTTCGGCGCCGGCGCCGAACAGGGCGGCCACCCCCAGCATGATCAGCACGAAGTCGCCGGAGACGACTTCGGCGATTATCAGGGCGATGCCGACGATCAACCAGACCAGTGCCCAAGCCATGGCTTCATGCTCTCAGATCGCGCCGGTTCGCACCGGCGCCGTGACGGGAAGTAACCTTCGCGTGACCTTGGACAAACCGGACATTCAGCCTTCTTCCGCCGGTTCGGTGACGAAGTCGATGAGCCGTTCCACCGCCCCGATGAGCGGGGTCTCGAGGTCGCGGAAGCTGCGCACCCCGCTCAGCACACGCTGCCAGCCTTCGAAAGGTTGCCCCCAGCCGAGCGCGTCGCAGATCCCCTGCTTCCACTCGGTCCCGCGCGGGACCTTCGGCCAGGCCGCGATCCCGACGGCTTCAGGTCGCACGGCCTCCCACACGTCGATGTAGGGATGGCCGGTGACCAGCACGTTCTCGTCGTGGACGGCCTCGACCAGCCGGGATTCCTTGCTGCCGGGCACCAGGTGGTCGACCAGCACGCCCAATCGACGCGCGGGGCCGGTGCCGAATTCGGCGATCCGGTCGGCGAGCACGTCCACGCCGTCGAGCGGCTCGACGACGACGCCTTCGACGCGCAGGTCGTGGCCCCAGACGCGTTCGACGAGCTCGGCGTCGTGCTTGCCTTCGACCCAGATGCGCGAGTCACGGGCGACGCGGGCCTTCAAGCCTGCGACGCGCACCGAACCGGACGCCGAGATCTGCCGGGCCGGCGCCTTCGCCGGGGCCCGGTGCGGCACGAGCGTGACCGGTTTCCCTTCGAGGAGGAACCCGGCGGGCACGAGCGGGAAGACGCGGTGGCGGCCCTTGGCGTCTTCGAGCACGACGTTGCCATACTCGATCTTCACCACCGCGCCGCAGTAGCCGCTGGCTGGATCCTCGACCACCAAGCCCGGCTCGGCGGGGACCTCCAGCACCTTCTTGCGGCGGCGGCCGGCGAGCACGTCGTCATAGGAATGGGAGCGCACGACCAGGCAACCTAGTGGCCGCGGACGCCCGGACGGGGCATGCCACGCCGGTCAGCTGGCCAGTTCCAGGACCGCGTCGGTGAACGGCGTCCGCGCACCGCGGCGCAGGGACGGCAGGGCGATCAGCGGGGCCATGGCGACGCACCAGGCGCGGACGCGCTCGGCGTCGAAGTCCGCGACGTGCGGGGCGAGCGCGGCGATGCCGTCGTCGATCGTGCCGCCGGCCACCATCGGGACGTAGACGAAGTCGACGGCGTCGAGGGACGGATCACCGAGGCCGGGGCGCGGGTCGATGGCCACCGCGCCGCGGCCGGGGCCGGCGTCGAGGACGTTGGCGGGGTGCAGGTCGCCGTGGAGGAGCGTGACCGGCCCGCTGGTGGCCAGCGCCAACGCGCGCTCACGTCCGTTGGCCAGGACGTCGGCGCTCAGGTGCTCGGCGGCCGGGGATTCGCGGCGGCGGCGTTCGGAGAGGTCGAAGATGAACTCGATGCCGTCGGCCAGCCGCCGGAACTCCCCACGCGGTTCGGCGGAGTGCAGCTGGTCGAGCAGCTCGCCGAGCTCGGCCCACGGGACCGCACGGCCGGTCAGCTCGGTCCCCGGGACCAGGCCTTCGAGCAGGATGGCGTTGGCGTCGAGGTCGGCGTCGAGCACCTGGACGACGCGGGAGCACCCGGCCCAGGCGCTCAGCCCGGTGAACTCGAGCCGGGCGACTTCGGGGTCCGGGGTCAGCTTGAGGACCCGCAGGTCACCGCCGGGGCCGGTGCACAGCAGGGTGCGGCCGGTGTTGCCGGGCCGGGCTTCGCGGACCTCGAGCTGCCACTTCGCGGTCAGGCGGGTGACCAGGCCCGGGAGCGCGTCGCACCACGGTCCGGCCAGCTCGGCGCCGAAGCGGTCGGCGAGCCGGGCGCGCGCGGCGTCGTCGATCAGAAGAGGGGCCACGGGACGGCGCGCCAGTCGTCACCGGGTTCGGGGAAGATGCCTTCGGCGAGCAGGACGTCGGTGCGGTCGGCCAGTGCCCGGATCTCGATCCCGGTGATGTGTTCGGCGAGGGTCGTGCCGAGGCCGCCGTCGATCTCCGAGCGCAGCTTGCGCAGCTTCTCGACGGTGTCCGGCGGCAGCGGCTCGCCGATCCAGCCCCACAGCACGGTCCGCAGCTTCGGGTCGGTGTGCAGGCAGATGCCGTGGTCGACGCCGTAGACGCGGCCGTCGACGCCGGCCAGCAGGTGCCCGCCCTTGCGGTCGGTGTTGTTGACGACGATGTCGAGCACGGCGAGGTCCCGCAGGCCCGGGTGGTCGGCGTGGGCCAGCACCGCGGGGTCGCCGAGCCGGTCCTGTGCGTGCAGGACGGCGCGCCAGCCGTCGGGGACCTCGTCCGGGGGGAGCACGTCGACGAGTTCGTCCTCGGTGGTTTCCACCCACAGCTGGACCATGCCCGGGCCGAACGGGCCGTCGCGCAGCACGGTCGGCGGGATCGCGCCGACGCCGGCGGCGTCGGCGATGATCGCGGTGGCGACCTCGCGCCCGGCCAGGGTGCCGTCGGGGAAGTCCCACAGCGGCCGCTCCCCCGACACCGGCTTGTAGACGACCCGGCCGGTGACGCCGTCGAGTTCGATGGCGCAGAAGAGCGTGACGTTGGAGGCGTCGACCAGCCGGCCTTCGACGTCGATGCGGCCGTGGGTGACGAGTTCGCGGGAGGCGGGGTCGGCCGGGTCCGGGGCCATGGTCAGTCTTCGCCCGCGTCGGTTTCGCGCCGGTAGCCGTTCTGCCGGGGGCAGATGTGCCCGGCGGGGTCGAGCGGCTCGGCGCACAGCGGGCACGGCTTGCGGCCGGCGTTGACGACGCGGTCGGCCCGCTCGGCGAACGCGCGCGCGGCGGCCGGGCTGAGGAAGACGCGGACGGCGTCCGGGCCTTCCTCGGTGTCGTCGAGCACGACCGTTTCGTCGACCTCGCCCTCGGTGATGGCGAGCAGCTCGATGACGACCGCGCTGCTGTCGGCGTCCCAGCCGAGGCCCATGGTGCCGACGCGGAACTCCTCCTCGACCGGGACGGTGAGGGGGTCCAGGTCGACGAGGTCCTCGGGGGCGTCGTCGGGCACGTCGGCGCCGAACCGGCTGGCGACCTCCTCCAGCAGTGAGCTCAGGCGCTCCGCGAGGACGACGACCTGCTGTTTTTCGATGGCGACGCTGATGGTGCGCACGTCCTCCGACGCCTGGAGGTAGAACGTGCGATCGCCGGGCTCGCCGACGGTGCCGGTGACGAACCGATCCGGCTGGCGGAAGACGTGGATTACGCGAGACATAGCACTGACGACCCTAGGCCACCGGCGCATGATCGGCATCCGCCGCCCCACCGTTCGCGGGCCGCTAGCCTCGGGGGGTGTCTCGGATCTCCCCGTACGGAACCTGGTCCTCGCCCATCACCGCCGCCGAGGTGGCCGCCGCCGGCGGCGGCCCGCAGTGGCTCGACGTCGTGGGGGACGAGGTGTGGTGGGCCGAGGCGCGACCCGGTGAGCAGGGCCGGGTCGCGCTGGTCCGGGCGGTGCCGGGGGGTAGCGAGGACGTGCTGCCCGCCCCGTGGAACGTCCGCAACCGGCTGCACGAGTACGGCGGACGGCCGTGGGCCGTGGCCGGGGGTGTCGTGGTGTTCACGCACTGGGCGGATCAGCGCGTGTACGCGCAGAGCGAAACCGGCGTGGTGCCGCTCACTCCCGCGCCCGCGGAGCCGCAGAGCGTCCGCTACGGCGATCTGCGGGCCGGGTGCCCGGGTGAGGTGTGGGCGGTCCGGGAGCGCAGCACCGGCCCGCGTCCCACCGACGTCGAGCGGGACCTGGTGGCGATCGCCGTGGACGGCGGCGGCGAGCGGGTGCTGGCCGCGAGCCACCGGTTCCTGACGGTGCCGAAGCTGTCGCCGGACGGGCGGCACGCGGCCTGGTTCGGCTGGGACCACCCGCTGATGCCGTGGGACGGCACCGAGCTGTGCGTGGCTTCCGTCGGCGAGGACGGTTCGTTCGGCCCGCACCGCGTGCCGGCCGGCGGCACGGACGTCGCGGTGTGCCAGGTCGAGTGGGAGACGCCGTCGTCGCTGCTGGTGCTCATGGATCCCGGCGGCTGGTGGAACCTGCACCGCGTCGGCCTGGACGGGTCGGTGGTGAACCTGGCGCCGGTGGAGCAGGAGCTCGGCGGGCCGCTGTGGAAGGCGGGCTCGCGGTGGTTCGCGTCGCTGGGTGGTGGGCGGCACGCGGTGCTGTCGTCGGGCCGGCTGGCGGTGCTCGACGAGGCGGACGGCTCGGTGACGTCGGTGACCGGCGAGCTGACGGCCTGGTCTTCGACGGGGTTCGCGGTGTCCGGTGACGAGATCGCCGGGGTCGCGGGCGGCCCGGCCCGGGAGTCCGCCGTCGTGCGCGTTTCCCTCGACGGCGCGGTGACGGACCTGACGCCGCAGCCGGAGCTGCCCTCGGCGTTCCTGCCGGTGCCGCAGGAACGGGTGTTCAGCACGGCGGACGGCGAGACCGTGCCGGTGGTCCTGTACCTGCCGCGGAACCCGGACTTCGCGGCACCCGACGGCGAGCGGCCACCCCTGCTGGTCGACGTCCACGGCGGCCCGACCGGGCAGCACTTCGCCGAGCTGAACCTGGAGATCGCGTACTTCACCAGCCGCGGCATCGCCGTGGCGGCGGTGAACTACGGCGGGTCGACGGGGTTCGGGCGGGCCTACCGGGAGCGGCTGCGGGAGCAGTGGGGCGTGGTGGACGTCGCCGACTGCGTCGCGGTGGCCGAGGCGCTGGTGGCGGCCGGGCTGGCCGACGGCGACCGGCTGGGGATCCGGGGTGGCAGCGCGGGCGGGTTCACCGCGGCCGCGTCGCTGACGACGACGAAGACCTACCGGGCGGGCACGGTGATGTACCCGGTGCTGGACCTGGCCGGGTGGACCGGGACCGAGGGCGACACGCACGACTTCGAGTCGCGCTACCTGGACGGGCTCGTCGGGCCGCTGCCGGAAACGCGGCAGCGGTACGTCGAACGTTCGCCGCTGGCCAACGTCGGCGGGCTGGCCGGGCCGGTGCTGTTCCAGCAGGGCTTGGAGGACCGGATCTGCCCGCCGGAGCAGGCCGACCGGTTCGTGGCCCGGCTGGCCGGGCGCGGGATCCCGTACGCCTACCAGCGGTTCGCCGGCGAACAGCACGGGTTCCGGCAGGCGGCGACGATCGTGGCGGCCTTGGAGGCGGAACTGTCGTTCTACGGTCAGGTGTTCGAGTTCGAGACGCCGGGCGTGGCGCGGCTGGAGCTGTCGCGGTGAGGCCGCCGCGGCTGCGGGCCGGCGACACGCTGGCGTTGGTGGCGCCGGCCGGGCCGGTGCCGGCCGACCTGCTGGAGAAGGCGCTGCCGGTGCTGCGGAGCTGGGGCGTGGAGGTGCGGGTCGGGCCGTGCGTGCGGGCGGAGCCGGGGGTGCCGCCGTACCTCTCCGGTGCCGACGCCGTGCGCGCGGCGGAGTTCACCGAGGCGTGGCTGGACCCGCAGGTGCGGTGCGTGCTGGCCGCGCGGGGCGGGTACGGCGTGCAGCGGATGCTGGACCTGGTCGACTGGGCGGCGCTGCGGGCGGCGGGCCCGAAGGTGCTGGCCGGGTCGTCGGACATCACGGCGTTGCACCGGGCCGTCGACGTCCACCTCGGACTGTCCACTTTGTTCTCCCCGATGCCGGCGAGCGTGCTGTTCGACGACTTCGCGCACGAGCACCTGCGGCGTTCCCTGTTCGAACCGGACCTGAACCGGGTCGTCCGCGGCGGGGCGGCGCTGGTGCCGGGCCGGGCGTCGGGGGTGCTGACGGGCGGGAACCTGTCGATGCTGGCCGCGGGGATCGGCACGCCGGAACACGGCTCGGCGCGGGACGCGATCGTGCTGCTGGAGGACGTGACGGAGAGCGTGTACCGGCTGGACCGGCTGCTGACGCAGCTGTTGCGCAGTGGCTGGTTCGACGGCGTCCGCGGCATCGTGCTGGGTTCGTGGGCGGCCTGCGGGGCCCCGGCCGACGTGCGGGCGCTGATGGTGGACCGGCTGGTGCCGCTGGGGGTACCGCTGGTCGAGGAGTTCGGGTTCGGGCACGTGGCGTCGTCGCCGACGCTGCCGCTGGGGGTGCCGGTGACGCTGGACGCGGACCTGGGGACGCTGACGTTCGACGCTCCGGCGCTGACGTGACTCCCGAGGAGGCGCGGGACCGGTTCGCCGCGGCGCGGGTCGCGCGGCTGGCGACGGTCTCGGCCGCGGGGGTGCCGCACCTGGTGCCGGTGACGTTCGCGGTGCACGGCGACACGGTGGTGTTCGCGGTGGACCACAAGCCGAAGTCGACGACGGCGCTGCGGCGGCTGCGCAACATCGAGTCGAACCCCGCGGTGTGCTTCCTGGCGGACGAGTACGCCGAGGACTGGGCGCGGCTGTGGTGGGCACGGGCGGACGGGATCGCGCGGGTGGAGCCGCCGGGTGCCGGGCCGGTGTCGTGGCTGGTGGCGAAGTACGAGCAGTACGCCGAGCGTCCGCCGGAGCACGCCGTGGTGGTCACGGAGGTCCACACCTGGCGAGGCTGGGCAGGGTCGTAAATCGGTGGCCGCGGCGCACCGCCGGGCGGCGTGGCTCTAGTCGCGGAGGAACTTCTCCGGGCGCCGCCAGGCGTCGATGATGCCCAGTGGGTCCGGGCGCAGCAGCGAGGCCGCCGCGTACAGGCTGGCCAGCACCACCCCGGCGATGAACCACCAGTCGTACAGGGCCTGCTCGCCCGTGGGGTAGTACACCAGTGTCACGAACACCGAGACCGCCACCACGAGCGCCAGGTGGCGTGGCTGCCACTTGAACGCCGACAGGAGCACGAAACCCCAGGTCAGGTACCACGGCAGGGTCGGCGGCATGAGGATCGCCACGGCCAGGAGCGAGATGCCCGCCCGGTACACCGCCTCCGTGCCGCCGCCGCGGGCGAGCCACCACTGGCGGATGCCGAAGGCGATCAGCAGGAGCATGCCGGCCGCGCGGGCGACCGTCACGAACGGCGAGACCTGGACGTCCACGATCAGGTGGACCAGGTTGTAGAACACCTCGCCGATGCCGGTGGGGATGTTGAGCCAGTTCGCGATGAGCTGCGGGGCCTTGAGGCCGGACCACCAGCCGAGGTTGAGCGAACCGAGCGAGATCCACGTGCCCGCGACGAACACCGGCAGGAACAGGCCGACCGAGGCGGCGCCGGCGCGCAGGAAGTTGCGGACCTTCGACTCGCCGGTGAGGTGGTTGGCCCAGATCCAGACGAGGAACGGCAGCGCGATCGCTGCGGTGGGCTTGATCAGCATGCCGATCGTCACCAGGACGACCGCGAGCACGTGCTTGCGCTCCAGGGCGGCGAGGACGCCGATGGTGAGGAACGCGAGCATCATCAGGTCGTTGTGCGGGCCGCCGAAGAGGTGGATCACCATCATCGGGCTGGCCACCGCGAGCCACAGGGCGACCGGGAGCTTGCCGCCGAGGTGCTTGACCAGCCGCGGCAGCGCCCACAGCGTCCCGGCCAGGCCGGCCAGCAACACGACGCGCATCAGGATGACGCCGAGGATCATGTTGTCGCCGGTGGTGGCGACCACGCCCTTGGAGATCAGCAGGAACAACGGCCCGTACGGGGCCGGGGTGGTCTGCCAGAGCGGGTGGACGTTCTGCACGACGTTCGGCAGCACGTCGAGCTCGGCGGGGCCGTTGGCGTACGGGTCGAGCCCGTAGAGCAACTGGGCGCCCTGGCCGAGGTAGGAGAAGACGTCGCGGGTGAACAGCGGCGGCGAGATCAGCAGCGGCGCCATCCAGCAGCCCGCGGCGACCAGGACGGGGCGGCTGCCGACGCGGCCGGCGAGCACGTAGCGGCCGAGCCGGACCCACGCCCAGACGACCATGCCGAAGCCGGTGTAGAGGACGGCGTTGGCGAGCATGCGGCCGTGGCCGTAGCGCACCCAGGACAGCGGGCCGTGGCCGAGCACGGGGTCCTTGATGAGGATGCCGCCGGCGCCGAGCGCGGCGACCATCAGCAGGGTGCTGCCGACGGTGCCCATCGCGATCGTGCGGTACGGGAATCGCGAGGGCACGCGGAGCCGCTCGGCCAGGCCGGTCGAGGGCGTCTGTGCGGGGTCGGTGGTGGTCGCCATTTCCGTTCGGAGATTACACAACGCGCTCGTGTGGGGTTTCCGCAGTATCAGGTTAGGTGCTTTCGGGGGGCTCCGGGTGGCGGAGCCCCCGGCCCCGGGGCGAAGCCCCGGAGTCAGCTGCGACGCGGTGCTGGGCGGTGCCGCCGGGCAGGGCGGCCAGCAGGGACTTCGTGTACTCGTGGTGCGGGTCGAGCAGGACCTGTTCGACGGTCCCGGTTTCGACGAGCTCACCGCGGTACATCACGGCGACGCGGTCGGCGATGTTCCAGGCCAGGCCGAGGTCGTGGGTGATCACGAGGGCGGCGAGGCCGAGTTCGCGGCGCAGCCGCAGCAGCAGGCCGAGGATTTCGCCGCGGACGGAGGCGTCGAGCGAGGCGACCGGCTCGTCGGCCACCACCATCGACGGTTCGAGCGCCAGTGCTCCGGCGATGACGACGCGCTGGCGCTGGCCGCCGGAGAGCTGGTGCGGGAGCCGGTCGGCGTACTTCTCCGCGGGCCGCAGTTCGGCGGCTTCCAGCGCCCGGTGGACGACGGCCCGCTCGTCGGCGAGCCGGTGGATCCGCGGCCCTTCGGCGACGGCCTCGTACACGGTGTGAGCCGGGTTGAGCGCACTCGTCGGGTCCTGCAGGACGAGCTGGACCTGACGGCGGTAGGCCTTGAGGCCCGATCCCCCGGCCGGCACCGGTTTCCCGGCGTAGCGGACCACGCCCGAGTCGGGTTTCTGCAGGCCGAGCAGCGTGCGGGCGAGCGTGGTCTTGCCGGAGCCGGACTGGCCGACCAGTGCGACGATCTCGTCGCGGGACACGGTGAGGTCGACGCCGGCGACGGCGTCGATGCGCTTGCCGGTGCGGTCGCGGAAGGACACGCGCAGGTTCTCGGCGGCCAGCAGCGGCTCACCGGCGGGAACGCGGTCCCCGGGCTCGGGTGGGAGGGGGTTGCTGGTGGCCGGGGCGAAGCGGGAGACCGGGTCGCCGACAGTGGGGAACGCCGCGGCCAGCGCGCGGGTGTGTGCGTGCTTCGGCGAGCCCATCACCTCGGCGCTGGGGCCTTCTTCGACGATCTGCCCGTCGTACATCACGGCGATGCGTTCGCAGGTGGCGGCGAGCACGGACAGGTCGTGGCTGATCATGATCAGCCCGATGTGCTGTTCGGCGACCAGCTTGGCGAGCAGGGCGAGGACCTGGGCCTGGACGATGACGTCGAGGGCGGTGGTCGGTTCGTCGGCGATGATCAGGCGGGGCGAGCAGGCCAGTGCCATGGCGATCATGACGCGTTGCTTCTGCCCGCCGGACAGCTCGTGGGGGTAGGCGCCGGCCCGGCTCGGGGGCAGGTCGACCTGGGTGAGCAGTTCGGCGACGCGGGCGTCGACGGCGGCGTCGGTGAGGGCTTTGCCCTCGGGTGGGTGCAGCCGCAGCGGTTCGGCGATCTGCTCGCCGATCTTGCGGACGGGGTTGAGCGCGTGCATGGCGCCCTGGAACACCACCGACGCCCCGGCCCAGCGGACCGCGCGCAGCCGTCCCCACTTCATGGTGGTGACGTTTTCGCCGTCGAGGAGGATTTCGCCGGTGATCTTCGCGGTGCGCGGCAGCAGCCGCAGCACGCTCATGGCGACGGTGGACTTGCCCGAGCCGGATTCGCCGGCGACGCCGAGGGTGCCGCCGGGGTCGAGGGTGAGGCCGACGCCGCGGACGGCGGGGACGTCCTTGTCCCCCACCCGGTAGGTGACGTTGAGGTCGTGGAGCTGCAGCAGCGGGGTGGTCACTTCTTCAACCTCGGGTTGAACACGGTCTCCAGGCCCCGGCCGACCAGGGTGAAGAAGAGGACGACGAGGACGATGGCGATGCCCGGTGGGAGCACGTTCCACCAGGCGCCGCGGCTGATGGCGCCGTTGTTGAGCGCGTTTTCCAGCACCAGGCCCCAGGTGATGGAGTTGGGGTCGCCGACGCCGAGGAAGGACAGGGTCGCGTCGGCGATGACGGCGTTGCCGACGACCAGGGTGGTGTTGGCCAGCACCAGGGGCATCACGCCGGGCAGGACGTGTTTGCCGATGATGTGCAGGTGGCCGCCGCCGAGGGCGTGGGCGCGCTCGATGTAGGGGCGGCTTTCGATGGTCAGGGTCTGGGCCCGGACGAGCCGGGCGGTGCTGGGCCACGCGGTGAAGCCGATGGCGAGGATGATCGTGCCGACGCCCTTGGGCAGCACCGCCGAGAGCGCGATCGCGAGGATCAGCGAGGGCAGGACCAGGAAGAAGTCGGTGAACCGCAGCAGGGTCGCCGACACCCAGCCGCCGAAGTGGGCGGCGGTGATGCCGATCAGGGTGCCGATGACGACCGACAGCAGTGCGGCGGAGAACCCGACGAGCAGGGAGATCCGGGTCCCCCAGACGGTCATCAGCAGCACCGAGCGGCCGAAGTTGTCGGTGCCGAGCCAGAAGTCGGCGTTCGGCGGGGACAGCGGTGCCCCGGTGGCCTTGGTGACGTCGAGGCCGCTCTCGTCGCTGATCAGCGGCAGGAGCAGGGCGACGAGCACGGTGGCGCCGAGCAGGACGAGCCCGGCGAGGGCCGCCCGCTGGCCGGCGAATTCGCGCCAGGTGCCGGCCAGTGACGCGCGGCGGCGGCTCCAGGCGATCTGCCGTGGTGTCTCGGCGGTGGTCATGAGGTACGCACCCTGGGGTCGAGCACGCGGTAGAGCAGTTCCGCGAGCAGGTTCATCAGCACCACCGCGCTCGCCAGCACGGTGAACACGCCCTGCAGCACCGGCAGGTCGGGGCCGTGCAGGGCGTCGTAGGTCAGCTGGCCGAGGCCGGGCCAGCTGAACACGGCCTCGACGGTGACCGCGCCGGCCAGCACCGAGCCGAACTGCATGAACACCAGCGTGGTGGTGGGCAGCAGGGCGTTGGGGACGGCGTGGCGGCGGCGGACGAGGTCGTCGCGCAGGCCCTTGGCGCGGGCGGTGGTGAGGTAGTCGGCGTTCATCTCCCCCAGCAGCGACGACCGCATGATCAGCATGTACTGGGCGTAGAACACCGCCAGCAGCGTCACGCACGGCAGCACCAGGTGGTGCAGGACGTCGAGGGTCTGGGAGAAGACGTCGGGGGCGGCGTCCGGGGAGTGCATCCCGCGGCTGGGGAACAGGCCGTTGGTCGCCACGAGCAGCATCAGGCCGAGCCAGAACTGCGGGACCGACCAGAGGGTCAGCGCGAGCCCGGTCTGGCTGCGGTCGAAGAAGCTGTCGCGGCGCCAGGCGGCGCGGATGCCCAGCCACAGCCCGAGCAGGACGGCGAGCAGGGTGGCGCTGCCGACGAGCAGGATGGTCGGCCAGAGCCGTTCGCCGATCATGTCGGCGACCGGGCGGCCGTTGTTGAGCAGCCGGGACTCGCCGAGGTCGCCGTGCAGCAGGTCCCAGAAGTAGTTGCCGAACTGGACGAAGACGGGCTTGTCGACGCCCATCTTCTCGCGCAGCTCGGCGATCATCTGGGGGCTGGTGGGGTGGTCGCGGGTCATCGCGGCGACCGGGTCGCCCGGCAGCATCCGGAAGAGGAAGAAGAACAGCACGATCACCAGGACGATGCTGATCAGCGATTCGGCGATCTTCTTGAGCACGAACCGGGCCGTGCCGGTACCGCCGCGGTGCTCGTCGGGGTCGACGAGCACCGCGGCCTGGTCGGGGGTGGTCATCTCTTACTCGCGGTCCTCTGCCGTCTTGCCGCGGCGGCCGAGCACGATGCCGCCGCCGACGAGGACGACCACGACGACCGCGCCGATGACGATCCACAGCACGGTGTTGCCGCTCCCCGAATCGGCGGCGTTCGTGGTGCCGGCCGGGGTGGCGCCGTAGACGCCCCAGTAGCCGGTCTGCTCGAGGATGGCGCCCTTGGGCTGCGGCTGGGTGGTGAAGCCGGAGAACTTGTCGGAGCGGTAGGCCTCGAGCGCGTTCTGGTAGTCGAGCACGATGGTCGGGAACTGGCTGTAGAGCCGGGCCTGTGCCTGCTTGACGTACTCGGCGCGCTTGGCGTCGTCGGTTTCGGTGAGCTGCTTCTTGTAGAGCTCGTCGTACTGGGCGTCGCAGAAGAACGTGTCGGTGCTGCCGCCCTTGCCGTCCGGGCTGGGACGTGCGCCGCAGGTGTGCAGCGACAGCGCGTAGTCCGGGTCGGGGTTGGTGCCGTAGCCGCCGATGGCGAGGTCGTACTTGCCGGCCTGGGTGCGATCGGACAGTTCGTCGTCGGAGACGAGGTCCTGCTTGACGGTGATGCCGATGTCCTTGAGCCAGCCGGTGACGTACTGGGCGACGCCCTGGTCGTAGCTGCGGTTGGCGTGGCCGGTCAGGCGCAGCTCGAGCTTGGCGCCGCCGGGGGCGGTGCGGACGCCGTCCGGGCCCTTGGCGTAGCCGGCCTGGTCGAGGGTGGCGTTGGCGGCGGCGAGGTCGAACTTGACCTTTTCGCTGTCGCTGGGGTCCCAGTGGTAGTCGGCGTAGACGGGGGGCACGACGCCGCCGCCGACCTGGCCGAGGCCCTTGAGGACCTTGTCGACGATGGCCTGGGTGTCCACCGCCTGGGTGATGGCCTTGCGGACGTTGATGTCCTTGAGGACCGGGTTGCCGTCGCCGATCGGGTTGTTCGCGTTGTCGGTGACGCCGAAGTTGATCGACAGCTCGTCGTAGCGGCGGCCGGGGGCGGCGTTGGTGGTGATGCCCTGCTGCCCCTGCAGCGCGGCGAACTGGTTGGGGTTGAGCCGGTTGATGACGTCGACTTCGCCCTGCTTGAGCGCGTTGACCGCGGCTTCGGTGTCCTTGAACTGCAGCAGCTGCAGTTCGTCGATCTTGGGGGCGCCGCGCCAGTATTCCTTGTTGGCCTTGAGCTTGACGTACTCGTTCGGCTTGTACTCGGTGATCTGGAAGGGGCCGTCGGAGACGCCGACGATGGCGAGTTCGTCGGTCTTGGGGTTTTTGAGGTCCTTGACCGGTTCCCAGATGTGCTGCGGCACGATCGGCACGTCGAGCAGGTTCATGTTGACCTGCACGGCCTTGGTCTTGATGACGAGGGTGGTGTCGTCGGGTGCGGTGACCGTCTCGAAGTTGGCCACGTAGTTGCCGTTGGCGGTGCGGGCGTTCTCGTCGGTGAGCATGCGGTTGAAGGTGAACGCCGCGTCCTTGGCGGTCACCGGCTTCCCGTCGCTCCACTTGACGCCGCTGCGGATCTTGAAGGTCCAGGTGAGCTTGTCCAGCGACGGGGTCCACGACTCGGCGAGGGCGGGCGAGGCTTCGGCCTTTTCCGCGTTCGGGACGGTCAGGAACTCGAAGGCGAACCGGCCGATCTGCGTGGAGGCCGACAGCGCGGCGGTGAAGGGGTTGAGGTGGTCGATGCCGGTGGTGAGCGCGACCCGCAGCACCTTGCCCTGCTGGGCCTGGGCGGGAACGGCGAGCGGGATCGCCGCCAGTGTCGCGGCCGCGACGACCGCGCCCACCCGGGCGAACCGCCCGGTTCTGTGTTGGAACTGCACCGAAAACCACCCCATCGTTCGCTTGTGAGCCTCCCCAAGGACGAGAAGTAACCACATATCGGGACAACCGCGCAATATGTTGCCGCCTCGGCAGGTGCCCGATCGTTATCGATCCGCTGATCGTCACGCTGAGTGAGATCCGGCAATGGGGGCGTTCCGCGGCCGGGGGCCGGGGGCGCTGGCTAGAGTGCCCGGCATGCGCATCCTGATCTCGGCGGACATGGAGGGCGCCACCGGCGTCACCTGGACCGACGACGTCGTGCCCGGTTCGCCGCAGTGGGACCGCTTCCGGCGGCTGTTCACCGGCGACGTCAACGCCGTCCTGGCCGGGCTGTACGAGGCGGGCGCGAGCGATGTGCTGGTCAACGAGGCGCATTCGTCTCAGCGGAACCTGCTGCTGGAGGACCTGGACCCGCGGGCGCGGATGCTCACCGGGCGGCACAAGCCGCTGTCGATGATGCAGGGCATCGATTCCGGTGTGGACGGTGTGGTGTTCCTCGGTTACCACGCCGGCGCGGGCTTCGACGGGGTGCTTTCCCACACGTACCTGGAGAACCAGATCACCGGCGTCTGGCTGGACGACGTCCCGGCGAGCGAGGGGCGGCTGAACGCGGCCATGGCCGCGGAGTACGGCGTTCCTGTCCTGCTCGTTTCGGGTGACGACAAAACGTGTGACGACGCCCGTGATTACGCTCCGGAGGCGGAGCTGGTCCAGGTGAAGGAATGCGTGAGCCGGTACGCGGCCATCTGCCTGCCGCCCGCGCGCACGGCGGAGCTGCTGACCGGCGCGGCGGCCGAGGCAGTGGCGCGCGCCGGCCGTGAAGAGCGGCGGGTGGGGGCGCACCGGATCGAAGTGGAGTTCGACGCGAGCCACCTGGCGCAGGCGACGGCGGTGATCCCGACGGTCGAGCAGATCGGGACCCGGCGGGTCGGGTTCGACGCGCCCACCATGACCGAGGCGATGAAGGCGTTCAAGGTCGTCACGGCGATCGCGGCGGGGGCGGTGCAGGGTATCTATGGCTGACGTCGTCGAGCTGTGCGCGGACCTGATCCGGTTCGACACGACCAACCGCGGGAACAACGACGCTTCTCCTGAGCGACCCGCCGCGGAGTACGTGGCCGCGTTCCTGGACGGCCTCGGGATCCCGTCGCGGATCCTCGAAGCGGCGCCGGGGCGGGCCAGTGTGATCGCGCGCGTGCCGGGCACCGATCCGTCGTTGCCGGCGCTGCTGGTGCAGGGGCACCTGGACGTCGTTCCGGCGGACGCCGCGGACTGGTCGGTGCCGCCGTTCGCGGGCGAGGTGCGCGACGGGTACCTGTGGGGCCGCGGCGCGACCGACATGAAGGACTTCGTGGCGATGGTGCTCGCGGCGCTGGCCGGCGGGGCGCGGCCGCGGCGGGAGCTGGTGCTGGCGTTCGTCGCCGACGAGGAGGACCGCGGGGATTGGGGCGCGCACTGGCTGGTCGCCCGGCACCCGGAGCTGTTCGAAGGGTGCGTCGCGGCGATCAGCGAGTCGGGTGGCTACACCTACCACGTGCCCGCCGCCGACGGCCGTGACGTGCACCTGTACCCGGTCGGGACGGCCGAGCGCGGGACGGCGCACCTGCGGCTGACCGCCCGTGGCCGGGCCGGCCACGGGTCACGCCCGAACGACGAGAACGCCGTCACCCGGTTGGTGGGGGCACTGCACCGGATCGCCGCCCACCGGTGGCCGGTGTCGCTGACGCCGGCGGTGCGGGCGTACCTGGAGCGGACCGGCGCGGCGCTGGGCGTGCCGGTGGATCTGTCCTCTTCGGACGGGGTGGACGCGGCGGTGGCCGCACTCGGCCCGGCGGGCGCGCTGGTGGTGCCGACGGTGCGCAACAGCACGACACCGACGATGCTGGACGCGGGCTACAAGGTGAACGTGATCCCGTCGACGGCGACCGCGCAGGTCGACGTGCGGGTGCTGCCGGGCACCGAGGAGCCGCTGTTCGCCGCGCTGGACGAGCTGCTCGGCGAGGGCGTGACGCGCGAGTTCGTCGCGCACCAGCCGCCGGTCCAGGCGCCGGTGGACTCCCCGTGGTTCGACGCGATGGCCGCGGCGTTGCGGGCGGAGGACCCCGAGGCGGTGGTGGTGCCGTACTGCCTGGGCGGCGGGACGGACGCGAAGGCGTTCGCGCGGCTGGGCATCGACTGCTACGGGTTCGCGCCGCTGTGGCTGCCGGCGGGCTTCCCGTACCGGGCGATGGCGCACGGAGTGGACGAACGGGTGCCGGTCGAAGGCCTGCACTTCGGCACCCGCGTGCTGGCCCGGTTCCTCGAGAGCTGCTAGGTGTCGCGCGTCGCAGGTTGTTTGAGGTGCGGACGTTGCGCCCCAAGGTGGCCTTGGTTGCGTTG
The DNA here is from genome assembly GCF_046548975.1 of Amycolatopsis sp. lyj-346. Classification (NCBI taxonomy): domain Bacteria; kingdom Bacillati; phylum Actinomycetota; class Actinomycetes; order Pseudonocardiales; family Pseudonocardiaceae; genus Amycolatopsis; species Amycolatopsis sp. lyj-346. Next base: position 203,815 of record NZ_JAJPWT010000015.1, read on the forward strand.
AACGCACCCAATGTGGCCTTCGGTGCGTTGAACGCACCGAAGGCCACATTGGGGCGTTTGAGCCGACCGCTGTCAACGACCTCGGACGCGCGACACCAGGGCACGACGACGAGCTTCCCGGTGGCGCGGTCGTCCTCCATTCCACGGCCGTGCGGGCGCCCACGAGGTCGAGGACCCAGATGGTGCCTACTGTCACCGGCGCGGGCGGTGGCGGGCCACCGTACACGGCCCGCGCGTGCGGCTGGGCGAACCCGAGCCACTTCATCGCCGCGTTCACCGCCGTCGTGGGTGTCACGCCCGGACGGCACCGGTCCGGTGTCAGCGGGTGAAGGTGGCCCAGTAGCGGGCCCCGTCGCGGATGGTCTCCAGGCTGACCAGCCGGACGCCGTGCTGGGCGACGGATTCGACGTCCGTACGGCTGAACGGCCACGGCGGGCCCTGCCAGTGCGTCATGTCCACGTTCTCCTCCGCGACCTCGCTCACGATCGCGGTGCCGCCCGGGGCGAGGAACGAGGCCAGTGACTGCACCGCGGCGGGCCGGAACTCGCGGGGCATGGCCTGGATGTTGATGATCTCCACGACCAGGTCGAACGCGTGGGCCCACTCCCCCGGCGGATTCAGCAGGTCCGCCACCACGTAGTCCACTTCGGACTCGGGGAACCGGGCGCGGGCGGCTTCGACCGCGGTCGGGGCGACGTCGAAGCCCGTCACGGCCCAGCCGTGGGCCGACAGCAGTTCGGCGTCGTCGCCCAGCGCGCAGCCCACCACCAGGGCCCGGCGGCCCTCGCCGGGGCGGACCCGGGCGGCCAGGTCGGCGTTCGGTTCGCCGCGGGTCCACGGGACCTCGGCCTCGCCACGGGCGGCGGCGGTGTAGAGCTGCTCGAACCACCCGGTCGGGTTGCCCTCGGCGAGGGAGGCGCGGGCGAGGATCCGGTCGGCGGGTTCCGGCGTCGTCATGATCGTGACCCTAGCGACGACGCCGGACCCGCGTGACCCGTTTTTACGGCGCGACCGGCCCCGGGATGGCGTACAGCTTCTCGCCGGCCCAGCGGACGACGTCCCGGACCGGCGAGGCCGGCGGTGCGGGCCGGAAGTTGGCGGCGTCGTCGACGCTGCCGGTGCCGTCGTAGACGGCCCGCTGCGGGTAGGCGAACACCGGCCGGGTGCGGGTGACGGTCCCGTCGGCGTCCCGGCCGGTCGCGGTCACCCGGGTGGGTGCGGTGCCGCGTTCGACCCAGGTGACCAGCTCGCGCAGCGGGTCGAACTCGGTGAGCGTCGTGCCGCCGCCGCAGTGGTAGAGCGACGGGACCATGAACAGCCGGGTCCAGTTCTGCGGGCGGCCGTGGGTGAGCCGCTGGTAGTAGTCGAGCGTGCCGGCGGGCGGGATGGCCTCGTCGTTCCAGCCGTGCCAGAGCAGCAGCTTCCCGCCGCGCCGCTGGAACGCCGACAGGTCGGGGTTCATGGCGTTGTAGCGGACGCCGACCGGGGTGAGCCGGTCGAATTCGGGTTTGGTGAAGGCGAAGGTGTCGACGGTCGAGGCCGGCGCGCCGATCGGGTAGCCGAGGTGGCGCAGGTAGTTGTCGGCGAGGTTGCGGGCGAAGGCGAAGCCGCCGGTCTCCGGAGTGGCGATGATCCACCCGGCCCAGGACAGCTCGGACCCGGGCAGCTGGCCACCGGGGTAGAGCAGCGTGCCGTGGGCGTCGGTGGGCGGTGCGTACAGCTTGCGGACGACGGCGGTCTGGGCCGGGGTGAGGCAGGACGGCGTCTCGGCGCCGGTGCAGGTGAGCGTCGCCGGGTCGAAGTGGCAGGCGCGCGGGTCGTCGAGCTGGCCGTCGGCGAGCCCGTCGAGGCGGTCGCAGGCGGCGAGGACGGCGTTGTGCAGGGCGGGCAGCTTGGCGGCGGTGAGGATCGGGCTGCCGTCGGCGGCGCTGTTGGCCCGGGCGAGCCACGTCTGGTAGACGCCGAGCAGCGGGCCCCAGTAGTGCGCGGGGGCGCCGGCGTCGATGCCGTCGAAGTCCGCGGGGTAGCGCTGGGCGAGCAGGAGGCCTTCACGGCCGCCGTCGGAGCAGCCGGTGAAGTAGGACTTGCGCGGCGGGGCGCCGTAGAAGGCCTGGATGATCGCCTTCGAGGCGCGGGAGACGACGTGGGGTGCGCGGAATTCGAAGTCGTCGCGGGCGGCCTGGTCGTTCGCGCCCCAGCTGCCGTCGTCGACGACGGCGGGGGTCTTGCCGACGTGGCCGTCGTCGGTGGCGGCGACCGCGAAGTCGCCGCCGTGGGGCAGGTCGCACCCGGGGAAGGCGGGCGGGTTGACCAGGCCGCAGAAGCCGCCGCAGCCGTACTGCAGGTAGCGCCCGGCGTAGGTCTTGGTGGGCAGGCGCAGCTCGAAGCGGACGGCGGGTTCGACGTAGCCCTGAACGCCGCAGTACTCGGGGTCGGTGGCGGTGGCCGCGACCACCTTCGCCGAGGTGACGTGGGTGGGCGCGCCCGGGAGGGCGAACCCACGGACCAAGTCGGCGCAGGTGGTGACCGGCCGAAGGGTGGAGCCGGTCGCGGCGGTGGCGGCCGGTGGGGCGAACGTGGTGGTGGCGAGCGTGAGGGTGGCTATGGCGGTGAAGATCCTGAACGGTCTCATCGGGCCCCCGTTTTCCTCGTTGTCTGATTTTGGCCAGGTTTGCCGGGCGGTCTTGACATCGATGTCACCCGCGCGTTTCCCTTCCTTGGCGCCGCCGGTCCCCGCCTGCGCGGCGCTGCTGAATCCGCCCTCCGAGCTTGGAGCAACGATGCCCCGAAGCGCCAGACCGCCGGTCGCTTTCCTGGTGACCGCCGCCGTGGTCGCCGCCGGCCTGGTCGCCCTCCCCGCGGCCTCGTCCGCCGCCGAAGAAGCCCTTCCCCCCGACTTTTCGTCCTCGTTCGAGTCCGGTGACGTCCAGCCGACGTGGACCGACACCGTCGACACCGACGCGGCGGGCAAGCCGCGCGCGTCCGGGATCAACGGCGCGAACGGCACGGCGATCCCGGGTGACATCCGCGGCAAGGTGACCGAGACCGGCGCCAGCAGCGAGAACAGCAGCGGCGGTGAGGTGGTCTCGAACCTCGTCGACGGCACGACGGACACGAAGTGGCTGTCGTGGGACCCGACGGCGTGGGCGCAGATCACCCTGTCGGAGCCGACGTCGATCACGCACTACGCGATCTCCTCGGCCAACGACTTCGACAACCGCGACCCGAAGGACTGGACGCTGCAGGGCTCGAACGACGCGAGCGCCTGGACCGACCTCGACAAGCAGAGCGACCAGGCGTTCACCGCCCGGTTCCAGCAGAAGGACTACCGGCTGGCCGGCCCGACGCTGGCGTTCAAGTACTTCCGGCTGGACGTCACCCGCAACAACGGCGGGCCGATCCTGCAGCTGTCGGAGCTGCTGCTGGCCAACGACGAGCCGGCCCCGCCGCCGCTGCCGAACATGCGCACCTTCACCGACTCCGGGCCGACCAGCGGGTACACGAACAAGAACCGCGTCGGCTTCACCGGGCTCAAGGCGTTCCGCTACTCCGGCAGCCAGACCGCCGAAGGCCACGGCTGGTCCTACAACAAGGTCTTCGACGTCGACATCCCGGTCGTGCCCTCGACCGAGCTGTCGTACAAGGTGCAGCCGCAGTTCATCACCGGCGACCTGAAGTACCAGAGCACCAACGTGGCGATCGACCTGGTCTTCACCGACGGCACCCGGCTGCGCGACCTGGGCGCGACCGACCAGTACGGGTTCCCGCTGACGCCGGAAGGCCAGGGCAGGAGCAAGGTCCTCTACACCAACCAGTGGAACCTGGTGCGCTCGGCGATCGGCACGGTCGCCAAGGGCAAGACGGTCGACCGGATCCTGGTCGGCTACGACAACCCGGACGGCCCCGGTTCGCTGCAGGGCTGGCTGGACGACGTGAAGATCTCGGCGACGCCGACCCCGCCGGCCAGCACCCGGCCGAGCGACAACGTGCTCACCACGCGCGGCACGATGGCCAACGGCACCTTCTCCCGCGGCAACAACTTCCCGGCCACGGCGGTGCCGCACGGGTTCAACTTCTGGACCCCGGTGACCGACGCGAACGCCGACAACGGCGACGTGCGGTGGATGTACAACTACCACAGCCAGAACAACGAGCAGAACCTGCCGGAGCTGCAGGCGTTCAGCGTCAGCCACGAGCCGAGCCCGTGGATGGGCGACCGGCAGACCTTCCAGGTGATGCCGTCCGCGGCCGCCGGGGTGCCGAACGCGAACCGCGACGCCCGGGCGCTGGCGTTCAAGCACGACAACGAGACCGCTCGCGCGCACTACTACGGTGTGCAGTTCGAGAACGGGATCAAGACCGAGATCGCCCCGACCGACCACGCGGCGGTGTTCCGGTTCTCCTTCCCGGGCAGCGACGCGAGCCTGATCTTCGACAACTACAAGAACCAGGGCGGGCTGACCCTCGACCCCGCGAGCGGCACGCTGTCGGGCTTCACCGACGTCAAGAGCGGCCTGTCGGCCGGCGCCGGGCGGATGTTCGTCTACGCCACCTTCGACAAGCCGGTCACCGCGGGTGCCAAGCTCACCGGGCAGGGGCACGACGACGTCGCCGGCTACCTGCGGTTCGCCGCCGGTGCCGACAAGACGGTGACCATGCGGATCGCGACGTCGCTGATCAGCGTGGACCAGGCGAAGAAGAACCTGGCGCAGGAGATCGCGCCGAACGCGACCTTCGACTCCGTCCGCGACGCCGCGCAGCGGCTCTGGGACGACCAGCTGAAGGTGATCGAGGTCGAGGGCGCGTCGAAGGACCAGCTCACGACGCTGTACTCCAACCTGTACCGGCTGTTCCTCTACCCGAACTCCGGGTTCGAGAACACCGGCACGGTCGAGAAGCCGGTCCACCGGTACGCGAGCTTCGTCTCGCCGAAAGCCGGGGCGGACACCCCGACGCAGACCGGGGCGAAGATCGTCGACGGCCAGACCTACGTCAACAACGGGTTCTGGGACACCTACCGCACCACGTGGCCGGCGTACTCGCTGCTCACGCCGGACATGGCCGGGAAGATGGTCGACGGGTTCGTGCAGCAGTACCGCGACGGCGGCTGGATCTCGCGGTGGTCCTCGCCGGGTTACGCGGACCTGATGACCGGCACCAGCTCGGACGTGGCGTTCGCCGACGCCTACCTCAAGGGCGTCCGCAACTTCGACGTCAAGGCGTCCTACGACGCGGCGCTGAAGAACGCGACGGTGACCCCGCCGAACAACGCCGTCGGCCGCAAGGGCCTGGACGAGGGCATCTTCCTCGGCTACTCGCCCAACACGGCCGACCACGGGTTCTCGTGGTCGATCGAGGGGTACGTCAACGACTACGGCATCGCGAACCTGTCGAAGAAGCTCTACGACGAAGCCCCGGCGAGCGATCCGCGCAAGCAGGAGTACCTGGCCAACCACGAGTACTTCACCAGCCGCGCCCAGCAGTACGTGAACCTGTTCGACCCGGGCGTCGGGTTCTTCCAGGGCCGGGATGCGGCGGGCAAGTTCAGCCGGTCGCCGCAGGACTACGACCCGCGGGTGTGGGGCATCGACTACACCGAGACCAACGGCTGGGGCATGGCGTTCTCCGTGCCGCAGGACGGGCAGGGCCTGGCGAACCTCTACGGCGGCAAGGCGGGCCTGGCGAAGAAGCTGGACGGTTTCTTCGCCGACCAGGAGACCGCGAACTTCCCGGGCTCCTACGGCGGGGTGATCCACGAGATGCGGGAGGCCCGCGACGTCCGGATGGGCCAGCTCGGCCACTCCAACCAGGCCTCGCACCACACGCTCTACATGTACGACTACGCGGGCCAGCCGGCCAAGACGCAGGAGAAGGTCCGCGAGGCGCTCTCGCGGCTCTACACCGGCAGCGAGATCGGCCAGGGCTACGCGGGTGACGAGGACAACGGCGAGCAGTCGGCGTGGTGGACCTTCAGCGCGCTGGGCTTCTACCCGCTGCAGATGGGCAGCCCGGACTACGCGATCGGGTCGCCGCTGTTCAAGAAGGCGACCATCCACCTGGCCGGTGGCAAGGACCTGGTGATCAACGCGCCGAAGAACAGCGCGAAGAACGTCTACGTCCAGGGCGTGAAGGTCAACGGCAAGGCGTACTCCTCGACGTCGCTGCCGCACGACCTGATCGCCCGCGGCGGGCGGATCGACTTCGACATGGGCCCGAACCCGTCGTCGTGGGGTACCGGCCCGAACGACGCGCCGAAGTCGATCACCACCGGGGACGCCGCCCCGGCACCGCTGCACGACGAGACCGGTCCGGGCAAGGGGACGCTGTCCACTTCGGACGGGTCGAACGCGGCCGCGCTGGTGGACAACACCTCGCGCACCCAGGCCGCGGTCACCGGCGCCGTGCAGTACCAGCTGAACTCGACCGACGAAGCCGTCACGCACTACACGCTGACGTCCCAGACCGGTGCGGGTGATCCGAAGAGCTGGGTGCTGAAGGGCTCCTACGACGGCAAGACGTGGGCGGTGGCCGACCGGCAGGAGAACCAGGCGTTCAGCTGGCGGCAGCAGACCCGCGCGTTCAAGGTGGCCAACCCGGCGCACTACGCCTATTACAAGCTCGAAGTGACCGCGACCAGCACCGGCGCCCCGGCGCAGCTGGCCGAGTTCGAGCTGCTGGGCAAGCCGGACGCGGCGTGCACCCGCACGGTGACGGGGGTCCAGTCCGGCCCGCTGTCGGTGACTTCGGGCACGGTGTGCCTGGAGAACGCGACGATCTCGGGCCCGGTCACGGTCGCTCCCGGCGCGTCGCTGATCGTCCGCGGTGGCTCGCTGAAGGGGCCGCTGGCCGCGACCGGCGCCGCTCAGGTGGTGCTCAACCGCACGAAGGCAGGCGGTCCGGTGGCGATCACCGGGGTGACCGGTCGGGTGTCGATCGAGCTGACCGACATCGCCGGCCCGGTCGCGCTGACGGGCAACCGCGGACCGGTGCTGACGTCGAGCACGGTCGGTGGCCCGCTGGCGTGCGCGGTGAACTCCCCGGCGCCGACGGACCACGACCTGCCGAACACGGTCCGGGGCCCGGTAGTCGGCCAATGCGCCAAGATGTAGGACTGCGGTAGTGCGATGAAGGCCATCCCGAGCGATCGGGGTGGCCTTCACCGCTTTCCGGGGGCCCGAGCTTTCACGTGAAAGCTCCGCCCCCTGGTGTTGAGCGGGTGGCTGCGCTTTGCTCAGGCGCCGTCCCGGTAGCGGCCGGCCATCGCCATCGCCCGGTCGTGCAAAGCCGTGCGCAGCGACTGCGGAGCGAGCGCTTCGGCGTCCGTGCCCAGCTGCCACAGCGCCCACTCCGCGTGCCAGGCGTCCTGGTAGGTGACCTCCAGCCGCAGCCGGCCGGACGCTTCGGGCTCCTCCGCGCGGACCGCCACCGCCGTGCTCAGCAGGTCCTCCCGGCGGGCCGGGTGGACCCGGACCCGGACCGTGAGGTGGCCGTCGGCCAGGAAGCCGGCGCAGCGTTGCCGCCAGATGCGGTCCAGGTCGACCTCGGCCGGCCGCTCGGCCGGTTCGGGCAGCTCCTCCGCGGCCAGGATCCGCGACAGCCGGTAGGTGCGGTCCGCACCCGCTCTGGTGGCCAGCAGGTAGCCGCGGTCGCGGACGGTGACCAGGCCGATCGGGTCCACCGTGCGCCACCGCGGCTGCCGGCCCGCGGCCGCGTAGTGCAGGCGCAGCCGGTGGCCGGCGAGGACCGCGCGGCGGACCTCGAGCATCGTCGGGTGGTCCACCTCGTCGAGCACCGGACGACGGGAAAGCAGGTCCGTCTCGGGCTCGACGAGGAAGCGCTCGGCGGTGGCCAGGTGGGTTTCGGGCAGCGCGTCGGCCACCTTGCGCATGGCCGAGGCCAGTGCCGGACCGAGGCCGAAGACCCGGCCCGGGCCCGAGGTCAGCAGCGCCAGCGCCTCGTCGTGGTTCAGCCCGGTCAGCTCGGTCCGGAAACCGGGCAGCAACGCGAACCCGCCGTGGCGGCCGCGTTCGGCGTAGACGGGGACGCCCGCGGCCGACAGCGCTTCGATGTCGCGCAGCACCGTGCGGGTGGACACCTCCAGCTCGCGGGCCAGCACGTCCGCGGTCAGCCGGCCGCGACGGCGCAGCAGCAGCACGAGGGAGACCAGCCGGTCGGCACGCACCCGGAAACCGTAGCGAATACACGACAGAGGATGTCGTGTATTGCCGGAAAGGTCGCCGGTGCAGCAAGCACAACGAACGGAGCTGATGTGGCACTGGAACGAACGGCGATCAACCCGGTGACGTGGTCGCTGGCGCTGGGCTTCAACCAGGGGGAGGTCGTCTCGGGGCAGACCCGCACCCTGTACTGCTCGGGCCAGACGTCGATGGATGCCGAGGGCAAGCCCCAGCACGAAGGGGACATCGCCGCCCAGCTCGCGTTGAGCCTGGACAACCTGGAGGCCGTGCTCGCCGAGGCCGGCATGTCCCTGGCGGACCTCGTCCGGCTCAACGTCTACACCACCGACGTCGACGGGTTGTTCCCGCACTACGGCGTGCTGGCGGCGCGGCTGGGTGCCGCCGGGGTGGCCCCGGCCACCACGATGCTCGGGGTGAGCAGGCTGGCGATCCCGGGCCAGCTGGTCGAGCTGGAGGGCACCGCCGTCGCCTAGGAAGGACGCTGCTGCCCGCACCGGTGCGGGCAGCAGCGTTCAACACGCTGCGCCGTTCGGCGGCGGTTACGGTGGGCGCATGTCCGACGCCGTGTTCTTCTCTTCCTTCGAAACCGGTGACCCGCAGCCGGCGGACCCCGGCCTGCACGTCGGCGGCGGCCCGGACCGCTCCCCCACGGCCAAGACCGGCGTCGGCTTCACCGGCACGCGCGCCCTGCGCTACACCGCCCGGCCCCGCGCCGTCCTGTTCGAACTCGACGCACCCGTGACCGGGCGCACCGAGCTGTCCTATGTGGTCTTCCCGGTGGCCGACGGCGAGATCCCCGCCTACCACGCCACCCGCGTCAGCCTCGACGTCGAGTTCGCCGACGGCACCTCCGCCGGGTTCGCCCCGGAGGACGACAAGACGCTGTGGGTGGACCAGTGGAACCTCGTGCGCCGCCCGCTGGGGGCGTTCGCCGGGCGCCGGATCAGCCGGATCGTGCTGCACACCGACGCGCCCGGAGAGATCACCGGCTGGCTCGACGACGTCCGCGTCGCCGAACGCCCCGAGCCGCCGCGCGACGCGATCGACTGCGTCCGCACGACCCGCGGCACGCACTCCAGCGGCGACTTCTCCCGCGGCAACAACTTCCCGGCCACGGCCGTGCCGCACGGGTTCAACTTCTGGACCCCGGTCACCGACGCCGGCGTGACCAACTGGCTCTACTCCTACCACCGCCACAACGACGCACAGAACCGGCCCGCGCTGCAGGCGTTCGCGCTGTCCCACCAACCCAGCCCGTGGATGGGCGACCGGCACACCTTCCACGTCATGCCCGGCACCGGCCCGGTCGAGCCCGACCGCCGCAAGCGGGCCCTGGCCTTCTCCCACGCCGACGAGACCGACTCACCGCACCACTACGGCGTCCGGTTCGCCAACGGGATGACCGCCGACCTCGCGCCCACGTCGCACGCGGCGATCATGCGGTTCACCTTCCCCGGCAAGCACGGCTGGCTGCTGTTCGACAACGTCGGCAACCGCGGCGGGCTCCGCCTGAACCCCGACACCGGCGTCGTCACCGGGCACACCTGGGTCCGCAGCCGGCTCTCGGCCGGGGCGCGCCGCATGTTCGTCTACGCCGTGACCGACGCCCCGGCGACCAACGGCGCCAAGGTGCGCCGCCGTCCGTGGCGGCGGGTGTCGGGGTACTTCGAGTTCGACGGCCCCGAGGTCACGCTGCGGATCGCGACGTCGCTGATCAGCCTCGCCCAGGCCAAGCGCAACCTGGAGCTGGAGATCCCGGCGGGGACGACGTTCGGGGAAGCGGCGGCCCAGGCCCGGCGGTTGTGGCAGGAGGAACTCGGCCGCGTCGAGGTCGATGGCGCCACCGACGACCAGCGGACCACGCTGTACTCCAACCTCTACCGGCTGTTCCTGTACCCGAACGTCGCCCACGAGAACACGCCGAACGGGATCCGCCACGCCAGCCCGGTCGTGCGCCGGTGGTGGCCGAGCACCCGCAGGCGGACCGGCGCGAAGGTCGTCGACGGCGAGCTGTACGTCAACAACGGCTTCTGGGACACCTACCGCACCACCTGGCCCGCCTACGCGCTGCTCACCCCGGAGCGCTGCGGCCGGATGATCGACGGGTTCGTCCAGCAGTACCGCGAAGGCGGCTGGATCTCCCGCTGGTCCTCACCCGGCTACGCCGACCTGATGACCGGCACCAGCTCCGACGTCGCCTTCGCCGACGCCTACCTCAAGGGTGTCCGCGACTTCGACGTCGAGGCCGCCTACGACGCCGGGCTGAAGAACGCCACCGTCACCCCGCCGCGCCGCGCGGTCGGCCGCAAGGGCCTCGAAGAGTCGATCTTCCTCCACTACACCCCCGTCTCGGTCCACGAAGGACTGTCCTGGGCGCTGGAAGGGTGCATCAACGACTTCGGCCTGGCCAACCTCTCCGGGGCACTTTCACGTGAAAGTGCCGGGCCGCGGGCCCGGATGTACGCCGACTACGCCGCCTACTTCCGCGAGCGCGCGAAGCACTACGTCCACCACTTCGACCCGGAGATCGGCTTCTTCCAGGGCCGCCACCGCGACGGCCGCCGCAAGTTCGCCCCCGAGGGCTACGACCCGGCCGCCTGGGGCGGCGACTTCGTCGAAACCAACGCCTGGAACACCGCCTTCACCGCACCCCACGACGGCCCCGGCCTCGCCGCCCTCCACGGCGGCACCGAAGGACTGGAAGCCAAGCTCGACACCTTCTTCGCCACTCCGGAGACCGGCCGGCGGCCCGGCGCGTACGGCGGCCTGATCCACGAGATGACCGAGGCCCGCGACGTCCGGATGGGCCAGTACGGGCACTCCAACCAGCCGTCCCACCACATCCCCTACGTCTACCACCACGCCGGTGCGCCCGCGAAGGCGCAAGCCGTCGTGCGGGAGGTGCTGCGCCGGCTCTACCTCGGCAGTGACATCGGCCAGGGCTACCCCGGCGACGAGGACAACGGCGAGATGTCCGCCTGGTACGTCTTCAGCGCCCTCGGCTTCTACCCGCTGGCCGTCGGCAGCCCGCGCTACGCCATCGGCTCGCCGCTGTTCGAAAAGGCGACCGTGCACCTGGGCGAAGGCAAGAAGCTGGTGGTCCACGCGCCCGGCAACACCGGCGAGACCGTCTACGTCCGCGGGCTCACGGTGAACGGCGAACCGCACGAGAGCACCTCGATCGCCCACGCCACCCTCGCCGGCGGCGCCGAACTGGTCTTCGACCTGACGACCGAACCCACCGGTTGGGGTGCCCCGCCACCACCCGCCGAGCACCCGGCCCCGGTCACCGACCTCACCGGCACCGCGACCAGCTCCGACGGCACCGGCGTCGACGCGCTGTTCGACGACACCACCCGCACCCAGGTCACCTTCCGCGGCGCCACCCCGGCCGTCGAGTTCACCGTCACCGGCGAACCCCGCGAAGTCACGATGTACACCCTGACCTCCGGCGCCCGCCGGGGCGACCCGAGCGCGTGGGTCCTGGAAGGCTCCGACGACGGTGCCGCCTGGACCACCCTCGACGAACGCGACGGCGAACTGTTCCGCTGGCGGCGGCAGACCCGCCCGTTCGTCCTCGGCACCCCGGCCGCGCACGCCCGCTACCGGCTGCGGATCACCGCCACCCGCAGCCGCCGCGCCACCCTCGCCCAATGGGAGCTCCTCGCCCGATGAACCGGTTCCGCACCGCCGCCGTCGACCGGCTCGTGGCGGCCGACCCCGGCCTGGTCCGGTTGCGCCTGGCCGGCTCCGCCGTGCTCGGCATCGTCCTCGCCGTCGCCGCCCTCCTGCCCGCGCACGTCCCGCTCACCGTCACCCTCGTCGGCGCCATCGCCGCGATGATGACGGCGTTCACCGTCAACGACCCCACCCCGGGCGGCCAGGCCGTCACGCTGGTACTGGCCTTCCTCACCGGCGCCGCGTCGATCACCGTCGCCAGCCTCGGCTCGGCCCTGCCGCCACTCGACAGCGTCGTGTTCGTCCTGCTCATCTTCGTCGCCGTCTACGCCCAGCGCTTCGGCCCCCGCGGCACCGCGCTCGGCTCGATCGCCTTCTTCCTGTTCTTCTTCCCGATGTTCCTGCAGGCCCACGTCAAGCAGGTCCCGCAGCTGCTGATGGCGCTCGGCGTCGGCGTCCTCGCCAACGCCGTCGTCCGGTTCGTGCTGTTGCGGCACAACGCCGAAGCGGAGTTCCTGCGCGTGCGCCGCGCCTTCCGCGCCCGCCTCGCCGCCGTCGTCCGCGCCACCGAGGCCCACCTGGCGGTCAACGGCAGCGAGCGCACCCGCAAGCAGCTGCGCTCGGCCATCAGCCGGCTTCACGAATGCGTGCTGCTCATCGAGGACGCCGCCCCCGACGTCGTCGACGCCCGCGCGGCCGACCGGCTGCGCCGCCGCGCCATCGAAGTCGAGCTCGCCGTCGGCTGGCTGGCCATCACCGTCCAGCGCACCTGCTCCGACGAACTCACCGCCGAAGTCCGCGACGACCTCATCGCCCGGCTCGCCCGCTTCCGCGCCCTCATGGAACGCGACCCCCGCGAACTGCCGCTGATCAGCGAAACCGGCGAGTACAGCCGCATGCTCGTCGAAGGCAGCCGCATCGACTCCCACGCCGCCCCCGGCGACGGCGTCCGCAAGGCACTGGCCGAACTGGCACTGGCCGACGACCGCGCCCAGCGCGCCGCCGCCCCCGAGACCACCCCGGACCCGCTCGCCGGGGACGACGCCGAACCGACGCCGACGTTCGCCTACGACAACCGGACCCGCAGCGCGATCCAGGCCGTCGTCGGCGGCGGGCTCGCCGTGCTCGGCGGCGGGCTCGTCTCCCACCAGCGCTGGTACTGGGCCGTGCTCACCGTCTTCGTCGTGTTCATCGGCGCCTCCAGCGCCGGCGCCACCTTCGTCAAGGGCGTCCGCCGCCTCGGCGGCACCCTGATCGGCATCGTCGGCGGCGTCCTGCTCGCATTGCTGGTCGGCGGTAACACGGCAGCCACCCTCGGCCTCATCCTCGTGTGCGTGTTCGGGATGGTCTACACCGCGCGGGTCTCCCAGGTGGTGATGGCGTTCTTCGTCACCAGCATGCTCGGCCTGCTCTACAGCCTGCTGGGCACCTTCAGCCTCGAAGTGCTCTGGATCCGCGTCGCCGAGACCGCGGTCGGCGCCGCCGCCGGCATCCTGGCCGCGGTCGTCATCGTCCCGGTCCGCACCCGCTCGGTCATGCTCGACGACATCGCCGCGGTGCTCGACGACCTCGAGGAGTTCCTCGGGCACGCCCGCGGCCTGCTCGCCGGCGAGGAGAACGTCAACATCATCGAGCTCTCCCGCGACCTCGACCGCAGCGTCGAACAGGTCCGCACCACCATCGAGCCGCTGACCCACCCGGTGAACCTCCGCAGCGCCCGCCGCGACTACGGCTGGCACGTGCTCACCACCCTGGAAACCATCGCCTTCCGCGCCCGCCACGTCGCCGCCCGCGCCCAGCCCGGCCAGCTCACCGGCGCCGGCGCCGACCGGCTCCGGCAGTTCACCGGCCGGCTACTGGCCAACATCGACGTCCTCCGCACCGCACTCGACGCCCCGGGTGGCCCCACACCCGGCACGCTCGTGCGCGACGACGGCACCCCCGTCTCCGACCGCGTGGAAGCGGCCGAAACCCGGGCCGTCCTCTCCAGCCTCAGCCACCTCGACGAAGCCCTCGTCGCCCTCGGTGGCATCTTCGGCGTCGAAGCCACCGATCCCCGGGCCGCGGCGAAGCCCTGACCGGCCGGGGCGGCGCGGCTGGCCACCGCGCCGCCCCTCTGGACCTCCGGTCACCCGGAGCCGATCACGGACAGGACAGCCACGCGAAGTGGTACACCGTGGTGATGCTGCCGTCGGTCGAGTCCATCGTGACGTAGCTGGTCGTCTTCTTCGGATCGGACGTGCCCGCCGCGACCCGCAATTCGGTGTTGATGTTCAGATTGCGTTCCTCGCCGCACGGCTTGAACACGATCGCCCCGACTTCCGTCCGGTCCGTGAAATGCCAATCGTCTTCGAACGGCCCGGTCAACGGGTGCTGCATGAAAGCCGTCGGCGAATTGCCCTGGAAATAGTAGTTCGCTCTTTCCAGGCCGGTCGCGCCGCGTTCCAGGTGCGCGAAACCGCGGTAGTCCGCCTGCGCGATTCCGTAGGTGAACCCCTGTGGCACGTGCACCCGCAGGCCGATCTGGCAGTTCTTCCGGGCATCCAGCGGGCCGGCACCGACCCCGACCAACGCCGTATAGGCGCTGTACGTCACGGTGAACGCCGTGTTGTCCTGCGAAACCGCGACCGCCGACGTGCCGAGCGGGCAGCCCGAGCCGATGGCGTTCACGACGTCGATGACGATTTTGTCAGGCGGCGGAGGAGTGTTCCACGAATGCGGGGCGACCACAGAGGACAGCGACATTACGGCAGCAACGACCGCAGACAGCATCGGAATCCTTCCCAATACATTCAAATTGGGGACGGGGGCCGGACCATGGTAGCGAAAGGATCATGGAAGCAAACCCCGCTGAACGGAGCAACGCTGCACACCTCGTCCCACCAAGCGACATTGCTCAGGTTTCGACAATTTTCGCAAAGCCCATTCCGATGGCCGTGAACAAAGGCCCGGAGAAAACGATTTCGCGCCCCCGCTCCCCCGGCGGCCACCCGCGATCACCCCCGTGACGTCCGGCTCGGGCGAGCAGCCCGCCCCGCCACGAGAAGTCCGCGACCCCCGCTGCCCAGCCGCCCGATCACCCACCTCACCCACCACGTCACCGACGGTTGAAAAGCGATCCTCGCAACAGTGACTGGACGCACCCGACCCGCGACGCCCAGGAGGGATAGGCTCCACAGCACTAGCCAAAGTCGTCTCAAGCTGGAGAACCGCAATGACCCAAGCCCCAGTCAACGTGACCGTCACCGGTGCCGCCGGCCAGATCGGCTACGCGCTGCTCTTCCGCATCGCGTCCGGTCAGCTCCTCGGCCAGGACGTCCCGGTGAAGCTGCGGCTCCTCGAGATCCCGCAGGCGGTCAAGGCGGCCGAGGGCACCGCGATGGAACTCGAAGACGGCGCGTTCGGACTCCTCGCCGGCACCGACATCTTCGACGACCCCAAGCAGGCCTTCGAAGGCACCAACATCGCCCTCCTCGTCGGCGCCCGCCCCCGCAGCAAGGGCATGGAGCGCGGCGACCTCCTCGAGGCCAACGGCGGCATCTTCAAACCGCAGGGCGAAGCCATCAACGCCGGCGCCGCCGACGACATCAAGGTCCTCGTCGTCGGCAACCCCGCCAACACCAACGCCCTCATCGCCCGCTCGCACGCCCCCGACGTGCCCGCCGAACGCTTCACCGCGATGACCCGCCTCGACCACAACCGCGCCCTCGCCCAGCTCGCCAAGAAGCTCGGCGTCCCGGTGACCGAGCTCAAGAAGGTCGCCATCTGGGGCAACCACTCCGCCACCCAGTACCCCTCGGTCCAGCACGCCGAATTCGGCGGCAAGTCCATCGCCGACGCCGTCGACCAGGCCTGGCTCGAGAACGACTTCATCCCCACCGTCGCCAAGCGCGGCGCGGCCATCATCGAAGCCCGCGGCCTCTCCTCCGCCGCCTCGGCCGCCTCCGCCGCCATCGACCACGTCCACACCTGGGTCAACGGCACCCCGGACGGCGACTGGACCTCCGCCGCCGTCGCCTCCGACGGCTCCTACGGCGTCCCCGAGGGCCTCATCTCGTCCTTCCCGGTCACCGCGAAGAACGGCAAGTACGAGATCGTCCAGGGCCTCGAGATCGACGACTTCTCCCGCACCCGCATCGACGCCTCCGTCGCGGAACTCGTCGAGGAACGCGACACCGTGCAGAAGCTCGGCCTCATCTGAGCCACCCCGGACGACAAGGGGGGCCGCCGTCACCACGTGACGGCGGCCCCCCTTCTCCATCGAGTGCTCACGCAGCCAGGAGATCCGCCCGCGCCCGCAGCAACGCCTCGGCGCTCAGACCACCCGGCAGCCCCCCGGACTCCCCGGTGAGCTCATCCCGCGGCTCGGCGTAACCACCGGCCACCCCGGCACCGTAGGCCGCAGCCGTCGCGGCGATGAACGCCAACCCGAACCCGGCGGCCTTCCCGAACGCCCGCGCCCCGGCATGCGTAGTCACCTTCGCCGCCGCAGCCGCCGTGGCGGCCGCACAGCTCACCGGCAGCACCGGCACCTCCACCTGCAAGCGAACGAGCGCGTCGGCCTGCCCACCGGCAGCCTCTTCGATCCTGTTCATCAATGTGTCCTCACGGTTGAGAGCCGACTCGAGCACGCCCGACGCTAGCTCCGCACCCCCGGCCCCACATCCACCCAAAAGACGAGGCCACCGCGGTTTCAGCGATCCGCGAACCATCCCTCCGCACCGCCCGGAGCGAACACCACACCGTCGCCGCGCATCCACCGAACCGACGAGAACGCCCGGTTCGGCGAATTCGTCGAACGTTCCGCAATTCGCGTGAAAATCCTCGCATACCAGACGTATCGGACCTCCTCTGGTAACTTCGCAGTCGAGCCTGTCCGAAAAACCCGCACAGGCGGAACGGACAGGAATCTTCCCCCAGTGAATCGGAGGAGCAACATGCAGAAGCTGGCCGAGAAGATCGCCCGCGACGACGTGTGGGCCAAGTGGGTCGAGGCGAACTCCCAGCCGTCCGCCAAGGAAGGCTGCATCTCCCGCAAGGAAGGCTGCATCTCCCAGGCGGGCTGACCGCCCCAACCCCACCGGGCGGCAGGTGCTTCTCACCTGCCGCCCGGCGTCGCCCGCCCCACCGCCGATTGGACTCGTGTGCAGCCGACCGCCGAGATGCTCGACCACATCCGAGACATCCCGCTCTACCGCGAATCCCTCGCCGCCGGCACATTTCCGGTCCTGGAAAAGGACACCATCAGCCGCGGCTTCCCGGACAACTTCATGACCCCCGCCCTCGCCGACGCCCTCGACACCGGCGCCGCCGAGTTCGTGCTCTCCACCGGCACCAACCACGCCCGCATGCAGCTGGTCCGCCCGCCCTACTTCCTGCTCAAGTCCTACTACCGCCTCTGGTCCGAACACCCGGCCATCCGCCACACCTGGGACGCCGGCTGCCCCCGCGTCTCGGTGACCACCGTGCTCGCCACCGAACACGTCGCCCGCGTCAACGCCAAGAAACGCGGCGGACCCCCGCTCGACCACCCACCCCTGGCCGACCGCCGGCTCGACGACCGCACCGTCTACGTCAACCAGCACCTCGACCCGGCACTGTGGACCCGCACCGACGTCGAACGCATGCTCGCCGAAATCGAGCAGACCCGCGCCGGCGGCGACTACCACCTCGACTGCTCCAGCTACCACCTCGCGCACCTGCTCGGCAAAACCCGCGAGTTCGGCCTCACCCTGCCCGCCCCCGCCAGCGTCGTGCACGCCTACGAGTACACACCGGACAACGTCGCCCGCTACCTGCACACCCAGCTCGCCTGCCCGATCGTCGACCTCTTCGGCAGCACCGAACTCGGCTACCTCTACTACAGCGACGGCGACGGCACCTACCACCCCTACCTCGACCGCATGGCCGTCGAACTCCTCCCCGTCGAGCCCGGCAGCACCCTCTACGCCGTGATCGTGTCCAGCATCCGCAACGAATGGATGCCGCTGATCCGCTACCGCTCCGGCGACCTCGCCCGCACCGCCGACGGCACCCCCGACCCCACCCGCATCACCCGCTTCTGCGGCCGCGAAAAGGAACTCGTCCGCGTCGGCACCACCCTGCTGTGCCACGGCGACCTCGACCGGTGGATCGGCGAGACCGCGCCCGACGTGTTCCTCTACCGGATCCGCGTCGGCGAAGGCACCACCGCCGAACTCGAATACACCACCTTCGACCGGCAGCCCACCGACACCACCGACCTCGCCGCCGCCCTCGCCGAACACCTCCAGCTCACCGTGCGGCCCGTGCACCGCACCCACATCCCGATCGGAAAGTCCGGCAAATACGCCTGGCTGCACCCCGAATCCCGCACCCGCTGACACCCGGACAAGGAGCCCACCGTGCCCGTCACCCCCGCCGACCTGCGAGCCCTGCTGGGCGAAGACCTCTACACCGAAGTGGTGGAGTACTTCACCGCGAAGACCGACCACCCGGCCGCCTTCGTCGAACGCCAGGTCCTCGAATGCCTGCGCTACCTCTACCTCGTCTCCGCCCACCAGGACCGCCTGGCCGGCACCTTCCTGCCCGTCGAGCAGGAAATCGACGAGGTCTGGCACTACCTGATCCTGCAAACCCGCGAATACCGCGAACTCTGCACCCGCCTGCCCGGCGGCTTCTTCATCGAACACCGCAGCATCAGCTACACCGCCTACGCCGAGGAAGCACCCCGCGAACGCACCGCAACCGAAGCCCTCCAATGGATCCCCCTCTACCAGGACGCCTTCGGCCCCTTCGACGCCGGTGCCCTCCCGCACTGGACGATGCCCCGCTTCCTCCACGAGCAGATGGACATGTCCCTCGCTCAAATCGCCGAACTGGACATGGCCGCCCTCTGACCGGCCACCGCCACCGCGATCGCCACCACCAGCTGCACCCCCAGCACCACGGCGAACGCGGTGGCGTACCCGGCCCCCGCGAGTCCCGTGTAGACGGACCCCAGCCCGGCCACCCCCACCGCCATCGCACCCTGCTGCGTCGTCACCAGCACACCCCCGCCGGCCCCCGCGTACTCCCCCGGCACCGCACCCAGCACCGAAATCTGCGACGACCCCACCACCAGCGCCTGCCCCAGACCGATCAGCACCAGGCCCGGCAGCAGCCACCACACCACCCCACCCCACGCCAGCACCCCCAGCAACCACCCCACCCCGGCCGCCTGCACCAGCGCCCCGACCCCCAAAACCCCGTTGCCGCGCTTCACCCTCAACCGCGGCACCGCGAACGACCCCACCAGGAACGCCGCCGACATCGGCACCACCGCCAGCCCCGCCGCCGCCGGATCCAGCCCGAACCCGTTCTGCACCGTCAACGGCAACGCGAACAAATACCCCGCCCAAGCCGCCAAGAACGGCGCCACCACCAGCAACCCCCGCCGCACCTCCGGCGCCGCCAGCACCGACGGCGGCAGCAACGGCACCCGCCCCCGCGCCACCACCCGCTTCTCCGTACGCCACAACACCACCGCCGCGAACGGCACCAGCACCAGCACCCCGACCGTCCACCACGGCCACCCCAGCACCGGCCCCCGGTTCAACCCCACCAGCAGCAACACGATCACCAACGCCAGCAACCCGGTCCCACGCACATCGACCCCCACCGGCTCCGACGACCGCGTATCCGGCACCACCAGCACGGCCAGCACCACCGCAACGACCCCCAGCGGCAGATTCACCAGGAACACCAGCCGCCACGACGTCCCCCACAGATCCGCCTCCACCAGCAAACCACCCAGCACCAACCCCAGGATCGCCGCGAACCCGGCCACCGCCGCGTAGAAGCTCATCGCCCGCGGCCGCCGCTCCGGCACCTCCGCCGCCTGGATCGTCCCCAGCGCCTGCGGCGGGATCAACGCGGCCGCCGCGCCCTGCACGACCCGCGCCGCCACCAGCCACCCACCCGACCCCGCCACCGCACACAGCAACGACGCGACCGTGAACCCCACCAGCCCCACCACGAGCACCCGCCGCCGCCCATAGGCATCACCCAAGCGGCCACCCAGCACCAAGAACACGGTGAACGCCAGCCCGTAGCCGGCCACCACCAGCTCCAGCTCCGCCCCCGACGCACCCAGATCACCCGCGATCGTCGGCAACGCGACGTTCACGATGAACGAATCCGTCATCGGCAGCAACGCGGCCAGCAGCACCACCGCCAGCCCCGCCCGCCCCAGCTTCCCCTGCTCGACCGTCGTCATGAGAAACGGAACCCCCGGTACCCCTCCGCCGCGACACCGTCACAGATCCGCCGATACGCATCCAGCCCGCCGGCGAACGGCGCGAACACCCTGGCCTTCCCCTCGACGTTCGCACCCACGTAATAGGAATCGGTCCGCGGGTACAGCGTCCGGCCCGCCAGCTCCGCCACCCGCGCCACCCACTCCTCCTGCGCCGGCTCCAGCGCCTCCACCTCCGTGACGCCCCGCTCCCGCACCTCCACCAGCAGATCGCACACCCACTCCACGTGGTGCTCGATCGCCCGCAGCACATTGGACAGCACCATCGTGCTGCCCGGCCCGGTCAGCGTGAACAAGTTCGGAAACCCCGCCACCGCCAGCCCCAGATAACTGCGCGGCCCCTCCCGCCACTCATCCGCCAGCGACCGCCCACCGCGACCCCGCACCCCCAGCCGCGTCAACGAACCCGTGAACGCGTCGAACCCCGTGGCCAGCACCAGCACATCCAGGACGTGCTCCCCACGCGCCGTCCGGACACCCTTCTCCGTCACCGCCTCGATCGGCTCCTCACGCAGATCCACCACCCGGACGTGCGGCAGGTTGAACGCCTCGTAATAACCGTCGTCCACGCACAACCGCTTCGTCCCGATCGGATACCCGGACGGCACCAACGCCCGCGCCGTCCCCGGATCCCGCACCACCGCACGCACGCGCTCACGGAAGTAGTCCGCCAGCACCGCGTTCGCCGCCAGATCACGCCCGGTGTCGGTGAACGCCGCCACGATGTGCGTACCCCCACGCGCCCACGCCCGGTCCAGCTCCGCGGCACGCTCCACCGGATCGGTCTCCAGCGCCGCCCGGCCCGTCCCGGTCACCGGATGCCCGAACCGCGTCGTCCGGGCGTCCTCCAGCTTCCGCTCGTACCCGGCGACCGCCGCGTCCCGCTCCGCCTGCGTCAACGCCCGGTTGCGCGCCGGCACGCTGAAATTGGCCGTCCGCTGGAAAACCACCAGCTCCCCGGCCTCCTTCGCCAGCTCGGGCACCACCTGGATCCCCGACGAGCCGGTCCCGATCACCCCGACCCGCCGCCCCGCCAGTTCCACCGGCTCCGCCGGCCACCGCGAGGTCCGCAACACCGTCCCGCCGAACGTGTCCAGCCCCGGGAACGGCGGCGTGTGCACCGCCGACATGCACCCCACCGCCGTCACCACGAACCGCGCCCGCACCCGTTCACCGGTGCCGGCGCTCAGCGACCAGCCACCGTCCTCGAACACCGCCCCGGTGATCGTCGTCCCGAACGTGATGTGCGGCCACAGACCCCGCCGCTCGGCGAAGTGCTCGGCGTACCGCAGGATCTCCGGCTGCCCCGCGAACCGCTCCGACCACTGCCAGCTCTCGTACAGCTCCCGGTCGTGCAGGTACGAGTAGTCCAGGCTCTCCACGTCACAACGGGCACCGGGATATCTGTTCCAGAACCACGTGCCGCCGACCCCGGCAGCCGATTCGAAAGCGTGGCAGGAAAACCCCCGCCGCAGAAGCTGATCCAGTACATGCAGCCCGGCGAAGCCGGCCCCGATCACCGCGATGTCCCACACCCGATCAAGCCTACACAAAAGCCGACAATCAAGTTATACCCACACAAAGTGCATGCATTGCGAAATTTCGCCCGCTTGGCGGTTCCGCGGTGCGGCGAACACGCACCGCAGCGCATTTCAACCCACCGGCGCAACCACCGGTGCGATGGAGTTCTTTTCAGCGAAATCGACCGCAGCAATGCCCCAGGCCGGCTCGGCTTCTCGCCCGCAGCGAACACCCCACGCTCACAGCGAAACTTTCACCACGGACCCGATCTCCGGCCCTACCGTCGCCCCCATGACCACTTTCGCCGCACCCGACCTGCAGGCCCCCGGCCAGACCCCCAACGACTCGGTCTACGAACAGCTCCTGCGCGACCGCATCGTCTTCCTCGGCTCCGAAGTCAACGACGACGTCGCCAACCGGATCATCGCCCAGCTGCTCCTGCTCGCCGCCGACGACCCCGCCAAGGACATCACCTTCTACATCAACTCACCCGGCGGCTCCGTCACCGCGGGCATGGCCATCTACGACACCATGCAGCTCGTCAAACCCGACGTCTCCACCTGGGGCCTCGGCTTCGTCGCCTCCATGGGCCAGTTCCTGCTCTCCTCCGGCACCCCCGGCAAGCGCTACCTGCTGCCCAACACCCGCATCGTCATGCACCAGCCCTCCGCGGGCATCGGCGGCGCCGCCACCGACATCGCCATCCAGGCCGAGGTCTTCGGCAAGATGAAACGCCGCATCGCCGAGATCACCGCACGCCAGACCGGCCAGAACGTCGAACGCATCACCGCCGACGCCGACCGCGACCGCTGGTTCGACGCGGACGAAGCCCTCGCCTACGGCTTCGTCGACCACATCGTCACCAGGAGCTGATCTCTCGCGTCTCTGCGTGGTTTGAGAGGAAGTCTCCCCGGGCCGATTTTTCAAAAATCGGCCCGGGGTATAGGTCGTTATACACTTATCGAGGTCACCTGAGCGACCGGGTGGTGCGGGTTGTCTCAGACGCCGTCGAGGCCGCGGCGGGCCAGCAGGGGCTCGATCTCGGGGTCGCGGCCGCGGAAGGCGCGGAAGGCGTCCATGGGGTCGATGCTGCCGCCCCGGCCGAGCAGGGTGCGGCGGAAGTGGTCGCCGTTGTCCCGGGTCAGTCCCCCGTTCTCGCGGAACCACTGGACGGTGTCGGCGTCGAGGACCTCGCTCCAGATGTAGGAGTAGTACCCGGCGCTGTAGCCGCCGCTGAAGATGTGGGCGAAGTACGTCGTGCGGTAGCGCGGCGGGATCGCGGCGACGGCCACGCCCGCCTTCACGAGTGCCTCCGCCTCGAACGGCTGGACCTCCCCCACGCGGTCGTCGACGCCGAGGCCGTGCCAGGCCTGGTCGAGCAGGGACGCCGCGAGGTACTCGGTGGTGGAGAACCCTTCGCCGTACTGCTGGGCGGCGAGCAGCTTCTCGACCTGCTCCTGCGGCAGCGCCTCGCCCGTTTCGTGGTGCTTCGCGTAGTGGGCCAGCACTTCCGGCCACAGCATCCACATCTCGTTGACCTGCGAGGGGTACTCGACGAAGTCGCGGGGCACGTTGGTGCCGGAGAAGGTCGGGTAGCGGACCGACGAGACCAGTGCGTGGAGGGCGTGGCCGAACTCGTGGAACGCCGTGACGACGTCGTCGAAGGTGAGCAGGGTCGGCTCCCCCGCCGGCGGCTTGTTCACGTTGAGGACGTTGACCACGACCGTCTTGCGGCCGAGCAGCTCGGACTGGTCGACGAAGGTGTTCATCCACGCGCCGCCGCGCTTGGCGTCGCGGGTGTACAGGTCGAGCAGGTAGAGGCCCAGCGGGGTGCCGTCGGCGTCGAACACCTCGAAGGTCCGGACTTCCGGGTGGTACTTGGGCAGGTCGTCGCGCTCGGTGAACGTCAGGCCGTACAGCTTCGTGGCGGCGTAGAAGACACCGTCGAGGTACACGCGGTCGGCCTCGAAGTACGGGCGCAGGGCCTCGGTGTCGACGTCGAAGCGTTCGCGGCGGACCTGGGCGGCGTAGAACGGCCAGTCGGAGGGCCGCAGCTTCGCGCCCGGCACGTCGGCCTCCAGCAGCTGCTGGAGTTCGGCGGCTTCGGCGCGGGCGTTCGCGACCGCAGCGGGGGCCAGCCGCTCCAGCAGGCCGGCGGCGGCTTCGGCCGTCTTCGCCGTCTCGTCCGCGATGACGTACGCGGCGTGGTTCGGGTAGCCGAGCAGGACGGCCCGTTCCGCGCGCAGGCGCACGATCTCGGCGACGACGGCGTTGTTGTCGAATTCGTTGCCGCGGTTGCCCCGCGCCATCGACGCGGTGTGGATGCGCTCGCGGACCTCGCGGTTGCGCAGGGTCTCCAGCGGCGACGCCTGGCTGGTCGGCAGGCTCAGGGTGAGCACGTACTTGCCGTCCTCGCCGCGCGCGGCCGCCGCTTCGGCCGCGGTGGCGATCGCGCCTTCACCGAAGCCGTCGAGCTCGGCGCGGTCGGCGATGACGACGGCCAGCTCGTTGGTGTCCTTGAGCAGGTTCTGCTGGAACTTCGTCTGCAGCGTCGACAGCTGCTCGTTGAGCGCGCGCAGGCGGGCCTGCTCGGCCTCGCCGAGCCCGGCACCGGCCCGGCTGAAGTCGGTGTGCTGCCGTTCCAGCAGGCGCAGCGACTCCTCGTCCAGGCCGAGCTCGCCGCGGCGCGCGTGGAGGGCGTCGATCCGGGCGAACAACTGCGGGTTCAGGTGGATCGCGTCGTGGTGGGCGGCCAGCTTCGGCGCGAACTCCGCCTGGATGGCCTGGATCTCGTCGGTGCTGTTGGAGCCGGAGAGGTTGTAGAACACGCTCGCCACGCGGCCCAGCAGCTCGCCGGCCCGCTCGAGGGCCACGATGGTGTTCTCGAACGTCGGCTCGGCGTCCTGCGCCGCGATCTGCTCGATCTCCGCCGCGTGCTCGGCCAGCCCGGCTTCGAACGCGGGGCGGTAGTGCTCGTCGGAGATCCGGTCGAAGGGCGGCAGGGCGTAGGGCAGCTCGCTGGGTGCAGCGAACGGATTGTCCGGCGAAATCATCGGGCAGGCTCCTGGTCGGGGGCAACACTCGGTCCCGCCACCCTACGGGGTCCGCCCGAGGGGATGTCAGCGCTTTCCGGAGGTGGCAGGCGTCACCGGCCCGTGGTACCGCCCACCACGGCGTCGCTGCTCGGAGCCGCCTTCTTCCCCCGCTTCGGCTTGGGTTCCGGTGGCACGATTCCCCGCAGGTCGCTCCCGTGGTCGTTGACCCGCATCACGAACGGCCGCGTCTCGGTGTAGCGCACGACCGAGATGGACGCCGGGTCGACGACGATCCGCTGGAAGGCGTCGAGGTGCTGGCCGAGCGCGTCGGCCAGGATGGACTTGATCACGTCGCCGTGGCTGCACAGCAGCCAGACGGCGTGGTCGCCGTGCTCGGCGGCGATCCGCCGGTCGTGCGCGCGGACGGCGGCCACCGACCGCGCCTGCATCTGGGCGAGGCCCTCACCGCCGGGGAACACCGCGGCCGAGGCGTGCGCCTGCACGACCCGCCAGAGCGGTTCCTTCGCCAGGTGCTTGAGCTCCTTGCCCGTCCAGTCACCGTAGTCCACTTCGGACAGGCCCGGCTCGACGACCTTGGCCAGGCCGCGCGCGGCGGCCAGCGGGGCGACCGTCTGCTTGCACCGCAGCATGGGCGACACGACGAGCCCGGCCAGCGGCACGCCGCCGAGGCGTTCGACGAGCTGCTCCGCCTGGGCGCGTCCGGTGTCGTCGAGGTTGACCTTCGGAGCCCGCCCGGCGAGGACACCGGTGCCGTTGGCCGTCGACTTGCCGTGCCTCAGCAGAATGACCGTACTCACGGGCCCCACCCTACGTGGGGACCGGTCAAGCGGTCCCCACGCGGGCGGATCAGTGGCTCACCGGCCCCGCGTTCGGGTCCAGCGCACCGGTGAAGATCAGCACGAACAGCAGGACGCCGAGAGCGAGCCGGTACACCACGAACGGCACGAAGCTGCGCTTCTTGATGTAGGCCATCAGCCACGCGATCACGATGTAGCCGACGCCGAAGGCGACCAGCGTGGCCAGGATCGTCGGGCCCCACTGCGCCGGCACGTCGCCCGAGCCGATGTCCTTGAGCTTGTACACACCCGAGCCGAACACCGCCGGCAGCGCCAGCAGGAACGAGTACTCCGCCGCTTCCGACCGCGTGTACCCGAGCAGCAGGCCCGCGCTGGTCGTGCCGCCCGAGCGGGACACGCCGGGGATCAGGGCCAGCGCCTGCGCGAAGCCGAACCCGAGCCCGTGCCGCACGGTCAGGTCGTCCAGCGTCCGCTCCTGCTTCCCGATCCGGTCGGCGACCAGCAGGATCAGGCCGAACACGATGAGCACGGTCGCGGTGATCCGCAGGTCGCGGAACGCGCTGTCGATCTGGTCCTGCAGCACCAGCCCGAGCACCACGATCGGCAGCGAGCCGACGATGATCAGCCAGCCCAGCCGGGCGTCCGGGTCGCGGCGCCACTCCGGCTTGGACAGCGAGAAGAACCAGGCTCGCAGGATCTTCCCGATCTTCGGCCCGAAGTAGATGATCACCGCCAGCTCGGTGCCGATCTGGGTGACGGCGGTGAACGCCGCACCCGGGTCGTCCCAGCCCGCCAGTGCCGCGACGATCCGCAGGTGCGCGCTCGAGGAGATCGGGAGGAACTCCGTCAGGCCCTGGACCAGGCCCAGGACCAGTGCTTCGAACCAGCTCACGTCAGGCCACCCCCGCCAGTTCCATGGCCTCGACGGCCGTGCGCAAGGCGGCAGCCGGCTCCGGCGTGTAGGGCGACACCGACAAGGTCGTCACGCCGGCTTCGGCGTATTCCGTCATCTTCTCCGCGATCCGTTCCTTCGGGCCCAGCAGCGACGTCGCGTCGAGGAACTCCGGCGGCACCGCCGCCATCGCCCCCACCCGGTCGCCGTCCAGGTACTTCTCCTGCACTTCGGCGGCTTCGGCCGCGAATCCCATCCGGCACGCCAGCCGGTTGTAGAAGTTCTTCTCCTTGCTCCCCATCCCGCCCAGGTAGAGGGCGGCGTAACCGCGGACGGCGTCCGCGCAGGTCCGCCAGTCGTCGCCGGGCACGAGCGGCACGGACGGGACGACGTCGAAGCCGTCCAGCGTGCGGCCGGCCCGCTCGGCACCGGCGCGGACGTGGGCCAGCTGCTCCCCCGCGTGTGACGGCGAGAAGAACACCGGCAGCCAGCCGTCGGCGATCTCCCCGGCCAGCTCCAGGTTCTTCGGGCCGATCGCGGCCAGGTACAGCGGGATGTGCTTCCGGACCGGGCGGACGGTCAGCCGCAGCGCCTTGCCCGGCCCGTCCGGCAGCGGCAGCGTGAAGTGCTCGCCCTCGAACTTCAGCCGCTCACGGCGCAACGCCGTCCGCACGATCCCGGCGTACTCGCGGGTGCGGCTCACCGGCGAGGCGAACCGGACGCCGTGCCAGCCCTCGGACACCTGCGGGCCCGACACGCCCAGACCGAGCCGGAACCGGCCGCCGGAGAGCGTGTCGAGGGTCGCGGCGGTCATCGCCGTCATCGCCGGCGTGCGAGCCGGGATCTGCAGCACCGCGGCACCGACGTCGATCCGCGCCGTCTGCGCCGCGATCCACGAAAGCACGGTCACCGCGTCCGAGCCGTAGGCCTCCGCGGCCCACACGACCGAATAGCCGAGTTCGTCCGCCTGTTTCGCCAGGGCCAGGTTCGCGGGGTCGTTCCCCGCTCCCCAGTAGCCGAGATTGAGTCCGAGTCGCACGGGGCCCGACCCTAACGGGGACCATGATCGCGACACGACTCACCTTGGTCTCCTCCGCACGGGGCAGCCCACTAGGCTCGGCGGTCGTGGAAAAGCGACTGCTCGGCCGCTCGGGACTGCGCGTCTCCCGGATGGCGCTCGGCACCATGACCTGGGGTGGCGACACGGACGCGGAGGAGGCCGCCAGCCAGCTGGTCGCCTTCGTCGACGCCGGCGGCACCCTGGTGGACACGGCCGACATCTACGGCGAGGGCGAGAGCGAGCGGGTGCTCGGCTCGCTGCTCGGCGACCTCGTGCCCCGCGACGACGTCGTCCTGGCGACGAAGGCGGTCGCCCGGCGCGACGACGGCCCGTTCGGCGGCGGCGCCTCGCGCGGCGCACTCCTCGCCGCGCTCGACGGCTCGCTCAAGCGGCTCGGCACCGACCACATCGACCTGTGGCAGCTGCACGCCTGGGACGAGTGCGTCCCGCTCGCCGAGACGCTGTCCGCCCTCGAGTACGCCGTGACCAGCGGGAAGGTCCGCTACGTCGGCGTCTCGAACTACGCGGGCTGGCAGCTGGCCACCGCCGCCGCCGGCGCTTCGGCCGTCGCGCCCCTCGTCTCCACCCAGGTCGAATACTCGCTGCTGGAACGCGGGGTGGACCGCGAGGTCGTGCCCGCGGCCGCGCACCACGGCGTCGGGCTGCTGCCGTGGGCCCCGCTCGGCCGGGGCGTGCTGACGGGCAAGTACCGCACCGGCACGCCCGCCGACTCGCGCGGCGCGAACAGCGCGTACGCCGGTTACGTCGAGCACCACCGCACCGACCGCGCCGCCCGGATCGTGCAGGCCGTCGCGACCGCCGCCGACGGGCTCGGCACGTCACCGCTCGCGGTGGCGCTGGCCTGGGTCCGCGACCGGCCCGGCGTCGTCGCCCCGGTCGTCGGCGCCCGCGACACCGGCCAGCTCACCGGCTCGCTGACGGCGGAGGCCATCACCCTGCCGCCCGCCATCCGGTCCGCGCTCGACGACGTCAGCGCGATCGAGGTCGGCTACCCCGAACGCTGGCCGCGATGAGCGCCAGGTGTCTGTTCGGTGACACGCACGTGACGGCACGGGGATCAAGGAGCATGCTGGTGAAGACCGCCCGCCGAGGGACACCTGGAGGCAGCAACGTGCGTCGGTTCGCCGCCGTGTCGTGGATGGTGATCCCGCTCGCCGGTGCCCTGGCGCTCTCCGGCTGTTCGTCGGCCCGGCAGACCTCCGACGACCTGCAGGTCGTGGCGAACCCGACCGCCGCGCGCCCGGCCGTCTCCCCCGCCGTGACCGTGCAGCCCGCCGGTCAGGTGCTCGGCAGTGGTTCCGTGTCGGCCGTCGCCGTGGACGCGAAGACGTCGACCCTCGTCGTTGCCGTTTCCGAGCCGCCGTCGCTGTGGCTGTACGACCTGAACGCGCTCGCGTCACCCCCGGTGAATATGCCGTTATACGGCAAGGTCTCGCGGCTGACGGTGGCGCCGGGGCGGGTGGAGATCGCCGAGCCCGATCAGGGTGTGGTGCAGCAGCTGACGTTGCCGGACCGGAAGCTGACCGAGACGAAGACGGGCGGGCAGCCGTCGTCGAGCATCGCCTACGGGGCCGACCGGCTGGTCGCGATGGGGGCGGGCAAGGACATCCGGGTGCTGCCGGCCGCGGGTCCGGCGCGGACGATCGGCGGGCAGCTCTACAGCGCCGACGACGTGGTCGACACCGGGGACGGGGTGGTGGTGCTGGACCGGCTGCGGACGGCGGTGTTCTCGGTCGACGTCGCCGCGGGGAAGGTCGACGAGGGCCTGCGTGCGGGCGACGGTGCCGCGAACGCGGTGGCGGACTCCTACGGGCGGGTGCTGGTGACCGACGCGCGGGCGGGGGCGCTGCTGGCGTTCTCGGCGGGGCCGCTGATCCTGCGGCAGCGCTACCCGGTGCCCGGCGGGGCGTACGGGATCGCCTACGACGCGGCGCGGAGCCTGGCCTGGGTGACGCTCACCGCGCGGAACGAAGTGGCCGGGTTCGACGTCCGCGGCGGCGAGCCCGTGGAGAAGTACCGGTTCCCCACCGTGCGCCAGCCGGATTCGGTGGGGGTGGACGAGAAGAGCGGCCGGGTGATCGTCGGCTCGGCGGCCGGAGAAGGGACCCAGGTGATCCAGCCATGACAGCGGTCAGCGAGGCGGTGGTCGAAGGGGATTGGGAGTATCGCCGCCTGCACCTCCCCCCGGGCGTGTCCCGGCGTGCGGCGGCGACCCAGCTCTCCATCCACGCGGAGTTCGCGGGCTGGGAACTGCGCACGGTGCGCCTGTACGCCGACGGCACGCGCCGGGTCTGGCTGCGCCGCAAGAAGACGGCCCAGAGCCTGCCCGGCGCGCTCCCGACCTAGCCGAACACCCGGTTCAGCCACTCGCCCCAGGCCTTCTCCTCGGTCTCGGGGGTGGCATCGGGCGCGAACAAGTGGTGGCAGGCGACCATCGCGCCCTGGAAGCCGCGGACGAACCTGAGCATCGCGTCCGGCGTCCGCACGCCGACCGTCTGGTCGTTCACCGCGTAGACCACGCCCTCCCGGCCGCCCGGCTCGATCGTAACCCGGTCGCCCTCGGCCGGCCGCGCCGGCAGGCCCAGTGCCGTGCCCAGCCGGGTCCACGCCTCGGCCCAGTCCGCGACCGGCGGGCCGAAGGCGGTGACCGGTGCCGCGGTCCGGCCCGCGTAGTGCGTCACGTACTCGACGAGGGTGCGGAAGAACAGGTCGCCGCCCGCGGTCATGGCTTCGAACTCGTCCTCCCAGTCGTCGCCCGGGAGGAAGCCGCTGGTGACGCAGCGGATCACGGTGCTGCCGCCGTCGCGGCCCTCGACGAGGAACTCGTAGGCGATCCGCCGTCCGTCCGGTGCGGTGTCACTGCCGTAGGCGAGCTTCTCCGGTGGGTCCCACGCGCGGATCCGGTACTCCGGCCGGTAGCCGCCGAAGGCGCCGCGGACCGTGCCGCCGGTGCCGCCTTCGACCTCGTTGCGGCCCATGAACCACGAGTCGATGCCCGGCCCGGTCGCGATCGCTTCCCACACCTGTTCCGGCGTGGCCCCGACCTCGGCGACGTCGGTCAGTTCGAACTCATACCCCACTTCAGGACCCCTCCGGGACACTCGGGTGCACGGCGACGACCACCCGGTACGAGCGGCCCTTCTCGGCCGCCTCGTCGTGGTACTTCCCCACCAGCGTGGTGACCGCGGCCGTGAGTTCCTCGGCGAACGCGGCCCGGTCGGCGGCGGAGGCGAAGCGCACCTCGCCGTCGAGCGCGAACGTCGCCAGGCGCTGCTTGGCCTTGGCCGCGCCGGTGATCAGCAGGCCGACGTCCCGCACCAGCCGTCCGGCGACGGCCAGCAGCCAGCGCGCCGAGAGCCGGTCCGGTGCGCGGGCCGGGTCGGGCTGCACGGCGGCCAGCGCCGTCGGCGAGATGACGTACGACGCCGCCGTCGCCCGCATCATCCGCTCGGTGACATTGCCCTTGCGGCGTTCCTCGACCAGCTCCACCAGGCCGTGGCTCTCCAGGGCCCGCAGGTGGTAGTTGACCTTCTGGCGGGGCAGCCCGACGCGCGCGGCGAGCATCGTCGCCGAGGCCGGCTCGGCCAGTTCGGCCAGCAGCCGGGCGCGGATCGGGTCCAGCGACACCTCGGCCGCCGCCGCGTCTTCGATCACCGCCACGGGAAACATGGGGCCCAGCATGGCAACCGAACAGAGAAATTGTCAAGAACGATCGAGCTGTCGGTCCAGCAGGCTTTGGAAGTGCGGGCACGTCATGAGGTCGTCGTGCGGGCAATCGCTCTCCAGCAGCTCGAGCGCGGCCTGCGCCCGGGCGATCCGGGCTCGTAGCCGGTCCCGCTGACGGGCTGCCATCGCCGCCCGATCGGCCGCGGACCGGGCGGTCAGCATGGTCCGGATGTCCGCGAGCTCGAACCCGGCTTCCTTGGCGACCAGGATCGCGGCCACCCGGCGCAGGTCCGCGTCGGCGTAGCGGCGCCGGGCCCCCACGCGGGCCGGCGTCAGCAACCCTTCCGCCTCCCAGTACCGCAGCACGTGGGCCGGCAACCCGAATCGGGCCGCCACCTCGCCGATTGACTTCATCCCGGCATTAAGTCGCAGGATGGGCGCCATGTCCACGTTGCTCCCCCTCCTCGATGCCCTCGACGACCGCCCGCAAGCCGCCGAACTGCGCGAACGCACCTACCAGGGACTCGGCGACGTCGTGGTCGACGTCGGCTGCGGCAGTGGGCGGGCCGTCGGCGAGCTGGCCGCCCGCGGGGTGCGGGCCATCGGCGTCGACGCAGACCCGGCCATGGTCGACGTTGCCGCGGCGCGCTGGCCGGGCGGCGAGTTCCACGTCGCCGACGCCACCGCGCTGCCCCTCGACGACGGCTCGGTCACCGGCTACCGCGCCGACAAGGTCCTGCACGTGCTGCCCGACCCGGCGCTCGCGGTCACCGAGGCCCGGCGCGTCCTGGCACCGGGTGGCCGCGCGGTGCTCGCCGGTCAGGACTGGGACACGATCGTCATCGACTCGGACGATCCCGCACGCACCCGGTCGATCGTCCACACGCGTGCCGACGGCATGCCTCACCCGCGGGTCGCGCGGCGGTACCGGAATCTCCTGCTGGACCACGGGTTCACGGACGTCACCGTCGAGGTCCACACGCTCGTCTGGACCGGCGACGCGGTCCTGCCGGTGCTCGCCAACCTCGGCGGCGACGGCTCCTGGCTCGACGAGCAGGCCGTCCGGGCCCGCGACGACCGGTTGTTCGTCGCCGTGCCGATCTTCCTCGCCGCCGGCACCCGCGCCGGGTGACCTCAGCCCCGGTGACTCGCGTTGACCAGGGCGACGACCCGGGGCAGCACCTGGGCGGCGGCCTCCAGCGGCACGACGTGCCCGACGCCGGGCAGCACCACGGCGGTGCCGTTGCCGAGGCCGCGGACCCACTGCTCCACATCGGACGCCCGGACGATCCGGTCCCGCTCCCCCACGATCGCCGTCACCGGCAGGCCGCCCACCTGCGCCAGTGCCGCTTCACGCGCGTAGGCGTCCATGGCCGGGCGGAACAGCGACACGGTGTGGGGCCAGTTGCCGCGGATCATCTGCACGGTCAGTTCGACGAGGCCGGGCTCCGGATCGTCGCCGAACAGCCACCAGCGCAGGCCCGCGCTGACCGCCCGGCTGGTGTGCTCGCGCACGACGCCGAAGAGCTTCGAGCCGAGCACCCCTTCGAGGTCGCGGACCAGTTTGCCCAGCGCGTTCGGCCAGGTCGCCGACACCTCGGCGGCGAGGGTGCCCGACGACGTCGCCAGCAGCACCAGCCCCGACACCCGCGCGGCGAACAGCCCGGGGTGCCGCTGGGACAGCGCCATGATCGCCAGGCCGCCCATGTCGTGGCCGACCAGGACCACCCGGCCCCCGGGCACCTCGCGCGCCAGCAGTTCGGCGAGGTCGTCGCCGAGCTGCGCCATGGTCGCGGTGCCGCGCCGCGCCCGGCCCGAGCCGCCGTGGCCGCGCTGGTCGTAGGTCAGCACGGCCACCGGCCCGACGGCGGCGTCGGGCACCAGCGGCGCGATCCGGCCCCAGCTGCGCTGGTCGAGCGCGTAGCCGTGAACGAACACCACGGTCACCGGCGCGGCCGGGTCGCCCCTGCGGACCACCTGCAGGGGCGTGCCGTCGGCGAGCGCGAACCCGGCCATCAGGACGTGCGCAGGAACCGGTCCAGCACGCGGGTGCCGAATTTCAGCGCCTCGACCGGGACGCGCTCGTCGACGCCGTGGAACAGCGCCGAGAAGTCGAGGTCCGCGGGCAGTTTGAGCGGCGCGAAGCCGAAGTTGCGGATGCCCAGCTCCTGGAACGACTTCGCGTCGGTGCCGCCGGAGAGCATGTACGGCAGCGTCTTCGCGCCCGGGTCCTCGGCCAGTACCGCGGCGGTCATGGCGTCCACGAGCGCGCCGTCGAAGGTCGTCTCGACCGGCGGGAGCTCCATCCACTCCTTCTCGATGTCCGGGCCGAGCAGCTCGTCGAGCTCGCGGTCGAAGGCCTCCAGGCGGCCCGGCAGGATCCGGCAGTCGATCGCGGCCTCGGCGACCGACGGGATGACGTTCGACTTGTACCCGGCGGTGAGCATGGTCGGGTTGGCCGTGTCCCGCAGGGTCGCGCCGATCATCCGGGAGATGTTGCCCAGCTTGGCGACCGAGCCTTCGAGGTCGTCCTCGGGGAAGTCCCAGCCGGTGATCTCGGTGACACCGGCGAGGAACTCCCGCACCGAGTCGGTGAGCACGAGCGGGAACCGGTGGTTGCCCAGTTTCGCGACGGCTTCGGCCAGCTTCGTCACGGCGTTGTCGCGGTGGATCATCGAACCGTGCCCGGCGGTGCCGCGCACGCGCAGCTTCATCCAGCGGATGCCCTTCTCCGCCGTCTCGATGAGGTAGGCGCGGACGTCGTCCTTGAGCGTGATCGAGAAGCCCCCGACCTCGCTGATCGCCTCGGTGACGCCCTCGAACAGCTCGGGGCGGTTCTCCACCAGCCACTGGGCGCCGTACTTGCCGCCGGCCTCCTCGTCGGCCAGGAAGGCGAAGACGAGGTCACGCGGCGGCACGACGTTGTTCAGCTTGTAGTGCCGGGCCAGCGCGAGCGCCATCGCGCACATGTCCTTCATGTCGACCGCGCCGCGCCCCCAGACGTAGTCGTCCTGGATCGCGCCGGAGAAGGGGTGCACCGACCACTCCGACGCGTCGGCGGGCACGGCGTCGAGGTGGCCGTGGATCAGCAGCCCGCCCCGGGACCGATCGGCCCCTTCGAGCCGGACGATCACGTTGTGCCGGTTCTTCCCGCCCGACTCGACGTAGGTGATCTCGTAGCCGGCGTCGGTCAGCTTCTCCGCGACGTACTCGGCCGCCGCCCGCTCGCCGACCAGCGTGTCGGGATCGCCGGTGTTGGTCGTGTCGATGCGGATGAGTTCGCTGGTCAGCGTGACGGCTTCGGCCGCGGCGGCTTCGATCAGGTTCGGTTCGGTCACCGGCCATTCCTATCACCCGGATGGCCGGACGCGCTGGCCGTGGGAAACAAGGCGCGAACCGGGGCAGAACATGAAACAAATTCCGCTACTTGCCGGTACGTTCGCCCGCGACCGGCTGGTGGACTGTGACCCATGTCGCCATCGAAAGCACGTCTCGCCGTGGCCGGTACCGCCTCCGCCGTCCTGCTGCTGCTCGGCAGCGCCGGAGCCGCCGAGGCCCGGCCCGCCGCCACCCCGGCCGCCGTGTCGGCCGCCGCACCGGCCTACGCCACCTGGATCGCGGACGTCACCGCGGTCGCCACGCCGGCCACCGACTACCTCACCCAGCGGCTGGCCGTCCCGGGCGGCCGGACCGCGATCGTGCTCGACATCGACAACACGAGCCTGGAGACCCACTACTCGGGCGGGCTCACCACGCCGGCGGTCAAGCCGGTCCTCGCACTGGCCAAGCTCGCCAAGGCCAAGGGGGCCGCGGTCTTCTTCGTCAGCGACCGCACCGAAGTCATCCGGTGGCCGACGGAAGGGAACCTGAAGGCGGTCGGGTATCCGGTCAACGGCCTCTACCTGCGTCCCCTGTTCAACTTCGACCCGGTCCAGACCAACAAGACCAAGGCCCGGATCGCCATCGAACAGGCCGGGTACGCCATCGTCGCGAACATCGGCAACAACGTGACCGACCTCGACGGCGGGCACGCCGAACGGACCTTCAAGCTGCCCGACTACAACGGCGCTCTGTCCTGACGGTTCAGGCGCGGGGCGCGATCGTCGCCCCGGTCACCGGCGGGCAGGTGAGCAGCCGGTGCTCACCTGCCCCCGTGGCCACGACGGACGCCAGCAGCCGCACGGCCTCGCGGCCGAGGGCGCGCCGGGGCACTTCGAAGCCGCTGATCTCCGGATGGGACGGCGGGCGGCCGAGAACCGCCAGAGAGAGGTCGCCGGGGACCGACACCGCCGCCGCACGCAGGGCTCGCTGCGCCGGGACGAACACCGCCTCCTCGACCACCAGCGCGGTCACGCCTTCGCCGACCCAGCCGCGGATCGCCGTCGCGAGGCCGGTGCCGTCGGTGCGGACCACCAGGCCGGGCTCGGTGCCGATCCCGCGTTCGCGTTCACGCGCCGCCGGGGTGTCCGCCGGCTCGCGCAGGTAGCGGATCCGCCGGTGCCCCGCCTGCCGCAGCCGGGCGAGCACCGCGGCCGAAGCCGCCGCGTAGTCCGCGTCCACGCAGGGCACGCGGTCGCCGAACTCCGGACGGCGTCCGATGTGGACGATCGGGAACCCGGTGGCGAGCAGCTCCGCGGGGACGGGGCCACCGAGGAACAGGCAGCCGTCGGCGAGCCGGGCGCGGCCGGACGCGGTGAACACGATCAGGTCTTTGCCGAGCGCGGCCGCCTCCGCCTCGATGCCGGCCAGGATCGCCTGGTGCGCCTCGAACGCCGGGGCGGCCGCGCAGATGCCGAACAGGCCGTGGCCCGCCTGCCGCTTCGCCAGCGGATCGGCGTAACCGAGCTGCTCCGCGGCTTTCAGCACCCGCAGCCGCGTCGACTCCGCCAGCCGGACACCGGTGCGGTTGCCGCCCAGCACGACCGACACCGTGGCCTGCGAGACCCCGGCCACGCGCGCGATGTCGGTCTGCCGGACCCTGCCCATCGGGTACCTCGCTCGCCGGGGTCAGCTGATCGATTCAGGTTGCAAGCCTGCTTCGGGACGCGTCAACGGTTTTGCCCGAAACTACCGGGGATCCGTCCCGGTCACCCCCGGTGCCGGTGGGCAGCTGCGGCCGTGCGCTCCGCCGGCGCCGGGCTGCGTGTTCACCCGATGCCGCCACCCCACCCGGTGGAGCGCGCTGTTCCGGCCCGCCCGGCCGAGGTGCCCCCACGCGTGACGGCGGTCAGCGGGCTCCGGCGTGCACCCGCTCGACCGTCTCGGCCAGGCCGCCGAGGTCCGGCAGGACCGCGTCCGCCACCGCCGGGTCCTGCGGGCCGTCGTGGCGGTTGACCCACACGCGCGGGATGCCCAGCGCCCGGGCGGGCACCATGTCGTGGAAGTGGCTTTGCGCCACGTGCACCCAGTTCGCGGCGGTCGCGTCGAAGGACGCGGCGAACCGCCGGAAGTGACCGTGGCCCGGCTTGTACTCGCCGACGTCCTCCGCGGTCACGATCGCGTCGATCGGCACCGCGAGCCGCCGCTGGGTCTCGCCGATGAGGTCGCGGTCGCAGTTGGTCAGCAGGGCGAGCCGCCAGCCCGCTTCCCGCAACGCGGCCAGCGCCGGCCGGGTGTCCGGGAAGACCGGCCAGTACGGCAGGCCGGTCTCGAGCACCGACGCGTCGTCCGCCACCAGCTCCAGGCCGGCCTCGGCCGCGGTCCGGCGCACGGACTCGGCGAGCACTTCCCGGTACCGCCGCACCGGCACCTCGGCCTGCACCTGCGGCTCGAACCGGTGGTAGACCTCCAGCAGCTCCGCGCCGCGGCCCGGGAACAGCAGCTCGAGCCCGGTCGCGATGCCGTGGCGCCAGTCCACCAGCGTGCCGAAGCAGTCGAACGTCGCCCAGCGGATCATCGTGTCCTCTCCCTTGCGTCGGCCGGGCCCGCGAACTCAGGCTCACCGGCCGGGTGCCGTACTCCGGTGCCGACCGCGTTCCCCCACCCGGCCGCCACGTGCTCGAGGGGAAGCTGCGCAAGGCAGTAATCGGCCAAGGCAGTGAAGCTCTCCGGCAGCAACGCGCGGCCGGCCGGCCAAGAAACCTTGGACCGGCTATCCGTGGTCGGCTCGCTCGGCCAGGTACTCGCGGAACGTGATCTCACCTTCGCGGTGCCCGGGGGCCAGGTGCCCGCCGCCGGCGTAGGCCCGGAACGTCTCCCCCGGCACCTTGAGCGGCACGATCCGCCGGTGCCGCCCGCTCGCCTCGCCGACTGCCTGGGCCAGCTCGGCCGCCGTCAGGATCTCCGGGCCGCCGAAGTCGGGCGCCCGGCCGACCGGGTCGCCCAGTGCGTGGCCGGCGAGCCGGCGGGCGACGTCCCGGACGTCGACCGGCTGGAACGAGATCCGCGGCACCGGCACCACCGGCAGCCGGGACGCGCCCGCGAGCAGGGTGCGGACCAGGCCGTGGAACTGGGTGGCGCGCTGGATCGTGTACGGCAGGCCCGACGCGGCGACGAGCTGTTCGGTCTCGTGCTTGGCCCGGTAGTAACCGAGCGGAACCCGGTCGACGCCGACGATCGAGACGTACACCAGGTGCGGGCCGCCGGCCCACCGCGCCGCTTCGACCAGCGTGCGCGCGAGCTGCACCTCCCGGCCGAAGTAGTCGGTGGCGCAGTGGACGACCACGTCCACTGCGGCGACGGCGCTGTCGACGCCGCGCCCGGTCCGCAGGTCGCCGCGGACGACGTCCGGGGCGGCCCGGCGGCTGAGCACGCGAACCTCCTCGCCCGCCGCGCGCAGGCGGGCCACCACCGCCCCGCCCAGCTGCCCGGTCCCGCCGGTGACCAGGATCCGCACGTCGACCACCTCCGCCGTCATCCTGGCACGGCGCGGGCCCGCCGGGGAACGCTTCCCGGCGGGCCCGCGCGGCGGTGCTCAGGTGCGGTTGATGGTGAACGTGGTGGTGCGGTTGCGGATGTCCTCGGCGTTGTCGGCCAGGGTCAGCCCGGTGAAGGTCGCCGAGCCGACAGCCGGGCCTTGGCCCGGTTCCGGCAGCTCGTTGGCCCAGATGCCGATCCCGGACTTCGCGTCGAAGGCGTCCCCGCTGCGGTGGGCGCCGGTGATCGACACGTTCGTCAGCACGGTGTCCTCGACCGGGTGCTCCGGCGTGGTGCCGTTGTACTTGGTCTGGAACATGATGCCGCTGCAGGTCGGGCCCTGGATGTCCACATCGGACACCCGGATGCCGCGGAACTCCTTGGAGGCGGAGAACAGCCAGAGCGCCGGGAACGTCTGCTGGCCCCAGAAGTGGCCGCCGTCGCGCACGAGCGAGGCGTTCTGGACGATCGTCGGCTGCGGCCCGAACCCGACGGCACGCTGCGCGAGGTCACCACCGACGAGACCGTCCGGCCCGGCACCACGCCGGAGATCCTCGCCGGGCTGAAGCCCGCGTTCCGCGCCGAGGTCTGGGAGCAGCGGTTCCCGGAGCTCGGCTGGCACGTCACCGCGGGCAACTCCTCGCCGATCAACGACGGCGCGGCAGCCCTGCTGATCACCAGCGGCGAGACGGCCAAGGCACTGGGCCTCAAGCCGCGGGCGCGGTTCCACAGCTTCGCCGTCGCCGGCGACGACCCGCTGTTCATGCTGACGGGCGTCGTCCCGGCCACCCGGAAGGTCCTCGACCGGGCGGGCCTGAGCGTGGCGGACATCGACGCGTTCGAGGTCAACGAGGCGTTCGCCAGTGTGGTGCTGGCCTGGCAGCGCGAAATCGGCGCGGATCCGGCGAAGGTCAACGTCAACGGCGGCGCGATCGCCCTCGGCCACCCGCTGGGCGGCAGCGGTGCCCGCCTGGCGACGACGCTGCTGTCGGTCCTGGAGCAGACCGGCGGCCGCTACGGCCTGCAGACGATGTGCGAAGCAGGCGGCCTCGCCAACGCGACCATCATCGAACGCCTGGACTGACGGGCCGGGCGAGGTAACGGCGGAGGGCCGCCACCGCGCCTGCCGGGTCCTCGGTCGCGGGGAAGACTTCGTCGAAGCCCTGCTCCAGGAGCTGCGCGCGGGTGTTCGCCAGCCGGCCGGCGAGCACCACCGGCAGCCCGGACAGCGCGGGGTCGGCCCGCACCCGGCGGAGCACGACGGCACCGGGCGCGCCGAGCGCGGTGGACAACACCAAGCAGCCCGGGCGGTCCCGGCGGCACGTCCGCAGCACGGCGTCCGCCGGGGCCCGCGGGCCCACGGTCCGCACGTCGTGGCCCTCCCGTACGAGGACCACCTGCAACGCGACCAGGCTCCACGCGGCCGCGTCCAAACCCGACAGCACGACTCTCACCCCGGGCAGAGCCGCGGGCGGCGCGCAAAATACGTCAGCCGGGGTCGGGCGGCTCCTCGACGCCGTCGCGGTCGGCCCACTCCAGCAGCGGGTCGAGGGAGAACACCGCGTCGTCGATGCCGGCGTGGAGGTCGCCCAGCTCGGCGAAGCGGGCCGGCACGGTGGCGATCGTGAAGTCGCCCGGCTCGACGTCGTCGATCTCCGTCCAGCGGATCGGCGTCGACACCGTGCCTTCGGGGTTGCCGCGGACCGAGTAGGCACTCGCGATCGTGTGGTCGCGGGCGTTCTGGTTGTAGTCGACGAAGAGCAGCCGCGGGTCGCGGTCCTTGCGCCACCAGGCCGTGGTGACGTCGTCCGGGGCGCGTCGTTCGACCTCGTGGGCGAAGGCCAGCGCCGCCCGGCGGACGTCGGAGAAGCCCCAGCGGGGTTCGATCCGGACGTAGATGTGCAGGCCCCGCCCGCCGGAAGTCTTCGGCCAGCCGACCGCGCCGAGCTCGTCGAGGACCTCGTGGGCGACGTGGGCGACCCGGCGGACGCGGTCGAAGCCGCAGTCGGGCATCGGGTCGAGGTCGATGCGCCACTCGTCGGGCTTTTCGGTGTCGGCGCGGCGGGAGTTCCACGGGTGGAACTCCACTGTGGACATCTGCACGGCCCAGGCGACGTGCGCGAGCTCGGTGACGCAGAGCTCGTAGGCGTGCCGCCCGTAGCGCGGGAAGTCGACGCGGACGGTCTCGAGCCACGGCGGCGCGCCGTTCGGCACGCGCTTCTGGTGCACCTTCTCCCCCGCCACGCCGGACGGGAAGCGGTGCAGCATGCAGGGGCGTTCGCGCAGGGCGTTGACGATGCCGTCGCCCACCGAGAGGTAGTAGTTGACCAGGTCGAGCTTCGTCTCGCCGCGGGCCGGGAAGTAGACCCGGTCCGGGTTGGAGATCCGGACGGTCCGGTGCCCGACTTCGAGCTCTACAGCCTTGTCCGCCATGGCAGAGACGGTACCGCTACGGTGGGTTCGGTGCGCCTGCCGACGGACGGTCACGTCCACACCGAATGGTCATGGGACACCGTCACCGGGTCGATGATCGGCTCGTGCGAGCGGGCGATCGAGCTGGGGCTGCCGTCGGTGGCGTTCACCGAGCACGCGGACCTGACACCGTGGCTGATGCCGGAGCCGATCCGGCCGCTGCTGCCCGAGCACTTCCGGGTGCGGCTGCGCCCGGACGGCGTCCTGGAGCCGCCGGAGCTGGACGTCGCGGGGTACCTGGCGTGCGTCGAGGAGTGCCGCTCGCGGTTTCGCGGGCTGCGGATCCTGTCGGGTGTGGAGCTGAGCGAGCCGCACTGGCACCGCCCGCGCGCCGACGCGCTGCTGGCGGCCCACGACTTCGACCGCGTGCTGGGTTCGGTGCATTCGCTGCCGGAGGGCGGGCACCACCACGAGCTGACGACGGTGGCGGACCGGCCGCCGGGTGAGCTGCTGCGGGCGTACCTCGCCGAGGTGCTGGGCCTGGTCGAATCGACGGCGGACTTCGCGGTGCTCGCCCACATCGACTACGCGCTGCGCTCGTGGCCGGGCGAGGGCCCGCCGTTCGTGGCGGCGGACTTCGAGGAGGAGTTCCGCACGGTGTTGCGGGCGTTGCGGGCGAGCGGCCGGGCACTGGAGGTGAACACGAAGGTGCCGTTGCCGGGCGAGGTGGTGCGCTGGTGGTTCCAGGTGGGCGGCGAGGCGGTGGCCTTCGGCAGCGACGCCCACGAGCCGGCGCTGGTCGGCCACGGCTTCGCGGAGGCGGCGGCCCTGGTCGAGTCGTGCGGCTTCCGCCCGGGCCACACCCCCCACGACTTCTGGCGCCGCTGACCGTCACTTTCCCTATGAAAGATGCGCGACCTCACCGGAACCTCACAAGGAAGCGGCGGCGCGAACGTCACTTTCCCTATGAAAGATGCGCGACCTCACCGGAACTTCACAGAGAAGTGGCGGTGTGAGCGTCAGGCGAGGGCGTGGCGGCCGTGGGGGCGGGACTCCGCGCTCTGGTCCATCAGCCGGGCCGCGACGCGCCCGATCGCCGCGTCCAGTTCGGCGCGGTCGCCCGTTCCCCAGTCGCCGAGGCGGTCGGCCAGCCAGTCGTGCCACGCCTGCACCACCCGGCCGAACTCCTCCCGGCCCGAGGCGGTCAACGCCCAGCCGTTCCGTGCGTAACGCAGGTGCCCGGTCAGCTCCAAGCGGTTGAACGCCGGCTCCAGGACCGGCGCGGGCACGCGGAAGGACGCGCCGATCGCCCGCAGCGTCGCCGGCTCGCCGCGGCGCTCCCGCAGGTGGACCTGCAGCAGGCACCAGATCCCGCCCTCGTCGAGGTCGCCGCCGGCCTGCTCGATGATCGCCGGCGCCACCTGACGGCGTTCCCGGAAGAACAGCGTGGCCACCGCGCGTTCGAGCTCGCGGTCGCCGGTGCGGGCCTCCGGCATCGCGAAGCCGTCGCCGAGGTCCGGGGCGGCCGCGCGGGCCGTGTCGCGCAGCGGGACCTCCTTCAGGAAGAACGCCAGCGCGAAAGCGGCCAGGCCGACCGGGGCGGCCGCGAGGAACACCACGTGGAGGGCGTCGCTGTACGCCTTGATCACCGGTGCCGACACCGACTCCGGCAGAGCGTGCAACGCCGTGGGTACCTGCAGGGCACGCGGGTCGACCCCCGGCGGCACCGGAATCGCGGCCAGGTTCGGCGTCAGCTGGTTGGCGTACACCGTCCCGAAGATCGCCGCGCCGAACGAGCTGCCGATCGAGCGCAGGAACGTCACGCCCGAGGTGGCGACGCCGAGGTCGGCGTAGTCGACGGTGTTCTGCACCGCGATGGTCAGCACCTGCATGCCGAGCCCGATGCCGAGACCCAGCACGGCCATGTACGCCGACGCCTCCCAGAACCCGGTGCCGGTGTCCAGCCGGGAGAGCAGGTAGAGCCCGATCGTCATGCCCGCGGCCCCGGCCAGCGGGAAGATCTTGTAGCGCCCGGTGCGGCTCACCGCGTTGCCCGCGGCGATCGACGCGACGAGCAGCGCCAGCACCATCGGCAGCAGCCGGACCCCGGACGTCGTCGCGGACGTGCCCTGGACGTACTGCATGTACGTCGGCAGGTACGACAGTGCGCCGAGCATCGCGAAGCCGACGACGAAGCTCATGATCCCGCCGACGGTGAACACCGGGTTGCGGAACAGCCGCATCGGCAGCATCGGCTCCTTCGCCCGCAGTTCAACGAGGACGAACGCCGCCAGCAGCACCACCGAGCCGATCGCCATCCCGGTGATCACCGGCGAGCCCCACGCGTACTGCGTGCCGCCCCAGCTCGTCACCAGCGTCAGGCCGGTCGCGGCGAGGCCGATGAGCAGGATGCCGAGGTAGTCGACGACCGGCTTGACCGCAGCGCGCGCGTTCGGCATCGCCGAGGACGCCACCACCAGCACCACGAGGACCAGCGGGATGTTGACGTAGAACGCCCACCGCCACGACAGGTGGTCGACGAAGAAGCCGCCGAGCATCGGGCCCGCCACCGTGACGACGCCGAACACCGAGCCGAGCACACCCTGGTACTTGCCGCGCTCGCGCAGCGGGACGACGTCGGCGATGAGCGCGGTCGAGGTCACCATCAGCCCGCCGCCGCCCAGGCCCTGCACCGCGCGCCAGACGATCAGCCAGACCACGCTGTCGGCGAACCCGGCGCAGAACGAGCCGATGCCGAACACGACCACCGACAGCTGGAACATCAGCTTGCGGCCGAACAGGTCGCCGAGTTTGCCGACGACCACGGTCATGATCGTCTCGGCCAGCAGGTACGACGTCACCACCCAGGACAGGTGCCCGGCGCCGCCGAGGTCGCCGACGATGGTGGGCAGCGCGGTCCCGACGATGGTCTGGTCCAG
Organism: Amycolatopsis sp. lyj-346; assembly: GCF_046548975.1. Lineage (NCBI taxonomy): Bacteria > Bacillati > Actinomycetota > Actinomycetes > Pseudonocardiales > Pseudonocardiaceae > Amycolatopsis > Amycolatopsis sp. lyj-346. The sequence continues at coordinate 247,185 of NZ_JAJPWT010000015.1, forward strand.
TGCCGCCAGCAGCATGCCGAGCAGCACGGCGCCGAAGACGGCGTTGACCCGGCCACGGCCCAGGGCGGGCGGCGCCGCGGCGCCGGGGGTGACCTCCGCGGTGGCCGTCATCGCTCCGCCCTCCTGGCTCGGCCTCCAAGCTAGTGCGCGGGGTCCATTGTGGATAGCCACCCGTTCCGGTGGTCCGGTCAGAGCGTCCAGCGGTCCCGCGGCGGTGACTCGAGGGCGAGCTCGCCGCCGACGGCCGCGGCGATCTCCGCCACCGTCCAGGTCTCCCGGTGCAGGACGGGCCGGATGATGGCCGGCTGCCGGACGGCGTGCAGGTGCCCGTCCGCCAGCCGCAGCACCTGCCCGGTGACGTCGGCCGAGAGGTCGCTGAGCAGGTAGGTCACCAGCGGCGCCACCCGTTCGGGCGGCGGTGCGTCGCGATTGCCCTTCGGGTCGGCGGCCATCAGCCGGGTCCAGGCGATCGGGCTGACGGCGTTGACGCGCACGCCGTGCTCCGCCAGGTCCGCGGCCCACGAGTAGGTCATCGACGCCACCGCGCCCTTCGACGCCGAGTAGGCGGCGGCGCCGCGCTGCCCGATCATGGACCCCGACGTCACGTTGACGATGACGCCACGGCCCCGCGCGCACATGACCTCGGCGGCCGCGGTGCCACAGTGGAGCGGACCCAGCACGTTGGTCTCGACCAGCGCCCGGGCCCGCTCGGCGTCGTCGTCCCACGGCGGCGCGTGGTAGCCGACGGCGGCGTTGTTGACGAGCCCGTCCAGCGACCCGAACCGGTTGCAGCACAAGGAGATCAGCGACCGGGCGTAGCCGGCGTCGGCCACCGACCCGACGCTCGCCACGGCGGTGCCACCGTCGGCCACGATCGCGGCCACGGTCTCGCGGGCCGGTTCACCGTCGACGTCGTTGACGACGACCGCGGCGCCGTTTTCGGCCGCGTGCCGCGCAAAGGCCCGCCCCAACCCTCTGCCGGCACCGGTGATCACCACGGCCCGCCCGTCCAGGAAGCCCATGGCTTCCAGTGTGACCCGGGACCGGCTCAGGTGCGCGTCCAGGCCACCGGGAACGGGCGGGACCCGTGCGCACGGGAGAAAGCGAGTGCACCGGCGTTCTGCGCGTACGCCTGCACAGTCAGTTCGCCGCGGGCGGCGAACTCTACATCCGCGGGTGGGCCAGGCTTTCCAGCGCCAGCTGTTCCAGGTGCCCGGCCGCCGCCGTGCTTCCGCCCGCCGCGCGGAACGAAGCCTTCACCACTTCGGCCGCTCGGCGGTACGACGGTTCCGTCAGGATCTCCTCGACCGCCGCCGCGATGCGGGGGGCGTCCGCGCGGCCGAAGCGCAGGCGGAGGCCCGCGCCCGCCGCGACCACCTGGGCCGCCACGATCGGCTGGTCGTCGCGGATCGGGGCCACCACCAGCGGCAGGCCGTGCCACAGCGTTTCGCACACCGTGTTGTGGCCCGCGTGGCACAGCACGGCGTCGACCCGGGACAGCAGCGGCAGCTGCGGGACCTGTGGCCGCACCAGGACGTTCGGGGGGACGTCGCCGAGCACGCCGCCCGGGTCGGCGATCACCGCACGCGCGGAAAGGCCGGCGAACGCCTCCGCCGTCGCCGCCAGGAACCCCGCGCCCGCGGACGTGTTCGCGGTGCCGAGGGAGACCAGCACCGTCGGCCGCAGCGGGGCGAGCCATTCCCACGGGAAGTCCGTCGTGGACGGCCGCGCGCCGAGGGCGGGCCCGACGAGCCGGACCGACGGCGGCAGGGCGGCCGGGCCGAGCAGTTCGCGGGTGGTGAAGGCGAGGACGCCGTGGGGGGAGAACCGCGGGTCCGCCACGCCCCGGCCACCGGCGATCCGGGAGCGCAGCCCGTCGAGCAGCGAGCCGACCCACTCCCCGACCTTCGGCATCCCGGCCAGCGGGTCGACGAGCTCGGCCGACGTCGTCGCCGAGGTGACCCACGGCAGGCCGGCGGCGTCGGCGAGCAGGCCGCCGGCCAGTGCCTGCTGGTCGGCGACCACGACGTGCGGCTCGAACGCCGCCAGCGCGGCGGTCACGCCGGGGGCCATCGCGTCGGCCAGCGGAACGAGGAAGTCCTGCCAGAGGAAGCGCAGCGCCGCCGGGCCCTTCAGCTCGGCCGGGCGCACCGGCAGGTCCGGCGGCACGGCGCACGAGAACACGACGGCTTCCGGGCCGGCCAGCTGCCACAGCAGTTCGCCGTGGCCGGCCCAGGCCACCTCGTGGCCGCGCGCGGTCAGCTCGGCCGCCACGCCGACGGCCGGGTTGACGTGCCCGACCAGCGGCGGGACGACGAAGAGGAACCGCGCCACTACCGCACCCGTGTCTGCGTTCGCGCCGTGTCGCGCACCCAGCCGGAGATCAGCTCGATGACCTCCGCGGTCCGCTCGACCAGCACCGAATGCCCCTGGTCGGGCAGCACGACACAGCGGCAGCGCTCCAGGTGCGTCTCGAAGTGCGGCACCTGCGCCGACAGCCCGGAGTCGCCGCCGAAGATGGCGAACACCGGGCAGCGCACCGCCGAGAGGTCCGCCGCGATCGTCGCGCTGCGCGGGATGTCCTCGGCGATCGTGGTGGTCTGCAGGATCCGGTTCGCGGCCTTGGACAGCCGCGCGGTGTGCGCGCCGTGGTTGTCGGCGATCCAGCCGATGACCTCGTCGATCGCCAGCCGGGTCTTGGCGTCGGCGAGCCCGTCGGCCATGTGCCGCGTCCACTCCTCCGTCGGCGGTTCGCCTTCGATCGCGACGACGCTCGCCACCCGGTCGGGCCGGGCGGCGGCCAGCCCGAACGCCACCGAAGCGCCGAACGAGTTGCCGACGACGTGCACCGGCCGGGTCACGTCGGAGGCGTCGAGGACCGCGACGAGGTCGTCGACGAACCGCTCGAGGTGGTAGCCGGACGACGGCCGCGTCGTCCGGCCGTGCCCGCGCAGGTCGTACATCAGCACGTCGAGCCCGCGCGCGGCGAAGGCCGGGCCGAGGGTGAAGTAGTAGCTGGCGAGGCTGTCGGTGAGCAGGCCGTGGACGCAGACCACGATCGGCGCGTCGCCGTCGAGCGGCACGTCCGGGGTGAGCCGCTGGACGTGCACGTCCAGCTCGCCCGCGCGGATCCGGCTCACGCCGTCGCCCGCAGGGAGCCGACGATGTACCGGACGAGCTCGCCGACGGTCAGCGCGATGATCTCGTCCAGGTCGCGCTCGGCGATGAAGGTCGCGAAGTTGACGCGGTCGCCGTAGTGCTCGCGCAGCTGTCCCGACAGCGCCACCAGGTCGACGCTCTCCAGTTCGAGGTCGTCGTGGAACGTCGTGTCCATGGTGATCTCGGTGTCGTCGAGGCCGTACTCCTCGAGCAGCTCCCGCAGCATCCCGCCCAGCTGGGCGAGCACGGTCACCTCGTTCGCGGCCGTGGTCTCGATGCTCATCCGGCAGTCTCCTTCGTCTCTTCGGTCCAGGCGACGACGTAGCGGCGAGGTGGTGCGCCAGGCGGGTTTTCGACGTCGGCGCAGCACACGCGGTGCTCGTGGCCCGCGACGCGGACGGTCAGCTCCCCCGAGGTCGCCGCGACGACCTCGAAGTCTCGCGGTTCGCCGCGCAGGCCGGTGCCCCGCAGCTTCGCCACGGCCTCCTTCGCGGTCCAGAACCGGGCGAACCACTGCTCCGGATCGCCGGGCAGGCCCGCGTACAGCGCCCGCTCGCCCGGACCGAGCGCGGCCGCCACAGTGGACTCCGCGCGCGGGACGACCTCTTCGATGTCGATGCCGCAGCGCCCGTGGCGGGCGATGGCCACCCCGGCTTCGGCCCGGTGCGCCACGGAAATCGTCACCGGTGGCAGTTCGCGGCCGTAGGCGCCGGCCGCGAACGGACGGCCGGCGTCGTCGTTGCCGATGCGCAGCTCGGCCGGGAACATCTCGGGTTCGCCGCGGGCCCAGAGGAACTGGCGGACCGCGTCCTTGGCCGCGATCCGGCCGAGCAGCCACTGGCGCCGTCCCCGCGGCGGACGGTTTTCGTAGGCGTCGCGCTCGGGGCCGGCGAGGTAGTTGCGCATGATCAGCTCGCGGGTGGCCAGGTCCGGCCACTGCTCGTGCACCAGCGCCCAGCCGCCCGGCTGTTCGTGCGACAGCGTCGAGCGCTCGGGCGTGCGGTCGGCCTGGCGGATGTGCGCGGTGCTGTCGAACCGCCGGTCGCGCCAGCCGGTGAACTCGGCCCAGACGCTGCCGTCGTGGACGAGCTGCATGTCCGCCTCGAGGAACTCGTCGGTCAGCCCGGTGATCCGGATCAGGCACTCCAGCTGTTCCCCCGGCGCCGGGTGCGGACCGTGGAACCGGATTTCGCGCATGGCGACCGGGAAGACGGTGGTCCGCTCGGGCAGCCGGGACATGATCCAGTAGCCGAGCACCTGGCCGACGTTGTCGAGCAGCGCGCCGGGCGCGGCCGGCGTGGTCAGCACCGCCCGGACGTGCCGTTCGCCGACGGCGGTCAGCTCGGTGACGCCCTGGAAGCGCGGGCCGTGGAACATCCAGCGCTCGTCGTACAGCTGCGCCGCCGTGGTCTCGGGGACCTGTTCGGCCGAGGCCGGGAACCGCCACGGCGCCGGGGCGGCGGCCGGGTACTCCGGCGCGAGTTCCACGACGGCCTGCGAGTAACCGGCGAGGGCCGCGTGCACCCGGTCGGTGCCCTGGGGCCGGACGCGCACCGGCACGGTGACCGCCGGCACCGCGGTGATCCACTGGCTGAGCCGGACGTCGTGCACGGCGACCGCGTGCCGGCCGGGTGCGGCCTGCTCGGCGAACCGCATCAGGTGGTCGATCACCGTGGTGGCCGGCACGACCGGCCAGCGGTCACCCGGCTCGGCCTGCGGCGGCTGCTTGAAGAAGCAGTGGTCGAGCAGGTACGGCATCGCCTCGAGCGACACGGTGAGCGTGGTGTCCAGCTCCTGCAGCGGCGGAGCTTTCACGTGAAAGCTCCGTCCCGAGGGGGCACTTTCACGTGAAAGTGCCCCCTCGGGGCGGCCGGTGAGCACGGTGGACGCCAGGTCGGCGGTGTCGGCCAGCAGGGCGGCGAACTCCGCGGCGAGCGGGCCCTTCGCGGCCAGGTCGTCCACAGTGGACCGGCCGGCGGCGGGCAGCGCGATCCGGGCGCGGACCTGTTCGTCCAGGGAGATCAGGCGGCCGCCGAGGTCGAGCTTGACCGCCTTGGGCGCGGCCGGGCGTTCGCCGGGCAAGCGGGTGAAGTCGACGTCGTGGCCGTCGGCCCACAGCGCGGTCGCGACCCGCCGCAGCTGTGCGAGCCCGGGGCGCTGCGCCGAGTGCGCCGCCACGACGAGGTGCTCCTCGCCGTGCAGGGTGTCGCCGACCAGGGAGCCGAGCTGCCCGGCGCCCACCTGGACGAACGCGCGGAACCCGGCGGCGTGCAGTGCCCGCACGAGCGGGCGGAACCGGACCGGCTGCAGCAGGTGCCGCACGAACAGCTCGCGGACCTCGGCCTCAGCCGCCGGGTACTCCGACACCGTGGTCGCCGACCAGAGCGGCAGGGACGGCGGGTGCAGGGTGAACCGCCCGGCCGCTTCGCGGATCGGGTCCAGGTACGGCCGCAGCATCGGGGTGTGGAAGCCGGACCGGAACGGCAGCACCTGCGCCACGACCCCGGCGTCGCGGAACCGCTGCACGAGCGCGCCCACCGCCGCTTCCGGGCCGCAGATCATGGCCTGGTTCGGGGAGTTGTCGTGGGAGAGCACGACGTCCTCCCGCCCGGCCAGCTCCTCGAGCACCCGCGGCGCGGGTGCGCCGACCACGGCGAAGGCGAGGCCGGGGACGACGAGCGCGTCCGGGTCGAACTCGGCGAGGAAGGCGTCGACCTCGGCTTCGGCGTGGACGCCGGCCACGGCCATCGCCGTCCATTCGCCCAGGCTGTGCCCGGCGACGGCGTCCGGCGTGACGCCGATCCGGCCGAGCGCGGCGTGCAGCAGCCGGCCCAGCTCGAACACCGCGGCGCCCTGGCGCCCGACGTCGCCGACCTCGACGTCCGCGTGCTTCCACGACAGGCCGAAGTGCCGGGCGACGTCACCGCAGTTGAGCGAGAGTTCCGATTCCAGGCCGGGGAAGAGGAACGCGATCCTGCCGCCACCCGGCCCGAGCAGGGGGCGGTCGGCGAACCACACGTCGTTGCGGCCGCGCCAGGCCCGGCCCCTGGCCAGCACCTTCCTGGCCAGTGCCAGCCGCTTCTCCGTCGGGTCGACGATCCCGAGCCGGACCGGACCGTGGCCGGTCTCGTGGGTACCGGGCCGGTCGAACGCCTCGCGCAGCGCGTCGACGGTCGGTGCGGCGAGCCGCAGCACGCGTTCGGGCTCGCGCACCACGACCGGCTTCGCGCGGCCCGGCGCCTGTTCCAGCACGACGTGGGCGTTGATCCCGCCGAAGCCGAACGCGTTGACCCCGGCGCGGCGCACCGGCACGTCCCACGGCTCGGCGGCGGCCAACGTGGAGAACCGGGTGCGGGCGAGCGCCGGGTGCGGGTCGTCGCAGTGCAGGGTGGGCAGGAGGACGCCGTGGTGCACGGCCAAGGCCGCCTTGACGAGCCCGGCGATCCCGGCCGCGGGCATCGTGTGGCCGATCATCGACTTGACCGAGCCCAGCACGGCGGCGCCCGCGGTTCCGAACACCTCCGCGAGGGTGGCGAGTTCCGCCGCGTCCCCGGCCGGGGTCGCGGTGCCGTGCGCCTCCAGCAGGCCGATCGAGTCCGGCGCGGCCGGGTCGAGGCCCGCCGCGGCCCACGCCTGGCGGACGGCTCGGACCTGGCCGCCGGAGTCGGGACTGGCCAGGCTCGCGGTCCGCCCGTCGGAGGCGACGCCGGTGCCGGTGATCACGGCGTAGACGCGGTCGCCGTCGCGCTGGGCGTCGGCGAGGCGCTTGAGGACGACGATCCCGGTGCCTTCCCCGATCAGCACGCCGTCCGCGTCGCGGTGGAACGGCCGGATCCGCTCGGACGGCGACAGCGCCCCGAGCTGGGTGAACACGCTCCAGAAGGTGATGTCGTGGCAGTGGTGCACCCCGCCGGCGAGGACGACGTCGCAGCGGCCGGTGGCCAGCTCCCGCACGGCGTGGTCGACGGCGATCAGCGAGGACGCGCACGCGGCGTCCACTGTGTACGCGGGCCCGCGCAGGTCGAGGCGGTTGGCCAGCCGCGACGCGGCCAGGTTCGGCACCAGGCCGATCGCGGATTCGGGTGCCTCGGGGCCGAGCTGGTCGGTGAAGGCCTGGCGGACGGCGTCGAGCCGGTCGGCGTCCAGGTCGGGCAGCAGCTCGCCGAGGGTGCGGACGAGCTGGCTCGCGGTGCGGACGCGCTGGTCGAGGCGGACCAGCCCGGGTGTCAGGTAGCCGCCCCGGCCGAGCACCACGCCGACTTTCGCACGGTCGGCGGGCAGCCGGTCCGGGCCGCCGGCGTCCGCGACGGCCTGCGCCGCGACGCGCAGCGCGATCAGCTGGTCGGGTTCGGTGGCGGGCACGGAGTTCGGCATGATCCCGAAGCCGGTGACGTCCACTTCGGCCAGTTCGTCGACGAACCCGCCGCGACGGCAGTAGAGCCGGTCGGCGCGGCGCGCCTCGTCCGGCGCGTAGTGCGCGTCGTCCCACTTCCCGGACGGCACCTCGGTGATCGCGTCGACGCCGCCGGCCAGGTTGCGCCAGTAGCTCGCCAGGTCGGGGGCGCCGGGCAGCAGCACCGACATCCCGACGATGGCCACGGGCTCGGGCATCCGCGTCACCAGCCCGAGGCGGTGTGGACGACGGCAGCGGTGTCCGGACGGCCCCAGGCCAGCTCGCGCAGCAGGCCGAGGGTGCCCTCCTCCGGATCGATCAGCGCGATGCCACGGCGGGCGTAGTCGCGCATCAGCTCGGGCGTCACCATGCCGTCGTGCTCGCCGGTCGGCGCCCACGGTCCCCAGTGGACGGTCACGGCCCGCCCTGCGGGCCACCGGTGCCCCAGGGCCTCGAGGGCGTCGTTGGCGGCGGCGTAGTCGGACTGGCCGCGGTTGCCGAGCGTCGCGGCGATGCTGCCGAACAGGACCACGAACGCCGGCTCTTCGGGCAGGTCGGCGGTCGCCTCCAGGAGGGTGCGGGCGCCGTCGACCTTGGTGCCGTAGACGCGCTCGAACGACTCCGGCGTCTTCTCGGCGACGAGCTTGTCCTCGATCACGCCCGCCGCGTAGACGATGCCGTCGAGCCGGCCGTGCTCGGCGTGGATCTCCTTGACCGCGCGGTGCACGGCTTCGGCGTCGAGCATGTCGACCGACTGGTAGCGCGCCGGGCTGCCGAGCGCTTCGAGCTTCGCCAGGGTCTGCCGGACTTCGCGTTCGCCCAGGATCCGGCGGACCGTCCGTTCGATCTCGGCGGGACTCTTCAGCCCGGCGGCGATGAGCGCGGCGCGGAGGTCTCTAGCCGTCTGCGCCTGGGGGTGTTCGTCCCGGGCCGCGGGCACCGGCGTCCGCCCGAGCAGCTCGATCCGGCAGCGGGCGGCCGCGGCCAGGGTGGTGGCGAACCGGGCGGTGATGCCCTTGGCGCCCCCGACGAGGAGGACGACCGACTCGCGGTCCAGCCCGATCGCGGCGGCTTCGGCCGCGCCGTCACCTGCCGGGCCCGCGCCGCTGGTGGCGAGCGGGCCGAGGTCCCGTTCGGCCATCCGGAAGCCGGTGCGGTGGCCCTGCCGCCGCACGACGACAGGTTCCCGATCCACTGTGGACAGCTCGGCGACGAAGGCCGTCGCCTGGTCTTCGAGGGTGTCGTCGGGGGACAGTTCGACCACGCGGGTGAGCGTGTCCGGGTACTCGCGGGCGAGGCTGCGGTGGAAGCCGCGCAGGCCCTCGCCCGGTCCGGCGGTCAACAGCCAGGCGGGCCCCGTGGCCAGCGCGGCCTGGTACCGCGGGAAGGCGGCGGGCAGCACGGGCCGGTCGGCAGGCAGGAACAGCACCCCGTCGAACCCGGCGCGGACATCGTCGCCGACCTCGGCGGACGCACCCAGCCCGGCGAGGTGGGCGCGCACGGCCTCGGCGAGCGCTCCCCGGCCGAGAAGCAGGAACTTCCGCCCGGCAACATCGGGAACCTCGGTAGGGGGCAGGTCGACCTCAGCCATGACCAGCCGTTTCGGCGCAACAACAAGTGGCGCGGGCCCGTCCGCCCCGGCAGGCTCCAAGCGCCCCAATGTGGCCTTCGGTGCGCTCAACGCACCCAATGTGGCCTTCGGTGCGTCCAACGCACCCAATGTGGCCTTCGGTGCGTCCAACGCACCCAATGTGGCCTTCGGTGCGTCCAACGCACCCAATGTGGCCTTCGGTGCGTCCAACGCACCCAATGTGGCCTTCGGTGCGTCCAACGCA
>NZ_JAJPWT010000016.1:0-243656 GCF_046548975.1 Amycolatopsis sp. lyj-346
CCATCCCGGTCAAATCCCCGCCGATACTGCCCAGCTCGGTCGCGATGTTCTTCCACGTCTCCGACTGCGCCGCAATCTCATCGGCATTGCCCGTCAGCCCGTTCAGCGCTTCCTTGAGCGGCCCGACATGCTCGATCAACCACCCCACCCCGGCAGCCAGGATCGCCCCGAACGGATCCATCGCCATCGACAACGCATCCAACGCCGTCCCGACAGCACCGAGCGCCACCGACGCCCAATCCCCGCTCTCGATCGCCGACTTCAGATCATTCGCCGACTCCAGCAGCGAAATCCCCGAATACGCCTGCGTGGAATCCTTCGTCTCCGCCACCAACGGGTTCGCCACTGCACGACCTTCTTCTCGCCGGGTCTCGGGACAAAATTAGCAGCGCTTGATCTTGCCGCGCCGGCACCCGAACCCGGCTGCCCGAAAATCCACGATCGCTGTCCGGGGCGGGCAACGGCGCCGGCGACGTGGAGGTGATCACCACCGGCGGTGGCCGACGAGTGGGCGGTTCGCACCTCTCGTCGCGGCCGGAACCGCTCCTAAAGTCACTCGCGACCCCGCCGCCACCCGACCGGAAGAGGCGCCATGGACGGGCTGATGCAGCCACGGCCGCTCACCATCGCCCACATCCTGGAGCGTGCCGAGCGGCTCCACGCGCACAAGGAAGTCGTCACGGCCGGTGGCGAGCGGCGGACGTACGCCGAGGTGGCCGACGGGACCCGGCGGCTCGCCACGGCACTGGCCGGCCTCGGTGTCCCGGCCGGGGCCCGGGTGGCGACCTTCGCGAGCAACCACCGGCGGCACCTCGAGCTCTACCTGGCCGTGCCGGTCACCAAGCGGGTGCTGCACCCGGTCAACATCCGGCTGACGGCCGAGCACCTCGAGTACATCGTCGAGCACGCCGAGGACGACGTGGTGTTCGTCGACCGCGCGCTGCTGCCGAGGATCCGGCCGAGTGCCGCCCGGCTGCCGCGGGTGCGGTACTGGGTGGTGCTGCCCGACGGCAGCGACGTGCCGATCCCGGCGGATCCCCGTTTCCTGCACTACGACGACCTGGTCTCCGGCGCCGCTCCGTTCACCGGTTCGTTCGAGGACACGTTCGCGCTCGCGGACGAGCACCTCGCGTCCGGGCTGTGCTACACGTCCGGGACGACCGGGCCGCCCAAGGGCGTGCTCTACAGCCACCGCTCGACCGTCCTGCACGGCCTGGGTACCCTGGCCGCGGGCCTGATCGGCCTCGGCGAAAGCGACGTGGTGCTGCCGATCGTGCCCATGTTCCACGCCAACGCCTGGGGCCTGCCCTACGGCGCGATGCTGGCGGGCGCCTCCCTGGTCCTGCCCGGCCCGTCGGCGGACCCGGACCACCTGCTGCGGCTGATGGCGGCCGAGGGGGTCACGGTCGCCGGGGCCGTCCCGACCGTCTGGGCCGGCATGGCGCCCGGCCTGCGGGCGCACGACCTGAGCGCCACGCGGTTCCTGCTCGGCGGCGGATCGGCCGTCCCGCCGGCGCTGTCGGAGACCTACCGCGCCGCGATCGGCGTGCCCATCACGCATTCCTGGGGGATGACCGAGGTCAGCCCGGTCGGCGCCATCGGCGGTACGCGTACCCGGCACCGGGAAGCGTCCGCGGCGGAGCAGGTGGCCGTGCGGGCCGCCCAGGGCCAGCCGCTGCCGCTGGTGAACGTGCGGATCGTCGACGTCGAGACCGGCCGGGAGCTGCCCCGCGACGGCGCCGCCGTCGGCGAGCTGCAGGTCGCGGGCCCGTGGGTGGCGGGTGGCTACCACCGGGTGGACGCCGACGGCAGCTTCACCGCCGACGGCTGGCTGCGCACCGGCGACCTGGCCACCCTCGACGCCCACGGCTACCTGCGGCTGGTGGACCGGATGAAGGACCTGATCAAGTCCGGCGGCGAGTGGATCTCCTCGGTCGAGCTCGAGGGCGCCATCGCGGCCCACCCCGACGTCGTCGAAGCCGCGGTCATCGCCCGCCCGGACCCGCGGTGGATGGAACGTCCCGTGGCGTACGTGGTGCTGCGCGAGGGCAGCGGGACGACGGCCGAAGGGCTCTTGGCGCACCTCACGCCGATGGTCGCGAAGTGGTGGCTGCCCGACGAATTCGTCTTCGTGACCGCCTTGCCGAAGACGGGGACCGGGAAGATCTCGAAGACCGCTCTGCGCGATGCGGCGCGGGCCGGCTGAGCCTCAAGACACGGCCGCCCGGAGCTGGTGCAGCCGGAGCCCGAGCTGCAGCTCCAGGTCGTTCTCGTGGCGCCAGTCGCGGCCGAGGACCGTGCCGGCCCGGTCCAGGCGCTTGAGCAGGGTGTTGACGTGCAGGTGCAGCGCACGGGCGGTCGCCGCCACGTTGGCGCGGTGGACGTAGTACGCGCCGAGGGTGCCGGCCAGATCGGTGCCGCGCCGCCGGTCGTACTCGAGGAGCGCGCCGATCGAGCCGGCCAGGAACCGGTCGAGCTCGCCGGCCCGCTCGGGGTCGAACACCATGGCGTACAAGGCATACCGGCCCGTGGTGGTGCCCCCGTCGGTGTGCCCGAGCGCACGCAGCACCGCGCCGCAGCGACCGGCCAGTGCCTGCGCCCGCGACCAGTCGTGGCCACCCGCCCGTTCCCCGACGACGATGACGGGACCGCCCAGCGCCCGCCGCAGTCTCGGGTGGACTTCCGCGACGGTCGCCTCGGCGTCGGCGCCGGGCAGGATCAGCGTGGCCCGGCCGAGGTGCTCGCCGGCCAGCCCGGCGCGCTCCCGGGCGATGTCGTGCAGGTGCCGCACGAGGTCGGCGGGCGGAACGGCGGGGGAGTCCGCGACCAGCACCAGATCCAGGCGGTCGACGTCGATGTTGCGCGCCCGGGCGCGGGCGCGCTGGGCCGGGCCGATCCCCGGACCGCCGACCATCAGCTCGGTCAGCAGCTCCCCGCTGAGCCGCTCGCCGGCTTCCGCGACGGCCCGCTCCTTGAGGATGAGCAGGCCCAGGATGTGCGTGGCGCGCTCGAGCGTCCGCAGGTCCGTGTCGTCGCCGGTGCCCGAGGGACGGCTCCACACGAGCGCGCCGAGGTAGCTGTCGCCCGCCTGGACGGCCGCCACGCTGCGGTCCGTGCCGCCGGGGCCGGACGACGTCGTGCAGCGGCCCGTGCGGCGGGCGTCCTCGACGGCGGCGGCCAGGTCCGTCCCGAGTGGACTCCCGGTCCGGTCGACGAGCGTGACGCGGCCACCGAGCTGGTCGGCCAGGTGCTGCGCGACGTCGTCCGGGGTGCCGCCGTCCAGCACGACCCCGGTCAGTGTTTCGTGGATCGCCTGCGCCCGCTCGATCTTCCCGTACGCGACCCGCAGCTCCCGCAAGGCGCGCTTGCTCTCTTCGTAGAGCCGGGCGTTGTCGAGGGCGACCGCGGCGTGGTCGGCGAACGCGTTGAGCAGCGCGATCTCCTCGGCCTGGAACGACCGTTCGGACCGGTCCGCGGCGAACAGGGCGCCCACCGCTTCGCCGCGGATGACCAGCGGCACGCCGAGCAGCGCCACCAGTTCCTCGGTGACGACCAGGCGGTCGAAGTCCGGATCGTGCTGGATGAGCGTCGAAGTGGCGTAGTCGCGCACCCAGTGCGGGCTCTTGGAGGCCAGCACCTTCCCGCCGAGCCCGACCGTGGCCGGGATGGTCGCCGCGAGGAACTCCGCGGAGATCGTGCCCTCCGACGCGCGGGCCGACAGCCTGCCGTCCGCGCCGACCAGCGAGAGGTAGGTGAAGTCCGTGCCGATCAGGTCGTGGGCGTGGTGCACGATCGACTGCAGGACCTCGTCGAGCTCGCCCAGGGCGGTGAGCGACTTGACGGTCGCGTACAACGACGCCAGTTCGCGCTGCCGTCGTGGTTCCGCCGCACTGGTCACCGGTTCGTCCTCCTCGGCATCGGGTGGGCGAAAGACCCACCGCTGTGGCGGGAGGAGTGGGTGGTCCACACCTCAGCCCGCAGCGTAACGGCGTCCTACTGTGCTGAACAGTTGCCCGTCCGACCACAGCCGGCGCTCCTCGACGAAGGCGGCACGCATGGCCATTCCGCTCACCCAACCCGAAGGGCAGTCCGGCACCGGCGTGCCCGCGACCCCGCGCCGGGCCTTCCGCAAGCTGCTGGCGGCCGGGCTGATCGGCAGCTCCATCGAGTGGTACGACTTCTTCCTCTACGGCACCGCGGCCGCGCTGGTGTTCCCCAAGGTGTTCTTCCCGGAGGCCTCGGCGCTGACCGGAACCCTCCTGGCCTTCAGCACCTTCTGGGCCGGTTTCGTGGCGCGGCCGATCGGCGGGGTGCTCGCCGGGCACCTGGGTGACAAGTACGGGCGCAAGCCGGTGGTCGTCGCCTGCCTGGCGCTGATGGGGGCCGCGACCTTCCTGATCGGCTGCCTGCCCGGCGCGGCGAGCGTCGGCGCGCTGGCGCCGACGCTGCTGGTCGTCCTGCGGTTCGTCCAGGGGCTCGCGGCCGGCGGGCAGTGGGGCGGCATCGTCCTGCTGCTGACCGAATCCGCCAGTCCCAAGCGGCGTGGCTTCGCCGGCACCTTCGGGCAGACCAGCGTGCCGGTGGCGGTGATCCTGTCCAACCTGATCTTCGTGGCCGCCAGCGGCCTGATGCCGGACGCGGCCTTCCTCGGCTGGGGCTGGCGCATCCCGTTCCTGCTCAGCGTCGTGATGTTCGGCGTGGTGCTCTACATCCAGGCCAAAGTGGAGGACACACCGGAGTTCCGGCGGCTGCAGGAAGCGGTGGCGGACCACGACGCCCCGGTGGTCCGGGCGCCGCTCGCCCAGGTCCTGCGCAGCAAGTGGGGCACCATCCTGCTCGGCTGCGGGCTGATGTCGGCCACCAACAGCCTGTTCTACGTCAGCATTTCGGGGTTGCTGAGCTACGGCACCGGCACGCTCAAGCTCCCGCGCGATGCACTGCTCGCGGTCGTGCTGCTCAGTTCGGCGGCGATGCTGGTGACGATCCCGTGGTCCGGGCACCTCTCGGACAAGGTGGGCCGCCGCCCGCTGATCCTGCTCGGCGGGCTGGGTGTCGCCGTCTGGGCCTTCCCGTACTTCGGGCTCGTCGGCACCGCGTCCCTGCCGCTGATCTTCGTCGCGGTGGCGGTGGGGTTCGTCTTCCAGTGCCTCACCTACGGCCCGATCGCGAGCTTCCTCGGCGAGCTCTTCGCCCCCCACGTCCGCTACTCGGGCGCGTCGCTGGCCTACCAGCTTTCCGCGATCGTGGTCAGCGGCGGCACGCCGTTCCTGATGACCGCGCTGATCGCCGGGACCGGCAGCACGTGGCCGGTCGCCGTCTACATCGCGGCGATGGGGCTGATCACCTTCGCGAGTGCGTGGTTCCTGCCCGAGACGAACCCCGCCGAGGTCCGGGCCGATCCGCACGCCGTCCCCGGCGCGCACCTGCACGAGACGGGGGCGCGATGAGGAAGGCCGTGGTGTCGGCTGCCGTGGTGCTGGCGGCGAGTGTTCCCGGCCCCGCTCTGGCGTCTCCCGCGGCGCCGGAGTGCGCCGGGCTGGCCGGGCTGCCGATTCCCGCCTCGGTGATCAGCCTGCCGACTTCGGGCGGGCTCGTCACGGCGGCTTCCGCCGTGCCCGGTGACCACTGCCGGGTCGACGCGGACCTCTACCCCGTCGACCCGGCCGCACCCGCCGTCAAGCTGCGCGTCGCCTTGCCGCGCGCCTGGAACCACAAGGCGCTGATGTTCGGCGGCGGCGGGTACAACGGCACCATCCCCGACGTGGCGGCGAACGTGCCGTTCGGCCCCGCCGACCGGCCGGTGCCGCTGGCCCGGGGGTATGCGACCTTCGCGAGCGATTCCGGCCACCAGCAGAACCCGGCGCGTCCGCCGTCCCTGGACGGGTCGTTCGGCCTGAATGACGAGGCCCTGGCCAACTTCGCCGCGGGCGACGCACTGAAGAAGGCACGGGACGCGAGCCTGTTCCTCATCCGGCACGCGTACTCCGCCACGCCCACCGAAGTCTTCTTCGCCGGTGGGTCGACCGGCGGCCGCGAGGCGCTCGTCGTCGCCCAGCGCTGGCCGACCGCGTTCGACGGCGTGATCTCCGCCTATCCGGCGTGGAACAACCTCGCCGAGATCCTGGACCTGGGGTACCTGGCGCAGGTGCTGTCGCGCCCGGGTGCGTTCCCCGGCCCCGCGCAGCAGACGCTGCTCTACGACAGCGTCGTCAAGGCGTGCGACGGCCGGGACGGCGTTGCCGACGGAGTCGTTTCGGATCCGGGCTGCCGCTTCGACCCGCGGGTGCTGCGCTGCCCGGGTGGGGCCGGCACCGGCCCGGCCTGCCTGCCGGATGCGCAGATCGGTGCGGTGACGGCGATGTCGTCGCCGTTCCGGTGGCCGTACCGGATCGCCAGTGGCGAGACGCAGTACCCGGGCTTCCCGTTCCTCTCGGGGGCGGACATGCGGACGCCGTTCCTCGGCTTCGGCACCACCGCGCCGGCCGACCCGATGCCGGTGACCAGTGGTTACGGGATGCAGTACTGGGACCAGTGGGTCAAGTACTTCCTGACCCGCGACCCGGGGCAGAAAGCGCTGGACATCGACCCCCGGCATCCCGGCCGGTGGCTGGCCCGGATCAGCGCGTTGTCCCTGGTCCAGGACCGCAACAACGCGGACCTGCGCCCGTTCGCCCGTGCCGGCGGCAAGCTGATCCTGCTGCACGGCGCCGCGGACGAACTGGTCTCCCCGTACTCGACGAGCGACTACTACTCGCGGGTGCGTGCGGCGGCGGGTCCGCGGGTGACCGACGAGTTCCTGCGGTACTACGTCGTTCCCGGCGCCAACCACGCCAACTTCGGGACACCGGCCTTCGCGGCGGGCTGGGACTCGCTCTCGGCGCTCGAACGGTGGGCCGGAACCGGCCGGGCGCCGTCGAACCAGGTCGTCACCGACCTGGCCCACCACCGCACCCGGCCGTTGTGCGCCTACCCGGGGTGGCCGCGGTACCGCGCGGGTGACCCGGACCGCGCGGCGAGCTTCGCCTGTGTTCGTTGAAGGCTGTGTTCGTTGAAAGACTGTGTCCGCTGACAGGCTGTGTTCGTTGAAAAGCGTCCCGCCGGCCCGGATCGGGCCGGCGGGACTGTTCACCCCGGTCAGCCGATGGCGGCCGTGAAGATGTGCATCGCCGTGGTGCCCATGTTCGCTCCGTCGCTGACGTCTGGGAGCGTCAGGTACTGCACCGTCTTGCCCGGCTGCAGCGGGATCGGGGCGTAGTACAGGCTCACCCGCTGGTCCAGCCGCCCGTTGCTGTTGTTCAGGTACGGCAGCGTCGTGAGGATGTCGCCGCCGGTGGCCGCGTTGGACCACCAGTCGGCGAAACTCACCGTGTGGGACTCGGTCGTCCCGTCCGTGTACGTCACCGTCGCCGTCCCGCTCGGGCTGCCGTAGTCACCCGTGCCGATCAGGCCCAGCGTGCGGCCGGAACCGGAGATCGCGATGGTCTGGCCACCGGCCACGCCGCCGGCCACCACGTTGTCCGGGCTGCCGGGCCGGACGTCCGGCCAGGTGAACGTCAGGCCGTTGTGGGTGAACGTGGCGCCCGGCGTCAGGCTGGGCGTCGCCGCGGCCAGTGCCTGTGCGGAGAAGCTGGCGTTGCCGCCGTCGAGGTTGCCCGCGCCGGGGGTGGCGTCGTCGCTGATGCCCACGTTGTTGTACGCCGCGGCCAGCGACGGGTACGGCGGGTGGGGCAGCAGCACGGTGGCCGCGTCCACCGAGGTGCCCCGCCCGTTGACCGAGGTGAACGTGGCCTGCGCCGACACGTCGAACTTGCCGGGCTGCGCCGACGCGGGCACGCCGATTTCCCACGTGGTGCTGACGGTCTGCCCGGCCGGCACGGTGGCGAAGGTGGACGGTGAGGTGGCCTTCACGGTCCAGCCGGCCGGCACGCTGAGCGTCAAGGCCACGTCACGCAGCGGCCGGGCGCCCGCCGGGTTCGGCAGCGTGGTGGTGGCGGGGTACGTCGTGCCCGCCTTCACCTGCCCCGGAGCGCTGAGTGTGAACGGCTGCTTGACCACCACCGGCGTGGTGCCGGTGACGCCGTCGACCGTGACGCTGATCGTCGCGACGCCCGGCGCCACCATGGTCACCTTCCCGGTCCGGCTCACCTGGGCCACGCGCGGATCGCTGCTGCGGTAACCGATCCGGGCGCGGGACAGGTCGACGAACGACTGGTCGTTGTGCACCGCTTCGACGATGTGGTCGGCGGGCACGTGCCGGTCGGCCTGGGCGGTGACGTCGGCGATCCACGGGTTCTTCGCGGTCAGGTCGAGGTTCTGCCCCGGCGCGAACACGACCTGACCGGGCTGCACGGTCACGTACTTCGTCTTCGGCGTGATCGCCCCGGTGACGGCCACCGTGGCGGCGCCGGCGAGGTGACCCGAGTCGGCGCCCACGCCGAACCGGTACTGACCGGGGTACACCACTTCCCGGCGCTTCCCCTCGTCCCAGAAGGACAGGTCACCGATCCGCACCGGGATGGCGATGTGCTGGGTCCGGCCCGGTGCCAGCACATCGGTCTTCTTGAAGCCGGCCAAGCGGTGCCGCGGCAGTTCCACACCGGGCACGGTGAACGCCGTGGCCGCGTACAGCTGCGCGACGGTGGCACCTGGCGTGCTGCCGGTGTTCGTGACGTCCACGTGCACCGTCACCTGCCCGTTCGCGTCGACGGCCTTGGTGTCGGCGTGCACGCGGGAGTAGGAGAACTTCGAGTAGGAGAGGCCGTAGCCGAACGGATAGGCGGGCGTTCCGGTGAAGTACTGGTAGGTGCGGCCGAGGCCGCCGGTCTGGGACGGCGTCAGCCCGTAGTTCTTCATGGGCGGCAACTGGGTGTCGTCGGCGTACCAGGTGAAGTTCAGGTGCCCGCTGGGGTTCTGCTTGCCGAACAGCACGTCGGCCAGCGCGGTGCCCTGGCTTTCGCCGTTGTACGCGCTGAACACGATGCCCGGGATCCCCGCGGCGTGGCCGAGGGAGACGGGGCCCGCCGCCTGGACGGCCAGCGCGGTCCGCGGGTTGCCGACCGCCTTGACCTGGTCGATCAGCGAGTCGTAGTTGCCGGGCATGGCGATGGTGGTGCGGTCCCGGCCTTCGGTGGCCACGTTCCCGTCGGTCCCGGCGAACACCACGACCAGGTCGGCCGTCTTGATCGCGGCCAGGGTCTCCGCCGAGCAGCTGGCCGCCGTGGTCGTGCCGGTGGAGGTGCCGCACGCGTCGAACGTGACCGTGGCACCCGGGTTGGCCGCCTTGACCGCGGACGTGATGCCCTGCACCGCGTCGACCTGCAGCGTGGGCTCGCCGGAGTAGCCGCCGAGGGTGACCTTGCCCGCGAGGTCGCCGACGACGACCACGGTGCCGAGCTTGGCCGGATCGGCGGGCAGCAGCGGCGCCCCGGTGCCGGCGACCGGGTCGTTCTTCAGCAGCACCAGCGAGTTGGCGGCGACCTTCGCGGCCAGCGCCCGGTGCCCGGCGCTCTGGATCACGTCCTTGGTGATCTTCGTGTAGGCCACCCGGTCCGGCGGGTCGAACTCGCCGGTCTGCATGCGCGTGGTGAACACGTGCACCAGCGCGTTGTCGAGCACGCCTTCGGACAGGACCCCGGCCTTGATGGCCTCCTGGATGTTGGCCACGGTGGCTTCCGAGCCGGTGCAGTTGAGCTGGGTGCCCGCCCGCAGCGCGTACGCCTGGCCGCCGGCGGCACCGGAGACCTTCTGGCCGGTCGCGGTGTTCGTCCACTGCGTCGCCGCCCCGGCGGTGGCCGTGGTCCAGCCCGGCGGCGCCCAGTTGTGGCTGCCCGGCGCGTAGATGTCGCCGACCGCGCCGCAGTCGGAGGTGGTGTAGCCGTCGAAGCCGTAGGTGCGCTGGGCGATGGCGTTCGCCGTGTAGGTGTCGGCCGGTGCGGGGGTGCCGTTGATCGCGTTGTACGACGTCATCAGGCCGGACACGCGCGCGTCCTGGATCAGGTGCCGGAACTGCCTGGTGTAGTAGTCGCGGATGTTGGTCTCGGTGGTGTCCGAGGAGTCCGCGTGCCGGTCGTTCTCCACGTCGTTGAGCGCGTAGTGCTTGGCGGTGGCCGCGACCTTGAGGTACGGCGTCACCGGCTTCCCGGACGGGGTCTGGCCCTGGTAGCCGTTGACGAACGCGCCCGCCATCTTCGCGACCAGGTGCGGGTCCTCGCCGAACCCCTCGTCGGTGCGGCCCCACCGCGGGTCGCGGTCCATGTTCACCGTCGGCGCCCAGTAGGTCAGGGAGCCGTAGTTGTTCTTGTCCGGGCCGATGTTGTTCTGCGCCACGCCCCACAGCGACTTGTCCAGCATGCCGCGGGCCTCGTCGGAGATCGCCGTGGTCTCCTGGTGGATCAGGTCCGGATCCCAGGACATCGTGCTCGCGAGGTTCGTCGGGAAGCTCGTGGCGTGCACCCCGCCGGTCGCCGTGCCGTCGTCGGTGTTGGCACCGAGGGTGTTGAGGCCGTGCTGGCCCTCGCTCCAGTAGGTGTACTGCTGCACGCCGAGCCGCGGGATGGCCGGTGCGCTGTTGGTGCGCAGCTGCAGCACCTTTTCGGGCAGGGTCATCCGGGCGACGAGATCGGCCGCCCGTTCGGCGAAGCTGTAGTGGGTGTCGCGGTAGACCGGCAGCGCGGCCGGCCGGTCCGGGGCCGCCGACGCGGCCGGGACGAGCGTGGCCCCCGTCATGGTGACGGTCATCGTGACGGCGAGCAGGGGAGCGGCGGCCAGCCGTACCCGTCGTCGTCCGGGGAAGCGCAAGGACATCGGATCTCCGTCGCAGAAGGTCGATGGGCCGGGTGCTCCGGTGCGTCGCCGGCCGAGGGGAACCGCCGGTTCGCAGGCTGGTCCGTGACCATCGTTCGCAGCGGATCCGGTTCTGGCAAGCCATTCACGGCCGTGCCGGTGTTGCCGCTGGCCGAAGCCCGGCGGCGGCTGAAAATTTCACTGACCCACGAGCGCCCCAAGGTGGCCTTCGGTGCGTTGAGCGCACCCAAGGTGGCCTTCGGTGCGTTGGACGCACCCAAGGTGGCCTTCGGTGCGTTGGACGCACCCAATGTGGCCTTGGGGCGCTGGGGAACTGCCGGCCGACGTCCCGGCGGGGGGCGGGTCAGGCCGGTTCGGCGTCGGCCATCAGGGTGCGCAGGCGGGCGCCGTGGTCGGCGACCTGGCCGAGCAGCTGGTGGCCGGCCTCGTCACCCCACAGCTTGCTCGCGGCCGGCCAGCTCGCGACCGAGGACACGCCGATCGTGCGGGTCATGCTGCTGGCCAACCGGGCCATGGCGCTGAGCCGCACCGGACGGCACGACGAGGCGATGCAGGACTGCCTCGCGGTGACCAGCCGGAGCAGCTGCTTTCCCGGCTGGTCCGGACGGACGTCCAGCTGCCGATCATGAACCGGTGAGCGGCCGCCGGGTCATGGGCGGCGGTGGATCGTGATCGAGTGGCCGACCTCGTCGATCGGGGTGCTGGTGCGGAGCAGCGCCGCCAGGCGGTCGTCGGCCTTGGCCATGGCGGAGTCCGACACGACGAGCAGCCCGTGCACGGATTCCGGGGGCACGGCCAGCGGGTCGGCGGCCTCGATGCCGTAGTGCGACGGCACGCCGCTGCCCTTGTAGACCAGCCAAACCCGCTCGCCGGGGTAGCCCTGCCGCAACCGGACGGCCAGGCGGCCGAGGTCCTGGCCCCAGTCGACGTTCGAGTCGTGCAGCAGGCGGTGGGTCCGCGCCGGGCCGCCGAACGCCTCGTTGGCGTAGGGCAGGTAGTACGGGAACGTCCGCAGCGAGCTGACCGCGACGAAGGCGACCAGGACCGCCACGGCGGCGGGCGCCCACCGGCGGCGGACGACGACCACCCCGGCCGCCGCGATCGCCAGGAACATCGGCACGAAGAGCGCGTACCGGACGCCCAGGTCGCGGCTGCCGGTCATCGCCGAGGCCAGCAGCACGGCCGCGGGCAGGAGGACGTAGGGCGCGGCCGGGCGCAGCCGGGAAACCATCGCGACGACGCCGGCCACCCACAGTGCCAGCGCACCCAGCGGGGTCTTCACCAGCAGCGCGGCCGGCAGGTAGTACCACAGCGCACCGACGTGCTGCTCGCCGAACAGGAAGGTGGTCCACACCCGGTCTTCGAAGCCGAACTGGACGCGCATCCCGTCGAGGTACGGCTCCGGCAGCGGCAGCAGGCCGGCCGCCGCCCGCAGGCCGTGCGGGGGCGGCAGACCCGGTGGCGGCACCCAGCGCAGCTGCGGATCGACGAGCAGGTACGAACCCCAGACCACGGCGACCGCGAGCAGCGCGACGCCGGCGGCCGCCGCGGCGCCGGCCGCGAGGTGCCGCGCCGTCCGGTGCGGACCGGCCGTGCGGCGAGCCTGCCACCAGGACAGCACGACCAGGAGCAGCAGTACCGGAACCGCGGCCAAGGCGCTCATCTTCGTGGCCACGGCCGCGCCCAAGGCCAATCCCGCGAGCGGGAGGTAGCGCCGGGGACGGCGCCGGGCCCGCCACAGCAACCACGCCGACGTCACCAGGAAACCGGCCGCCGGAACGTCCAAAGTGGCCAGTGAGCCGTGCGCGACGAGGTCGGGGGAAAGCGCATACAGCGCCAGTGCCACCACGCCGCCGGCCGGGCCGGCCAGGTCGCGGGCGAACGCGAAGACGACCAGCCCGAACAGCAGCGTCAGCACGATCACCGGCAACCGGGCGGACAACAGCAACCGGCCGGGGTCGTGGCCGGACTCGTACAGCACGGACCGGCCGAGCTGCGTCTGATCGCCCTCGAAGCCGGGGTCGACGTGCACGTCCGCGAAGGCCGTCCCGATCCCGATGAGCAGCTTGCCCAGCGGCGGGTGCTCGGGGTTGTACCGCAGGCTGTGGTGCTCCAGGGAGAAGATCGCCGTGCCGAGGTACACCGGCTCGTCGATGGTCGGCGTCTGCTCGACGGCCGTCGTGAGCATCGCGACGGCCATCTCGGCGAGCAGCGCGACCACGGCGAACGCCGGCAGCCACCGCCGGGCCGGACGCGCGTCCCCCGGGGGTGGCCCGTCCTCCCGGCGCACGTCGGCGATCACCTCCTGAAGACGTCCGGCGGCGGCGCTGGTTGAGTGCGCGGACGCTTTCCCGGCGGGAACCCCCGCTCGCGGGTTCCAGGTAATTTTCACGGGTTCCGAAAGTCGGTCGAAACTTTTTGCGTGGTGCTCCGGCGGCGTGCTCTCCTGCTGGCAATGGGGGAACCTCACGAAGGAGACCACGGATGGCGGAAAGTTCGTCGGACCTGCGCCGCAGGCGCTGGTGGCGGTCGACGACCACGCGAGTGCTGGCGGGCGTGGCGAGTGTGGCCGCGACCGCAACCGTTCTGGTGGCCGCGCCCGGCGCGGACGCCGCGGCCAGCACACTGGGCGCCGCGGCCGCGCAGACCGGCCGGTACTTCGGCACGGCGATCGCCGGTGGCAGGCTGAGCAATTCCGCCTACACCACCATCGCGGCGCGCGAATTCAACATGGTGACGGCCGAGAACGAAATGAAGCCGGACGCGACCGAGCCCAACCAGAACCAGTTCAACTTCTCCGCGGGCGACCAGATCTACAACTGGGCGGTCAGCCGCGGGTTGAAGGTCCGCGGGCACACCCTCGCCTGGCACGCGCAGCAACCGGGCTGGATGCAGAACATGGGCGGCAGCGCCCTGCGCAGCGCGATGATCAACCACATCCAGAAGGTGATGGCCCACTACCAGGGGAAGCTCGCGCACTGGGACGTCGTCAACGAGGCGTTCAACGAAGACGGCAGCCGCCGGTCGTCGAACCTGCAGGGCACCGGGAACGACTGGATCGAGGTCGCGTTCCGGACCGCGCGGGCGGCCGACCCGTCGACCAAGCTCTGCTACAACGACTACAACATCGACAACTGGAACTACGGCAAGACCCAGGGCGTCTACCGCATGGTCCAGGACTTCAAGGCCCGCGGCGTGCCGATCGACTGCGTGGGCCTGCAGGCCCACTTCACCGGCGGCAGTTCGGTGCCGAGCAGCTTCCAGCAGACGATCTCCAGCTTCGCGGCGCTCGGCGTCGACGTGGCGCTCACCGAGGTCGACGTCACGAACTCGAACACCGGACAGTACGCGGCGCTGACCCAGGCGTGCATGAACGTCGCGCGCTGCATCGGCATCACCGTGTGGGGCGTGCGGGACAGCGATTCCTGGCGGGCCAGCGAGAACCCGCTGCTGTTCGACGGCAACGGCAACAAGAAGGCCGCCTACAACTCGGTGCTGAACGCCCTCAACGCCGGCGGCCCGACCACGACCCCGACCACCCCGACCGGGCCCACCACCCCGACGACACCGACCACGCCCACGACACCGGGCGGAGGTAGTTGCACCGCAACGCTTTCGGCCGGGCAGTCCTGGGGTGACCGGTACAACCTGAACGTCTCGGTCAGCGGCTCGTCCTCGTGGACGGTCACGATGAACGTGCCCAGCCCCGCGCGGATCAGCTCCACCTGGAACATCAGCGCCAGCTGGCCCAGCAGCCAGGTGCTGGTCGCGAAACCCAACGGCAGTGGCAACAACTGGGGTGTCACCGTCATGGCCAACGGGAACTGGAACTGGCCCCGCGTCAGTTGCAGCTCCTCCTGACCGGCGTGGGGTGGTGACTCGCCCGCGGAGCGCGAGCTCCGCGGGCGAGTCGTCCCGCGGATCAGCAGACGTGGATGCCGTCGGTGGTCCGGATCGGGAAGTTCACCACCGGGATGAACTCGGGTGCCCGGGACCGGTCGAGCACCTCCCAGCGGCCGGTGGCGGCGTTCCAGTTGTTGAACACCGTGGTCGCGCCGGGCGACTGGTTGTTCTTGAACGACCGGATCCGGTCACTCCAGCCCATGGCGCCGATGTTTTCCCAGCCGCACCGGATGAACTGCAGCTTGGCGCCGTTGTAGTTGAACCCCTCCCAGACGCACAGGTAGAGGTACGGGCAGTTCGCGTCCGCGCTCGCGGTGGCGGGCGCGGCGACGAACGAAGCCGCCAGGAACCCCGCGGCGACGAACGGTGCCGCGATCTTCCGGATGATCTTCATGATTCCCCCTGGTTCAGACGAAGCGGACCGAGATCGGGCCGCTGAAGTACCCGCTGCCCGCGTGGGCCCACGAAATGGCCGGGGCGTTGACGACCGGGCCGCCGATCGTGGTGCAGCCACGCTCGTTGCACGCGGTGCCGATCACGTGGTACCGGCCGGACCGGCAGGACACGCCGACCGACTTGCCGTCGCCGGGTCGGTACGTCGTGCATTCCGCGGCGACCGAGCCCGTCGCCGCGC
Source organism: Amycolatopsis sp. lyj-346 (assembly GCF_046548975.1). Lineage (NCBI taxonomy): Bacteria > Bacillati > Actinomycetota > Actinomycetes > Pseudonocardiales > Pseudonocardiaceae > Amycolatopsis > Amycolatopsis sp. lyj-346. Next base: position 15,341 of record NZ_JAJPWT010000016.1, read on the forward strand.
CGGCGCTCGCCGGTGTCACGCTCCAGCCGATTCCGCTCGCGGCCCCGGCGAGCACGAGTGCTCCGGGCACGAGGGTCTTCCATCGGTTCCCCATTCGCTTCCCCTCCCGTTGACGCGGGGCCACCCGCCGGTGCGGGAGCCCGCGGCAACGACGGTAACCGGACGAACCGAGCGAATCCGGCTCGCGGCCGAGGCGCGGACGGGTCGCCGTGACCTGGGAATTCCGGCGGCCGTGAAACACCATGAGGGGTGGTGTCACCGGCACTTTTGCCGGTGCTTCACCGGCCCAGCGGCACGGCCGCCGGACGCGCCGCGACGTCGAGGTAGACCCCTTCGAAAGTGTCCAATGTGGAGTCCAGGTCGTGGGCGGCGATCAGCTCGAGACTGGCCTTGCCCATCGCCGTCCGGGCCGGCTCGTCGGTCAGGACGGTGGTGAGGCGCCCGGCCAGGTCCGCCACGTCACCGGGCCGGTAGAGCCAGCCGTTGTGGCCGGGCCGCACCAGGTGGGGCAGCGCCATCGCGTCCGCGGCCACGACCGGCTTGCCCGCGGCCATGGCCTCCATCGTCACCAGGCTCTGCAGCTCGGCAGTGCCCGGCATGCAGAACACGCTGCACCGCCGGTAGGCCCGGATCAGGTCGGCGTCCGGGACGAAGCCGTGGAAGGTCACCCGGTCCGCGAGGCCCAGCCGCGCGGCGAGCGCCTCCAGCCGGGCGCGTTCGCTGCCGTCACCGACGAGCTCGACGTGCACGTCCGGGGGCAGCGCGACGGCGGCTTGCAGGAGTTCGTGGACGTTCTTCTCCGCGTCCAGCCGGCCCACGAACAACACGGACCGCGCACCGGCGGGCCCGGCGGGCGGGCCGGCGTAGTGCGCGCGGTCGACGCCGCAGGAGATCGCCAGCACGGGCCGGTTCAGGCCGTGGCGTTCGAGCAGCCCGGCCGCCCGGGGCGTGGGGGTGGTGCAGACCGTCGCCCGGCCGAAGACCCGCACGAGATCGCGCCACGCCAGCCGGGTCAGCGGGCGGTGGGTCCAGCGCGGCAGCGGGCCGTAGCCCAGCAGGTTCTCCGGCATGAAGTGGTTGGTGGCGACCACGGGGACGCCGGCCGCGGTGGCGGCGCGGACCGCGCTGCGGCCGACGAGGAAGTGGGCCTGGGTGTGCACGACGTCGGGGTCGATCCCGGCGAGCAGCGCCGGCACGGCCTTGGCCGTGCGCCACGGCGGGCAGATCCGGAACGTCGGGTGGAACGGCGTGCGCACCGAACCGAGCCGGTGGATCGTCACCCCGGCCAGGGTTTCGGTGAACGTCTCACCGCCGGGCGACGGGCACAGGACGTGGACGTCGTGCCCGCGCGCGGCCAGCCCGGCCGCCAGCCGGCAGGCGAAGTTCGCGGCGCCGTTGACGTCGGGCGGGTAGGTGTCGGCGGTGATCGCGACGCGCAGCGGGCCCTCGCGCCGCGTCCGGCGTGCGGGTGCGGACGGTGCCGGCAGGGCGCGGGTGAGGAGCACGAGCCCGGCGACGGCGACCACCCCGGGCACGGCCAGTCCGGTCAGCTGCCCCGGCGTCAGCTCGCCGTAGGCGAAGACGCCGATGAGGACCGCGCTGAGCGGGTCGGCGATGGTGGTCGCGCCGGCCACGATCGGCGCGGGGCCGCTCGCGTAGGCCTGGTGCAGCAGCCACGCCCCGGCGAGGGTCGCCGCCCCGGCCTCGGCGACCACGACTGCGGTCAGGCCGCCGGGCAGCGGGGCCACGGCCGCGGCCCGGACCAGCGCCGAGGTGAACCCGAAGAGCACCGCCGTCGCCAGCGCGGACAGCAGGGACCGGGTCCGGCCGCGGGTGTACCGGGCGGCCGCGGCCAGCCCGGCCGCGCCGAGCAGAGCCCACTGCGCGGTCCCGAGGCCGGGTGCCGGCAGGGCGGCGTTCGCGGCCGTGGCGGACAACGCGACGAACCCGGCCAGCCCGGCGACGCTCATCGCGAGCGCGGCGAAGACGGTCCGCGTGAGCGCAGTGCGCGCCAGCAGGACCGTGAGCACGAGGGTGAGCACGCCGATCGGCTGCACCACGGCGAGCGGGGCCATGGTGAGCGCGAGGACGTGCAGGGCGGCGCCCAGCCCGGCGAGCCCCGTCCCGGCGTACCAGCCGGGCGTGCGCAGGACGGCCCGGATGCCCGGCAGCCGCAGCACCGGGCCGCTCGCCGCCCGGTGGACCGCACGGTGCTGGAGGTGGACGGTGCCGGCGAAGCAGCACGCGCCGGCGGCGGCGAGGCCGATGGCCAGGGTCAGCATGATTTCCTCCCGGAGCGCAGGACGGCGAGGGCAGGCCCGCCGAGCAGGACGAGGTAGGCGACGAACACGAGCCGCTCGGCGAGCCCTTGGAACAGCGGGCCGTCGAAGCCGCGCGACGGCGCGAGGAGCACCGGCAGCTGGCTCAGCAGGAAGACCGCGAGGGCGGCCCACGCCCAGCGGGTGTGCCGCCGGAGCCGGGCGGCGAGGCCGCGGTGCACCGGATGGCGCGCGGCGCCGCGGGCGAGGAGCCCGGCCGCGGCGGGCAGGCTGACGAACAACACGAGGCCCGCGTAGCGGTGCACTTCGGCGGAGAACGTCATCGGCGCGCCGGTGGGGATGGTGGGGAAGACCGCGCACAGCGCCAGCCCGGCACCCCAGCAGGCCGCCAGCGCGACCACGGGCCGCGTCACCGGCAGCCCGGCCCTGGCCAGCCCGGCCAGCAGGAAACCGGTGCCGGCGGCGAGCGTCAGCACGCTGACGGCGAACCCGACGGCCCCGGCGGAGAGGGCGTAGTCGCTGATCACCTGCCGGACCGGATCGACCTCGGCCGCCTGGGTGAGGTGCAGGACGAGAGCGGTGGCCACGGACAGGCCGAAGCACGCGATCGCGGCGGTGGCCCAGGGTCTGGCGTTGCCTTGCCGCGGGCCCGCGGGAGCGGGACGGAGGGTTTCGACGGAGGACACGACTCGAACTTCGTGTCCTCGGATGAAGGAAGGTTAAGAACCGCCGCGGAGCCGGTTAAGAAAGCGGAGCCGGTCAAGACGCAGAGTCGGTCAAGAAGTGGAGTCAGTCAACTACTGGAGTCGGCCAACAAGTGGAGCCGGTCCAGAAACGGAGCCGGCCAAGAAGCACAGTCGATCAAGAAGCGGAGCCGGTCAAGCGAAGCGGTCCGACGGCAGCCGCACCCGCAGCTGCGCGCCGCCGCCCGCGGCCGCCCCGGCCACCACGCTGCCCGAGTGCGTCTCGACGATCTGCGCCACGATGGCCAGCCCGAGCCCGGAACCGGGCATGGACCGGGCCGCGGTGGCCCGGTAGAAGCGCTCGAAGACCTTCGGCCGGTCCTGCTCGTCGATGCCGGGCCCCTCGTCGGTGACGGTCAGCTCGGTGTATCCGTCCGTTGTGGACAGATCGACCCGGACGGTGCCGCCCGGCGGGCTCCACTTCGCGGCGTTGTCGAGCAGGTTCAGCACGACCCGGGCCAGCCCGCCGGGCTGGCCGGTCAGGTTCGCTGGCGCGGCCGAGACGGCGAAGACGACCTGCGGCCAGCGGGCGCGGGCGCGGATGACGGCGCCGTGGACCACGTCGGCCAGGTCGAGGGGGCCGAACGGCTCGGGATCGGTGTTCTCCGCGGCCAGTTCGACCAGCTCGGTGGTGAGGGTGGTCAGCTCTTCGGCCTGGACGCCGAGATCCCGCAGCAGCCGGGCACGGTCGTCCGGGGCGAGGGACCGGCCGGAGCCGGCTTGCGCCTCGGCGTAGGTGAGCAGTTCGACGTTGGTGCGCAGGCTGGTCAGCGGCGTCCGCAGTTCGTGCCCGGCGTCCTGCACGAGCTGCTGCTGGGCGGCCTTCGACGCGGCGAGCGCGGTCAGCAGGTGGTTGACCGCGGTGGCGAGCCGGGCGATCTCGTCGCGCCCGGCCACCGGGATGGAGCTGCCCAGGTCCTGCGTCTCGGCCACCTTCTCGACGGCCCCGGTGAGCCGGTGGACCGGCCCCAGCCCCGCCCGCGCGACGCCCCAGCCGACCAGGCCCGCGAGGGCGGCGCCGGCCAGCCCGATCCAGGTGAGCAGGATGCGAAGGTCGTCGAGGGTCTCTTCGATGCCGATGACGCGGCTCGCGACCTGGATCGCGCCGCCGGGCCGCGGCGCGGTGCTCACGCGGTAGACGGTGTCGTCCCCCGGCCCGGCGTCGGCGAAGTCCTGGCCGCTCCCGCTCGCCGCGATCCGGACGGCCGGGGAGGTCGCCGGCCCCAGCCACGCCGCTCCCGCGGTGGCGGCCACCGGGTGCCCGCGCGGGTCGAGGAACCGGACGACCACGGGCGGCGGCGGCCCGGCCGTGCCGAGCAGCCGCTCGACTTCCCGCGGCGGGCCGTCGTCGTCATCCCAGTGGCTCGGCAGCGCGTCGGCGCTGTCCACGCCGCGCAGCGCTTCCTCGGGGGTCGTGGCCGATGCCGCTTCGGTGGTGTCGGCGCTCAGCCGGCGGTCCAGGTTCTCGTACATCCGGCCGTGCATCAGCCACCAGCCCGCGAGGGACACGACGACGACGGCGAGCGCGACGCCGAGCGTGGTGAGGACCGCGACCCGCGCGCGCAGGGTGAGCTTGCGCCGTCCCAGGCCGCGCAGCAGCCTCACAGGGGGTCCTCGCGCAGGACGTAGCCGACGCCGCGGACGGTGTGCAGCAGCCGCCCGCCGCCGCCGGCTTCCAGCTTCTTGCGCAGGTAGCCGAGGTAGACGTCGAGGCTGTTGGAGCTGCTGCCGAAGTCGAAGCCCCAGACGTGTTCGAACAGGACGGACCGGGTGAGCACCTGCCGCGGGTGGCGCAGGAAGAGCTCGAGGATGGCGAATTCGGTCCGCGTCAGCCGCACCGGACGGCCCGCGCGCAGGACTTCCCGCGTGGCCGGGTTGAGCGCGAGGTCGCCGAAGCACAGGTCGGCAGGCGACTCCGGGACGGCTTCGTACCGCGCGCGCCGCAGCAGGGCCCGCACCCGCGCGAGCAGCTCCTGCAGCGAGAACGGCTTGGCGAGGTAGTCGTCGGCCCCGGCGTCCAGGCCCGCCACCCGCGCGGTGACGTCACCGCGCGCGGTGAGCATCAGCACGGGCACGAGGTTCCCGCCGGCCCGCAGCCGCCGGCAGGTCTCCAGGCCGTCGAGCACGGGCATGGTGACGTCGAGGATGACCCCGTCGGGCTCCCGCTCGCGGATGACGTCGAGCGCGGCTTGGCCGTCCTTGGCGATCTCGACGGCATAGCCCTCGAACCGCAGGGTCCGCGAGAGGGAGTCACACACGGCGTCCTCGTCGTCGGCGATCACGATCAGCACCCCGCCGATTGTCCGAGACGAGGGGGAGCGGCGGCCAGGCGAGGTTTTAAGAAACGGCTAAGAACTCGCCCCGGCGCTCTGTCTCCCGCACGGGCGGCCCCGCGCTGGCAGAATCGGGTGCGTGGACACGGGCAGGGGAGGCCTTCCGCACACCGAGCACACCGAGCACGCCCGGCACGCCGCCGCGGCGGGGGAGCCGTTCTCGGCGCTGCTCCGGCGGCGCCGGGGTGAGCTGGGCATCACGCAGGCCGAACTCGCGCGGCGGGCCGGCGTCAGCGTCCGGGCCGTGCGTTACCTCGAGCAGGGCCGGACGCGGAATCCGCGGAAGGCGTCGATCCGGCAGCTGATCGCCGCGCTCGAACCGCAGCCGGGGGCGCCGTCCGGGGCCACCACCCGGGTCGGCGTCCTCGGGCCGCTGCTCGTCGAGGTCCGCGGCGAGCAGCGGCACCTCCCGGACACGCGGTGGGCCCGGTTGCTCGGCCTGCTGGCCCTGCAGCCGAACCGGCCGGTCGCGGTGGACGAGATCGTCGACGTCCTCTGGAGCGGCCGGCCGCCCCGGTCGCACCTCGACCTGATCGGTGGCTCGGTGCGCCGGTTGCGGGCGCTGCTGCACCCGCAGCTGCGGCTGGCCGCCACCGGGCGGGGCGGCTACCGGCTCGAGGGCACGGCCGAGCAGTTCGACGTCCTGCGGTTCGACGCCCGGCTCGGCGAAGCCGAATCCGCGGGTGACCGCGAAGGCGTCTTCCGGGCCCTGGACGAGGCGATGGCGTGCTGGCGCGGCCCGGTGCTCGCCGGCCACGACGCCGTGCACCAGCACGCCGTCGTGGCCGCCCTCTCCCGGCGGCGGCTGTCCGCCGCGCTCGCCCACGCCGACGCCGGGATCGCCCTGGGGCGGCACGACGAGGTCGTCGCGCGGCTGGAGACCGTGCGTGACGACGAACCGCTGCACGAGGGGCTGCACGCCCGGCTCATGGTCGCGCTCGCCGGCAGCGGGCGGCAGGCGGCCGCGCTCGCCCTGTTCGACGACCTGCACACCCGGCTGGCGACCGAACTCGGCATCGAACCCGGGCCGGAGGTCCGGGCGGCCCAGCTGCACGTCCTGCGCCAGGAGGTGCCCGCCGCGGCCCCGCCGTTCGGCAGCGGCAACTACCTCCCGCGCGACGTCGACCCCTTCGTCGGCCGCGTGGCCGAGACCGGCCGGCTGACCGCCGCCGCCGGCCGGGCCGCGGTGTTCGGCATCTGCGGAATGGCCGGCGTCGGCAAGACCGCGCTGGCCGTCCACCTCGGCCACCGGTTCGCCGGCCGGTTCCCGGACGGGCAGCTGTTCGCCGACCTGCACGCCCACGGCCCGGACGGCGCGCTGCCCCCCGAAGCCGCGCTCGACTCGCTGCTGCGCCAGCTCGGCGTGGACGGGGCCCGGATCCCCGACCGGCTGGACCAGCGGGCCGCGCTCTGGCGGTCCCTGCTGGCCGGCCGCACCGCGCTGGTGGTGCTGGACGACGCGGCCGACGCCGCCCAGGTGCGCCCGCTGCTGCCCGGCGGCCCCGGCTCGCTCGTGCTGATCACCAGCCGGGCCCGGCTGAGCAGCATCGACGCCGTGACGACGGTGTCGCTGGACGTGCTCGCCCCGGCCGAAGCCGCGCAGCTGCTCACCCGGGTGGCCGGGGCGGATCTCTCGTCCGGGGGGTCCGGGTGGGAGAGCCCCCGGCCCGGGGCGGAGCCCCGGTTCCACCACCGCCGCACCGAGCACGATCCCGCGGTCGCCGAGCTGGCCCGGCTGTGCGGCCACCTGCCGCTCGCGCTGCGCATCGCCGCCGCCCGGCTCCGCGACCGTCCGTTGTGGACGGTGGCGCACCTGGCCGGCCTGCTGCGCGACGAGCACCGGCGGCTGGCCGAGCTGAGCACCGGCGACCGCAGTGTCGGGGCGGCGTTCACCCTCTCCTACCGCCAGCTCACCGAGCCGCAGCAGCGGCTGTTCCGGCTGCTCGGCGAATTCCCCGGCACCGACTTCGACGCCGGCGCCGCCGCGGCGATCGCCGGCCGCGAACCCCGTGAGACCGAACGGCTCCTCGAGGAGCTCGTCGACGTCCACCTGCTGTCCCAGCCCGCGCTCGGGCGCTACCGGTTCCACGACCTGATCCGCGACCACGCCCGCGCCACCGGCCGGGCCGGTCCCGCCACGGCCCGGGAAGCGGCGGCGACCCGGATGTTCGACTACTACCTGCACGTCGCCGGGCGCGCGGCCGACGTGCTGGAGCCGACCAGGAAACGGTTCCGGCCGGCCGGGTCCCCGCCGTCGTGCGGACCGGAGTTCGGCACCGCGGCCGAGTCGCTCGCCTGGCTGGAGGCCGAGCGGGCGAACCTCGCCGCGGTCGCCGCGGCGGCGGCCGGCCGGGACCGGCCGCGGCACTGCTGGCAGCTCGTCCAGACGTTGTGGCGGTTCTACTTCGTCCGCGGGCACGTGCACGACTGGATCCGGACGCACCGGCTCGCCCTGAGCGTGGTCCGGGATCCGGTCGCGGAGGCGGAGCTGCGCAAGAACCTGGGGCTCGGCCAGTGGCGCAGCGGCGACTTCGCGGCGGCGATCGGCCAGCACCACCGCGCCCTCGCGCTCGACCGCGCGAACGACGACGAGTGGGGCCAGGCCAAGACGCACAACCACCTCGGGTTCATCCACGCCCGCGGCGGCAGCCACGACGAAGCGCTCGGCCACCACCGCCGGGCGGCCGAGCTGTACCGCACGGCCGGCGACCGGTGTGGCGAAGCACGCGCCCTGGTCGGCCTGGGTGACCTGCACTACCACGCCGGCCGCCTCGCGCAGGGCGCCGCGGACTTCCGGCGCGGCCTGGATCTCGCCCACGAGGTGGGCGACCGCTGGGGCGAAGCACTGGCCGCGATCGGGCTCGGCTTCACGGCCGCGCCCCGCCACGCCCGCGGCTACCTCGAACGCGGCCTGGAGCACGCCCGCGCGGCGGGGGACCGCTGGGCCGAAAGCCTGGCGTTGACCGGCCTGGGCATGGTCCACCACACCGAGGGCGGCCTGCCGGAGGCGGCGAACTGCCTGCGGCAAGCGGTCACGTTGGCCCAGAACGCCGGCGACCGGTGGTGGGAACGCAGGGCGACCACCGCGCTGGGGCGGGTGCATTCGGCGCTGGGCCGCGACGCCGAAGCCGCGGTGCTCCACCGGCGCGCGGTGCAGCTGGCGCGGGAACTGGGTGACGAAGCCGCGGAAGCCGAAGCGGCGGCCGCGTTGGCGGAGATGCCGGTGGCGCACGGGAGAATCCACGCCTAGAGCGTGGTGGGCCGATCGGACGTCAGTTCTTCTTCAGCTCCTCGGCGAGCATCACGAGGATGCCGCTGGGACCACGGACGTACGTGAGCTTGTAGACGTCCTCATAGGTGGCCACGCCGCGAAGCGGACGGCAACCGTGTTTCGCGGCTGTCTCAAGGGCTTTGTCGATGTCGCCGACCGAGAAGGCAACGCGGTGCATGCCGATCTCGTGGGGAAGAGTGGGCTTCGACTCGATCGCTTCGGGGTGGATGTACTCGAAGAGCTCGAGGCGGCCGTGACCGTCCGGCGTCTGGAGCATCGCCACCTTGGCGTGGTTGCCATCGAGGCCGACGGCCGTGTCGGTCCACTCGCCACTGACCGTGTCACGGCCGACGACCGTGAGGCCGAGGTCGGTGAAAAAGGAGATCGCTGCTTCGAGGTCGCGAACGGCGATGCCGACGTTCTCGAGTTTGATGGCCATGGGTGGCATGTTACCGGGTCCCAGGGGTGGCCATCCGGCCGCTTTCTTGGCGGCGGGCGCCGATTTCCCGTGATATCCTGGTGGTGATCGGACCACTCGTTACCGAGACTTCCGCCCGCCGGCGAGATCTGCCTCGATTCGACGATCTTCTCCGGTTTTCGAACTCTTCGTTCAGCCCTGATCCATGTCCGGTGTGACGCACGAGCCCGCTGTTCCACGCGAGCGTGCGCGTGGACCGATGTGAAGGGGAATGTCCATGAGTGACACAGTTCTGGCCCAGGCCGTCAACATCAACCCCGGCCTCGCCGCCATCGGGTACGGGCTGGGGGCAATCGGCCCGGGAATCGGCGTCGGCCTCATCTTCGCCGCCGTCATCAATGGGACCGCGCGTCAGCCGGAAGCCCGCGGAAAACTGCAGACGCTCGGCTATTCGACCTTCGTGCTGAGCGAAGTGCTCGCGTTGATCGGCGTCGTGGTGTATTTCATCGCCTCCAACCGGTGAACCCCGCCGCCCGCGCCGGCCGGGAAGCCCGGGCGCGGGCGGCGGTTCGCCAATTCGGGAGGAGCCGGCCCGGCCGGTTACCCGGCTAGCTCGACCGCATCAGGATGAAGTCGCCGTGGCCGCCGTAGCCGAGGACGTCTTCGGCGTACTGGGTGCCGTCGAACGTCGGGAGCCACCAGCGGTTGCCGATCCTCACCAGCATCGGGTGCGGGATGTTGGTGCCGTACGGTGCGTTCAGCGTGCCGAGCTTGCGCAAGCTCAAGTCGTACACCGGGTATTCGCGGGCGTCGCCGTCGCTGGCGAACAGGTACCAGCGGCCGCCCACCCGCTGTAGGATCGTGCCCTCGGTCTGGTCGACCGACCGGTCGGCGCCCAGCAGCGTCAGCCCTTGGTCGTAGTCCGCGCCGCGCGGGGCGGCCGCCAGGGCCGGGTGGAACACGAACGCCGGTTGCTGGGCGGGGCTTTCGACGAACGCGATGTGCCAGCGGCCGTCGATCTTCGTCAGGGCCGGGTCCCACGAACTGACCGTCGTCGGCAGCGGCAGCTGCTCGGTGGGCAGGACGTGCACGCCCGACAGGACATTCGCGCGGGTGACCGTGTGGCGCACGTGGACGCCGTTGAACGCGAAGTCGCCCCAAGAGCTCATCAGCAGGATGAAGCGGTCGCCGTCACGGATGATCTGGCCGGCGTGGTCGCCGAGCACGACGCCGTCGCGCGCGAAGAACAGCGTCGCCACCTGCTCCAGCTTCGTCGGGTCGGCCAGGTCGAGCGTCCACACCGCCCAGTGCGCCTGCTGGAAGAACCCCAGACCGGCGTTGGTCATCGTCAGGTAGAGCTTGCCGTGGCGGATGTAGGGCCGGCCGTCGGCGTACTGCACGACGTGGGGGTCGCGGACGCCGGCCTGGCCGAAGTACCCGGCCCGGACCCGGCCCAGCCGCGCCGGCCCGCGGGTGCCGTAGGCGTAGCCCAGCCGGCCCAGCACGGCCGGGTCGCGCAGGTCGATCCGCGCCCGGACCTGGTCGCGCTCGGTCAGCAGCGGCCGCCAGCCGGTGCCCTGGTCGGCCAGGACCGTGACCGCGTTTTCGTTGACCACCACGGCGAAGCCGAACGGCGCCCGCAGGTCCGCCGGGGCGGTCTTGACCACGGTGGTGCCGCCGGCCGTGGTGAGCTCGATGCCCGCCCGGCCCGCCGCGGCGTCGTAGGTGCCGAGCACCGAAGTCCCAGCCCCGGCCAGTCCGGCGACGACGGGCGCGCCGTCGTCGCGCACCTCCACGGTCACCGTCCCGTACGGTGCCTTCGGCCGGATGCCGGTCCGGACGAGCGCGCCGGGGCGGGCGGGGGCGTCGAGCTCGACGAAGTTCGGGGCGATCAGGTCGAACGGCCGGAACTGCTCCGCGACGGAGAACTTCAGGTCCAGCGGGCTCGGGCCGGCCGCCTCGGCGGTGCCGCCGAACAGGCTCGCGGTCACGCCGGTCACGCCCAGGGCGGTGAGGGCACGCAGCACGTCACGTCGATCGAAGTCGGTCACCGTCGACCTCCGGGGTGGGGAGCGGGACCCCCAGTTTGCAACGTGGCATGCAACGTGGCAACCGCCGTCGGGCGTCATTCCTCGACGAGGCTCTCCAGGAGCCCGCCCGCCAGCTCCTCGGCCGGGCGCATCCACTGCTGACGCCGGGAGCGGAACAGCGCCGCGGCGCGCGTGCCCGGCCAGTCCGACGGCAGCAGGGCCGGCGGCAGGACCGGGTCGCGGCGGATCAGCAGGAGCCATTCCGCGCCCAGCCGGATGCGGCAGGCCAGTTCGTCGCCGGGCTCGCCGGGCGCGTTGCCGCTCCAGCGGCGGAGGAACTGCTCGTAGCCGGCCGCGATCCGGGGCAGGTCCCAGGCTTCGCGGGCGATCCGCGCGGGGTCGGTCCACATGAACGGTTCCGCGCGGAACACCTCGGCGTGGTCGAGCAGGTCGAGTTCGGCCAGTGCCGGCGCGATGTCGGCGGCGGACGCCGAGACCCACAGCCCGCTGCGCAGCGGGCCGAACCCGAACCAGCCCAGCCGGGTGCGCAGGGCGTACCGGTCCGCGCGGCGGCTTTCCGGCACCGAGAAGGTCAGCAGCGTCCACCGGCCGTCCCAGTGCCGGTCGACGACGTCGCCGTCGAGCCTGCGCTGCCCGTCGCGCAGCACGGCGGTGCCGTGCGCGGTCAGGCCCAGGAACGCCTGCCGCCCCCGGCGGACGGTGTGCAGCAGGTCGCGGCGGCTCATCCGGCTCAGCGTGGCCCGCGTCGCGTGTTCGCCGACACCGAGGCGGTCGAGCGCGGCGATGACCCCGCCGGTCGACACGGCGATCCCGCGGTCCAGCACGTGGTCGCCGAACAGCGTGAGCAGCAGGGCCTCCGGCCGCACGCCCGGCGCGCCCTCGTCCTCCGCCCAGCCGGCCGCTTCGAGCATGCGCCACCTCCGGCGTCCAACTTACCGCGCCGGATTGTTCGCTGTTCTGACGACGATCTTCAGTCATTTGTCCGGCGTTTCGAGAACATCGCCGAGTTCGAAACTTTCGGTCCGGGGAAATGCTCGATGAATTGTTGACGGTCGTCGGTGCTCTGCCTAATCTCAAGGCGCGAGGGGGGATCGCCGACCGGAGGTCACCGATGAGTGGATTCAGAACGGCGTTCGTGACCATGGCCAGCGCCCTGCTGATGGCCGTCACCACCGCCGTGGTCCCGGCCCCGGCGTCGGCCGCTTCGCTGGTGGAAGTGACCGGCTTCGGGAACAACCCGGGCGGGATGCGCATGCATGTCTACGTGCCCGACGCGCGGCCCGCCAACCCCGCGATCGTGGTCGCGATGCACGGGTGCGGCGGCTCGGGACCCGGGTTTTATTCCGGCAGCGAATTCGCCTCGCTGGCCGACCGGTACGGGTTCCTCGTGATCTACCCCAGCGCCCAGCAGCAGGCCGGGTTCGGCAAGTGCTTCGACACCTGGTCGGACGCGGCGAAGCGCCGGGGCGGCGGCAGCGACCCGGTGTCGATCGTGTCGATGGTGACCTACGCCCAGCAGCGCTACGGCGGCGACCCGAACCGCGTCTTCGCCACCGGCTCGTCGTCCGGCGGCATGATGACCAACGAGATGCTCGCGCTCTACCCGGACGTGTTCAAGGCGGGCGCGGCGTTCATGGGCGTGCCGTTCAACTGCTTCGCGAACGCCGCGGACTTCCCGCCGTGGTCGAGCAAGTGCACGGGCAGCGGCGGCGCGAACCGCACGCCCCAGCAGTGGGGTGACGCGGTCCGCCAGGCCTACCCCGGCTACACCGGTGCCCGCCCGCGCGTCCAGCTGTGGCACGGCACCGCCGACACGCTGGTGCCGTATTCGCTGCTGCAGGAGGAAATCGAGCAGTGGACCAACGTGTTCGGCCTGAGCCAGACGCCGACGTCCACCGACACCCCGCAGGCCAACTGGAACCGCCGCCGCTACGCCGACAGCGCCGGCGCGGTCCGGGTCGAGGCCTACAGCATCCAGGGTGCCGGGCACAGCCTGCCGTCGTCCGGCATGGCCGCGGCCGCCGTCGCCTTCTTCGGGCTGGGCGGGTGAGCGTCGCGCTCAGGCGGTGAGGACTTTCAGCGCGGCGGCGTGCACGCCGGGCGCGGAGGCGAGATAACCCCGGCTCGTCAGATCCCACGGGCCGCCGTCGAGATCGGTGACGACGCCGCCGGCTTCCTGGACCAGCAGGACGCCGGCGGCGTGGGCGCGGACGTTGTCGAACTGCCAGTGCAGGTCCATCCGGCCGGCGGCGATCTGGGCGAGCTGGTGGGTCACCGGCACGGAGATCCGGACGTATAGCGCGGCCTCCGACATCGCGGTGAACGAGCTCCCCATCCGGTCGAGGAATCCGTGGCCGGGCTGGGCCTGGCCCGTGCCCGCCAGCGCACCGTCCAGCGCCGTCTTGGCGGAGACCCGCAGCGGCTCGCCGTTCAGGTGCGCGCCGCCGCCTTCGGTGGCGGTGAACAGCTCGTCGAGCACCGGGAAGAAGAGCACGGCCAGCACCGGACGGCCGTCGCGCACGAGACTCACCCCGATGTTCCAGTCGGGCATGCCGTGCACGGCGTTGACGTTGCCGCCCACGGGATCGATGAGCCACCACTCGCCCGCGGGCAGCGGCCCGGACCCGTGTTCGTCGTCGAGCCAGCGCGCCTCCGGCCGGATCGCGCTCAACGCCGGCCGTAACACCTCGGCGACGGCGGAATCATTGTCGTGCAAGCTCTTCAGCAACTCGGGCAGGCCGAGCTGGCGGGACGCGGGGGAGTAGCGCGTCAGCATCCGGGCCCCGGCCGCGCGGACGGCGGCTGTGGTGGCGGCGAGCAGGTCCTGGGTCATGGTTTCTCCTGTGGTTGTCTTGCGTGCGTGCAACTCGACTTGAACTTGCTGACGGTGCTCGACGCGCTGCTCGAAGAGGGCAGCGTGATGGGCGCGGCCGAGCGGCTGCACTTGTCGTCACCGGCAGTGAGCCGGACCCTCGGCAGGCTCCGCGCGGTGACCGGCGACGACATCCTGGTCCGCACCGGCCACACGATGGTGCCCACGCCGTACGCGGTGGCCGTCCGCGAGGACGTGCACCGGCTGGTCCGGCGCGCGCGGGAGGTCCTGCAGCCGGCCCGCGAGCTGAACCTCGCCGAACTGGACCGCACCTTCACGATCCAGTGCCACGACGCGCTCGCCGCTTCGGTGGTCCCGGTGCTGGCCGTCCGGCTCCAGGAGCAGGCGCCCGGCGTGCGGCTGCGGGTGCTGGCCGAGCACTCCGCCGACACGGACGACCTGCGCCACGGCCGCGTCGACGTGGAACTCGGCGGCGCCCGGCCGGACCTGCCCGAGTTCCGGTCCGAGGTGCTCGGGCGCGACCCCCTGGTCGTGGCGATGCGCCGGGGCCACCCCGCGGCCGGGGGCCTCGACCTGCGGGCGTTCGCCGCGCACCCGCACGTCCTGGTTTCCCGCCGCGGCCGGCTCACCGCGCCGATCGACGACGTGCTGGCCGCGGAAGGCCTGCACCGCCGGGTGATCGCCTCGGTGGCCACCCTCGCGACGGCGTTGCAGCTGGCGGCGCGCAGTGACGCGCTGGTCACCTGCACGGCCGTCCTCGGCCGCCCGCTGATCGACGCGTTCGGCCTGCTCACCCGCCCGCTCCCGGCCGAGTCGCCGTCGGCGGAGATCTGCTGCACGTGGCACCAGCGCTACGACTCCGACCCCGCCCACGCCTGGCTCCGCGACCAGGTCCGGACGGCCCTCGAGCAAATCACCCCCGACCCCTGAGCCCACCACCGCCGGCCCTGCCTTGCCCTCCCCGGCCCGGCCCCAAGCGCCCCAATGTGGCCTTGGTTGCGTTCAACGCACCGAAGGCCACCTTGGGTGCGTTGAGCGCACCGAAGGCCACATTGGGGCGCTTGAGGTGCGGCTCAGGCGGGCAGCGGCAGGGCGATCGTGGCCGGGAAGCGTGGTGTCTCGGCCTCGTCGAGCATCGCCGCGGCGACGGTCGCCCGGCTGATCACCGCGTCGAAGTCGAGCGGGGGCCCCGATGCCAGCCCGACCGTGCGCCGCCGGGGGCTTTCCGGGCCGTCGGTGAGCAGGCCCGCGTGGAAGACCGTGCCGCCGGCGGCGAGGATCGTCGCGTCGGCCTCGACCTTGTCGGCGAGCCGGTCGCCCAGCAGCTTCGCGAGTGCACCGGCGGCTTCGCCCGCCACCTCGGCCGAGCGGCCCGTGCCGTACGCACCGAGCCAGATGATCCGCCGCGGCCCGGCCGCGACCGCCGCCTTGGCGCCCGCCAGGAGGACGCCCGCCCGGTCCGTGCCGAGTCCGGAAAGGACGGTCGAGCCGGCGGCGACGGCGAGGCTCGCCGGCTCCTCGACGTCGCCCGCCACCTTGTGCAGCCGCGCTGATTCGGGGAGGGCGATGCGTCCGGGATCCCGGGCGATCGCGGTGACGGTGTGCCCGCGCCGCAAGGCTTCCCGGGTGAGGGCGAGTCCGGTCCGGCCGGACGCCGCGAGGACGGTGAGGTTCATACCGGCCACGCTAGGGCGCCCGTCGATTAACATCAAATGCAAGTTGGCTAAGTCGTGATTTACCGTGGCGCAAGGGGCGGCCGCCGAGGAGTGCGGCCGCCCCTTGCCTCAGCGGCGGTCCGAGCCGGTGAGCGGCGCCGGGCGGTAGGGCAGGTAGCGGCCCGGTGCACCCAGCTCGGCCGCGGCTGCGTTGAGGCGCTCCGGCCGGAGGTCGGGCCAGCGGCCGGTTTCGATCCGGGATTCCAGGGCGTGCAACGCCGCCAGTGTCTCCGACGGCCGGAACGCGCAGTGCCCGGCCGCGCCGACGTAAGCCTGGCGCAGCAACGATTCCCGGCCCGCCGAGCGGACCCGCTGGGCGTACCAGTTCTCCTGCTCGACCGGGACCAGGTGATCCGCGGTGGTGTGGATGGCGAGCTCCGGGACGCGGAGCCGTCCGGTCGCCGTGGAGGTGCGGGCGAGCGTGCCGACGGCGTGGGCGTCGGGCGTGATGTCCGCGTGGCGGGTCAGCTCGGCCAGGTCGGCGTCGAGGTCGAGGCCCGCGCTGCGGTACAGCGCCCGCACCTGCCGGGCCAGCGGGCTGCCGGAGAGCAGTACGCGGTAGTCGACGCCGCGGGTGAACGCGCTGTTCCCGCCGGCCGCCAGTTCGATCTCGTAGCGGCCGGAGACCACGAACCCGAGCACGAACTGCGCCAAGGCCTGCTGCTGCTGCTGTTGCTGGCCCGCGTAGTCGGCGGGGCCGGGCGGTGCGTCACCGGTCAGCCACGGCGGCATGTTGATCAGCGCGGCACCGAGGGCGATCCGCGCCCGGCCGGCCGCGGTGCCCTGGGCGTCGGTGACGATCTTCGTCAGCGCCGCGCCCGCCGCGCTCGCTTCCTGGGCGTTCGCGTAGCGGACCAGCTTCACCGGCTGTGCCGGGGCAAGCAGGCGGGACAACGCGTATTCGCCGTCGAGCTGGTAGTTGTTCAGGTTCAGCGCACCCGCGACCAGGCCGCACGTGGTCAGCGCGCCGTCGAGCCGCCCGTTGCCGGACTCGGCTTCCAGTGCGCTGACCAGCCCGCCCATCGACGTGCCCCACGCGATGGTGCGGCGGGGCTCGCCGATCTTCCGCACGAGCTCGTCGAGGGAGGCGAACTGGTCCCGCGGGGCGGAGGCGAGTGCCCACAGCGACGGTCCGCTGTAGGACGAGCCGATCAGCGCGTAGCCGGCCGCGAGCAGGGCCTGCCCGGTCGGCTCGTCGGGCGCGTTGCGCGCCACGAGCGGGCCGAAGCCGTGGCTGTAGAGGATGACGGTGCCGTTCCAGGAGGACGGCACGTCCGCCACCCAGCTCGCGCCGTCGGGCAGCTGCCCGGTGTAGTGCGCGGGGGCGGCGGCCTGTGCCGTGCTTCCCGTGGTGAGGCCGAACGCGGTCAGCGTCGTCGCGACGAGGGCGCCGACCCGGCGGAGCCACTTGCTCATCCTCGGTTTCCTTCCCGCTGGGCGGCCGTGGGGACACCCGGCTCGGGGGTGAGGTCACGGCGGTGGGTCTCCCGCAGCGCCAGCATGCACACGGCGGAGAGCAGGCAGAACGCGGCGATGGTCCACGACACCGGGGTGGTCGTCCCGCCGCCGTTGGCGCGCTGGAGCTGGGCGAAGATCAGCGGCGCGAACCCGGCGCCGAGCCCGGCGAGCTGGTAGCCCAGCGACGCGCCGGTGTACCGGTTTTCGGTGGCGAAGAGCTCGGAGTACAGGGCGGCCAGCGGCCCGTACATCATCGGGTGGATCACGCCCTGGCCGATCACCAGCGCCAGGACCAGCAGCAGCCCGCTGCCGCTGCGGACCATCGGGAAGAGCAGGAACCCGAACACCGCCATCACGGTCACGCCGGCCAGGACGACCGGGCGGCGGCCGATCCGGTCGGACAGCGCCGACCACAGCAGGATCCCCGCCACCGCGCAGGCCGAGGACAGGGTGAGGGCGTTGAGTACGTCCTGCCGCGGGTGTCCCTGCTGGACGCCGTAGGCGAGCACGAAGGTCGTCAGCGTGGCCTGGACGACGAACGCGGCGAGCCCGACGCCGATCCCCAGCAGCAGCACGCGCGGGTGGTCGCGCAGCACGGCGACGACTGGGAGCCGGCGACGCTTTTCCTTGTCGGCGGCCAGGAACGCGGGGGTTTCCTCGACGCGCGAGCGCACGAACAGGCCGACCGCGAGCAGGACGATGCTGAGCAGGAACGGGATCCGCCAGCCCCAGGCGAGGAAGTCCGCTTCGGAGGTGAGCGCGGCGGTGGCGGACATCGCGAGCGTCGAGACGACCATGCCGCTCGGTGCGCCGGCGTTGGTGAAGCCGGCCCACAGCCCGCGGCGCGACCGCGCGTGCTCGGCGGACATCAGCACGGCGCCGCCCCACTCGCCGCCGACCGCGATGCCCTGGACGACGCGGAGCAGGACCAGGCCGAGCGGGGCGATCGGGCCGATCTGCTCGTAGCCGGGCAGCAGGCCGATGAGGAAGCTCGCGACGCCCATCATGGTCATGGTCAGCACGAGCATCCGCTTGCGGCCCAGCCGGTCGCCGAAGTGGCCGAAGATCAGGCCGCCGAGCGGCCGGGCGAGGTAGCCGGTGGTGAACGTGCCGAAGCTGGCGACCGTGGCCAGTGCCGGGTCGAGGTCGGCGAAGAAGACCTTGCCGAAGACCACCGCGCTCGCCGTGGCGTAGAGGAGGAAGTCGTAGTACTCGATGAGACTGCCGAGGTAGCTGGACGCGACCGCTCTGCGGAGCTGAGTGCTCATGAGGTTCACCCTCGTCTTTGGGGGCGGGGCTTCGGGGGGCGCTGCGGAGGGAGCAGGTTCGTCCGGGGTGGACGACGGGAGAGCGGACCCAACGTTAGTCATGGGTATGACGGCCGTCAACATTCTGCACAACATCAAACGGGTCGCGGCCCGGTTAGGCTGACGTCCGTGACGCACTCCGCCGAGACCGGCTCCGGGCCCCGCCCGAAGTCCGTCATGCTCACGTTCCTGGGCATCCACCTGCTCGGCCGGGCGAGTGCGATCTATTCGGGCAGCGTGATCGACGTGTTCGGGCGCGTCGGCGTCTCGGAGGAGGCGGTCCGTTCGACGCTGACCCGCATGGCGGGCACCGGGTTGCTGACCCGCCACCGGCACGGGCGGAAGGTCTACTTCGGTCTCAGCGAACGCCTCGCCGCGGTGCTCGAGGACGGCAGGCGGCGGATCTGGGAGACCGGAGCGGTCAACCGGTCCGAGGACGGCGGCTGGACGCTGGTCGGCTTCTCCCTGCCCGACACCCGCCGCGGCGACCGCCACGACCTGCGCCGCCAGCTGACCTGGGCGGGGTTCGGCCTGCTGCAGAACGGGTTGTGGGTCGCCCCCGGCGTCCGGGACGTCACGGCCATCGTCGAGCAGCTCGGGCTCGACGGGCACGTCACGGTGTTCACGGCACACCCGGCGAAGCCGACGGAAGCGGCCGAGCTCGTCCGCAAAGCCTTCGACACGGCGACCATCGCCTCGCGCTACCACGACTTCATGGAGAAGTGGGACGCCGGGACGCCGTCGTTCCCGGACGACCTGACGCGCCGGCTGATGCTGCACTCGGACTGGCTGCACGTCGTCCGCCGGGACCCCCACCTCCCGGCCGGGCACCTGCCCGGCGACTGGCCGGCGATCGAGGCCGAGACCTTGTTCCGCAAGCTGGACGCGGACTTCCGCGAGGGTGCGGACCGGCTGGCCGCCGAGACGCTCGAACTGATGCCGACGTCGGGTCAGCCCGGGTAGGTGTGCAGGCCCCGGCCGGTTTTCCGGCCCAGCCTGCCGGTTCCGACGAGCTCGGTCAGCAGCGGGCACGGGCGGTACATCGGTTGTCCGGTGCACTCCAGCAGCACCACCAAGGTGTCCAGGATGACGTCGAGGCCGATGAGGTCGGCCGTGCGCAGCGGGCCCATCGCGTGGCCGAAGCAGTTCTCGAAGACCTGGTCGACCGTGACGGCGTCGGCGACGCCGTCACCGACGGTCGCGATCGCCTCGTTGATCGTGGCCATCAGCACGCGGTTGGCGACGAAGCCGGGGCCGTCGGCCACCACGATCGCCTGCTTGCCGAGGCCGGCCAGCACATCCGTGGTGGTGCGCAGGGTTTCCTCGGCCGTCGCCGCCGCGCGGACCACCTCCACGGCGTTCTTGAGCGGGGCCGGGTTCATGAAGTGCGTGCCGATGACGCGGCCGGCCCGGGTGGTGGCGGCGGCGAGCCGTCCGATCGGGACGGCGGAGGTGCACGAGGCGAGGACCGTCGCGGCGGGACAGAGCCGGTCCAGCTCGGCGAACAGCTTTTCCTTCACCGCCAGCCGTTCCGCCGCGCATTCGACGACGAACTCGCTGCCGCCCAGCTCTTCGAGCCGGCCGGTCCAGCGGATCCGGTCGGTGACCGCGGCCGGCGGCCGGGTGCCGAGCAGTGCCGCCATCCGCAGGCCGGTCCGGATCCGCTGCGGCCCCCGGTCCAGCGCCCGCGGATCGGAGTCGGCGACGACGACGTCGTGCCCGGCCGCGGCGAAGCACTGCGCGACACCGGTGCCCATCACCCCGGCACCCACGATCCCGACTTTCACCGGCTCCTCCCGTCGACGATCCGGACGTGCGCGGGGCGCGGGGGTGGTGGCCGCCGCGGGTCGAAGACCAGGACCTGCTCGCCGGGGCCGGCCGGCTCGAAGCCCGCGAACCGCAGGGTCACCAGCATGATCCGGTTGGCCGCGGTGGGCACGAACCGGGCGACCGGACGCCGTCCGCGCGCGAGGACGTCCCGCACGAGGTGCCCGAGCAGGACGGTGCCGATCCCGCGGTTGAGCACCCGGCACGACGTCAGGAGCAGCTCCAGGACGACGTCCGGCCCGTCGTGGCGGAGCACGGCGAGCCCGACGGTGCCGTGCGCGCCGAACCGGTCGGTCACGTCCGCGACGAGCACCTCGTGCTCCGGTGACTCGCACAGCGCCCGCAGCTGGGCGGCGTCGAGGGTGCGGCCGGTGGTGTTGAGCTGGTGCGTCCGGAGGGTGAGTTCGTGCGCGCGGTCGAAGTCGGCTTCGGCGGCGGCCCGCACGGTCATCGTGAGCCCGAGCGAGGCGAGGAATTCGGGCGGGGAACCAGGGAACGCGCGTTCCGCCGCGGTGCGGTCGCGCTCGGCGAGGTACCGGTGGCGGCGACGGCGCGATTCGGCGGTTACCAGTTCCGGCCGGAACTCGGCCAGGCCGGCGAACTCGCCGACGCGCTCGGCGGGGTAGCAGCGCACCATCGGCAGCGCCGCGGCGACCTCGGCGCGCTCGGCCGGATCGTTGTCGGCGAAGGCGATCGTGTCCAGGCCGATGTTCAGCTCCGCGGCGATGCGGCGGATCGACGCGGACTTCTCGCCCCAGCCGACCTCGACCGCGCAGAACAGCTCCGCCAAGCCGTGTTCGGCCAGGTGGCCGGTGGCGCGGGCGAGCTCGCCCCGCCCCGCCACGGCGTGCAGGATGCCCCGGCGGTCCAGTGCGTGCAGCGCCTCGATCGCGGCGGGGAACGGCCGCGGCCGGTCGCCTTCGAGCACGACGCCGTCCCACAGCGTGTCGTCGAGGTCCCACACCAGGCACTTGACCGTTTTCACGGCCGCCACCGCAACGCGTACTCGCCGAGCTGCTGCTCGGCGACCTCGTCGGTGCCTTCGATGATCCGCATCACCTTGGCGTCGCGGAAGAACCGGCCCACCAGGCTGTCTTCCGCGCAGCCCGCCGCACCGAGGACCTGCCCGGCCCGGTCGGCGACCGCGGCGGCCGCCCGGGCGGCGACGTACTTGGCGAGCACGGTCCCGGCGACGGCCTCCGGATCGCCGGTTTCCCGCAGGGCCGCGGCGCGGGCGCACAGCCCGCGCGCGGCACTCGTGTCGGCCAGGCTCCGGCCGAGCAGGGCACGCACCGTCTGGTGCCCGGCCAGCCGCACCCCGCCCTGCACGCGGTCCGAGGCGTGCTCCGCGGCGGCACGCAGGCAGGCCTCGGCCATGCCGACGCAGCCCCAGGCGACGGTGAACCGCCCGTGGTCCAGCGCCGTCGCCGCGACGTGCGACAGGCCGAATCCCGGTGGGGCGAGCAGGTTTTCCGCGGGCACGAGCACGCCGTCGAACCGGACGTGGGCGAGCCGGGCCGCGCGCATGCCCAGCTGGCCCCGCACCGGCTCGGCCACGGTGCCCGGCCGGTCGGCTTCGACGAGCACGGCGACGGGTCGGCCCGCGCAGCCGACCAGCACCAGGAAGACGTCGGCGAGCTGCCCGAAGGTGACCCACAGCTTGCGGCCCCGCAGGCGCACCTGCCCGCCCTCGCGTTCGGCGGAGGTCGTCACGGCGGACAGATCGCTGCCGGCGCCGGCCTCGGTGGCCGCGAACCCGGCGAGCACGTCGCCGCGCGCCAGTGCCGGCAGCCAGTGGGCGCGCTGCCCGGCGGTGCCCCAGCGCAGCACGGCCGCGGCGACCATGCCCTGCACCGTGACGAGGGCACGCAGGGCACTGCACACCCCGCCGAAATCGGCGCACAGCTGCCCGAGGTCCGCCTGCGTGCGGTCGCCGCCGCCGAAGGTGGCGGGCAGGTCGGCGGCCAGGAAACCCGCGTGCGCCACGGCTTTGACGACCTCGGCCGGCAGGGCGCCACGGGCGTCCCAGTCCGCCGCTTCGCGCCGCACGGCTGCCGCGAACGCGGCGGAGTCCACTGTGGTCACGGAATTCCGGCCGATCTTTTCCGGAGCACGAAGGCGGTGACGCGGTTCATGGTCCGGAAATTGCCGAGGTCGAGATCTTCGACCGCGACTTCGATGCCGAACCGGCGTTCGATGTGGGCCACCAATTCCAGGGCCAGCAGCGAATTCACCAGCCCCAGCGCGAAGTAGTCTTCGTCGGGGCCGGGGGTGTTCCCGGCCGTCGCGGTGGCGAAGAACCCGGTCAGTTCGGCCAAGATTTCCTCGGCGGTGATGTCCGCCCCCACCGGCTGCTGGCCTGCCACGCGCCCCTCCCTCGACGGATGCCCCCGTTCGAAGCTAACACGGTCTGCGGTGCACCGACGGCGCCGAACGGCGTAATCGCTTGCGCGCGGTTTTGACTGTCCGCAGTGGACGATCCATTTCCGTTGTGGTCGGCGGCAATTATGGACAGTGACGATCAATCCCTCGATCGGCGGCTTGTCCGCGGCGCGAAGCCGCTGGAAGTATCCGGAGTTCGTCACCGCCGGGATTTCCGGCATCGTGCATGGGGAATTCTGGGGATGATTACCACGACCGGACCAGTGAGCAGCGTGGGCGATCTGCTGGCCCACCGGGCGGCGCGTACCCCCGCGGAAACCGCGGTGGTCTGCGGCCGCACCCGGATGAGCTACGCGGAGCTGGCCGCCCGCAGCGACGCGGTGGCTGCGCGGCTGGCCGGGCACGGCGCCGGCCCGGAGAGCCGGATCGGGCTCCTGCTCGGGCGTGGGGTGGACATGGTGGTGGCGGTGTTCGGCGTGCTGAAGGCCGGGGCGGCGTACGTGCCGCTGGATCCGGCGCACCCGGCACGGCACCGGGAATCGATCGTCGCGGACGCCGGGGTCACACTGGTGCTGACCCGGCCGGAACTGGCCGGCGGGCTGCCGCCGGAATGCGTGCCGGTGTCCGTGGCGGGCGGGATCCCGCCCGACGGCGAAGGCGGCGGCCCGGCCGAGCCGCCCCCGGAGGCTGCCGCCGGCTTCCGGCCCGGCGGCACAGCGGCCGGGAACCGCCCGGCCGTTCCCCGCCCGCGGATCCGGCCCGGCAACCTCGCCTACGTCCTCTACACCTCCGGCTCCACCGGACAGCCGCGCGGCGTGCTCGGTACGCACGGCGGGCTCCTCGCCCTCTTCGCCGCCCACCGCGCCGGAATCTTCGCGGCCGCGGGCGAACGGCGGTTGCGCGTCGCCCACACCGCCGCCCTGTCCTTCGACGCCTCCTGGGTTCCGCTGCTGTGGATGCTCGCCGGGCACGAACTGCACGTCCTGGCCCGCCTCGACCCGCAGGACGCCGTGGCCGCGCTGGCCGCCGCGCGGATCGACGTGCTCGACGTGACCCCGTCCTACCTCCGGATGCTGCTGCTCGCCGGGCTGCTGGACGGTCCCGCGAAGCCGCGCATGGTGGTCACCGGGGGCGAGCCCGTCGAGCCGGACCTCGGTGCCGCGCTGGCCGCCGCCGGGATCCTGGTCCGGACCGCCTACGGCACCACCGAGACCACAGTGGACAGTCTCGTCGGCGACACCGTGCCCGAAGGCCGCGCGGTCCTCGGCCGTCCCCTCGCGGGCACGCGGGCGCAGGTGCTGGACGACGGGCTGCGGCCGGCCGCGGAAGGCGAGCTGTACCTGGCCGGGGCCGGGCTCGCCCGCGGCTACCTCGGCCGGCCCGGCGCCACCGCGGCCGCGTTCGTCGCCGATCCGGCCGGGCCGCCCGGCTCGCGGATGTACCGCACCGGTGACCGCGTGCGCCGCCGGGACGACGGGCTGCTCGACTTCCTCGGCCGGGCCGACGGGCAGGTCAAGATCCGCGGCATCCGCGTCGACCCCGCCGAAGCCGAGGCGGCCCTGCTGAGCCACCCCGGACTGGCCGCCGCGGCCGTGGTGGCGAGGCGGGACGGCCGCGACGACGACCACCTCGTGGCCTACGTGGTCCCGAAGACCGGCCGGAAGACCGCGCCCGGCCTGCGGGAGTACCTGCGCGGCCGCGTCCCGGAGCAGCTGGTGCCCGCCCGGTTCGTCGAGCTGGCCGCCCTGCCGCTGACCGGCAGCGGCAAGGTCGACCGCCGGGCCCTGCCCGAGCCCGGCCACCCCGGTGGCGACGTCGCCACGCCCCGGAACCCGGCCGAGGAGGTGGTCGCCGGGGTCTGGTGCGAGGCACTCGGCCTGGACCGCGTCGGGACCGACGCCGACTTCGTCGAGCTGGGCGGTGACTCGATCCTCGCCATGCGGGTGGCCGGCACGCTCAACCGGCGCCTGGGCACGGCGCTGCCCGCCCGGGCCGTGTTCGAGCACCGGACGGTCGCCGGGCTCGCCGCGGCCCTGCCCGCCGCGCACGCCGGCCACGCGCCGTCCCGCACGGCGCCGGGGGCCGAGCTGCCCCTGTCGTCCGGGCAGCAGCGGCTCTGGTTCCTCGACCAGCTCGCCCCGGGCGGCGCGGAGTACAACACGAGCGCGGGTTTCCGGCTGCGCGGGCCGCTGTCGGTCGACGCGCTGGCCCGTGCGCTCACCGCGCTGGCCGGCCGCCACGAGTCGCTGCGCACGACGTTCCCCACCGTGGCCGGACGCGGGGTCCAGGTCGTCGGGCCGCCCCCCGAGATCCGGCCGGAGGTCCGCGCCGCCGAAGACGTCGAGGACCTCGAGGGCGCGCTGCTCGCCGAGGTGCACCGGCCGTTCGACCTCGCCCGCGGCCCGCTGTTCCGGGCGACCGTGTTCGAGCTGGGAACCGACGACCACCTGCTCGTGCTGGTGCTGCACCACATCGTCACCGACGGCTGGTCGATGGGCGTGCTCGCCGTCGAGCTCGGCCGGCTGTACTCGGACCCGGCGGCCGAGCTCCCGCCGTTGCCGTTGCGCTACACCGACTTCGCCGCCTGGCAACGCAACCGGCTCGCCGGGCCGGAACTGGACGACCGGATCGCCTACTGGGAGCGGCAGCTGGCCGGCGTACCGGCCCTGGAGCTGCCCACCGACCGGCCGCGGCCCGCCGTGCGGGGGACGGCCGGCGCCACGCACCGGTTCACCGTGCCCCCGGGCGTGACCACGCGGCTGACCGAGCTCGGCCGTGAGCGCGGCGCCACGCTGTTCATGACCCTGATCGCGGCGGCGCAAGTCCTCTTCGCCCGCTACACCGGCCAGCGTGACATCGCGCTCGGCACGGTGACGGCCGGGCGGTCCTGGGACGAGCTGGCGGGCCTCGCCGGCTTCTTCGTCAACACCGTCGTGATCCGCTCCCGCCTCGACGGCGACCCGGTCTTCGCGGACTTCCTGGCCGGCGTCCGCTCGACCGTGCTCGACGCGATGGCCCACGACGACGTCCCGTTCGGCCGCCTGGTCGAACTGCTCGCCCCGGACCGCGACGCGAGCCGCTCGCCGCTGGTGAACGCCATGGTGGTGCTGCAGAACGCGCCGTCGGCACTGCCGGAGCTCAGCGGCCTGGCGGTCGAGGAAACCGACCTGCCCCGGCGCTCGGCCCAGTTCGACCTCACGGTGGAGTTCGAACCGCGGGACGGCGGCCTGCGCACCACCGTCGAATACAGCACCGAGTTGTTCGACGCCGCCACCATCGGGTGGCTGGCCGAAAACCTCCTGGCCTTGCTCGAGGGCATCGCCGACGACCCGGGACGGCGGTTGTCCCGGCTGCCGTTCCCGGCACCCGCGCAACGGCGTGAGCTGCTGGCCGTGGGCCGTTCGACGGCGGACGGGCCCGGGCTGACCGTGCCGGACGTCTTCGCCGGGCGCGTCCGCGAGCGTCCGGACGCGCTCGCGGTGACCGGCGACGGCACGGCGTCGACCTACCGGGAACTGGACACCCGGGCGAACCGGCTCGCGCACGGCCTGCTCGCCCACGGCGCCGGACCGGACGTCCGGATCGGCCTCTGCGTGCCGCGGGGGATCGACGCGATCGCCGGGATGCTGGCCGTCCTGAAGGCCGGTGCCGCCTACGTCCCGCTCGACCCCCGCTACCCCGACGAGCGATTGGCGTGGCTGCTGGCGGATTCCGGGATCACGACGGTGCTCACCACGCGGGCGGTGCGCGACCGGGTGCCCCGCGGGGTGCGCGTGCTGACCCTGGACGACGGCTGGGAACGCGACCGGCCCGGTGCGGCCCCGCCGGTGCGGGCCCGGCCGGAGAACCTGGCCTGCGTGCTCTACACGTCCGGTTCGTCGGGCCGTCCGAAGGGCGTGCTGATCGAGCACCGTTCGGTGACCCGGTTGTGCGCGGACCCCTACGCCCGGCTCACCCCGGACGACGTCTCGACGCAGTACGCGCCGCTGTCGTTCGACGCCTCGACGCTCGAGATCTGGGGTGCGCTGCTGTCCGGGGCGCGGCTGGCGATCGACACCGACGACGTGCCGTCGGTCGACGCGCTCGGCGCCTTCGTGCGTGCCGAGGGCGTCACGGCGCTGTGGCTGACCGCGGGGATGTTCCACGAGGTGGCGGCGGCCGATCCCGGCGTGTTCGCGGGACTGCGGCGGCTGGTTTCCGGGGGCGACGTCCTGTCGCCGGGGCAGTGCGCGACGGTGCTGCGGCGGTGGCCGGACCTGGAGCTGGTCAACGGGTACGGGCCCACCGAGAGCACCACGTTCACCGCCTGCCACCGCGTCCGGGCCGCCGACGACGGACGGCCGGTGCCGATCGGGCGGCCGATCACCGGGACGCGGTGCCTGGTGCTGGACCGCCACCTCGACCCGGTGCCGGCCGGCGTGCCCGGCGAGCTGTACATCGGCGGCAGCGGCCTGGCCCGCGGCTACCTCGACCGGCCCGGGCTGACCGCCGACCGGTTCGTGGCCGACCCGTTCGGCCACGGCACCCGGCTGTACCGCACCGGGGACATCGTGCGCTGGCGCGCCGGCGAGGAGTGGGTGCTGGACTTCCTCGGCCGGTCCGACGACCAGGTCAAGATCCGCGGCTTCCGGATCGAGGTCGGCGAGGTCGAGGCGGCGCTGCGGCGGCACGCGGACGTCGCCGAGGCCGTCGTGCTGGCGCGGGAGGACACCCCCGGCCACAAGCGGCTGGCCGGGTACGTCGTCCCGCGGCGGCCGATCGAGCCCGGCGCGGTGCGGGAGTTCCTCGCGAAGAGCCTGCCGGGCCACCTCGTGCCCGGCGCGCTGGTGCTGCTCGACCGGTTCCCGCTGACGCCGCAGGGCAAGATCGACCGCCGGGCGCTGCCGGTGCCGCGGCCGCAGACCGCCGGAACCCGCGCGGCGCCCCGCGGGCCGGCCGAGGAGCTGGTGACCCGGGTGTGGGCCGAGGTGCTCGGCGTGGAGCGCGTCGGCACCCGGGACAACTTCTTCGAGCTGGGCGGGGACTCGATCCTCGGCATCCAGGTCGTGGCGCGCGCCCGGCAGCTCGGGCTGCGCCTGAGCGCGAAGGACGTCTTCCTCCGCCAGACCCCGGCCGAGCTCGCCGCGGCGGGGGAGTGGGCGGAACCGGCGGCGCGCGAGGCGCCCCGGCCGTCCGGCCCGGTGCCGCTGTCGCCGATCCAGCACTGGTTCTTCGAGACGGTCACCGAGCATCCCGGGCACTTCACCCAGTGGGTGTCGGCCGAGCTCGCCGCGGACGTCGACGTCGCGGCGTTGCGGACCGCGGTTTCCGCGCTGGCCGCGCACCACGACGCGCTCCGGCTGCGCTTCCGGCGCGCCGGTGGCTCTTGGCGGCAGGAGTACGCCGAATCCGTGTCCACCGACGTATTCCGCGTCGGTCCCATGTCCACTATGGACTTCTTCGAGCTGGACGGCGGCGCGTTGTTCACCGCGGTGCTGGACGGCTCGCGGCTGCTGCTGGCCGCGCACCACCTGGTCGTGGACGGCGTCTCGTGGCGGATCCTCCTCGCCGACCTGCGCACGGCCTACCGCGCGGCCCGCGCCGGACGGCCGGTGGAACTGCCGCCCCGGACCACGTCGTTCGGCGACTGGTCCCGGCGGCTGGCCGCACACGTGGCGGCGGGCGGGTTCGCCGACCAGCTCGGCTACTGGCGGACGCCGGCACCGGGCGCCCGCCCCGACGGCGACCCACGGCCACCCCGGTCGGTGACGGTCCGGCTCGACGCGGGCGAGACGGCGGCGTTGCTGCGCGACACCCCGGCCGCGTACCGCACCCGGATCGACGACGTGCTGGTGAGCGCGCTCGGCCGGGTGCTGGCCGCCTGGACGGGCCAGGACCGGGTGCTGCTGGAACTGGAGGGCCACGGCCGCGAGGACCTCTTCGGCGACGTGGACCTGTCGCGAACGGTGGGCTGGTTCACGACGCTGTACCCGTGCACGGTGGCGGTCCCGAAGGACGGCGGCTGGGCGGCGGTGCTGAAGTCGGTGAAGGAGTGCCTGCGCGCAACCCCGGACCGCGGCTTGGGCTACGGCGCGCTGCGGTACCTGGGCGAGACGCAGTTGCCGGCCCCCCGGCCGGTGGCGGCGTTCAACTACCTCGGCCGCTTCGACGCCGAGCCGGAGACCGGCGACCTGTTCCGGGGCGCGCCCTCCGCCATCCAGCTCAGCCGGGCGCCCCACGTGACCGGCACCGCGCGGCTCGACGTCACCGCGGCCGTCACCGCCGGTGGCGAACTCGAATTCGAGTGGACCTGCTCCCCGGGCGTGCACGACCACCGCACCGTCACCCGGCTCGCCACCGGGACGCTCACCGCGCTGCGGGAGATCGCCGCCCACTGTGCCGAGCCCGGTGCCGGTGGGCGTACCCCCTCCGACTTCCCGCTCGTCGCCGCCACCCAAGGCGAACTCGACCGGCTGCTCGGCGACGGCCGGCACGTCGAGGACGTCTACCCGCTGACCCCGATGCAGGCCGGGATGCTGTTCCACAGCCTGTCGGAACCCGGCACCTACCTCGAACAGGTCTGCTTCACCCTGGCCGGCGCCGCCGACCCCGCCGCCCTCGAACGCGCCTGGCACCGGGCCGTTGCCGACATCCCCGCCCTGCGCACCGCCGTCCGCTGGACCGGGGTCCGCGAACCGGTCCAGGTGGTGCACCGAGCCGTCACCCTGCCGGTGACCGTGTACGACGGGACCTCGCCGGACGAAGCCGACCTGCTCGCCGCCGACCGCGAAGCCGGGCTGGACCCCTCTGTGCCACCGCTGATGCGCGTCACCCTGATCCGGCTGGACGACCGCCGGATCCGGACGCTCTGGACCTTCCACCACGTCATCCTCGACGGCTGGAGCGTCTTCGAAGTTCTCACCGACGTCCTCGCGCACCTCTCCGGACAGCCCGCCCGGCGCCGCCGCCCGTTCGCCGACCACCTCGCCTGGCTCGCCCGGCAGGACGCGACGGCGGCCGAAACCCACTGGCGGAAGGTCCTAGCCGGGCTCACGCCCACCCGGCTGCCGTACGACCGGCCGCCCGGCCGGGCCCACCGCACCCGCTCCACGTCCACAGTGGAGCGTCAGTTGTCCACTGAGGACTCCCGGCGGCTGGCCGGCTTCGCGCGGCGGCACCGGCTCACCGTCAACGCCGTCGTGCAGGGCTCGTGGGCGCGGCTGCTCGCCCGGCACGGCGGCGACCCGGACGTCTGCTTCGGGGCGGTCGTGTCCGGCCGCCCGCCCGAGCTGCCCGAGGTGGACGCGATCGTCGGGATGTTCGTCAACACCGTGCCCGTCCGCGTCACCGTCGCCGAGGCGGAAGACCGGCCCGGCTGGTTCCGGCGCCTGCAGGCCGACCAGGCCGAGGCACGCCGGTTCGGGCACGTCTCGCTGGCCGCGCTGCGCCGCTGGAGCGGGCTGCCCGCCCCGGCCGGCCTCTTCGACAGCATCGTCGTGTTCGAGAACTACCCCTTCGACTCCGGCGCACTGGCCGAACGCGGCCTGCACGTGGCGGAGCTGACCGCCGTCGAAATCACCAACTACCCCCTGGCCCTCGTCGCCCACGGCAGCGCGCGCGACGACGAACCGCTGACCCTGCGGCTCGGCTACGACCCCGCGCTGTTCGACGGCAGCACGGCCGAAGCGCTCGTCGGCGAACTCGCGGACCTCCTGCGCGAACCGGCCGGACAGACCGCGCCGGCCGGAACGACCGCGCCGCCGCGAGACCGCCCGCCCGTCGCGGAGAAGCCGGACGGCAGCGCCCCGGCCTACCTCGAGCCCCGCACCGCGACCGAGCGGGCGCTGAGCCGCATCTGGGCCGAGGTCCTCTCCGTCGAGCAGGTCGGCGTCGACGACGACTTCTTCGCCCTCGGCGGCGATTCGCTGCTCTGCCTGCGGGTCACCGCCCGCCTGCGCGCGGACTTCGGCACGGCCCTGCCGCCGCGGGCGCTGTTCGACAACCCCACGGTCGGGGCGCTGGCGCTGATGCTGGAGCACCCCACCCTCGCCGCACTGGGCCGGGCGGTGGACCGCGGCCTGAACCCGCCCAAGGACTACGAGCTCTAGGAGGTCGGAGCCGGTGCGCAACGACGACGTGGCGATCATCGGGGTGTCCGCCCTGCTGCCGGGCGCCCACGGGCTCGACGCCGTGCACGACCTGCTCGCCGAAGGCCGCGACGTGGTCGGTCAGCCCGACCCGGAACGGCTGCGGCAGAACGGCTTCGCGGACGGCCCCGGCTACCTGCCGATGGGCTACCTGGACCGGATCGACCGGTTCGACCACCGCTTCTTCGGCGTGCCGCCGGCCGAGGCCGCGTGGATGGACCCGCACCAGCGGCTGATCCTGCAGCTGGCCCACGAAGCCCTCGAAAACGCCTGCTACGCGCCCCAGGCCCTCCGGGGCTCGCGCACGGCGGTCGTCCTCGGCAGCTCGCGGTCGGACTACGAAGACCTCTTCGAAGAGGAAGACCCGCAGCAGATCCTGGGCATCCTGGCCGCCTCGCTCGCGGCGCGGATCAGCTACCGCCACGACTTCACCGGACCCGCCCTCGTCCTCGACACCGCGTGCAGCGGCAGCCTGGTCGCCGTCGCCCACGCCGTCGCGCTGCTGCGCAGCGGAGCCGCGGACCTGGCGCTCGCGGGCGGCATCAGCGTGCGGCCGGTGCCGATCCGGGCGGCCGGGCACGTCCCGGTCCGCGGCGTCGAATCCCCCGAAGGCCGGTGCCGCCCGTTCGACGAGAAGGCCACCGGTGCGGTCGGCGGCGAAGGCGGCGGGATCGTCGTGCTCAAGCCGCTGCCCGCCGCGCTCGCCGACGGTGACCACGTGCACGCGGTCCTGAAGGGCATCGCGGTCAACCACAACGGCTACCGGATGGCCAGCATGAGCGCGCCGAGCCGGGCGGCCCAGACCGAGGTGATCACCGCGGCCTGGCGCGACGCCGGCGTCGAGGCGGCCACCGTCGGGTACGTCGAGTGCCACGGCTCGGCGACCCCGCTCGGCGACGTCGTCGAGGTCGAGGCCCTGCGGCAGGCGTTCCTCGACGCCGGCGTGACGACCCCGCACTGCGCGATCGGCTCGATCAAGGGCAACATCGGGCACCTGGACAACGCCGCCGGGGTCGCCGGGCTGGTCAAGGTGCTGCTCAGCGTGCGGCGCGGCGTCCGGTACCCGACCGCGCACTTCGAGACGCCCAACCCGCTGATCGACTTCGACGGCCCGGTGCGGGTCAACCCCGCGTTCGGCGCGTGGGACGACGACGCGCCGCGGCGGGCGGGCCTCAGCTCGTTCGGGCTCACCGGGACCAACGTGCACGCCGTCGTCGAGCAGGCCCCGCCGGCTCCGGCGCCCGCGGCACCGGACGGGACCGAGCACCTGGTGACGGTCTCGGCGAAGTCGGCGTCCGCGCTCGCGGTCTACCGCGACCGGCTCGCCGGGTTCGCCGAAGCCGGCGAGCACGGCGTGTTCGCGATCGGCCACGCGATGAACCGCGGCCGCGACGACCACCCGTTCCGTATCGCCGTGGTGGCCGGCGAACCCGGCGCACTGGCCGCGGCCCTGCGGTCGGTCGCCGTCCCGGACGCGCCCGCCGCGGACGACCCGCCGGTGGTGCTGCTCTTCTCCGGCGACGGCGGGGTCGAACCCGAGCTCTGGGAACAGCTGTGCGCGGCGTGGCCCGTCCTCGGCGACGACCCGCTGCCCGGCGAGCCGGGCCCCCGGCTGGTCGCCGTCCACCACGCCCTCCACCGGCTGGCCCGGTCGCTGGGCATCCCCGACACCCACCTCGTCGGTTCGGGCGTGGGCAACCTGTCGGTGCGGATCGCCCGCGGCGAACTGTCCCTCGCCGACGGCCTGGCGGCCGCGGCGGGCCGGGCCGTCGGCGCCACGCTCGACTCCGGACGGCTGGCCGAAGCCGTGCGCGGGTTCGTCCGGGACGGCGCGGTGCTGGTCGAGCTGGGCACCGGCGGTGTGCTGTCGCGGACGATGCGCCGCCTGGCGCCCGAGCTCGGCTGCGTCGAGCTGATCGCCGGGGCCGGACGGCGGGCGGTGCTGCGGCAGGTGGCGTCGCTCTACCGGCTCGGCGTCCGGCTCGACTGGGACCGCCACTACGCCGGTGCGGCCGTGCCGCGGATCGAAGCCCCGGTGTACCCGCTCGAGAGCGTCCGCTGCTGGTGCCGCCCGCCGGGCACACCGGCCGTCGAAACCCGCGTCCCGGCACCACCACCCGCCGCCGTGTCCGATGGGGACACCGAACGCCGGGTCGCCGAAATCTGGGCGCGTGCACTGGGCGAGGACGAACTCACCGCGGAATCGGACTACTTCGCCCTCGGCGGGACGTCCATCGCGGCGATCACCGCGCTGCGCACCATGGAACGCGACTTCGGTGTCGAGCTGACGTTCGCCGACCTGTACGCCCACCCGACCGTGCGGGCCTTCGCCGCCCGCATCGAGGCCGTGCGGGCCGAGCGCGGCCCGTTCGCCGACCTGCCCGCCGTCACGGTCCTGCCCCGCGGCGGCCCGCTGCCGCTGTCGGCAGGCCAGGAGCAGCTGTGGTACCTGGACCGGCTGAACCCCGGCAGCGCGCTCTACAACATCCCGCACGACCTGCGCCTGTCCGGCCCCCTCGACGAAACCGCGCTGACCGGCGCGGTGCACGACCTGCTCGCCCGGCACGAGGTGCTGCGCACCTGCATCCCCGACGAGGACGGCGTGCCCTTCACCCGGCTCGCCGAACCCGGGCCCCGGCTCGTCGTGCACGACCTGAGCACGCTGCCCGAAGCGGAGCGGAACACGGCGGCTCACCGGCTGGCCGACGAGGAGGCCGTCCGCCCGTTCGACCTGGCCACCGGCCCGCTGGTGCGGATCACCCTGCTGCGCCTGGCCGAAGACGACCACGCCCTGTTGTGGACCTACCACCACATCGTCTTCGACGGCTGGTCGCCGACGATCTTCTTCCGCGACTTCACCGAGCTGTACCGGGCGCGGCTGGCCGGCCGGGCGCCCGAGCTGCCGGACCTGCCCTTCCAGTTCGCCGATTTCGCGGCCTGGCAGCGGAAGCGGCTGACGGGGGAGACCCTGGAACGCGGCCTGCGGTTCTGGCGCGCCGAGCTGGCCGGGCTCCCCACCGCGCAGCTGCCGCTGGACCGGCCGCGCCCGGCCGCCCAGACCTTCGACGGCGGCCTCGTCGAGTTCACCATCGGCGAACCGGCGGCCGAGGCGGCCCGGGCGTTCAGCCGCGAACACGGCGTGACGACCTTCGTCACGATGCTCGCGCTGGTCGACGCCCTGCTGCACCGCTGGGCCGGGTTCACCGACGTCGTCGTCGGCGTGGCCACCTCCGGCCGGACGCACCCGGCGACGCACGACCTCATGGGGTACTTCAACAACCTGCCGCCGTTCCGCACGCGGGTCGAGGGATCGCTGTCGTTCACCGGCCTCGTCCGGCGCTGCGCGGACACCGTCGCCCAGGTCCTCGACCACGAAGAAATTCCCCTGGAGAAGATCGTTTCGGCGGTGTGCGGGCCGCGCGAGCCGGGCCGCCAGCCGGTGTTCGACGTCGCCTACACCTACCAGAACGTCCCGCAGGACACCGCCGAGCTGGGCGGGCTCGACTGCTCGCGCTTCTCCGACAGCGGCACGGTCGCCGGGATCGCCCCGGGCACCGCCAAGTTCGACCTCACCGTCGGCGTCATCGACCAGCAGGACGGGCCGATGGACGGCTACTTCGAGTACGCCACAGCCCTGTTCGACCGCGAGACGGCCGACGCGCTCGCCCGCCTGCTGCCCGGCCTGCTCGACGCCGTGCTGCGCGAGCCCGGCCGCGCACTCGATGCCTTGCCGGCCGTCGACGGCGAGCCGGTCCGCACCACCACCCACCGGGAGCCCGCCATGGCCGCACCTTCCTTTGTGGACAGTGACTCCGCCGCCCGTGCCGAACGGGTGCTCGCCGCGATCTGCGCGGACCTGCTGACCGGCGGTGGCCCGGTCGGCCCGAAGGACAACTTCTTCGACCTCGGCGGCGATTCGGTCCTCGGCGTCCGGGTGGCCGCGCGGGCGGCCAAGGACGGCGTCCACTTCACCCCGCAGCAGCTGCTGCAGTGCCGCACGCTCGGCGAACTGGCCCGCGCCGCGGTCGTCGACGGCCCGCCGTCGGCGTCGTCGGCGTCATCGGCGGGGTCGACGGCGGTGCCGGTGCCGTCCGGCACGCCGGTCCCCGAGCCCCTCCGGGCGATCCCGCCGACCCCGATCATGCTCAGCTTCCTGCACCGGATGCCGGACGACGTCGGGGACTTCGTCGACGTGCACACCGTGGAGACCACGCCGGGGATCGGCGCGGCCGCGCTCCGGACGGCGATCGGGCACCTGCTGGGCCTGCACGAGCCACTGCGCTACCGGTTGCGGCGCAACGCACTGGGCGCCCGGC
Organism: Amycolatopsis sp. lyj-346; assembly: GCF_046548975.1. Lineage (NCBI taxonomy): Bacteria > Bacillati > Actinomycetota > Actinomycetes > Pseudonocardiales > Pseudonocardiaceae > Amycolatopsis > Amycolatopsis sp. lyj-346. The sequence continues at coordinate 50,400 of NZ_JAJPWT010000016.1, forward strand.
TCGAGGTCGCGGACGTCGCCGTGACGGACGTGTTCGACACGAAGGTGCTCCCGCCGCTCGACTCCGGCGAGGAGCTCGGGATCGTCGCGGACGACTGCCTGGCGATGAAGGCGGAGATGGATCCCGCGCGCGGGCCGCTGTTCCGGGTCCGCCACTACGACCGCGGCCGGGCCCGCGGCGGCCTGCTCGTGTTGCTGGTCAACCACTTCGTCTTCGACAACATGTCCACTGTGGTCGTCCTCGACGACCTCGACGTGCTGCTCGCCGACCTCGCGGCGGGCCGCACCCCGGCCCCGGCGCCCCGGCCGGCGCGGTGGCGGGAGTGGGCCGGGCACCTGCAGGCGATGGCGGCCTCGGACGAGCTGTCCGGGGAACTGACCTACTGGACGGCGACCCTGCAAGCCGGCGGCGCCGCCGGGACGATCGGCGGCGCGCCCGGCGACGGCATCACGGCCCGGACCCTGGACGACCCCGCGGTCGCCACCCTGCTGTCCGCAGGCGGTGCCGAGGGCCGGGAGGCGGCGCTGTGCGCGGTGTCCTGCGGCCTGGCCCGCTGGCAGGACGCGCCGAGCGCCTTCGTGATGACCGAGGGGGAGGCGACCCCCAACCCGTTCCGGCTGGCCGGGCGCGGCCCGTCGGTGGGCTGGTTCACCACTCTGCACCCGCTGGTGCTGCCGGTCGGGCCGGGCACCACGGCCCGGGAGTGCCTGCCGGAGATCGCCGACCGCGCGCGGTCGGTGCCGAACGACGGCGTCGGCTACGGGATGCTGCGGCACCTCTCGCCGGACACGCCGGGCACCGCGCGGCTGCGCGCCCTGCCCGAGCCGGAAGTCCTGGTGCTGCACGGACCGAGCGACACCGCCGCCTTCGACTCCGGCGTCCGCCTGCTGCGGACCCGCTGGGACCTGTCGGTGAACCTCAAGCGCGCGGTCGCCTCCTGGTTCCCGCTCGTCGTCACGAGCGCGGTGCGCGACGGCGCGCTGCGGCTGGCCGTGGCCGGCGGCGTCGGCCAGGAGCGCCTGGACGCGCTCGCCGACGAAATCCTGGGCGCCTTCACCGAACTCCCGTGATCGCGCTCGCCGCCTCGGCCTGGTACCTGCCGGACACCTCGCTCGCCGTCGCCGACCTGCCGGAACTCGCCACGCTGTCCGGCACCGAACGCGCGACCTGCGCCGCGCTGGGCATCGACCGGGTGCCCGTCGACGACACGCTCACCGCGGCCGACCTGGCCGTCCGGGCGGGCCGGCGGGCGCTCGCCACCGCGGGCCTCGACGCCGGCGACGTCGACGTCGTCCTGACGGTGGAGCCGCGGGCCCCGCAGACGCTGGTCAGCTCGGAAGCCACCCGGTTGCAGGCGATGCTCGGCGCCGGGCGGGCGATGGCGTTCTCGGTCGGCGGCCTCGGCTGCGCGTCGCTCACCCCGGCACTGCTCGCCGCGAGCGGCTTGCTGCGCGCCGACCCGGACCTGGCGAACGTGCTCGTCCTGCACGGGAGCAAGCCCGCGACCCCCGGGCGCTACCGCCACCCCGTCACGGTCAACGGCGACAGCGGCGGCGCGCTTCTGCTGCGGCGTCGGGGAAAGCTCCGGATCCGGGACATCCTGCTGGAGACGAACGGCGCCTACGCGGACCTGTTCCGCGTCGAGTACCGCGACGAGGAGTTCGCCCGCTGGCGGGAGGAGTGCACCGATCCGGCGGCCTACTCGTTCCGGTTGGCCGTGGAGACCCGCAACCGGCTGCGGGCGCTGGTCACCCGCCTGCTCGACCGCAACGGCCTGAGCCTCGCCGACGTCCCGTGCTGCCTGACGCAGAACCTGTCCACGGCGGCGTTCCGGAACTGGTCGGAGGCGATCGGCGTCCCGATCGCGAAAGCGTGCTTCGAGAACCTGGCCCGCTACGGCCACCTCGGGCCCAACGACGTGTTCTTCAACCTCTCGACCGCCGAGGAGACCGGCGAATTCGGCGGGCGGGCGGTGCTGCTCAACATCAGCCCGGCCGCGGCCTGGAGCGCGCTGCTGGTGACCACCGACGACACCACAGCCCACGAGCTGTGAGCCCCGGGGCGGGCGGCGACCACCCGCCCCGGGGGGTTCACCAGGTCACCGCTTGCAGGGGTTGCCCGCCGGGTGCGCGGCGGTGCCGTGCACGTCGGCCTGGGACTCCGCCAGCACGATCTTCGCCAGCGGGGTCTCCAGCGCGACGGCCTGCTGCTTCACGACGCCGTTCGCGATGGTCTGGCCGTTCAGCTTCAGCGAGCCGATGACCAGCGCGATGGTCAGCGGGGCCGAGCCCACGGTGACCGAGACGCCGTTGATCTTCAGCGAGGCGACGTTCGAGCTGCCGGTCAGCACCGGGGCGAGCCCGCCCGGAGCCGGCTGGCAGGTCGCCGCCGCCTGGGACTGGATCACGCCCAGCTCGATGGTCAGCCCGAGCGTGCTGATCACCGTCTTGTCGATCTTGGCCGTTGCCTTCGCCTGGTCACCGGCCGCCGGAGCCGCCGACTGGTTGTCCGGCGTCAGGTCGGTCGACGCGGTCAGCGCGTGGGTCTGCACCTTGATCAGGCCGGCGTTGAGCGTCGCGTCGAGGACGGTCTTGCTGTCGTCGGCGCAGGGCAGGTTCGCCGGGTTCGCCACGGCCGCGGTGATGCCGATGACGTTCGCGGCGGTGCCGGTGCAGGAGAAGACGCCGTCACGGTCGTCGTCGACGATCGTGCCGACCCCGGTCGGGTCGACCAGCCCGGCGCCGACCGGAGCCGACAGCGTGACCGTGAACGTCTCGTCCGGCTCGTCGACGGTGTCCGGGTTGACCAGCACGGTCACCGGCTTGCTCGTCTCGCCGGGCGCGAAGGTGACGTCACCGCTCGCCGCCTGGTAGTCCGCCGGTGCGGTCGCGGAGCCGTTCGCTGTGGCGTAGTGGACCGACACCGGGTTCGGGCTCGCGCCGCCGAGCAGTGACACGGTGAAGGTGGCCGGCACCGGCGCGCCGCCGGAGCCCTCGTTCACCGTGACGTCGTTGATGCTCAGGCCGAGCACGCGCACGGTCGTCGTCTCGACGAACCCGCGGGACACGCCGTCGACCAGGTAGTCGACCGTGCAGTGGTAGGTGCCGGGCGCGGCGTCGGCCGCGGCGGCGACGGTCTCGGTGAACGTCGCGACGTCCCCGCTGGGCACCTTGACGCTCGCCGGGGCGTTGGTGACCGTCAGCTGCGGGTCGCAGGTGGTGACCTTCGGCGTCACCGTGACCTCGATGGACTTGATGCCGTCGAGGATGGCCTGCGAGACCTGGCTGGAGGGCACGTTGTTCAGCAGCATGCCGCCGGTGGCCGTGGCGATGGCGCTCGCCTGGCCGGAAAGGTCCAGGTTGCCGACGTTCACCGCGATCACCCGGATGTTCGCCGCCTGGAGCGCGGCGATCGTGTCGGCCAGGGTGTGCCCGCCGCTGGGGTCGTGCGACGGCGCGTCGCCGAACCAGGCGATGATGCGGGTGCCGTCCGGGCGGAAGGTGACCGCGCCGGTGGCCAGCTCGTAGAGGGCGTTGAGGTCGGCTTCCGGGAAGTCGCCGCCACCATTCGCGGACCACTGGTTGATCCCGGCCTGGACCGCGGCGGTGTCGCCGGTGATGCCCTGGTTGACCTTGAAGGGCACGGAGTCGGTGAAGTCCTTGTACTCGGCGACGCCGAACTGGGCGGTCGGCTGCGCGGCGAGCACGTCACCGGTGATGGCGCCGGCGTTCGTGCGGACGTTGGCGATCGCGCCGCCCATGCTGCCGGTGGTGTCGGCGAGCAGCACGAGGTCGGGGTTCGGCGGAACGGCGGAGGTGGTGACGTGCTTGGTGACGTCGACGCTCTGCCCGGCGGACAGCGTGAGATCGACGGTGGCCGGATCGACCCCGGGCGGCGCCGCGGCCGCCACCGCGGCCGGGGTGAGCAAGGCACTGACCGTGGTCAGCGCGACGAGCAATGATCTCCGCGACATGAACTTCCTTCCGAAGGCCGGATTACTGCGGGTTGCCTCGGGAAGACGGGAAAAGCGGGATTTCGTTAGCGAGCCGGGAAAACGTCACCCGGAGCGCCGTGTCAAGGAGCTCAACGGGGCATGTCACCGGATCGGGGCTACGTAAACCAGGGGTGCACTGCGCCGGACCATTGAAGATCGCCGGGGATTTTCACTCTATCCAGCGATGAAACGGGGTCGGACCGGCACGATGTGTACCGGCCGATCAAGGGCAGTGCAGTGCTTTTCGCAGCGCGGGGAGCGAATTTCCGCCCGGATGTCGTAATGCGGGAGGCGGTCAGCGTCCTGCCGGACCTGCCCGGCCGAGGTCGGCGAGCACCGCGCGGGCGGCCCGGGTGCCGGAGGCCAGGGCCCCTTGGAGCGAGCTCGTGTCCCGGTGGTCGCCGCACACGTACCGCCCCTCGCCCAGGCGCACCTCGCGCCGGAGCTCGTGGGGCGGGGGCATCGCCGGCAGCCCGTGGGCGATCTCGTACCGGGCGACCAGCGGCCACCGCGTCGCGTCCGTCCGGTACATCCGGCCCAGCGCCTGGCGCACCTCCGGTTCCGGCAGCGTCGTCAAGGCCGACGCGCTCACCAGCGCCGCCCCCGGCGGGGCGTAGGTGGGGCACACCTCGCTGACCACGCTGGTGTTGACGACCGGCCCGCCGCGGGCGTCGATCACGATCACCGGTTCGCGCAACGGCGACCGCGGCGGCGCGAAGTACCACGTCGTCCCGCTGTTCCAGCGCGGTTCCGCGACGCCGGTGAGCCGGGCGGCCGTGGATCCGTCGGTGGCGACGACGACCGCGCGGGCCGTCCACACCTCGCCGCCCGCCGTGCGGACCCGGCCCGCCCGGACCTCCTCGACCGGGGTGTCCCGGTGGACGGCCGACGTCGGCAGCGCGCGGGCGAGCTGCCGGGGCAGTTCGCCCATGCCCAGCGCCGGCAGCGACGGGGCCGACCGCAGGAAGCTCCGCCAGACCAGCTGGAAGAACCGGGCCGACGTGGCCAGCTCCGGTTCCAGGAACACCCCGGAGAGGAACGGCCGCAGCACCGTGTCCACGGCGCGGTCGGACACCCCGGCGCGGCGCAGTTCGTCGAGCGTCGTGCGGTCGTCGCGGTCGATGACCGCCTGGGCCGGTCCCGCGGCGACGCGGGCGGACAGCGCGCCGAGCGCGGCGAGGTCCTTCGCCGACAGGTAGCGGCGGGCCGCGATGTCGCGCAGCGCCTTGGGGGTGTCGATCGGGTGCCCGAGCAGCGAGACGCGGTCGTCGTCGGCCACCCGGACCGCGCGCCGGAACCGGCCGAGGTCCAGGGCGCCGACGTCCACCAGGCGGCGGATCGCCGGGTAGGCCGGGTTGAGGATCTGGAACCCGCGGTCGAGCCGGAAGCCGTCGACGACGTCGGTGCGCACACGACCGCCGACGTCGTCCGCGGCTTCCAGCACCACGCACGGAACTCCGGCCCGGTGCAGGGTGACGGCGGCGGCCAGCCCGGCGAGCCCCGCGCCGACGATGACGGCTTCGGCCATCCCGCTCACCCGCCGAAGTGCTTCGTCGCGGCGAGCCGGTTGAGCAGGCCGATGCGGCCGCGGTTGGGGACCGAGCGCAGCGGGTGCCCGGCGAGTCCCCAGCCCGCCAGGAGCGTGTTGGCCGCGGCCCAGCCGGTGGTGGCGGCGCGTTCCATCAGCGCGACCGGGAGGTCGATCCGCACGCCGTCGCCGGCCAGCGCCAGCGCCGGGTCCGGCGTCGCGACCGTCGGACGGCGGGCGAAGTCACCCAGCCCGAAGAGCGGGCAATCCTCGCGCCACAAGGAAACCGCCGCGGTGACCCGCGCGTCGAGGGTCTCCGGGTAGATCGCGTGCAGCCGGTCGTCCACGGCCTTCACCAGCGTCTCGCGGTCGTCCGTCGTGACCGCGTACGCGTGCAGCTCCACGACCGAGCCGCCGGTGCGGGCCGCCCACCGCCGGGCTTCGCCCTCGTAGCGCTCCAGCAGGCTGATGTTGTCCAGCGGCGGCACGCTGCCGGTGCCCAGGAACGGCGGCCGGGCGGGGTCGACGGGCCGGTCGAGCCAGAGCCGCCGGACGAGGAACGGCGGTGCCGTGCGCAACCCGGCCACGTTCGCCCGCCACCCGGCCGTGCCGAGGCCGGGCGAAGCGGCGACGATCTCCCGCAGGCCCCGCACGTCGCAGGCGAGCACGACGCTGTCGAACTGCGCGGTGTCTTCCGCCGTCGTGACCGTGAAGCCGTCGGACGTGCGGTCGAGCGACGCCACCGGAGTGCCGGTCCGGATGGTCACCCGGCGGTCGGCCAGGTAGCCGGCCAGGGGATCCCACAGCGCCTGCGGGAACGGCTCGGTCGGCACGTCGAACACCAGGCCTTCGCTGGAGCCCAGGAAGTACAAATGGAACATGGTCGCCAGTTCGGCCGCGGACAGCTCGTGCGGATCGGCGAAGAAGCTGCGCGAGAACACCTCGAACGCCAGGTGCTTGGCCGCTTCGGGGAAGTTGATCGCGTCGAGGAAGCTCGCGGCGTCGGTGCCGTCCAGCCGGTGGTAGGTCTCCGGGACGCTGACCGCCGCCAGCGGCAGGGCGGCGCGGCCGTTGATGCGCACCAGGTCCCGCCGGGTGAACGTCGGGCTGCGCCAGGCGAACGCGAGCGCGTTCCACGGCGGCGTCCGGGGGAGACCGGCGAAGGTGTCCGTGCGGCCCTGCGCGTCCAGCAGCGGGTAGTCCGCCAGCGGGGTCAGCCGGTCGAGCCGGGGATCGGTGCGCATGAGCAGCGACCGCAGGTTGTAGTACTGGCGGAAGAACGCGTGGAAGCCGCGGCTCATGGTCACCGCGGTGCCGTCCGGCAGCCGGTCGGCCCAGCCGCCGACGCGCCCGCCGAGGTGCCCGTCGCGCTCGAAGAGCGTCACCGTGACCCCCCGCTCGGCCAGCCCGGTCGCCGCGGTGAGGCCCGCGATGCCGCCGCCGACGACCGCCGCGGTCGGGCGGCGGCCGAGCAGCCCGGCGTCGGCCAGGCCGGGCGGGGCCGGCCGCGTCTCGATCCGGCGGTCGGTGCCGAGGGGGCGGGTCACGGGTGCTCCTGCGGGTTGGTGCCGAGGACGGTGTGGACGATGCCGTTCTGCCAGCCGGGCATCGAGGCGGTGCGGACGTCGGTGAAGCCGGCGTCGGCGAGCCGGCGGGCGAGCGCGGTCAGCCCGTCGAACTCGCACACGCTGCGGCGCAGGTGGCGGTAGAGGGTCGCGTCGCCGGTGGTGACCTTCCCGAGCGGGATGATCACGCCCGCGCAGACCGCGTTCCACACCCACCGGGCGCGCCGCGAATCCCGGACGGAGTACTCGTGCACCGCGATGCGGCCGCCGGGGCGCAGCAACCCGCGCAGCCGCCGCAGCTGCCGGGTCGGCTCGGTGAGGTTGCGCAGCAGGTAGGCCGCCAGGATCGCGTCGAACGGGCCGGAAATCCCGTCGAGCTCCTCGACCGGCGTGTGGACGAAGGCGACGCCGTCCGGCCAGTTCTTCGCCCGGGCCTGCGCGAGCATCTCCCCGGAGGCGTCGAACGCGGTGATCTCCGCCCGAGGGGCGACGGACACCAGTGCCGCCGTCGACGCGCCGGTGCCGCAGCCGGCGTCCAGCAGCCGCAGGCCCGTCCCCTCCGGCGGCAGGCCCAGCCGCCGCGCCGAGAGCCGGAGGTGCTCGTGGTAGCCCGGGTTGGCGCCGACCAGCCGGTCGTACCACCGCGCTTCGGTGTCGAAAGCCGACGGCACCGCGCCGCGGGGGAGGCCGTCCTTCGCCATCGCGTTCACGGTCGCTCCTCCCGGGAGCCGGTCCGTTCCCACCCGAGCAGCACCGCGGTCACCAGCGCGAAGCCGAAGAGGAAGTCTTCGACCGGGATGTCCCACGGGAAGCGCCAGTTCGTGATGTGCTGCGGGGCGTAGCGCACGATCGGGTCGGAAAGCTTGGTCAGCCAGCCGTCCACCGGGATCTGGAACGCGGTCACGATGGCGATCGTGATCCAGTAGGCGGGACGGCGGAACAGGCCCGTGCGCAGCAGGAGGAGCTCGGTCAGCACGACCGCGGCCACGGCGGCGACCGCGGGCACGGTGTAGCCCCACGGGATCACCGGCGTGCCTCCTGCCTGCCGAGCCGCCGGAGCACCGCGAGGGTGAGCTGGACGATCTCGTAGGTCAGCACCCCGCAGATCGGGACCACCACGAAGAACAGGATTTCCTCCAGCGGCACGGCGAAGGGGGCGCGAAGGCCGGTGACGTACTCGGGCGCGTAGTCCCAGACGCCGCCGGCGATCGCGAGGGCGTCCCAGACGAGGAACACCAGCGCGACCGGCAGCACCGCCCGCGCCAGCCGCCGCGGCTGCCGGTAGACGCGCGCCCCGGCGAGCTCCAGCGGCAGGGTGACGAGCACGCACGCGGCCAGCACGACGAGGTATTCGGCCTGGCCCACGTCAGCTCACCGCCACCGGGAGCGCCGGCGCGGGGTGCCGCCGCCGGGCCCACTGCGTCCGCGCGACCGCCCCGCACGCCACCGCCAGCCGCTGCCCGCGGGAAACCGCCGCGCGCCCGGCGAAGACGTCGTGGCCGGCGTCCTCGATGCGGCCGAGGATGCCGCCGTACAAGGTCGCCGCCGTGGCCACACACGGGCGGGAGACCGGGTGCAGCATGGCGAGGCCCGGCCGGGCCTCGGCGTAGCTCTCGCGGGTGACGGCGATCTGGTCGCGGATCGCGGCCCGGACCGGCCGATCGGCCTGGCCTTGCCTTGCGCACCAGGCCAGCCGGTCGCGGTCGACGCCGTGCGCGGCCAGTTCGTCGGCCGGCAGGTAGACGCGGCCGCGGCCGAGGTCTTCGGCGACGTCACGCAGGAAGTTGGTGAGCTGGAAGGCCTTGCCGAGCGCGGCCGCCCTCGGCTCGGCCTCTTCGCGCGGGGCGACGGTGCCGAGCACCGGCAGCACCTGCAGGCCGATCACCTCGGCCGAGCCGTGCACGTACGTGTCGAGCTCCGCGCGGGTGGCGTAGCCGGTGACGGTGAGGTCCATCCGCATCGAGGTGAAGAACGCCTCGAAGTACGCCTTGGCGAGCGTGTAGCGGGCGGCCGTGTCGATCACCGCGGTCAGCAGCGGGTCGTCGCTCACGCCGGCGTCGAGGTCGGCGAAGAAGCGCTTCTCGACTTCCTGCAGGCGGGTGTCGAGCGTTGCGGGTGTGGCATCGTCGTCCGGTTCGTCGACGATGTCGTCGAGCCACCGGGCGAAGCCGTAGAGCGCGTGGATCGCCGGCCGCTGCGCCGGGGTCAGCAGGCGCGTCGCGAGGAAGTAGGTGCGGCCGTGCCGGGCGTTGAGCTCGCGGCACCACGTGTAGGCCGCGCGCAACCCGGGTTCGCGGATGCCGGCGGCGTCGAGTTCGCGTCGGGTCATCGGGTCCCTCCGGTGAGCCGGTCGGCAGCCAGTCTGCCGGAGATGAGCACGGTCGGCACGCCGACGCCGGGCACCGTGGCGCCGCCGGCCAGGACAACGTTGTCCGTCCCGCGGGGGAGGTTCCGCGGCCGGAACGGCCCGGTCTGGCCGAACGAGTGGGCGTAGCTGAACGGCGTCCCGGCGACCAGGCCGCGTGCCGCCCATTCGGCCGGGCCGAGCACGTGCGTGAACTCCGGTTCGAAGCCGGGGAGGAGCCGTTCGCGGGCCAGGTCGAGGATTTCCCCGGCGTAGGCCCCGGTTTCGGCGGCCCAGTCCGCGGGGCCGCGGTCGAGGTTGGGCACCGGCGCGAGGATGGAGTAGAGCTGGCGGCCGGGCGGGGCGAGCCCGGGATCGGCCGCGGTCGGCCGCGTGACGAGCAGCGACGGATCGCTCATCCGCCTGCCCTGGGTGATGAGCTCGTCGAAGGTCGACCGCCACCCGTGCCCGAAGGAGATCGTGTGGTGCGCGACCTCGGGCTGCGTCGTGGGGCCGCCGGCGTGCACGACGAGCGCCGACGGCGCGGCCCGCAGCGGCACCGGCCGCCGGGGGCGCCGCCCGAGCAGCCGGTAACTCTCGGGGAGCTCGGTGGTGAGGACGACGGCGTCGCACGGGTGGCGGGCCCCGGAGGCGGTGCGGACCGCGGTGACGCGCGACCCGGCGCGCTCGAGTTCGTGCACGGCGTCGCCGTAGCCGAACTTGACCCCGGCATCGGCCGCGACGCGGGCGAGCGCCTGCGGCAGGGCCGCGATCCCGCCGGGCGGGAAGTACACCCCGCCGACGGTGTCCATGTACGAGATCACCGCGTACAGGGCCAGCGCCCGCATCGGGGATTCGCCCGCGTAGAGGGCTTGGAAGGTGAACACCCGCTTCAGGCGCTCGTCGCTCAGGAACCGGCCGACCCGGCCGTCGAGCCGCCGGAACCCGCCCATGGCCACGAGCCGGGCCAGTTCGGGCCGGAGCATGCCGAGCGGGGAGTCGATGTTCGCGTCGATGAACCGCCCGAACTCGGCTTGGTAGAGCCGGGTCAGCCAATCCCGCAGGCGGGTGTAGCCGGCGGCCTCGGCCGGGCCGGCGAAGTCACGGACGGCGTCGGCCATCGCGGCCGCATCGGTGTGCACGGGCAGCGTGCTGCCATCGGCGAACTGGGCGACGTACGCCGGATCGAGCCGGACGAGCGGCAGTTCGGCGGCGAGCTCCGCGCCGACGGCCCCGAAGGTGTCGCTCAGGATCGACGGCATGGTGAGCACGGTGGGGCCGGTGTCGAGCAGGTAGCCGTGGCGTTCGACCCGCCCCGCCCGCCCACCGGGGCCCGGATCGCGTTCGAGAACAGTCACTTCCCGCCCCCGCCCGGCCAGGTGCAGGGCCGAGGCGAGCCCGGCCAGCCCGGCCCCCACGACGACGACGCGGTGCACGGGTCCCGGCACGGTTTTCACCGGTCCCGCCCGCTGCCACGCCCGGCTGAGCCCGGCAGGACGACTGCTCGGACGACTTTGCCGGAACCCGGCCGTGCCGGGGAGGGGGCACGTTCGCGGATCGGGTGGCCCGTCATCGGTCCCGCTCCGTGCAGCGGGCGGCGAGCGCGGCGAGCAGGTCGACGGCGTGGCGCGGGACCACCGCCGGGTCGATCGCGGCCAGTGCCTTGTCGGCGCGTTCGGTGATCAGCTCGCCCATCCGCTCCCGCGCGCCGGTGGCCACGATGAGTTCCCGCCAGCGCCCGACCGCGTCGTCGTCCACGGTGTCCAGTGCGAGCAGCTCGGCGAACTCGGCCTGCCGGCGCCGGTCGGCCATCGCCGCGGCGAGGACGACCACGCTGGATGCCTTGCGCTCGCGCAGGTCCTGGCCGGCCGGCTTGCCCGTGACGTCCGGGGCGCCGAACACGCCCAGCAGGTCGTCGCGGAGCTGGAACGCTTCGCCCACCAGGCCGCCGAACTCGCCCAGCCCGGCCGTCAGCTCCGGGCCGCAGCCGGCCAGTGCCGCCCCGAACTCCAGCGGCCGCCGGACCGTGTAGTTCCCGGACTTGCGGCGCAGCACGTCGAGCAGGGTCTCCCAGCTGGGCAGCGCCCGCGCGTCGTTCACCAGGTCGGCGAGCTGCCCGACGGCCAGCTCGGCCCGCATCGCGTCGTAGTGCGGCCAGCCCCGCGCCAGCTGCTCCGCCGTCAGCCCGCTTTCGCGCAGCAGCTGCTCGGACCACACCAGGAACAGGTCGCCGAACAGGATCGCGGCGGACTCGCCGAACCGCGGTGCCGAACCCGCCCAGCCCTGCTCCGCGTGCCACCGGGCGAACCGGACGTGCAGCGCGGTGCGGCCGCGGCGCAGCGCCGAGCCGTCCATCACGTCGTCCTGGACCAGGGCGAAGCAGTGCAGCAGTTCCAGCGCGGCGGCCGCGCGGATCGCGGCGTCGGATTCCGGTTGCCCGCACCGCCACCCCACGTACGCGAAAAGCGGTCGGAGACATTTCCCGCCCGCGACGAACTCCGGTACCGCGGTTTCCGCAAGCGCTCCCTCGCTGCGTCCGGAGAAATGTTCCCGCGCCCGTGCGCGCACGAAATCGTGCGCTTCGGCGAGGCAGCGGCGGCCCAGCGCGTCCAGCTGCCCGGCGGGCGCGTCGTCCACGGGGACCGGCCCCGTCGTCATGGTCGCGGTCATCCGGCGCCCTCCCACTCTCGGCCCATTCGATTCGCAACCGTTTCACATGTGGGGTAGCTTGTCTACTTGAGCCCGATGAACCCCGGGCGACCCGGTCGAATCCGCCCGATGCACCGCGCGGTCGCCGAACTCTGCGCGGCAGTGTGGATCGATGCTGAATCGGGTACGACCTCCCTGTGGACGGGACGGCGATGCCACACGACGTCCCGGCGGGCCCGCCGTCCGATCCCCCGGCCGCGGGCCCCGCACCCGGCGGCGCCCCGCCCACACCCGGGCGCCGCCGGGTGTTCGTCGTGCATTTGATTGCCTATTCTTTGCTGGTTCAATGGCGTTTATCGGCGAAATTCGGGAAAGCGAGGCGGGTGACCCACGGCCGGTCTATTCTGCGTTCGTGATGGTTTCGCGGACTGCCGCATTCACCCGTCTCCGTCTCGGCCCGCCCGCACTGACCGCCTGGCTCTGCGCCGCGGCGACGGTGCTCTGCCAGATCCGCTACTCGGTGACCGACCCGGGCGGCCGCACGCCGCTGACCGTGCTCACGGTGCTGTGCTTCGCGGCCGCGTCACTCGCCGACGCCTGGTCCCGCTGCGGTGCCCGCGCGGCCGTCACGCTCGCGGTCGTCGCGGGCGGCGGCGGGCTGCTGGCCGAGGTGACGGGCCTGCACACGGGATTTCCGTTCGGGCGCTACGAATACACCGGCCTGCTCGGCTGGCCCGTCGCCGGCGTGCCGGGCATCGTCCCGCTCGCCTGGCTGATGATGGCGTGGCCGGCGTTGCTGGCCGGGCGCGCATTGGCCGTGAAGCCGGCCGGCGTGGTCGCGGTGGCGGCGTGCGCACTGGCGGCGTGGGACGTCTTCCTCGACCCGCAGATGGTGGACGAGGGGTACTGGATCTGGTCGTCGCCCGAGCCGTCGCTGCCGCTGGTGCACGGCATCCCGGTGACGAACTTCGCGGGCTGGCTGCTGGTCGCCGTCGTCATCCAGGCCGCACTGCACCACTGGGTGCCCCGGCCACCGGACCCGATCCCTGGCCCGGCCGCCGGGCCGGCACCGGCGTTGTACCTCTGGACGTGGTTTTCGTCGGTGTGGGCGCACTTCGCGTTCTTCGGCCGGCCGTGGGTGGCCGTCGCCGGTGGCGTGCTCATGGGTGCGGTGGCCGTGCCGTTCGCGATCCGCCTGGGAAGGGGATTCCGATGGGTTCGCGTGTCCGCTTGATCGTGCGCGCCGCCGCCTCGGCCGCGGTCGCCGGTGCCGCGCACGCGGCGTACAACGCGCGGATCGTCCGGGCACCGCGCGGAGGACCGGCGCGGTGCCGCGAGGCCGTGTCGATCCTGCTGCCGCTGCGCGACGAGGCCGCCCGCGTCGGCCCGGCCCTGCGGTCCCTGCTGGCGCAGCGCGGGCTCGACGACGCCGAAATCCTGGTGCTGGACGACTGTTCCACCGATGGGACGGCGGACGTCGTCCGCCGGATCGCCGGGCCGCGCGTGACGCTGCTGACCGGCGCCGAACCGCCGCCGGGGATGCTCGGGAAACCGCACGCGTGCCACCGGCTCGCCCAGCGGGCGCGGGGGAGCGTGCTGGTCTGCGTCGACGCGGACGTCGTGCTGGCGCCCGACGCGGTCGCCGCGGCGGTTTCCCTGCTGCGCGAGGCGGACCTCGACGCGGTGTCGCCGTTTCCGCGCCAGCACGCCGACGGGTTCGGCGCCCGGCTGGTGCAGCCGCTGCTGCAGTGGTCGTGGCTGGTGCTGCTGCCGCTGCGGCTCGCCGAGACGTCGCCGCGGCCGTCGCTGGCCGCCGCCAACGGCCAGTTCTTCGTCATCGACGCCGCGGTGCTGCGCAGGTGCGGCGGCTTCGCGGCGGTCGCGGGCGAGGTGCTGGACGACATCGCCCTGATGCGCGCGGTGAAACGCGCGGGCGGCTGCGGAGTGGTCGCCGACGGCAGCCGGATCGCGGAGTGCCGGATGTACGCGACGTGGGCGGAACTGCGCGAGGGCTACACGAAGTCCCTGTGGTCGGCGACGGGTTCGGCCCCGGCGGCGGCCGCGATCGCCGGGCTGTTGCTCGTGGTGTGGGTGCTCCCGGCGGTGGCGGCGCTGGGTGGTTCGCGGGCCGGGATGGTGGGGTACGCGGCCGGAGTGGCCGGCCGCGTGGTGACGGCCCGGCGCACCGGGGGCCGGGTGTGGCCGGACAGCTTGGCGCACCCGGCATCGGTACTCGCGCTGGCCGGGCTGATCGCGCGGTCGTGGCGGGCCCGCGCCACGGGCCGCCTGGTGTGGAAGGGACGGCCGGTGTGAGCGCCGTGGTGGTGGTGGGTGGCCTGGGGTTCGGGGCCTGGTTGGTGGAGGGACGGTCGGGGGTGGCCGGTGTCCGCGGGCTGGTTGGCGTGGAAGGGGCGGTCGGGGTGAGTCCTGCGGCGGTGGTCGGGGTGGCCCGGGGGATCGGGGCCGGTTGGTGTGAAGGGTGGCCGGTGTGAGCGCCGTGGTGGCCGGGGGCCGGTTGGCGTGGAAGGGGTGGTCGGTGTGACCGTCGTGGTGGTGGCCGCGCGTGGCCCGGCGTCCGCGGGCCGGTCGGCGTGGACGGGACGTCCGGCGTGAGCGCCGTCGTCGTGGTCGGGGGTGGCATGGGCGGCCTCGCGTGCGCGGCCCGGCTCGCCGCCGGCGGTCACCGGGTGACCGTGCTGGAACGGTCGGCGTCGTGCGGGGGCAAGCTCGGCACCCACACCCGGGACGGCTTCACCTTCGACACCGGTCCCTCGCTGCTCACCCTGCCCTCGGTCTACCGCGAGCTCTTCGCGGCCACCGGCGCCGACCTGGACGAGCTCGTCGACATCGTCCCGGTCGACCCCGCCTGCCGCTACCGGTTCGCCGATGGCACCGAACTGGCCGTGCCCCACGAGCGCGCCGCGGTGCCCGACGCGCTCGAAGCGGCCTTCGGCGGCGGTGCCGGTCAAGAGTGGCGCCGGCTGATGTGCGACGCGGAACGGCTCTGGGGCCTCGTCGGCGAACCGGTGCTGCGCCGCCCGCTCAACGGCACCCGCGACCTCCTCCGGCACGCCAAGGGCGTCCGGGACCTGATGGCGATCGCGCCGTGGCGCACGCTGCGGGGCACCGGGCGCCGTCGGCTGACCGATCCGCGCGCCCGGATGCTCCTGGACCGCTACGCGACCTACGCCGGCTCGGACCCGCGCCGGCTGCCCGCCGTGCTGAGCGTCGTCCCGTTCGTGGAGCAGGAATTCGGTGCCTGGTACGTCCGCGGCGGCCTGCGCCGGCTGGGGGATGCCCTGGTGGACCGGCTCGTCGCCCTGGGCGTCGACGTCCGGACGGGCGCGGAGGTCACCGCGATCGAGACCGGCCCGGCCGGCGTCCGCGGGGTCCGGCTGGCGGACGGCGAACGGCTCGCGGCCCCGGTCGTCGTCGCCAACGCGGACGCGGCGCACGTCTACGACGACCTGCTCGACGACCCCCGCACCCGACGGCCGCGACGGGCACTGCGGCGGACGCAGCCGTCGCTGGCGGGGTTCGTGCTGCTGCTCGCGCTGCGTGGCACGACACCCGGCCCGAGCCACCACCGCGTGCTCTTCCCGGCCGGCTACGACGCCGAATTCGACGCCATCTTCGGCCGCTGTCCCCGGCCGGTCGAGGACCCCACGGTCTACGTCTGCGCCCCCGCCGACCCGCAGCTGCACCCGCCGGGCTGCGAAGCGTGGTTCGTGCTGGTGAACGCCCCGCGCCACGATCCGGCGGCCGGGGTCGACTGGACGGCGCCGGGGCTGGCGGAGCGGTACGCGGACCGGGTGCTCGAGATCCTCGCCGCCCGCGGGGTCGACGTGCGGGACCGGGTGCTGTGGCGCGAAATCCGCACCCCGGCCGACCTGGAACACGACACCGGCGCGCCGGGCGGAGCGATCTACGGCTCCTCGTCGAACGGCCCCCGCGCGGCCCTCCTGCGCCCGGCGAACGCGACTCCGGTGCCCGGCCTGTACCTCGCCGGCGGATCGGCTCATCCCGGCGGCGGCCTGCCGCTCGTGGCGATGTCCGCCGAGATCGTGGCGGGGCTCGTGGGGCCGGCCGGTGCGTGAGCTCCGCCCTCCGGAAGGCCCCCAAGGGGCACTTTCACGTGAAAGTGCCCCCTTTGGAACGCGAAGCGAGGTCAGCGGCGCTCCGAGGCCCGTCGGAACGCCCGCGCGACACCCACCCACAGCTGGGCCAAGCCGATGAGTGAGAGACCCGTTCCCAGCACCGCGCAGGTCGTGCCCCACGGCCAGCCCGTCCACGGCGTCCCGGCCGGGGCCAGCGCCGCCCCGGTCACCGCGACCGCCGTCACGGCCAGGCGCGTCGGGCGCTCCGCCACCGTGATCGCCCCCGCGCCGCGCATCCCCGCCGCCTGTGCCCGGGCGCGGACGTACTCGTGCAGCAGCAGCAACACCGCCATCGCCGCGCACCACGCCGCCGGGGCGCCGAGCACCAGCAGAACGGCTACGAAACACAGTTCCGTCAGCCGGTCCGAAGCCGCGTCGAGGACCGCGCCCAGCGGACGGGCCCGGCCCGTCCGCAACGCCACCGCGCCGTCCAGGCCGTCGAACACCCCGGAGGCCACGATCGCCGCCAACGCGAGCCACAGCGCACCACCGCCCAGCGATGCCGGCCAGATCGCGGCCAGCGCGCTCAGCACGCCGCAGCCGGTGAGCACGTCGGGCGGCACGCCCAGCACCGGCCGGGCCAGCAGGTGGACCGCCCGCAGCCAGCCGACGGCGAGGGTGCTGCCCGACACGTCGTGCTCGTGCACCCGGGACCAGCCGGCCACCCCGTCATCCACCCCGCCGTCCGCCTCGCCGACCGGGGCACCGGTGTGAGCGCCTGCGAGGTGGCCCGCCGGGCGGGCGTCGTCCTGCGGCACGCCGGCCGGGAACTCCGCGGCCGGGACCTGTCCCTGTGGGCCGCCGGTGTCACGTTCTTCGCCGCGCTGGCCGTCGTCCCGCTGGTCCTCGTCGCGCTGCGGGGCGCCGCGTTCCTCGGTTCGCCGGAGTTCGTCCGCCACGGTGTCTCGCGCTGGGCCGACGCGCTGCCCGCCGATCACGGGCCGGGACCGGCGCTGGCCGCCCTGGCCACGGCCGCGCTCGGGACGCCGTGGACCGCGCTGCTGGTCACCCTGCTGCCGGCCACCTTCTACGGCGAAGGCCTGCTGCGCGGCCTCGTCCAGGTCGCCGGGCAGCCCGCCGGGGCGCTCGTGGGCTGGCGCGGACGGCTGATGTTCGTGCCCGTCCTCGTCCTCAGCCCGACCCTGGCGATCGCGCCGCTGGCCACCGCCGACACGGTGGCCGGCTGCTACACGCGCGGCGGGTGGGCGACGTTCTGGGGCATCACGCTGTCGTTCCACATCGACTGGCTGATCATCGCGGCGGTGACCGCGATCGTCTTCGCCGGCAGTGCCCCGCGCGGCGTGCGCCGCGGGCCGCTGGTCGCGGGCGCGCTCGCCGTGGCCGCCGTCCTCGCGGGGTTCTTCCACGGGTTCCTCCTCTTCCTGGCCATCCCGCTGGACTGGAGCGTGCCGTTCGGCGGCCTGGTGGCGGTCGGTGCGGTGTCGGCGCTGCTCCTGTGGCTCTACCTGCTCCACGTGCTGCTCCTGCTCGGCTACCGGCTGACCCTCAGCGCCGAACGAACCCGGCTCGGGTCCCGCGAACCACAGCCGGCGCCCTCGAAGCGTTGCACAAGCGACTCGATGACGCCGTCTCCCCGCCGCCCTCCCACGGGATAAACTATGATTCGCGCCACAAAGCACCCCTCGGAGCGTGCTCTCGAGCGCCGGGAGTGCCGGACCGGCGCCGGCGTGTGGAAACGTGGTGCGGATGGACGTCGACGCGGTGAGTGGCCGGGACGGGCCCCGTGCCGGGGGTTCGTGGACGCCCGGCAAGGTCGCCGAACTGCTCGGCGTCTCGCCGGTGACGCTGCGGACCTGGGCTGCGCGCTACGGGGTCGGCCCGACGCTGCGGGACGACGGGCGGCACCGGCGGTACTCCGACGCCGACGTCCGCCGGCTGCAGTACATGCAGCGGCTCATCGACCGCGGCGTGCGGGCCAGGGAAGCCGCCGCGGCGGCGTTCGCCGGCGTCGGCGAAGCGGTCCCGGAGGTTTCCGTCGGCCGGCACGTCGAGGAGCTCGAGCGGGCCGCGGACGGTCTGGACTTCGCGACGCTGGCCGCACTGCTGGACGAAACGCTGGACGCGCTCGGCCCGGCCGCGGCGTGGACCGAAGTACTCGTTCCCGTGCTGCGCCACCTCGGCGGCCGCTGGCTGCGCGGCGACGTCTGCTTCGACTCCGAATGGGCGCTGACCGGCGAGATCTCCCTGGCCCTGCAGCGCTACAGCGCCGGGTTCGCGAACACCCCGCCCGGACGGGCGGTGCTGCTGGCCTGCTGCCCGGAGGAGCGGCACAGCCTGCCGATGGAGGTGCTGCGGGCCACCATGGTGGAGGTCGGCATCCCGGCGGTCCACCTGGGCCAGCTGGTGCCCGCCGAGACGACCGTCGCCATCGCGGCCAAGCTCGACCCGGTCGTGGTGTTCCTGTGGTCGATGTCCGCCGGCACCGTCGACGACCTGCTGCTCCAGCGGCTGCGGCGGCGCGGCTTCGACGTCGCCACGGCCGGCCCGGGCTGGGAGAACCTCACCGAGCGGGACGTTCCCTGGGTCAACGACCTGGCCGCCGCCCTCGATCTGGCCACCGAACGCCTGAAGGCGTGAGGCGCCTCCGGAAGCGTTGCGCAATCGCTCCAAATGCCCGAGGATGACTCGCGTGCCGGTCTTCTCGGCCGGCCGTGGCAGGCGGGAGCGTGTCCGGTGGACCTCAAGCGGCAGGTGATCGAACGCTGGCCGGCGCGCTGGCCGGTGCAGCCGTTCCGGGAACCGGCGTGGGCGCGGCAGGAACCCACCTACGCCGACTGCAGTCCCGCGCTGATCGAGGCCGCGGTCAAGCGGGCGAGTGCCCGGCCGTCGGGCAACTGGTTCGTCTTCGCCGCCGGCCGCGAGATCCGCGCCGACCGGCCGTTCGGCGTCCGCGTCGGCGGCCGTGAGCTGGTCGCGTGGCGCGGGCCGGACGGCGCGCTGCTCGTCGGCCCGGGCGCGTGTCCCCACCTCGGCGCGCCGCTCGACCAGGCGCGGGTGCACTGCGGCGAGCTGGTCTGCCGCTGGCACGGCCTGCGCGTCGGCGCGGACCGTCCGGGGTGGACGGCACTGCCCGCCTACGACGACGGCGTGCTCGCGTGGGTCCGCCTCGACCGGATCGGCGGGGAGCAGCCCACGGACCGGCCGATCGTGCCGGTCCGCCCGGCCGGGACCACGGTCGACGCCGTGGCGACGCTGGCCGGCGTCTGCGAGCCCGAAGACGTCGTCGCCAACCGCCTCGACCCGTGGCACGGCGCGTGGTTCCACCCGTATTCGTTCGCGCGGCTGCGCGTGCTGTCGGCGCCGCAGGGGGTCGACGTCGCGGAGGCCGAAGACCGGTTCGTCGTCGAGGTGACCTTCCGGCTGGCGGGCAGGATCGGCGTCCCGGTGGTCGCCGAGTTCACCTGCCCGGGCCCCCGGACGGTCCTGATGACCATTGTGGACGGCGAGGGCACGGGCAGCGTGGTCGAAACGCACGCCACCCCGCTCGGCCCGGGCCCCGACGGCCGGCCGCGCACGGCGGTGATCGAGGCGACGATCGCCGCGTCCGGCCGCCCGGGATTCGCCAGGGCGGCCCGCATGGCGCCGGTGCTGCGGCCCCTCGTGCGCCGCGCCGCCGCCCGGCTGTGGCGGGACGATCTCGCCTACGCCGAGCGGCGTTACGCGTTGCGCGGGGACCACCACTGACTCACCGGCGGCACCTCGCCGAGGGGGATCCGGCTCAGGCGCTCGCGCGGGTGATCAGCGAAACCGGCAGCGAAATCCGGTCGGCGGTGTCCGCCAGCAGCGCCCGCACCAGGGCCTGGCCGTGGTCGTACTTGTCGATCCGGACCGTGCTGAGCGGCGGGTTCACGTAGGCCGACATCTCCAGGTCGTCGAAGCCGACCACCGCGCAGTCCCGCGGGACCGTGCCTCCGCGCGCGAGGACGGCCTGCACCGCCCCGATGCCCATCAGGTCGTTGACCGCGAAGATGCCGTTGACCCCGGGCCAGGCCGCGAGGAGCCGGCGGGCCGCTTCCGTGCCGCCCGCGATGGTCGGCGGGCCCTGGACGATCCGCGCCGAGACGTCGCCGAAGCCGTGGGCGGAGCACGCGGCGACGAACGCCGGCCGCCGCCGGTCGGCCGCGACGCCGACCGAGCTGTCCAGCATGCCGAGGCAGGCATCCGGCCGCCGCGCGAGCAGCTCGACGGCCGCTGCCGTGCCGGTCGCGAAGTCGTTGCTCACCGAGGCCGCCACCTCCGTCGGCAGTTCCCGGTCGGCGACCACCAGCGGGACCGAGCGCGCGTAGCCGGCGAGGACGTCGTCGGGCATGCCGTAGAAGAAGCCGACGACCCCGCGCGCGGAGCGGGCCAGCGCGTCCTCGATGGCGTCGCGTTCCCGGCCCGGGTCGGCGTCGGTGTTGTACAGCACGACGCTGCACCCGGCCGCCTCCGCCGCGTCGTACACCCCGCGTGCCACGGCCGGGTAGAACGGGTTCGCGATGTCGGAGACGATCAGGGCGATGACGTCCGACCGCTGGGTGCGCATGCCCTTCGCCAGCGCGCTCGGCCGGTAGCCCAGCCGGGTCGCCGCCGCCAGCACGCGCTCGCGGGTGTCCGGGGCGATCTCCGGCAGATCGCGCAGCGCACGCGAAACCGTCTGCCGCCCCACGCCGGCTTCCCTCGCCACGTCCTCGATGGTCACGCGCTTGACGCGCGGGAACCGCCCGTGTCCGGTCACGTCGTCACCTCCCTCCGCAGTTTCGACGAGCCTAAGGGGCAGCCCGGGGTGCCGTTCCTGCGCAGCTCGACGGCAGGTGCCGGAATACGTTTTCCCTCCTCTGGTGCAAGTGCTCGGACGGTGTGGCACCCACCATGGCCGGAAGGGCGGCTGACCCGCTCTTGACCTCGTCTGTGGTGCCCGCCACACTGGGGAATGCGTTTCCCGGGCCTCGCCGCAGAGACGACGGCATGAGCGCCCTCGGCGAACTCCGGCCTGTGGAGGAACATCCGTGGTGAAGAACAGGGTGCGTGCCGCGATCATGGCCTTGTCCTTGGTGCTGACCGCACCGCTGGTGGTGGGGGCCGGGACGGCCGCCGCGTCGCCGGGCACGGGCTGCGCGGCCGGGGCCGCCGGCGCGAAGACGGCGGCGGCCGCGATCAAGGTGTGGCTGGCGGGCGACTCGACCATGGCGGACCCGAAGTCGGCGTGTCCGGTGGGCTGGGGCAGCCGCTTCGATCGGCTGTTCACCGACGACGTCACGGTCGTCAACAACGCGGTCGCCGGACGCAGCGTCCAGACGTGGCTGTACGAGTCGAACGTGACCGGCGCGAAGGACGCCGCCGGCGAGTGCGTGGTGAGCCCGAAGGCGTACGCCCAGCGGTGGCTGAACATGCTCGACCCGGTGAAGGGTATGCACGCGGGCGACTACCTGGTGATCCAGTTCGGCATCAACGACGGTGATCCGAACTGCCCGCGCCACGTGGGCCGGGCCCGCTACCAGAGCCTGCTGACGGCGATGGCCCAGGCGGCCCGGGACCGCGGCGCCCACCCGGTCCTGCTGACCCCGGTGGCGGCGATCACGTGCAGCGGCAGCACGGCCGTGGGCAACCGGGGCTTCCTGACCGAGACGGCGGCCGCGGGGTCGGCGACCGGAGCGCCGGTGATCGACCTGCACAAGCTGAGCTACACGTTGTACAACACGCTGAAGCTGTGCCCGAACAACGGCGACTACACGAGGGGGGCGGTGGGGGCGTTCTTCTGCAACGACCACACGCACTTCGAGGCCGCCGGCGCGGACAAGATCGCCGAGGTGGTGGCGAAGGCGGTGCGGGCGCAGCGGATTCCCCTGGCGAGCTACCTCAGGTAGCCGGGCCCATCGCCCATGTTCAGCGCCGGAGGGCCCGGCGCCAGTGGCCGGTGACGCTCCGCCGCAGTGCCTCGGGATCGACGCCGGCCGGGTCGAGCAGCCGCTGCAGGGCGATCCCGCGCAACTGCCCGACGACGGCGGTCGCGACCTCGTCCGCGCCGACGCCGGCGTCGATGGTGCCGTCCGCGATACCGGCCTCGACGTCTTCGCGCAGGTCGGCGCGGAAGGCGGCGTCCCGCTCGCGGAAGATCGGGGCCAGCTCCGGCTGGGTGGCGGCTTCCGCCCACAGCAGCAGGAAAGCCCGGTTGAACGCCCCGATCCGGCCGAGCTCGCCGAGGTAGCCGTCGATCAGCCGCAGCAGGCGGTCGAGGCCGGGCGGCAGGTCGTCCAGCCCCGGGACGAACCCGGCCTGCGTGGCCCGCGCGAGCCGTTCGACCAGCGCCTGCTTCCCGCCGAAGTGGTGGGTGACGATGCCGCGGCTGTACCCGGCGCGTTCCCCGACGCGGGCGAGCGTCAGCGAACGCACGCCCTGCTCGACGACGAGTTCGGCGGCGGCGGCCAGGAGCGCGGCTTCGGCCTGCTCGCGGCGTTCCTGCTGGGTGCGGCGCATGATCGGAGCCTATCAAAGTAACTTGCGTGTCAGGCAACAAGTATGTGTAGGCTGCGGTCCCAGGAGGTTCTGATGATCGAAATCGAAGACCACGCCCTGCTCGCCGACGACCCGGGCGGCCCGGTCGTGCTGCTCAACCGGCTGCGGTTCCGCCCGGACGACGGCCGCGCCCCCGGGTACCAGGCGATCACCCCCCGGTGCACCGAGGCGCCGGGGGAACCGGTCCTGCCGCCGACCACGCCGGTGGTGGTCTGATGCCCGCGGTGTTCGTCCACGGCAACCCGGAGACGGCGGCGGTCTGGGACCTGCTGCTGGCGGAACTCGCGCCGGCGCGGTCCGATCTGGTCTGCCTGTCCCCGCCCGGCTTCGGCGCGCCCCTGCCCGCCGGGTTCGCCGCCACCCCGGCCGGCTACCGGGACTGGCTGGCCGGCGAACTGGCGGCTTTCGGCGAGCCGGTGGACCTGGTGGGCCACGACTTCGGTGGCAGTCACGTCCTCAACGTCGTGCTGAGCCACCCGCACCTGGTCCGCAGCTGGGTCAGCGACGCCCTCGGGGTCTTCGACCCGGACTACGAGTGGCACGAACTCGCCCGCCGCTGGCAGACACCGGGCGTCGGCGAGGTCGACGTCGCGGCGCGGTTCGGTGCCGCGGCCGAAGAGCGTGCGGCGGTGCTGGTGGAACGCGGGATGGGCCGGGCGGTCGCGGCCCGCGTCGCGGCGGGGCAGAACGAGGCGATGGGCCGCGCGCTGCTCACCCTGTACCGGTCCGCCGCCGCGCCGGGTGCACCCGGCCTCGGGTTGCCGCTGGAACGGGCGGCGGCCCGGCCGGGGCTGGCCATCCTGGCCACGGCCGACCACGTCGTCGGCACCGAAGAACAGCGCCGCCGGGCGGCCGCCCGCGCCGGTGCCCGGGTCGCCGTCCTCGACGGCCTGGGGCACTGGTGGATGACCCACGACCCGGCCCGCGCCGCCGCGGCGCTGACCGGGTTCTGGGCCACCGTCCACTGAGGATCAGCGGGCGTTCCACGAGCTGGTCGGCTGCCGGCTGTCCGGCGGGAGGCGGATCCCATGGGCTCTCCTCCCGCCACCGGTCAGCGAGCCGGCCGGTGGTCAGCCGCAGCCCGATCGCCGGGGGCCAGCCGACTGTGCTGACCCGGGGCTCCGCCCCGGCCCGGGACTCAGGCGCGCCAGGCCGGGTCGCGGCCGAGGAAGCCCATCAGCTGGTCCTGTGCCGAAGCGCCGTCCGCCACCGGCACCGCCCGGCCGAACTGGCCGCTGTCGCGCAGCAGTTGCTCCATCGGCCGCATCGCCGTCAACGCCTCCGCGCAGCGCTCCTCGCCGAGGTCGGGCTCGCGGCCGAGAGCCTTGGCGAGATCCCACGAATGCACCCAGACGTCTTCGGTGTAGAACTGGTCGATCGCCTCGTCCACCGGCCGGTCGCCGGTGTGCGGGTTGCTGAGCACCCGCCCGGCCGGGTCTTCGAGGATGGCCTGGATGTCGGCGACGTGCTGCTTCCACGCCCCGGCCGGGTCGGCCTCGACGGCCAGGGCCGGGAGTTCGATCCCCGCGCCGCGGAGGAAGCCACGGGGCCACTCGACCAGGTGCCGCACGACGTCGAGCGCCGTCCACTCCGCCACCGGCGACGGCCGCGCCCAGTCGCCGTCCGAGGCCGGCTCGACCAGCTCGGTGAAGCGGGCGGCGTCGGCCGCGTGCTTCCGGGCCGGGGTCATTTCGCGAGCAGTTCGTCGAGCTTGGCGTACCCCTCGTGAATGCCGGTCTCCATGCCGCTCGCCAGCATGCCGTCCCGGGTCGCGAAGTCCTGCACCACGCTGAGCATCCGCAGCCGGGTGCGGCCGCCCTCGATTTCCTCCAGGGTCAGCGTTTCCAGTGCGACGCCGTCGGGCTCGCCGTCGTAGGTGAACGTCGACACGATCCGCTCGTTCGGCCGCACTTCGTGGAAGCTGCCGTGGAAGGTGGCGAGCTCCTCGCCGTCGCGGTCGTTGGCGAAGGCCCATTCGCCACCCGTGCGTGCGTCCCACCGCAGGATCCGCGTGGTGACCGAGTGCGGCCCGACCCACTGCGTGTACAGCTGGGGGTCGATGTGGGCGCGGAACACCTGCTCGGGCGTGGCGTCGAACTCCCGGACGAGCCGGATCGTCGGGACCTTCTCGTCGGCCAGGATCTCGGTCTGGTGCTTCGCCATGGTCATGATGCGTCCTCTTGGGGTCGGGTTTCGTGGCCGGTCATGCGGCCCAGCAGGGCGTCGAGGCGCCGGTAGCGCTCCTCGGCCTGCCTCCGGTACCGCTCGATCCACTTGGTCATCAGGTCGAACACCTCGGCGTCCAGGTGAACCGGACGGCGCTGGGCGTCCTTGCTGCGCGTCACCAGCCCGGCCTCCTCCAGCACTTTCACGTGCTTGGAGACCGCCTGCAGGCTCATGTCGTACGGTTCGGCCAGCTCGCCCACGGTCGCGTCCGCGCCGGCCAGCCGCGCCACCAGATCGCGCCGCGTCGGGTCGGCCAGTGCCGCGAACACCCGGTTGAGCCGTTCGCTGTCTTCGTCCACCGGTTCTTCCTCAACTCTTCGGTTGAATAAGACGGTAGAGGGTCGCCCCGGCCGTTGTCAACCCGACGGTTGAGAAAGGGGTGGGGTTCCGCGCGCGGAACCCCACCCCGGGATCAGAAGCGGTCGGCCGTGCCGATGCGGCTCCGGACCAGGGAGCCGGACGCGGTCAACCGGCCGGTGCCGTAATCGCCGCCCGCGCAGGTGCCGGGCCGCAGTGCGGCGCTGCTTTCGTCGGCGTCGGAGTACGTCCAGTTCGCGTAGCCGATCTGCAGCTGGTCGAGCAGGTCCAGCCAGGCGGTGGTGCTCGCCTGGTCGAGGGTGCCGCCGCCGGTGGCGGTCACGGTGCCGAACTCCGTGACGAACAGCGGCAGCCTCGAGGCCGCCCGGCTCACCGTGGAGCGGTAGTTGTCCTTGTGGCTGGCGGCGTAGAAGTGGAAGGCGTACATGATGTTCGTGGCGTTGACGGGGTTGTTGACGACCTCGGTCTCGCTCGAACCGTCGGAGACGCCGAGGGAGGACCAGCCGCGGGTGCCGACGATCACGACGGCGTCCGGATCGGCGGCGCGGATCACCGGGATGACCTGCTCGGCGTAGTTCTTGATGGCGCTCCAGCCGACGCCGTTGGGTTCGTTGGCGATTTCGTAGATCACGTTCTTGCGGGCCGCGTTGCGCGCGGCCACCGCCGCGAAGAACGTCTTGGCGCGGTCGAGGTTGTAGTTGGGGTCGCCGGGGGTGAGGGTGTGGAAGTCGATGATCGCGTACATGCCGCGTTCCTCGGCCTCGCCGACGAGGCTGTTGACCCGGTCGGTGAACCACGCCGGGTTGGTCTCGTAGCCCTTTTCCTGCACGTACATGGCGATGCGGAGCAGGTCGGCGTGCCAGTCGTTCGCGAGGGCGTTCAGGGACGCGTCGTTGTAGCAGGAGTCGAACCACTGGAGGCCGTGCGTGCTCATGCCGCGCAGCTGGATCGCCCGGTTCGCTTCGTTGCACAGGTGGACGCCGCAGACGTGCAGCTGCCCGTTCGCGGCCAGCGGCGTGCCGCCGGGGGACGGGGTGGTGGTCGTGGTCGGCGTGCTGGTCGTGGTGGGGGTGGTGGTCGTGGTCGTCGACCCCGTGCAGGTGACGCCGTTCAGGGTGAAGGACGTCGGGATCGGGTTGGCGCCGGTGGAGGTGCCGGTGAAGCCGAGGTCGGTGACGGCACCCGTGGCCAGGGTCCGGTTCCACTCGGCGTTGGCCGCGGTCGCGGTCGCGCCGGACTGCGACCACGTGGCGTTCCAGCCCTGGGCGACCTTCTGGCCGGCGTCGGGGAAGGTGAACCGGAGCGACCAGCCGGTGATCGCGTCGCCCAGGTTGGTGACCTTGACCCCGGCCTGGAACCCGCCCTGCCACTGGTTGGTGACGGTGTAGTCCACCCGGCAACCCGACGTGGCGGCCGAGGCCTGCGGCATGGCGAGCACGGCGGTGCCGCCGAGAACCGTCGCGCCGGCGGCCGCCAGTGCAGCGATGGAGCGCTTCATTGAACTCCCTTGGGTCCGTGTTCGAGTGTTTCGACGGGCTGGGAGCGCTCCCAGAGATGAGAACATCCGGCACCGGCGGACGTCAAGGGTGTGCTCGCCGAAGGGGGAAGGGCCGCTGGTCTCGAACTCCGGTGGCGCTGGCTGGGTCGCGTTCCGGTCGTCTGCGCTGCGCGAGGCCGAGATGCCAACGCCCGGACACGACCACCAGGTCGGTGGCCGGATCGGGTCCGTTCGCACGTACCTGCTCGAGTGCGCCCAGTCGCCGGCCGCCGGCCAGCCAGAGGAAACCCGCCACGGCGGCGAGTTCGGCCGGGACACCGTCGGCGAGCGCGATCTCGCCGGACCGGTCGCCGAACAGACACGCGCCGCTGCCGACGGGAACCGTGACGATGGTGAGCCCGGGCAACCGGTCGAGGGTCGCGGCCACGACCACGCGTGCCGCGGTGCGGGACGGCTGGGGCGCTGTGACCGCGATGTCGGCCAGTGCCGGCAGGGCGTGGGCGTCGGCGTCGGCCAGGAAGATGCTGAACGCCGTCCCCAGGCGGGATTCGCGGCGGTAGCGCCAGCAGGTGAGCGGCGGCCACGGGATGCGGGTGGCGACGATCCGGTGCGCGTGGGCGCTCATACCGGCATCGCCACCGGCGCCGGCAGCGGGACCGGCGAGACGGGGACGGCACGGGCCGGTTCGGACAAGCCGAGCAGTCGGTACATCGTGCGGCGCAGGAGGTGCCCGGCTTCGCCGGGCCGCGAGCTGAGCAGCCTGCGGATCAGCTCGGGAATTCCGTTGGTGTCACGACCTTCCCGCGCCACCGCCAGCTGTGGCGTGAGCGGCCGGTCGTGCCGGCGGCGGGGAGCGTGGCGTGCCAGGGCCGCGGCGGGTGTGTCCTCCAGGAGCGGCTGGCCCGGCGTATCTTCGAGCAGGACGGCGGCACCGGCGGCCGCCGCGTAGCAGGTCACCGACCCGTAGTCGCCGATCACGTAGTCGGCGGCGGCCAGTGCCGCCCGCCAGCCGTCCTCGGGCGGCACGAGGACGAGCCCGGCGCGCAGGGCATCGGCGAGCCAGGACCGGACCTGCCAGGCGCCGTGGTGCGCCCAGATGTTCGGGTGCAGGGCCCCGACCACCCGGAACCGGTCACCCGGCAGCTCGGCGAGGACGCGGTCGAACAGGTCGGGATGACGGCCGAACGCCGAGCGCGGCGACCAGGTCGAAGTGACCACGACGATCTCCTGGTCCGCGGTGAGGCCGAGTGCGCGCCGGTAGTGGCCGCGGTAGGGAAGGCTGGCGGTGAGCCGGTCGAGGGTGATGTCGCCGGTGACGACCGCGGCGGGCAGCGCCTGCGGGCACTCCCGGGCGAGCAGGACGCGCTCCCGGTCGTGGACCAGCGCGAGCGCGTCGGCACGGAGCCGGCCTTCCCGCAGCAGCTGGTCCGGACTCAGACCCGTGCCGTGGCGCCGCGGCCGCGGCACGGCGGTGTCCGGCGGGCGCCAAGGCCGGTACTGGCCGAACCCGCCGCCGTGGGGTACCAGCAGGGTGGGGGCGGCTAGGTCGTCGAGACCCCGGGTGCTGCCGGCGAGCACGAGGTCGAACTCGCTGCGCCGGGCCTGCGGCCAGGGCAGCACGACGCCGCCCTGCGCATGCAGGAACGCCCGGCCGGCCTGCCAGTTGTCGCCCCCTTCCGGATCCGCGAAGACCACCTGAATGCGGTGGTCGGCCTCGATCAACGGCAGCAGGTCGGACAGCCGGGCGCCGGCGACGGGGTGCGGAACGAGCACCAGAACGGATTTCGTGCCACGCCGTGTGGCGTAGTGCCGGTCGGTGCGCCCGACAGGACTGCGTACCCAGGCTGTCTCGATCATGTGTTTCTCCCTCGCTGTCCGAAAACTGTCATCAGACTGCGCCGGGCGGTGGAAAACCGGGTTTGGCCTGCTGCTCCACAACTTGACAATGGATCGACAAAGATCGTCATTTCGGGACATTTGGGGCTTTGACCTGGTACTTCGTGGTGTTGAATGCGAAAATTCGGTGGGCGGAGAGGGGCGGCGTGCCGGTTCGCCGCGGGGAGGGGATCTGATGGAAATCGGGTTCGGAATTCTCGGGCAAACGGCTCTGCTGCTGCACGGGAATATGGACGTGAAGCCGGTTCGCGGTCGGCCCGGCCAGGTGCTGGCGGCATTGCTGGCGAATCCCGGCCGGCTGGTTCCGGTGGACACCGTGGTGGACTGGGTGTGGGCGGAACACGAAAATCCGCCCCGGGACGCGCTGGGAACGCTGCACCAGGCCGGCGCCCGGTTGCGGCAGGCGTTCCAGGCCGACGGCGTCGACGCCGACGTCACCATCGGCAAGGCGGGCTGTCGGCTGGAGGTCGACCGGCGCCGGATCGACTACCACCGGTTCCGGGCGATGATGGCCCGCGCGCGGGAATTCCACGACCGGGGGCAGCACGACCGCGCACACGTGGAGGCACTGGCCGCGGTGCGGCTGCGGCGCGACGAGCCCCTGGTCGGTCTGCGAACGGGCCTCGCCGACGGGTGGCGGCTGCGGTGGACGCGCAACGAGTGGGTCCCGGCCAATGCGTTCGTTGCGGCGCAACAGCTTCTGCTCGGTCAAACGGAACTGGCGGTGGTGCGGCTGGAGGAGCTCGACGTCAGCCACCCGATGGAACTGAGCCTGGCGAAGCTGCGGATCCGCGCTCTCGTCGCCGCCGGGCGGGCACTGGAGGCAACCGAGTACTTCCGCGACATCCGCCGCGAGTTCCGGGAATGCGGGGATCTGCACGCGGCCGGC
The DNA here is from genome assembly GCF_046548975.1 of Amycolatopsis sp. lyj-346. Lineage (NCBI taxonomy): Bacteria > Bacillati > Actinomycetota > Actinomycetes > Pseudonocardiales > Pseudonocardiaceae > Amycolatopsis > Amycolatopsis sp. lyj-346. Next base: position 79,980 of record NZ_JAJPWT010000016.1, read on the forward strand.
GAGCTGCTCGCCGTCTACAACGAGGTGATCGAGTCCGGCGCGACCCCCTTCCCAGCGCCGGCGCGACCGGCGCTCACGGCCGCGGAAGAATCGGCGGACGGCGAGCCGCAGCTGCCCGCGATCTGGCACCTGCCGCCCGACGTCGACGGCGTCGTGGGCCGCGAAGCCGTCTTGGCCGAGCTCGACGCGTTCACTGCGGACTCGGCAGGCGTACCGCGCGCGGACGTGGTCATGCTGACCGGCGGCCCGGGCGTGGGGAAGACGACGGTCGCGGTGCGGTGGGCCCATCGGTCGGCGAACCGCTACCCGCACGGCGTGGTGCTGCTCGACCTGCGCGGGGACGGCCAGGTCGCGGGCGCCTCGGCGGCGGACGTCGTCGAGCTCCTGCTGGAGCTGCTGGACGTGCCGGTCGACCAGATCGTCTCCCCAGTGGCGCGGGCCGTGCGGCTGACCCGGCTGCTGCGGCGGCGGCGCCTGCTCGTGGTGCTGGACAACGTCGCGCGCACCGACCAGGTCGAGCCGCTGTTGCGGGTGCTGGCGGACTGCACGGTCGTGGTGGTGACGCGGCAGCGGCTGTCGGCGTTGCTGGCGGCCCGGCCGAGCCCGGTGGTGACGGTGGCGCCGCTGTCGGCGGACGCGGCCCGGGCGTTGCTGGAGCGGCGGATCGGGCCGCGGGCCCGGCAGGACCCGGACGGGGTCGCCGCACTGGTGCGGCTGTGCCAGGGCAACGCGCTGGCGTTGACGCTGGTGTCGGTCCGCGCCGCGGCCCGGACCGGAATGCGGCTGGGGACGCTGGCGGAAGCGTTGCGCGACGCGGACATGCTGCTGGACGTCGGCAACGACGGCGACTGGCCGGGACGCAGCCTGCGCTCGGCGTTCACGCTGTCTTACCGGGGTTTGCCGCCCGCCGAGCAGCGGACGTTCGCGCTACTGGGGCTGCACCCCGGCGCCGAGGTGGCTTCGGACGCGATCGCCGCGGCGGACGGGCGGCCGCTGTCGCAGGTGCGGCAGTCACTGGCCGTGCTGGTGGCCGCGCACCTGATCGAGCAGCCGGGTGACCTCGACCGCTATCGCGTGCACAACCTGCTGCAGCTCTACGCGGAGTCGCTGGCGCGGCAGCTGGCCGACAGCGTGGAGGCACGCCGGAGGCTGCTCGAGTTCTACCTGTTGACCGCGTACGAAGCCCACCGGACGGTATATCCGGGGCGGGACCGGCCGGAGCTGCCGCGGACCGGCGGCGACGTGACCGCGGCGCGGTTCGCCACGCCGGCGGCGGCTCGGCAGTGGGTGCTGCGCGAACGCACGACCCTTACTGCCGCGGTCGGGCTCGCGGCGGAGGCGCGGTTGCCCGGGATCGCGTTCACCCTGCCGTCGCTCACGGCGGACGTGTTCGATCGCCACGGCCACTTCGGCGACATCATCGCCGGGTTCACGGTCGCCGCGTCCTCGGCCGCGGCGGTGGGTAACGCCTACGCGGAGGCGTCGAGCCTCAACGACCTCGGGCAGGCTCTGCTGCTGATGGGTCAGGACGCCCAGGCCGAGCCGTACCTGCAGGCGGCGTTGCGGCTGGTCGACGCCCATGGCATCGGTATCGGCCGGGTGACGGTGATGCTGAACATGGCGCGGCGGCACCTGCACGCCGGCCGGGTCGTCGAAGCCGTGACGATGTCGCGCGAAACGCTCGAGGCGGCGCGGGTGCTGGGCGAGCCCGAGCGGTGCGCGGCCGCCCTGCACCGGCACGCGGACGCGTTGCTGGAGCAGGGCGGGCACCAGCTCGACGCGCTGGCGCTGTATCGGGAGGCGTTGGCGCTACGGGAGCGCATCGACGACGGACCGGGCCGCACGTTGACCCATCTCGCCTTGGGTGACCTGCTGACCAGGATGGGCCACCACGGCGAAGCCGGCGACCAGTGCGCTCGGGCGGCGCGCCTGGTGAGCGAGAGCCAGCACTTGCCGACGGCGATGAAGCTGAACACCGTCCTGGCGCGCTTGCGGCACGCCGAAGGCGACGACCGCGCGGCCCTGCGGCACGCCCACCAGGCGGTGGAGCTCGCCGATCGGTCGGGCCACGCAACAGGCCGCGGCAGGGCCTTGGACACCCTTGCGAAGATCCTTTTCGACCGCGGCAACATCGAAGACGCCCGCCTCCTGTGGGAGCGCGCGGCGCGGTTGTTCCGGGACCGGGAGCGCGTCGGGCAGGCGCAGCGGATCGAGGCGATGCTGGAGTCGCTGGACGCCGTGGTGATCCCATCGGCTCGGGACGGCGAGCGCGACACGGTCGCGATGCCGTCCCCGCATCTGTCGTCCGACGAGCGCGTGCCCGCATCGACTTCTCGACTGGGCACCTGAGGCGGTTGTCGCTGTCGGTTACCGCCAGTTGATCGGCCGTAGTGGCCCAGCGTGACGGCCACGAATGGCCGTAACCCATGATCGCGAATGGCGGCTCGGTGTATCGTCAGCGGCCACCAAGGTGTGAAAAGTCGGCCCGATAGTGTGAAGAACTTTCGCCTTGCCCGCGGATTCGTCATTTCGGCTGGTGTGTCGTCACTGGATCGACAGGTCCACCCCCACATTGAGTGACAGATGCATTGCGCTATTGTCTCGGCGACCCACTAAATGACGACTGCTGATCCAGGCAGTCGCATCGCCCCCGAGGTGACGATTTGAAGCGTGTTCGGTCGCATCCGCTGGTTTTGACCGGCATCGTGTGCATGCTCGCTGTAATGCCCGCCGTGATGGCGTGCTTGCCGGCGCACTGGCGTTATTACTGAGGGTTGCTGAGGCGCCCGGATCCCGCCGGGCGCCTCGACCGGTCAGAAATCGGTGAAGTCGGATCCGCTGGACGCTGACCTCGGTGGCCGTCCCCGCCCGCGAAGCTCCACCCCGGCTTCCAGCAACATCCGTTTGGTGATGTCCCGCCCGAGCCCGAACGCTTTCCCCGTGTCGGCGATCGACTTGCCGCTGCAATAGGTCTCGACCATTCCCGGCGGCGCAGGTGGCGTCATCGGCTGCGGCGCCCGAAACGTGACACCTTGAAGTTGCAGGACGGCGCGCAGAGTCCGATAGCTGCCGTCGAAATCTTCCAGCAAAGTGCTCAAGGTGGCACCGGCCAGGTACCGGCGCTTCAGATCGGCGGCTTCATCGGCTGGTACGTCGGCGGGAAGCCGGTGGGCCCGCCGGTTCGGTCTGTGTTCTTTCCCGGCCTCGTTCACGAGATCATCGCCGCCCCGAACAGCTGATCCGGTATCGCCGGGTTGTCGTTGCCGTCCCCGGCGATCTGAGGTGTTCCTCCAGGCAAGGCGATCGGCGAAGAGGCGTACACCGCCAGATGTGTTTTACCGGCTGCCCCGTACGAGCGAGGTTTGAGTTTGCCGTGGTCACCGCGGGTTCACCCCTCGGTTCGCGGAAGTGTTGCTGATTACGGGACATGGAGGGCCAGGACGACGAGGAGACGGGCGACCTTCCAGTTCGTGACGGGATTTGTCGGGACGAGTTGCTGTTGATCATGGCTGTCGCGCCGAAGCGACACCAAGATCCCGAGAAGGGTGAACGCGCCGGCGCACGGCCCGCTGCGCCGGCCACCGTCGAGTCGCTCCTTACAGCGGGCGGGACGGCCGGGGGTTGCTCACTCGCGCCTCGCCAGCCCAAACCCACGCGGCTCCCGCCGGGACCGGCCGGGCCGACCCGCGGCTCGAGGCCGGTTTCTGGCACAGTGTTGGCATGGGGGAAGCTGGCATGGGGGAAGACCTTGCCGTCGCCGTGGCGGCCGTCGTGCCCGCCGTCCGTGCCGTGATCCCGCCCGCGCCGGCCGCCGTGCTGGGCCGTCTCCGGCTCGAGCCGCCACGCCATCGGTTCCCGGACGTTCCCGAGCCCGATGTGGTGCGGTCACTGAGGACGCTGCCGTCGTGGGTGGTCGAGCGGGTGCACGGTGCGGTGGAGCTGACGCTGGCGTCGCTGGACGTGCCGGCGCCTTCGGTCGCGTCCGCGCTGGAACCGCCGCCGGACGGAACGTTCGGCTTCCTCACCTCGGACAGCGAAGCGGAAGCCCTGCGCGAGACGCGGTTGCTGGCCCGGCTCCGGCCCGGCCTGCTCGAGCTGGTGGCCGACCTGACCGCCGGCTTGGTGGCTCGAGCCCGGCTCACCGCCGAAGGTGACGAAGCCGCGATCGCGGCCGCGCACGGAGCCGGCCACCTCGCGATCGCGTTGGTGACCGCGACGATCGCCGCGCGCGAAGCCGGCCGGCCCGGCGTCGCGGGCATCGTCGGGACGGCGCTCGGGGTCGCGGCGAGCCTGCTCCGCTCGGCACCGGTGCCCGAAGGCTACGCGGCGGCGCTGCGGGAGAAAGAGCGTGCCGAGTACCTGCTGCCGCAGTCGGGTAGCACGTTCGTGAACGTCCGCAACCACGTCTTCGCCCTGACCGAGGGCGGCTTCCCGGCCTTCGGCAGCTTCGCGGAGAACGGTCTCGCGGAGGTCGCCGACGGTGGCGTGGTCGTCCGCACGGGCACCGAACAGGGGTCGGTCCGGGTCGGCGTCCGGGTGCTGGCCGAGCCACCTGCCACGGTCGAAACCCTGGGCTGGGAGGAAGTCGTCGACCTCAGCTGGCGCGCGGAGCACGGCTCGGCCGGTGTCGGCGGGGGAGTGACGACCCCGCCGTGGCCCGGCGACTACCGCGTCCGCGTGCACGCCTACGGCCGCGACGACCCCGAGAGCGAGAGCTACGACCTCCTGGTCTGGGCGGCACCCGCCGCGCCGCCGGTGGTGCACGCCAAGGCGGACCGCCTCGGCCACCGCCTGCGCGGCGAGCCGGAGCCGCCGGCCGTGGACCGGCCCGAGGTGCGCTACCGCTGGGTCGGGCGGTCCCGGCTGACGGTGGCGGCGACGGTCACGGTGGCCACCGGCCTTCCGGCGGACGAGGTCGTCCGCGCGTTCGGCGCGGACCCCGCCCGGCCGGAGCCGCTGGAGGAGCTGCGCGAGGCCTACGCCGACCCGTGGCTGGCGGTCCTCGACCTCGACGGCGTGGTCGTGGCGATCGAGGAAAACGGCTACCTCGGCTCCCACGCCCACGTGCTCACCGCGGTGTCCCGGGCCGGCCGGGCGGCGAGCATGTTCTGGAACGTCAACGCCGTGACGCGCCTGTCCTTCGCCCGCGGCGGGGAAGTCCTCTCGTCGTTCGAGCCGGGGCCGGCAGAACCGTCCGCGAACGAGGAGGTCGCCGCGGCACTGGCCGGTCTCGACCTGGCGGACTACCGCGACCGCACCGGGAAGGGCCTGGTGGCGGTGGAGCGGTTCACCGGCCGTGGGCTCTACCCCGAAGATCTGGAGGACCTCGACCGGCTCGGGGTGGCGTACCGGATCAGCGACCGCGGTTGACCGCGCTGATGTCGTCCTGGAGCCGTTCCCGGACACCCGTGCGGCTGTCCCGCGGCGCGGCCGCGGCCGACTGGGACGGCTCGCCCGCCGGGCCCGGCACCGGGAACACCCGCTGCTCCCCGGGCAGCGGGGTGCCGGGGCAGATGGTGGCCGCCGGTCGGCCGGCGCCGAGGAAGAAGCCGTTCACCAGATCGTCCACACAGGAATTGCCGCTGACGGCGTACTGACCGTGGAAGGGTGATTCCGCCACCGAGATCATCGGGATCCCGGCCGCCCTGGCCGCCGCCTCCGCCTGTTCGTAGCCGGTCTGCGGATCGAACTCGCCCTGGACGACGAGGATGTTCTTCGCCGCGCGCGGCGAGAGCCTCGGCAGCTCCTGCCGGGGCGGGTCGGACCAGTAACCGCACGCTTCGCTGAGGCCGTACGCCCAGCCGAACAGCGGGTAGGCCGGCCCCTGCAGATCGCTGAGCAGCTTGTACCAGCTCGCCGTCCGCGTCGGCTGGTCGCCGCACGCCACGGCCAGCCGCGTCCCCGGGACGTCGGCGTAGTCGGGCTCCGGCGGGTCCGCCGCCACGTCGGCGGCGGTCAGCCGGTCCGCCGGACGGCCGAAGACGGCCCGCGAAGCCCGGTCGAGATCGCTCCGCAGCGCGGCCGGCGTGGTGGCGGCCGCCCCGTCGAGCGCCGCCGCGCCCTTGGTGAGGACCAGGGCACCCACCATCCACTGCCGCGTGCTGCCGTTGCCGACGAAGACCGAGTCGAAGACGTCGGGCGGCACGCCCTGGGTCTTGAAGTAGGCCCGCAGCCGCTCCCACTTGGCCCGGACCTCCCCGGCGGTCTTGCCGAGCTGCTCCGGGAACCGGCGGGCCAGCCACGGCGCGTAGACGCGGTCGAACTGGCGCTGGTCGATCTTCGGGAACGCCTCGAACGCGGCCTGGAGGCGGCCTTCGAAGTTCACGCTGGAGTCGAGGACCAGCTTGCCGGCGTGGTCCGGGAACAGCGAGGCGTACTTCGCCCCGAGCCAGGTGCCGTAGGAGAAGCCGAGGTAGTTCAGCTTCTCGTCGCCCAGCAGCGTGCGGATCAGGTCCATGTCGTGCGCGGTCTGCCAGGTGGTGATGAACGGCGCGAGCGCGTCGCTCTGGCAGGCCTCGGCCAGGACGCGCGGCGTCCGCTGGTGCAGCGCGATGCTGGCCGCCGAGCGGTCGCGGGCGTCGAGGCCGTCGTCCTGGGGCAGCCGCCCCAGCGGCACCTGGCACACGTACCCGGGGTCTTCGCCGCCTTCCTGGCCGGTGCCGCGGGGGTCCATCCCGATGATGTCGTAGTGCTCGTTCACCGACGGTTCCAGGCCGGCCAGCGCGCCCGCGAGCGACGTGCCCCGGCCGCCGGGCCCGCCGGGGTTCACCAGGATCGCGCCCCGGCGGCTGCCGCCGGCCGTCACCCGGCTGATCGCCACCTTCAGGTCGTTGCCGTCGGACGGGGCCGCCCAGTCGCGTGGGACGGTGATCCGCGCGCACTGTGCTGTCCGGGACGGTGCTGTCCGGGGCTGGTTCCGCTGCTTGAACGGGCAGGCGCCCCAGGCGACCTCCTGGCTCCGGTACGGCGCGAGCGGGTCGGGTGTGGTCGCGGCGGCGGGCGCCGTGGTCGCCACCAGTACCGAGATCGCCACCACCAGTCCTGCTCGGGACGTTCGCACCGCAGCCTTCCTTCCTCGCACACCGGCCGGGCAAGATCCAATCACGGCGGGTGGGGGAGCGGCAGCGCAAAGTCGCGGCTCGCCGCGTGGATTCCTTCGATCCGGTGAACGCCGCGGGGCAGGTCAGGTGCGGTACGGCCCGTGGCTGCCGAGATCGGGGCTCACCCGCGGGTGCGGGCCGTCCTGGCCGGGCACAGGGGTGACGGCGGGGCGCCACGCGGGCTCCGTCGCCGCCGGTTCGACGACCACTTCGGTGGCGGGCCGGACGTAGGTTTCGGTGCCGCGCGGCTCGCCGCCGGAGTCCTGGAAGTGGTTCTCGACGATCCGGTCCTGGCGGCGGCGGGCGAGCACGGCCAGCGTGAGCACGTGGGCCACGGCCATCAGCAGCAGGAAGATGCCGAGCCTGCCGACCAGCGCGGCCGTCGAACCCGACCACTGCGGGCCGACCACCGAGAGCAGGGCGAGCACGCCGAACGAGACCAGGTGGAAGACGGTCACCACCATCCACGCCAGCGAGCCGGTGCCTTCCTCCCCGTCCGGCCCGCTGAGGTAGCGCCGGCCGCCGCGGTAGAGGATCTGGCCGTCGGCCACCACGAAGACCAGGCCGATGAGCAGGAAGCCGGTGAGGTCGTTGTCGGGCATGCGTCTCCTCCTCGTTTCCGGCGGAGTACCCGGCCGGGCGGGTGACCGGGCGCCGGTTCACCGGAACGAGCGACCCGCGCACCCCGGGAATCAATCCCGGGCGCCGGACGCTTGAGCAGGCGTGAAGAAGATTGGTTTCCTGTCGTTCGGCCACTGGTCGGCGAGCGCGCACTCCGAGACCCGGTCGGCCGCCGACTTCCTGCACCAGTCGATCGACCTGGCGGTCGCCGCCGAGGAACTCGGCGTGGACGGCGCCTACTTCCGGGTGCACCACTTCGCGCGGCAGGCGGCCGGCCCGTTCCCGCTGCTGGCGGCGATCGGCGCGCGGACCTCGAAGATCGAGATCGGCACCGGCGTGATCGACATGCGCTACGAGAACCCGCTGTACATGATCGAGGACGCGGGCGCCGCCGACCTCATCTCCGGCGGCCGGCTCCAGCTCGGCATCAGCCGGGGATCCCCCGAGCAGGTGATCGAGGGGTGGCGGTACTTCGGGTACGCCCCCGGCGAGGGCGAGACGGACGCCGACATGGCCCGGCAGCACACCGAGGTGTTCCTCAAGCTGCTCGACGGCGAAGGCTTCGCGCAGCCGAACCCGCGGCCGATGTTCGCCAACCCGCCGGGGCTGCTGCGGCTGGAGCCGCACTCCGAGGGCCTGCGCGAGCGCATCTGGTGGGGGTCCGGCTCGAACGCGACGAGCGTGTGGGCGGCGAAGCTGGGCATGAACCTGCAGAGCTCGACGCTCAAGGACGACGAGACGGGTGAGCCGCTGCACGTCCAGCAGCGCAAGCAGATCGAGGCCTACCGCGAGGCGTGGACCGAAGCCGGCCACGAGCGGGAGCCGCGGGTTTCGGTCAGCCGCAGCATCTTCGCGCTGACGAACGACCAGGACCGGGCCTACTTCGGCCGCGACCGCCACTCGCGCGACCAGGTCGGCATGATCGACGAGAACACCCGGGCGATCTTCGGCCGCTCCTACGCCGGGGAGCCCGACGAGCTCGTGCGGCAGCTCAGGGAGGACGAGGCCATCCAGGCCGCGGACACCCTGCTGCTCACCATCCCGAACCAGCTCGGCGTCGGCTACAACGCGCACGTGCTGGAGAACATCCTCACCCACGTGGCCCCGGAGCTGGGCTGGCGCTGAGCGAAGACGAACGGGCCCGGCCGATCGCGAGGATCGGCCGGGCCCGTTGCGCGGTTGCTCAGGCGAGGTCGAAGCGGTCGAGCTCCATGACCTTCGTCCACGCCGCGACAAAGTCGGCCACGAACTTCTCGCGGGCGTCATCGCCGGCGTAGACCTCGGCGAGGGCCCGCAGCTGCGAGTTCGAACCGAAGACGAGGTCGACCGCGGTGGCGGTCCACTTCACCTCGTCGGTCGAGACGTCGCGGATCTCGTAGACGTTCTCCGCGGACTCCGACGCCTTCCACCGGGTGCCCGGAGCGAGCAGGTTGGCGAAGAAGTCGTTGGTGAGCGCGCCCGGCCGGTCGGTGAGGACACCGTGCGCGGCACCGCCGTGGTTGGTGCCGAGCGAGCGCAGGCCGCCGACGAGGACGGTCATCTCCGGCGCGGACAGGCCGAGCAGGTAGGAGCGCTCGACGAGCAGCACCTCCGGCTGGAGCTTCTCGCCGGAGCGCAGGTAGTTGCGGAACCCGTCGGCGCGCGGCTCGAGCGGCTTGAACGAGTCGGCGTCGGTCTGCTCCTGCGAGGCGTCGGTGCGGCCCGGGTGGAACGGCACGGTCGTCTCGACGCCGGCGTCGCGCGCCGCCTTCTCGACGGCGGCCGAGCCGGCCAGCACGATCAGGTCGGCCAGCGAGATCTGCGCGCCGCCGGCCTCGTTGAACTCGCGCCGGACGCCCTCGAGGACCTCCAGGACCTTGCCGAGCTGCTCGGGCTGGTTGACCTCCCAGTTGCGCTGCGGCTCCAGACGGATCCGGGCACCGTTCGCGCCACCGCGCTTGTCGGTGGAGCGGAAGCTCGCGGCCGACGCCCACGCGGTCGAAACCAGCTCGGAAACCGAAAGTCCGGACTCCAGCACCTTCGCCTTGAGGGCGGCGATGTCGGCTTCGCTCACGAGCTCGCCCTCGACGGCCGGCACCGGGTCCTGCCACAGCTGCGGCTCGGCGACCCACGGGCCGAGGAAGCGGCTGACCGGGCCCATGTCCCGGTGCAGCAGCTTGTACCAGGCCTTGGCGAAGGCCAGCGCGAACTCGTCCGGGTTCTCCAGGAACCGGCGCGAGATCGGGCCGTAGACCGGGTCGAAGCGCAGCGACAGGTCCGTCGTGAGCATCGTCGGCTTGTGCTTCTTGGCCGGGTCGTACGGGTCCGGGATGATCTCCGGCGCGTCCTTGGCGACGTACTGCTTGCCGCCGCCGGGGCTCGTGGTGAGCTCCCACTCGTAGCCGAACAGGATCTCGAAGAAGCGGTTGCTCCACTCGGTCGGCTTGTCGGTCCACGTCACATCGAGGCCACTGGTGATCGTGTCCGGGCCCTTGCCGCTGCCGTGCGTGCTCAGCCAGCCGAGGCCCTGCGTCTCGATCGGGGCGCCCTCGGGCTCCGGGCCCACGTGGTCGTCGGCCACGGCGGCACCGTGGGTCTTGCCGAAGGTGTGGCCGCCGGCGATGAGGGCGACGGTCTCCTCGTCGTTCATCGCCATCCGGGCGAAGGTCTCGCGGATGAAGTGCGCGGCGGCCTCGAAGTCCGCGCTGCCCCGAGGGCCCTCGGGGTTGACGTAGATGAGCCCCATCTCGGTCGCGCCGACCTCGGGCGCCATCTCCGAGTCGCTGACGTAGCGCTCGTCACCCAGCCAGTCGTCTTCCGGGCCCCAGATGACCTCTTCGGGCTCCCAGACGTCCACGCGGCCGAAGCCGAAGCCGAATGTCTTGAAGCCCATCGACTCCAGGGCGACGTTGCCGGCGAGCACGAGCAGGTCGGCCCACGAGATCTTCTGGCCGTACTTCTGCTTGACCGGCCACAGCAGGCGGCGCGCCTTGTCGAGGTTGGCGTTGTCGGGCCAGCTGTTGAGCGGGGCGAAGCGCTGGTTGCCGTCCCCGGCACCGCCGCGGCCGTCGTGGATGCGGTAGGTGCCCGCGGCGTGCCAGCTCAGGCGGATCATCAGGCCGCCGTAGTGCCCGAAGTCGGCGGGCCACCAGTCCTGCGAGGTGGTGAGCACCTCGGTGATGTCCCGCTTGAGGGCCTCGACGTCCAGCTTCGCGAACTCCTTGGCGTAGCTGAAGTTCTCGCCGAGCGGGTTGCCCTTGGCAGAGTGGGCGTGCAGGACCGACAGGTCGAGCTGGTTGGGCCACCAGTCCTTGTTCGTGCGCGGACGGCCGCCCGTCTTCGGCTGCGGCGAGTCGATCGCCGGGTTCTCGCTCTCGCTTCCGTGCGAAGTCACCGAGTCGTGTGCGACCGGGCAACCGGCCGCCGCCTTCTTGTCCACGCCCTGCGCGCTGGACGGGTTGTCCTGGGTGGAGCTCATGTACTTCCTTCCGGGAGCGGCGAATCATTTCGGGAGCGGTCGGCCGAGCAACCGGGGCAGGTGCCCCAGTAGACGACCTCCGCCTGGTCGATCACGAAACCGTGGTCGTCCGAAGCGGTGAGACAGGGGGTGTGGCCGACGGCGCAGTCGACGTCGGCTATCGCCCCGCACGCACGGCACACGACGTGGTGGTGGTTGTCACCCACTCGTGCCTCGTAGCGGGCGTTCGCACCGGCCGGCTGGATGCGCCGGATCAGCCCGGTGTCGGTGAGCGCCCGCAACACGTCGTAGATGGTCTGGTGGGAAACCGTCGGGTGCCCGGTCCGCACCAGATCGATCACCGTTTCGGTGTCGACGTGGGGATGGTCGCGCAGCGCGGCCAGCACGGCCAGCCGGGGCCGGGTGACCCGCAGCGAGACCGCACGCAGCTGTGCTTCGAAGTCCGACATCGCCGCCGACCCTAAGGGCTTTTCTGGAATGGGTCAAGTTATGGGCCTCGTCCGTGTCGGCCATCCGGGGTTCACGCTGAGTCAGCGGCATCGCTAGGCTCCCGGGCATGCCGGACACGCAGTACGAAGACCTCCTCCGCCACGTTCTCGACGCGGGCGCCCGCAAGGGTGACCGTACCGGCACCGGCACGCGGTCGATCTTCGGGCACCAGCTGCGGTACCGCCTGTCCGAAGGCTTTCCGCTCATCACCACGAAAAAAGTCCACTTCCGGTCGATCGCCCACGAGCTGCTGTGGTTCCTGCGCGGCGACGCGAACGTCTCGTGGCTGCGCGAGCACGGCGTGACGATCTGGGACGAGTGGGCGGCGGACGACGGGGATCTGGGGCCGGTCTACGGCGTGCAGTGGCGGTCGTGGCCGACCCCGGACGGCGGACACGTCGACCAGATCGCCGAGGTGCTGCGCACGCTGCGTGAGAACCCGGACTCGCGGCGGATCATCGTGTCCGCGTGGAACGTCGCCGACATCCCGCGCATGGCGCTGCCGCCGTGCCACGCGTTCTTCCAGTTCTACGTCGCCGGCGGCGAGCTGTCCTGCCAGCTGTACCAGCGCAGCGCGGACCTGTTCCTCGGCGTGCCGTTCAACATCGCCAGCTACGCGCTGCTGACGCACATGATCGCCGAGCAGGTCGGGCTGCGCGTCGGCGACTTCGTCTGGACGGGCGGGGACTGCCACATCTATGACAACCACGTCGACCAGGTCCGCACGCAGCTCGCCCGCGAGGCGCGGCCGTTCCCGGCACTGAGCCTGAAGCCGGCGGAGAGCCTGTTCGACTACACCTACGAGCACTTCGCGGTCGAGGGCTACGACCCGCACCCGGGCATCAAGGCGCCGGTGGCGGTGTGATCGGGCTGGTCTGGGCCCAGGCGGCGAACGGCGTCATCGGGCGGGACGGCACGCTGCCGTGGCACCTGCCGGAGGACCTGCGGCACTTCAAGGAGCTGACCGCCGGGGCGGCGGTGCTGATGGGCCGCCGGACGTGGGAGTCGCTGCCGCCGCGGTTCCGGCCGCTGCCGGGACGGCGGAACCTGGTGCTGTCCCGTGCGCCGCAGGAGGGCGTGGAGACGTTCGCGGAGCTGCCGTCGGCGCTCGCGGCGGTGGCCGGGGACGTGTGGGTGATCGGCGGGGCGGCGGTGTACCGGGCGGCGCTGCCGGTCGCGGACCGGATCGTGGTCACCGAGCTCCGGGAGTCCTTCGAGGGGGACACGTACGCGCCCGAGGTGGGGCGGCCGGCGGACTTCGTGGGGGAGTGGCTCGAGTCCTCGACCGGCCTGCACTACCGCTTCCTGACCTGGGCCTGAAGCTTCCCTGCCCGGGCACTTTCACGGGAAAGCGCCCCCTTCGGGGCGGCACTTTCCCGTGAAAGTGCCCTCGGCGGGGCCGTTGCGCTCCCCGGGGCGGCGCTATACGGTTGGCTTGAACTAGAACACGTTACAGTTCTAGCGGCCGGTCGTACCGAGGAGCGAGTATGGCGAAAAGGGCGGCGCGCGGCGACGAGGCCGACTACGTCGTCGTCGGGTCGGGGAGCTCGGGCGCGGCGATCGCGGGGCGGCTCGCACAGGCCGGGGCCAGCGTGATCGTCCTCGAGGCCGGCAAGAGCGACAAGCAGCTGCTCGTCCGGAAACCGGGGCTCGTCGGGCCGATGCACGCCGTGCCCCAGCTCAAGAAGCCGCTCGACTGGGGCTTCTACGGAGTGCCGCAGAAACACGTTCTCGATCGCCGGATGCCGGTGCCGCGTGGCCGGGTCGTCGGCGGCTCCAGCTCCATCAACGGCATGGTCTACGTCCGCGGCAACCGCGCCAACTTCGACTCCTGGGCCGCCGAGGGCAACACCGGCTGGGACGCCGAGAGCGTCAACGCCGCCTACAAGCGCATGGAGGACTTCGAAGACGGCGAGAACGCCTTCCGCGGCGCCGGCGGGCCGATCCGGGTCACCCGCGCGAAGAACCCGCAGGAAGGCTCGCTGCAGTTCATCGACGCCACGTCCGACGCGCTCGGCTGCAAGATCCTCGACGACTACAACGCCGAGTCCCAAGAAGGCGTCAGCCGGATGCAGCAGAACGCCGCCGACGGCCTGCGCTACAGCGCTTCCTGCGGCTACCTCCACCACCTCGCGCCCCCGGCCCTGCAGCTGCAGTCCGGGGTCATGGTCGAGAAGGTGCTCGTCGAAAACGGCCGCGCCGTCGGCGTCGAGGTCCTCGACCGCGGCCGGCGCCGCACCATCCGCGCCGGCAAGGAGGTCATCCTCTCCGCCGGCGTCATCGGGTCCGCGCAGCTGCTCATGCTGTCCGGTGTCGGGCCCGCCGAGCACCTCCGGGAACACGGCATCGACGTCGTCGCCGACCTGCCCGTCGGCGACAACATGCACGACCACATGTTCCACGCCCTGACGTTCCACGTGTCGACCAGCAGGCACAAGGGCACGGCGCCGTACTTCGCCCGCGGGCTGGCCAGGGAGCTGCTGCGGCCCGGCACCACGTTCCTGGCCAACTCGGTCTTCGAGGCGGTCGCGTTCCTGCGGACCTCGCAGGCGGGCGCGGTCCCCGACCTGCAGCTGCATCTCCTGCCGTGGGCGTACGTCTCGCCCAACCAGGACGCGCCGATCCGGCACGACGTCGACAAACGCCCCGCGCTCACCGTGCTGACCACCCTGATCTACCCGAAGAGCCGCGGCACGCTGCGGCTCGCCTCGGCCGATCCCGCCGCGGCCCCCCGCATCGACTTCGGGTACCTGTCCGACCCGGCCGACCTCGAGCTGCTCGGCGAAGGCTCGGAGATGGTGCGCGAGATCTTCGCGTCCAAGGCGTTCAAGGGCGCGGTCAAGGAAGAGATCCACCCGGGCAAGGACCTCAAGGGCCAGGGCCTGCGTGACGCGATCCTCAACCGCGCGACGTCGGTCTACCACGGCGTCGGCACCTGCCGGATGGGTGTGGACGAGCTCGCCGTCGTCGGCCCCGACCTGCGCGTGCGCGGCGTCGAGGGCCTGCGGGTCTGCGACGCCTCGATCATGCCGTCGATCACCGGCGGCAACACCAACGCGCCCTGCATCATGATCGGGGAAATGGGCGCCCAGCTCGTTCTCGGGAGCCGGTCATGACCCTCACCCCGCTTCAGCTCACCCGTCCGGCGTCGGTCACCGACGCGTTCCTGCGGCAGCTCGTGGCGCGGGTGCCGGGCTCGTCCGGCGCGACCTGGCAGCTCACCGAGGTCTACACCGGTGACGTGCTCGTCGAGCTGCCGCAGTCGACGCCCGAGGACATCGAGCGGGCGTTCGCCGTCGCGCGGGAGGCCCAGCGGAAGTGGGCGGCCACGCCGGTCAAGGAGCGGCTGGCGGTGTTCAAGCGGGCGCACACGCTGTTCGTCGAGCACGCGCGGGCCGTCGCCGACCTCATCCAGGTCGAGAGCGGCAAGAACCGGCGGATGGCGATCGAGGAGACCTGCGACCCGCCGATGGTGATGAGCCACTACCTGAAGCGGGCCGCGAAGCTGCTGGCACCGGCCAAACGCGGCGGGCCGGTGCCGCTGCTGACGACGTCGACCGAGGTCCGGCAGCCCAAGGGGGTCGTCGGCATCATCGCGCCGTGGAACTTCCCGTTCGCCACCGGCGTTTCCGACGCCGTGCCGGCGCTGATGGCCGGCAACGCGGTCGTGCTCAAGCCGGACAACAAGACGGCGCTTTCCCCGCTCTACGGCGTCCGGCTGCTGGAGCGGGCGGGCCTGCCGGCAGGCCTGTTCCAGGTGGTGTGCGGCGAGGGCCCCGAGGTCGGCCCCACGCTGATCGACCACGCCGACTACGTGATGTTCACCGGTTCGACGGCGACCGGGCGGGTGATCGGCGAGCGGGCGGGCCGCAACCTGATCGGCTGCTGCCTCGAACTCGGCGGCAAGAACCCGATGATCGTGCTCGAGGACGCTTCGTTGGCCGATGCCGTGCAGGGCGCGATCTTCGGCGCGTTCGGCAACACCGGCCAGATCTGCATG
This sequence comes from Amycolatopsis sp. lyj-346, assembly GCF_046548975.1. Lineage (NCBI taxonomy): Bacteria > Bacillati > Actinomycetota > Actinomycetes > Pseudonocardiales > Pseudonocardiaceae > Amycolatopsis > Amycolatopsis sp. lyj-346. The sequence continues at coordinate 95,647 of NZ_JAJPWT010000016.1, forward strand.
CACATCGAGCGGATCTACCTGCCGGAGTCCCGGTACGAGGAGTTCAAGGCGGCCTTCGTGGCGGCGGCGTCGGCCCTCGACGTCCGCGCCGCCTACGACTTCGGCCCGGACATGGGGTCCCTGGTCTCGGTGGACCACCTGCGCCGCGTCAAGTCCCATGTGGACGATGCGGTCGCCAAGGGCGCCACCGTCCTCTGCGGCGGCAAGCCGCGCCCCGACCTCGGGCCCGCCTTCTTCGAGCCGACGATCCTCGAGGGCGTGACCAAGGACATGCTCTGCGGTGTCACGGAAACCTTCGGGCCGGTGGTGGCGCTGCACAAGTACCGCACGGTCGACGAAGCCGTGGCGCTGGCCAACGACACGGACTACGGGCTCAACGCGTCGGTCTGGAGCACCGACATCGCGGCGGCGCGGGCACTGGCGGCCCGGATCGAGTCCGGCAACGTGAACGTCAACGACGTCCTGGCCACTGCGTACGCGGCGAAGGGGACGCCGTCCGGCGGCGTGAAGAACTCCGGCGTCGGCGCCCGCCACGGCGACCAGGGGCTGCTCAAGTACACGGACGTGCAGAACCTGGCCGTGCTGAAGAAGCAGGTGATGGGGCCGAGGCCGGGGCAGGGCTACGAGAAGTACGTCGAGAGCATGCTTTCCGGGCTGAAGCTGCTGCGCAGGCTGCGGATCCGGTAGCGCTCAGCCGTCGACCAGCAGCCCGCGCAACGGCCCCTGCAGCCGGGCCACGCGCCGGGAGACCCCCGGCAGCAGCACCAGCCGGTGGGTCCGCTGCTCGCCCCGGCGTTCCCGCTCCGCCTGCTCCTCGGCCAGCGGCCGCCACAGGTGGTCCACGACGTCCGCCGGGTCGCGGTCCGCCAGCTCCGACACCGGACGGCCGAGGTGCTCGGCCCACAGCCGCAGCCGCGTCGCCCGGACCACCTCCGGGTCGTCGGTGGCGATGTTGACCTCGGTGTCGTTGAACAGCGAGTGCTCGTTCAAGTTCGCCGAGCCGATCGTCAGCCACGAGTCGTCCACGATGCCGAGCTTCGCGTGGACGTACACCGGGGCCGCCGAGTCGCCGTCGTGAGCGCTGATCGTCGTGGCCAGCAGGCGGCGGTGGCCGTCGTCGGCGTCGAGCAGCCTGCCCAGCTGGCCGCGGGTGGTGTCCGAGCCGTTGCTCGGCTTGCGCGGCAGCAGCAGGACCACGCGGAACTGTTCGTCCGGCGGGTTGCGGAGCTTGTCGAGCAGCACTTCGGCGATCTCCGGCGACCACAGGAACTGGTTCTCCAGGTAGACCAGCCGCCGCGCCGAGCGCAGCGCGCGCAAGTAGCCGTCCAGGACGGTGAACTCGCCCTTCGGCAGGAAGCCGTAGGTGTCGTTCGGCACCGTCCGCAGCAGCTGCACGCGGCTGCCGCCCACCGGCTCCGGCACCGCGGGTGACGGCAGGTCCTCGCCGGCCACCTCGGTCCACCGCCGCCGGAAGTGGTCGGCGACGTCGGCGACGACCGGTCCGTCGAGCCGCGCCATCAGGTCGTGCCACCCGATCGGCCGCGGCGGGTGGTCCGGGCTGTCGTGCCGGTCGCCTTCCAGCGCGGTGAGGTCCACCCCGCCGACGAACGCGACGGCGTCGTCGACGATCACCAGCTTTTCGTGGTGGCAGTGCAGGGTCCGCTCGCGCGAGTCCAGCACGCAGCGCACGTCCGTGCCCTCGGTGAACTTCCGCTGTTCGGACCGCGCCAGCTTCCGCGACGGCTGGAACGCGGGAAAGGGCGGCCCCGCCCACAGCAGGACCCGGACCTCGACCCCGCGCCCGGCGACCTCGGCCAGCAGCTGACGCAGGGTGGGCGAGCCGGGCTCCCGCGTCAGCCGGAAGTCCGCGCTGGCGTGCCAGTTCGCGATGTGCACGTGCGACTTGGCCTGCCGGATGGCCTCGGCGACGGCGGGCAGCGACTCCTCACCGTCGATCAGCACCTCGACGCGGTTGCCGTCGCGCACCGGACCCCGGCCGCCGAGCGGCTCTTGCGCGCCGCCCGGTTCGAGCACGGCACCCCAGCCGAGCCCGCGCAGCCGCCGCCGGTGGTGGGCGCACAGGAGCCCCTCCAGCCCGTCGCCGAGCCGCTCGTCCACCTTGTCCACGAAGGAGTGAAAGCTCTTCACCCGTCCCATATCACTACAGATCGGCCGGGTTCGCCGTGCAGTGACGCTCCGTCAGAGGTCGAGCACCAGCCGCGGGGAGCAGGCGCGGGAGACGCAGAGCATCATCACCTCGTTCTCGAGGCGCTCATCCGCCGTCAGCACCGAGTCGCGGTGGTCCGGTTCGCCGCCGAGCACACCCGTCTCGCAGGTGCCGCACGTGCCCTCTCGGCACGACGACAGCACCGTGACCCCGGCTTCCTCGACCACCTCCAGGATCGACCGGTCCGCGGGCACCGGCAGCACCCGGCCCGATCCGGCCAGCTCGACCTCGAACGCCGTGCGCTCACCGTCGTCCGGCGCCGCCGTGAAGCGCTCGACGTGCAGGTCGGCCGGGGCGAGTGCCTCCACCGCGGCCAGCAGCGGTTCCGGGCCGCAGCAGTACACCGCGGTGCCCGGCCGGGCCGTGGCCAGGAGCGTCGGGAGGTCGAGGAGCCCGTGTTCGTCCTGGGGCCGGAACGTCACGCGGTCGCCGTGGCGGGCCAGGTCGGCCGTGAACGCCATCGAAGCCGAAGTCCGGCCGCCGTAGACCAGCTGCCAGTCGCGACCCGAGCGAGCGACCCGGTCGAGCATCGGCAGGATCGGCGTGATGCCGATGCCGCCGGCGATGAACAGGTACCGCTCGGCGTCCACCAGCGCGAAGTGGTTGCGTGGGCCGTCCACCGGGACACGGTCGCCGGCGAGGAGCTTGTCGTGCACGTACGCCGAGCCGCCGCGGCCGTCGGGTTCGCGCAGCACGGCCACCCGGTACGCCGACGCGTCCGCGGGGTCGCCGCACAGCGAGTACTGCCGCACGACGCCGTCCGGCAGCCGGAGGTCGATGTGCGCGCCCGGCTCCCAGGGCGGCAGCGAACCTCCGCCGGGGGCGCGCAGCGTCAGTGCCACGACGCCGTCGGCCAGCTCTTCCTTGCGGTCCACCAGCAGTTCGAGAGTCATGAGTGTCCTTCGGGGTGGGCGAGCAGCCAGTCCCACAGCCGCACCGGGTCTTCGAACTCGCGCTCGGCGCCGCAGTGGCAGACCGCGCGCAGCCGGTCGGTGCCGAGCACCCAGTGGATGCGGTTGACGCGGTCGCCGGTCAGCATCGGGCGGGTCATGACGCGGCCATGCGCTGCAGCATCCGGCGGGCCGCCAGGCCGCCGGTGTCGATGTTGATCGACAGCTCCTGGTACCCGTCCGGTTCGGCCGCGATCACCCGCTCGAGGACGTCGAGGGCTTCGACGTCCTGCAGCACCACCGTGCGGTTGTTCTCGGCGAGGAACGCCGAAACGCCTTCGTCGTCGAGCGCGAAGTCCCGGGCCACCGCCCAGAAGTCGTGGGTCGAGTGCTCGGTCTCGGGGGTGATCGCGTAGACGACCTCGACGTGGAAGGCGTCCGGGTCGCTGCCGTCCGGGCGGGGCACGGATCCGACCGGCGCGATGCGGCTGTGCAGCTTGTACAGGCACGGCGGCGTGTACTCGATGTCCTGCCAGCGCGTGATGCGGCCCTCCAGGCCGGTCGACTTGGCGTAGAAGGGCGGGCACGCGGCGTCGGCCATGTGCCGGGAGACGTAGACGACGCCGGCGTCCTCGTCGACCTCGGTCGTGATCGGCGTTTCGGCGACCTCCGGGGTGCCGATGTAGCCGCCGTGCAGGTAGGTCTCGTGGGACAGGTCCAGCAGGTTGTCCACCAGCAGCGAGTAGCGCGCCTTGAGCGGTTCCATCCCGGCGACCGTGGTGTAGCCCGGCGAGTCGAGCCAGGGCGCCCGTGGAATCGCGGCCGCGTCGGCCTTCTCCGGGTCGCCGATGAACACCCAGACGAAGGAGTCCTGCTCCACCAGCGGGTAGCGCGTCAGCCGCGCGGTCCGCGGCACCCGGGTCTGCCCGGGCACGGCCACGCACTTGCCGTCCACGCCGTAGGTGAAGCCGTGGTAGCCGCACACGACCTGGTCGTCGACCAGCCGCGAAGGCGCCTGCGACAACGGGAACCGCCGGTGCACGCACCGGTCGGCCATCGCGGTGACGTTGCCGTCGCGGGTGCGCCAGAACAGGATCGGCTCACCGCAGATCGTGCGGCTGAACAGGCCGGCCCCGATCTCGGAGCCGTAGGCGGCGACGTACCACTGGTCGCGGGGAATGGCGCTCATCGGGTCGTCCTTTCGTGGTGGGCCGGGTCACAGGTTGCGGGACCGGTCCGGGGCCACGAAGGGCTATTTCATAAGATGGAAAGCGCTCGTGAGATTGCGCGGGCGCTGGTCATCACCAGCGGAGCGAGCGCGTGCGGTGCCGCGCTCCCGTACCGCACGACCAGCGACACCGCGGCGACCACCCGGCCCCGCGCGTCGTGGATCGGCGCGCCGACCGACAGCGCGTCGAGGGTCACCTGGCGCTCGCTGATGGAGAACCCGTGCGTCCGCACGTCGGCCAGCAGGTGCCGGAGCCGGTCCGGGTCGGTCACCGTCTCGCTGGTGTACCGCTCGATCGGGCTGCCGAGCACCTCCTCCTGCACCTCGGCGGGGGCGTGCGCGAGCAGGACGAGCCCGACACCCGTCGCGGTCAGGGCGAACCGGCCGCCGACGCGGGTCAGCACCGGAACCGCCCCGGTGCCGGCGATCCGCTCGATGTAGACCACCTCGGTACCCTCGCGGACGGCGAGCTGGACGTTCTCCCGCGTGATCTGGGAGAGGTCCTCCAGGAACGGCAGGGCGAGTTCCCGCAGGCCCAGGCCCCGCGGCGCGAGCGCGCCCAGCTCCCACAGCCGCAGCCCGACCCGGTAGACGCCGGCCTCGTCGCGCTCCAGCGCGCCCCAGGCGCAGAACTCCCGCAGCAGGCGGTGCGCGGTCGCGGCCGGCAACCCGGCCCGGCGGGCGACTTCGCTCAGCCGCAGCGCCGGCCGGTCCGGCGAGAACGCCTCGAGCACCCGCAGGGCGCGGCCCAGCACCGGCCCGGTGGCGCCGGGAACGCGACCTCGGTGCGGCACGGCGACCTCCGGCGGGTGCGGCTCAGAGGTCCACTATGCCCCGCGCCGCCCGGCGCGCGGCGGTCGCGTCACGCCGTTCCTCGAACCGGGACGCCTGGGTGTCGAGCCCCTTGACGAACGTGGCGAGTTCCTCCCGCGCGGCTTCCCCGACCGCGCCGAGGCCGGTCAGGTCGAAGACCTTCCAGTACCGCAGCAGCGGCTGGACGACGTCGTCGTGGTGGATGCGCAGGTCGTAGATGCCGGCCTTGGCCATCAACGCCGCCTTGCGCTGGAAGCTCGGGATCACCGCGCCCGGCATCGCGAAGTCCAGCACCTCGTCGGCGATCGCCCGCACCATGGCGTCCGGCGAGATCTCCAGCGCCGCCTTGACGAGGTTGCGGTAGAAGACCATGTGGAGGTTCTCGTCCGTGGACACCCGGGCCAGCAGCTTCTCGGCCAGCGGGTCCTGGGTGTAGCGGCCGGTGTTGCGGTGCGAGAGCCGGGTCGCCAGCTCCTGGAACGAGACGTACGCGCAGACGTTGAGCAGCGGCTTGTCACCGGTGTCGTAGCCCGCCTGCATGGTCTCCATCCGCATCCGCTCCAGTTCGACGGGGTCGACGGCGCGGGTGACCAGCAGGTAGTCGCGGATGCAGATGCCGTGGCGGCCCTCTTCGGCCGTCCACCGGTGCACCCAGGTGCCCCACGCGCCGTCGCGGCCGAACGCGCGCTCGATCTCGCGGTGGTAGCTGGGCAGGTTGTCCTCGGTGAGCAGGTTGACTTCCAGAGCCGTCCGGGCGATCGGGCTCACCCGGGACTGCTCCGGGTCCCAGGCCTCGCCGCCCAGGTCGGCGAAGTCGCGCCCCTGGCTCCAGGGGACGTATTCGTGCGGCATCCACTCCTGGGCGGCAGCGAGGTGCCGGTTGAGGTTCTCTTCGACCGTGCCTTCCAGCTCGTGCAGCAGGGCGGTGGTTTCCGGGACCGGCATACGACGTCCTTCCTGACCTACGCGACCGTAACTTACGGTGCCGTAGGAACGGACAACGGACGCGGGGCCCCGGTGGTTCCCGGGTGTGACGCAGGACCCGCCGGGCGGGGCTCAGGACGTGCCGGGCACCAGGTCGAACACGTAGTCCTTGAGGATGGGCCCGAAGGAGCTCTTCGCGGTGACCCGCACGACGGCCCGCCCGGGAACGCCGCGCGCCTGCGCCAGTACCTCGCACCGGGCGGCCGGGTCGGCGGGCACGACCTTCGTGATCTTCGGCGAAGCGCCGGCCGCCACCGGGATGGCGAACGACGGCGCGCCCGCGTCGAAGCCGCCGACCGTCCGGCCGCCGACCGTGATCCGGATCGAGAGCGGCCCGTCCGTCGGGACGGCCCGGCCGTTGAACTCCTGCCAATAGCGCACGCAGGTGTCGCGCCAGTCGCCCGCGTCGGCCTCGTGGGCGGCGAGCTTGGCCTTCACCTCGGCGAAGCGCCGGGCGTCGACGTGGGGCTCGAGCGAGTCCCAGGCCCGGCGCATCCACGCCACGTAGTGGACGCCCGTCTGGTAGCGGTACACGAGTTCGTCCCAGAAGATCCGGCCGCTGCGCATCCGCCGGTCCCACGGCACGTGGTGGAACCACATCAGCAGGTTCTCGGGAACGGTTTCGATGCCGGCGTACCGGGCCGCGAGCACCGGGAAGTACTGCGCGGTGAACCCGCTGCCGGTGGGCGAGCGGTCGTAGCCCAGCCCGGCGCGGTCGGCCCGGTTGTAGTACACCGGGCTCCAGTCGTCCCGCGCGAGCCGTTCGCCGGGGGCGGGACCGTAGTGGTCGCTGGACCGGAACTGGTGCGCGACACCCAGCGGGGTCTGGTAGCTCACCAGCGCCTCCCGCGAGCCCAGCATCATCGCCACGATCGTCCGGACGGCGAAGTCGCGGTTGCTCCACGTCAGCCGGACCCAGTCCTCGGCGATGCCGCGGGCGTCGAGGGTCCAGTCCCACGCCAGCCTGCCGAAGGCGTACAGGTTCGCCTGCGCGAAGTGGTGCCCGGTCAGGTTGTCCGCGTTGCCGAAGTTGGCCACGCCGACGATGGCGCTGTCCGGGTGGCCCTGCGCCGTGCCGTCCACCACGTGGCCGACCAGCCGCTTGTCCAGCAGCCTGCCGTCCTCGCCGGTGGCGTACGTGTCGGATTTCAGGACCTCTTCCCACAGCGGGCCGAGGTAGCACAGCATCGTGTTCTGCCCGGTGTACTCCTGGGTGATCTGCAGCTCGATGGCCTGTTTGGTGTGTTCCATCCGGCCGAAGAGCGGGTTGGCCGGCTCCCGGGGCTGGTAGTCGAGCGGGCCGTTCTTGGTCTGCAGGAACACGTTCCCGGCGAACCGGCCCGTCGTGCCGTCGGGCTGGGGTTCCTCGTCGATGGGGCCGAACTCCAGGTAGGCGCGCTTCAGCCGGTCCTCGTCCACGTCGGCGTTGTAGACGAAGGTGCGCCAGAAGATCCGCATCCCGAGCGGTGCCACCGCCGCCGCCATCCCGTTGGCGCCGTCGCCGTGGTCGTAGCCCAGGTCCTGGGGACCCGGCTGGCCTTCGGAGTTCGCTTTGACGGTGAAGCCCATGAAGTCGGGGATGGCGGCCTGCAGCATCCGGGCCCGGCGGGTCCACCAGCCGCGGAACTCCGCGCTGTAGGGGTCCAGCTGTTCCCGGGTGAGCGTGTCGGGCGCGAACCGGGCATCCGTGGGTGCCGCGTAGTTGATGGACACGGCCAGCTTGATGCCGTACGGGCGCAGCGCGTCCGCCAGCGCGGCTTCCTGCTCGATGGCGGCCGGGGTGAGGTAGAAGCTGTTGGCGTTGACGTTGTTGATCGTGATGCCGTTGATGCCGACCGAAGCCATCGCCCGTGCCGCCACGAGGTACCGGTCGAGGATCACCGGCAGGTTCAGCGCGGCCGAAGCGCCGGTGGCGAAGAAGTCGAAGATCGCCCCGGTTTCGCCGTTCAGCCCGCCGGTGCCGGCCGGGTCGTTCCCGGCGTAGAGGCGCTCGGTCTCCCAGTAGTTCAGGTACCGGCGGTTGATCCGGGGGACCGAGGAGATGTCCAGGTCGGCAATGGGGTGCTGCGCTTGGAGCCGCCGGAGGAAGGCGAAGGTCCCGTACAGCGCGGCGAGGTCGGTGTTGCCGGCGATGACGATCGACCGGTGCCCGCCGCGGGACAGCGAGCGGATGAGGTAGCCGTCGGCACCGAGCGGCGCCAGGTCGCCCGCCGGAACGAGCCGCCGCACCAGGGGCGAGCTGTCCGGGGTGCCCACGACCACCGCGCGGCCGGGGAACCCGCCCTGCACCGGCACGGGTCGCCCCAGCAGCCCGCCGAGGCCGCGGACGAGTTCGTCCCGCGCCGCTTCCAGGGTGCTTCGCACCAGGTGCTCGGTCGAACCGGGGGCCATGCTCAGGTTCGCCGTGTGGCGGTGGACCTTCGTCCGGGTGGCGTTCTCCACGACGATCGCGCCGAGCGCGGCCCGGTACCGGGCGAGGAGCCCGGGATCGGCGACCGGCTCGTAACGCAGCCACAGGTCCGAGCCGTCGTAATCGTCCGGGAAGGCGCTCGGCGGACTCGCTTGCGCCGGAACGGCCCCGAACATCGAAGTGGCCACGACAGCTCCGCTGCCGATCAGGAAGGAACGCCGGCGCAACCGGCTCTGCTCGTTCTCGTCGCTGGAAGACACCGCGCCCCCATCGTGTTCACGAGTATTTAGTTCGGTTCTCGCACTATTGCGGGCATGGTCCGCGCTGTCAAGAATTGGCGCTATACCAGGGAATTCCGAAAGTTTCGGCGAACGCCCGGCGTGTCGGGGACGGCGTGCTCCGGCCCGGATGATCGGCCGTGCCAGACTGCGCGGCGATGCTCACCCCAGCCGATCTCGCCGACCTGCTCGACTGCGAACACCGCAGCATCCTCGGCCAGGCGCTGGCCGCGGGCCTGCCGGGCGCGCCGCGGCCCGCGCCCGCCGAACCGGACACCCGCCGCGGGCAGGCCACGGCGATGCTCGCCCGGTTCCGCGCCGACGGGCGCGAGATCGCCGAAATCGACGTCGAGGACACCGCGCTCGCGGCGAAGTCGACGGAGGAGGCGATGCGGTCCGGGGTCCCGGTGATCCACCGGGCCGTCTTCCTCGACGGCGAGTTCTCGGCCCAGGCGGACTTCCTGGTCCAGGACGACGAAGGCCGCTACGAGGTCCACGACGCCAAGCCGGTCCGGCAGGCGACGCCGGCGGCGGTGGTCAAGCTGACCGCGTGCGCCGACGCGATCACCCGCGCCGGCCGGCCCGCGGGGCCGCACCTGCACCTCCGGCTCACCGACGGCGGCACCCGGACGCTGCGCGTCGAGGATTTCCGGCCGCTGGTGGACCGGCTGCGGGCCCGGCTGGACGGCCGGCCGCCGCGGCTGCCGGTCCCGCTGTGGGCCGACGAACGCCCGGCCTGCGCCGGCTGCGGGTTCGAGCGGCACTGCGCCTCGGCCCGGGAGGCCGACCGGGACCTTTCGCTCGTGGCCGGGATGCGGGGCGACCAGCGCCGCAAGCTCGTCGCCGCCGGGCTCGGCTCGATCGACGCGCTGGCCGCGGCCGGTCCGGCCGACCGGCCGCGGGACCTGTCCGCGACGGCGTTCGCGACCCTGCGCGCCCAGGCCGCGCTGCAGGTCCGGCAGGACACCACCGGCGAGATCGCCTACGAAATCGTCGACCCGGACGAGCTGGCCGCCCTGCCGGCCCCCGCCCCGGGTGACGTCTTCGTCGACCTGGCGGGCGATCCGCACGCCCTCGCCGGCGAGGGGCTGGAGTACCTCTTCGGCGCGGTCGGCGACCGGCAGTTCACGCCGTTCTGGGCGCACAGCCGCGCCCAGGAGCGGCGGGCGTTCGAGGAGTTCGTCGACTTCGCCGCGGCGCGCGTCGCCGAGCACCCCGGCTCACACGTCTACCACTACGCGCCGTACGAAGTCACCGCGATCAAGCGGCTGGCGGCGGTGCACGGCACCCGCGAGGAGACCGTCGACCACCTGCTGCGCAGCGGCGCGGTCGTGGACCTGCACGCGGTCGTCCGCAAGGCACTGCGGGTGTCGCAGCGGTCGTACTCGATCCGCCACCTCGAGCCGCTCTACCAGCCCGGCGCCCGCGGGAAGACCGCCGTGTCCGACGTCGAGGCGTACGAGGAATACCTGGCGCTCGCGCAGTCCGGCGAACCGGAACGCGCCGACGAGGTCCTGCGCCGCATCGGCGAGAACACCGAGGACGACTGCGTCTCCGCGCAGCGGCTGTTCGAGTTCCTGCACCGCGTCCGGGCCGGCGCGGGGATCGAGGTCCCGGAGCCCGCCGCGGAATCCGCCGAGGACGCGCTGCTGCGCGCGGCCGAAGAGGACGTCGCCGCCGAGCGGCGCGCCGAACGGGCCGCACAGCTGGCGGCGCTGGTCGACCCCCTCCTCGACGGGCTGCCGGACGACCCGGGTCACTTCACCGCCGACGAGCGGGCCCGCGCGCTGCTGGCGGCGTCCGTCGGCTACCACCGCCGCGAGACGAACCCGGCGTGGTGGGAGTACTTCCGCCGGCTGGCCGCCCCGCTGGGCGACCTCGAAGTGGACACCGCCTGCGCCGTGCCGGTGTCGCTGGACGCGGGGGAGTGGGTGCCCCCGGCCGGGCGGGCGCGCACCGCGAAGCGGACGCTGCTGCTGGCGTGCGACCCCGACCGGCCGCACCCGTTCGCCCCCGGCGACGACGTGCGGCTGCGCTACGGCGACACCGCCCGCGACGCGAAGGTCGTCGCCGCGTCGGCCGTGGAGCTGACGCTGGAGGAGAGCTGCCCGCCGGACGCCACCACGAACGACCGGCCGAGCGCGGTGCTGCCGGGCAGCCCGGTGCGGCCCTCGCCCAAGGACGAAGCCGTCGCCGACCTCGCGCGCCTGGTCGTCGACGCGCTGCCGGAGCTGCCGCGGCACCCCGGCGTCGACCTGCTCCGGCGGACCCCGCCGCGGCTGCGCGGCGGCGCGGCGCTGCCGGCACCGGGAGCGGACCTGGTCGCCACGGTGATCGAGGCAGTCGACGCGCTCGACGGGTCGGCGCTGGCCGTGCAAGGGCCGCCGGGGGCGGGCAAGACCTACCTCGCCGGACGGCTGATCGCCCGGCTCGTGCGGGCGGGCCGCACGGTCGCGGTCACCTCGACCAGCCACAAGGCCGTGGAGAACGTGCTGAGGGCGGCCAAGAAGAGCGCCCCGGAGCTGCCGTGCGCCAAGCGCGCGAAGAAGACGCCGGACCCGGCCGCGCCGTGGGACCAGCCGAAGAGCAACCCGGCGCTGGTGAAGTGGCGCGAAGAGCACGACGCCGGGCACCTGGTCGGCGGCACGGCGTGGACGTTCGCCAACGCCGCGGTCCGCGAAGAGCCCTTCGACCTGCTGATCATCGACGAGGCCGGCCAGTTCGCACTGGCCGACGCGCTCGCGGTGTCGATGTGCGCGAAGAACGTCCTGCTGCTGGGCGATCCGCAGCAGCTGCCGCAGGTGGTGCAGGGCACACACCCGGCGGGCGCCGAGGCCTCGGCGCTGGGCCACCTGATCGGCGACGCCGACATCATGCCGGCGTCACTGGGCTACTTCCTCGACGAGACCCGGCGGATGCACCCCGCCGTGTGCGAACCGGTGTCGAACCTGTCCTACGCCGGAAAGCTCCACGCCCACCCCTCGGCCGCGCAACGCGCACTGGACGGCGTCACCGCGGGGCTGTACCTGGCCGAGGAAGACCACCAGGGCAACACGACCCGCTCGGTGGAGGAAGCCGCGGCCGTCGTGCGCATCGTGTCCGAAGTGCACGGTCGCTTGTGGACCGACCACGGCCCGGCCCGGCCGCTCGGCGACCACGACGTCCTCGTCGTCGCGCCGTACAACCTGCAGGCGCGCACGGTGACCCGGGCGCTGGAGGAGGCCGGGTACCCGGGTGTCCGGGTGGGCACGGTCGACCGGTTCCAGGGCCAGGAGGCCCCGGTGGTGATCACGACGATGACGTCGTCGTCGGCGGTCGACCTGCCGCGCGGGCTCGACTTCCTGCTGTCCCGCAACCGGCTGAACGTCGCGTTGTCGCGGGCACAGGCGCTGGCGGTCCTGGTGTGTTCCCCCCGGCTCGTGGAGGCCGACATCCGGACGGTGGACCAGATGCGCCTGGTCGCGGGCATGATCGGCCTGATGACGGCGGCACGGCCCTGGCCGGCCGGTCAGCTGGGCGGCTCGATCTCACCCGCGTCTTCGTCGACGTCCTGAGAGCCGGGGTTCTTCCGCTGCCGGTCGGCTTCGGGAATTTCCACGTCGAGGTCGAGCTCCGGGGTGCCCGGAGGGGCCGGCACGTCGGGGGTCAGCGGGCGGTTTTCGGATTCGCTCATGCGAGCCGGTTACCCGGTGGCCGGTGATCGAAGCCTGGGCCGGTCAGGCGGAGTTGCGCGCGCTCGACCAGCGCCGGGGTGTCCTACGGCGGTCGACAGCGGCCGGCCCCCAGCGCCCCAATGTGGCCTTGGTTGCGTTCAACGCACCGAAGGCCACCTTGGGTGCGTTGAACGCACCGAAGGCCACCTTGGGGCGCAACGCCCGCATGTCAAGGCCGTGGCGGGTCGCACCGCGCGGAAGGGAGCTGCACCCCGGCCGCCGGGTCAGGCGGGGTTGCGGGGTGCCGCCGGTTCTCCGCCCGCGAGCTCTGCGGGCGCCAGGTCGTTCAGGGGCTGCCAGCGGAACACGCCGGCGCCCTGGGCGTAGGCCAGGTGCCCGCCGAGCGCGCCGCCCATGCTGGTCGCGGCCAGGCCCAGGACGCCGAGGAGCCGTCCGCTGCGGCCGCCGCGGCGGGCCAGGTAGGACGCGGCGAACAGCGCCGTTGCCGTGGCGTTGGCGGCCGCGTGGACCAGGCCGACCCGGCGTTGCCGTCCGTCCAGGCCCGTGTAGTCGGCCAAGCCGAGCACCATGGCCGCCGGGGCGGCCAGCAAGCCGGCCGCGACCAGCCGGCGCGCCGTGTCGCGGCCGTCCGGGCGCAGGTCGAACGCCGCCGAGCAGAGCCAGGCGCCGACGGGGACCGTCACCGCGAGCGGGTGCAGCGGATGCCCCAGCCCCTGGCCGCGCAGCTGCCGCGTTACGCTGCTTCCGGCCACGCCGCCCAGCAGCCGCTTGAGGCCGGTGGCCGGGCCGTCGAGCACCTGGGCTTCTTCGGCCTTCCACAGGATTCGGTGCGCCCAGCCGGGCTTCGACCGGGCCTGACCATCGTGTGTCGGATCCATACCGGCGCGGCTACCCCGCCGCGCGCCGGTCAACCCTCAGCCCGTCGCGCGGTGGCGGCGCGACACCGCCGCGGTGAGCAGGTCGCCCGGGCGGGGGAGCGTGCCGGCCAGCCTGGTGAACGCGCTGCGCCGGATCACCCGGCCGGGATGGCTGCCGTGGACCTGACCCGGTTCGTCCACAGTGGAATCGACGTTGTCGGTTCCGTTGTCGGGCAGCGTGTTGCGGAAGCTGCGCGAGCCGACGCGGCGCAGCGAGAGCAGCGCGTCGGTGATCGCGGGGGAGAGCCGCTGCCCCAGGAAGAAGCCGACCGCGGCGCCACCGACCGGGATCTCGCGGCGCGGGTGCGTCGAGGCGAAGACGATCGTGTCGGCGACCGTCTCGGGCGCGTACACCGGTGGCGGGGGCTTCGGCAGCGCGCCGAGCTTGCTGCGCGCGTGCTCGAAGAACGGCGTGTCGATGGCCCCCGGCAGGATGGTGGTGACGGCGATCGGGGCACCTTCCTGGGCGAGCTCGATGCGCAGGCAGTCGTAGAAACCGCGCAGCGCGAACTTGCTGGCGGTGTAGGGCGCGTGCAGCGGCACCGCCCGCACCCCCTCGACCGACGCCACGCCGATCACCGACCCGCCGCCCGCGCGGCGCAGGGCGGGCAGCACCGCGCGCACACCGTGGACGTGGCCCAGGAAGTTCACCCGCAGGACGCGTTCGAACTCTTCGTCGGTGATCTCTTCGACGCGGCCGAACACCGACACGCCGGCGACGTTCACCCAGGTGTCGATCCGGCCGAACTCCGCTTCGGCCGCATCGGCCAGCGCGCGGACGGCGGCCGGATCGGTGATGTCGGTGGGCACGGCCAGTGCCGTCCCACCCGCGCCGCCGATCTCCCCGGCCAGCGTGTCGAGGGCCCGCGCGGTGCGTCCGGCGCACACGACACGCGCTCCCCGGGCGGCGAAGGCGAGCGCGGTGGCGCGCCCGATCCCGCTCGACGCGCCCATGAGCACGACCACCTGGTCGGATACCGGTCGGGGCATGACGCCTCCTCGTGTTCGGGGGTACCGGAAGGCCCCGGATACCGCTGGTGGTGCCGCACAAACGCCGATAACCGGCGCGGTTCCTGACGGGGGAGCGCCTCGAACCCGGGGCACGCTTTCGGGTGGTCCCGGCCGTGGTGGGGGTGATCCTGCCGGCCAGAACCGGCGAAGGCGGCCGGTGTTTCGCCCTCGCGTCAGCGGGAAGCCCGGGGAACATGACCGAACCGGACCAGAGCTATGACCCGCCGCAGGACACCGGCGAACCGGACGCCGTCGAGACGGACCCGGCCGCGTTGAACAGCGCCGAGGACCTCGACGAGGACCGGATCCGCGCCGACCCGCTCGAGGAGGGCATGGATCCCCCGGAGCACTGGTCGGGCGTGACGAAGTACGGGATGACCCCGTGGGAGCAGGCGCACCCGAGGGGACTGGGCGACCGCATCGCGGAGGAGCGCCCGGACCCGGCCGCGGAAGTGCCCCCGGCCGGCCTCGGGGCCCGGACGGACGAGGAGGCGGACCCGGACCCGGACACGGGCGCGACGCCGGACCAGCCGATGCAGCTGGAACCGGTCGACGGCGACGGCCGCCCGGTCGACACCGAGCCCGACCAGGTGGGCGTGGAGGCCGGTTCGGCGGCGGCCGCGGGGCCGGAGCAAGGGGCGTTGCACGTGGAGGGGGAGACCCGGGGCCGCTGAGGCCAGGCATCGGGCGAGCCGGGCGTTCCGGCTCACCCGATGCGGACCCGCGTGTCCCGCAACCCGGGCGGGTGGCCCGACGACCGGAGGTGGTGCAGATGCCGGAAGCAAGACGGTCGACGTGGGCCGGGATCCTCACCGGGATCGGCGTCGCCGCGTTCGTCGACGAGACCGTCTTCCACCAGCTCCTGCACTGGCACCACTTCTACGACCGCTCGACCACCGACGCCGGGCTCGTCTCCGACGGGCTGTTCCACGCCTTCGGCTTCTTCGCCGTCGTGTTCGGGCTGGTGCTCGTCGCCGACCTCCGGCGCGGTGACCGGCTCTCCGGCCGCGCCTTCACCGGTGGCGTCCTCACCGGGGCCGGCGCCTTCCAGCTCTACGACGGCACCGTCCAGCACAAACTCCTCGGCCTGCACCAGATCCGCTACGCCGTGGACCTCACGCCCTACGACTGGACGTGGAACGTCGTCGCGGTGCTCCTGGTCGTGGCCGGTGTGGTCCTGGTGCGCCGCGCGCGGACGACCGCGTGATCGGCCACGTCGTCCACCAAGGCCTGGCGTTGTTCGCCCTCGCGGCCTACGAAACCGGCGCGTGGCGGCTGCGGCGCCGCGGTGACCGGTGGCCACCCGCCCGGGACGTCGTGTTCGCCGCCGGCGTCGGCGTTGCGCTGGTGCCGGGCACCCCGTCCTTCACCGGGCACATGCTGCAGCACGTCCTGCTCGGCATGCTGGCGCCCGTCCTGCTGGTGCTCGCCCGTCCGGTCACCCTCCTGCTGCGCGCGGTGCCGGCGGCCGCTCGACGGCGTCTCAAGCGGGTGCTGGGTTCGCGGCCCGCCGGCGTGCTGGTCCACCCGCCGGTCGCGGCCGTCCTGGAGGCGGGGAGCCTGTGGCTGCTCTACCGGACCGGCCTCTTCGCCGCGATCGGCGACGAACCCTGGCTGCACGTCCACGTCTTCCTGACCGGCCTGCTGTTCACCACGGCGATCTGCCGGCTCGACCCGCTGCGCCACCGGGCCGGGTTCGGCGTCCGCGCGGGCGCCCTGATCGGTGCCGCCGCCGCGCACGCCGTGCTGGCGAAGACCTTGTACGTCACCCCGCCGCCGGGCGTGGTCCTCGCCGTCGCCGACCGGGAGGCCGGGGCCGAACTCATGTACTACGGCGGGGACGTCGTCGAACTCGGGCTCGCGCTGATCGTCGCCCTGCAGTGGTACGCCGCCCGGGGCCGGGCCGAGGTCCGCGCGCGCCGCCGGATCGCGGCCGCGCCGGGGGAGTAGCCGCCGAACGGGGGTGCCCAGCGGAACGCGATGCTGATAAGCCTCTGCGCGTGACCATGGACACGATCGACCTGCACAGCATCAACCCGTGGGAGGTGTCCTTCCTCCGCGAGGAGGTGGGTGCCTACTTCGCCAACGGCGTCGAGCTCGCCCCCGGTGCGACCGTCCTCGACGTCGGCGCCAACATCGGCGTCTTCTCCGCGGCCGTGTACGAGCGGCTGGACGGCGACGTGCGGATCTACGCGTTCGAGCCGCTCCCGCCGCTCCACGCGACGCTGGAGCGCAACGGCCGCGACTTCTTCGGCGGACGGCTGACCGCGTTGCCCTACGGGCTGGCGGCCGCCGAGGACGAACTCGACTTCAGCTACTTCCCGGCGGCGACCATTTTCTCGTCGTCGTGGCGGGACGCGGCGAACGTCGACGCCGAGCGGCGCCGGGTCACCGCCAGCGTCGTCGAGATGATCCGCCGGGGCGGGCTGGGTGCCGGGCTGCGCCGCGTGCCCGCGCCGATCCTGCGCGGGATCGTCGGGCGCAAGCTGCGGGTGATGCGGGAACTCGAAACCCACCGCGTCCGCGTCCGGCCGCTGTCGGCGGTGCTCGACGAGCAGCGCATCGAGCGCATCGACCTGCTGAAGGTCGACGTCGAAGGCGCCGAGCTCGAGGTCCTGCGCGGGCTCGAAGACCGGCACTGGCCGCTGGTCCGCCAAGCCGTCGTCGAGGTCGAAGGGTGGCGGCAGCACCGCGACACCGTCCGCGAGGTCTTCGCCGCGCGCGGCTTCACGGTCGAGGCCACGCAGGACCCCGTCCAGGAGGCCGCCGACATCGGCATGGTGTTCGCGGTCCGCTAGCCGCGGTACCCGAGCCAGCCGAGGTCGACCGCACCGGCGTCACCCGCGGCGAGGTGCGCCCCAAGGTGGCCTTCGGTGCGTTGGACGCACCCAAGGTGGCCTTCGGTGCGTTGAACGCACCCAAGGTGGCCTTGGGGCGCGCTACCGGGCCGCGGTCACGAACCTCGGACGCGCGACCCCTTTCGGCGCCGGCGCCATTGCGCCACGGAACCCCGCAGTCTCTCTCCGGATACGGCCGGATCCTGTCCGTTCCTGCCCGCCACCGTGGTGGCATGTCCGGTGACCACGGGTGATCATGGACGGGTGTGGTCCGCCAACCGGGTGGCAGGGCCGGGCACCGCCGTTGCATACTGCTGGGATGGCGCCCAGGAACCCGGAGACCGCACGGTGAGTCCCCGAGAGGGGCCGAAACGCCCGAAATTCGGCCGCATCGACCCGTTCTGCCTGATGGCGGTGCTGCCGGTGCTGCTCGTCGCCGGGATCCTCGGCGCACTCGTCCACATCGCGCTGGGCATCGGCTGCGCGGTGTTCGCGGGCTTGATCCTCCTGTTCGACTCGTGGGTCAACCGGCCCCGCCCGGTCCCGCAGGCCGCCCGCCCGCCCCGGCCGGCCCGCCCGGGACCCCCACCACCGGCCCGCGGACCCGCGCGGGCACCCGGCCGCGCACCCGCAGGCGGTCCCCGCCCGCAGGACGGCCGTGGGCCCGCGCGAGCACCGGCCCGCGCCCCGGTTCGGCGGGGAGGTCCACCGCCTGCTGGGCGGTGAGCGTTCGGGGCTTGTGGTGAGCTCGTGACCCCGTCCGGTTGGGCGTGCTAACCGCCCACGTGGATGCCCGGGCGGCGAGCCGGGTCCTTCTCGCTGCTGCGGATGATCTCCCGGACGACCGGTGCCGTGTCGCCGCGGCCGAGGAGCAGGTAGCGGAACAGGTGACCGAGCGGGTTGCCCTCGGACCATTCGAAGTAGCAGCGGGGTTGCACGCCCGTCACGTCGCGCAGGGTCAGCAGGATCGCGGCGATCGCGTTGGGCGCCGCGGGGCTGTCCGTGCGGAGGATGCGGTAGCCGTCGATCTCCACGCCGCGCACCTTCAACACGTTGCTGAACTCCGAGGGGTCCACGACGTCGACCTCCAGGAACAGGATGTCGGCGGCGCCGGGCACCGGGTTCATCCCGCGCTGTTCGGCTTCCTTCGCGGAATACTCGGCGTGGTCGCCGTCCTGGCGCTTGTTGGCGACGATGTTCAGGGCGCCGTCGTGGGCCAGTGAGTCGGCGATGAAGCGGCGGGCCTCGTCGTCGAACTCGATGCGGTCGGCGCGCAGCTCCGTCGTCCGCGAAACGCGGGACACCAGCGAAACGACGATGATCCCGAGGATGAACAGGGCCGAAATGGCGATCCCGTCCGGCTTTTCGATGACGTTTTCGACGAGTGCGTACAGCAGGACGAGCGTGAGGACGACGAAGCCGGCGGCCGCGCCGCGCTGACGTCGCCGGATCGCCGAGATGCTGACCGCGACCGCGCCGGAGACCATCATCGCCAGGATCCCGGTCGCGTAGGCGCCGGCCTGGGCGTTGACGTCGGCGCCGAACGCGATGGTGATGAGGACGCTGATCGCGGTGTAGACGAGCACGACCGGCCGGACGGCGCGGCCCCACTCCGGCGCCATCCCGTAGGACGGCAGGTACCGCGGGACGATGTTGATCAGCCCGGCCATCGCCGACGCGCCGGCGAACCACAGGATCAGCACGCTGCTGATGTCGTAGGCGGTCCCGAAGACCTCACCCAGTTCGCGGTGGGCGAGGTAGGCCATGGCGCGGCCGTTGGCCTCGCCGCCGTCCTCGAACGCGTCGGCCGGGATCAGCACGGTGGTGACGAAGCTGGTGGCGATCAGGAACACCGACATGATGAGCGCCGCGGCGGTCAGCAGCTTCCGCGTGTTGCGGATCCGCGATTCCCGCTTCTCCTCGGCGGTCTTCCCGTCGGCCTTGACCAGCGGCATCATGCTGACGCCGGTTTCGAACCCGGAGAGCCCCAGCACCAGCAGCGGGAACGCGAGGATGGCCGGCCCGATGACGCCGGTGAAGCCGCCACCGCCGGCGGTCAGCGCGTCGGTCCAGTGCGAGAGCGCGGCGGGATCACCGAGCAGGTCGATCACGCCCGCGACCGTCACCACGGCGTTGAGCAGCAGGAACACCGCGACGAGCGGGATGGCGACCCCGACGGCCTCGCTGAAGCCGAGCAGGAACACCCCGCCGAGGACCAGCAGCAGCACGACGGTGATCAGCACCGCGTGGCCGTGCAGGAAGCCCGGCAGGTACGGGTTCTCCAGCATGTGCACGGTGGCGTCCGCCGAAGACAGCGTGATCGTGATGATCCACGACGTGGCGACGAACCCGAGCAGGGTGAGGACGAACAGCTTGCCGCGCCAGAACGGCAGCAGGTTCTCCAGCATCGCCACCGAGCCCTGGCCGTGCGGGCTTTCGCGGGCCACCCGGCGGTACATCGGCAGCATCCCGAGCAGCGTCAGCGCGACGATCAGCAGGGTCGCCAGCGGCGAGAGCGCCCCGGCGGCGAGCGCGGCGATACCGGGCAGGTAGGAGAGGGTGGAGAAGTAGTCGACGCCGGTCAGGCACATGACCTTCCACCAGGCCTGCGGCGTGCCGTGGTCCTCGCCGCCCGCGCGCCCGACCGGCGCGACGCGGTGCTCCAGCAGCCACCGGGCCACGGGCGAGCCGGGTGGCTTCGGCGGCACCGGGCTTTCGACGCTGGCCGGCACGCTCAAATCGGGTGAAACACCCATAACGCCCTCTTGTCCCCTCGTCCCCGGATAGCAGTGGCCACCAGCATGCCCGACCCGGCAGCGGCCCCGCGCAGGAGGCTCCGCCCGCCCGCTCGGGTCCTGTTAGGACGGTAGCGGCGCCCCGTCGCCGGCGCGAGGTCGCCACGCCGGTGCGGCAGCCGGGTCACATCCGGGCGATCCAGGTCGTGGTCGTGCTGGCCGCCGCCCCCGCAGCTACGCGACCCGACCCTGCAGCTACGCGATCCGACCCTGCAGCTACGCGATCCGACCCTGCAGGTACGCGACCCGACCCTGCGGGTACGCGACCCGACCCTGCGGGTACGCGACCCGACCCTGGAGGTACGCCAGCCGACCCTGCGGGTACGCGACCCGACCCTGCAGGTGCGCCAGCGGACCCGGCAGGTACGCGAACCGCACCCGGCGCAGCGGCACCGCGTACCCGGCCGGGTCGGTTTGCGTACCGGAACGGTCGGCCGGCGTA
This sequence comes from Amycolatopsis sp. lyj-346, assembly GCF_046548975.1. Taxonomy (NCBI): domain Bacteria; kingdom Bacillati; phylum Actinomycetota; class Actinomycetes; order Pseudonocardiales; family Pseudonocardiaceae; genus Amycolatopsis; species Amycolatopsis sp. lyj-346. Next base: position 116,153 of record NZ_JAJPWT010000016.1, read on the forward strand.
CCCGGACAGTCGGTTCGCGTGCCCGGACGGTCGGCCGGCGGGCGCTCGCCGTTTCACCACGGGCGGTGGCGGGTAGCCGAGGTGGCATGCCCGGACGCGAAGACTTGCCCAGCACCCTGCTGCGGTCGCCGCGCAAGGCCCAGGACACGTGGGTCGCCGCGCACGACTCTGCGCTGAAGACCTACGGTCCCGGCCGGCGGGCGCAGCAGACCGCCTACTCGGCCTTGAAGCACACCTTCGAAAAGGTCGGCGACCACTGGGAGCCCAAACCCGAACGCGGCCCGTCGGACGAGCAAGCCGCCGGGGGAGCGGGGCAGCCCGGACGGCCGACCCGTGGCGGCGTCAACGCCACCGCGAGCCGGCAGCACCTTTACGAGCGCGCCAAGCAGCTCGGTGTCCCTGGCCGTTCGCGGATGTCCAAAGAGGAACTCGTCGCCGCGCTGGAAAAGGAGAACCGGCGGCGGACCGACCGGGCCCGCCGCTCCCGGTGAACCCGGTGGGGACGCTCAGAACTCGTCGCCGTCGGTGAGTTCGTGCTCGAAGGCGTCCGCCCGGGCGACGACCGCCTTGAGCGGCCGCTCGAACTCCTCCAGGATGCTGAGGTCCTCCAGCGGCACCGTGTGCTTGAGCAGCGCGACACCGTCCACCACCGCCGCGCCGCCGACGGCCGAGCCGCCGGCGAGCTCGAGCAGCCGCCGCAGGTCGACCTTGTCGGCCCAGCCGACCGGGGAGGAGATCTCGATCCACGAGCCGCCGTCGAGCTCGGCGAGGTGGTGCACCGTCACCTGCTGCGTCCGGTCCCGTGGCCCCTCCAGCCGGAACCGCAGCCAGTCCTCCGACTCCTCGAGGACCTCGTACCGCGTCCGAACAAAGTTGATCACGTCGATCCACGTGGTCACCCGCTGTGCCTCCCGCCTTCGGCCTGCCTGCGTGGTCGAGCATCTCACGTCCGCGGGAACCGCGGTGCCCTGGTCGCCGGGGCGGCCCCGCGACACCACGAAACCCGTGCGCGGCCGTCGGGAAGTGCGGCGGGTTTTGCCGGTCGACGCCGGCGGTGAGCGCCGGTGACCTCCGGCGATCCGGCGCGGTTCCCGGTCGTCGCCCTGGTCGCCTCGGCGGGCGGCTTGGACGCCCTCGCGCGCGTTCTCGGCCCGCTGCCCGCGGATCTCCCGGCGGCGGTGCTCGTCGCCCCAGCACCTGGACCCGGACCGGCCGAGCCTGCTGACCGCGATCCTGGCCGAGCGCACGGCCCTGCGGGTGGCCGACGCCGTGGACGGTGCCGAGCTGGTGCCCGGGGTGGCCTTGGTCGTCCCCGCGGCCCGGCACCTCCTGCTGACCCCGGAGTCGCGGATCGCGCTGCTCGACGTCGGCGCCCTGCCGCCGGCGCGGCCGTCGGCGGACCTGCTGCTGGTCACGCTCGCCGTCAGCTGCGGATCGCGCGCTGGCCGTCGTCCTGACCGGCAAGGGCACCGACGCCCAGGTCGGGATCCGGGCCGTCGTCCGCTTCGGGGGCACCGTGTTCGCCCAGGACGAGGCGACGTCCGCGCACTTCGGCATGCCCGGCGCGGCCAGCGGCACGAGCCTGGTCCACGCCGTGCTGCCGCTGCCGGGGATCGCCTCCGCCATCCTCGGCCACGTCCGTCCGGCGGACGCGGCGGATCCGGCGTTTAGCCCGCCCGGCGGGGGCTACCCGGAGTAGTGAGCGGCTTCCACTACCGTGCGGGGAAGAGTGAGGAGGTGGACGCTGTGCCACCTTTCCGGCGCGACCTCGTCGCGATCGGCGCTTCGGCCGGAGGCGTCGAGGTGCTGCGGTCGGTGGTGTCCGCGCTGCCGCCCGGCTTCCCGGGCACGGTCCTGGTCACCCTGCACCTGTCCGCCGGGACGCGCAGCGCACTGGGCGGCATCCTCGACCGCGCGGGTCCGCTGCCTGCCCGCTTCGCGCGGCACGGCGAACCGATCGAGCGGGACACCGTGTACGTCGCGCCGCCCGGCCGGCACCTGCTCACCGACGACGGATCCCTGGTCCTCACCCAGGGCCGACCGAGAACGGGCACCGGCCGGCGATCAACGCGACGTTCCGGTCGGCGGCCGTGACCGCCGGGCCGAGGGCCATCGGGGTCGTGCTGTCGGGGGTCTTGGACGACGGGGCGGCCGGGCTGCGCGCGATCGTGGGCCGGGGCGGGCTCGCCGTGGTCCAGGACCCGGCCGACGCGCTGTACAGCGGCATGCCGCAGAACGCGCTGTCGCTGGTGGACACCGAACACGTCATGCGGGGCGGCGAGATCGGCGTGCTGCTCGACAAGCTGGTCCGCCTCGACCCGGCGGGCCGCTACCGCTGCCGGATCGGGCACGCGTGGCCGGCCCAAGCACTGCTCGGGGCCCACGACGACGAGGTCCGGTTCGCGCTGCAGAAGGCACTGCGCGCGCTCGACGAAAAGGCGGAGCTGGCCAGGAAGCCGGCCGCGCAGTTCGCCGCCCGGCCCCCGGGCGGGTTGTCGGAACGTTACGCCGCTTCGGCCCGTGAAGCCGCCGATGCCGCCGAGACGCTACGCCGGTTCTTGCTCGAGACGAGCGAGCGGCCGGCAGAGGAGGCTGCTTCACCATGAACCGCACTCCGGTCCACCTGACCGTCGAACGCCACGGGGAGGCGACTGTCGTGCAGGCCACCGGTGAGCTGAACCGGGTTTCGTACCCGGCGTTGCGGGACGGCCTGCTCAAGATCGCCACCGACGCGCCGGAGGGCCTGGTGGCCGACATCAGCGGGCTGGTCATCGCCGACGTGGCGCTGGTGAGCGTCTTCTCCCTGATCGCCATGCGGATCGGCGACTGGCCGGGCATCCCGTTCACGCTCGCGGCCGGCGGGACCGGCCACCGCGAGCTGCTCAGCCGCCACGTCGTCGACCGCTACGTCCCGGTCCGCGCCGACCTGGCGGCCGCGACGGCGGCACTGGCGCACCCGGTGCGCCGCCGGTGCGAACGCGTCTTCCCGCGCAGCGAGGGTGTCTCGGCGCAGATCCGGGAGTTCGTCACGGGCAAGCTGACCGAGTGGGACGTGGCCGAACTCGGCGAAGACGCCCGGCTGATCGCCACCGAGCTGGTCGAGAACGTGCTGCGGCACACCACTTCCGATCCGAAGCTGCGGCTCGACCTGCGCCGGGGGATCTGCACGGTAGCCGTGGCCGACCAGGACACGCGGCCGGCCGTGCTGCTCGAACGGCTCTCCCCGTTCGAGCCGGGCATGGGGCTGAAGCTGGTCGCGCAGATCGCCCGTACCTGGGGCTGCAGCCGGTCGTGGGCCGGCGGGAAGGTCGTCTGGGCGGTGCTGCTCCCCGGTGCCCGCACCGCCGGTGACCGTCCGGCCGGGTAGCGTGTCGGACCGTGACCGAGCCCAGGGAATCCCCGGCGACTTCGAGTCCGTGCTGACCTACCTCAAGGAATCGCGGGGCTTCGACTTCACCGGGTCGAAGCCTTCCGGCAGCGGGTGAAGATCTACGCCACCGACGTCGACGAGGAGGCGCTGGCGCAGGCCCGGCACGCGGCCTACCCCCCCCGGCGGAGGTCGACGGCCTCACCGAGGCGCAGCTGGAGCAGTACTTCGAGCTGCAGGGCGGCCGCTACTGCTTCCGCAAGGACCTGCGCCGCTCGGTCATCTTCGGGCGCAACGACCTGGTGCAGGACGCGCCGATCTCCCGGATCGACCTGCCTCGAGGAACTGCGCGAGCACGCCTTCTCGGCGAACTCGGTCGCCCAGATCGTCTTCACCGAAGGGGAGACGACGGCCCTGATCAACGCGCAGGCGGAAGTCGCGTTCGGACTGTCCGAACGCGATGTCGGGCGGCCGCTGCGCGACCTCGACGTCTCCTACCGGCCGGTGGCGCTGCGCGCGTACGTCGAGCAGGCCCGGCTGGAACGCCGGTCGCTGCGATCAAGGACGTCGAGTGGCGCCGGGCCGGGGAGACCGTGTGGTACGAGGTGCACGTCAACCCCTTGGTGAACAAGAACAAGACGCTGCTCGGCGTCTCCGTGGTGTTCCACTCGATCCGGGCCGGCATCGTCGTCATCGACGCCGAGATGCGGATCAAGGCGTGGAACCGCGGCGCCGAGGACCTGTGGGGCGTGCGGCGTGACGAAGCCGAGGGCACGCACCTGCTGAACCTGGACACCGGCCTGCCGGTCGCCGACGTCCGCCCGATGGTGCGCGAAGCGCTGTCGGACCCGTCGTACTACGGCGAGCTGCTGCTCGACGCGATCAACCGGCGCGGCCGCACGACGGTCGTCCGGCTGCTGTGCAGCTCGAACGGCGAGAGCCACGGCGCGCTGCTGATGATGGACGAAGCGAAGCCCGGACAAGCCCCGTGAGCCATCGGGGGATTGCGGCGCCGCGGCGCGGCTGTTATCCGTTGACCCATGGGGTTGACCAAGGTGTGGCTCGCGACACTCAGTGACGGCCTGATCCGCGCCGACCAGGTCGTCGGCCTGACCGCGCACGCGACGCCGGCGCTGGCCGGGAAAGCACCGCGCTGGCTGCTCGACGTGACCCTCCGGGTGCCGGCGGGCAGCGGCAGCGTGGACGGCTGGGACGTGGGGATCCTCCACCGCACGCTGATCCAGACGCCCGGCGAACCGGTGGGGGCACCGGAGGCACTGGCCCGCCTCCTGGCCCGGCTGGACGGCGAGGACGCGGCCGGCTTGATCACCGCGGTGGCCGACAGCGGGGCCAGGACCCAGCCGGCGAGCGTGGTGCGGTTCGGCTTCCGTCCCTTCGAGGACGACGGCGCGGGCCCCGGCGCCTGACGCCGGGGCCTCCTCGTCGCTACTTGGTCAGCGCGGCGATCCGGCCGAGGACTTCCTCCTGGCCCAGCGCCTGCGTGATCGCGTGCAGGTCGGGGCTGCGCGTCGACCCGGTGAGGGCGATGCGGATGATCTGCGACGCCTCGCGGATGGAGCCGGGGAAGTCCTCCGGGTTCTTCTTGAACTCCTTGGCGTTGCGGGCGAAGCCGTGCTTGGCCGCGACCGCGCGGATCTGGTCGAACCACTCCTGGCCGTCGTCGAGCTGGCGGTAGTCCGCGGCGAAGTCCCGGGCCACGGCCCGGACGACCGCGGGGTCGACCCCGAGAGCGGCGATGCGCTCGTCGTCCGGTCCGGTGACGGCCGCGTGGAGCTGCGGGAAGAAGAAGCCGTAGACCGCGCGGAACTCGCCCCACTTCTTCAGGTCCTTGCGCGGGTTCTCGGCACCGTCGCGCTCCACGGCCAGCGCCCGCAGGGCGAGGTCCGGCTCCTCGTCGAGGACCCGGCGCAGCTCGGGGTCGAACCGCTCGGCCCAGGTGCGGACGGCGTCGAGGATCGCGGCACCGGAAAGGGTGGCGATGTGGTCGGCGGCGATGTCGTCGAGCTTGACCAGGTCCACCAGCGGGCCGGCGACACCGCACTCGTCGAGGTTGATCGGCTCGGTCAGCGCCTGCTCGAGCGGCAGTTCGGCGAGCCGGCCGTTGGCGAGGCCGCGCAGGTAGTACAGGACGGCTTCGGCGGGGTAGCCGGCCTCGATGTAGAAGTCGACGGACGCTTCCGGGTCCTTGCGCTTGGACAGCTTGCGCTTGCTGCCGCCCTCCTGCTTCATCAGCGGCGCGATGTGCGCGTAGGTGATCGGCTCGAAGCCGAGCGCGTCGAACAGCTGCTGGTGCACCGGGACCGACGAGATCCACTCGTCGCCGCGGATCACCAGGTTGACCCGCATGAGGTGGTCGTCGACGGCGTGGGCGAAGTGGTAGGTCGGCAGCCGCGGGCTCTGGTCGGAGCTCTTGAGGATGACGACGTCGTTGCGGTTGGCCTCGGCTTCCAGCGGCCCGCGGATGGCGTCGGTGAAGCGGGCGCGCGCGCCCGTGTCGTCCGGGGCGCGGAACCGCACGACGTACGGGGCGCCCGCGTCCAGCTTGGCCTGGACGTCGGCCGGGTCGGCGTCGCGCCAGATGGCCCAGCTGCCGTAGTAGCCGGTGGGCAGCTTCGTGGCCTGCTGCCGCTGGGTGATGGCGGCCAGCTCTTCCTTGGTGGCGAAGTCGAGGTAGGCCTTGCCCTGGCGGAGGAGCTCGCGGACGTAGGTGAGGTAGATCCGCTCGCGGGCCGACTGCTGGTAGGGGCCGTAGTCGCCGCCGTGGTCGATGTCCTCGTCGGCGGCGAGGTGGAAGTAGGAGAAGCCGCGCTCGAACTGCTCGAGGGCGCCTTCGACCTCACGGGACTGGTCGGTGTCCTCGACGCGCACGAGGTACCGGCCGCCGGAGCGCCGGGCGACGTCCTGGTCGATGGTGGCGACGTAGATGCCGCCGACGTGCACGAACCCGGTCGGGGACGGGCCGAAGCGGGTGACCAGCGCGCCCTCGGGCAGCTGCCGGGCGGGGTACTGCTGCTCCCAGTGCCCGGGCTCGGGCAGGTCGGCAGGGAAGAGGGCGTCGATGACCGCTCGGTCCAGCATGGGTTGTTCTCCCCGCGTCGTGGTGCACATGCGTCGGCGAAATGGTGGTCGTTTTCGCCGACGAAGAGCCTAGCCGTGCGGCCTGCCGCCACTTCCGGGCAGGTGGTGCTCGTCCGGAAACTGTCGGTGCCTCGTGTGACACTGCGGGCGTGATCATCGTCTTCGAAGCAGAGCTGTGGGAATGGGATGCCCGGCGCACCGACAGCTGGGTCTTCGTCAGCCTGCCCGCCGAGGCGTCGGACGACATCCGCGAGCTCGCTGCCGAGCCGCGGCGGGGCTTCGGTTCGGTGCGCGTCCGGGTGACGATCGGGGCCACGAGCTGGCAGACCTCGATCTTCCCGGACGGTGCGCGCGAGGCCTACGTCCTGCCCCTCAAGCGGGCCGTCCGGGTGGCCGAAGGTCTCGACGTGGGGGACGTCTGCACCGTGACCGTGGAGCTCGACGGCGGCTGAGGACCCGATCCGGCGAAACGCGATCCGCGGCGGAACGGATCTGTCATGATGCGGGCACAGGGGCCCCGAACCGCGCAAGGGAGACACGATGTCCGCCCAGATGGACGAGCTGATCGCCCAGTTCGAGAACTTCCGGAGCAAGGTGCGGCAGGCCGAGGCCCGCTTCGCCGGCGTAGGCGACATGCAGGAGCGGATCGCCCGGCTGGAGACCACCGTCACCTCGCCGGACGGCACCGTGACCGTCACCGCGGGCGCCGGCGGGACCATCACCGACCTGCGGCTCACCGCCGGGGCCACCCGCGTCGAGGCCGGGCAGCTGGCGGCGACGATCATGAACACCATCCGCCGGGCGGCGGCCGGGGCCGCGCAGCAGCAGGCCGGCATCGTGGACGAGACCTTCGGCGACGCGTTCGGCGTGGACGTCTCCGCGCAGGTGCGCGAAGCCCAGGCGGAAGCGTTCGGAACCGCGGCGGCCGAACCCGCGTCGGACCCACAGCCGCGGCAGCCGTCGCGGCCCGTCCGCCGGCCCGCTGCCGGGGACGACGACGACTTCGACCAGGGCCCCATCCTCCGCCGATCCTAGGGAAACCCGCGATGCCAGACGGAATCCAGACGAACATCGGGGCGATCTCCGCCTACGCCAAGCAGCTGCCGTTCTACGAGCAGGAAGCGGACAAGTTCGGCGCGAAGATCGACGCCGCCGACGTGACGAACGAAGCGTGGGGCCTGGTCGGCCTCTTCGCCAAGCAGGGTTACACCGACCGCCTCGCCGAACTGCGCTCGCTGCTGACCGACCTGAAGGACGGCGTGGACGGGTTCACCACGAAGCTGACCAAGGCCGCGGAGATGTACCAGGGCGCCGAAGACGCCGGCAAGGTCACCTTCGGCCGGCACGAGGCGCAAATCGACGCGATCGGGCAGGGCGAATGACCGAGCCGAAGAAGAGCATCGCCGACGCGCTGGACGTCGGGGCCTACGACGAGAGCATGAGCGCCAACCTCGACCGCGCCGCCGGCTTCGTCCCGGTGGCGGGCACGATCTACAAGTCCGGCAAGAAGATCGGCGAGCACGCCCAGCAGGCCGCGGAGGCCGACAGCCCGGCCGAGCTGGCGTCCGCGGGGGCCGCGCTGGTCGGCGACGGTGCGGCGTTCGTCGGTGCCGCCGCCGCCGACATGGTCACCTTCGCCATGGACCCGATCGGCTGGCTCGTCAGCCACGGCCTCAACATGCTGCTCGAACTGGTCCAGCCGCTGCAGGACGCGCTGCACCAGGTCACCGGCGACGGCCCGGCCATCGGCCACGCCTCCGGAAACTTCGTCACGATCGCGCAGGGCTTCGTCGCGCTCGCCGACGACTTCGAGCGCACCGGCGACACCGCGCTGGCCGAGTGGGTGGACGAAGCGGGCAACGCGGCGAAGGAAGCACTCGGCGACTTCTCCTCCGGCATCCGCGGCATCGGCTCGGCCGCCGGGTCGGTCGCCGAGGTGCTGCAGATGTGGTCGATGGTCATGGTGGTCATCGAAGAGGTGATCAAGGGCATCATCACCGAACTGGTGTCCTGGCTGATCACCCTGTGGCTGCCCGCGCTGGCCGCGTCGGTGATCAGCTTCGGCGGCTCGGTCGCCGCCGCGATGACCGCGTCCATCGCCAAGGCGGCCACCGTGCTGCAGAAGGTGACGCGCTACCTCGGCAAGTTCGGCAAGCTGCTCGACACGTTCATGGAGTTCCTGGTCAAGTACTCCGGGAAGCTCGAGGTGTTCGCCCGCAAGCTGCGCATCGGCGTGATGCCGGGGGAGACGAAGTTCGGCTTCGGCGCGGCGGCGCAGGGTTTCCAGCCGAGCAACCGGGTGCTCACCACGATGTTCGGCACCGACGCCGGGGTGAAACCGTTCCTCGCCGGTGCCGGCGTGAAGGCCGGCATCGGGGCGGGGAAGGGCGCGTTCGCCGAAGGCAAGGAAGCCGTCACGCCCGAGGGGGATGAACCGTGGTTCGACAAGAGCGAGATCGGCGGGGACCGGAGCCCGGAGGAGACCCGCAAGGACCTGGACATTTGAGCGGGTTCGCCGGACGCGTCGACCGCTGGTCCGAGGAGACCCAGGTCCGGCCCGGGTTCCGCGAACGCGTCGAGGCGCTGATGCGGGAGCGGTGGCACGAGCCGGTCATCGTGCTGCGCCTCGGCGACACCGACGTGGGTTTCGCCGTGCCCGGCCGTCGTCCGGACGGCACCGTCGAGGGCAAGCGGCTGGTCCGGCGGTTCTTCTGGAACATCCTGCGCGGGATCGGCACGGCGGTGTTCTCCGTGTTCGCGCTCGTGAACGGCGGCGCGCCCGGACGGCCGTCTCAGCGGGACATCGGGGTGTCCGGCCCGGAAAACGCGATGGTCCTCGACCTGGCCGACCGGCTCGGCTCGGTGAAGGGACCGTGGCTGGTGTGCTCGCCGTCGTGCCTGGCGGTGGTGGACACCGGAAGGACCTTCACCGACCCGGCCGACGCGCCGCCGCCGCGGATCGTCTGGGAAGCACGCAAACCCCAGGCGCCCGAGCTCAGCTTCCGCAAGAGCACGCTGACCTGGCCGGACGGCTCGACCTTCCGGTTCCCCCTGCACGGCAGGTCCGAGCAGCAGCACCTGCGGAAGTTCGTCGAGTTCCCGGACGTCATCCACTGGAACGGCCGCTAGTCCGCACAGGCGAGGCGTGCCCAGACGACCTTGCCGTCGTCGTGGTGGCTCACGCCCCAGGTGAGGGCGAGCTCGTCGACGAGCAGCAGGCCCCGTCCGCCGGACCGGCCCGGCACCCGCAGCCGCGGTTCGCCGGTACCGGTGTCGGCGACGGCCACGGTCACCACGCACGGATCGTGCGCGACGTGGAGCCGCAGCTGCCGCGGGCCGGTGGCGTGGACGTAGGCGTTCTCCAGCAGCTCGCCGATCACGATCACGGCGTCGACCCGGTCGGCGTCGGTGAGCGACGCCAGCTGCGCCTCGGCCCACCGGCGCGCGGCGGCCAGCCCCGAGGGGTCCGCTCCGGCGACGTCCAGCACCTGCCACCCCGGCTCGTGCGCCGCGCCCCAGTTCACTCGCACCGTGCGACTCCTCCTTCTGAGGAGGGCTACCCGGAAAACCGGGCGATACTCGTCCGGTGCCGCCCGGCCGGCGCTAGCGGAGCCCGGTCCGCCAGAGGAACGCGGCGCGCAGAGCTTCGATGAGCGTTTCGTCGTCGGCTTCGCTGGGGAGGTCGCCCATCGGGAGCCAGAGGCCTTCGTCCGGGACGCCGGCGATCACCCGCGTGAGCGTGACACCCGGATAGGTGAGCGTCTCGCGACCGCCATCGACGTCGGAGACGATGACGTGCCGGGACTCCGCCCGGACGAGCACCTGCCGCTGGTCGTTCATGTCGCGTGTCTTCCCGAGGCCGAAAGTCGTGCCGCCGTCAAGCATAGACACGCAAAGCGGCGAACACCTTCGGGCGAACAGCGGATTCTCGTTCACTTCAGCTCAAGAACCACTGCAGGCCAACATCTCCGCTGGCGGGCACGGCGCGCTCCGAGGGGGAGGTGAGCACGCCGTGCCCGTATCCGGAACGGTACGCCGCACCCGGGCCGGGGGCGGGGGAACCACTCGTACGCCGGAGCAGCGCACGGTGACGCACCGGTTTTGTCGGTGCTCGCCGATACGCTGGACCCGGGGGGCGCCCCCGCGGGCGGAAGTGGCTTCGCCAACCTGCCCGACGGCTCGTTTGCGTTGCCGAGTAACGGTTTCCGGCGCCCAGGACCCCGGCCTTCCGCGGCATCGGCCGGTGGCCGCTCGGGAACGGCGCGGATCCCGAGGTGCGTCGCCACCGGAGCCAGGCCCTGCTGCCCGCTTGCTGTGCGCAAACCACCGCTGGGCGAATTGCCCGGTACCTATCTTTTGTCCTGTCCGACGAAAGTCGGTACCGCCGCGCCCGGCCGCAGGATCACCCTCGATCACCGGTGCCGGTCCCCGGTGCCGCTCATCCGGCGTGGCCACCCCAGCGCCGGCTCGTCCGCGATCGCGAAAGTGAGTTACCGGCATGCGCAGAACGTCCCCGGGACACCACCTCCTCGCCCGCTCCGCCACCTCTCTCGTGGCCGCCGCCGCGGCCATCGGCTTCTTCACCCCCGTCTCCGCCTCCGCCACCACCATCGACGGCTACTCCGCCACGGTGCAGCAGGAAGCAGTTGCTTCCCTGGCCGCGGAAGCCGGGATCAGCGAGGCCGCCGCCGTTGCCCTGCTGCGCACCCAAGCGGCCAGCGTCGACACCCTGCAGCGCGTCACCGCTTCCCTCGGGTCCCGCGCCGCCGACGGGTACCTCGACGCCGCCGCCAAGCCCGTCGTCAACGTGCTGGACCAGGCCGCCGCCGACCAAGCCGTGCAGGCCGGCGCGCAGGCCCGGCTGGTCAAGCACTCCAGCGCCGCGCTGGCGAGCGCGCAGGACACCCTGCAGGCGCTGCCCGCGGTGGCGCACACCTCGATCGGGCTCGACCCGAAGACCAACCAGGTCGTGCTGACCGTGGCGGACGCCGCCAAGGGCACCGAAGCCCTGCTGAAGGCGGCCGGGTCGCTCGGTGACCGGGTCCGCGTGGAACGGGTCGCCGGTGAGATGCACACCGCGATCTACAACGGCGAAGCCATCACCGGCGGCGGCACCCGCTGCTCGGCGGGCTTCAACACCAACCGCGGCGGCCAGAACTACCTCATCGACGCCGGCCACTGCACCCGCGCGGTGTCGCAGTGGAACGTCGGCCCGTCGCAGGGCGCCAGCTTCCCGACCAACGACTACGGCCTGATCCGCAACACCACCGGCAGCGCACCCGGCGCGGTCACCCTGTGGAACGGCTCCACCCAGCGGATCAGCTCCGCCGGCACCGCCACCGTCGGGCAGCGGATCAGCAAGAGCGGCAGCACCACCCGGCTCACCTCCGGGTCGGTGCAGCGGACCAACGTGACGGTGAACTACGCCGAAGGTTCGGTGTACCAGCTGATCCAGACCAACGCGCTGGTCAACCCCGGCGACTCCGGCGGCTGCCTGTTCGCCGGCAGCGTCGGCCTGGGCATCACCTCCGGCAAGGGCGGTGGGAGCTCCTACTTCCAGCCCGTCGGCGAGGCGCTGAGCGCCTACGGCGTCACCCTCAACTGAACCGACGCCGGTGGGGGCACCTAGCCGGTGTCCCCACCGGTGCGTCAGTCGCGGCGGTGGAAGATGAGCCGGTAGCCGGCCAGGATGATCAGGGCGCCCAGGACGGCCAGGCCCCAGGTGCGCAGGTCGAAGAACGTGCCGAGCTCGGTGTGGAAGAGCGTCTTGCCCACCCAGCCGCCGACGAACGCGCCCGCGACGCCCAGCAGGACCGTGATGATGCAGCCGCCGGGGTCCTTGCCCGGCATGAGGGCTTTCGCGATCACCCCGGCGATGAGACCCAGCACGATCCAGGCGATGATGCCCACGGGGTGTCCTTCCGTCCGCTACCTCTTGACGGCACAGGATGGCAGGCCACCGCCTCGGCGGCGCGCCAAGCCACGCGGACGTGACCCGGATCTCACCCGGTCAGCGACGGGTTCGGTGGTGGCGAGGACGACGTGCTGATCCTGCTCGGTGCGCAGCGCCTGCTGCGTCACGGTCAGCGGGCCCACCAGGGGGTGGTGCATTTCGTAGACCGCGGCACCGCCGGACTTGACGCGCTGGTCCGCCCACCACGCTGCGAACTCCGTGCTGCGGAAGGAAAGTTCGCCGACGAGGGTGGCCGGGCGCGGGTCTTGGCCGGCCCGTGTGGCCGGCCGGCTTTGTTCGAGCCTCGAGTAGTAGGGCGTGCTCACCCCGGCCAGCCGGGCGAGCTCTTCGCGGCGCAGCCCCGGCACCCGGCGCAACCACACCCTCGCGGGGTGCGGCTCGAGGGTCAAAAAAAGGCCCGCCCGGAACTGTCCGGACGGGCCCTTCGCGATCAGGCTGCTCAGCCACCGCCGTAGGTGGCCTGGGTGACCGCGAAGACGTTGCGGTTGCCCGTGCCTTCCTGCAGCGACCAAAGCAGGTCGGCGGCGGTGTCGTCCTCCCAGTACGAAATGCTCTCGCCGCTGCTCACCCAGGAGAACGTCTGCGCGGCGGCCGCGGGCTTCCAGTAGTAGAGCTGCTTCTGGCCCGACGACTGGAACCACCAGCGGCCGTTGTGCGAGGCCACGCCGTTGAGCTTGTACCAGGGCAGCTGCAACGCCTGGCTCGCCGTCGTCGTCGCGGCGAAGGTGCCGGAGGCGGCGAACGGGTAGCGGATCGCCCGCGGTGCGCGGTTCGGGTAGGCCGTGCAGCCGGACGAGCAGGTGTACTCGGTCATCACGATCGACTTGCTGACGCGGTCGAGCGAGATCGACGACCACGCGAGGTTCGTTCCCGACGTCGTCTTCGAGGCGATGCTGCCGACCTGCGGCAGGACGTAGGCGTAGTTGTGGGCGTAGTACGTGCTGCCGCTCTGGTGGCCGATCTGGTCGGCGGTGCCGCCGGTGTTCGTCTTGAGGATCTTGCGCATGTCGAACACGCGCATACCCTTCCCGGTGTCGGCGACGTAGAGGTAGTCGCCGTACCAGGACATGCCGCCGACGTGGATCGGGATGTCCTTGAAGTCCGGCGCCGCCGCGGTCCCGGTCGGCTCGACCAGCAGGATCTTGCGGTAGGCGTTCGGGTAGTCGGCGTCCCAGTCGACCAGGGTGATCCGGCTCCGCTGCTGGCCGCCGTCGCAGCCGTCCTTGGTGTACCAGCTGACCGCGATGAGCTGGTGCCCGTCGTAGTGGCCGCCGTTCGCCGTGCCCACGGCGTCGCGGCTGGTGGTGATGCCCTGCGGGTAGTTGGTGCAGTCGGAGTTGTCGCCGCTGTCGAACCGGAACCCCGTGGAGAGCCCGGCGACGGAGAACGACGACGGCAGCGCGGTGCGGTCGTGGTTCGCGTTCTCCATCACGGTGTGGACGGCCGCGGTGCCCAGCGTCGACACCAGGGCGCTGTTCACCGCGTCGAACTGGTTGTAGTTGGCGGTCAAGGTGTATTGGTCCGCGGGCAGGGTGGCCGGCGCGGCCGCGGCGGCGGCCGCCGGCGCGGCGACCAGACCCGCGAGCACGCCGGCGGCCAGCGCGGCCTGGGCGAGGCGATGGTGCAGTGACATGGGGACCATCGTCGGACGGGGCCGTACAAGAGCCGTACAACCGCGGGTGAACACTTTCCGCCCGTCCCGCGACCTCCGGGCTTCCGAAAGGTCCACATCGGACATACCGGGTGCGCCGGGCCGGGCTAAGCCGGTCCGCCACGCCGGTCGAGCACCTTCAGCGACTGCTCGCACCACCGCAGGTTCTCCCGCTCGAACGACAGTCCCCGCATCAGCGTCAGGTACGGGCCGATCCGCTCGGCCTCGGTGAGGTAGTCGTCTTCGAAGCGGCCGTCCAGCAGCCGCGCGCGAAGCCGTTCGTAGCCGGCGATCTTGGCCTCCGCCCGGGCCATCCGCTCCGCCAGTGCCCGCCGGACCGCGGTCTCGTCGCCCACGTCCACGGCCTGGACCTGCACCAGCAGCTCGTCGCGGATCACCCCCGGCCGGGGCGGGCGCGCCGTGAACCCGTGCAGCGCCCGGCGCCCGGCTTCGGTCAGCGAGAACAGCCGCTTGTCCGGGCGCCGCTCCTGGTGGACCACCCGGGCCCGCACCAGGCCGTCGGCCGCCATGCGGTCGAGCTCCCGGTAGAGCTGCTGCGGGGTGGCCGCCCAGAAGTTCGCCACCGAAGCGTCGAACCCCTTGGCCAGGTCGTAGCCCGACGCCTCGCCTTCGAGCAGCGCCGCCATCAGCGCGTGCCGCAGTGCCATACTCAACTAGTTGACTGCTTCGCGCTGGATCCGCTCGAACTGCGCCGCCATCGCCGCCTCGAGGGCGTGTGCTGCCGACAGCGGCCGGACCATCACCGTGAACTCGTCGATCAGGCCGTCTTCGCCGAAGTGTAGGAAGTCGCAGCCCTCGACCCGCACGTCCCCGATCCGGGCCTCGAAGACGAGCGCGTGATCCCGGCCTTCGCCGCCACTCAGCTCGCGCACGTACCGGAAATCCTCGAACACCCGCAGCACGCCGCGCAGGATCGCGGCGGTGATCGCCTTGCCAGGGTACGGCTTGAACGCGACCGGGCTGCGGAACACGACGTTCTCCGCCAGCGTCGCGGCCATGGCGTCGGGATCGCGTGCCTCGACGGCCTTGCGGAAGCTGCTCATGCCTACCCCTGACCTACTCAATTAGTTGACTATCCAGGGGCAGTGTACCCGCTCGCCTTCGGTGACCACGTGGCGGCCGTATAACGGCCTACACGCCGGCGCTGCGAGGCTCGTACCGGGCGCGCAGCGCCTTCTTGTCCGGCTTGCCCAGGCCGGTCATCGGCAGCGACTCCGCCACGATCACCTGCTTGGGCACGTGCACCGGGCCCTTGCGTTCCCGGACCGCCGCCTGGATCTCGCCCGTGAGGCGCTCGAGGTCGCCGTCCGCGTCCTTGCGCAGGACCACCACCGCCGTCACGGCTTCGCCCCACTTCTCGTCGGGGGTGCCGATCACGCCGACCTGCGCGACCGCCGGGTGTTCGGCGACGACGTCCTCGACCTCGCGGGGGAACACGTTGAACCCGCCGGTGACGATCATGTCCTTGACCCGGTCGACGATGAACCAGAAGCCGTCCTCGTCTTCGCGGGCGACGTCGCCGGTGTGCAGCCAGCCGTCGCGGAAGGTCTCCGCGGTGATCTCCGGCAGGTTCCAGTAGCCGCCGGCGAGCAGCGGGCCGGCCACGCAGATCTCGCCCGGCTCGCCCGGCGCCACCGGGGCGCCGTCGGGGCCGAGCAGCGCCGTGCGCAGGAAGGCCGACGGACGGCCGCAGGAGGCCAGCCGCGCGTCGTCGTGGTCGCCCTTGGCGAGGTAGCTGATCGCCATCGGCGCCTCGGACTGGCCGTAGTACTGGGCGAAGATCGGGCCGAACCGGTCGATCGCCTCGCGCAGCCGGACCGGGTTGATCGACGCCGCGCCGTAGTACACCGTCTGCAGCGAAGACAGGTCGCGCGTGCGCGAGTCGGGGTGGTCCATCAGGGCGTAGAGCATCGTGGGCACCAGCATGGTCGCGGTGATCCGCTGCTCTTCGATGATCCGCAGGACCTCGGCGGGGTCGAACTTCGGGACCACGATCAGGGAGCCGCCCTTGAGCAGGGTCGGTGCGAAGAACGCCGCGCCGGCGTGCGAAAGCGGGGTGCAGATGAGGAACTTCGGCGCTTCGGGCCACTCCCACTCGGCCAGCTGGATCTGCGTCATCGTGGTCATGGCCTGCGCGGTGCCCATGACGCCCTTGGGCTTGCCGGTCGTCCCGCCGGTGTAGGTGATCGAGACGACCTGGTCCGGCGGCAGCACGGCGGGCACGAGCGGCTGCGGCTCGAACGTCGCGGCGGCCGCCGTCAGGTCCTTGCCGACGTGGGCCAGCCCCTCCGGCACCGGCCCGATGGTGAGCACCTGCGTGAGCCCCGGCACCTTTTCGAGGAGGCCGAGCGCACGGTCGGTGAAGGCGGGCACCGGGTCGATGATCAGCGTGGTGATGCCGGCGTCGGCGAGGATGTAGGCGTGGTCGTCGAGCGACCCCGGGGGGTGCAGTGCCGTCCGGCGCGAGCCCTGCAGCTGGCCGGCGGCGATGATGAGCAGGACTTCCGGCCGGTTGAGCGACAGCAGCGCGACCGGCGCGCCCGTGCCGGCCCCGAGTGCCTCGAAGGCCTGGGCGTACTGGCTGACCTGCTCGGCGGTCCGGCCGCCGGTCATCGTGGTCTCGCCCAGCACCATGACCGGCTTGTCCCGGTGGCGTTTCAGCGCCGAGACGACCAGGTGGCCGAGGTGGTTCGGATACCGCATCGCCTGCTCGTCCATCCCGGTCCCTTCCACGGCGCCAGACTAGAACACGTTACTGTTTCCGGCAAGATACGGCGATCAGGTCGCGTTTGTCAGGTGGGCGACGTGGTGGAACAGGTTTCAGCGCCGCGGAGGACGCGCCGCGTCGTGACGCGTCCTCCGCGGGCTGCCCTCAGCCGGGCAGGCGGCCGGTGTAGCCGCGGTTGACGGCGACCGCCGACACGCTCACGTACCCGTCGAACAGGGCCTTCGTGTCGCTGTCGGGCTCGAACTCCGGCGCGGGCGTGACCGGGTTGTAGGACAGCTGGTAGGTCCCGTCGCCCGCCGGCACGTACGTCACCCGGCCCTGCGCCACCCGGCCGACCTTCGTCCAGCGCACCGGCGACGGCCCGGATCCCGGCGTGACGTCCGGCTGGTTCACGTTCACCAGCACCATGTCCCGCACGAGGGTCCACATCCGGGGCGACGCCAGCAGCTTGACGACGACGTCGGCCGCGGCCGCGTAGGTTTCCGTCGACGGCGGGGGTGCCACGCGGGTGCCCGCGCTGACCGCCACCGTCGGCACGCCCCGCTCGACCGCCGCGGTGGCCGCGCCGACCGTGCCGGACAGGTTGATCGAGATGTCGGTGTTCGGGCCCGCGTTGACGCCGGAAACGACCAGGTCCGGGCCCTTGGTCCAGCCGAGCCGCTGCGGCAGGACACCGGTCAGCGCGAGCTCGACCACGTCCGCCGGGGTGATCGACGGGCTGCCGGGAACGCACGGGGCGCTGCCCTGGCAGGCGCCCAGCACCAGCCCGCGCCCCGGCGCGTTCGCGCAGTCGGCGGCGAACTCGGCCGGCACCGCCAGTGGCGGCGCCACGGACGCCGAGGGAGACCCCGCCGTCGACCGGCTCTTCGCGCCCTGTGACGCCCACGGGCCGACGATCGCCACGTCGGCTCCGGCCCGGCACAACGCCTGCCGGAGCACGTAGATGCCCCGCCCGTCCGAGCCGTCGGGCTTCGCCGCCTGCACCGAATCGTCGTTGACCAGCAGAACCTTCTTGCCCCCCAGCGAAACCGGTTGATCGGACCGCGGGCTGGCTTGGGCGGGCACGGCCAGCGACAGGGCAACCACTGCCGCGGCCGCGACGCGCAAAGCCTTGAACCGCATCGCCACCTCCTCGTCTGTTCGGAACTTCAATCGTTCGGAATCGGAGGGCCAGGGTAGCGAGAACGGCGGTGGCGAGGGGGTGTTTCGGCGGTTTCGACGGCGAGCCCGCCCCGGACCGGACGGGCTCGCCCGGGCAATTCCTTTGTGGACGGTTACGGCACCGGTGCCGCCTGTGCCCTGGCCACGGCCTCGTCGCGGTCGGCCGGCAGCAGGTAGCCCGACCGCACGGTCCGGTCCGCCGCCGCGGTGAACTTGGCGACGTAGGTGGCGTGGTCCGGGTAGAGCTGCCGGATCCGGTCCGGCGTCAGCGGCGTGGTCGTGCCCAGCAGCAGGCACGCACCCGGCACGTTGCCGCCGCTGTTGTTGGGCGAGTAGGACGCCACCGGCACGTCGAGGTCGGGCAGCCGGACGCCGCCGAGGGCGTTCTGGTCGGCGTCGCGCAGGATGATGAGGTTGAACAGCATCGAGATCGGGGCCGCGGTGGGCGGGGCCGCGCCGCCGCGCGCCCAGCGGTCCAGGTAGCGGAACGCCGTGTTCTCCGCGTAGCGGGACGTCATGCTGTTGACCGGCTTGTCACACGTCGTCGGGGCGCCGCCGTTGATCGACTTGTCGCGGGCGTTGGCGGCGTTGTACAGGTTCAGGCCGTACTGGTCGGCGTGTGCGGTGCCGGCGACCTCCCACGTGCGCACGCGGGCGGTGTCCTGCCGGACCGAGGCCGAGGCGATGACGTCGGTCTCCGACTGCAGCACGAACACCGGGACGCCGAGGTCGGTGCGGATCCGGGCCGACAGCGGGCCGACGACGCCGTCGCCGATCGGCGCCGCGAGCGCGGCCCGGCCGTGGACCATGAAGCCGTCGTGGCTGCGCCGCACCGGCTGGATCGCGTTCGCGTAGGTGGTCATCCGGAGCGCGGACTGCGAGTGCCCGCTGCCCAGCACGACCGACGGCGTCCGGCCGCCGAGCAGCTGCGGGTTCGCCCGGACCGCCTGGGCGGCCTGGGCGAAGATGTCGTAGGAGAGCGCGTCACCGCTGAGGTTCACCGCGGCGTACCGCGCGGGGTCGAGGCTCTTGAGCTTGTCGGCACCGGCTTTCTGGGTCGTCAAGCCGACGTAGGTGTAGCCCTCGCGGATGAAGTGTTCGTAGGACTGCGAGAAGTCCACCGGGATGTCGACGCCGAAGCTGACGTTGAGCCACTCGATCACGACGGTGCCGTTGAACCGGGCGGCATCGCGCGGCCGCACCACGACCATCCGGGTCGTGTACGGGTTGCCGGTGGTGGCCACGCGGGTGGTCCAGCGGCCGTCTTCGGTCCACAGGCCCACCTGGTCGAACGTGTCGGCCTGGCCGGAAAGCAGGTACTCCTCTTCGACGTACCCGCGGCCGGCGAGGTCCAGGACGCCTTGTGAGCCGCTGACCGGCCAGCCCCGTCCGGCGTTCGCGGGGATCGCCGTGACGGTGGGGGCGGCGGCGGCGGCGGACGGCCGGGCCTGTGCGGCCGGGGTGATCAGGACGGACGGCAGGAGCACGGTCAGCAGCACGAGCAGGGCTCTGCGCATGGGTAAACCCTTCTGATGGTCGACGGCACGCCGAGCGGCTCCCGGCTCGCGTACCGTCCACATCGGACTTGTGGGTGGTGGCCGGACAGCCACCACCGTTGTCTTCTACTCGCCGGTAATGGCGGGGGCAACGCCGTGTCCGCGAACCGGCGGGAAGCCACCCGGGAACGCTCAGGGATGTGACAAGTCCACGTCCCCGGCACTCGACGAAGGCAAATCGGGGAAAGTGCTTTCCGCGCCGCAACCTTGCGCTGGTGTCACTCGTTGCGCGACTATCTCGGGACGTTCTGCACGTGCATGCGCACGGCGAGGGGGAGTGGTGACCGAAGTGGCGCCGGCGGTGGCCGGGACGACGGACGTCCCGACCGACGCGGCCTTGATCGCGGCAGTCCGTGGTGGCGACATCGCGGCCTACGGCGAGCTCTACGACCGGCACCTCGCCGCCGCCCGCCGGGTGGCCGCCGCGATCGCGGCCGACCAGGCGGAGCGGGACGACCTGATCGCCGAAGGATTCACCCGCGTGCTGCGGATCCTGCGTTCCGGCGAGGGGCCGGACGAGGATTTCCGGCCGTACCTGCTGACGACCATCCGGAACACGATGATCAGCTGGCGCCGTCGTGACTCGGCCGTCTCACTGGTGGCCGAGGTGCCGGACGTCCTGCCGGGTGCGGGCAGCGACGAGCCGGTCGGCAGCCGGCTGCACGCCACGGTCGCCGCGGACGCGTTCGCGAGCCTGCCCGAGCGGTGGCGGACGGTGCTGTGGCGGACCGAGATCGACGGCGAGTCGCCCGCGCGGATCGCCGAGGACCTCGGGATGACGCCGAACGGAGTGGCCGCGCTGGCCTACCGCGCCCGGGAGGGGCTGCGCCAGGCCTACCTGGACCAGCACGTGCCCGAAGCGCGGCGGCGCAACTGCCGGAACGTCTCGGGCCAGCTCGCCCGGTGGGTGCGTGACGGCATCTCCGACCACAAGAAGCACCGGGTCGCCGCCCACCTCGACCGCTGCCCGGACTGCCGGGAGCTGGCCGACGGGCTCCGCCGGCTCAACCAGGAACTGCCCGCCGCGGTGGCCCCCCTCATCCTCGGCATCCCGATCGTCTCGCAGTGGTTGTCCACCACCGGCTCGCTCGCCACCTCGGGGGCTGCCGCCGGTGCCACCGGTACGGGCGTGTCCGCCCTGTCGTGGGCCACGGCGGCGAAGGTGGCGGCCGCGGGCGCGGCGCTGGTCACGACGGTGACGATCGGCGCGAGCACGTCCAGTGACGCCCCGCCGCCGCTGTCCGGCGGCGAGGGGACGACCCAGCCCGTCCGGACCGGGCCGCAGGCCGGCTCGCGTCCCGGCGTCCTGCCGGGCGGCGTCGCGCCGGCCTCGGCCGGGACGGGCACGCCCGCGGCCGTCACCCCGGGCGGGGAACCGGCGGGCGGGCAACCGGCGGGCGAGCCGGCGGGGACCGCGGAATCCGGGCAGCCGGCGGCGACGGGCACCGGAAACGGCAACAACGGCAACGGGAACGGGAACGGCAACAACGGCAACGGGGTCGGCAACAACCCGGACAAGGAAGCCGCGAAGTCGTCCAAGCAGGCGGCGAAGGAGTCGTCCAAGGCCGCGAAGGAATCCGCGAAAGAGTCCAAGAAGGCCGAGAAGACGAAGAACGCCGGGGAATGACCCGGCGCCGCGTGGCGCCGGGTCATCCCGCTCAGCAGGGCTGCAGCAGCCAGCAGAGCCGGTAGTTCGCCTGGTAGGTCGCGCCCGCCGCCGGCGCGACGACGTTCTGCGTCCGCGCCCCGCCGTGCGCCCAGCTGGTGAAGGCGTACTTCATGTTCAGCGGGGGCAGGTTCTGCGGGCTGTTCGCGCTGATCGAGTTGCTGGATCCGGCGATCACCGTCCGCGAGAACGGCGTCCGCTGCTGGGTCCCGCCCACGGTGAGCATCGCCTGGCTGGGGCTCGAGGTGAAGTTCAGCGTCACCGTCTTCGGCTGGAGGTCGATCGTCTTGGACCCGGTGCGGCCCGTCGAGTCCGTCGCGGTCAGCGTCAGCTGCAGGTGCGACGGGTATTCGTGGTCCGGCGCGACGAACGACCCCGCGGCGGTGCCGGGGAAGTCCTGGACGTTGTGGGTGTGGCAGGTGCCGTTGGCCGCGCAGTGCCGGATGGCGAGCCGCCAGGACAGGGCCGAGGGCGGCAGTTCGCCGTCCTGGGCGTCGACGGCGCGGCCGGAGAACGGCACCGTCTGCCCGACCGACCAGGTCAGCGTGCCGGCCGGGGTGTCGATGACCGGCACCGGGTCGAGCCCGGCCGGGGTCCCGACGGTCACCCGGACCGTCGTGGTCGCCGACGCGCCGTGGGAGTCGGTCACCCGCAGCCCGGCGTCGACCGTCGCCGCGGCGGTGTAGGTGCGGGTCGGCCGCGCGGCCGAGGAGTCGTCGTAGGCACCATCCGCGTCGAGGTCCCAGGCGTAGGAAAGCGTGTCACCGGCGTCCGGGTCGGTGGAACCGGTTCCGTCGAACTGGACGGTCAGCGGCGCCGGCCCGCTGGACGGTGTCGCCGTGGCCACGGCGACCGGCGGCCGGTTGGTGCCGCCCGCGTAGCCGACCCGGCGCAGTTCGCCGGCACCCAGCGCGACGTAGAACAGGTCGCCGCCGGGACCGGTGAGCACCTGCACCGGCGTGCCGGCGCCGGTCACGAAGGGCACCAGCTTGCTGGGACTGGGCTGGCCGGAGACGGTCTGCATCGCCCAGATGCAGCCGCGGGAGGAATCGGCGAAGAACAGCGCGCCGGCGTACTCGGCCGGGTAGTTGCTGCCCGACTCGAAGGCGATCCCGCTGATCGAGGAACCCCCGGTGGGACACGGGTCGGTCGCCACGACCTTGGCGGCGTGGTTGTAGGCGTAGTACGGCGCGGTCTGCCCGCCCGCCGAGTACAGCGATTCGCAGCGGTCGAGGTTCGCGCCGTCGTAGCCGGCCTGGCGGCCGGTGCCTTCGAAGCAGGGCCAGCCGAAGTTCTCGGCCACGCCGTCGCCGACGTTCGCGATGCGGTTGATCTCTTCCCAGGTGTTCCAGCCGACGTCACCGGACCACAGTTCCCCGGTGCCCGGCCGGAACCCGAAGCGGAACTGGTTGCGCGAGCCGTAGGCGATCACCCGGCGGGCGTTGGCGTCGGTGCTGCTCGCGAAGGGGTTGCCGGGCAGGCCGGCGCCGGTGTCGGGGTCGATGCGCAGGATGGCGCCGTTGAGCAGCACGGGCTGCCCGGCGGCGCGGCGCGGGGACTGCGACCGCAGCGCCCCGCCTTCGGCCGACGGCGGGGCGAGGTTCGTGCCGGCCGGCGAGGGCGGGTCGGCGCAGGGGTTGCCGACCTGGCCGTAGTCGGCGAAGTTGAAGCTGGCGCCGTCGCCGCCGCCCGCGTAGAGGGCGCCGTCCGGGCCGAAGGCCAGTGAGCCGACCGAATGACTGGGGTACTGCTGGCACCAGCCGGTGACCAGGGGTTTCTCACTCACCGCCGTCCCGGCCGCGCCCATGGTCAGCTGGGAGACCCGGCCGGTCACGACACAGCCCTGGTCGGTCGCGCCCGGCGGTGTCGGGCAGGTGTCGCCCCACCTCGGCGCGGTGCCGCCCGGGAGGGCGTCGAGGGTGTAGGAGACGTAGACGTACGGCCGGGCGGGGAAGGCCGGGTCGACCGCCAGCCCGAGCAGCCCGCGGTCCCAGAAGTCCTGGGTCGGGGTGCGGAGGTCGGCGAACACCGTCGCCGTCGGATCGGCGAGGGAGTCGAACACCTTGACCAGGCCGCTCTTCTCCGCGACGAACACCCGCCCGTCGGGCGCGAACGCGGCGGCGGTCGGCGAGCTGAGACCGCCGATGGCGACCGTGTCGGTGAAGCCGGCGGGCACGGCGGCGACGGCGGGGGCCGCGGCGGCGACGGCCACCGCGAGGGCACCGGCGACGGGTACGACCACCCCCGCCGCCAGTGCGCGTCTTGATCTTCGCAGGACCGGGAAACGACAAAAACCCATCACGAACTCCTCGTGCGGCGGGGACCGGACTGGCGCGGACGCCGTCCGGTATGGCGCGCGGAGCCGGAAAGTTGTTACGCGACACACAAGAATGTGCCCGAAAAGCTCAATCCCGTTAAGGGTCAACGGCTTACCGGTACTTGCGTGGCCGCCGTGGTGCGGCCATGCTGGGCGGCTCGCCCGAACTGATTCCAGTGTTAACTCACTCCTGGTATCAATGATGCTAACCTGGTTACTATCAGCGTGAACATCCACGAAGGGGAGCACCATGATCGTCATCACCGGGGGAACCGGGAAGCTCGGTTCCCGGATCGCCGAGCGGCTGCTCGAGCGGGTTCCGGCCGCCGAGATCGGGGTCAGCGTCCGGGAGCCCGGCCGGGCCGCGCAGCTCTCGGCACGGGGCGTCCGCGTCCGGCGTGGGGACTTCGCCGACCCGGGCTCGCTCGCCGAGGCGTTCGAGGGGGCGGCGCAGGTCCTCGTCGTTTCGACGGACGAGTCGGGCGACGAGGCCGTGGCCCACCACGTCTCGGCGATCGAAGCCGCGCGCGAAGCGGGAGCGAAGCGCGTCCTCTACACCAGCCACCAGGGTGCGGCCGCCGATTCGGTGTTCGCGCCCATGGCCGACCACGCCGCGACCGAGCGCCGGCTCGAAGGGGCGCCGTTCACCGCACTCCGCAACGGGTTCTACGCCAGTACGGTGCCGCTGCTGCTGGGTGCGGCGCTGGAGACCGGTGAGCTGGCCGCCCCGGCCGACGGGCCGGTGTCCTGGACGGCGCACGCCGACCTCGCCGAAGCGGCGGCGATCATCCTCGCCGACGAGGGCCGGTTCGACGGGCCGACGCCGCCGTTGACCGCGCCGGTGGCCCTCGACCTGCAGGACGTCGCCGCCCTGCTCACCGGCCTCACCGGGCGTCCCGTCCGGCGGGTGGTGGTCTCCGACGAGGCCTGGGTGGCCACGCTGACCGGGCACGGCGTCCCGGCGCCGCAGGCGGAGCTGCTGCTCGGCATGTTCCGGGCCGCCCGGCGCGGCGAGTTCGCGACGGCCGGGCCGGAGCTCGAAGCCGTGCTGGGGCGTCCGGCGACGCCGCTTCGGGCGGTCTTGGCCGAGGCGCTCGGGCGGTAACCGGGTCCGGCGGCGCGGGCAGGATCCACAAAGGACGGTCGCGGATACAAGAGGCGTACAAGGCCGGTGTATGGATTTTGGACCACCGGCTGGCGTACTTTCTCCCATGCGAACTCCGAAAGTGATCCTGCTCGCGCTGGCCGTGGCGGCCGGCGCGCTGGCGCTGCCCGGGACGGCCGGCGCCGCCTACAGCGATCCGCTGACGACGACGACCAAGCAGAGCCTCGTGTGGCACGCCACGCCGGCCGCCGCGTTGACCGCGCTGGACAACGCGCTTCCGAACGTCAGCCTCAACACCGTCGTCAACGACACCAGCTACGACATGACCGGCTGCACCGCCGCGGAAAAGGCCTCGCTGCCGAAGGCGCCGGTGGCCACCAAGGCGATGTGCTGGGACGCCGACCGCGCCGGGACGACGACGTGGAGCCCCCAGGGCATCACGACCTCCGGTGACGCCGACAACGACGGCAAGTGGGGCGAGGACAAGGTCATCCTGTCCGGCTGGCACGGCACCGACGCGCTCGGCCGCTACAACGACGCGCGGATCCAGGCGATCAACTACAACGACCCCGCCAAGCCGTCGTACCGGATGATGTACCTCGGCGTGCCCAACAGCACCGGCAGCAGCTTCTCCGCCGCGCAGGCGCACATGGGCGGGATGGCCTGGTACGGCGACAAGATCTACGTGACGGCCGAGGGCAGCACCTCGACCGCCATCCGCGTCTTCAGCACCAAGCACATCCTGCAGCTGACCGACACGACGTCGAACGCGATCGGCAAGACCTCGGGCGGGTACGCCGCCTACACCTACAAGTACGCGATGATGCAGATCGGCTACTACACCTACGCCGGCGGCACCTGCAGCATGTCGTCCGACACGGGTGTGCCGTGCTTCTCGTCGATGTCGCTGGACCGCAGCACCACCCCGGCCAGCGTCGTGACGACGGAGTACTTCTCGGACCAGAGCCGCCACGGCCGCCTCTACCGCTACCCGATGGGCACGGACTACCTGCTGGCCGCGTCGTCGGGCACGGTGGCCGCGACCGAGGCGGTCCGCAGCTCGGTGGGCAACATGCAGGGCGTGCTGTCCAACAACGGCAAGTGGTACGTGGCCCACAGCTCGGCGACGATCAACGGCCAGCTCTGGACCCAGACGACGGCGAAGAGCAGCTCGGCGACCTGCGGCACCGGCACGACGGCCTGCTGGGCGGTCCACCCGGAGGCCCTGACCTACGACTGGTCGACCGGTCTGGTGTGGTCCCAGTCCGAGTGGTCGACGGCCGACTGCACGGCGAAGAACCAGGTGTGCGGCCGCGCGGTGTTCGCGGTGCCGCTGTCCTCGCTGGCTGCGTGACCTGAGCTCGCGGAAAGCCGCCCCGGGAGAAGTTCTCCGGGGCGGCTTTCGGCGTTCAGGCGCCCGGGTGGCCGCAGGCGTAGACGTTCGCCGAGGCCAGTGCCACGCAGGCGGGGCAGGTGTTGACCGGCCGGTCGCGGCGGCCGTGGTACGGGTGGCGGGCGCCGCACAGTGCCGTGAGCACGTCCCCGGGGCGCGGGTCCGGGGTGCACCGGGGGCAGTAGGCGTGCGCGGCGCGTTCGACGTCGGCGCTCATGTCACCCGGGTACCCCCGGCGGCGGCGCGCCAACCCGCCGCCACGCCAGGACCGACCGGCCGCCGGTGAAGCACCAGATCGCGATGACCGGGTCGCAGATCGCGCAGCCGAACGACGAGTCGTGGGCGAACGGCAGGATCGGCTGGCCCTTGAGGTGGTGGACGACGTCCCAGCCGGTGTGCAGCAGCCAGCCGATGCCGATGAACGTCCACGAGCCGAGCCCGCGGAACGCGACGTAGGTCAGCACCGCGCAGAACACCAGCTCCCACGGCCCGAGCGCGCCGCCGGAGAGGTAGGCCGCGCCCGCGCCGCCCACCAGCACGGCGTTGAAGCGCTGCCGGTGCCGTTCCGGGATCAGCGAGCTGAGCAGGACGTAGCCGAGGCCGATGAGGATCGGCGCCAGGATCTGGATCACGAGCTCGACGTTAGGAACCGGCCGGGCGGGCGGCCAGTGGCCCGGCGGCCAGGCAGCACCGGGATTTCGCCACCTGTGAGTGAATTAACTCAAGTGATTGACTTAAAGCGGGGGTATGCTGCCGTCATGACCACCACGGAACCGCCGGTCCACTCTTCCCGCGACCGGCCGCGATCATGACCGTGCCGCTGTCCGCGGTGGCGCCCGAACTGCGTGGCCGCGTCCGGCGGATGCCGCGCCTGCCGCTGGAGCGCGCCTGGGTGCGGCGCCTGCTGCGGGCGGCGGGCGCGCGGATGCGGCCGCCGTCGCTGCCGGACGTCGCCGTCGAGCTGCACCCCGGCCTGCGCGTGTACCGGCCGCGGACGCCCCGGTCCGACCTCACGCTGTTGTGGATCCACGGCGGCGGCCTGGTCATCGGCGGCGCGGCCCAGGACGACCGGTTCTGCGCCGGGACGGCGGACGAGCTCGGCATCACCGTCGTGTCGGCGGAGTACCGCCTCGCGCCGGAGAACCCGTACCCGGCGGCGCTCGACGACTGCCACGCCGCCTGGACGTGGCTGCGGAGCCACGTCGACGCGGAGCGGGTGGTCGTCGGCGGGCAGAGCGCCGGCGGCGGGCTCGCGGCGGCACTCGTGCAGCGGCTGCACGACGAGGGCGAGCGGCCGCGGGCGCAGTGGCTGTTCTGCCCGATGCTCGACGACCGCACCGCCGCGCGGCGCGGCCTCGACGACGCCGGGCACCGCGTCTGGGACAACCGCCTCAACCGCTTCGGCTGGCGCTCCTACCTCGGGACCGAACCGGGCGCGCCAGTCGTGCCGCTCTACGCGGTGCCCGCGCGCCGGAACGACGTCACCGGGCTGCCGGACACCTGGATCGGCGTCGGGGACATCGACCTGTTCCACGACGAAGCCGCCGCGTACGCCCGGCGGCTGCGCGCGGCCGGCGTCGGCACGACGCTGCACGTCGTGCCCGGCGGGCCGCACGGGTTCGAAGCGTGGGCGCCGTCGATCGAGTTCAGCCGCCGCTACCTGGCCGAGGCGCGGGCGTGGCTGGGACGGCTCCGGTAACGGCATCCGTAAGGTGGGGTCCGGCAGAGCGTCGGGTGACCGGGTGGGTGGATGAACGTCAAGGCGGATCGCGCGAGTGCCACGCGGGAGACCATCCTCGTGACGGCGGAGCGGTTGTTCGCCGAGCACGGGGTGCACGCGGTGTCCAACCGGCACATCAGCGAGGCGGCCGGGCAAGGCAACAACGCCGCGGTCAACTACCACTTCGGCACCAAAGTGGACCTGGTCCGCGCGATCGCCCGCCGGCACTCCGGCCGGATCGAGCGGTTGCGCGCGGAGCTCGTCGACGCCATTGACGGCGACGGCGACCTGCGCGACTGGGTGGCCTGCCTGGTCCGCCCGTCGACGAGCTACCTGCACGAACTGGGTTCCCCGACGTGGTTCGCGCGGTTCAGTGCCCAGGTGATGACCGACCCGGCGCTGCGGGCGATCCTCGAGGAGGAGTCGCTGGCCTCGCCGGCGCTGGCCCGCGCGGTCGAAGGACTCAACCGCTGCCTGGACGGCCTCCCGCCCGAAGTCCGCGCCGAGCGCGGCGACATGGCCCGCCAGCTGATGATCCACATGACGGCCGAGCGCGAGCGCGCGCTGGCCGAGGGCACCCCCACCCCCCGCGCGAGCTGGAACGACGCGGGCACGGGCCTGATCGACGCGATCACCGGCCTCCTCCTCGCCCCGGTGACCCCCGCTTCCTGACCCGGCCGGACGACAGACGGCAGGTCCGCCGCCCGCCCGGCTGTCCCTTGTGGACCCGGAAGGGAAGCGGGCTTCCTCAGTGCACCGAAGTGGACGCGGCCACCGTCGGCCCGCGCCGGATCAGCCAGCTGCCCGCGAAGGTGACCAGCCCGACGATCCCGGCGACGGCGAACGCCGCTCGCAGGCCCGCGGCGTCCGGGCCGGTGGCCGCGGCGTCGTGGCTGCCCAGTGTCGCCACGCTGATGAACACCGCCGTGCCGAGCGCGCCGGCCACCTGCTGCAGCGTCGAAAGGATCGCGCTGCCGTGCGAGTACAGGTGTTCGGGCAGCACGCCGAGCGACTCGGTGAACAGCGGCGTCATCATCAACCCGAGCCCGGCCATCATCAGCACGTGGATCCCGATCACCGCGATCAGCGGCGAATCCGGCCCCAGCACCGCGAACAGCCACAGCGAAGCCGCCATCGCCGCCGCGCCGGGGATGACGAGCGGGCGCCCGCCGACCTTGTCGAACAGCGCGCCGACCGGGCGGCCCAGCAAACCCAGCACCAACCCGCCGGGCAGCAGGACCAGCCCGCTGACGAACGTGCTGGTGTGCAGCACCGTCTGCAGGTACAGCGGCAGCAGGATCGCCGCGGCGCCGATCAGGCACACGAACAGCAACGCCGTCAGCACCAGCGCGACCACGAAGCTGCGGTGGGTGAACGGCCGCAGATCCAGCAACGCCCGGTCCCGGCGCTGCAGCCGCAGCTGCCGCCAGGTGAACACCACCAAAGCGGCGACCCCGGCGACGACCGGCACCCACCCCGGCACCAGCGGCCCGGCCCCGGCCTGCTCCCCACCCGACGACAGGCCGTACAGCACCCCGCCGAACCCGATCGCCGACAACAGCACCGACGGCAGGTCCAGCGGCACCCGGCGGCGTTCGCTGCCGAGCCGCAGCAGAAGACCACCGGCCACCAGCGCGGCCACCGACAGCGGCAGCACGATCCAGAACATCCAGCGCCAGCCCAGCGACGACAGCACCGCACCGCCGATGGTCGGCCCGATCGCCGGCGCCACCGCGATCACGATCGTGATCGTGCCCATCGTCGCGCCGCGCCGCTCAGCCGGCACCAGCCGCATCACCGTCGTCATCAGCAGCGGCAGCATCACCGCCGTGCCGCACGCCTGCACCACCCGCCCGGTCATCAGCAGCCCGAACCCGGGCGCGACCGCGCTGAGCACCGTGCCCAGGGTGAACGCCGACAGCGAGAACAGGAACACCTGCCGCGGCGAAAACCGTTCCAGCATGAACCCGGTCGTGGGAATGACGACGGCCATGGTCAGCAGGAACCCGCTGGTCAGCCACTGCACGGTCGTCGTCGGCACCCGGAGGTCGACGGTCAGGTCGCGCAGCGCGACGCTCAGGATCGTCTCGTTCAGGATCATCACGAACGCGGAAAGCACGAGAATCCCGATGAGGACTCCCGAGCGCGCCGGGGCGCGGTTCACATCGGCGGGCGGAGTGGACATGGTTTCGGTCATCGGGGTGGGAGTCTCCTGGTCGGCCGGGACGGCCGGGACGAACACGGACGTCCCTCGCAGTGTGCCCGCTCCGGACTGCTCCTGCCAGGCGGTTTCGGCACACCGGACCCCCCGCAAACCGGCTCGCGGCGTCCGATATGCTTCTGTCAGTACGAAGTTCCGCAGCGCGCGATTAGCTCAGCGGGAGAGCGCTTCCCTGACACGGAAGAGGTCACTGGTTCAATCCCAGTATCGCGCACCACGAGTCCACCCCCGGATTTCGTGAAAGTTCGTACCACGGGCGATTAGCTCAGGGGGAGAGCGCTTCGTTCACACCGAAGAGGTCACTGGTTCGATCCCAGTATCGCCCACAGTGTGTTTGGACTGGTCAACGGCCTGCCGATGATTTTTGTCGGCAGGCCGTTGACCGTTTCGGGGAGCAGGTTCTGCTGACCACAGACGCGAATCCGAAGGGTTCATGCCGCTGTCTCGGCCTGGCTGAGACGTTCGTCCCATGACCAGCCCCCGTCCTGCTCCCAGCGTTGCCGGAGGGCGGTCAGGAGGTCTTCGACCATCCGGTCGGTGACGTGCGGCCCTTCGCGGCCGGCCGGGTCGTGCTTGTCACAGCCGAGGTGGTCGGTGATCTCGCCCTCGAGCGCGGACTCCGGCAGCCGCTTGGTCAGCTGCGCCAGCACCCCGCCCTCACCGGTCAGCGCCGGCCCACCGGCCTTCGCGCGGCTCACCAGCTGCGCCACGAGCTGCTCGTCCAGGCCGGTCCCGGGGTTCGAGTTCTCAGCGTTCTCCACGCCGGACATCATGTCGGTCATCAGGTGCACTTCCATGATCGGGAGTTACACCGAACTTTTACAGTCCCTTCGTTCCGGCAGGTTCAGGCGGTCGTGGCAGGTGATCTTGGCGATCGGTGGGGGAAGGATTCCCTGTCGTGCGGGAGATGGTGACGTTGGCCGATCGGGAGGAGATCTCCCGGGGCCTGGTGGAGTTGTTGGAGTTCAAGGACATCGCGGCGCGGATCGGTCGTGATCCGTCGGTCGTGTCGCGTGGGGTGGTTGATCGCGTTACGCACCGGCCGCACCGGCCGCACCCGGCGCACCGGTCCACGTCCGGCCCCGGCGCCGCGGATCCGGGAGCCCCGCTACATCGACGAGCGCCCGACGAGGTGCAAGGGCGTGCCGTGCCTGGTCACCGGGAGGGGGATCTGGTGATCGGGAAGGGCGGCAGGTCGGCCGTGGCGACCCTGGTCGAGCGCACCAGCAGGTTCGGTGATCCTCCTCCGGCTCCGATGCCCCTCACCGGACACTCCCCAGGCGGTACTTCGAAAGCCCGTGTTCGCGACAGCACCTTTGCGCGGCGCCCGGGGTCAGCCGCCGGTGGCGCTCGGGAGGAGGGCTGGGCAGCCCGCGCTCACGTCGCCCGCGTCGTACTCGAAGTGCCAGGGTTCGTTCTCGTAGCGGCGGCACCAGCCCAGGGGGCGCCCTCGCGCTCCACCCGGGCCGCGGCCGACAGCGGTGGCACGTCCACGGCGATGCCCTGCACGTGCATAGACTCCTCCGGTTGCAGCACGTAGCGCGAGGCCAGTTCGCGGGCGCCGAACTTGCGCACGGCCTCGGCGAACTCGCGCTGCTGCTGGGCCACGCTGCGCTTGCCGTCCTGCGCGCACAGCCGGACACCCCGCTGTTGTGCGGTGGCGCGCAATCGGGTCCTCGATGAGGATTTCCCTGGGCTGACCGGCGATGGCCTCGGTGGGCGCGAGCGCGGACAGCGGGACGGTCAGCCACCGGGGCCCGACGAGGCCCGTCGCCAGGCTCGCGAGGAACACCAGCACCGGCGCGAGGCCGATCGTCGTGCGCCTCTCGCGGTCTTCGGCGTGGTGGACACTGATCCGACAGTACCGAGGGACCGGCCCACCCTGACCCGTCCGGTCCGCGCGGGCCCGCGCCGCCCTGGCCGTGGATCCGTTGCCCACCAACGGTTCCGCCCCGATCAGACCCTCGTGGATTCGGCGGCCCGGGGCGGCACCGCGTCGAGGGGGGCGTCGCGCAGCGCGGGCAGCACGGGGGCGATGACGGCCAACGCGAGCATGACCGCGGCGATGCCCAGGAACGCGTTCCCGTAGCTGTCGGCCAGCGCGGCGGGCGCGGCCGTGCTGTTGGCGGTGGTGAGGGTGATCAGGACGGCCAGGCCGAGTGCGCCGCCGAACTGCCTCGTGGTGTTCATCAGCCCCGAGGCGGCGCCCGCGTCCGCCACCGTGACGCCGGAGGTGACCGTGCGTGCCAGCGGGGTGCCGATCAGCCCGCCCGCGAGCGAGATCAGCACCGCGGGGCCGAGGACGCCGGTCAGGTAGTCGCTGTCCGGGGTGATGGTGCTCTGCCACCAGAAGCCGATCGCCCCGAGGACACCGCCGAGGGAGATGACCACCTTGGCCTGCAGGTGCCGCATCAGCACCGGTGTCAGGCGCAACCCGACGGCGAGCATCAGCACCGCGTGCGGCA
The DNA here is from genome assembly GCF_046548975.1 of Amycolatopsis sp. lyj-346. NCBI lineage: Bacteria > Bacillati > Actinomycetota > Actinomycetes > Pseudonocardiales > Pseudonocardiaceae > Amycolatopsis > Amycolatopsis sp. lyj-346. The sequence continues at coordinate 148,597 of NZ_JAJPWT010000016.1, forward strand.
GGAACCCCGCGCCGGTCTGCGCGGCGTCGTAGCGCAGGACGTCCTGCATGGTCAGGGTCAGGAAGTACCAGACGGGCACCTGGCTGGCCCCGGCCAGCAGCATCGCGACGTTGCCCCAGGCGATGCCGGGCAACCCGAAAAGCCGGGGCGGGATCAGCGGGGCCGCGGCGAACCGGGCTTCCACCAGCACGAACGCAGCGAGCGCGGCGACCCCGCCGAGCAGCGGCACCGCCGCGGCCGGGTCGGTCCAGGCGTGCGCGTGGGTCTGCGAGGCGCCGAAGGTGAGCAGCGTCAGCCCGGCGGTGGCCAGCACCGCGCCGGGCAGGTCGAGCCGGGCGCGGTGCGACCGGTCGGTGCGCTCGGACAGCGCCCGCAGCGCGAACCAGATCACCGGGATCCCGATCGGCACGTTGACCAGCAGCACCGACCGCCAGGTCAGGTACTCGGTGATCACGCCGCCGAGCAGGTTGCCCGCCGCCCCGCCGACCAGGCTGACCGCGGTGGAGATCGTCATCGCCCTGGTGCGCTTGGCCCCCTCGGGGAAGGTTGTGGTGATCATGGTCAGCGCGAGCGGGGCGAGCACGGCCGCGCCGACGCCCTGCGCCGCCCGCGCCGCGATCAGCACCGCAGGCGAGGTCGCGACCCCGCCGACGAGGCTGGCGGCGGTGAACACCGCGAGCCCGGCCACGAACACCCGCCGGTGCCCGTAGAGGTCGGCCAGCCGCCCTCCCAGCAGCAGTAGGGCGGCGAAGGACAGGGTGTAGGCGTTCACCACCCACTGCAGCACGCCGGGGCCGACGCCGAGGTCCTCCTGCATCGACGGCAGCGCGACGGTGATCACCGACATGTCGAACAACACCAGGAACTGCGCGATGCACGCGAGCGCCAACGCGGTCTTGACGGACTTCCCAGCCATGGTAGGACATTCCCCCTGATCGAGTGGCGGACCTGCGCTGCGCGGAGTGCGCCGATGACCCGGAACCGCTGTTCGGCAACGGTTCCGGTTCGTTCGCTGTCCTATCGGGAGAAATCGACGCCCTGGGCCAAGGCGACCCTGCCGGAGTGGTTCACGGTGTTGGTGGCCCGGCGCATGTAGGCGCGCCAGGCGTCGGAGCCGGACTCGCGCCCGCCGCCGGTCTCCTTCTCACCGCCGAACGCGCCGCCGATCTCCGCGCCCGAGGTGCCGATGTTGACGTTCACGATGCCGCAGTCCGCGCCGTCGGCGGCCAGGAACCGCTCGGCCTCGCCGTGGTCGCGGGTGAAGATCCCGGCGGACAGCCCCTGCGGCACGTCGTTCTGCAGCCGGATCGCCTCGTCGAGGTCGGTGTAGGTGAGCACGTAGAGGATCGGCGCGAAGGTCTCCTCGCGCACGACCGCGGTCTGCCCGGGCATCCGCACGAGGGCGGGCCGCACGTAGTAGGCGTCCGGGTTCGAGTCGGTGAGGCACCGCTCGCCCCCGGTTCGGACCTCGCCGCCGTCGGCGCGCGCGCGGTCGAGGGCGGCCCGCATCCGGGTGTGGGAGTCCGCCCCGATCAGCGGGCCGACCAGGGTGCCGTCCTGGAACGGGTCGCCGACGGGGAGTTGGTCGAAGGCCGCGGTCAGCCGCTCGACGACAGTGTCGACGACGCCGGCGTGCACGATCAGCCTGCGCAGCGTGGTGCAGCGCTGGCCCGCGGTGCCCGCCGCGGAGAACACGGTGGCGTCCACCACGAGGTCGAGGTCGGCCGACGGCGCCACCACGGCGGCGTTGTTGCCGCCGAGTTCGAGCAGGGAGCGCCCGAACCTTGCGGCCACCCTCGGCCCCACCTCCCGGCCCATGCGCGTGGAGCCGGTGGCGCTGACCAGCGGCACCAACGGGGAATCGACGAGCCGCTCCCCGACATCGGCCCCGCCGAGCACGACCTGGTTGAGCTTCGCCGGGGCGCCGGACTCGACGGCGGCGCGGTCGAGCAGCGCGGCGCAGGCGAGCGCGGTCAGCGGGGTCAGCTCCGAGGGCTTCCAGACGACGGTGTCGCCGCAGACCAGCGCCACGGTGGTGTTCCAGGCCCAGACGGCGACCGGGAAGTTGAAGGCGCTGATCACGCCGACGACGCCGAGCGGGTGCCAGGTCTCCATCAGCCGGTGCCCCGGGCGCTCCGAGGGCATCGTGCGGCCGTAGAGCTGGCGGGACAGACCCACCGCGAAGTCGCAGACGTCGATCATCTCCTGCACCTCGCCCAGCGCCTCGGAGCCGATCTTGCCCGCCTCCGCGGTGACCAGGTCGGCCAGGTGCCGCTTGTGCTCGGTGAGCAGCTCGCCGAACCGCTTGACCAGCGCGCCCCGCACCGGCGCCGGGGTGGTGCGCCAGGTCAGGAACGCCGCGCGCGCGTCCTCGACGGCCCGGTCCACCTCGGCGGGGGAGCTGGCGCGCAGGGAGGACAACCGCCCGCCGGTCACCGGCGTGCGGGCGGTCAGGTCGTCGCCCTTGGCCGCGGCGAGGTCGACCCCGCACGCCACCAGGGCGGTCTCGGCGATGGCGCGGACGTCGGCGGTGCTGTTGACTGCGGGACTCACGGGCACTCCTCGTCGTTCGTGGTGGTGGTCAGCGGGTCGCACCGGTCTTGCGGATGTCGATGTAGTTGCCGCCGATCCAGTCGTTGAACGTGGCGGTCTCCCCGGTGAGGCTCACGTCGAAGCCCAGCTCCTTGGCCCGGAGGACGGAGAAGGCGAAGTCGGGGTTGGGGCGCAGGAAGAACACGCTGGACGTGCGGGCGCTGCCCACCCGCTGCTCGGCGCCCGGGGCGGCCACGTGGTGCCGGGGTGCCTTGACCCGGCCGTCGGCCACCAGGGTGGCGATGGCCCCGCAGAACACCAGCACCGCGTCCGGTTGGGCGGGCAGCCCCACGAACTCCCCGCCCACCTCGCACTGCAGGCTGACGAAGCCGTTGGGGCACGGGGTCTGGTGGATCAGCGTGACGGTCGACAGGTCGTAGTGCGGCGCCATCCGCAGCGGCTGCTCCTCGGCGACCCGGTCCTCGGGGACCTCGGGGAAGGAGCGCAGTCGCAGCAGGGGCTCGCACTCCAGGAACGACTCCATGCCGCCCTCGGGTTCGCCGCCCGCCGCGGTCAGCACCTGCTCCGCGGCGGCCCGGGCGGCGGCGTACATCCGGTCGAAGTAGTCGGTCCAGATGGCCTCGAACTCGGGGGTGGGGAAGAGGTTGTCGGTCGTCCCCATCGAGTAGGACATCGAGTAGTCGGTGTACTGGCCGGTGTTGGTGATGCGCGCGGTGCTCTCGGACTCCAGCCTGGTGAAGCCGCGGCGAATGGTCTGGACCGGTGAGGTCACCGCCTGCTTGGCCGCCTCGTCGGCGTTGTCGAAGAAGTCCACCGCCGCTTCCCTGGCGGCTCGGTGGTCGGCGTCGGTCAGCCCGCTGTCCACCAGGTGGAAGACGCCCTTCTCGGCCAGGCAGCGGCGGAACTCCTCCCGGTGCAGGCCCTGTCGCAGCTCGACCAGGCTGAAGGTCGGCACGGTCGTGTCCGCCACGTTGATCACTCCTCGTGTGTTCGGCTTGTCGTTCAGACATCCGGGTGGGTGCGGCGGACGCGGGAACCGCCGCACGGTGAAGGGGACAACCGCTGCCCGAGCCGGTCCGGTGGTGCCAGGCCGTGTCCCCGAGTCCGCGTCCGCACCCCCGATCGAACGAGACTCACCGGACACGGCCTAGGCCCGCATCAGTTCCTTGAGCGCCTCGGCGAGGCGCTCCACCTCTGCCTCGGTGTTGTAGAAGTTCGTGGACACCCGCAGCAGCGCCTGTTCCGGCCGCTCGACGACCGGCACCTCCACGCGGAACCCCTCCCAGAGCCCGCGGTGCAGTTCCGCCCCGTCGGTGCCTTCTGGCAGCCGGAACGCCGTCATGGCGCCGGAGAGCGCGGGGTGGTTCGGAGTGACCGGTTCCAGGCCCCGCCAGCCGGTGAGGCGTTCGCGGGTGAAGGCGACCAGTTCGCCCCTGCGCGCCCGGATGCGATCGTGACCGAGTCCGGCGTGGAAGTCGAGGGCGGCGGGGACCGCCAGCCACGGCGTGATGTCGCGCGTGCCCTCGCACTCGAACTCGCGCAGCCGCGGCGTACTGCCGAAGCGGTCCCGCCCGTCGGGCGGACCGGCGCCGGCGGGCGGCTCGAACCCCCAGCTCACCTGCGTGGGTCGCAGCAGCCGCGCGGTGCTCGCCCCGGTCCGCTCGTCCGCTCCGAAGTGGAGGAAACCGGTGCCGGTGGGCGCGAGCAACCACTTGTGACCGCTGCCCGCGTAGAAGTCGCACGGGATCGAGGCGAGGTCCACGTCGGTGAACGCCGGTGCCTGGGCGCCGTCGACAACCGTGGTGATGCCGCGGCGGCGCGCCTGCTCGCACAGCTCCGCGACCGGCAGGACGACGCCGGTCGAGGAGACCACGTGGCTGAGGAACAGCAGGCGGGTGCCGGGGGTCATCGCCGCCACGGCCGCCTCGACGACCTCGGCCGGGTCGCTCGGCCGCGCGGGCAGTTCGAACTCCCGCACGGTCAACCCCTGCCGCCGCGCCGCCCGCTCCCAGCACCGGCGCATCGGGGCGTACTCGTGGTCGGAGAGCAGGACCTCGCCGGGTCCGGCCAGCGGCAGCGCGGTGGCCACCAGGTTGACGGCCCCGGTGACGTTGGTGGTGAAGGCCAGCCGGTGCGGGTCGCCACCGAGGAACGCGGCCAGCCGCGCTCGCGCCTCCCAGAGCAGACCCGGCACGCGGCGCAGCAGGAAGTCCATCGGGGCGCGGGCCAGGTGCGCGCGCAGGTTCGTGACGCGGTCGAAGACAGTGCGGGGCAGCGGGCCGCAGGAGCCGGTGTTGAGATTGACCACGGTGGGGTCGAACAGCACGCCCTCGCGGGCGGCACCCCAACCAGAAGCGACCATGACGGTTCCCCAAACAAGTGATTCGTCGGGGGTGCGAATCCGCCGGGGATCGGGCACGGGGCGGAACGCGACACCACTCGACTGTCCGACGGGCGGTTCAGGTGGACCTGCTGGCCGGTCCGACCACCGTACCAGCCGCATCGGGAAGGGGAGGACCGACGAAGGTGGCAATAGGCAATAGGGGGTATAGCGCTGTTTCCCATGGCCGAACGGTGTTTGCGCTGGGCTCGCCGCCACCCCCCCCGGCCCGGGTTCAGCATCACTCCATCGGCGGTGTCCGACAAGGTCAACCCTGTTAATCTCCAAACAGGTGGACAACTGGCGGAACCCTTGACGCCAACTGATTCCAAGAGCGAATTGCTTTAGTCATCGCAAGCACGCCCGGGTGCGACGGGAATTGCGGTCGGTCTCGCGAACGGATGCGGCAGGACCGGGAACGACGCACGAGGCGTGGATCGACTCGGTCCCTGGGGGCCGTTCACCACGAGCACCACACTCACATCACGCGGCGGTTCCGCCGAGTGGGCGAACGCCTGCCGAGGACCGCTAATGCCGGGGGACGCATACCTATGAGTACGCCGACAGCAGCGCAGGAGCCGTCGGGCACCCGCGAACTCAACGCGAACGACGTGCACGGGGCGCTCGAATCCCACGTGCTCGTCGACGGCTACGACATCGTGCTCGACCTCGCGGCCAGCTCGGGCAGCTGGCTCGTCGACGCCGTCAGCGGCGACTCCTACCTCGACCTGTTCTCATTCTTCGCCTCCGCGCCGCTGGGAAGCAACCCGTCTTGCATAGTGGACGACCCGGCGTTCCTGGCGGAGCTGACCGCGGCTGCGGTGAACAAGCCGTCGAACCCCGACGTGTACACGGTCCCGTACGCCAGGTTCGTGACGACCTTCGCCAGGGTGCTCGGTGATCCGCTGCTGCCGCACCTGTTTTTCGTCGACGGCGGCGCGCTGGCCGTGGAGAACGCGCTCAAGGCCGCCTTCGACTGGAAGGCCCAGCGGCTCGGCCTGGCCGACGACGCCATCAACGACCTGCAAGTCCTGCACCTGGAGCAGTCCTTCCACGGCCGCAGCGGCTACACCATGTCGCTGACCAACACCGAGTGGGCCAAGACCGCCCGGTACCCCAAGTTCGACTGGCCGCGCATCCCCTCGCCCGCCCTGCGCCACCCCGTCGAGGCGCACGCGGCGGCCAACGCCGAGGCCGAGCGGCTGGCGCTGGCCGCCGCCGAGGCCGCGTTCGCCGCCGCCGACGGGATGATCGCCTGCTTCATCGCCGAGCCGATCCAGGGCGAGGGCGGCGACAACCACCTCAGCGCCGGGTTCCTGCTGGCCATGCAACGGCTCTGCCACGACCACGACGCCCTGTTCGTGCTGGACGAGGTGCAGACCGGGTGCGGAATCACCGGCACCGCCTGGGCCTACCAGCAGCTGGGACTGCGCCCCGACCTGGTGGCCTTCGGCAAGAAGACGCAGGTCTGCGGCGTGATGGGTGGTGGCCGCGTCGACGAGGTGGTCGACAACGTCTTCGCCGTCTCCTCCCGGATCAGCTCCACCTGGGGCGGCAACCTCGCCGACATGGTGCGCGCCACCAGGGTGCTGGAGACGATCGAGTCCGAGCGCCTGCTCGACACCGTGGCCCGGCGCGGCGAGTACCTCCGCGACGGCCTGGCGGCCCTCGAGGGCAAGCACCCCGACGTCGTCGGCAACGCCAGGGGGCGCGGGCTGATGTGCGCGGTCGACCTGCCCGACGGGGCGTACCGCGACGAGGTCCTGCGCCGGATGTACGAGCGGCACCGGGTGATCGCACTGCCCTGCGGTGCGCGCGGATTGCGATTCCGACCGCCGTTGACCATCACCGAGGAGCAGATCGACCTCGGTCTCTCGGCCTTGGCCGACAGCGTCGAATCCATGGCCGAGTGAGCGGGCACCGATAGCGGCCCACCCGAATTCCACCCGGCCGCAGCCGGGCCGGTGGGTCCACGACGACCACCACACCGAGTCGCACACCGTGACGATAAGGAATTGTCCCCGATGACGTCAGCACGACACCTGAAATCAGCCGCGGACTGGTGCGACCGCATTGACGGGATATCGGACCAGCGGTGCGACCTGGAAATGCTGCTCAAGGACGAGTGGCGGCACCGGGTCGCGGTGCGCGACGACGATCCCCAGGTGCGGGCGACCCACCGGCGGGAACTGGTCGTCGACGGCCAGGACTACGCGGCGCTCACGGAGGTGCTCGCGGGCGGGGACCTCTCCCTCGGCGCGTTCGCCCTCACCGCGCTGCACAGCGTCCTGCACGCCTACGGCCACGGGCACCAGACTGTGGTGGCCTTCCTCGACGCCACCCGGGCCGACCCGCGCGCGGCCGGGGTGCTGCCCGTCGTGGTGGACCACGTCGAGCAGGCGGACCTCGCCTGCGCCGAGGCGGTCGGGCGGATCGACGACGCGGTGCGCAGGCCGAGCGCGTACCTCGCGCAGCCGGAACTGCTGCAGCGCGGCCTCTTCGACGCCCTGCTGGTCCTCGTGGACCGCGAGGTCGGGCTGACCGACCTGCCGCCGTCGCCGCTCGTCGCCGTGGTGCGCGACGACGCGGCGGGCGGGCGCCTGGTGTGGACGATGGCGTACGCGGGCGAGCTGTTCGAGGACAAGATCGTCGCCGGGGTGCTCGACGTGGCGCGCGAGGTGCTCGGGCACCTGCTGCACCGCCCCGGCCAGCTCGTCGCCGACATCGACCTCGTCTCGACCGAGCAGGAACTGCGGCTGCACCAGTGGAACGGCACCGACGGCGACTTCCCGGCGGACAAGCGGCTCAACCAGTTGTTCGAGGACGCCGCCCGCCGCGGCCCCGACCGCGAGGCGGTCGTCTTCGACGAGGTGCAGCTGACCTACCGCGAGGTCGACGAGCGGTCCAACCAGCTCGCGCACTGGTTGCTCGGTGCCCCGGTCCACGTGCGACCGCAGGAGTTGGTCGGGCTCTACCTGGACAAGAGCGACCACGGTGTGGTCGCCACCTTCGGCATGTGGAAGGCCGGGGCGGCCTATGTCCCGATCGACCCCGCCTACCCGGCCGAGCGCATCCGGTTCCTGGTCGCCGACACCGGCCTCAACGCGATCGTCACCAGCACCCGCCACGCCGAGCGGCTGCGGGAGGTCCTCGGCCCGCGCCACGCGGGGGTCCACGTCGTCGAGGTCGACGCCCTGTTCGCCGAGGGCGGCGCCGCGCTCGAGCAGCCCCGGGAGAACCCCGACCTGCCGCTGGGCAGCCAGGACCTGGCCTACGTCACCTACACCTCCGGCACCACCGGTGTGCCCAAGGGCGTGCCGAAGTACCACGACAGCGTCGTCAACAGCATCACCGACCTCTCCGAGCGCTACGACATGCTGCGCGCGGGAACCGAGCGGGTCGCGCTGTTCGCCTCGTACGTGTTCGAGCCGCACCTGCGCCAGACGCTGATAGCGCTGATCAACTCCCAGACCCTGGTCATCGTCCCCGACGAGGTCCGCCTCGACCCCGACCGCTTCCCCGAGTACATCGAGCGGCACGGCGTCACCTACCTCAACGCCACCGGGTCGGTCCTGCAGCACTTCGACCTGCGGCGCTGCCCCAGCCTGACCCGGTTGCTGCTGGTCGGCGAGGAGTTGACCGCGGCCGGCCTGCAGCGGCTGCGGGAGAGGTTCGACGGCCGCGTCGTCAACGAGTACGCCTTTACCGAGGCCGCGTTCGTCACCGCCGTCAAGGAGTTCGCGCCCGGGGTGGGCGAGCGCCCCGACCGCAGCATCGGCAGGCCGCTGCGCAACGTCAAGTGGTATGTGCTGAGCCAGGGCCTCAAGCAGTTGCCGATCGGCGCGATCGGCGAGCTCTACATCGGCGGCCGCGGTGTCGCCCCCGGCTACCTCAACCGCGACGACCTGACCGCCGAGCGGTTCACCGCCAACCCGTTCCAGACCGAGCGGGACCGGGAACTGGGGCAGAACGGCCGGTTGTACAAGACCGGTGACCTCGCGCGCGTGCTGCCCACTGGCGAGGTCGAGTTCATGGGCCGCAGCGACTTCCAGCTCAAGCTCAACGGCGTGCGCGTCGAGCCGGGGGAGATCGAGGCGCGGGCCACCGAGTTCCCCGGTGTGCGCAAGTGCGTCGTGGTGGCCCGCGAGGGCACCGGCGGCGCGGCCGACCGCCACCTCGTCGGCTTCTACGTCACCGAGGACTCCGCCGAGGTGACCGAGGACGAGCTGCTGGCCCACCTCGGGGAACGGCTGATCCGGATCATGGTCCCGGCGCGGATGGTCCGCGTGGCGAGCATCCCGGTCAACGTCAACGGCAAGGTGGACTGGCGGGCGCTGCCCGAGGTCGGGCCCCGGGAGTCCGCGGCCCCGGCCGAGGACCGCCCGGTGGCCGGGGTCGCCGGTCGGCTGCGCGAGATCTGGAGCCAGGTCCTGGGCGTGCCCGCGGCGCGGATCGGCGCGGAGGACGACTTCTTCCGGCTCGGCGGGCAGAGTATCTCCTGCATCCTGCTCATCGCCAAGGTGCGGCAGCGGCTGCGCGTGTCGGTCGGGGTGGACGACGTCTTCACCCTGCGGACCCTCGGCGAGCAGGCGCGGTTCCTCGAACAGCAGGTGGCGCAGGGCAGCGACGCCGCAGCCGACGCCGAGCAGGCGGTGGCGGACGCGCCGACCGGCGGGGAGCCCACCCGGCTGCTCGCGAACGGCCTGCAGCAGGGCCTGCTCTACCACGCGCTCAAGAGCGTGGCGGGCGATGACGCGTACGTGATGCAGTCGGTGCACCACTACCGCTGCGCCATCGACCCGGACCGGATGCGGGAGGCCTGGCAGCACGCCAGGCAGCGCTACCCGTCGCTGCGCCTGCGCTTCGAGTGGGCGGGGGCGCCCGTGCAGGTCGTCGACAACGACGACGAGCCCTTCGACTGGCGCTTCACCGACCTCACCGATCTCACCGACCTCCGCGACGAAGCCGAGCAGGACGCCCGCGTGCGCGAGCTGCAGGAGCGCGACCGCACCGAGCCCTACGACCCCGCCGCAGGCAGGCTGTTCCGGGTATACCTGATCAAGCAGCGCGACGACCTGTTCTCGCTCATCTTCAGCTGCCACCACATCATCCTCGACGGCTGGAGTCTGCCGGTCCTGCACGACGAGGTGCACCGCGCCTACCTGCGGCTGCTCGACGGCCTCCCGGTCGAGTCCACACCGGACACCGCCTACCTCGCCGCGCAGCGGTACTGGGAGGACCACCGCGGCGACCACACCGACTACTGGGTGCGGCAGGTCGAGCGCATCGACGAGCGCGGGGACTTCGCGGGCCTGCTCAACGAACGGAGCCGCTACCGGGTCGGCCTGGGCAACTACGACCACATCCGCGACCACCGCACGCGGACGCTGGGCCTGGGTGCGCGGCGGACCGCGGCGCTCAAGGCGGTGTGCGCGGCCGACCGCGTGACCCTGCACTCGGTGCTGCAGTTCGTCTGGCACAAGGTCCTCTACGCCATCGGCGGCGGGAACACCACCGTGGTCGGCACGATCGTGTCCGGCCGCAACGTGCCGGTCGACGCCGTCGAGGCGTCGGTGGGGCTGTTCATCAACACCCTGCCGCTGGTCGTCGACCACGACGACCAGGCCACTAAGAGCGTCGCCGACGCCGTCCGCGACATCCAGTCCACCGTGAACACGATGAACAGCAAGAGCGTCGTGGAACTGGGCAGGTTGCAGCGCGGCGAGATGAAGCGCAGGCTGTTCGACACCCTGCTCGTGCTGGAGAACTACCCTCGCCTGCTGGACGAGGCCGAGGAGCGCGAGCACCAGGAGCGGCTGAGCTTCGAGAAGGCCTACGACGCCGACAACGTCGACTACCCGCTCGCCGTCGTGGCCCGCGAGGAGGGCGACGAGCTGACCGTCACCCTCTGGTACGCCGGTGAGCTGTTCGACGACTCCGCCATCGACACCCTGCTCGACCTCACGGAACTGCTTTTCCAGCAGGTCATCGACGACATCTCGGGGCCGGTCGCCGACCTGGGGTTCGCCTCGCCGACCACGCTGGCGACGTTCGACCGGTGGAACAGCACCGCGGAGGACTTCCCGGCCGACAAGACCCTGCACGGCGTGTTCGAGGAGATGGCCGAGCGCTGGCCGGACGAGATCGCGCTGGTCCACAACAAGACCCGGCTGACCTACCGCGAGTTCAACGAGCGGGCCAACCAGCTCGCCCACCACCTGCGCTCGGTTGCGGAGCTGCGGCCGAACGAGGTCATCGCGCTCGTGCTGGACAAGAGCGAGCTGATGATCATCGCGATCTTCGCGGCCTGGAAGACCGGCGCGGCGTACGTGCCCATCGACACCGGCTACCCCGACGACCGCGTCGCGTTCATGGTCGAGGACACCGACGCCAGGATCGTGCTGACCAACCAGGCCCACGGCGACCGGCTCCGCTCGCTCGCCCCCGGCCGCCCCGTCCTGGAGGTCGAGGCGCTGCGCCTCGACGGGCAGCCGCGCGAGAACCCCGTGACCGCGACGACGAGCACCGACCTGGCCTACGCCATCTACACCTCCGGCACCACCGGCAAGCCCAAGGCGGTGCTGCTGGAGCACCGAGGCGTCGTCAACCTCCAGTCCTCGCTGGCCACGCTGTTCTCGCTGCGCAAGGAGGACGGCGACGAGGCGCTGCTGTCGTTCTCCAACTACATCTTCGACCACTTCATCGAGCAGATGACCGACGCGCTGCTCAACGGCCAGAAGCTCGTGGTGCTCGACGACACCATGCGCACCGACGAGGCTCGGCTGTGCCGGTACATGAACGACGAGCAGGTCACCTACCTCTCCGGCACGCCCTCGGTGCTCTCGCTCTACGACTACTCCGCGGCCACCTCGCTGACCCGCGTCGACGCGATCGGCGAGGACTTCACCGAGCCGGTGTTCAACAAGATCCGCGGCACCTTCCCCGGCACGATCATCAACGGCTACGGCCCGACCGAGGTCTCGATCACCAGCCACAAGCGCCCGTACCCGCCGGAGCAGGGCCGGGTCAACAAGAGCATCGGCCACCCGGTGGGCAACACCAAGGTCTACGTGCTCAACCGCGAAATGAAGCTGATCCCGGTCGGCGGCATCGGCGAGCTGTACCTCGGCGGCATCGGCGTCGCCCGCGGCTACCTCAACCGGGAGGACCTGACTGCGGAGCGCTTCCTCGACAACCCCTTCCAGACCGAGGAGGAGGCGCGGCTCGGCGAGAACGCCCGCGTGTACAAGACCGGTGACCTGGTGCGCTGGCTGCCCAACGGCGAGATCGAGTACCTCGGCCGCACCGACCTGCAGGTCAAGATCCGCGGCCAGCGCGTGGAGCTGGGCGAGGTCGAGGCCGCGCTGACGTCCTTCCCCGGGGTGCGCCGGTCGCTGGTGATCGCCCGCGAGCACCGGATGACCGCCTCGGCGGTGTCGCAGAAGTACCTGGCGGGGTTCTACGTCGCCGACGACGAGTTCGACGAGCAGGACCTCAAGCGGTGGATGCGCAAGACGCTGCCGGAGTCGGTGGTCCCGGCCCGCGTGGTGCGCATCCTCGACATCCCCGTGACGCCGAGCGGGAAGCTGGACACCCACAGGCTCCCGGAGACCGACTTCGGGCCCGGCGACGGCGTCCGCTACGTCGGCCCCTCGACCGACGTCGAGATCAAGCTCTGCGGCATCTGGTCGCGGGTGCTCGAGGTGGCCCCGGACCTCGTCGGCGTGCACGACGACTTCTTCGCCCTCGGCGGCGACAGCATCCGCGCGATGGCCTTGGCGCAGGCGATCACGACCGGCTTCGGCGGCGGCCTCGGTGTGACCACCGTGCTCCAGCACACCACGCTCGCCGCGCAGGCGGCCCACATCCAGGAGACGGCCGCCGCGCGCGACGCCGAGGCCTCCGAACCCGCCACCGGCCGGGCCGCGGCCCACGAGCAGCACCCCCCGGTGTCGCTGGCCCAGGAGCGGCTGCTGTTCATCGACGACTTCGAGGGCGGCACCGCCGCCTACAACATCCCGTTCGCCCTGCGGGTCGAGCTGGACGACCGGGTGGGCCCCGACGCCGTCGTGGCCGCCCTGCGCACGCTGGTGCGGCGCCACCCGGCGCTGCGCACCCTGCTCAGGACCGGTGCCGACGGCGTCCGCCGCCAGCACGTGGTGCCCCCGGTCGAGGCGGTGGGCATGCTCGAGCTGACCACGCACGCCGTCGACAGCACCGCCGAGCTCGACAGGTTGCTGGTCGAGCTGTCCGAGCACGTGTTCCGTCTGCACGAGGAACTGCCGATCCGGGTGCGGCTGTGCGAGCTGGGCACCGACCCCGGGGCCGCGCAGGTGGGTCTGGTGATCCACCACAGCGCCTTCGACGGCTGGTCGTGGGGCCTGTTCCGGCGCGAGCTGGCCGAGCTGCTCGGCGGCACGCCCGAGTCCGCCCTGCCCGGGATCCGCGGCTCCTACGGCGACTTCGCCGTGTGGCAGCGGCAGTACCTCACCGAACAGCGGCTCTCGGCGCTCACCGACTTCTGGACGGAGGCCCTCCGCGGGTTCGACACGATCAAGCTGCCGCTGGACCACCCCCGGCCCCCGCAGTTCGACTACCGCGGCCGCGAGCTGGAGTTCGCCCTCGACGCCGCCACCGCGGAAGCGCTGCGCGAGCTGGCCCAGTCGGCCAGGGTGAGCCTCTACAGCGTGCTGCTGGGCGCGTGGAGCCTCGTGCTGGCGATGTACACCGGCCAGCACGACGTGGTCGTGGGCACCCCGTCGGCCAACCGGGGGCGCCCGGAGTTCGACCGGACGGTGGGCTTCTTCGCGAACCTGCTCGCCCTGCGCGTGCGGGTCGACCATGGCGCGAGCGTGCGCGACCACGTCCGCGCGGTCGGCGAGGCCGTCATCGCCGCCCAGGTCCACGGCGAGCTGCCGTTCGAGCAGCTGGTCAAGGAGCTGGCGGTGGTGAAGGACCCGAGCAGGCACCCGATCCTGCAGGTCAACTTCACCCTGCAGAACGTCACCGACCGGGTCGAGCCGCCCGAGGACGCGCCGGCGGTGGCCGAGTACAAGCCGGACAGCGGCGGCTGGACCAGCACCAAGTTCGACCTGTCCGCAACGCTTTCGGAGACCCCGGACGGCCTCGCGGGCAACCTGACCTACGCCGCCTCCCTGTTCGACGACACGACCGCGGCCGGGATCGTCGAGACCTTCCGGCACGTCCTGGCCGAGTTCGCCCGGCTCTCCGCCACCGGGGACCGCACGGCGCTGTCGGCCATCACCCCCGTCGACCGGGACCGCGCGGCCCCGGCCGGGGCGCCGGTCGAGGCGCCCGCCCCGGCCCGCACGCTGCACTCGGTGTTCGAGGAGGCGGCGGCGCGCACGCCGGACGCGGTGGCGGTCGTGCACGGCGACACCCGGTTGACCTACGGCGAACTCGACGAACGGGCCAACCGGCTCGCCCACCACCTGCGGTCGGTGGCCGAGGTCCGGCCGGGTGACCTGGTCGCGCTGGTGATCGACCGCGACGAGCTGGTGGTCGTGGCGATCCTCGCGGTGTGGAAGTCCGGCGCGGGGTACCTGCCCGTGGACCCGGGCTACCCGGACGAGCGGGTCGACTTCATGCTCTCCGACACCGGGGCCCGCCTGGTGCTCGCGGGCGGGGACCACGGCGCCCGGGTGCGGGAGCTGCCCGCCGCCTCGGCGCTGCCGGTGGTCGACCTCGACCGCGTGGTGCTCGACGAACACCCGGGGCACGCCCCGGAAAACGCCGTGACCAGCGGCGACCTGGCCTACGCCATCTACACCTCGGGCACCACCGGCAGGCCCAAGGCCGTCCTCGTCGCGCACCGCTCGGTCGACAGCTTCCGCACGAGCCTGGTCCACGTCGACGACGACGCGGCGGACCGGACCGTCCTGCTGCTGTCGAACCACGTCTTCGACTTCTCCGTCGAGCAGTTGGCGCTGTCGGTCCTGAGCGGGGCGAAGCTCATCGTGCCGCCGCCCGACCCCGCGGGGGACGACGCCTTCTACGACCTCGCCGACCGCGAGGGCCTGAGCTACCTCAGCGGCACGCCGACGCAGGTCGAGCGGCTCGACCTCGCCCGGCTCCCGCACCTGCGCACCGTCCTGGTCGCGGGCGAGGCGTTCCAGGAGCGGCACTTCGACAAGATCCGCTCCCGGTACGGCGGCGTGCTGTTCAACGCCTACGGGACCACGGAGACCTCGGTCTACAACACCGTCGAGCGCTTCGAGCCCGGCGCGGGGTACCGCAACTCCCTGGGCGAGCCCCTGGCCAACACCCGGCTCCACGTGCTCGGCGACGGGATGCGGCTGCTCCCGGCGGGCGCCGTCGGCGAGCTGTACGTGGCGGGCGAGTGCGTCACCGAGGGCTACCTCAACCGGTCGGAGCTGACCGCGGAGCGGTTCCTCGCCAACCCGTTCCAGACCGACGCCGAGCGCGCGGCGGGCCGGTTCGGGGTCCTCTACCGCACCGGCGACCTGGTCCGGCGCGGGCCGGGCGGCGACCTGCGCCACCAGGGCCGCGCCGACGCGCAGCTCAAGATCAACGGACTGCGGGTGGAACCGGGCGAGGTCGAGGCGGCGCTCGGCTCCTGCGACGGCGTGCGGCAGTGCGCGGTGGTCGCAGGCGTGGACGAGCGCTCACCCGACCGCAAGCGGCTCGTGGCCTACTACGTCCCGGAGGACGGCGCGGTCGTCGACGAGGCCGCTGTCCTGCGCGCCCTGCGCGGCAAGCTGATCCCGGGCATGGTGCCCTCGCTGCTGGTGCGCCTCGACCAGCCGCTGCCGATGACCGTGAACGGTAAGGTCGACACCGCCGCCCTGCCCGGGGTCGACTTCGGGGCGCGGCGGACGGCCTACGCCGCCCCGCGCGATCGCGTGGAGGCCAGGCTGTGCCACCTGTGGGGCGCGCAGCTGGGGGGCGGCTCGGTCGGCATCGACGACGACTTCTTCCGCTCGGGCGGCGACAGCATCAGCGCCCTGCACCTGGCGAGCCAGGTCCAGCGCGAGGTGGGCCGCAAGCTCAGCGTCAAGCACGTCTTCGACCACCCGACCGTTCGGCAGTTCGCCGACGCCGTCCTCGCCGCCGAGGAGGGCCCGGACGACGGCCGCGGCCACGCCGAGCAGGGGCGGCTGAGCGGACCCTGCCCGACGCTGCCGGTCCAGGACTGGTTCTTCGCCAAGTCGCTGCCCGAGCCCGCCCACTGGAACCAGACCTTCGCCATCCGCACGCCCGAACTCGACGTCGCGGTGCTGCGCGGGGCGCTGGACCGGCTCGTCGAGCACCACGACGCGTTCCGCCTGCGCTTCCGGGGCGGGGAGCAGTTCTACGGCGACGGCGACCCCGGCGTGGTGCTGCACGAACTCGACCTGCGCGGCCTGTCGGAAGAGGACCTGCACCGGCAGCTGGCCCGGTGGCAGTCCGGGTTCGACCTGGAACACGGCCCGACCGGCTGCGCGGCCTACCTGCACGGGTTCGAGGACGGCTCCGCGCGCGTGTGGTTCGCGGTGCACCACCTCGCCGTCGACAGCGTCAGCTGGCACATCCTGGCCCAGGACCTGGAGATCCTGCACCACGGCGGCGACCTCGGCGAGAAGACCGCCAGCTACCGCCAGTGGGCGCGGGCCGTGCGGGACCACGAGCCGGACGAGGGCGAGCGGCGAGCCTGGGCCGAGGTCGTGCGCGCCATGGCCGACGACGCGCTCCCGGCCGCGGGCGCGACGAGGCACCACGCGGAGTTCGCCCTCGACGCCGCCGAGACCCGGATGCTGCTGACCGAGAGCACTTGGGCCTACGACACCGAGGTCAACGACCTGCTGCTGACCGCGACCGGGTACGCGCTCAGCTCGATCACCGGGCGCGCCGGCAACCACGTCACCGTCGAGGGCCACGGCCGGGAGCTGTTCGACGGCGCCCCCGACGTCCGGGCCACCGTCGGCTGGTTCACGACCATGCACCCGGTGGCGGTCGAGGCGCACCCCGACGACCTCGCCCGCGGCATCCTGGCCACGCGGGCGAACCGGCGGCGGGTGCCGCACCACGGCATCGGCTACGGCGCGCTGCACCCCGGCTACGACGCGGGCGGGGTGCCGCTGCCCGCCGTCACCTTCAACTACCTCGGTCGCCTCGACGACGGCGAGGACGCGACCGCCCCGGGGTGGTCGCTGGACTCCGCGCTCTGCGGCGGCCACTCCGCCGAGGGCAACGAGGTGGCCAACGACTCCGCCGTCGACGTGACCGTGCGCTGCACCGGCGGCCGCCTCGTCGCGGAGGTCGACAGCCGCTGGGACGAGGCCACCACGCGGCGGTTCGCCGACGAGCTGCGCCGGTGGCTCGGCCGGGTCGTCGAGCACACCACCGGCGTGGCGCGCGCCGGGGCCACCGCGGCGGGCGAGCGGCGCGGCGCCGACGCCTTCGACCCGTACATCCTCGTCGACGAGGACGCCGAGCCCACGATCTTCGTGCTGCCACCGGGCGAGGGCGGTGCCGAGAGCTACCTGAACAACATCGCCAAGAACCTGCCGGGTCACCGGTTGGTGCTGTTCAACAACGTCCACCTGCACTCGCCGATGGGCTCCTTCGAGGAACTGGCCGAGTACTACGTCGAGCACGTCCGCCGGCTGCAACCCGAGGGCCCGTACCGCCTGCTCGGCTGGAGCTTCGGCGGTGTGCTCGCGGTGGAGCTGGCGTTGCAGCTGGCCAGGGCGGGCGAGCGGATCGACGCGCTGACGTGCATCGACTCCTACTTCGCCATGCGGCAGGCCTGCGCCGCCATCGGCCTGCCCGACGTCGAGGACATCCTCGACCCGATCAACTACCACTACCTGCCGAGCCAGGAGGACCTGGCCGGCCTCAGCGCCAACCTCGGGGACCTGGTGCTGTTCAAGGCCGGTGAGCGCAACGACGTCGTCACCGGCGAGCACCAGCGCCGCCTGTTCGACCACTACCAGCTCACGCCCCACAACAACCTCGACAAGCTCCTCCCGGCCGAGACCATCGAGACCCGCGTGCTGCACGGCGGGACGCACCACTCGTGGGTACAGGACGACGCCCTCGTCGCGGCCGTGTGCGAGCGGGTCTCGGCGCTACGGAGTCAGCCATGAAGATGCCCTCTTCGGAAGTCCCCACCATCGACGTCTCCCCCCTGCTCGGCGACGACCCGGCGGAGAAGGCGCGAGTCGGCGAGGAGATCAACAGGGCCTGCCGAGGCTCGGGGTTCTTCTACGCCGCCAACCACGGTGTCGACGTCCAGCGGTTGCAGGACGTGGTGAACGAGTTCCACCGCACCATGACCCCGCAGGAGAAGCACGACCTCGCCATCCACGCCTACAACCCGGACAACCCGCACATCCGCAACGGCTACTACAAGGCGATCGAGGGCAAGAAGGCCGTCGAGTCCTTCTGCTACCTCAACCCGTCCTTCCACGCCGGGCACCCGATGATCGTCGCGGGCGACCCGATGCACGAGGTGAACGACTGGCCGGACGAGACCAGGCACCCCCGGTTCCGCCCGTTCTGCGAGGAGTACTACTGGACGATGTTCCGGCTGTCCTCCGCGCTGATGCGCGGGTTCGCGCTGGCACTGGGCAAGGACGAGGAGTTCTTCCAGCCGGAGCTGGCCGAGTCCGAGACGCTGTCGTCGGTCTCGATGATCCGCTACCCGTACCTGGAGGACTACCCGCCGGTCAAGACGGGACCGGACGGCACCAAGCTGAGCTTCGAGGACCACTACGACGTCTCGATGCTCACCGTCCTGTTCCAGACCGAGGTGCAGAACCTCCAGGTCGAGACGGTCGACGGGTGGTGCGACCTGCCCACGTCGGGGGACGATTTCCTGGTCAACGCGGGCACCTACCTCGCCTACATCACCAACGACTACTTCCCCTCCCCGCTGCACCGGGTGAAGTTCGTCAACGCGGAGCGGCTGTCGCTGCCGTTCTTCTTCCACGCGGGCCACCACACCCTGATCGAGCCGTTCTCCCCGGACGGCTCGCGCGACGGCGACCTGAACCCGCCGGTGGTGTACGGGGACTACCTGCGGCACGGCTTGCAGGCGTTGATCGTCAAGAACGGCCAGACCTGAGGCGCACACCCTCCCGAGAACAAGGACTGCTCAGTGGACAACGGCTCGAAAGAGAAGTACCTCGACCTCAACCTGTTCCGCGGCCTGGGCGAGGACCCGGTCTACCACCCGCCGGTCCTCACCGACCGGCCCCGGGACTGGCCGCTGGACAAGTGGGCCGAGGCACCGCGTGACCTGGGGTACTCCGACTTCTCCCGCTACCAGTGGCGCGGGTTGCGGATGCTCAAGGACCCGGAGACCCAGGCCGCCCTGCACGACCTGGTCTGGGAGGTGCGACCGCGCACGATCATCGAGCTGGGCGTCTACGGTGGCGGGTCGTTGGTGTGGTTCCGCGACATCGCGAAGCTGATGGGCCTCGACACCCGGGTGATCGGGCTCGACCGCAACCTGTCCCGCTGCCAGATCCCGGCCGAGGAGAGGGAGAACATCTCCCTGCACGAGGCCGACTGCGACGACCTGGCGTCCTTCGAGGTGCTGCGCGACGCCGTCCACCCGATCCTGTTCATCGACGACGCGCACGCCAACACCTTCAACGTCATGCGCTGGGCGGTCGAGAACCTGCTGACCCCGGGCGACTACTTCATCATCGAGGACATGATCCCGTACTGGTCCCGGTACGCGCCGAAGCTGCTCTCGCAGTACCTGGCCACCTTCCGCGACGAGCTGACCATGGACATGGTGTACGCCAACACCAGCCCGCAGCTCGACCGCGGGGTCTTCCGCCGCTCGTGACGCACGGCAAGGAGGGGTGCCATGTCGACCACGTCGACCCAGCTGTACTACAGCGCACCGCTGGTCCCGGGCGGCCGCGCCGACGACTGGTGCATCGACGCGGTGTCGCGGCCACCGGAGGTGCTGTTCAACTTCCGCAAGGTGGCCGTGGAGTCGGAGATCACCGACCTGCGCCACGGCGGGCTGCAGCCGCGGCTCGACGTCACCGGATTCGAGCGGGCCGTGGCACCCACCCGGGTCGACCACCGCGCGCTGGCGGCGAAGTCCGAAGCCGCGCTGGCTCAGTACCAGGAGGAGACGGCGGAGCTGCTGATCTCGCTCACCGGCGCGGACGAGGTGGAGTTCTTCGACGCGACCGTGCGCCGCGAGGTGTCCGGTGAGGACCGGGCAGCGGAGAACCAGTCGGCGCACCAGCGGGTGCACGTCGACCAGAGCGCGCGCAGCGCGCTGGCGCGGGCCGAGCACCACCGCGCCGGGCGCGGGTTCAGCCGGTTCCAGATCGTCAACACCTGGCGACCGCTGCTACGGCCCGTGCGCAACTTCCCGCTGGCGGTCTGCGACTTCCGGTCGCTCGACGTCGCCACCGACCTGGTGCCGACCCGGTTGGACTTCCCGGAGTGGCTGCGCGACCGGGAGAACTACTCGGTGCGGCACAACCCCGACCACCGCTGGTACTACTGGGACGCGCTCACCCCGGACGAGGCGCTCCTGTTCAAGTGCCACGACAGCGCGAGCCGCGACCTGGCGCCGGACGGCGCGCCCGGGGCGGGCCTCGCCGACGTGGCCGGGTTGTGCCCGCACACCGCGTTCTTCGACGAGGACGGGCCGAGCACGGGACACCTGCGGGTGTCACTGGAGCTGCGCGCCCTCCTCTTCCACGACTGACCCGGAAGGAGCACGTGGACATGGCCACGACGACGGTGCCCATCTTCAGCCTCGAGGACCTGCGGGAGGGGGTCTCGGACGAGTTCCGCAGGTGCGTGGCGGACCTGGGCGTCTTCTACCTCACCGACTACGGCGCTGTTGACGCCGACCACGAGCTGGCTTACGACACCACGATGGACTTCTTCGCCAACGGCACCGCCGAGGAGAAGCAGGCCGTCACCACCGCCACCCCGACGCTGCGCCGCGGCTACTCGGGCCTGGAGGCCGAGAGCACCGCGCAGGTGACCAACACCGGCACCTACACCGACTACTCGCAGGCGTACTCGATGGGCGTGTCGGGCAACCTGTTCCCCAACCCGGAGTTCGAGTCCGTCTGGAAGACCTACTTCGACACCCTCTACGCCGCGGCGAAGGAAGCCGCCGCGCTGGTGGTGCGGGCCAACGGCACCTACGACGGCGGGGACCTGGACCGGCTGCTCGACTGCGACCCGGTGCTGCGGATGCGCTACTTCCCCGAGCCGCCCGCGCACCGCGCCGCCGAGCACGAGCCGCGGCGGATGGCCCCGCACTACGACCTGTCGATCATCACGCTGATCCACCAGACGCCGTGCGCCAACGGGTTCGTGAGCCTGCAGGCCGAGGTCGGCGGCACCATGGTCGACCTGCCCGCCGTGCCGGACGCGATCATCGTGCTCTGCGGCGCCATCGCGCCGCTGCTCACCCGAGGCGTGGTGCCCGCGCCCAACCACCACGTCGCGTCCCCGGACGCGGCCAACCTCGCGGGCAGCGACCGCAAGTCGAGCGTGTTCTTCCTGCGGCCCTCGATCGACTTCTCCTTCTCCGTCCCCGCTGCCCGGTCCTACGGCCTCGACGTCAGCCTCGACGCCGAGACCGCGACCTTCGGTGACTGGATCGGCACCAACTACGTCACCATGCACACGGTCGAGCCGCGGAGCTGATGGAGGGACACAGATGCTCGTCGTCGCAATGAAGCCGGGTCACGACGGCGCGATCGCCGCGATCGAGAACGGCAAGTTGCTCTATTCACTGGAGTCGGAGAAGGACTCGCGGCCGAGGTACTCGCCCTTGCTGCCGACGACGTTCCTCGACATCGCCGAACGGCTCGACGCGATCCCGGACGTGGTGGCCCTCGGCGGCTGGGGCGACCTGCGGCCCAACCGGGTCCAGTACACCGGCGCGGGGTACTCGGGCGTCGCCGAGCCGACGGTCACCACGTCGCGCTTCTTCGGCAAGGAGGTCAAGTTCTTCACCTCATCGCACGAGCGCTCGCACGTCTACCAGGCGATCGGCATGGCGCCCAGGGGCGACGCCCCGCTGCGGACCGTCCTGGTCTGGGAGGGCGACGTGGGCGCCTTCCACCTGGTCGACCGGGAGAACCGGATCGTTCGCACGGCGCAGGTCATGACCGGCCCCGGCGCGCGGTACTCGTTCCTGTTCGCCCTGGCCGACCCGACCTTCCCCGACACCGGCGGCAAGCCCCGGCTCAACGACGCGGGCAAGCTGATGGCGTTGGCGGCCTTCGGCGACCCCGCCGCGGCGAGCGCCGACACCACCGGTGTCGTCGAGCGCATCCTCAAGCAGGACTCGCTCTACCCGGCGCCGAAGTCCGAGTACCGCGACTCGCCGCTGTACAACGCGGGAGTCGAGTCCGACGTCTGCAAGAGCGCCGCCGCGCTGCTGACCGAGCGCCTGTTCGAGGCGTTCGTGCGGGTCGCCAGGGAGGAGATGCCCGAGGGCAGCCCGCTGTACATCTCCGGCGGCTGCGGGCTCAACTGCGACTGGAACCGGCAGTTCGCCGACCTGGGCTACTTCTCCTCGGTCTCCGTCGCCCCGTGCACCAACGACTCCGGCTCGGCGATCGGCACCGCGCTCGACGCACTGGCCACCTTCACCGGCGACCCGCACATCGAGTGGGACGTCTACAGCGGCCTGGAGTTCGTCCACGACGTCCGCCCCGACACCGCGCGCTGGCGCGCGACCCCGCTGGTGCTCGACGAGCTGGCCACCGCGCTGGCGGCGGGCAGGCCCGTGGCCTGGGTGCAGGGCCGCTGGGAGATCGGGCCGCGCGCGCTGGGCAACCGCTCACTGCTGGCCGAGCCGTTCAGCCCCGGCACCCGCGACCTGCTCAACACCATCAAGATGCGCGAGGACTACCGCCCCATCGCGCCGTGTGCTCGGGTCGAGGACCTCGGGACCGCCTTCGACGCCGACTTCGAGGACCCGCACATGCTCTTCTTCCGGCGGGTCCGCCCGTCGAGCGGCCTGCGGGCGGTGACCCATGTGGACGGTTCCACCCGGGTCCAGACGGTGCGGGAGACGGGGAACCCCCGGCTGCACCGGCTGCTGACCGCGTTCGCCGCGCAGCGCGGGCTCGGGGTGCTGTGCAACACCTCGCTGAACTTCAACGGCGACGGCTTCATCAACCGCATGTCCGACCTGGTGCACTACTGCGAGTGGCGCGAGATCGACGACATGGTGGTGGGCGACACCTGGTACCGGCGGGTCGGGGACCGATGACCGCGCGGGGCTCAGCCCAGCGCGCCCACGGCGACCCGCGCGGCGTCGGCGAGCAGCGCGTCGACCCGCGCGCCCCGGGGCGTCGGGCGGTTGGTGAGCACGGTCAGCACGATCGGCGCGCGGTTCGGCGGCCACAGCACGGCGATGTCGTTGCGGCCGCCGTAGGAACCGCTGCCGGTCTTGTCGCCGACAACCCAGCCGGCGGGCACGCCCGCGCGGATCACCGTGGCGCCGGTCGTGTTGCGCCGCAACCAGTCGGTCAGGACGGCGCGGTCCTCCTCGTCCAGCGCGTTCCCGAGGACGTACGTGCGCAGGCTTTGCGCCAGGGCGCGCGGGGTGCTGGTGTCACGCACGTCACCGGGGATGGCGGAGTTGAGGTCGGGCTCGAAGCGGTCGACCGAGGTCACGTTGTCGCCGATGGCGGCCAGCGCCGCGTCCAGGCCGGGCGGGCCGCCGAGGCGGCGCAGCAGCAGGTTGCCCGCGGTGTTGTCGCTGTAGCGCACGGCGGCGTCGCACAGCTCGCGCAGAGTCATGCCGGTGGCCAGGCGCTGGTCGCTGATGGGGGAGTTGGCCTGCATGTCGGCGGGGGTGAAGCGCACGACCTCGTCCAGCTCCGCCGTCGTGGTCTTCGCCAGGACCGCGGCGGCGGCGAGCACCTTGAAGGTGGAGGCGTAGGCGAAGCGCTCGTCGGCGCGGTAGGCCACGGTCCGCCCGGAACCGGTGTCGAGCGCGAACACCCCGAGCCGGGCGTCGTACCGGGTCTGCAACCGGTCGAACTCCTGCTCCACCGCGGGGTCCGGCGGGGGCGAGGTGGTCGCGGTCGTCGTCTGCGCCGGGCTGTTCGGTGCGGGCACCCGGTCCGGGGCGACCGGGGCGGGCGCGCACGCGGTGAGCGCGAGGAACACCACCGCTCCCGACACCGCGCACCGGGGTGATGTCCAAGGCATTCGGTCGATCCTCCAGTGGTTTCCGGGCGACGCACCCACTATGGCACGGTGCCGCGCCGGGACGCGCGCGCCCTCGGCGAAACCACCGAGAAGTGTTCACGGCCACGCGAATCCGATTCCCGGTTCGGTTGTCCACGCCGGATTGCGAGTCGTCTGCATTCTACTGTGGACACCAGGCTGGAGAGGTCCACCCGTTCAGCGGATCGCTCGCCCGTCAGCGGTCTGATTGGCTGGCGCCGAGGCCCGATAGCGTGGTCGGTGCGAGACTGAGGGGTCGAGCAGATGGATTCGCGACACGCACCACCACCGCACGGCGCGCACAGGGCAGTGAGGTCGGTGGGGTCGGTGCTGTCCCGCCGAACGCTGCTCGCCGCGACCGCTGCCGCCGCCGGGGTGGCCCTCGTCGGCCTGCCCGCCACCGCCGCCGCGCAGGGCACACCGGCGACCACGCCTGACGGGTGGCCGGTGGACGGCGCCATCGCCCCCGTGACGGTCGAGGGCAGCGGGGTCGTGGTCGCCCTGCGCACCGGCGCGGCGACCACCGTGCTCGCCCACGTGCTGCGCCGCTTCCACCTGGAGGTCGCCGCGTTGGCCCCCGGTGACGTGGTCGGTCACCTCGACGGCGCGCCGGACGGGGTCGACCACCGCTCCGGCACCGCCGTGGCCGTCCTGCCGGGCAGGCTGCCCGCCGGGGCGAGCGGCGGTCTCTTCCCGCACGAGGTCGTGGTCGTCCGCGACATCCTCGCCGACTGCGAGGGCACCGTCCGCTGGGGCGGCGACGACCCGGCCGTCCCTCGGGAGGGCAACTTCCGGATCGACGTGCCCCCGCACAGCGCGCGGCTGCAATCGGTGTCCGAGCGGCTCCTGGCCCGCCGGGGCCGGGACGCGGGCCCGCAGGTCGACCCGCACGAGCCCGCCCGCCGCGACGCCGCCATGGCGCTCGCGCGCAGGCAGGCCCGCTGAGGAGGGATGGACGTGTCAGACCCCAAGGTCCTGGCGGCCCAGCAGTGGGTCAACGCCACCTACGGCGCCGTCTCCGGCTACGTCCGCTGTCCCGAGGACGGCAAGACGGGCTGGAGCACGATGTACGCGCTCACCCGCGCGCTGCAACACGAACTGGGCATCACCGCGCTCTCCGACAGCTTCGGGCCCACGACGCTGAGCAAGCTCACCGCGCTCGGCCCGATCGGCACCGGCACGACCAACCGCAACATCGTCAAGATCGTCCAGCACGGCCTGTTCTGCAAGGGCTACTGGGGCGGGGCGGGCGACGGCGTGTACGACTTCAGCACGATCACCAGCGTCCAGCAGCTCAAAGCGAACATGGGCGTGGCCGCGGGCGACGGATTCGTGCAGCCCAAGATCTTCAAGGCGCTGCTGACGATGGACGCCTACGTGCTGCTGGCCGGGGGCAGCGAGGAGATCCTGAAGATCCAGCGCTACCTCAACGGCGCCTACCTCGACCGCTCCACGTTCTTCGTGATGCCCTGCGACGGGCACTACTCGCGCGACGTGCAGCAGGCGCTGATGAAGGCCATCCAGTACGAGATCGGCATCCCGCCCGACCAGGCCACCGGCAACTTCGGCCCGGCCACCCAGGACGGCCTGCGCGCGCACCCCGCCGGACCGGGCACGAACGCGACCTGGATGCGGCTGTTCAGCGCCGCCTGCGTGTTCAACGGCATGGTCGACAACGTCATCACCTCGTTCAAGACCGCCTGGGACGACAAGATCTCCCAGTACGTCCGCGCGTTCCAGAAGTTCTCCGTCCTCGAGGAGAACGGCGTCGGCGACTACCGCACCTGGGCGCAGCTGCTCGTCTCCACCGGCGACCCGGACCGGCCCGCGGGCGCGAGCGACACTCGCTTCCACATCAGCACCACCCGGGCGCGGGCGCTGGTGCAGGCCGGTTACAAGGTCGTCGGCCGCTACCTCGACGAGGACGCCGACAGCACCCTGGACAAGGAGTTGCAGCCCGGCGAGCTGGACGCCATCTTCGCGGGCGGCATGCGGGTCTTCCCCATCTCGCAGTACAACGGCCGCAGCATCGACAACTTCACCTACCCCCAGGGCTACCAGCACGGCCTCCGGGCACACGCGCGGGCGGTGGGCTACGGGTTCAACCGGGGCACGGTCATCTACTTCGCCGTCGACTACGACGCGACCGACGAGCAGATCACCTCGAACATCCTGCCGTACTTCCACGGCGTGCAGGCCGGTCTGGCCAACCAGGGCAAGCGCTACATCGCGGGGGTCTACGGCTCGCGCAACGTCTGCGGCAGGGTCAGCGCGGAGGCGTACGCGCGGTACTCGTTCGTCTCCGGCATGTCCTGGGGGTTCTCCGGCAACCTGGGCTTCCCGATGCCGTCGAACTGGTCGTTCAACCAGATCAAGGAGTTCCGCTTCGCCGCGGGGTCGGACTCCTTCGACCTCGACCGCGACGTGCACCGCCCGGGCAGCGACCCCGCGTGCGGACCGGAGAACGTCAACGGCACGTCCTCACCGGTGGCCGCGTACCTGGCCTACATCGACGGCCTCTACGCGACCGCCGTCAGCTACGGCAGGGGCGACCCCAGCCTGCGCGTGCTGGAGTACCTGCGCTTCCCCAACTACGTCGACTTCTACGACGGCTGGGAGGTGCTCATCGGCGACGTCGACCGCGCCTGGATCGACTACGCCAAGGCGCACGCCCCCGCCAAGGTCACCACCTTCGTCGACCCCTCCTACGGCGTCACGGTCAACGTCGACCACTTCGGCGCGACCGCCAACGCCGTCCTGCTCAAGGGCTCCGGCCCCGGCTCGACGCCCACCGGCGAGGGCTGGCGCGGCGACTTCGGCGGCTGGGGCGGCGACCTGAGCACGTTCTACGGCGAGTGGCGGGCGGAGTCGGACCAGAATTCGTCCGGGTACACCTTCTGCCGCGACCGGCTGGCCAAGATCAACGTTCAGTCGTCGTTCTCCTTCAACGACCTCATCGAGGACGTCGACGGGTACCTGATCGGCACCGCGGTGCGCGGTGGGGCCAAGGTGCACGAGGCGATCCGCGCGCACATCGGCGGCACCGGCCACCTCTCGCGCTTCCAGCGCTTCGTCTCCGGCCGCTACGGCAACACGGCGGGAATCATCGCCGCCGCGAAGACCATGCTGTGCGACGTGGGACCGGACGACACCCTCGACGCTCTGCGTACCGCGGCGATCCGCAAGGTCTCCGGCGCGCTGTCGCTGATGCCCGCCTGGCTCCCCGCCGACAAGCTCGACGAGTTCCTGCGCGGGTACGCTGACACCCTGCAAGCGCTGGTGGGCCAGGAAAACGCGCGCCGCGCCGGGCGCTGACGAGGGAGGTCCGCAGAACATGCCGTCGAGTCCGGTGCGCGGGTTCGCCCGGGCCTCCCTGGCCGCGCTGCTGGCGGCCGGAGCGGTGGCCGCCTGGGGCGCCTGGCACCTGTTCAGCCTGGCGATGCCCATCTCCGAGACCTGCGAGGTCATCCACGGCCAACCGTTCGACCCCGACTACGGCGTCTCCCGGCTGTTCCCCCTCAGCCGCAAGTGCAACGCGACCTACGACCTGGTACCGGGGTACGTGAACCCGACCATCGTGGTCCTCGTGTCGGCGGCGGTGCTTTTCGCGCTCGCGGCGCTGGTGACCTCCCGGCGTCTCAGGGCCGCTCGTGCGCGCTGACCAGTGCCGCGTCAGGTTTACCCGCGGTGCCCAGGACGCCGATGGTGGCCCCGCCGAGCACGCCACCCTCCCGACCGCCCGAACGTGGCACCCCCAGGGGGCGAGCATCGAACTGACCGCCGCCGTACCCGCACCCGGCGCACCCCCCACGATCGCCGAACGCATCCCCACCGCGGGCACCGTGGCCCTGGTAGTCCCCCCGGTCACCGCCGGAACCGCCATCCTCACCGAAGCCACACGCGTCGCGATCGAACACGCGCGAACCGCAGGGCCCGAGCCCTCCTGGTCGACCTGGCCCTCACCGCCTCGGGCCTGGCCGTCACCGGTTGCCGCCCGGGCACCCACCCCCCGGGCCTGCTCGGCCCCACACGCCCCTGGCTCACCGCGTACCGCGCAGGCACCACCGCCATCGGCCACACCCTCGGCGAAGCACTGGCCCGCACCCACCTCCACCGCGGCGACCCTCCACCGACGAGCGGAGTCATCCACGTCGCCGTTGACGGCGCAGCCCTGTGGTCGGCCCTACTGCCGCTGCGCGAACTCCTCGACCTCGGCTTCACCCTGACCGCCACACCGAACATGCGAGCCCTTTTACGCCGCCACGCAATTCCCGCGGCGACGGGCGGCAACGCCGACGTGGTGGTGGACCGGTCCACTGTGGCGGAACTGCCCGCACTGGTGTTCACGATCCAGGCGCTGGCCTCGATGCCCGCAGACCCGGCGCAGTCCCTCACCGCCGGAACCCGCGGATAGGGACCAGCTGCCACAGACCCGCACGAGGTCAACAAGACGGCGGGTCTGCAGGTCTGACAGAGCGGAGAAGCGAGTAGGGGCATTCGAGCAGGGCTCGCCCCACTGGATCGGATCGATCTGCTGATCCCGGATTCGCCGTGCGCCCGCAGAGCGGCGGGACGGCTCTGGTGGACAGCCAGACGGTGTTTCCGGCGATCGTGTTCGTGTCGACCAGCAGGTGCTGGTGGCGGGACATCCGCCGTCGTTCGGGGTGGCGGCACCGCCAGCGCACCGCAGGTTCACGCAGTGGGTCGCGGCCGCGCTCTGACGCGGGGTGCGCCAGGCCGTCCTCGACCG
Source organism: Amycolatopsis sp. lyj-346 (assembly GCF_046548975.1). Lineage (NCBI taxonomy): Bacteria > Bacillati > Actinomycetota > Actinomycetes > Pseudonocardiales > Pseudonocardiaceae > Amycolatopsis > Amycolatopsis sp. lyj-346. The sequence goes on from NZ_JAJPWT010000016.1 coordinate 177,489, forward strand.
GTTCGAGGGACTGGAAAAAGTTCGGTGTAACTCCCGATCATGGAAGTGCACCTGATGACCGACAGCGTCCGTGTGCGGCAGCCGCTCGCGGACGGACCGTGACAGCGGAGTGTCCGCGTAGCGAGCTCGCAGATCCCATCCGGAAGGCTTCGGCGCTGCTCAGCGGACCTGAGCGGTGACGGTCTGGTCGCGGCCGCGGTCCTTGGCGCGGGAGACCGCGTTGTCGACGGCCGGCAGCAGGGTGGTCAGGTCGTCGCCATGGTCGGGGAACAGCGCGGCGCCGATGGAGGTGGTCAGGGTGATCACCGCGCTGTTGCCGGTGCGGCGGTCGTTGGCGGGCACGGTGATCGCGGATCCGCTCGGCGGCTGCGGTGAGCCCGGCCGGGTCGACGCCGGGCAGGGGGACCGCGAATTCCTCCCCGCCCCAGCGGCCGGCCGGGTCCGGTCCGTGGCCGCGCACGCAGCTGCGGACGGCGTCGGCCACGGCGCGCAGCACGGCGTCGCCGGCGAGGTGGCCGAGCTGGTCGTTGGTTTGTTCGAAGAGCACGCGAACCAACCCAGGAACGCGAAGTCCGCCTCGCCGCCCAGCGCATCCTCACCGACCACCTCAAACCGCGCCGAGACGTTCTGGACAGACATCGACCTCGACCTCACAGGCGCTCACCTCGTCCACTTCAAGTTCGTGAACGGACGCACTCGGACGGCCCTGTTCCCCCGCGCGACCTTCACCGGTATCGCCTCGTTCGGCGAGGGCTCGCCAGGTCTCGCGTCGGGCAGGGGTGCCGTAGGCGAAGAACTTGGTGGCCGGGGAGCAGGGTGGGGAGCGAACGGGAGCGGCGCCCTGCGCTGAAGGTCCTCGAACGGACCCCAACGGCCTCGAATGCACCCGCGCTGACCTGCAGAAGCGCTATTTTCGCAGGTCAGCGCAGTATATCCGGCATAGTTCACACCGAAGAGGTCACTGGTTCGATCCCAGTATCGCCCACTCGATCGCGGGAGAGCCCTGTTTGCGGATTGCGCAAACGGGGCTCTCTTCGTCGTGTCCTGTGGGGGCCGAGCCCCCACACCCCCGCCGGGGGCGAGCCCCCGGACCCCGCGTGTGGTTGCGTTTCGGTGGGCGTGCGGCTTGGTCCACACCGGATCTTTGTTACAGCAGGCGGCGTTGGACGACGTCGGCGATGATCGTGTCGACCATTTTCTCCACGTCCTTGTGGTCCCGGAGGGTTTTCCGGCGGTGGTCGGCGGAGAGCAGGTGGGCTGCGCCGATCAGTGACAGGGCCAGGGAGTTCGTGTCGGCGTCGGGGGCTATGCGGCCCTGTTCCCCTTCAGCTGACAGGTAATTCGACAGCATCGTGCGGGCCTCCGTGAGGATCGGGAGGCCGCTGTCGGTGCGTACGCGGGTGCGGAGCTCGTCGCGGAAGAAGACGAGGCTCGTCAGGGCCACGGTGACCGGGTCGAACAGCTCGATCAGCGCGGCGACCAGGTTTTGCGCCACCGACCGGGTTCCGGCGGCCGCGTGCAGGAGCACGGCCTGATCCGCCAGGCGGGCGAGGCGGTCGCGGACGAGTTCGGCCAGGAAGTCGTCGAAGTCGGCGAAGTGCCGGTGCAGAACGCCCTTGGCGACGTCCGCCTCCGCGGTGACCGCCCGGCTGGTCAGCGCACCCGGGCCGTCGCGCAGGAGAACCCGCTCGGCCGCGTGGAACAGCTGCTGGCGCACATCGCGCAGGTGCACTCCGGTCGGCATGGCGGCCATTCTCCGTTACGCCGGCCGCGAACGCCCGCACGGTAGCCTTAGTGGGCAAGTGCCCATTAAAGTGGGCGCATGCCCACTCAACCTCATGAAGCACGTTCGATGGCCGAATCCTTCGGGGCCGACGCCGAACGCTACGACCGGGCGCGGCCGGCGTACCCCCGCGAACTGGTGGCCCGGATCGTCGCCGCGAGTCCCGGTGCCGACGTCCTCGATGTCGGCTGCGGGACCGGGATCGAGGCGCGGCAGTTCCGCGCGGCGGGCTGCCGGGTGCTCGGCATCGACCCCGACGCGCGGATGGCCGCCTTCGCACGGCGCGGCGGGATCGACGTCGAGGTGGCGACGTTCGAGGACTGGGAGCCGGCCGGGCGGACGTTCGACGCGGTCGTCGCCCGGCAGGCCTGGCATTGGGTGGACCCGGTCGCGGGCCTGGCCAAGGCGGCGCGGGTCCTGCGGCCGGGCGGGTTGCTCGCCGTGTTCGCGCACGTGTACCAGCCGCCCGCCGAGGTGGCCGCGGCCTTCGCGGCGGCGTGCCGGCGGGTGCTGCCCGGCTCGCCGTTCGCGGGGGAGTCCCGGCCGGCCGCGGAGATCTACGACGTGATGTTCACCGGATTCGCCGACGCGATCGCAAAGGCGGACGGCCTCGGCAGCCCGGATCGCTGGCGCTTCGCGTGGGAGCGGACGTACGCCCGCGACGAGTGGCTCGACTTCTTGCCCACGACCGGCGGCCTGACGCGGCTGCCGCCGGCCGCGCTGGCGGAGGTGCTGTCCGCGGTCGGCGGGGCGATCGACGAGCTCGGGGGGAGTTTCGTGCTGCCGTACACGACCCTGGCGGTGGTCGCGGGCAAGTCTTGACAAAAAAAGTTGTCGGTGAGACGGTGGTGACAGACGGGGAAGACCCCGACTTCGTTCGGCTCTAGCTGGGGAGCAACCATGTCTTTTCAGGCCTACCTCGACAACGCGGAGAAGCAGACGGGCATCACCCCGCGCGGCTTCCTCGAGCTGGCGGCGGGCAAGAACCTCACGAAGGCGGCCGAAATCGTGGCGTGGCTGAAAGCGGACCACGGCCTCGGCCACGGCCACGCGACGGCGATTGCCCGGTTGGTCACGAAGGGGCCGGAGTTCGTCGCGCAGCACCACACCGGCGGGGTGCTGCACCTCGACGGCCTGGCCGCCCGGACATAATCCGGGCGGCCACCGCCCTCGACGCGGCCGGTCGGCGGTGGCGGTCGGCCGGTCAGCGGCCGGCGGCGGGGGCGGACTCCGGCTGGGCGGTCGTGGTGGCTGCGGGTGACCAGCGTGGCAGGAAGGCCGCGACGGCCAGTGCGATCAGCGCCGCCGCCGAACCCATCCCCAGCACGAGGCGGAACCCGTCCTGCGACGGCAGTGTCGCCGGTCCGAACGGAATCGTCAGGCGGGCGAGGATCAGCCCGGCCGTCGCGCTGGACACCGAGGTGCCGATCGAGCGCATCAGCGTGTTGAGGCTGTTGGCGGCCGCCGTTTCGGACACCGGTACCGCGCCCATGACCAGCGCCGGCATCGCGCCGTAGGCGAGCCCGACGCCGGCGCCGATGATGCTCGAAATCAGCACCAGGTGCCAGGTCGCGCTCATCAGGACGATGCCGAGGGTGTACCCGGCGGCGACGACCACCGCGCCCAGCATCAGCGTCGTCTTCGGGCCGCGCGTGGCCGAAAGGCGCGCGGACACCGGAGCCAGGGCCATCATCACCAGCCCCGACGGCGCCATCACCAGGCCCACCGTGAGCATCGAGCTGCCGAGGCCGTACCCGGTGGCCGCGGGCAGCTGCAGCAGCTGCGGCAGGACCAGGGACATCGCGAACATCGCGAAGCCGAACACGGCCGAGGCGATGTTCGTCAGCAGCACCTGCCGCCGCGCGGTCGTCCGCAGGTCCACCAGCGGCTGCGCCGTCCGCAGCTCCCAGCGGCCCCACAACAACAGCACAACGACGGCGGCCGCGAGCAGGCCCAGTGTCGCCGCGCTGCCCCAGCCCCAGTCGGCGCCCTTCGAGATGGCCAGCAGCAGGCACACCAGCGCGATCGACAGCCCGGCCGCGCCCGGCACGTCGAACCGGCCGCCGGTGCGGACCGGCGACTCCGGCACCCACGCGACGACCAGCGCCGTGACGATCACGCCGAGCCCGGCCGCGGTCCAGAAGAGCGCGTGCCAGTCGGCGTTCTCGGCCAGCAGCGCCGCCGCGGGCAGGCCCAGGGCGCCGCCGACCCCGAGTGACGCGCTCATCAGCGCCGTGGCGGAGCCGAGCCGCTCGGCGGGCAGTTCGTCGCGCATGATGCTGATCCCGAGCGGGATGACGCCGGCGGCGAGGCCCTGCAGGGTCCGCCCGGCGACCATCGGCACGAGGCTGTCGGACAAGGCGCCGATCGTCGAGCCGGCGACCAGTGCGCCGAGGCTGATGAGCAGCATCCGTCGTTTCCCGTACATGTCGCCGAGCCGTCCCATGGTCGGCGTCGCCACCGCGCCCGCGAGCAGGGTGGCGGTGATGGCCCAGGTGGCGTCGGCGGCGGAGGCGTGCAGCAGCCCGGGCAGCGCCGGGATCAGCGGGATGACCAGTGTCTGCATCAGCGAGACGGTGACGCCCGCGAGAGCGAGGACCGCGACGACGAGGTTCGCCCGCGGCGAAGCCTCCGGTGCGGACGGGGATGGGTCGGGCACGGGAGGTCCTCCGGAGGTCGCTTTAAATCAGTCGCTTGACTTAGCGTAGCAGTCTTCGGGTTGACTGCTCACGAACTGACGGCCACCGCGGAGGAACGATGACGAGTACCGCCGAGGTCCCGATGACCCGGGCCGCGGGCTGTCCGTTCGACCCGCCGCCCGCTCGCTGCAGGAAGCGGCGCCGCTCGCCCGCGTCCGGCTGTGAGCTGCTCGGCGTCCCGTACGCCGGTCACGGCTTCTTCCGGGAGAGCAGCAAGTCATCATCCGCCGCGACGCCAAGCCCGAGGAGCGTGCGGCGGGACACCGGGCGCCGATCGGCTACCTCGACCGACTGGTGGGGGAGAAGCTCGAACACCCCGCCGACGACCCGCTTTCCGGGCTCGCCACCCGCGTCGTCACCTGGTGGGTCAGACGCTCCGCAGCACCGACACGACCGCGCCGAGGATCACCGCGCGGTCGCCGTCGATGACGTCGTAGGCCGGGTTGCGGGGTTCGAGGTACACGTGGCCGTCGCGGCGGCGGTAGACCTTGACGGTCGCCTCTTCGTCGATCATCGCCGCGACGATCTGGCCGGAATGGGCCTCGGACTGCTGCTTGACCACGACGATGTCGCCGTCGCAGATGGCCGCGTCGATCATCGAGTCGCCGCGGACGCGCAGGCCGAACACCGTGCCGCGGCCGGTGAGGTCGCGGGGGAGCTTGAGGACGTCGTCGGTGTGCTCGATCGCCGAAATCGGTGTGCCGGCCGCGATGTCGCCGACCACGGGCACCGGCACCGAGTCGCCGTCCTCGGCGGAAGCCGGGCCGTGCAGGAACGCTCGCACGTCGATCGGGCGCGACACGGTGGCCCCGCGGCGCAGGAAGCCTTTGTCTTCGAGGCTCGCCAGGTGCTTCGACACCGACGACGTCGACTGCAGGCCGACGGCCTCGCCGATCTCCCGCGTGCTGGGGGAGTAGCCGTGCTGAACCGCCCAGTCCCGGATCGCGACCAGGATCCGCTGCTGCCGCTCCGGCAGCGCCGAGGGGTCGAGGTGCTCGAACGTGTCGTCGTAGGTGGTCACCGGCGTGATCCTAGAGGCACGCGCCCGCCGCCTCGCCGCCGGACTCGCCGCCGCGGTCCCGCTCACCGGAACAGCGGGGGACGGTTGGCGCCTTACCAACACCGACTGCGACTTGGCCGGCCGTTGACCTGCGTAACGATTCGCCGTATGGTCTAGACCACAATTTTCCTTCGCTCGTAACCCTTCCCGTCGCGGCGGACCTCCCAGCGAGGCCGGGGCCGCGGCCTCGCCGTGCCCGGCGGCGGGAGGCGAGCCTGTCCCCGAAGGAGCTTGGCATGAACCGCAAACTGATCGCGGCCGCGGCGGGTGTCCTGCTCGCCCCGGTGCTGGTGGTGCTCAACCCCGCCGGGATCGCGAGCGCGCACGGCTACGTCAGCTCGCCGGCCAGCCGGCAGGCGCAGTGCGCCCAGCACGTCGTGCCGTGCGGGCAGATCCAGTACGAGCCCCAGAGCGTCGAAGGACCCAAGGGCCTGCGGTCCTGCAACGGCGGCGTGGCCCAGTTCGCCGAGCTCAACGACAACGGCAAGGGCTGGCGCGCCGCGAAGGTCGGCCGCACGGTGACCTTCACCTGGACCTTCACGGCCCGCCACCGCACGTCGAACTACCAGTACTTCATCGGTGGTCAGAAGATCGCGGAAGTGAGCGGCAACAACCAGCAGCCGCCGTCGACGGTCGCGCACCCGGTGAACCTGGGCAACCACACGGGCCGCCAGACCGTCCTGGCGGTGTGGAACATCGCGGACACGGCGAACGCGTTCTACGCCTGCATCGACCTGCAGGTGAGCTGAGCCGGCGCACCGTCCACTGTGGCCGGGCGGACCGTGCCACCCTCGCCGGCACGGTCCGCCGGGTTCCGGTACGCGTCACTCGCGTGATCAGGCGCGGATCTCGCGTGATCAGGCGCGGATCTCGCGTGATCGGGGGCGGATCTCGCGTGATCGGGGGGCGGGGCCCGGGGGCATCCTGGGTGTTATGGCCTTGCACGATCTCGGCGCCGCGGTGCGCCGGCTGCGGGAAAACACCGACCCGGCCGCGGCCGGGCTGCCGGGTGGACGGCGGCGGACCCGGGGGTTGCGGCGGGAGGAGCTCGCCGAGCTGGCCGGCGTCTCCGCGGACTACGTGCGGCGCCTGGAGCAGGGGCGCCGTCACCCGTCGGCCGGAGTGGTGACCGCCATCGCCGGGGCGCTGCGGCTCGGGCGGGCGGACTACGAGCGGCTCTGCGCGCTGGCCGGGTACGCCGCGGTGGACGGGCAGGTGCCGCGGGAGGCCGGGGCGGCGGCCCTGCGGCTGCTGGAACGGTTCGGCGGCACCCCCGCGTTCCTGGCCGACCCGGCGTGGAACGTGCTCGCCGTCAACGGGGCGTGGCTCGCGCTGCAGGCCGGCGGCCCGGCCGGGCACGCCAGGGACTGGAACGTCGCCTGGCGCACGTTCCGCGACGCACCCCGCGGGATCAGCCGCACCGACGAGCGCGCGGCCGGGTTCCGGGCGATGCTCGCCGCCCGGCTGCGGGACACCTCCTTGCGCTACCCCGGCGACGCCTCGCTCGCCGAGCTCGTCGACGAGCTGCGGAGCACGAGCCGGCCGTTCGACACCTTGTGGCGTGCCTCGGAACCGGTTGGCTCATACGAAAACCGGGCCGTGTTCCGGCATCCGGACGGTGGTGACATCACACTCGACGGCGCCCTGCTCGAGGTGCCGGGGGACGGCCTGATGGCGGTGGTCCTCACCGCGGCACCGGGCTCGGCCGACGCGGCCCGGCTCGGCGAGGTCGTCAGCGCCTCCGGTGCGCCGTCCGTCGTCAGGGTGGGCCAAGCCGGCCCAGGCTGATCCGCTCCGGGGCCGCGATCCTGGGGACCCGTGTGGATCACCGACGAAAGCGAGAAAGCTCGATGAAGGCAGTGCGGTTCCACGAGTACGGCGATCCCGGCGTCCTGCGCTACGAGGACGTGGACCTGCCCGTCCCCGGCGCCGGACAGGTCCGGATCCGGGTCGCCGGACAGGTCCGGATCCGGGTCGCCGCGACGTCGTTCAACCCGGTCGACGGCAACATCCGGGCCGGCTTCATGCAGGGGCCGATCCCGGTCGTGCTGCCGCACACGCCCGGCCTCGACGTCGCCGGCACGGTCGACGCCCTCGGGGAGGGACTGGACGGCCTCGCGGTCGGTGACCAGGTCGTCGGCTTCCTGCCGATGGACAAACCCGGCGCCGCCGCGGAGTACGTCCTCGCTCCCGCCGAAATGCTGGTGGCGGCCCCGAAGACCCTCCCGCCGGCTGACGCCGCCGCGTTGCCGCTGGTGGGTCTCACCGCTTACCAGGCGCTGTTCGACCACGGCAAGCTGACGGCCGGGCAGCGCGTGCTGATCAACGGCGCCGGCGGCGCGGTCGGCGGCTACGCCGTGCAGCTGGCCAAGAACGCCGGCGCCCACGTCATCGCGGTCGCCGGCCCCCGCGGCGGCGACGCGGTCAAGATCGCCGACGAAGTCGTCGACCACACCACCACCGAGGTGACGACGGCGGTGACCGAGCTGGTCGACGTCGTGCTCAACCTCGCCCCGGTCACCCCGGACCAGCTGGCCGCGCTGGTCGCGGTGGTCCGCCCGGGCGGTGCCCTGGTCAACACGACGGTGTGGATGCCCGCGCCGTCCGACGAAGAGCGCGGCGTGCGCGGTATCGACCTGTTCGTCCGCAGCGACGCCGACCAGCTGGCGAAGCTGGTGGCCCTGGTCGACCGCGGCGAGCTGCGCATCGACGTCGCCGAGCGGGTGCCGCTGGCCGAGCTGCCGTCACTGCACGCCCGGGCCGCCGCGGGCGAGGTGCACGGCAAGGCGATCGTCGTCCCGCCGGCCACCTGAGGCGTGACCCACCACAGTTGACGCGTGTGGACAGTGAGCGTCAGCGGCGCTGTGCTGCGGGGAGCCCGGCGGCGGCCAAGGCGTCCCAGAGCGGCCTCGCGTCGTACCGCCGGGTTCCCAGGCCTTCGACGAACTGGCAGCCGTGACTCGCGGCGGTGAGCGTCGTCGACCGGCCTTGGGCGTCGAGGAACCGGAGTTCGTAGCTGGGCCCCAAGTCGGCGGTGCAGGCCAGGTCCGACGGCGGCTCCGGCAACGCGCACGCGGCCGCGGCGATCTTCCTGATGGCGGCCGCGTCGGTGGTGCGGCTTTCGGAGGGCACGCGGCCCGGACTGGCGGGCAAGTCCGGGTACCGCGGCCCGCTGCCGACGAGTTCGCGGGGCTCGTAGGAGGCCGAGCACAGCGCCGACGCCGAGCCGGGCCGGGCGTTGCTGCCGCAGGCCACGACGCTCAGGACGACGAGCGCCACGGCCGGAACAGCGGACCACCTGCGCATGAGTGCCTCCCTCGGCTCCGTCGATCCCTGGACGGAACCGAGGGCCGCCGGGTTGCACGTGTTCGGCCCGAGGCGGCGGCGCGTCCTAAGGGTGCACCCCCTCGGCGAGGATGATGTCGGCGAGGTTGTCCATCGCGCGGGTCATGTCGGCGCGGAGTCCCGCGGCGACGACGCGGTGCACCAGCGGACCGAGCGGCCCGAGGCCGAGGCGGTAGTGGACGGCGTACGTCATGATCGTGTTTTCCGTCCCGTCGCCGCGGGTGATCGGCTCGAACTCGAAGACGTTGGTCAGGTCCTGCAGCGGGGCGAAGCCGACGCCCGTGTCGACGCGGCGGGTGAGCGGCTCGATTTCACGGACCGTCCAGGTCGACCGGGTGGTCAGCGGGCCGAGTGACTTGTTGTGCTCGCGGTAGGTCCGGCCGATCTCCGCGGTGCCGTGGTGTTCGGTCACCTCGAGGACGGTCGGGACCCATTCGGCGTAGCGGTGGGTCGCGGAGATCACCTCCCACACCCGCCGCACCGGGTGCGGGATGATCGCCTGCTCGGAAACGGTGTAGTCGCGCACCATCGTCCCCTCTACTCGTGGCCGAGGACGGCGCGGGCGGCGGTTTCGCCGGAGCGGACCGCGCCGTCCATGTATCCGTTCCAGTGATCCGAGTGCTCGGCGCCTGCCCAGTGCACGCGGCCGAACGGCCGGTCGCGCCACGGGCCGAGCTCGGTCAGCACGCCGGGCCCGGGCACGGACGTCGGTCCGCCGCGGGTCCATTCCTCGCCGACCCAGTCCTGTTCGAAGTAGTCCACCGGGCTCAGCGCCGGTTTCCCGACGGCGGCGGCGAAGGCGCGCAGGACGGCGGCACGTCGTTCGCGGGGCGGCCGGGCCGCCCAGGTGTGCCACTGCGGGCCGCCGAGGAAGCCCATGAGGACACCCGGCTTGCCGTCGGGCGGGGAGTTGTCCCACATGGAACAGATCGGGGAGCCGTGCCGGAACACCGCCTGGCCGTTGAGCCCGTCGGCGCGCCAGAACGGCTCGGGGTACACGGCTTCGCACTTCATCAGCGCGCCGAAGGTCATCCGGGAGAACAGCGCGTCCTGCTGCGGGGGCAGCAGGGGGCGCCAGGAGATCCGGGCGGCCAGCGCGGGCGGGACGGCGACGACGACGTGCCGTGCGCTCCAGGTGTCCACATCGGACTTCACGGTCACCCGGCCGTCGTCCTGCTCGATCGCCCGCACCGGCGAGCCGAGCACCACGCGTCCGTCGAGCTCGTCGCCGATGCGCTGCGAGATCAGCTGGGAGCCGCCGGCGAAGCGGGATTCCTGGGCGCCGCCGGTGACGCCGATGCCGCGTTCGACCGTTCCGGGGGTGGTTTCGTTGCCGAAGCCGGCGATGTACCAGAGGCTGTAGAGCAGTGAGGCGTTGGCGGCACTGCCGCCGTAGGCCGAGCCGAGCAGCACGTTGACCAGGTCCAGTGCCCCGGCGCCCGCCGTGGTGTGCCGGATCCAGCTTTCGAACGTCATGCTGTCCCACGCCCGTGCCTTGGGCGCGCGCCACGGCGCGTCGAGGGGGATCTTCCCGGCCAGCTGGTTGATCCGGCGCATGGCGATCCCGAGGTCGGGCAGCGCGAGCGGGTCGGGCGGGATGTCGCCGCGGTACCGGCGGGCCCGGTCGCCGTTGACGTAGACCGACGCTCCCCAGGTGAAGGCGGGGAACGTCTCGACGCCGACCTGCTTGGCCAGCGCGAGGATGTGGTCCTGCGTCGGGCCGACGAACTGCCCGCCCGCTTCCACGACCTTGCCGTCGCCGAGGTCGTGGTTCACGGTGCGGCCGCCGACCCGGTCGCGGGCCTCCAGGACGACCACGTCCCGGCCGGCCGCCGTCAGCTCGCGGGCGGTGGTGAGCCCGGCCAGGCCCGCGCCGACCACGACGACGTCAGTGCGGCGCATCGGCGGCCTCCAGCGTGGGTGTGGCCGCGGCGAACGCGTCGGCGGCGGCCAGGTCGAACTCGCCGTGGTCGCTGCCCAGTCCCTGGGCGACCAGGGCCGCGGCGGCCGAGCCGAGCACCGCGGCCTCCCGCGGGGAACGGTCGAGCCCGATGCCGCGCAGGAAGCCGGCGGAGAACGCGTCACCGCAGCCGGTGGTGTCGACGACGTCGACCGCGAACGCGGGCACGGCGATCACCTCGTCCGCGGTGATCACCAGGGCACCGCGGGCCTCCCGCGTGACGGCGACACAGCCGACGCCCTGGCCGAGCAACGCACGAGCGCCGTCTTCGAGGGTCTCGGCGCCGGTGAGCCCGAGGACCTGCTGCTCGTTGGGCAGCAGGTAGTCGAGGTGGGGCAGCGCGGGCGCGATCCAGGCCAGGATGCCGGGGTCGCCGGGGGCGAGCAGGTCGGCCGAGGTGACCACCCCGGCCGCCCGGGCGGGGGAGAGGATCTTCGCCGCGTTCTCCCCGCCCATCAGCTCGGGGGCGCCCAGGTGCAGGTGCGTGGCCTGGGCGACTTCGGCCTGCGCGATGTCGTCGGGCCCGTAGGTGAGGTTGGCGCCCGGGACGTGGAAGGCGGGCCGGCTGCCGTCCGGGCGGATGGGCAGCACCGACGCCGAGGTCTGCACGTCCTCGCGGCGGACCACCAGCGAGGTGTCGATCCCGTACCGGGTCAGCATGGCCAGCAGCAGGTCGCCGATCGGGTCGGTGCCGATCGCGCCGGCGGTGCGGACCGCGGCGCCGAGCTTGGCCAGCGTCAGCGCGGTGCCGGCCGCGGTCCCGGCCGGGCCGAACCGGATCTGCTCGACCAGGGCCGCGCCCTGGCCGGGCGGAATCGCTTCCACCGGCCGGACCTGCACGTCGAACACGTGCGCCCCGAGCGTGATCACCGTTTGCGTCACAGATCCTCCTCGATCCGTCGGGTACTTCCGTAGCCACGCCGCAGGGCGGCTTCGATCACCGCGGTCTGCTGGGCGGTGTCCAGGACTCGGGGGGTGCCGATCGACGCGGCGTGCCGGTAGAGCTCGCAGGCCCACTCGAGCAGCAGCGCGTTGTCCACCGCCGCCTGGAGCGTGGGGCCGTGCACGACGGCGCCGTGGTTGGCCATCAGCGCCGCCGACTTGCCTTCCAGCGCGGTCCACACGTGCTCGGCCAGCTCGTCGCTGCCGAACACGGCGAACGGTGCGACCCGCACCGCCCCGCCGAGCAGGAGCTGCTGGTAGTGCACGCACGGGAGTTCGTCGAGCACGAGGGACACCGCGGTGGCCTGCGGCGAGTGCGTGTGCACGACCGCACCGGCGCCGGAGCGGCGGTAGATCCCGAGGTGCAGTTCCAGTTCCGACGTGGGCGCGAGCTCCCCGGCGACGACGGTCCCGTCCAGGTCGACGACGGTCACCTGCTCCGCCGTGGCCCGCCCGAGCACGACCCCGGTCGCGGTCACCGCGACGTGGTCGCCGGCGCGCACGCTGACGTTGCCGGCGGTGCCGATCAGCAGCCCGGCGCCGGCCAGTTCGTGGCAGGCGGCGACCACGGCCTGCCGCTCGGCCTGCAGGAGCACTGTCCCCGGTGTCATCGGCTCAGCGTAGGATAAACGTGAAACAAAGTCACGTTCACCTTCGCCGAGCGCGGCGGGACGGTGCGTAGGCTCGCGGCGAACGGACGATCCGGCCCCGGAGCGGTGAGGAGCCACGATGAGGAAATGGGCGATCCTGGTCGCCGCGATCGTGCTGGAGGTCGCGGCGACACTGGCGCTGCGGGCGGCGATCGACAACGCCTGGTGGGCGGCGCTGACCGTCGCGGGGTACGCCGGTGCGTTCGTGGCGCTGGCGGCGTTGCTGCGCCTGGGCGCCCCGATCGGAGTCGTCTACGGCATCTGGGCGGCGGCGGGCGTCGCACTGACCGCGGTGCTGGGTACGGTGCTGTTCGCCGAGCCGTTCACCCCGCTGATCGGAATCGGGATCGCGGCGGTCATCGCGGGTGTGGTGCTGGTGGAAACCGGCCACGACCGCGAGGTCCGCTCATGACGTGGCTGTTGCTGGCCGGCGCGATCCTGGCGGAGGTGGCGGCGACGCTGTCGCTGCGGGCCTCGGAGGGGCTGAAGAAGAAACGCTGGATCGCCCCCGTCGCGGCCGGCTACCTCGGCGCCTTCGGGTTGCTGACCATCGCGCTCGCTCAGGGCATGCCGGTCGGGATCGCCTACGGCATCTGGGCGGCCTGCGGTGTCGCGTTGACGGCGATCGGAGCGCGGGTGTTCTTCAAGGACGCCCTCACCAGGCGGATGGCCGCCGGCGTCGGGCTCATCGCGGCCGGCGTGCTGATCATCGAACTCGGCGCGACCGCGCACTGACCGGAGGCACCGCGATGGCCAGGCTGGTGGACGAGACGATCCTGATCGTCGGCGCGTCCTCGGGAATCGGTGCCCAGGTGGCCCGCGACGTCGCCGGCCACGGCAACCGGCTGGTGATCGTCGCCCGGCGGGCGGCGGAACTCGCGGCCGTGGCGGCCGACGTCCGCGCGGCGGGGAGTGCCTGCCTCGACATCGTCGCCGACGCACTCGACCCGGAGGCGGCGGCCGCGGTGGTCGCGCGGACGGTGGCGGAGTTCGGCGCGGTGGACGTCGCGCTGCTCAACGTCGGCCAGGGCCCGGACATGTCCATGGCCGAGGCCCGGGTCGAGGACATCGCCCGGATGATGGCGCTGAACTACGACGTCACCGTGCACTACCTCGTCCCGCTGATCGCGCAGCTGCGCCGGCAGGGCGGAGGCTTGATCGCGCAGACGAATTCGCTGGCGGGCCTGATGGGCATCCCGCGCCAGGGCCCGTATTCGGCCGCGAAGGCCGCCGTGCGGATCCTGATCGACGCGGCGCGCGTCGAGCTCGCGCCCGCGGGAATCCGCTTCACTTCGCTGTACCCCGGCTTCGTGGCGACCGCCCGCGTCAGCGCCGACGGCCTGCCGAAACCGTTCCAGATCAGCCAGGAACAGGCCGCCCGGCACGTGGTCCGGGCCCTGCGGCGGGAACCCGCCGACGCGTCCTTCCCGTGGACGACGTCCGCGCTGGTCCGGGTCCTGCGGGCGCTGCCGGTCCCGGTTTCCGGCCCTTTGCTGCGAAAACTGGCTCGCTGAAGGGGAGGGCCACCCCGGGGCAGCCGCCGCGGTGAACCGGACGGCCCCGCGAACCGTGTAACCGGCACGGGTGTGGAGCGGAAGTACGGGAGATCGCCGTTGGCTGCCATCGATGAGGGCCGGCGCCGCGCCGCCGGCCGGGAACGGGACGGACAGCCGGGCTGGAACGTCGATCCCGTCCTCGTGCTGACCTTGGTCCTGCTGGTCGGGTTTCTGGCGCAGGGCCCGGTCCGGCGGCTTCTGTCCACTCCGGTCATGCAGAGCTGGATGACGGTGTTCGTGGCGGTGGTCGTGCAGGCGCTGCCGTTCCTCGTCCTCGGTGTGCTGCTCTCGGCCGGGCTCGCGGTCTTCGTGCCGCCGTCGTTCTTCACGCGCGTGCTGCCGAAGCGGCCGTCGCTGGCGGTGCCGGTGGCCGGGCTGGCCGGGGCCGTCCTGCCCGGCTGCGAGTGTGCGTCGGTGCCCGTGGCCGGCGCGCTCGTGCGCGGCGGCGTGACCCCCTCGGCCGCGGTGGCGTTCCTGTTGTCGGCGCCCGCGATCAACCCGGTGGTGCTGACGGCGACGGCGGTCGCGTTCCCCGGGCAGCCGCGGATGGTCGTCGCCCGGTTCGTCGCGAGCCTCGCGGCGGCGTGCGTGATGGGCTGGCTGTGGCAGCGGCTCGGCCGCCCGGAGTGGCTGCGTCCGCGTCCGCACGGACACGGCGGGACCGGGGGAGCGGCGTTCTGGGGATCGGTGCGGCACGACGTCATGCACGCGGGCGGGTTCCTCGTCGGCGGCGCGATGGCCGCCGCGACCCTCAAGGCCGTGGTGCCCGCGACCTGGCTGCACGCGGCCGCCGATCAGCCGGTCGTGGCGGTACTGGCCCTGGCGGCGCTGGCGGTGCTGCTGTCGATCTGTTCGGAGGCCGACGCGTTCGTCGCGGCCTCGCTGACGCAGTTTTCGCCGACGGCGCGGCTGGCGTTCCTGGTCGTCGGCCCGATGGTCGACCTGAAGCTGTTCGGCATGCAGGCCGCCACGTTCGGCCGCGGGTTCGCGCTGCGGTTCGCGCCGGTGACCTTCGCCGTGGCCGTGCTGGCCGCGGTCCTGACCGGGGCGGTGCTGCTGTGAACAGGACGGTGCAGGCGATCCTGCTGTTCCTCCTCGGCGGTGTCCTGTTCCACGCCGGCGTGACCGGGCTGTACCTGCGGTACGTCAAGGCCGGGCTGCGCCCGCTGGTGCTGGCGGCCGGGGTGGTCCTGGTGATCGCGGCGGTGGCGACCGTCTGGTACGCGCGGCGCCGCCCGGCGGGCGACGCGGCACCCCTGGTCTCGTGGCTGCTGGTGCTGCCGGTGTTCGCGCTGGTCCTCGCCGCCCCACCGGCGTTGGGCTCCTACAGCGCGATGCGGGACGGCACGGCGGTGACCGCGCCGCGGATCGTCACCCCGCTCCCGGACGGCAATCCCGTCCGCCTGAGCGTGATCGGCTACGCGGACCGCGCGGTCTTCGACCACGGCCGGTCGCTGGCCGGCCGGACGGTCACCATCACCGGCTTCGTGGCCTTCGACCAGGGTGGCGCGCCGTACCTGGTCCGCATGCTCCTCAACTGCTGCGCGGCGGACGCCCAGCCCGTGAAGGTCGGCCTGACCGGCCGGGTGCCACCGGTCCTGCAACCCGATTCGTGGCTCGAGGTCACCGGGGTGTACTCCGCCGAGCAGGCCCGCGACCCGGTCAACGGCGGCACCATCCCGTTCGTCGACGTCGCCCAGGCCCGGCCCGTGGCGCCGCCGGCCGATCCCTACGAAAGCCTCGGCTAGCGTCGCGTGCCGCGAGTTCGTTCGATGATCGGGGTTGCCGGACGGGGTCGCCCGCCGACGGGTGCGCCCCAAGGTGGCCTTGGTTGCGTTCAACGCACCCAAGGCGGCCTTCGGTGCGTTGAACGCACCGAAGGCCACATTGGGGCGCTCGGGACTCCACCCAGCGGGCACTTTCACGTGAAAGTGCCCGGTTCGGAGCTTTCGGGTGAAGGCTGTCGGCGAACCTCGGACGCGTGGCACCGACGGCACCACCGCGGACACCGGCCGGTCAGCGGCCTGCCTGTGGGCCGATCATCGAGTTCACGTCGATCGGCGACGGGATGGCGCCGAGCTGCAGCAGCAGGTCCGGAACCCGTTGCAGGCGCCGGGAGTCCAGGACCGCGCCGTAGCCCGGCAGGGTGAGCAGCTTGGCGGTGTCCTCGTCGATCTTGGCGAACCGCACCAGCAGCGGCTCGACCTTGGCGCGGTCGAACAGGGCGTCGTGGGTGGCCTTCTGCAACGCGCGCTGGAACGCGGCCAGTGTCTTCGGGTTCTCCTTCACCCACTTCCGCGTCGCGCCGTAACCGGTCAGCGGGAAGTCCTGGGTCGCACCGGTGTTGATGTCGATCACCGGGATCGCGCCGGCCGTCTTGGCGGCCTGCGTGATGTACGGCTCCGGCAGGTACGCGGCGTCGGCCTGCCCCTGCTGCAGCGCCGCGGCGATGCCGGGCAGCGGGACCAGCACCCATTTCACCTTGCCGAAATCGACGTTGTGATCTTGCATGACCGAACGGGTGAGAAGATCCGAAGCCGTGTTTTTGGCCGTGATGGCGATCTTCGCGGTGGCCAGGTCGGTGAGGGTTTTCACCGGTGAATTCGGGACCGTGACGATCGCATTGGACTTCGCGTTGACCGACGTCGCGTCGGCGACCAGTTGCATGTCGGCGGCGCCGGTGCTGCGCGCGGTGAAGAACGGCGGGTAGGTCGAGAACGCGATGTCGACGTCGCCCGAGATCGACTTCGTCAACGAAGCCTGGCCGCTGGCGGCGATGACGGACTCGACGGTGAGGCCCTCGGCCTGGAAGTAGCCTTCGTCCTGGGCCAGCCAAAACGGCGCGAGGTCCGTGGTGGGCAGGATCGACACCTTGAGCGCCGCCTTCTCCAGCCCGCTGCCGCTCGACGAGGTACTCGTGCCGGTCGCGCCGAGCGCACCGCAACCGGTTACGACCGTGACGACCGCGAAGACCAGCGCGGCACGAACACGACCGGTGCTCCTGACGAATTCAAACAAAGTCCGCTCCTCGAGGGGAGATCACAGTTGATGTACCGGCTCCAAGGAAGGTGCGTGATTCACTCCCCGGCGTCAGGCGGGCCACTGTAGGGACACCGGCAGTCCTTGACAATGCGTGATGCCGCCGCATCCGGGATTTCACCAGAATGGCCGCACGAATACTTGATCGACGATCTTGCGCGGCCTTTGATCGCCGAGCCACTCGGCACGGGGCTCGCCCAAGTCGCCGATCGAGTGCGAAAAACGTGGCTGAAGGGCGGCAGGCAGGGCGGAAAACAACGGATTGGCCGTCTTGTCCCGGCGCGGCCGACCCGGCGTGCGAAATAATCCGATCACGGTATTCGCGGGTTGTCTGCGAAGGCAGGCAATAGCTGGATCGAGTGCCGAATCGTCGATGGACCGGACCTTGCTGACGCGGAG
Source organism: Amycolatopsis sp. lyj-346 (assembly GCF_046548975.1). Lineage (NCBI taxonomy): Bacteria > Bacillati > Actinomycetota > Actinomycetes > Pseudonocardiales > Pseudonocardiaceae > Amycolatopsis > Amycolatopsis sp. lyj-346. The sequence continues at coordinate 194,922 of NZ_JAJPWT010000016.1, forward strand.
TAGCCGCCACCGGAAGGCCTTCTTCGCCATGGATGTGGGGCCGGTGCGCCTGTGTTGCAATGCTTTTCGCCGGACCCGGGGTCGTTGCTCCGTTCTTTGTCCGGGCCGTCCGTGTCGCCGGCAACCGGTGGGCGGGCCGCCGGTGATCCACCGGGGCCCGGCGGGTGAATCACTCTTCGATCACGAATCGGGGGATTTGCTGAATGAGAGGTTTCGGTGTCGCGAAGTGTGGACAGACGGCAGCAGTTGTCCGCCTGCCGGGTGGGCCTCTTGTTGGGGAACAGGTTTTACTTCTAAAATCCCTCGTGTGCGACCGCTTACGGACGGTACGGAGCTGCTGGTCGGCCGGGACAGCGAGCTGTCCCGGCTGGCCGGGTGGATCCGTGACGTCGCCGCGGGCCGCGGCCGGGCCGTGCTGGTGGACGGCGAGCCGGGGATCGGCAAGTCCGCGCTGGTCCGGTCCGCCTGCGCGGCCGCCACCGATGCGGGCTGCCAGGTGTTCTGGGGCGCGGGTGACGAGCTCGGCCAGGCGCTGCCGCTGCTGCCGCTGCTGGACGCACTGGAGATCAGGCCGGTCACGCGGGATCCCCGGCGTGACGCCGTTTCCGAGCTGCTGGGCGGCGGTGCCGTCGCGGGCAAGGGCGCCGACCTCGCCGCCGCGGCCGCCGAGCAGCTGATCGCGCTGGTGGACCAGCTGTGCCAGGACGGGCCGGCCGTGCTGGTCGTCGACGAGCTGCAGTGGGCCGACAGCACGACGGTGGCGGTGTGGAGCCGGCTCGCCCGCTCGGTCCGGCAGCTCCCGCTGCTGCTGATCGGCGTGCTGCGGCCGGTGCCGCGCCGCGACGACCTGCGGTCGCTCTTCCGGATCGTCCGGCCGGCCGAGCGGCTGCGGCTGGGCCGGCTCGCCGAACCGGCGGTGCTGGAGCTGGTGGCCGCGCTGGCCGGCGGCAAACCGGGCGCCCGGCTGGAGGAGCTGGCTGCCGGCGCCGCCGGGAATCCGTTGTACCTCACGGAACTCCTCGACGCGCTGACCAGGAGCTCGTGCCTGGAGGTCGACCACGCGGGCATCGCGGAGCTGACCGGCGCGGCCACCCCGGACTCCCTGCCGGAAGCGATCGCGGACCGGCTGGACTTCCTCACCGAGCCGGCGCGGGAAGTGCTGCGGACGGCGGCGCTGCTCGGCGTCGGCTTCTCGGTCGCGGACCTGATGACCGTGACGAACTCCCCGCTCGCCGAGCTGCTGCCCGCCCTCGACGAGGCCCGCGCCGCCGGCGTGCTGGTGGCGGCGGGCGACGACCTGGAGTTCCGGCACCCGTTGATCCGCACGGCGTTGTACGACGAAATGCCGACGGCGGTCCGCGTCGCCTGGCACCAGTCCGCCGCGTGGGCGCTGGCCGAGGCGAGTGCCCCGGTCGAGCGGGTGGCCCGGCAGCTGCTGCCCATGGTGTCCACAACGGACACTCGGGTGCCGGTCCCGGACTGGGCCGTGCGGTGGTTGCTGAAGGTGGCCATGCCGTTGATCGGCCAGGCACCCGTGGTCGCCGTCGCGCTGCTGAGACGGGCAGTGCGGGACGCGCCGCTCGACGACGCGGTGACCGGCGCGCTGGCCTGCCGGCTGGCCGACGCGTACTACCGCGTGGGCAACGTGGCGCAGGCCGAGCGGATCGCCTGCCGCGCTTTGGATCGCGTCCGCGACCCCGACGTGCGCGTCGATCTGCACACGACGGTCGTGCAGAGCCGCGGGACGGCAGGCCGCGCCGCCGAGTCGCTCCCCGCGCTCAACGAGGCGCTGAACCAGCCGGGGCTGCAGGCCCGGCACCGGGCCAGGTTGCTGGTGCTCATCGCGCGGATCCGGCGCGTCCTCGGCGAGGTCGACTCCGCCGGCCGGGCGGCTTCCGCGGCGCTGGCCGAGCTCGGCTCGGCCGAAGACCGCTGGGCGACGGGGTGGGCGTTGCACGTGCTGAGCCAAGTCGCGATGACGCGGGGCGAGTGGGCTGCCGCGCTGCCGCTGTTCGAGCGCGCGATGGCGATCGTGCGGGGCGACCCGACGCTGATCGAGCTCACCCTGCTGCTGCGCATCAACCAGTCGGTCACCTTCGGCGCGCTCGACCGCTACGCCGACGCGCTCACCGCCGCCGGGCAGGCGCGCGAACTCGCCGACCGCACCGGCAGCGTGGCGCGGCTGACCCAGGTCCAGAGCGCGATCGGGCAGCTGATGCTGGGAGCCGGCCGGTGGGACGACGCGCTGGCCGAGGTGGACGTCGTCCCGGACGACCGCAAGGACCCGGGGGTGGTGTGCTGCGACCACGGCGTCGCGGCGATCATCCACTTCCACCGCGACGAAACGGCCGCGGCCCGCCGCCACCTCGACGTCGCGGCACTGCATTCGGAACGGGCCGGCGACGAAGTGGTGGAATCCCTGGTCCGGGCCCGCAGCCTGGCGTTCGAGCACGCCGGCGCACCGGAGCGGGCGCTCGCGGTGCTGACCGCCGTACCGGCGGGCGAAGACGCGGGGGAGGAGCGGCTGGGTGACGCCGCCCGGCTGGCGATGACGATCGGCGACGTCCGGACGGCGGCGGAGATCGAGAGCCGGGCCCGCGGGATCGCCGCCGAGTCCGCGGTGCCGCACCGCCGCGCGCTGGCCCTGTACTGCCGCGGCCTGCTCGAACGCGACGGGACGATGCTGCTGCGAGCCGCGGACGGCTACGCCGACGCGGGCCGGCCACTGTCCCGGGCCAAGGCCCTGGAGGCCGCCGCACTCTTCTTCGCCGAAGCCCCGGACGAGGACCGCGGTTCGGCGCGGGCCGCCTTCACCCACGCCATCGACGTCTACACGGAGCTGGGTGCCCAGTGGGACGTGTCGAGGTTGCGCGCCCTGTTCCGGGCGCTGGGCATCCGCCGCGGCCCGAAGGTGAAGCACCGCCAGGCCACCCACGGCTGGGACAGCCTCACCCCGACCGAGGGCCGGATCGCCGCACTGGTGGTCGAGGGCCTGTCGAACCCCCAGATCGCGGCCCGCCTGTACCTGTCCCCCCGCACGGTCGGCACGCACGTCTCCCACATCCTGACCAAGCTCGGCGTGCATTCCCGCATCGACATCGCCCGGGAAGCGGCCCGCCACCAGTCCGCCTCCGGCTGAGCCGGCCCTCCCGGCACGCGACCCGCCCCACCGGAGCCGACCCTGCGGATCCGCGAGCCGACCGCCCAAGTACGCGAACCGACTCTCCGGGTACGCGGGCCGACCCTCGGGGTACGCGAGAAGGCGGCCGCCCTGGATGTCCGGGCGGCCGTGCCCGCGCGCGGGTTCAAGCAGCGACCTCCGGAGCGTCCCCCTGGGGACGCACGGGGAACGGCGAGGTGGTCGCCGGAGTGGGGGCCCGGCGCGTCACCGCGATGTGCCCGCTGACCATCTGGCCGAGCAGGACGGCCAGTACCAGCATCAGCGGCGTCTGCCAGGTGCCCGTGCCCGTGTGCAGCCAGCCGCAGACCAGCACGCCGAAGCCGGCGATGACGTACCCCACGCCCTGGACCACGGCGGACAGCGCCACCGAACTGTCCTTGCTGCGCAGCGAAATGGTCGTCAGGGCGAACGCGAGGGCCCCCATGCCGGTGCCGGTCGCCGCGGCCCACAGCCACGGGGCGGCCGCGGGCGCGAGGAGCAGGCCGGTCACCCCGATCACGTTGGGCGTGGCCAGGACGACGATGAGCAGCGTCTGGTTGCGCCAGCGGCGCGTCCAGCCCGGAACCAGCCACATCATCGGCAACCCCATGGCCATCGACAGCGCGAGGCACGCGCCCGCCGTCGTCGGGGAGACGCCCGCGTCGCGCAGGATGCCGGGGAGCCACCCCATGACCAGGAACGTCACCGTCGAGATGAGTCCGAAGTGGATGGTGAGGGCGGAGGCCGACACCGTTCCGGGCGCCGACCGCGGCGACACGAACTCACCGGGGGTGCGGCGCCACATCTGGTGGGCCACCAGCGCCGCGGTCGCCCACACGCCGAGGGCGACCCGCCACGACGACGACATGACCGCCGTGGGCGTGACCAGCGCACCGGCCGTGCTGCCCACGCCGAGCCCGAAGGTGAAGGCGGCGGAACCCTGGGCCAGCAACGGCAGCATGGTGCCGAGCACGGCAATCGACAGGCACGCCAGCGCCGTCCCGATCAGCAGCTCCGCCGAACCTCCGAGTACCCGCCCGGCCAGCGACAGCACCAGCCCGATCAGGGCCACGGTGACGGTCCGGTGCGTCCCCACCCGGCCGCACAGCCACGGCGTTGCCCAGCCGCCGAGGCCGATCGCCCACAGCGGCAGGGCGACGAGCAGGGCGGCGACGAGCCCCCCGGCGATCGAGATGTCCGGCAGCGCCGCGCCCAGGCTCGTCACGGCCGGCCGCAGGTTCAGTGCGAGAACGAAGATGACCAGAGTGGAGACGGTGGTGGTAGCACGCGACATCGCTCCTCCTCGGCGTCGAGGCCGGAGCGTTCAAACTCCGTAGAGCAATGCTTCGCGTCGCGCGCGCCGCAGACATCCGTCACCTGACGGATGAAGGAAGTTTTGTTGCCTGTCAACGGTTATGGCCGCTCCGATGGGCTCTGCGGATGGGCGTGCATCGGCACGGCCGGACGCCTCGGCGTGGAAGACACGGTCAGTTTGGTCACGGTCCGTGTGGGCGGCTCCCCATAACGGGGCGAATTATGCTCGGCCGGCCCAGTGGAGAGGCCGGGGATGCCGGCGTCGTCACTGCCGATCACCGTCACCCTGCCCGGACAGCAAGCCACCCTGGCCGCGGCCGTCGCCCGGATCCACAGTGGAGAGCCCCGCCGCCGGCGCGGGCGGCGGGGCCGTGGCCGGGTTTCAGCAGCTGAGGTACGGGGACAGCCAGTCGCCCCAATCCCCGGCCGAGCCGTCACCGGCGTCGTCGACGGCGAGGGCGAGCACCTGCACGCCCGTCACCGGGACGACGAGGCGCTGCGCGGGGTCCCCGTGCCGCAGGTCGCCGGTCGCCTCCAGCTCGACGCCGTCGCCGAGGACGCGGAACCCGAGCGTTCCGTTCGGCCCGCGGTCGTCGACACCGACCGTCGCGGTGAACTGCCGGCACTTGCCGCCCAGGTAGTAGCGCACGACCGAGGGCGCGTGCGCGCCCAGGCCGCCGTGCGCGTCGGTCTTGCCGTTGATCGTCAGCGGGTGGCCGTTGCCGGTGCTGTCGCGCTCCACCGGGCCGAGGCCGTTCTCGCTGGAGATCCACGGCTGCGTGTTGAGCAACCCGTTCGTGTGAGGCGGGTTCGGCGCGAGCATGAGCGGTGCCTCGGCCGACGCGGTCGCGGTCCGTGCGCCGTGCGCCGTGGTGTAGGTGACGGTGGCCGGCATCTTGAACGGCTGGGTCGCGGCCGAGACCGGGTGCAGTGTCACCGTCGTGTGCCACGTGTCCCCGGGCCCGACGGTCGCCGTGGTCGCCTCGGCCGGGGTGTCGAACTGCCGCTGCGCGGGCGCGGTCAGCCGCAGGTGGGCGCCGGTGACCGGGGTCGAACCGGCGTTGGTGAACCGGACCGTGGCGGTCACCGGCCGGTCCGGCGGCACGGAGCCGGGCAGCTCGACGGTCAGCGACGTCCGCGGCGCGGCGGTCGTGTTCGCCGGCCAGACGCGCAGCACGGTGGCGGCGTGCCGGCCGACCGTCCCGCCCAGCGCACCGGTCGTCTCGGTCTCCTCGCCGGTCCACAGGTCGCGCACGCGGTAGCCCGGCGCCGCCGGAAGCCCGGCGTCGGCCACGGAGGTGGTGATCGGCGCGGCCAGTTCGCCGCGGTTGAACAGCACCAGCACGGCCGAGCCGTCGGACATCGGTTTCGTCCAGACCTCGGTCCAGCCAGTGTCGCGGACCTTGTGCCCGGCGACCCCCGCCCAGTCCTGGTCGACGGCGATGATGTCGGGGTTGTTCAGTTCCGCGACCGGGAGCGTGGTGTCGGCCGCCAGCGCCATGTCGGCCACCAGCGGAGCGTTGAGCACCGCCCACAGCCCGAGCTTGGCCTGGCGCTCCGCGGTGTCGAGGTAGCTGAAGGTGAACGAGCCCGGCATGTTCCAGCCGCCCGGGCCGGGGTAGGCGCCGAGGCCGTACTGCTTGTCGAGACTGCCGGTCGAGTACCCGAAGTTGAAGGTCGCGTTCTTGTAGGTGCGCCAGACCTGGGCGCCGGCTGCCCTGGCCCACAGCCACGGGCTCTGGTTGCGGTCGTAGTCGTCGACTTCCAGGGTGATCGGCCGTCCGGTGCGCTTGAGGGCGTCGGCCATCTTCCCGACCCGGGCGGGCGCGTCGCCGTTGACGCTGTAACAGGTGTCGTAGCGCAGGTAGTCCGCGCCCCAGCCGGCGAACGTCTGCGCGTCGAGGTCCTCGTGGCCGAGCGAGCCCGCCGCCTGGCCGCTGCAGGTCTTCGCGCCGGTGCCGCTGGAGAAGCCGATCTTGAGCCCGCGTGAGTGCACGTAGTCCACCAGTGCCGGGATGCTCGGCGAGAACGTGGCGCGGGCGGTCAGCCTGCCCTCGGCGTCGCGCTGGGCCGCCTGCCAGCAGTCGCCGAGCATGACGTACTCGTACCCGGCGTCGCGCAGCCCGGAACTGACCAGCTGGTCCGCCGCGGCCTTCACGACGTCTTCGCCGGAGTTGTAGAGGCAGTAGGGATCCCCGGTCGCCCAGGTGATGCCGAGCGGGGGTCTGTCGCCCGGAACCGGATCGGGTGGCGGATCGGCCGACGCCGGGGTGGCGGTGGCGAGCAGGAAAAGCGCGCAGAGCAGCACGGAAAGCCGTCGCATGGGATCCCCTCCGGAAACGGGCAAGACTCCCAGGATTGCCTGGCCGTGACGGGGTCAAGGAGGGCAAATCTGCCCTGGCCGTGGCCTCGTATCCCGGACGGACCGAAGGTGGCGAACGCGCCTGCTGCCAGCCAAAGCGGCACTTTCAGGTGAAAGTGCCCCGGAGTGGGCACTCCGGATCACTTTCGTAGGGAAAGTGCCGCCTTCGAGGGGCCGAAGCGGAACTTTCCCTACGAAACCGACGCCTGCGGGGTCAGCGCCGCGGTGTCACCGTGTTCGCCACGACGAGCGGGGCGAGCTGCACCCAGTCGACGTTCGGGCCCCAGGCCGCGGGGTTGCCGAAGGTGAGGGCGCCGCCCTTCGTGGCCAGGTCGATCGGTGACGTCTCCGGCCAGAAACCGTCCCAGGTGTAGTTGTGGCGGTAGGGCGCCCGCGTCACCGTGCCGCCCGCCTCCGTCGCCACCAGGGTGCGGGTGATGGTGTCCGTGTTGTACGGGTGCCCGGTGTTCTTCTCCGCCTGGGCGTAGACGACCGTGAGGCCGTACTGACCGGGGCCGCCGGTGCGCGGGATGGTCAGCGTTCCGCCGTTGCCCAGGTAGCCGACGTAGGAACCGCCGGAGGCCCAGGGGCCGGTCGCCGTGGCCGCTCCGCCCGCGAGCAGGCCCGACTCGGCCTCGACGCGGACCGCGTTCCGGTCGGCCGCCGCGTCGCGCACCTGGGTGAGCGTGCCGGCCACCAGCGGGGTGCGGCCCTCGTTGGACAGGACGGCTTCGGTGACGCCCGCCTTGAGGAACACCGTCGTGCTGCCCGACCAGACGCCGATGCCGGTGGCGGTCAGGTCGCCGCCCGCCACGCGGCGGCCGGACAGCGTCAGTCCCAGCGTGCTGCGGCCGGCGCCGGCCCAGGACGTCGACAGGCGGTAGTAGCCGTCTTCGGCGGCGGACAGGTACGTGGTGACGCGCTGGCCCGGAGCCAGGACGACCGCGCCGGGCGCCAGGACCTGGAGCGCGCCCGCGCCGTGGTCGAGGGCACCGCCGGACCGGCGGGCGTCGGCGAGCGGGTACTCCGCCCGCTCCGGGCCGGTGGTCTCGGTCAGGTCGAAGCGGTCCAGCGTGATGTCGGACGAGCCGCCGAGGAACCCGCTGGGATCGCTGGTGCGCAGGGAGACGCGGTGCTTGCCCGCGCTCAGCGTGAGCGGCGTGTCCAGCCGGCCCCGGTAGGTCCAGTTCAGGGTGGCCGGCAGCGTCAGGGTGCGGACGTAGGCGTCGTCGACGTAGAGCGCCTGCCTGCCGACGAACGCGTTGGTGCCGTAGAGCACGCCCAGCCGGTAGGCACCGTCGCGCGGGACGTCGACGTCCACCGTGACGCGGGAAGCGGGGGTGTTCATGGCCCCGACGTCCTTGCGGCCCGACGTCATGTACCGCATGGCCATGTCCCACGAACCCGAACCGTCGTCCTGCACGAAGACCTGGGCGTTCTCCACGGTGCCCGCCTCGGCCTCGTAGCCCGCCTGCCACGGCGCGGTCACCGCCGGCGGCGTGCCGAGCCCGGCCGGGGTGACGATCACCTGGTACGCGGCCAGCGGGTCGCCGCCCGGCACCGAAACCGTCGCCTTGCCGTCCTGCACGCGGAGACGGGCGGCCGCCACGACCGGCGGCTGCTGGGCGTCACCCTCGTACCCCGACCAGGTCGTCTTCGCGACGCGCACGTCGACCCGGTCGCCGAACACCTTGCGGTCCAGGCCGGTCAGCGCGACGTTCACCGCGTCCGCCGTGCCGCCGAGCAGCACCGTCGCCTTGGCGTCCTTCCGGTTGACGGTGGCCAGGCCCTGCAACGAGTCCCGGGTGTCGGGCCGCGGCGGTGTCACGCGCACCGTGTCACCGGACAGGTCGGCGTACCACTTCGTGAGCCACCAGCCGCCGTTGGCGCGTCCGGCGCGCACGGCGTTGTCGCTGAGGTTGCCCGCCAGCGACCAGTAGGCCAGCTGACCGTCCACTTTGGTGTCTTCCAGCATGGTGATCCACTGGATCATCTGGCCGGGCACCGAGGTGTCCCGCCGGTTCGAGTACTCGTTGATGTTGATCGGCCGCGGCGTGATGCCGAGCGACCGTTCGATGTTCCGGTAGTCCGCGTAGTGGCCGCGGTAGCTCGCCAGCGAGTCCGGGCCGAGCTCGTGCCAGGTGGTGACGTCGGGCAGCACGTTGTTGGCCTTGGCGTAGCCGAGGAATTCGCGCAGGTGGTCGGCGCGGTACCGGGTTTCGCCGATCCCGGTGATCCGGGCGTTCGGCAGGACCGACCGCACCGCGCGGTAGACCTTCGTCCAGTCGGCGAAGAACTTCTCCTTCTTGTTCGCCCAGTCCTGGTACCAGATCCCGTCCGGTTCGTTGAAGATCGTCCACACGAACCGGTCGCGGTCCGGCCGCTTCGCCACCTTTTCCAGCTGGGGCTTGAGCCGGGCGAGGTAGTCGTCGATGCCCAGGTCCTGGTACGGCCAGCGGCTGTAGGTGTCCTGGGCGTAGATGTGCACGTCGGTGCCGCCGGCGGCGAAGAAGCCGTCGGCCACCGCCAGCGCGTCGCCGTTGGGGTGCTGTTCGCCGTCGGGTGCCTTCTGGGAGATCGTGCGCGGGCGCATCCCGGCGATCAGGTCCTGCGACGGCACCCCGGGGTCGCCGAGGCCGTAGAGGATGCCCGTGGCACCGCCGTGGAACGCGCCGGTGGCCGAGCCGAGGTCGACGCGCAGTGTCTCCGCCGCCGCCGAGGCCTGGCCGGTGGCGGCCGGGGTCAGGGTGGTGAACGCGAGGACGGCGGTGGCCGCACCCGCCAGTAGTCGTTGTCGCATCAGGACTCCGCTTCGATGGGGAGGGGGTTCACTTGACGGCGCCGCTGGTGATGCCCGAGATGATCTTCCGCTGGGCGACGGCGAGGACGACGATCAGCGGCAGGCTCATCAGCACCACGTAGGCGAAGATGAGGTGCCAGTTGTTGAGGTACAGGCCTGCGCTCGCGACGCGGAACAGGTTGAGCGGCAGGGTGTCGAGCCGCCCGCCGACGACGAAGAAGGCGTAGAAGACGTCGTTCCACACGTAGAGGCAGATGAGGATGGTGGCGGTGGCCAGCGCCGGCCGCAGCAGTGGCAGCACAATGCGCCGGAACACCGTGAACGGACCGGCGCCGTCGATCTGCGCGGCCTCTTCGAGCGACACCGGGATGGTCCGGACGAAGCCGGTCACGAAGAAGATCACCGTGGACAGGTAGATGCCCAGGTAGACACCGATCATGCCGATGGCACTGCCCGCCAGCCCGAGCTGGCGGAGCAGGAGCACCACCGTGACGACGGCCGGCGGCAGCACGATGCCGCTGATGCCCAGCGCGTACAGGGCGGCGTTGAGCCGGCTGGCGCGGCGGGCCAGTACCCAGGCGGCCATCGACCCGAAGGTGAGCACCCCGGCGACCGTGGGCACGACGATCAGCAGGCTGCCGAAGAACGCCGCCGGTACCTCGCCTTCGACCCAGACCTGCCGCAGGTTCCCGAACAGCTGCCAGTGGCTGGGCAGCGAAAGGCCGGGGTCGAGGGCTTCGCCCTGGGACTTCCCGGCGGTCACCACGACGAGCCAGAGCGGGATCCCGATGAGCCCGAGGACGAGCGCGGTGGTGACGACCGGCTGCAGCCGGGTCCAGAGGCGGGCGTCGCTGACGCGCTGCCGGGTCACAGGATCTCCTCCCGTTTGCGCAGGGTGCGGATCACCGGGAAGGCCAGGAAGGCGACGAGCAGGAACAGCACCAGGCTCATCGCGGTCGCCTGGGCGAACAGGCCCTGGCCGAAGGTGCGGTAGATGAAGATGTTGAGGATTTCCGTGGTCCGGGCCGGACCGCCGCCCGTGGTCGCCTGGACGACGTCGAAGCCGTTCATCGATCCCAGCAGGGCGGTGGCGACGTTGAACGTCACCGCCGGCGCCAGCAGCGGCGACTTGACGACCCAGAACGTGCGCCAGCGCGAGGCGCCGTCGATGCGGGCGGCTTCGAGGATGTCCTCCGGGACGGTCTTGAGCCCCGCCAGGTAGATGAGCATCGACAGGCCCATCCACTTCCACGCGTGGATCAGCGCGACCACGACGATCGACCAGGTGGTGTCCCCGAGCCAGGCGTAGTCGAAGGTCCGCCCGAGCACCGCGCCGATCAGCTCGTTGAGGCTGCCGTGCGGTTTCAGGAGCGCCTGGAAGACGTAGCCGACCGCGAGCGCCGACATCAGCACGGGGACGAGGAAGAAGATCCGGGCGATGCGGTTGAGCCGGTTGTCGCGTTCGAGCAGGACGGCGAGCACGAACCCGAAGAGGTTCTGGAAGACCGCGACCAGCACCGCGTAGACGAGCGTGATCCGCACCGCCCGCAGCAGCGTGCCGTCCGACGCCAGCTGGGTGAAGTTGTCCAGCCCGACCGGGTTGATCGAGCTCTTGAAGCCGGACCAGTCGGTGAACGCGTAGACGAAGTTGAACAGCGTCGGCAGGAAGAAGAAGACGAGCAGGATGGCGAACGCGGGTGCCAGGAACCACATCGGGTGCGTCCGCTTGCCGTGGGTGCTCGTGGGGCGGGCGCCCGGCCGTGGAGCGGGCCGGGCGGCCGGCCGCTCCACGACGAGCGTTCGTTCTGCGGTGGACATTGCGCGCGACTCCTCGGGGCGGCCCGGTCAGAAGCCCGGGGCTCCGGCCGCCTTGGCCAGCTGGGCGAACTGGTCCTGGGTGGCCTTGGCCACCTGGTCCGGCGTCATGGTGCCGGCGATCATGTCCGCGAGGTTGATGTAGAGGTCCGGGTTGGCGACGGCGAGCGCCTGCATCGAGCCGACCGCGGTGGGCAGGGCCTTGTGCACGTCGAGCAGGGCCTGGGGCACGCCCGGCGGGTTGGCGACCGACGGCTCGAGCGAGACGGTCTTGCGGTCGGCGACGAAGCCGGCGTAGCCGGGGCCCATCCAGTACGCCAGCAGCTGCCGGGCCGCGGCCTCGCGCTTGGCGTCCCCGGTGCGGAAGGCGACCAGGGCGTTCGACTGGTCGGGGATGAAGGTGCCGACCTGACCCGACGGCGCGATCGGGAAGAAGCCGATCTTCTTGTCCAGCGTCGCGGTGTCGGCCTTGGCCTGCAACTGCCCGAAGAACGAGTTGACCTGCACCGCCATCGCCGCCTTGCCGTCGAGCAGCGCGGCGCTCTGGTCCTCCAGCTTGGCCGTCTTGATGTCGGCGTTGAACAGGCCTTCGTCGATCAGGGCCTGGTACTTCTTGATCGTGTCGAGCACGACCGGGCCGGTGAAGGTGTCCTGCTTGGTGTTGATCCGGTCCCAGAGGCCGTTCTTGGCCGCGTCGGCGAGCTGGACCTGCACCCACCACTGGGTCGCCCACCGGTCGCCGCCCATCTCGAAGAACGGGGTGACGCCCTTGGCCTTGAGCGCGCGGGCCGCGGTGACCATGTCGTCGAAGGTCTTCGGCGGTTCGGTGATCCCGTTGGCGGCGAAGACTTCCTTGTTGTAGTAGACGCCTTCGACGGCCGGGCTGGTGATCAGCGCGGCGTAGCGCTTGCCGTCCAGCTTGCCGGTGATGTCCCGCAGTTCCGGCGCCAGCTTGCCGAGCCACGGTGCGTCGTCGAGGGGCTGCAGGGTGGTCTTGGCGTTGATGGCGGTCAGCATCGAGGAGGTGGGCTGCCAGAACGCGAGGTCCGGCTTGTCGCCGGTGGCCACCTTGGTCTGGATGCTCTGCTCGTACGGGTCGGGGATCGTCACGACCTCGACGGAGGCACCGGTCGCCTGCTCGAAGGCCGCCACGACCTGCTTGGGCACGGTGTTGCTGTTCTGCGCCGCCCAGAGGGTCAGCTTGACCCCGTCGAGCTTCGCGGCCGGGTCGGCCCAGGTGACGGCCGCGGCGTCCGCGGGGGCGTTCGCGGACGGATCGCTGCAGGCGGCGAGGCCCAGTGCGAGCGCAGCGACGGCGACGGCGCTGATCCAGTTCTTCATCGTGGACGATCCTTCGGTGGGGGGTGGGTTCAGCCGGCGACGATGCGGAAGAGCCGCGCGGACGCGGTGGCGTGCGGGGTGGGGGTCAGGGTCAGCGAGCCGGTCGCGGTGTCCCATTCGACGGTCCAGGCGGGCAGCTCCCGTGGGTAGCGCACCTCGATGTGGACGTGCTGGGACCGCAGGTGCGGCAGGGACAACGTCACGGGTCCCGGGTCGCCCCCGCGCCGCCACACTGCCAGGTGGGTGACGTTGCCCGAGCGCAGGGCCAGGCTGAGCCACGGATCGCTCCACCCGGGCAGGCCCAGCGGCCACAGGGGAACCGTGGCCGTCAGCCCACTCCGGATTTCGCGGTGGACCGCCACCGCGGCGCGCACGGAGGCCTGCTGCTCCGCGGACATCAGGTCGAGCCGTCCGGACAGGTAGAGGCGGCCGAGCAGCCCGGTGCACACGGTGTAGGCGAAGTCCTCGGCCGGCATGTCCGGCTGCGGGTAGGCCCAGCTGGCCGCCTGCTCCGGCAGCACCGACAGCGGCGCCGCCACGGCGATCGGCGGGTAGCGGAGGTAGTCCTGCTGGTCGCTGGTGGACTGCAGCTGCATCCGGGCGAGCATGGCGTAGTCCATGCGCATGGCGCCCGACGCGCAGTTCTCGAGGATCAGCGCGGGATGCCGGTCCAGGACGCCGTCCAGCCACGCCAGGTGCGCCCGGTTGTGGCCGAGCAGCCCGGCGCCGACGCTGTCGGTACCCAGGTCGGTGCCCGCGCCGGGGTCGACGTTGTAGTCGAGCTTGAAGTAGCCCACGCCCAGGTCTTCGACCAGCCGGTCGACGACGCCGTCCAGGTGCGCGACGGCGCTCGGGTGGCGCAGGTCCAGGACGTACCGGTCGTGTTCGACGAGCCGGACGCCGCCGCGCTGGAGGAAAGCCGCGTCGGGCAGCTTGTCCGCCATCGGGCTGCGCACGCCGATCACTTCCGGCTCCAGCCACAGGCCGGGCACCATGCCGCGCGCACGGATGCGGGTGAGGACCTCCCCGAGCCCGCCGGGGAACCGGGTTTCCGACGGCTGCCACTCGCCGACGCTGTCCCACCAGCTGGAGCCGTTGTCGTACCAGCCCGCGTCGATGCAGAACACCTTCGCGCCGGCCGCCGCGGCGGCATCGACGAGCGGAAGCAGCTTCGCCGTGGTCGGGTCGCCCATCAGCGTGTTCATGTAGTCGTTGAAGACCACCGGCAGGGCGGACCGGTCCGGGTGCGGGCGGACGAGCTCGCGCCGGTGCGCGGTGAGCGCGGCGACCGCACCGTCCAAACCGGACTCCGACACGGCCACCGACACCGGCACGGTGGTGAAGGACTCGCCGGGCCGCAGGCTCTGGTGCCACTGGTGGTCGATGTCCGTCGGCCCGAGCAGCGCGAGGTAGGCGCCGTCCCGGCGTTCGCCCACTTCCCACCGCCAGGCGCCGTTGTGCTCGACCTGCCACAGCCACGTCCGCCCGGTCCGGCGGTCGGTGAGCCCGCCGGTGGGCAGGTGGATCCCGGTGGACCAGGTCCCGGAACTGACGGCGGCGAACCGGCCGCGGCCGTCCTGGCCGTGCAGCCCGAGGTTGAGGTCGGGCAGGACGTCGTCGCGCAGCGGACGGCGGCTCCACCGGCCCTCGCCGAGCCACTCGCTGTCGGCCCGGACCAGGTCGACGTCTTCGACGCGCGCGCCGGGGAAACCCGCGGCGAAGGAGGTCACGCCCTGCAGCAGGACCGGTGCGGGGCCGTGGTTGGTCACGGTGGTGGTGATCTGGCAGGCGGCGACCCCGGTGACCGACCGGAACGACGTCCGCGTGGTCAGCCCGGTCCGTTCGTCACGCAGGTCGACGTGCAGTTCGAGCCACTTCCCGTCCACACCGCGGGTGGAGCCGGTGTAGCCCAGCCGCCGTCCGACGGCGGTCTCGGAGAACCGGTGCGACGCGCGTGCCCGCCCTTCGCCGGCGACCAGCAGTTCCACCAGCGGCTGTCCCGCCCGGGGGTGGTCGTGGGCGCTCTTGCCGGCGAGGCTGCGGACCCCGGCGGGGCCGTCGGGGGCCACGTCCACGACGAGTTCCAACGCCGGGTGGCCCCAGGTCACGGTCGTGGCCTGCTCCGTCGAGATCACCGTTGCTCCCTCTTGCACCGTTCGGCATTTCCGCTGTTCATGGCCTATGTGACCGGTCACAATCGCAGACCGGCAGTGTGCCGGGTCACCCGAGGGGTTGAAAAGCCCGCGTTACCTTGTTGTGATGAACAGTTCGCGGCGCGGAGGGGCGGTGGATTCGCGGATCACCAGTGACGGCGCCGCGAGTTCGAGCGCCGGTTGCGGCGCCTCGGCCAGCTCGGCGGCCAGCGCGGCCAGGCAGGCGTGGCCGAGCGCCACGAAGTCCATCCGCACGGTCGTCAGCGCGGGGGTCCAGTAGGCGGCGCCGGGCACGTCGTCGAACCCGACGATGCTGACGTCGCCGGGGACGGCTCGGCCGGCTTCGTACAGTGCCCGGCGGACGGCCATGGCGGTGTCGTCGTTGCCGCAGAGGATGGCGGTCACGGCCGGGTCGGCCGCGAGCTGCTGCCCGGCCGCGTACGCCGAGCGCACGTCCCAGCCCGCCGGCACGACCGGCGGCACCGGTGCGCCCGCCGCTTCGAGCGCGCCGCGCCAGCCCGTCTGGCGGGCGCTCGTGCCGGTCTCCGAAGGGATCGCCACGTGGTGGACCGTGTGGTGCCCCAGCGCGAGGAGGTGCCCGGTCGCCTCGGCGGCGGCCTGCCGCTCGTCGAGGAAGATCATCGGGCGGGCCACGTCGTCGAGGCCACCGGCTTCCGTGGCGGCCACCACCGGGACCGCCGGCGGCAGCGCCCGCAGCACCCCGGCTCCGGCGGCGTCGAAGGCGACCACCACGATGCCGCCGGCGTGGGGATCGTTGACGTACTCGACCGCCTGCCGGACGTCGTCGGGCCGGTCCGATTCCACCACCCGGACCCCGACCGCGAACCCCCGCAGGCGGGCGGCCTCCTCGATCCCGCGCAACGTGGAGGCGTACCCGTACAGGGTCGTGTCGGCGATCACCACCGTCACCGCGCGCGATCGGCCCGAGCCGAGGGCCCGCGCCGCCCGGTTCGGGCGGTACCCCAGCCGTTCGATGATCTCCAGGACGTGCTGCCGGGTACCGGCGTTGACGTTCGGCGAGTCGTTCAGCACGCGTGACACCGTCTGGTAGGAGACGCCCGCCGCGGCAGCGACGTCACGAATGCTGAGCGCGGAGGAACGTCGGGTCACGGTGCCATCGTTGTCGGTCCCGATCGCGCCGTCAAAGCGTCCGGATCAGTACACCTGGACCTGCCCGGTGGCCAGGTCGTAGGAGGCGCCGACCACGCGCAGCTTCCCCTGGGCGATCGGCCCGGTGAGCGACGGGGTCTTCTCCAGCGTCGCGACGACACTCCGGATGTGGGCCTCCAACGCGGCCGCGTAGATGTCCGCGCCCCGGTCCTCGACCTCCCGCGCGGCCGGCAGCAAAGCCGAAACGAGGCCACCCAGCGGGCCGGACGGCAGCTTGGCCGGGTCCTTCATCGCGTCCACCGCGGCTTTCACCGCGCCGCAGCTCTGGTGCCCGAGCCTGGGCGTAGGGCGCCTGTCCGGCCGCGTGCTTGCGGATGTCGTCGAGGGTCTGCGGGTGCAAGGTCTGGTTGATGAGCAGGCGTTTGTTGCTGTCCAGGAGGCGTTGCAGCGCGCCGTCGGGGTCTTGGGCGCTTCGGGGTTCGGCAGCACGGGCACCACGGAGCCCGGTGCGCTGCCCGCGGCGTTGCTCGCGCCGGCCGCGCACGCGCTCAACGCGAGCGAAACCCCGCCGAGCGCGAGACCGCGCAGCACCGTCCTCCGCGGTCTGCGGGAAGGGTTTCCGCTTTTCGCATAGGACAGGAACTGACCTGTATCGCCGTTAGCGTGAGACCACCAACGCGAAAGGACTCACGATGACCGCCACTCCCGCCGGCTACTCCACTGTTGCCCCCTGGGTCGTCACCAAGGACACCGGCGCGCTGCTGGACTTCGTCACAGCGGCCTTCGACGGCGTCGAGCTGGTCCGGGTGCCGCTCGAGGACGGCAGCATCGGGCACGCCGAGATCCGGATCGGCGACACCGTCGTGCTCGCCTTCGACCAGCACGAGGACTGGCCGGACCTGCCCTCGCTGCTGCGCGTCTTCGTGCCCGACGCCGACATCGCCTACGCCGCGGCCCTGGAGGCGGGCGCCCGCGAGGTGACCGCGTTGTCCGACAGCGCCTTCGGCCAGCGCGGTGGCCGGGTCCGCGACCCGTTCGGCAACATCTGGTGGATCACCGCCGTCGTCGAAATGGTGGCACCGGAAGAGGGCATGCGCCGGCTGGGCGAGCCCCGCTACCAGGAGCAGATGCGGCTCGCCCAGGAAACCCTCGACGCCGAACTGAGCGGCCGCACCCGGGGACGCGCGAGCGCGGTGATCACGTCGTAGCCGCGCGAGGCCCGGTGCTCGGGCCGGGGCCCGGCCCGCCGTGCGACGATCTGCGGGGAACCCGGATCGGACGAAGGAGCACTGGACCTTGCCGTTGGTGCATGCTCTGTGGTCTCCGGGCCGGGGTCTGCTGTTCTGGGCGGAGCACGACCGGGCCCCGGCGGGCACGTCGAGCCGGTCGGCGCACATCGCGCTCCCGCACCCGTTCGCGGTCTCCAGTGCGCAGCTGACCGCGCTGCATCCCGGGAAGCCCACGTCGGCGACGTTGCTGCTGCCGTCGCGGGCGAACCGGCCGCTCGCCTCCGCCGAGCCCGGGGCGGGCGGAAAACGGCGGGTGCTGTCGTTGCGGCCGTGGTCGGTGCCGGCGTTGCTGGTGGACGTGACCGAACTGGATGACCTCGACGACTCGGCCTCGTACGGCGCTTCGGTCACCTACCTGCGGGCGGTGGCCCGCCTGGCCGGGGATCTGGTGCGGCGCGGGCGGGTGCTGCCGACGCTGGTCCGCCAGGGCGACGCGGCGGAAGCCCGGTGGCGCCCGGTGCTCCAGGGCGTGGACTTCGTCGCGTTCGACGCACTGGTCGCGGCCATGCCGCCGGTCGGGCGAGCCGAACAGGTCGCGCCGCTCACCGGCGCCTCGCCGCGCACGCTCGTCACCGATGCCCTCCACGCACTGGTCGACACGGCGGTCCGGGACCGGCTGGCGCGGGCGGACCCGCCCGTCGACCTGCGCGGGGGCCGGGGCGCGGCCGGGGTGTGGCTGTCCGCCTTGCAGGGCGGCGCCGCCCGCGTCGAGCTGCCGCTGGACGAGCTCGGTGCCCTGGCCGGCGCCGTCGCGAAGTGGGACGAGGTCGCCGATACCGACATCGTCGACGGCCGGGCGTGCTTCCGGCTGACCGAAGCCGCCACCCTGCGTCGGCCGGACGCGGACGATCCCGACGACCAGACCGGCGACGGCACCAAGTGGCAGCTACAGTTCCTCCTGCGGGCGACGGCCGATCCGAGCTTGCTGCTGCCGGCCGGGCAGATCTGGTCGGGCGAGGCGAACGGCCTGGTCAGGGACCCGAAGGGCCTGTTCGTCGCCGAACTGGGCCGGGCCGCGCTGGTGGAGCCGATGCTGGCGCCGGCGTTGCGCAGGACCCGGCCGTCCGAGTACGACCTGACCGTCGAGGAAGCCGAACGGTTCCTCACCTCGAGCGCGACCCGGCTGATCGAGGCCGGGTTCGAAGTGCAGCTGCCGGCCGCGTGGGACGGCAGGCGACGGCTCGGGCTCCGGCTGTCGGTCCGCAGCACGCCCGCCGAGCAGGTCGTGACCCGCAGCCGGGTGGGCCGCGACGAGCTGGGCGGGTTCCGCTGGTCGATCGCGGTGGGCGACGACGAAATCGGCCAAGAAGAGCTGGCCAAGCTCGTCGCGGCGAAGTCACCGCTGGTGCGGCTGCGGGGCCGGTGGGTCAGCGTCGACGCCGACCGGCTCCGCGCCGGTCTCGAGTTCCTCCGCCGCGACCCGCACCGGCACACCGGGGGCCCCACCGCGGCCGAACTGCTGGAGCTCGTCCACCTCGGACAGGAGACGCCGCTCCCGGTCACCGACGTCAGCGCCGACGGCTGGATCGGGGACGTCCTGGCCGGGCGGGCCCACCAGGCCGTGCCGCCGGTCGAGCTGCCACCGTCGTTCCGCGCCACGCTGCGCCCCTACCAGCAGCGGGGTGTCGCCTGGCTGGCGTTCATGTCGGCGCTCGGGCTCGGTGCGTGCCTCGCCGACGACATGGGCCTCGGCAAAACCGTCCAGACGCTGGCGCTCGAGGCCGTCGAGCGGGCCGGCGACGATCGCCGTCCGACGTTGGTGCTGTGCCCGATGTCGCTGGTCGGGATGTGGCAGCGGGAGGCGGCGAACTTCGCCCCGGGCCTGCGTGTCCTCGCCCACCACGGCAGCGCCCGCGCGCACGGGGACGCGCTCGCCGAGCGGGTCGCCGCGGCCGACCTCGTCGTCACGACCTACGCCACCGCCGCCCGTGACGCCGGCGAACTCGAGACGTTCACCTGGCGCCGCCTGGTGCTCGACGAAGCCCACGCCATCAAGAACGCCGACACCGCGACGGCCAAGGCGGTGCGGCGGTTCACGGCCGGGCACCGGCTCGCGCTGACCGGCACCCCGGTGGAAAACCGGCTGGCGGACCTGTGGTCGGTGCTGGACGTGCTCAACCCCGGGCTGCTCGGCAGCAGGTTCGAGTTCCGCCAGCGGTTCGCGGCCCCGATCGAGCGCCGGGGCGACACCGCCACGGCCGCCGCTCTGCGCCGGCTCACGCAGCCGTACCTGCTGCGCCGGGTGAAGACGGATCCCGCGATCGTCCCCGAGCTCCCGGAAAAGCTCGAAATCCGGCAGGAATACCGGCTCACCCGCGAACAGGGCACGCTGTACTGCGCGATCGTCGACGAGATGATGAAGAAGATCGAGAACAGCCAGGGCATCAAGCGCCGCGGCAACGTCCTCGCCGCGATCACGAAGCTCAAGCAGGTCTGCAACCACCCCGCGCACCTGCTGCACGACGGTTCCCCGATCGGGCAGCGCTCCGGCAAGGTCATCCGCCTCGAAGAGATCCTCGCGGAAATCCTGGCGTCGGGCGATCGCGTGCTGTGTTTCACGCAGTACACCGAATTCGGCCACCTGCTCGTGCCCCACCTGTCGGACCGGCTCGGCACCGAAGTCGCGTTCCTGCACGGCGGCCTGGCCAAAGGGGCGCGAGACGCGATCGTGGAACGCTTCCAAGCCGGCGACGGGCCGCGGATCCTGTTGCTCTCGCTCAAGGCGGGCGGTTCCGGGCTCACGCTGACCGCTGCCAGCCAGGTCCTGCACCTGGACCGCTGGTGGAACCCGGCCGTGGAGAACCAGGCCACCGACCGGGCGTTCCGGATCGGGCAGGGACGCACCGTCCAGGTCCGGAAGTTCGTCTGCCCGGGCACCATCGAGGACCGCATCGACACCTTGATCACCCAGAAGCGCGCGCTCGCGGGAATGGTCGTCGGCGAAGGCGAAAGCCGGTTCACGGAGTTGTCCACGGACGCGCTGCGCGGGGTGCTCACCCTGGGGGAGGAGGCGATCGATGACTGAGCCGCTCCCGTGGTGGCCGACCCGGTTCATCCGGGCGTTGACGGCGATCGGCGTCCTCCTGCCCGCGAAGGGCCAAGGGCGCGTGGTGTCGCTGGAGATCGGCGCCGGACGTGTCGACGCCGAGGTCCACGACGGCCGTCCGCACCAGGTGAGAATCGGGTTGACGGCGTTCGGGAAAGCGGACTGGGCGGTGATCATCCGTGCGCTGGCCGCGAAAACGTCGGCCACGGTCCTCGTGCTCGGCGGCGAGGTGCCCCGTGACATCGAGCAGATCTTCAAAGCGGTCCGGCTGCCGTTGTTCCCGTCATCGGCCCGCGAGGTGTCACTGGACTGCACCTGCCCGGCCGCCGAGGTACCGTGCGGCCACCTGAACGCGGTGTTCTCCGCCCTCGTGGCGCAGGTCGCCGCCGATCCGTTCACCATCCTCGCGCTGCGCGGCCGAAACCGCGAAATGCTGTTCGAGGAGCTGAAGAACCGGCTCATCTCCGCCGAGCCCCTCGACCCGGACGACCGGTCACCGGCCTTGACCGAAGTCATGGACACCTACTTCGACTGCGGCCAGGCCCCGGGCCTGAACGGCGCGGCGCCGTTGCACCGGCCTCCCACGCCGTCCGACGCGCTCTTGGGTCAGGCCGCGCCGTTCCCGATCCGGGTGGACGGCGAAGACGTCGCCGAACTGCTCCGGCCGGTGTATCGGGCCCTCGCCGAAGAGTGAGGTGTGGTGGCTGCGGGTCCTGCCGACGCCCGGGACTCAGCTCAACACCGCGATGATTCGAGTACCCGGCGCGAAGGCGCCGGCCTCGATGTGGGCGAACAGCCCGTAGAGCATCTTCGCCTCGTACACCCAATCCGGTGTGACGCCATGCCGTTCGGAGAAGTCGGCGATGAAGCTGTCGAGTGCCGAGGTGCGCTTCGCGTAACCGCCGAAATGGAAGCCGGCATCGAGAGACCAATTCGTGGTGGCGGTCCCATACGCTTCCTGCTGCAGGCGACGGACTTCGTCTTCCAGGAACTCGCCGCCCTTGAGCACCGCGAAGCCGAGCGCACGCTGTGGACCCGACAGGCCGGCCGCGATGCCGGCGAGGGTGCCGCCGGTTCCAGTGGCGCAGCAGATGACGTCGAAGCCCGTCCTGATCTCGTCGACGAGTTCCGCGGTGCCGCGCACGGCAAGGCCGTTGCTCCCTCCCTCGGGAAGGAGGTAGCAAGGACCGAACTGCCGCTCGAGCGCGGCGAGCACGTCGGGGTCGGTTTTGCGGCGATAGGTGGCGCGGTCCAGGTAGGTCAGTGTCATGCCGCGTTCAACGGCGTAGGCGAGGGAATCGTTGAGCGGGTCGTGTTCCTCACCGCGGATGACCCCGACCGTCCGGAACCCGAAGTGGTGGCCGGCCGCCGCCGTGGCCCGGATGTGGTTGGAGAACGCGCCGCCGAACGTCAGAAGCGTGGAGAACCCCCGGTCCCGGGCGGCTTGGAGGTTGTTCTTGAGCTTGCGCCACTTGTTGCCCGGTATTTCCGGGTTGACGAGATCGTCCCGCTTCAGCCGGAGGCGGACACCATGAGGCACGAGCCGCTCGTCGCGCAGCTCCACGAGTGGCGACGGCAGGCTCACGAAGCCGGCTGGGAACCGCTTCACGGGCGTGGGGGAGCGGTGGTGCGCCGCGGGACCAGTTTCGGGGCGAGCTTGACCTGGGACGCCGGGCGGGTCCGATCGGCGATGCGCTGCAGCAGGAGCCGGGCGGCGTCGGTGCCGATGTGGTGGCCCGCCTGGTCGACGCTGGTGAGGGAAATCGGGCCCAGTGCGGCGAAACTGGTGTTGTCGTAGCCGGCGAGCGAGATGTCGCCGGGCACGGACAGGCCGGCCTCGGACAACGCGGTCAGCACGCCCATGGCGACGATGTCGGCGCCGGCGAAGATCGCCGTCGGGCGGTCGGGGCGGGCCAGGATCTGCTGGGCGCCGAGGTAACCACCCTCCTGGGTGTAGCTGGTGGAAACGATGTCCACGGCCAGTCCCCGGGCCCGCATGGCTTTCCGGTAGCCGTCGGCGCGGACCGCGTTGGGCATTTCGGCGAGGCGGGCGGGATCCGTCTCGTGGTGCTCGATGTGGGCGATGCGGCGGTGCCCGAGGCCGGCGAGGTGGTCGACGACGAGCTCCGCGCCGGCCGTGTCGTCGTCGGTCACCGTGTCGTAGTGCGCCGACCGGGAGTGCCGCCCCACCACGACCGTGGGGATGGTGGTGGCGAGCCGTTCGAGCCGGGCCTGGGGCATGACCGGTGCGATGAGGACGAGGCCGTCCATGCCCCGGTCGACCATGGCGTCGGTGAGCTTTCCTTCGTCGGTCTCGTTGTCGCAGCTGGGACCGAGCAGCACGTGGTAGTCCGTGTCGCGCAGCGTGTCGGTGAGGCCGTCGATGATGTCGGGGAAGAACGGGTTGCGGATGTCGGGCAGCATGACCCCGAGGGTGTAGGTCTGGCCGCGCAAGCCCCGTGCCGCCGCGTAGGGGCGGTAGCCGAGCTCGTCGATCGTCTGCTGGACCTTCGCCCGCATGGCGGGGCTCGCTCCGTAGGCGTTGCGCAGCACCTTCGACACCGCCGTCGTCGAGACGCCTGCGTGGCGGGCGACGTCGACGATCGTCACCCGCCGTGGTGCCTCTGCTCGGTCCATATGGGAAACGTTACCTGGTGTACGCAAGCTGACGACCAGGCATCTTGACGGGCCTTGCGAGGACTCTTAAAGTCGTCCGCACCCTTCAGTGGGCAACGTTACCCAAAGATCCTCGACCAGGGCCGATGCGTCGGCCGCAACGTTGAAACGTTCAAACGAGGTGGGCGCCGATGACTGTCGCCATCAAGGACCGACGCGCGGAGGCCGTCGTGCCGCCGCCGGACCGGCGGCGCGGCCGGGGGAACCGGCGCGCGACCCCGCCGTGGTGGTTCACCGTGCCGGCGTTGCTGCTGTTCGCCTTCGTCGTGCTGGTGCCCAGTGCGCGAGGGCTGTACTACGCCTTCACCGACTGGGACGGCCTGTCGCCGGACTTCTCCTGGATCGGTTTCGGCAACTTCGCGGACATGCTCGACGATCCCGCGGCCACCCAGGCGCTGTGGCACACGCTGGTGATCGCGGTGGCGATCACGGTGCTCCAGAACGGGGTCGGCCTGCTGCTGGCCCTCGGCGTCAACAGCACGATCAAGTCCCGCAACGTGCTGCGGGTGTTCCTCTTCGCGCCGGCGCTCGTCACGCCGATCGTGGCCGCTTACCTGTGGCGCAACCTGCTCGGCCCGGACGGCGCCGTGAACAGCCTGCTCGGCCTCGTCGGACTGGACTCCTGGCGGCAGGACTGGCTGGGCGACCCCGGCGTCGCGCTGTGGTCGGTCGTGGGCGTGATCGTGTGGCAGTACGCCGGCTACTCGATGGTGATCTTCCTGGCCGGGCTGCAGTCGATCCCGCGGGAGATCCACGAGGCGGCCGCCATCGACGGCGCCGGCGCGGTCCGGCGGTTCTGGTCGGTGACCCGGCCGCTGCTCGCGCCGGCGTTCACGATCAACCTGATGCTGTCGATCATCGGCGGCCTCAAGCTGTTCGACCAGGTGTACGCGCTCACCGGCGGCGGGCCGGGCCACGCGACCGACACGCTTTCGACGTTGATCTACAAGGATGCCTTCACCCTGGGCGAGTTCGGCTACAGCATCGCGCTGGCGGTCGTGCTGACCGGCGTCGTCGCGGTCACCTCGACCGGTCAGTACCGCGGGCTGTCCCGAGCCGAGAAGGCCGCGTCGTGAACCGCTACCGCGCCCGCACGCTCACCCTCGAACTGGTGATGATCGCCGTCGGCCTGGTCTTCGCCTTCCCGGTGTACGTGCTGGTGAACCTCGCCGTCCGGCCGCCATCGGACTCTTCGTCACCCCTCACGCCGACGACTTCGCCCACCTTCGACAACTTCACGCAGGCCTGGCAGCAGGGCGCGCTGGGCGGGGCACTGGCCAACAGCGTGCTGGTCACCGCGGGTTCCGTGGTGGTCATCCTGGCCGCTTCGGCGCTGGCGGCGTACCCGCTGGCCCGGGTCGCCGCTCGCTGGTCGCGGTGGACGTTCCTGCTGATCATGCTGGGGCTGGTGCTGCCGTTCCAGCTGGCCGCCCTGCCGCTCTACCAGACGATGCGCGACCTGGGCCTGCTGGGCACGCCGTGGTCGCTGATCCTCTTCTACTCGGGCCTGCAGGTGCCGTTCACGACGTTCCTGTACACCGGGTTCCTGCGCGCGGTCCCGCGAGAGTTCGAAGACGCCGCGGTGATCGACGGCTGCACGACCCTGCAGGGCTTCCGGTACGTCGTGCTGCCGATGCTCAAGCCGGTCACGGTGACCGCGCTGGTCCTGAACGTCGTGGCGGTGTGGAACGACTTCTTCACCCCGCTGCTGTACCTCAGCGGCGGCGCCCGGCAGACGCTGCCGGTCGCCATCGCCGGGTTCGTCGGCCAGTACGTGTCCGACTGGAACCTCATCTTCGCCGCGCTGGTGATCAGCATCGTGCCGATCCTGGTCGTCTACTTCGCGCTGCAACGCAGCATCATCAACGGTTTCGCCGGAGGGCTCAAAGGATGACGGACACGCTGACGCCGTACGCGCTGCGCACCGAGCAGCGCCACGAGCCACTCGGCCTCGACGAGCCGCGGCCCCGCCTGTCGTGGCGGCCGGCGAGCGACCGCCGCGGCGCCGCGCAGAGCGCCTACCGGATCACCGCCGCCGAACGCGCGGCCGACCTCGACGACCCGTCACGGCTGCTGTGGGACAGCGGCCGCCGCGAGTCCGCCGACAGCGTGCTGGTGGCCTGGGACGGCCCGGTCCTGCGCTCGGCCACCCGCTACCACTGGCGCGTCCGGCTGTGGGACGAAACGGGTGCCGCGGCGGGCACGGGGGAGAGCTGGTTCGAGACCGGCCTCCTGCACCGCGACGACTGGACCGCCCGGTGGATCGGCCGGGATCCCCACGCCCAGCCGGTGTTCGACCCGCCGGCCGACCACGACCAGCCGCTCGGCGAGCCGCCGCTGAACCTGCGACGCGAGTTCGAGCTGACGCGGGAACCGGTGCGCGCCCGCCTGTACGCCACCGCGCACGGCGTCTACGAAGCTTCCCTGAACGGTGCCCGGGTGGGCGACGTCGAGCTGGCACCGGGGTGGACGGAGTACCACCACCGGCTCCAGTACCAGACCTACGACGTCACCTCGTTGCTCCGGAAGGGAAGCAACGACCTCGGCGCGGTGGTCGCCGACGGCTGGTGGTCCGGGTTCGTCGGGTTCGACGAGCGCCGGGCCGCGCGGCACTACGGTGACCACCCGGGCTTCCTCGCCCAGCTCGTGGTCGGCTTCGCCGACGGCTCCCGGCAGGTGGTGGCCACCGACGCCGCCTGGACCGAGCGGCCGGGTGCGGTCCGGTTCGCGGACCTGCTGCTGGGGGAGCACGTCGACGCGTCCGTTGCCGAGGGTCCGTGGCGACCGGTGGTCGTGCTCGGCAGCGACCTGGGCCCCCTGGTCGCGGAGCCTGATCCGCCGATCCGCGTCACGACCGAAGTGCCGCCGATTTCGATGACCGAACGGGAACCGGGACGGTGCATCGTCGACTTCGGACAGAACCTCGTCGGCCGGGTCCGGCTGACCGTCCGCGGCGCCCCGGCCGGTCGGCGGGTCGTCCTGCGGCACGCCGAGATCCTCGACGACGGCGAGCTGTACGTGGCCAACCTGCGGCGCGCCGCGGCCACCGACAGCTACGTCACCGGCGGCGAGCCGGTCGAGGTGTTCGAACCGCGGTTCACCGTGCACGGCTTCCGGTACCTGGAAGTCCGCGGATACGCCTTCTCCACGGACGACGTCGTGGCTCGTGTGCTGCACAACGACACCCCGTGGGCCGGGACTTTCGAGTGCTCCGACCCGATGGTCAACCAGCTGCAGGCCAACATCCGCTGGGGCCAGTGCGGCAACTTCGTCGCGGTGCCCACCGACTGCCCCCAGCGTGACGAACGCCTCGGCTGGCTCGGCGACGCCCAGATCTTCGCCCCGACCGCGAGCCGCAACGCCGACGTCGCCGCGTTCCTCGCCCGCTGGCTGGCCGACGTCGTCGACGGCCAGGACGCCGACGGCGCGTTCGGCGACGTCGCCCCGCGCATCGCGATGCCCCGCGAGGCGGCTCCGGCCTGGGGCGACGCCGGCGTGATCATCCCGTGGCACCTGTGGCGCACCTACGGCGACCGCCGCGTGCTGGAGCGGTGCTTCGACGCGATGGTCGCCTGGGTCGCCCACATCCACCGCCACAACCCCGACCTGCGCTGGCGCCACCGGACCGGCAACTCCTACGGCGACTGGCTGCAGATCGACGTCACCACGCCCCGGGACGTGCTCTCGACGGCCTACTTCGCCCGCAGCACGCAGATCGTGGCCGAGGCCGCCGGGGTACTGGGGCGGCACGACGTCGCCGCCGAACACCGGGCTCTGCACACGGCGATCCGCGCCGCGTTCATCGAGTCCTATGTGGACTCCGACGGCGCGGTCGAGGGCGGCACCCAGACGGCGTACCTGCTGGCCTTGGCGTTCGGGCTGGTGCCGGACGACCTGGTGGCGGCCGCGGTCGACCACCTCGCGGCGGACGTCGAGAAGCGCGGGAACCGGCTGACGACGGGGTTCGTCGGGGTCGCGCTGCTCTGCCCGGTGCTGGCCGGCCACGGCCGCGGCGACCTGGCGTACGCGTTGCTGCAGCAGGAGGAGTTCCCGTCGTGGGGTTACTCGATCCGCCACGGCGCCACCACGATCTGGGAACGCTGGGACGGCTGGACCGAGCACGGTGGTTTCCAGTCCGCCGCGATGAATTCGTTCAACCACTACAGCCTCGGCAGCGTCGGCGACTGGCTCTTCGGCCGCGTCGCCGGCATCGACCAGACACCCGGCTCCGTGGCCTACTCCGAACTCCTGCTGCGCCCGCTGCCCGGCGGGACGCTCACCTGGGCCCGAGCCGAGCAGGAAACCGCCAGGGGACACGTCGCCTGTGGCTGGTCGCTCGACGGCGACCGGATCACCGTCACCGCGAGCACGCCGCCCGGAACCACCGCCGTGCTGGACGTCCCCACTCCCGACCCGGCGAGCATCCGGGTCGCGGACCAGGACGGCGTGCTGGAGCAGACCGGCACCACCCTCCGGCTGACGTCCGGCCGCCACGTCGTCACCGCCGCCTTCCCGAAGGAGCCGAGATGAAGATCCTCCCCGCCCTGCTCGCCGCGACGACCGGCGCCGCGCTGGTCGCCTGCAGCGGCGGCACGAACGCCGCCGCCCCCGGTGGCAACACCCTCTCGCTCGCTTCGGTCGACCAAGGTTCGGTCGAAGACGTCGTCAAGGCGTTCGAGGCGGCCAACCCCGGCGTGAAGGTGAACTTCACGACGAGCGGCGCCGACCAGTTCCAGCAGCAGATCCGCACCCAGCTGGCCTCCGGCACCGCTCCCGACGTCATGTCGGTGTGGCCGGGCAACGGCAACCCCGGCACCGTCACGGTCCTGGCCAAGGGCGGTTACCTGCGTGACCTGTCCGGCCAGCCGTGGGCCTCGAAGTTCCCGCAGGTGGTCAGCGACGTCGCCCGGTACGAGGGGAAGACGTACAACGCGATCTACGGGATCAACGGCATCGGCGCCGTGTACAACCAGGAGGCGATAAGCAAGGCCGGCCTGACGCCGCCGGCGACGTGGACCGAGCTGCTCGCGTTCTGCCGCGCGGCCAAGGAAAAGGGCACGCGCGCGTTCGCGCTGGGCATCCAGGACAACTGGGTCACGCAGGTCGCGCTGTACCCGCTGGCCGCCACGCTCGTGTACGGCCAGGACCGCGGCTTCGAGAAGAAGATGGCCACCGGTCAGACGTCCTTCGCGAGCTCTCCCTGGGCGGCCGCGTTCGCGAAGTACGGCGAGCTGGAGCAGAACGGCTGCTTCCAGGACAACCCGCTCGGCACCAGCTACGAGGCCAGCCAGAAGCTGGCCGCGACGGGCAGGACACTGGGCATCATCCAGGGCAACTGGGTGATCTCCCTGCTCAAGAAGCAAAACCCGGGCGCCACGTTCACCCTGAAGCCGGTCCCGGCCACCGATGATCCTTCGCAGACCATCATCCCGGCCGCGGCCGGCGCGGGCTACGGCGTCAACGCCAAGGCGAAGAACCCGGAGCTGGCGATGAAGTTCATCAGCTTCGTGATGTCCCCGGAAGGCATGAACCTGTTCGCGGGAAAGCAGGGCGGCCTGCCGTCCCTTTCGGACACCGGGTACCGGCCCGACCCGTCGCTCACGGAGCTGTCGACGTACATCACCCGGAACAGGACGGTCCCGTTCATGGACCAGCTGTGGCCCAACCCGAAGGTCCAGCAGACCATGCTGACCGGCATCCAGGAGGTCTTCAGCAAGCAGTCGACCCCGGACAAGGTCCTGGCCGCGATGGACGCCGACTACAAGTCCGGCGCCTAGCGGCGGGTCAGCTCAAGGGGTGAGCCCAGTACCCGACTCATGGGCGAGCTCAGTACCCGAGGTGACCAGACTGGGGGTCCGGGGGCTCGCCCCCGGCGGGGGTGGGGGCTCGGCCCCCACAGGGCACGACGAAGAGAGCCCTGTTTGCGCAGTCCGCAAACAGGGCTCTCCTGCGATCGAGTGCGCGATACTGGGATTGAACCAGTGACCTCTTCCGTGTCAGGGAAGTGCGGCACATGGCTTGACCAGGTGAAACGTTCTTGTCCTTATGACGTGTCAGAAACGCCTTCACTGCGGACGAGATCGCTGTCGAGCGGGATCTCGCCCCGGAGGAACGACCAGTGTGTCGGGAAGACCTTGCTGAACTGACGGCGGAGCCCACCCGCCGTGTGGAGCCGGTAGGCGGAAGCTGCCGCGACGGTGAGTCCCACGCGTGCGGTTCCGCGGGTCGGGGCCGGACAGTACCGGGGGCTCACGGTGCCTCCGCGCGGGATCGGGGCCGCCGGCGCCCCGGTCCGGCAGCTGGGGCAGCGCGGCGATCACGACGTCGAACCCGTTGCGCAGCAAGAGTTTCCCGGCGTGCGCCGAGTGTGGACGGTCACCTCGTAGCCGGACCTTGTCCTCGCCGAGGCCAGTTCTTCGACGTGGGTGTGTCGGCCGCCGGCGGAGGCCTGCCCGGCAGCGGACCGGCGTGCTCCGACACCATCGTGATCTTCACGGTCGGTCAGTGCCGAGGTCGGCGCGGTCGACCTTGCGGTGGAACCGCATCCCCGCCAGACCGCCGAGGATCGCTCCGACCAGGGTGACGACGAGGGCCACCGCCACGCCGATGATCGTCGTGATGGTCGCGGCGTCGTCGCTGACCGGCAGTTTCGGCAGCCCGCCGACACGGCTGACGACGTCGAACCGGTCACCGGCGACGGCGGCGAGAATCGCGACGACGACGGTGATGACGATCGTCCAGACCCACACGGCGATGCCCTGCTTCACGCCGTTGAACCGGGCCATGCGTCCGGCGACGTAGCCGCCGCAGTAGTACGCGACCAGCAGGACGGCCGCGGCGATGATGGCGCTGACGACCCCCGCGGTCCGCGTCAGGTCGGGATTCTGCGCGGCCTGCCCGGCCACTTGCCCGCTGTTGTCGGTGAGGGACAGGCCGATCAGGCCGCCGATGGCGGTGAGCAGGGCGAAGAGCAGGACGGCGGTGCCGATCGCGGTCAGCCAGCCGAAGAACGCCGAGCCCCACTTGATGCCCCCGAAGCGGTCCTTCTGCCGGTGGAGGACCTCCCCGCGGGAAGGCCCGGGGTCGGTGTCCGCCTCGCGCCGGTCGTGGTGATCGAGGTCGGTCCGGGCGTCGTCCGGGTGCTGCCCGGGACTCGCGCGACCGGTCAGCCGGTTCCGCACCGACGGCTCCCGTCGCGGGGAGTCCTGGCTGGTGGGGTGCGCAGCGGCGCGGCCGCGGGGGTCGTCGCCTTCGCGTTCGGTGGGCATGGTGGCTCCTTCGGTGGTCCGGTGGCCGGCCGGGGCTCCGAGTGCCGGGACCGGAGTCGAGCGGAGGATCAAAATTGCCGGCGCGACTTTCGCGGACGTGCTCGAGAAGGCAACACCGGACCTCCGGGTGGCACTCGCCGTCGGACACCGGGGTCTGGGGTGTGTGACCGAGCCAGGGGTGGCTCTTGCCGGGCGAATGCCCTCGACCCGCCCCCTCAAACATCGGCACGGCAAGACGTGAGTGCGGCCGCTTCGCCGTTTCCGGCGGTCGTCCCCGGGTAATCGCGCACTCCGGCAGCGAACGGAGAACGCCATGCCCACCCCCATCCGCACCGACCAGGCTTCCGCCGAGCGGCGACGCCGGAGCGGGCTCGTGCGGCTCGCCGCCCTGGTGCTCGGCGTGGTCTACCTCGTGCTCGGCGTGGCCGGGTTCTTCGTGCCCGGCAACGCCGGGTCGACGTCCGCCGGTCCTTTCGGCACCCACGCGACGCAGTACACGCTGCTGATCTTCAGCGTCAGTCCGCTCTTGAACGTCTTGCACACCCTCGTCGGTGTGGTGGGCGTGGTGGCCGCCCGCAAGGTCGGCGGCACCGCGATCTACGCGTTCGCCCTCGCCGTCGGGTTCGCCGGGTTCAGCGCGTACAGCGTCCTGGTGCTCGGCTTCGGCACCGGCGACCGGTTCAACCTCAACTGGGCCGACGTGATCCTGCACCTGGTCACCATGGCCGGCGCCGCGGTGCTGGCGTACGCGGCGTTCCGGATCCGGCGGGCCGAGGCCGCCGGATCCTGACCACACCGACGATCGCGCCGGAATGGGCGGGCCGCCGGACAGCCGGTACCCGACGCAGGGCCGAAGACAGGAGATGCTCGTGAGCGTGGGTACCGAGCGCGAGCCGATGGTCCGCCCGCCCGCACTGCGCACCGGGCAGGAAGCGTCGGCGAGCAACCTCGAGCTGTTCTTCGACCTCGCCTACGTCCTGGTCGTGAACGAGCTCGCCGTCGCCTTCCTCAAGCACCTGACGTGGTCCGGGGTCGGCACGTTCGGCGCCCTGTTCATCGCCATCTGGACGTCCTGGGTGGGGTACACCCTCTACGCCAACCGGTTCGACACCGACGACGTCCTGTTCCGGATCGCCAAGCTCGCCGCGACCCTCTCCATCGCCGGGTGCGCGGCGAGCGCCGCGACCGCGACCTCGTCGTTCTCCACGCCGTTCGCGGTGTGCTTCCTGGCCGGCCGGGTGATCCTCCTGGGGCTTTACGCGCGGGCGTGGCGGCACGTCCCCGACGCGCGGGGCACCATCGACGTCTACCTCGCCACCATCGCGGCGAGCTCGGCCCTGTGGGCCGTGTCGCTGGCTTTCGGGGGACCGGCGCGGTATTGGCTGTGGGGCGCGGCGGTCGTCGTCGACGCCGTCGGCCCGATCGTCGCCACCTGGCGCGACAACCACCTTCCTCTGCACATGGAACACCTCCCGGAACGGTTCGGTCTCTTCGTGATCCTGGTGCTCGGGGAGGCCGTGGGTGGCGCGGCCATCGGCGTGCACGACGCGGCGTGGGGCCCGTCTGCGGTGGCGGTCGGGGTCGCCGGGTTCGCCATCGCCGCCGCGATGTGGTGGATCTACTTCGACACCGCCGCCGCCGTGGGGGCCGCCGCGTTGCGCCGGCGCGACGACGAGTCCCGGGACGACGGCACGCCCGCCGACGAACGGCACGACCTGTTCGTCTACGGCCACCTGCCGCTCGCCCTGGGCGTCGTCATGGCCGGCGTCGGCGTCGAAGAGCTCGTGCTGCACCCCGGGGCAGCGCTGCCGTCGGCGGGCGGCTGGGCCTTGGCCGCCGGCGTCGCCCTCTTCCTGACCGGAACCGCCCTCGTCCTCGGCGGCAGCAGCCGGTCTTGGCGGGCGATCTGGCCGTGGCCCGTCGCCGCGGTCCCGCTCGCGCCGGCCGCCGCCGCGTTCGGGCACCACCGGGCCCTGCTGCTCGTCGCGGGACTGGCACTGCTGTGCCTCGGCCTGGCCGTGCGGGGAACGGTCGTCCGCCGCAACGGTGGCTCGGACCCGGTGGCGCGGAAGACGCCTCGTACCCCGGTCTAGACCCTGCTGGGTTCCTTCGGTTCGACGACGAGATCGACGAGGTCATCACCGGCGCGGAAGTCCGCGAACAGCGTGTGGCGGTTGCTCGAGATCCGGCTGACTCCTGCGGCCCCAGGACGGCTGGAGCACCAAGGCGGGGCTCGAGTACTTGACCGACCCGAAGCCGCTGGGCGGGTCCGGGTCCCGCTCCGGAGCCGGATCCCCGCGTTGTACGCACCTATTCGCCGACACTGGATGCCGTGGGCACGGTGAAGGCAAGGCGAAGTCGGCGAAGGGACCACCCAACGATCGTGGACGATCTGCCGCGGCCGGCGGAGCCCGGGCTGGTCGCGGGCGGCTGTCGGAAGGCGCGGGGACACCGGGGACGACCACCCGACGTGCTGGGTCTTGCGTTGGTCGGCGCTGGCCTGCTTCGGGCGTGCGCCTACGCAGGGAGCCGAACCGAATGTCCCCTCCGAAGGGCTTCACGCACACGTGTCGGTTCGGCTGCGCGTAGCCAATCGAGAAGCGCCTCATAGACAGCGTCGTCGTGGAGCAGGCTGAAGTGGTTCAGCCCGCCGAGCCAGACGATGTCGGCGTCTTCGGTCAGGTCGTCGGCCCGCACCGGGGCCACGAGGAGGTCGCCGACGAGCCGGCCCCACGTGCTTCCTTCCGTGCGGGAGAGCGTCGCTGACACGAACAAGCGTCGGACGCCCGCTCCGCCTTCCGGCCGCCAGGGGGATTCGGCTCCGGCCGACCATTGTGACCGGTGCACGTAGCCGTGTGCGAGGTCCTGGATACCGTCGCTTCGGGTCGAGAGCAGGCGGGCCAGGGGCGTCGCGACGGGCGACTTGCCCAGCAGTCCCGCGACCTGGGCGACGCGTCGTTCCAGCGGCGCGCCGCTGTGCGGCGTCCCCAGGCACACCAAGCGCGTCACCCGGGAAAGCCATGAGACGTCTTGTTCCTGCGCTTGGTAGAGGGCACTTCGGGCCACCAACCCCCCCATGGAGTGTCCGATGAGGACGATGTCGGTGACGGGTACCGGCCACGAGTCGACCAGCCGGCCCAGCAGGGCGACGAGATCGCCGCCGTTCTCGGAAACGTGCCGGCCCGAGTTGTACCGGACATACACGGGAGTGGTGTCCAGGTCATCGGCCAGGCGTGCGCCGAAGCCGGTGCCGCGGAACCAACAGCGCTCGGTTTCGACGAGTCCGTGCAGGAAGACCACCAGCCGGCCCGTCGCGTCGGGATGAGCGGCGGTCAAGGAGCTGTGGTCGAGGGTGACCGGCCGGCGAGCGGATCGGACGGTCATTTCGTCGTTCGGTCCACGCCCGGCCGCGGGTAGACGTACTCCGAACATCCCGTGAGCGAGGCCGGTGGCGTAATGCCCGGGGGCGGATTCGAGGACGGACGTGGTCCAGTAGTCCCGGGCGAGCAGAGCGGGTAGCTGCGAGGTCGCCAGCGCAAGGGCAGTCAACCCGCCCACCATTTCGCCGAGCGCCGAGGTGGCCTTTTTGATCATTTCGCTTCTTCCGTCCCGCGTCGCCGCAGAACCGGCTGACCTCAAGCGGTGGCTACCCGTGTGGGGAGCCGCTACGCGGCGCGGCGCGCACATCCCGACGTGACGTCCAGCGCACGAGGGCAGCTACCACTGTCTCTGAACGTGGCAGTGATCCGGTCTTCCCGCAGGTGGATCCGACGAGGAGAGCGAGCAGAGACACCACGGCGAACAGTTCGACCAGGAGACATCCTTAATGCAGGGAGAACCGGAGAGGGCGTTCCCGGCTCCAGGCCGTACTGTCAGGCTGTTATTCGGGTTCGTTCTCCGGTGCCGCCGGCAGTCATCGCTGCGGGCGCTCCAGGACCTCGGCCAGTTCGACATTGCCGTCGACGACAGCGCGGGCGAGTTCGGTGAGACGCAGGTGTCGCGCGCGGGCGTAGCCGCGCAGCCGGGCGAACGCCTCGTCCATCGAAACGGTGCCGTGTTCGGCGAGCACGCCCTTGGCCTGTTCGATCACCAGGCGGCTGGTGAGCGCGGTCTGCAGCTGTTCGGTGAGCTGGTCGCCACGTTCGATGCTCCGCTGCTGCAGGATGCCGATCGTGGCGACGTCCGCCAGTGCCTGCCCGAGCTCGATCTCCTCCCGGTCCGCGCCGCCGGTTTCGGCGTTCAGCAGGGTCAGGACTCCGATGACCTGATCGCGCAGCCGCATCGGCAGGGCCTGTGCGGTGCGGAAGCCACATTCAGCGGCGGCCGCGGCGAACCTGGTCCACCGGTGCGCCTCGGCCGGCAGATCGGTGCAGGACACCGGCGCGCCGCTGCGCACGCAGTCGACGCAGGGACCGTCGTTGGTCTGCACGGCGAACAGTTCCAGCAGCTCGGCCCGCTGCGAAGAGGTGGCGGCTACCTGCAGCCCGCGGTTGGCGTCGAGCAGGATTACCCCGGCCGCCGACACACCGAGCAGGTCGACGCAGTGTTCGGTGAGCCTGTGCAGGAAGTCGGCGACGTCGAAATCCGCCACGAGGGTGTCGGCGAGCTCGACGAACGTGCGAGATATCCGTCGCACCCGATCTTGCAGCGCTTGCTCCGGTGCTTCAGGGGTGGTTGCCATGAGTGGCGGTTACCCCCATCCAGCCCGATCTCACGGCCGCGACGCGTCGGGCGATCCGGTCAGCAGTTCGGCCGGGTCGAGGTCTGCGGTCGCGACGTCGTGCGCCACTTCGGAAAGCCGTAGGCGGTGCGCGCGGGCGTATCCGCGCAACGCGAGGTACGCCTGGTGCATTTCGAGCCCGCCGGCTTCGGCGAGGACGCCCTTGGCCTGTTCGACGACGGTGCGGTGGTGCAGCGTCGCTTGCAGCTGTTCGGACACGACCTCGTCGTGGCGGATCGCGCGCTGTTGCAGGATGCCGATGGTGGCGATGTCGGCCAGTGCCTGGCCCAGTGCGACGCTGGCGTCGTCGATGGTGCCCGGGTTTGTGCCCAGCAGGGTCAGTGCGCCGATGACGTCGTCGCGCAGCCGCATCGGGACCGCGCACGCGGAGCGGAATCCCGCGTTCACCGCCGCCGGCGCGAACTGGGGCCACCGCCCGGACTCGGTCGCCAAGTCGGCGCTGGCCACCGCGACCCCGGTGTCGACGCAGTCCAAGCACGGTCCCTGAAGAGTTTGGGCCGCGAACACCTCGATCAGTTTGGCTTGTTCTGATGACCCGGCGGTCGGGCGCCAGCCGCCGCGCTGGTCGGAGAGGACGACTGCGGCGGCGTCGACGTCGAGCAGTTCCGCGGCACGCTCGGTGAGCATGCCGAGGAAGTCGAGCACGTCGAAGTCGGCGACGAGGGTGTCGGCCAGGGAAACGAACGTGGTCGCGAGTCGCTGGTCCCGGGCATCGCTCATCTTGTCGGGCCTTCCGTCACTGTGTGTCATTGCCCGTCCTCGGTGTCAGTGAAGCGCAGCGTCCGCTCGACGACCTGCCGGGCGACGTCGGCCAGGGGCACGTTGCGGGTGAATGCGTAGGCACGCAGCCGCATCAGCGCCACGTCGGTCGTCGAGCGCAGCTGGACCTGAACCATGCCGGTGGCCTGGTGCACCTGTGCGTAGGGGTCGGCCAGCCAGCTCACGTCCTCGGTGCGGTGCCCGTCCAGATCGGCTACTACCCCTTGGGTGGCCAGGTCACTGAGGATCAGCGCGTCGGCCAGCTCGACCCGGGTGAGGGGGCCGGGCGTGTCGCGGTAGAGGTCCAGTGACCCCAGCCGGACGACCCCGATCTGGAGCGGGAAGGAGAACACCGCCGCCGCGCCCAGCTCGCACGCTGCGGGGGTGAAGGCGGGCCACCGTGCGGTCGCGGCCGCCAGATCGGCGATCAGCACCGGGCCGCCGGAGGCGAAGGCGTCCAGACATGGCCCTTCACCGACGGTGAGCTGCAGATCTTCCAGCCCGGCGCTGACGTGGTTGGTCGCGTGCACCAGTCCGCGGCTCGGCGACGACCCGTTGCCGTTGCCGTTGGGCATTGTGCTCAGGACGGTGGCGCCGGCTCCGGACACGGACAGCTCCCGCACGCACCGCTCGCACGCCAGGCTCACGGCGGATGCGGAGCGGACGGCACCGTCTGCGGCCAGCAGGGCCTGCATCCGCTGACGCCGGTTTTCCACCATCGGTCCTCCAGGCGCTCGACCCTCGTGCGACTACCCACAGCGTACGACCCGACCCGCGCAGGTAGCCGCCATAGGCCGTATCCGTCCTGAATACGGGGTGGCATCAGCGAACGCGGCCCGTCGGCGTGAGTGGCGAGAACTCCTCGGCTTGTTCGGTGACGATTCTGCTGCTCAGCGCGGAGTGCAGTGGGCTGGTGAGCCCCGTCTGCTCCATCGGAGTGACGGGGATGATCCGGATCGTGGGTTGGTTGATCGCGTCACCTGGGCGAGTTATCGTGGCTCTGCGTGGTTTGAGCAGTGCCACCGCCTTCCAACGCTTTGGCCTGGCCGGGTCCCCGCCTTGTCGTTAGCGTCCGACCTTGACGCTGTGCAGGGGATTCGATGGACAAGTTGCCCGGTTGGACCGACATCGGTCATGACGCGCTGCTGTCTTTCCGGACGTCTCGTCCTGAGCCCGGGGTGGCGGTGGTGGCGATCAGGGGCGAGATGGACCTGGCCACCGCTCCGCGGATGGCGGACGAACTCGACACGGTTCACCGCGAAGCACCCCGGCGGCTCGTGCTGGACATGTCCGGCGTGGCTTTCCTGTCGTCGACAGGTATCGGAGCGCTGCTGAACCTCCATCGTGAGTGTCAGTGTGGCGACACGGATCTGGCGTTGATCCCGTCGTCGCTCGTACGGCGTGTACTGACTGTGGTGGGGTTGGCCGAGGTGTTCACCATCATCGAACCGCCGTCACAAGAGGCGGATCGACGACGTCTCGCCTGATGGCTGCCAGGGTGCGCGGTCAGCGAAGGGGAGTGCCGAGGTCCGCGGGGTCGAGGGTGCCCTCGGCCAGTTCGCGCGCGACATCGGAGAGCCGGCGCTGCTGCCGGTGGGCGTACTCGCGCAGCCGGGTGAACGCGTCGTGCATGTCCAGGCCGTCGTGTTCGGCGAGGACGCCCTTGGCCTGCTCGACGACGATGCGTTGGTGGAGCGTGGCTTGCAGCTGCTCGGCGAGGAGCTCGCCGCGGTCGGCGGCGCGGTGGTGCAGCAGGCCGATCGTCGCGACGTCCGCGAGTGCCTGCCCGACGGCGATGGTGTCGGCGTCGAGCGAGACGGGTTCGTGGTTGAGCAGGGTCAGTGCCCCGATGGTCTGCTCCCGCAACCGCATCGGCACGGCCGACGCCGCGCGGAAGCCCGCGTCCAGGGCCGCGGGCGCGAAGCGGGGCCAGCGGGCCAGTTCCGTGGCCAGGCTGAGGTCGGCGCTGGTGACCGCCTTCCCGGTGGCGACGCAGTCGAAGCACGGACCTTGACGCGTCTGCGCGATGAACAGTTCCAGCAGGTCGGCCCGCTCGGACGAGCCGGCGGCGGGCCGCCAGCCGCCGCGCTGGTCGGACAGGATGACCCCGGCGGCGTCGACGGCCAGGAGTTCGACGCTGCGCTCGGCCAGCAGGGCCAGGAAGTCCAGCACGTCGAAGTCCGCGACGAGCGTGTCGGCGAGCGCGACGAAGGTCCGCGCCAACCGCCGGTCCGGGTTGCCAGTGCTCATGCGGCGCGCCTCTCTTCGTTCGTCATCGTGCGGGTTCCCCGTCCGGGGTGAACCGCAACGTCCGGGCCACGACCTGGCGGGCGACGTGGGTCACCGTCACGTCATGGGTGAAGGCGTAGCCGCGCAGGCGCAGCAACGCCGTTTCGGTGGTGGCGCCGAGCTGGACGCTCACCATGCCGGCGGCCTGGTGGACTTCGACGTGGGCATCGGCCAGCCAGCTCAGATCGGTGGTGGCGTGGCCGTCCAGCTGGTCGATCACGGCGTGCGTGCCCAGGTCGGCCAGGATCAGCGCATCGGTCAGCTGCAGCGGGGTCAGCGGACCTGGCCGGTCGCGGTAGAGGTCCATCGAGCCGAGCCGGACCACTCCGACCTGAAGGGGAAACGAGAACACCGCGGCCGCGCCCAGCTCGGCCGCGGCCGGGCCGAACGCCGGCCATCGCCCCAGGTCGGCGGCGAGGTCGGACACCAGGATCGGTCCGCCCGCGGCGAAGGCATCCAGGCACGGGCCTTCACCCACGGTGAGCTGCAGATCTTCGAGCCCAGCGCTCACCGGATCGCTGGCGTGCACCAAGCCCCGGCGGGGACTGCTCACCGCACCGTTGTGGCTCTCACTGAGCACGGTCGCACCGGCGCCGGACACGGCCAGATCGGAGACGCACAAGCGGCAGATCTGCGCAACCCGCTGTCCCCGGTCGATCTCGCCTTCGGCGGCCAGCAGCCCCTGGAACCGTTGCCGCCGCTCGGACACCTTGACCCACTCCCATCGTGTGCCGTACTCCGAGGGTAGGCCGTCTGTGCGGCGATCGCAGGCCGCCGGTTCGACGGCTCCGTCCAGGTCGTCGCTTCGTCGGTCGAACGCGTCGACCGGTCGCGATCCGTTCGACGACGTTGAAAGGATCGCAGCTGCGGTCGCGGACGGCTGCGGTCGCGATCAGGAGAAGTGGAGAGGCTAGGCGGGCGAGGCGGTATCGGTGTCGGCGCCGTTGTCGGCCTGGCGTTCGGTGCGATCGGTTCCGTGCCAGTCCAGGCAGAGCACGGTGGCGTCGTCCTGGAGCTGGTTGCGGCAGGCGTGCCGCACCGCTCTGGTCACCGCCCGCACCACCTCCCGGGCGTGGAGGCCCTCGGTTTCGCGGATCAAAGCGGCCAGGTCGACGTCGGCGGCGTCGCGTTCGAACATGCCGTCGGTGAGCAGTACCAGCCGGTCACCGGGGCGCAGGTTCAGCCGTTGCACCAGGTGCCGGTACGGCTTGAAGCCGAAGAGCAGGTCGATCTCCAGCTCGACCGCCTCGACCACGCCGTCGCGCAACAGCAGCGGCGCGGGATGTCCGGCATTCACCAGCTCGACCCCTCCCGTGTGCAGGTCCACACGGAGCAGCAGCCCGGTCGCCAGGGATACTTCCTCGCCGTGGTCGAGCAGGGCCTGGTTGGCCTGCCGGGCCTGCTCCGCCAGATTGTGACCGGCTCGGCGGGCGCCGCGCAGCGCGCCGACCAGCAGGGTCGCGGTCAGCGCCGAGGCCACGTCGTGCCCGGCGGCGTCGGTGATCGACAGGTGCAGGGTGTCGCGGTCCAGGGCGTAGTCGTAGGTGTCGCCACCGATGTCGTCGGCGGGCACCAGGGCGCCGGCGACGGTGAACTGGGCCGCCTCGCAGCAGGACGCCGAGGGCAGCAGCTGGTGCTGGATCTCCGCGGCCAGGCTCATCGAGGTGGTGCGCCGGCCGATGTGGTAGCGGTCGGTGAAGCGGCGGTCGGTGACGATGACGTAGGCCAGTGCGTGCGCGGCTTCCCCCAGCTGGGCCAGCACCTCCTCGTCGCAGGAGGGCACGGTCACCTCCAGGACACCGATGCAGTCGCCGCGGTTGGTCACCGGCAGCACCGCCCGGACCCCGTCGTCGTTTTGCTCCTGCCACGGCTGCTGGGTGCGCAGCACCGTCTCGTAGGCGCTGTCCCGCAGATCGACCGGCTCCGGGTCGGGGTCCTGCGCGGTCGAGGCCAGCCGAACCAGGTGTTCCTCGACGAGGTCCACCAGCAGGAAGGAGACGTCGAAGGCGCCCAGCCGCTTCGCCAGGTCGCGCGCGACG
Source organism: Amycolatopsis sp. lyj-346 (assembly GCF_046548975.1). Taxonomy (NCBI): domain Bacteria; kingdom Bacillati; phylum Actinomycetota; class Actinomycetes; order Pseudonocardiales; family Pseudonocardiaceae; genus Amycolatopsis; species Amycolatopsis sp. lyj-346. Next base: position 235,105 of record NZ_JAJPWT010000016.1, read on the forward strand.
ACCTCGACCGACTCCACGGGCGGGGCACTCTCGGCCGCGCCCAGCACGTCACCCGGTCCCACCACCCCACTGTCCACGACGACCTCCGACCCCTCGAGCCCGCTCAACCTCATCATCCACACCGTCCGGCCGCAAGGTAGCCGGTGACTCCAGGACTCCGCCTGGCCAGGACGGCGTACCGGGTGGAGTCTGGGGCCGAAGCGGCCCCAGAGCCGGCACAGGGCACCAGTTGGTCGCGATCGGGTGGAGCGCGGTACTGACCGCGATCTGGTGCCTCAGCGTGCGTGCTCGGAGTCGGCGGTCTCGGCCAGCCGCTCTGGCACACCTGGATTTGTGATCCGTTCCCCCTCGGAACCGCCCGGGAGGGCTTGGTCATGATCCCCACGTGTCCGGCCGCGTGGGCACCGCGGGTCCCGTGTCGTTCACCCCGCGTCGGCCGGTCGGGTGTCAGGCGCCGAGACGGCTGTAGATGCGGCTGGCCAGCGATGCGGCCAGCTGGTTCAACGCGGCCGGTGGGTCGAGCTGGGCGAACTGCCCGAGCAGCTCCGCCGCCGCGTAGGCCTCGGCCTCCGACAACACGGCCGCGCACCGCTCCCGCCGGCCCTGCTCCAGCAACCGCGTCAAGGCTTCGGCGTACTCGGCCATGTCACGCACGCCGACCAGGCCGTACCGCTCATCGAGCGGGCTCTGCTGCGTGATGTCGTCGCTCACGGTCGTATGCGCTCCTCGTCACCCGTTCGGCTGTCTCCAGAAATCTATGTCGGCTGGAGTAGACATTCAACGACGGGTGTGTGTAGTGTTCTCCTCGTACCGAGAGAGACAACGTCAAGCAGGCGCGGGAGAGGACGTAACTACCCGCGAGGTGAGACAAGGCGGTCAGGCAGCACGGAGCCGATCTAGGGAACAAGGTTTCGGCTGGTGACCGCGAGCATTACTCCAAGACCGGGTCGTGAAGAAGGTCCGACCGAGCAATACCGGTCCTGGAGCGGAAGTGCAGGACGCGGGCGGAGTGAGTGTGCCCGTGAAGAACAGCAGTATCAGTGTTACACGCAGTTGCGGTACCGGTAGTTGAAGATCAGCAGTACCAGTAGTTGTTGTGTGCAAGTGCAGTTGCAGGACATGTCAGGTGGCCGGGGCCGATCAGTGAACGGGGCTCCGGGCAGTGACCAGCGGCGTCAGCGTGCTGGGACCGATCAGTGGAAGGGTTCCGGCAGTGACGTGCGCAGCGAACGAAGTAGAAGTTGCAGTAACCGGTAAGTGGAAAACACAGGAAAGAAGGGAACGGGAACATCATTGGATCGCCCGCAGCGGCCAGGTAGCGCCGCGCGGGTGCCGCAGTTCCATCGAGTTCGGAGGTGGTGCTCGGTCACGAGTAAGCGATCCCCGCGGAATCCGGCTTTCGGCCGGACGCGGGTGCAGGACGCCGGCGGTCGCGCCGGTTGACAATGGTGAAGATCCCTACCCTTGAGGACCCCGGGTGCCGTAGATGGCACCCGGGGTCCTCTGTGACGTGGAGGTGGAATGATCCCTGACCAACAAGGCCCGGCCACGCCCGGTGCAGCCGACAAGTTCGACGACGAGCAATACCCCGCCTACACGATGGGCCGGGCCGCCGACATGCTCGGCACCACCCAAGGCTTCCTGCGCAGCCTCGACGAGGCCGGCCTGATCACCCCGCAACGATCAGCCGGCGGGCACCGCCGCTATTCCCGCCACCAGCTGCGTCTGGCCGCCCGTGCGCGCGAACTGGTCGACCAGGGCACGGGCATCGACGCCGCCTGCCGCATCATCACCCTCGAAGACCAGCTCCACGAAGCCCAGCGTCACAACGCCAAACTCCCGGCCGGCGACTGAATCCGACTTCGGCACGCGGCCCCGGCGCCGCGTGCCGATGTGCAGTCAATGCCCTTTCGCGACCATGGGATGGAACTTGACGAGACGGTCGAGGCCCAGCGGGAGACAACGACCCGACCTTCGAGCCGCAGAGTGGGCAGCATGATCGAGACCGACTCAGTCGATCCATCCCGCGGATGGTGATCTGCGCCAATCACTGATCAGCTCGGCGAGCTCGTCGACCGCCTCGTCGGCGCGAGGCAGCCGCGAACGGCTCAGCGCGCGGGTGCGGCCCCGGTCACCGGCTGGTCGACGCGCGGACCGTCCGCAGCGCGCTGAGCGGACCGGCACTGCCGGGGTCGTCGTGCGCGGGCGCCCGCCAGATCGTCAGGCCTGCCTCGGCGTGGGCGAGGGCGGCTTCGTGGTCGCCGGAGCGAGCGAGGCGGACGCGTGCGGTGGCGCTGAGTACCACCAAGGCGCTGGCGTCCACTTGCTGCTCGGACAGGGGTGAGCCGGTAGCTGGACGGCGTGGCGCCGATGACGTCGGGGAGTTGAGCGTCGAACTCAGCGACCGCGCTGGCGAATGCGCGGTGGCTCTCCGCGCGTGGCATTTCCGGGCCGCTTCGAGGTGGATCACCGCGCGGACCTGACGCAGGCGGTAGTGATCGACGGCGCCGTGGACGCGCTGTTCCTCGGCACCTTCGAGAACACCGGCCCGGGCGAGGATGTCGATTTGCGTCGGCTACTGTATGTGATGGCACGCGTACGGAAGAGGGTCGGTGTGGCTGCTGAGGCCGGATGCCCAGGGGCGCTGACCCGGAACGACTACGGGCTCGAGCGCCATCTGGTTCGAACGAGCGTCCCGATCTCATCAAGCAGTTCAGCTACTCAACGCCGAGCCGTCGCGACAGTTCGAGCAGTTGGTCGATGTCGGCTTCCATCCCCGACTCGGTCGGCTCGGCGACCACGGATACGGCAGCGCTCGGCTTGCCGGTGAGGCTTCGGTGCAGAGCCGCGCGAAGACGGTGAGTCGATGAGCCGGAGCTGGCCGACTCGTCATGGAGGTACGGGCTCACGCAGACCAGCCCGTCCCGGCACTCGATGACCCGGCGGTAGAAATGCAGCCTCATGTGGCGTACGCGTCGCGGGTCGGGCTCGTTGGCGGCAGGAGCGCGATATCGGGAAAGGCGTTGTGCAAGGCCGACCAAAGGGCCACAGCTGTCGATATCGTTGGCGATCTCGGAACCACAGGCGTGCTTTCACCAGTCCGGTGCGAGCGCCGGGATAGCCGATGCCCGAGAAGAACACCGCGATGCCGATCGCCAGCACCGGCGTCGTCCAGGCGGCCGTTCCCGGGACGGCGTCGCGCTGGAAGATCAGGCGGCTGGAGGTGGACACGATCCGAGGGATGTGGGTCCCGAGGCAGCAGACGACGAGGCTGGCGCCGGCGACCAGCAGACTGAGCCGCACTCGCGATTGAGCCTGGTCGGCGGCACGTCGTGCCAGCTTCGCGCCGCGCATGGTCGCGTAGGCCATGTACAAGTTGCCGATCAGGTAGAAGAGCAGGGCGGCCGCCGAGCTCGCGGACTCGTAGCTGAAGCGCTGGTGGAATTGTGGGCGATGTTGGGTATGCCCGTGCGCGAGGCTCTTTGAGTCTCTTTCGAGAATCTATTGACCATCGGTGGTTTTGTCGGCATGGATAGGTGTGTGCTGCGGCGAACACCTCCCCGATCGACTCGATTATTCGATGCCAAGAATGGAGTACGAGATGAAGATCGAACGCGACCGCGTGCACGTCGACGGCTGTGCTGTCGCCGCGGCGATTCGCGAGCTCGCTGCGGCGGTCCGCGCGACGACGCCGGAACCTCCGGCGGATCCGGATGCGCTGCTGCTGATGGCGGAGGAGGTGGGGGAGTTGTTGCAGCTGTCGCCGAGGACGTTGAAGGACCAGGCCGCCGCTGGGGTGTTGCCGCATCACCGGTTCGGCAAGCACTACCGGTTCACGCGTGGCGATGTCGCCGAGATTGTGCGGCTGAGCGCGGCGCCGGTGAAACCGCCGCGGCGGCGGGTATCCGTTCAGGACGTTGCCCAGGACTTCCGCGCCGCGTGAGGCGGGCGGAGCAACAGAGAAGAAGAGGAGTACAGGATGGCTCACGGCCAGGAAGAGCCCGGCACGGGTGAGTGGCGTGCCCGGTACAAGCGTCCCGATGGGACATGGGGGAGCAGGTCAGGGTTCCCCACCAAGAAGGCTGCCGAGGACTGGGCAGTAGAGCAGGAGGCGCTGATCCGGCGAAACCTGTGGCTGGACCCTCGTGATGGCGAGACCCGGTTCGACAACTTTGCGGAGGAGTGGCTGGCGGCTGCGGGCCGCGATGCGGCTCTACGAGCTGGGTCTGGGGATGTCGGGGTTTGTGCTGTGCCTGATGGATGTCTATACCGGCGCCCGATGGGGTGAACTCGTCGGGCAGCAGCGGCACGAGTACGGCTCCGAGAAGCGCGGGATCGAGATCCGCACTCCGTTGAAGGAGGTCGGCGGGAAGATCTACAAAGGAGGCCGGAAGAGTGATGATCATCATGCGGATGGTCGTCAGCGGCCGCCGACGCGGCGAGGGAACTCCCGGCCGAAGAATGGCCGGACGAAAACTCCTGCGGGAACTCGGTTCGTGGCCCTGCCGCCCGGGATCGCGGTGCTCTACGAGGAGCTGATGGACAGCCATCGGGAGCCGTTCGTGTTGTGCACGCCGGAGGGGCATCCGTGGCGGCGTTCGAACTTCCGGATCCGGTTCTGGCGGCTGGCGTGGAATGGGTCGAGCTGGACGACGCCGGGGCGGGGGAGCGGCGCCCGCCGATCCTGCCGGCGTTCACTTCCACGAGGGCCGCCACACGCACAGCACCTGGCTGACCGGGGACGGCATTCCGGAGGTCGCCCGGCGGGCGCGGCTGGGGCAGAAGATGAAGGGCATCGCCCGGATCTACGACCACGTGACCCCGGCGATGGTGAACCAGATCCTGAACGTCCTGGAGGAGCGCTGGCTGCGGTCGCTGGCGTCCCTGTACCCAGGGGAGCGGGCGAAGCTGGTGTCCTGGTTCCCGCACCTGCGGTCCCAGCGGGCGATCGGGCCGGTTCGGGGTCCATCGCCCGATCGGCGCCGACTGACGAAAGAAGCCCTGCCCTCCGGGGAGGGCAGAGCTTCTTACCTGCGAAAATATGTGGTGCGCGATACTGGGATTGAACCAGTGACCTCTTCCGTGTCAGGGAAGTGCGGCGCCTGGATCGACCAGGTGAAACGCATTGCATTGCAGGTCGTGCAACCTAGTTCCTTCCCGAGGGGGCGGCTTCAGCGTCTTTGGTTCAGGTCGCCGTCGCCGAACGATCGCCAGATAAGTTCGGCGCCGCCAGTGCAACGCATGCTCATAGCCCGTCGATCAGGTGTCCGGCGGGCTGGCGGTGACTTGACCGCGTTAACCGGAGAGCTCTTGCTTTGACTCCAATCGGGGGCAACAAGCCCAGGCCGCACAGATTGGGCTTGTTGCGTTCTGGGGCCGGCGAGGAGTTAGGCTGATCGATAACAAATAGGTAACTGTGTGTCGCCTTCGTGTGAGCTAGTGCCCCGGCGCGGTTCCGTCCAGAACCCAGCAGCTCGAAAGGCTTGTGAGCTGCAGTTTTCCGGCGTGGTCGATGTTGGATCTTGATCGTGTCGCGGGCACGAACAACTACGGCCGCCGGGTGCTGTGGCGCTGGTGTGTGCCTGGTCGGGGGCCGGGCGGGGCCATGGTGCCGTAGGGCACCTCTTGCGCAAGCAAGTCGCCTGCCGTAGGGGTTGGCTGTGGACCACACCTACAACGCACTCTCCTCGTCGAAGGTGGGCGCTGCTGTACAGGTCGGCATGGTCAAGGGAGACGTGCATGTGACGACCGGCGGACCCGAATTCATGGTGCCGCACCAGCTGCCACCGCCGACGCGCCATTTCGTCGGACGACAGGCCGAACTAGATTTTCTCACTGGCCTGGTGGAGGGCGAGGACGGTGACGTTCCGGCGATTTGCGTGATGGACGGTCCTCCGGGCGTCGGCAAGACGGCGTTGGCGGTGCATTGGGCGCACTCGATACGGAACCGTTTTCCGGATGGGCAGATCTACGTCGATCTGCGCGGATTCGACGGTAGACGAACGCCTGTCGAACCGGACGACGCCGCCAGAATCGTGCTGGAGGCGCTCGTCGATCCGCGCTCGGTTCCGCTGAAGCCTGACTCGCGGATCGCCCGGCTGCGTAGCCTGCTGCACGGCCGCCGTGTTCTGCTGCTACTCGACGACGCCCGTGGCAGTCATCAGGTCGAAGCGGTGCTGCCAGGGGCGCCCGGTTGCTTCACTCTCATCACCAGCAGAGAACGGCTGGACGGCCTTATCGGTCGGTACGGCGCACGCAGACGCAATCTGGCAGTGCTGACCCGTGCGGAGTCTCGCCGGTTGATCAGTAGCTACGTCGGGTCGAGGCAGATGACGAGAGACGAGTCGTCGGTAACGGCGCTGATCCAGCGTTGTGCGGGCCTGCCGATGGCGCTGAGTGTAGTCGCGGCGCGGGCGGCGCTGGAAGAGACTTCCCTGCAGTCGCTGGTGCACGACCTCGACGCCGGACGGTCGGCGCTGGACGCCCTGTGGCTCGGCGGTGAGCGCGAATCGGACGTGCGGCTCGCGTTTTCGTCGTCCTTCGTTTCGTTACCGGGCGATCTATCGTCGGCGTTTCGCGCTCTCGTGCTGCATCCGGGCAGAGACATCGACGTGGCCGCGGCTGCCGCGGTGATCAGGGTGCCGATCGACGTGGCGAAGCGGCGCCTCGGCGAACTCGTGCGCCGCAACATGGTGCTTCCGACCGCACCCGCGCGGTTCGGTCTGCACGACTTGATCCGTACGTTCGGGCTGGAGCACACCGGTCGCGGAGGATTCCGGCGCCGGGCGCTCCGGGCACTGCTGAACCACTACCTGCACGTCGCGCATCGTGCGGATCGTTGGATCAACCCCCACCGGCGGCCGCTCGAACTGGCGCGGTGCGCGCGCCCGGAGCTGCTGCCGGAGATCGGTGGCTACGATGACGCGCTCCGAGTATTCGGCACCGAGTACGACAACTTGATCGCGGCTACCCGGCTCGCCGGGCGGGAGGGGTGGGATGACTACGCCTGGCAGCTGCCATGGACGTTGTCGAACTACGCGTACCTCACCGCCAGGTGGACGGACTGGGTACTGACCCATGAGCAGGCAGTGTCAGCGGTCCGTCGGTCAAGGAGTGCTTCCGTGGAAGCGCGGATCCGGCAGTCGCTCGGCCGTGCGTATAACGAACTTGGTGAGTTCGATAAGGCGCGCGGTGAGTACGAAGCCGCGCTGCTGTTCGACGATGACTTGAGCGGAAAGGCAAACGCGCTCAACGGCCTGGCCGGGGTGCATGTCCGCGCCGGGGTCTTATCCAGTGCGATCGAGTGCGGAGAGCGGGCGTTGACGTTGTACTGCGAACTCGACGACGACGTGGGGCAGGCAAGCACGCTCAACTTGCTCGGTCGTGCCTGTGCCGGAAGCGAGCCACGGCGAGCAATCGAGTACCACGAGCAAGCGCTGCGCCTGTTTGAGCAAGTCGGCGACGATTACGGGCGAGCCCAAAGCACGGGAGCCTTGGGAGCGGCACTGGCTGCGGCCGGCAGGCACGAAGACGCGGCTGAGCAACTCCGCGCCTCCGTGGAACTGCACCGGGCGGTGGGCAATCAGCGCCTCGAAGCCAACACAAGCCGACACCTCGCGGAAGTCCTCTCAGTGCTGGGCCGTCAGCAGGAGGCATCAGAACTGGCGCAGCGTGCGGCGCGTCTCCTAGGCGCGGCCGACGCCGGCCAGGGTGCTGCCGAGATCAGCTCGGGCGGCCGTTCCGTAGCACCCGGAGAAGACTCTTCGCCCCCTTCTCGGTGAAGTCCTTGACGTCGTAGTAGCTGCCATTCCCTGGCAGGAAGCTCAGAGGGATCTCGTCACGGGAGCGGCCGGGCAGCACCACCGGCAGGATCTTCCTGGTCCACTCGGCGCGGAATCGGTGGAGCAGGTCGGCGAGCTTGTCGTACTCGAAGGACACACCCAAGTGGGAGTCATCGGGCAGCGTGCCGTGCGCAGCTGCTAAGTATGACGGTGATGCAATAACGAGTACGAAGGCGGCGCCCAAGATCTGCTCGTTGATCCACCTGTCCCAGTTACGCCGCTTGTCGAGTTCCTGCCCATCGAAGCGGACGGCTACGCCCGACTTCTCGAGGAAGTCGCAAAGCCGGGCGACCGCGGCCTTGTGATCGGCAGACTCATGGGCGTACGAGATGAAAACCCAACCTTCCTGGCCGTAGGCGGTCGACGTGCCGGGCCGGTGCATCGGGTCGGCTGGTGTGGCGCGCGTCGGATTCCCTGTTGCCGGTGTAGCGGAAGCCTCTATTGCTTCAGCCAACAGGTGGGCCGCCGAGCTACGTGAACGGAGCTCGTCGAACGATACGTTCCGCGCTGTGGTGACGGACGCTTCGTAGTTGTTCGGCGTGGCCGCGTCGGCGACCTTCTCGTCGAGCAGGTTCAGGTAGTCGCGCGCGGGCATCCCGGTCTCGGCCAGCCAGGCGGCCGCCTGCTCGATCGCCAGCGGCAGGTCGCCGAGCTTCTCGGCGATGAGGTCGGCGTCGGCGTCGACGAGTTCGGAACGACGCAGCGCGAGCA
>NZ_JAJPWT010000017.1:0-230954 GCF_046548975.1 Amycolatopsis sp. lyj-346
GCCTCAACGTCCGCTTCATGGGCATCAACGACCAAGCCCTCATCTCCTACCTCGTCTCCGCCTACTACTCCGCCGCCGTCCTCGTCCCCGACGCCCTCGCCATCCTCGAAAACGCCGAAATCGGCCGGGAAACCCCATGACCGTCACCGAAGAGACCACCTCGGTGCAGCTGTCGCTGAGCGTCACCGCGGCGCGGACACTGACCACCACCACCAAAACGCTGCCGCAGATGCGCGGCATCACCACCCGCTGGCTGCTTTCCCAGCTGCCGTGGGTCGAGGTCCCCGCCGGCAGCTACCGGGTCAACCGGCGCCTCACCTACACCCTCGGCGACGGCAGGCTTTCCTTCTACACCACCGGCACCCGCGTCCAGGTCGTGCCCGCCGAGCTCACCGAAATCGCCCTGCTGCGCGGCTTCGGCGACGAGCAGGCACTCGGCGCGCTGGCGGACGCGTTCGAGCAACGCGAATACGAAGCCGGCGCGACACTGTTCACCGCCGGCGCCCCGCGGGACATGCTCGTGCTCCTCGCGCACGGCAAAGTCACCCGCCACGGCACCGGTCCGTACGGCGACGACCTCCACCTCGGCACCGCCATCGACGGCGACCACTTCGGCGGGGAACTCCTCGGCCCCGACCCCGGCACCTGGGCCTTCACCGCCCGGGCCGCCACCCGCGTCACCGCGCTGGTGCTGCCGGCCGCCGCCTACAGCCGGCTCAACGGCCGCTCCGAAGCACTGCGCACCCATGTCGCCGAAGCACTGGCCCGGCCGCGGAAACCCCAGAACACCAAGGGCGAAGCCGCCATCGACCTGGCCGCCGGCCACGACGGCGAACCGCTGCTGCCCGGCACCTACGTGGACTACGATCCCTCGCCGCGTGAATACGAACTCGCCGTCGCCCAGACCGTGCTGCACGTCCGCAACCGCGTCACCGACCTCTACAACCAGCCCATCGACCAGCTCGAACAGCAGCTCCGCCTCACCGTCGAAGCCCTGCGGGAACGCCAGGAACACGAACTGATCAACAACACCGACTTCGGGCTCCTGCACAACACCGGCCTCAAGCAACGCATCGCCACCCGCACCGGCCCGCCCACCCCGCTCGACCTCGACGACCTGCTCTGCCGCCGCCGCAAAACCCGCTTGTTCCTCGCCCACCCGCAGGCCATCGCCGCCTTCGGCCGCGAATGCACCGCCCGCCGCATCTACCCCGACACGGTCGTCCTCGACGGCAAGCGCGTCACCGCCTGGCGCGGGGTGCCGATCCTGCCCTGCGACAAGCTCCCGATCAGCCCGGCCGGCACCACCTCGATCCTCGCCATGCGCACCGGCGAAGACGACGCCGGCGTCATCGGCCTCCGTCCGAAGTCGCTGCCGGACGAATACCGGCCCGGGCTCAACGTCCGGTTCATGGGCACCAGCGACCGCGCGGTGACCTCGTACCTGGTCAGCGCCTACCACTCCGCCGCGGTCCTCGTCCCCGACGCGCTCGGCGCGCTCGACGACGTCCAGGTCGGTCGCCGATGACCACCATGAACACGCGGGCCGCGGCCCGTCCGCTCACCGATGTCCTCGCGTGGAGCCGCGGGATCGTCGACCCGGCGCTGCGGACGGCCACCCAGCGGCTGCCGGAGGCGATGCGGCGGGTCGCCGCCTACCACTTCGGCTGGCAGGACGCCGACGGACGGCCGGCGGCCGGCGACGGCGGCAAGGCGCTGCGGCCGGCTTTGGTGCTGCTGTGCGCGGAAGCCGCGGGCGCGGAGGCGGCCGACGCCGTGCCCGCCGCCGTCGCGGTCGAGCTGGTGCACAACTTCTCGCTGCTGCACGACGACGTCATGGACGGCGACACCACCCGGCGGCACCGGGCCACGGCGTGGACGGTGTTCGGCACCGGCCCCGCGGTCCTGGCCGGAGACGCCTTGCTGAGCCTGGCGTTCGAGGTGCTGGCGCCGAGCGGGGCGGCGAACGCGCGGCTGCTGTCGGCCGCGACGCTGGCCTTGCTCGAAGGCCAGGCCGCGGACCTGGACTTCGAGCAGCGCGACGACGTCACCCCCGGCGAGTGCGTGCGGATGGCGGAGGGCAAGACGGCGGCCCTGCTGGGCGCGGCGTGCACGCTCGGAGCGGCGTCCGGCCCGGCCACCGAGGACCGCTTCGGCGCGTTCGGCCGGGCGGTGGGCCTGGCGTTCCAGCACGTCGACGACCTGCTCGGCATCTGGGGCGACCCGGACGTCACCGGCAAACCGGTGTACTCGGACCTCCAGAACCGCAAGAAGTCCCTGCCCGTGGTGACGGCCCTGTGTTCGGGCACGCCCGCCGGCTCGGACCTCGCCACGCTCTACGCCCGGCGCGAGCCCCTGGCCGAGACCGAGCTGGCTCGCGCGGCTTCCCTCGTCGAGGCCGCGGGTGGCCGCCAGTGGAGCCAGGCCCAGGCGGAAGCGTTGCTGGCCAAGGCCCTGCGTGAGCTCACCACAGCCGCCCCGCCCTCCCGCGCCACCGCCGAACTCGCCTCCCTGGCCCGCCTGATCACCACCCGCACCCACTGAACCCCGTGACTCGCGTGATCAGGAACGGAACTCGCGTGATTGAAGCCGTAACTCGCGAGATCCGGCTTCAATCACGCGAGTTACGGCTGTGATCACGCGAGTTGCGGGTTACTTGCCGGGGCGGGTGAGGCCGGACTTGTCGGCGTTCAGGCTCAGGATGTTCTTGTCCGTGTTCTGGAGGGCCTTGGTGACCGGGGCGGACGGCGGGGATGTCGACAAGTCGATCAGGCGGATGGGGTTTTCCAGCCGGATCAGGGTGGGGATGTACTCGGCCTTGTCGACCTTCCAGCGGTCGCCGTCGCGGACGAAGCGGAAGCGGGCCACCGCGCCTTCTTCCGTGTCGCCCTTGGGTTCCGAATGGCGGGCGACGCTGTTGCCGAGCCCGTAGGCCACCCACTTGCCGCCGATCTTCTCGAACGGCTGGACCACGTGGGCGTGGTGGCCGATGATCAGGTCGACGTCGTCCGACGCCAGGATCTTCTTGGCCTGCGACCGCTGTTCGGCCGTCGGCTGGTGCTGGTACTCCACGCCCCAGTGCAGGCTCGCGATCACGACCTGCGCCCCGGCCTGGCGGGCCTTCCGAGCCTCCGCCAGCACGTCGTCGACGTCGATCTGGTTGGCCAGCCACGGTTTCCCGGCCGGCACCTTGATGCCGTTGAAGCCGAACGAGTACGACACCTGGCCGACCTTGACGCCGTGGACGTCGAGGACCAGCGGTTTCGCGGCCTCGGCGGCCGACCGCGCCGAGCCGGTGTGCTTGACGCCGATTTCGTCGAGCTTGGCCAGGGTGCGGGTGACGCCTTCGGCGCCCTGGTCGATCGTGTGGTTGGACGACGTCGAGCAGGTGTCGTAGCCGGTGTCCTTGAGCGCGTCGGCGATCTCCGGCGGCGCGCTGAACGACGGGTAGCCGCTGTACGGCCCGCCGTCCGGCGCCAGCGGCGTCTCGAGGTGGCAGATGCCGAGGTCGGCGCCGGAGATCACCGGCTTGATCCCGGCCAGCAGCGGCCGGTAGTCGATCTTCCCGCCGCCGTCGGCCTCGGCCTGCTCGGTGAGCGCGGGGTGGATCAGGACGTCACCGGTGGCGACGACGCTGAACGACCCCTCGGGGGCGGCGGCGCTCGAGGGGGCCGCCTCGGGGAACGGCGTCGGCGCCGGCCCCCGCTGTTGCGGCGGGCTGCTGCAGGCGGCCGCCAGGACGGCGACTCCGGCGAGCGCGGCGACGCGGTGCTTCGTCATCGGTCCCCCTAACGTGGTCCGGTCATCCTGCCAGCCGGGCGAACCCGGCAGAGAGGGCGTCCCGGCCCCCTGAAACTTCCACCACAGTCGACAACACCGCTCAGAACATTCGCACCGGACAAAACCTGGACAACGCCCAGCCCAGAGCCGAAAAAATACGATAAATCACCCTCGTGAGGGCGACCGTAGAACTACGGACAGTAGGTCTCGCTCCGCTAACTGCGCCTTGACGCTCCTCGAACGGGTGTTTTGTAATACGAGTCACTTCGCGAACTCACCGGACCCACTCGACCTCGGCCCCCTTGGGAGCACTCGATGTCCACACATCCGCACAGGTTCCGAACCTGGAGCGTTGTTGGTTGTTGTTTGATTTCCGGCGCCCTGCTCGCCTCCTGCTCTTCCGGCAAAGACACCGCGGCACCGCAGCAGCAGGCGCCGTCGAACGGCAAGATCACCCTGTACTACCTGCAGAAACAGGGCGATCAGCAGTACTTCGTCGAGCAAGCGCAGGGCGCCCAGGAGAAGGCGAAGGAACTCGGCGTCGAACTCAAGGTGGTCAACCTCGGCCAGGACGCCAACAAGGCGATCACCGAACTGGACGCCGCGGTCGCGCAGGGCGCCAACGGCGTCGCCATCGTCGTCCCGGACCAGGCGATCGGCCCGCAGGTGATCGACAAGGCCAAGAGCGCGGGCATCCCGCTGATCGCCTCCGACGACGTCATCAAGGACGGCACCGGCGCGAAGGCCCCGTTCGTCGGCTTCAACGGCAGCCAGATGGGCGACTCGGTCGGCACCGAGGCCGGGAAGCTGTTCAAGGCCGCGAACTGGGCCGCCGCCGACACGAAGATCATCAGCGCGTTCAAGCAGGACCTGACCGTCTGCACCGACCGCGTCAACGCCGCGAAGAGCGCCTTCGCCAAGGCCGCGGGCGCGGACGTCCAGGTCATCGACGTCGGCACCGACAACTCCCCCGTCGACGCGCAGAACCGCGCGGGCGCGGTGATCGGCTCCAACCCGGGCGTCAAGCACTGGGTCGTCTGGGGCTGCAACGACGAGAACGAGACCGGGGTCGTGACCGCGCTGGCCAACTCGGGCGTGGCGGCGAACAACATCATCGGTGTCGGGCTCGGCGCGTACCTCACCTGCAAGGACTGGGCCGCGAACAAGGACACCGGCAACAAGGCCGCGCTCTACATCTCCGGCGCCGAGGTCGGCCGCTCGGCGATCCAGGTGCTCGTCGACAAGGTGAAGAACGGCAAGGAACTGCCCGCCGAAACGATCGCCAAGACCACGATCGTCACCAAGGACAACTACCGGCAGGCCGGCGTCAACTGCACCTGACCACTCACCCGCCCGCTCTTGCCGCCGCCGTACGGAAGGGACTCCATGTCCGGCTCTCCGCCCGCGCTCGCCGTCGAGGGCATCGGCAAGCGCTTCTCCGGCGTCACCGCCCTCGACGACGTCTCCCTGGAGTTCCGCTCCGGCGAAGTCCTGGCCCTGCTGGGGGAAAACGGCGCCGGCAAGTCGACGCTGCTGCGCGTGCTGTCCGGCGACCAGGGCCCGGACGAGGGCCGGCTGCTCCTGGACGGCACCGAGGTCGCCTTCGACACCCCGCGCGCGGCGATGGCCGCCGGGGTGCGCGTGATCTACCAGGAACCCGAGATCATCCCGCACGTTTCGGTGGCGGAGAACGTCTTCGTCGGCGAGCTTCCGGCCAAGGCGCGGGTCTTCAACCGGCGGACGCTCCTGAAGGCGACGCAGGACGCGCTCGCCGAGTACGGCTTCGAAGGCGTGCTCAACCCGGCGACGCTCGGCGTCGCGCTGTCGGCCGCCCAGCGGCAGATCGTCGAGATCCTGCGCGTGCTCACCGCGGCCACACCGCCGCGGGTGATCGCCTTCGACGAGCCGACGTCGTCACTGTCGGAGCACGAGGTCGAGGCGCTGTTCCGGCTGATCGGGCGGCTGCGCGACAGGGGCGTCGCGGTCGTCTACGTCTCACACCGGATGAAGGAGATCTTCCGGCTCGCCGACCGCGTCGCCGTGCTGCGCGACGGCAAGCTCGTCGGCGTCCAGCAGGCCGCGGAGACCGACGAAGCCGGCCTGGTGCGGATGATGATCGGCCGCGACCTGTCCGCGCTGGAGCGCCGGAGCACGCAGGACACCGGCGAGGTCGTGCTGAAACTGGACGACGTCACGACCGACGACGTCACCGGTATCTCGCTGCAGGTTCGTGCGGGCGAGGTGGTCTGCCTGGCCGGGCTGGTCGGCGCGGGCCGGTCCGAGCTGGCTCGCGCGATCGTCGGCGACCTGCCGATCCGGTCCGGGACCGTGGAGCTCGACGGCAAGCGGCTGCGCGCGCACAACCCCGGTGACGCCGTCAAAGGGGGTATCGGCTTCGCTCCCGAAGAGCGCAAGACGGACGCGTTGCTCATGCAGCGGTCCGTACGCGACAACGTCTCCATCGCCGTCCTCGACCGCCTTCGCCGCTTCCGGGTCGTGAAGCGGGCGAAGGAGCGCGCGCTCGTCGAGGAGTACGTACGCGAGCTTCGCGTGCGGACGCCGTCGATGGAGCAGGAAGTCCGCAAGCTCTCCGGCGGCAACCAGCAGAAGGCCGTCCTCGCGCGCTGGCTCGCGCGGCGGCCGAAGCTGCTGATCCTCGACGAGCCGACCCGGGGCGTCGACGTCGGCGCGAAGGCCGAGATCTACCGGATCATCGACGGCCTCGCCGCCGAAGGCATCGCCCTGCTGGTCATCTCCTCCGACCTGCCCGAGGTGCTGACGCTGGCCGACCGCATCCTCGTCATGCGCGCCGGGCGACTGGCCGGCGAGCTCGGCCGCGAGGAAGCGACCGAGGAAGCCGTGCTGACCCTCGCCATCCCCGAAACCGAACCCGCCGCGGAAGAACAGCAGGAGATCGGCGCATGAGTATCCCCACCAAGGAAACGTCGGCGCCCGCCGCGCCGCCCCGGCCGTCGGCCGCGCGCCGCGTGCTCATCGGCATCGGCGTGCAGAACTCCAGCCTGATCATCACGCTGATCGCGCTGGTGATCCTGCTGAGCGTGCTGAACGAGAACTTCTTCCGCACCAACAACCTGCTGCTGATCGGCAGCGCGATCACCATCATGGGGCTGCTCGCCCTGGTGCAGACCCTGGTGATCATCCTGGGCGCGCTGGACATCTCGGTGGGCTCGATGGCCGGGCTGGCGTCGGTCGTCTCGGCGATGGTGTTCACCTCGACCGGCAACGCCGAGGCCGGCATCCTCGCCGCGGTCGGCGTCGGCATCCTCTGCGGCCTGGTCAACGGCATGATCATCATTTTCGGCCGGGTCAACCCGGTGGTCGCGACGCTGGCCATGCTCGCCACCTACAAGGGCATCGCGCAGGTCGTCTCCGACGGCAAGGCGCAGGGCTACACCGGCGGCGACGACCTGTTCATCTTCCTGGCCAAGGGATCCGTGCTCGGGCTGCCGTCGCTGGTGTGGGTGTTCCTGATCGTCGCGGCGCTGCTGCACTTCCTGCTCAAGTACACCGACATCGGCCGCAACGTCTACGCGATCGGCGGCAACGACACCGCCGCCCGGCTGGCCGGCATCAACGTCAACCGGTACATCATCGGCGTGTACGCCCTGGTCGGCGTGGTCGCGGCGATCGCGGGCGTGCTGATCACCGCCCGCACCGGCTCCGGCCAGCCGACGTCCGGGTCGGAAGGCCTGGAACTGCAGGCCGTCACCGGCGCCGCCCTCGGCGGCACGATGCTCAAGGGCGGCCGCGGGTCGATCATCTCCACCGTGCTCGCGGTGATCATCCTGGGCGTGCTCGACAACGGCATGTCCGGGCTGGGCATCAACCCGTTCTGGCAGAACGTCGCGCACGGCGCGCTGCTGGTGATCGCGGTCGTGCTGCAGCAGCTGCGCAGCGGGGAACGGCGCGTCGGCCTGCCCGAGTAGGTCCCCCAGCGCCCCAATGTGGCCTTCGGTGCGCTCAACGCACCGAAGGCCACCTTGGGTGCGTCCAACGCACCGAAGGCCACATTGGGGCGCTTTCAGCGCAGGCAGTCTCCGGGGTCGCCGCGGGTGAGGGCCGGGTCGGTCTGGGGGAACGTGCGGGCCACGCCGGGGCCGGAGGAGCGGTGCTCGAAGCGGACCGTCACCCGGCCGTGGCCCGCGCCCTGGACCCAGCCCGTGCCGAACTCCTCGTGGACCACGTCGTCGCCCTGGCGCCACTCCGAAGGCGCCGCGGGTGCCGGCGCCGAGACCACGGTCGACGTCGAAGGCTCCGAAGGCGCTGCCAGGGTGAACAGCGCGTCCTGGTGCGGCACCGAAAGCCCGCTGTACGCCACCCCCGCCAGCCGGATGCCGCCGAACTCCGCCGGGTCGATCAGGAGGCGCTCCGCCGTCGCCGACAGCTCGGCCAGGTCGTCCGTCGGCGCGGAGATCGTCTCCGAGCGGGTCACCGTGTGCATGTCCGTGTGCCGCAGCTTGATCACCACCGTCCGTGCCACCCGGCCGGCCTTGAGCAGCCGCTGGTGCGCGCCCACCGCGATCCGGCGGACCTCCGCCCGCAACGCCGGCAGGTCCTTGATGTCGGTGTCGAACGTCGTCTCGGCGCTGACCTGCTTGGTCTCGGCGCGGCCCGCCACCGGGCGGTCGTCGGCGCCGGTCGCGAGCCGGCGCAGGTCGCGGCCGACGACGCCGCCGAGCGTGGCCACGGCGTCCTGTTCGGACAGTGCCGCCAGCTGCCCGAGCGTCTGGACGCCGATGAACCGCAGCTTTCCCTCGGCGACCGGGCCGATGCCCCACAGCGCGCGGACCGGCAGCGGCGCGAGGAACTCCCGTTCGGTGCCCTGCGGCACCACCAGCAGGCCGTCCGGTTTGGCCTCGTCGGAGGCGATCTTCGCGATCTGCTTGCCGTTGCCCGCGCCGATCGACGCCACCAGCCCGGTTTCCGCGTGGATCCGGGCCCGCAACGCGGCGCAGAACGCCGTCACGGCGTCGAACGACGCACCGACGAGCGACGGCGGTTCGGCGAAGGCTTCGTCGAGGGAGATCTTCTCCAGCACCGGCGCGACCTCGGTGACGACCGCGAAGACCTCCTGGCTGAGGCGCTCGTAGACGCGGAACCGCGGCGGCACGATCACGCCGTTGGCCGGCAACAGCCGCCGGGCCTGGGACATCGGCATGGCCGAGCGGATGCCGAACGCCCGTGACTCGTAGCTGGCGCCGGCGACGACCCCGCGGGGCCCGGTGCCGCCGACGAGCACCGGCCGCCCGGCCAGTGTCGGGCGGGTGAGCTGCTCGGCCGAGGCGTAGAAGGCGTCCAGGTCGAGGTGGATCACCCAGCGGGCCACGTCAGTCCCCGCCGGTGGCGTCCAGCAGCCGGTGCAGTGCCTTGGTGTAGCTCTCGAACGCGGCCCGGCCGGCCGCGGTCAGCCGGACCAGGGTGACCGGCGTGCGGTGCTCGTAGGCCTTGGTGATCTCGACGTACTCGGCGTCCTCGAGCTTGCGCAGGTGCGTCGAGAGGTTGCCGGCCGTCATGTCCAGCAGCTGCTGCAGCCGCGGGAAGGTGATCTGGTCGCCGGGGCGCAGCCCGGCGAGGGCGACGGTGACCCGCAGCCGCGCCTGGGCGTGGATGACCGGGTCGAGCTGGGGCAGTTCGCTCATCGGCCGGACTTCTCGCGGACGAAGTAGACGATCGCGGCGAGCAGGAACCCACCGCCGCCACAGACGGCGAGCACGAGGAAGTTGGCGGGGGACCCCACCAGCACGCTCAGCGCGGCCGACACGATCATCCACGCGCCGAGGCCGTACATCAGCTTGTCCTGCCAGAGCATGCCGCCCGCCAGGTACAGCACGCCGGTCAGCAGCAGCCAGGTGCCCGACCACAGCAACGACACCTGCGCGGAGGACAGCGAACCGAAGGTCGTGATCCGGATGTCGATCACGGTCAACCCGATCGAGGCGAGCGTCCAGCTGTAGCCGTACATCGCGCCGACCGTGCGGGACGGGCCGCGGATCCCCCGCCCGGCCCGGACGCTGACGTACGCGGTGTAGGCGATCGCGGCGGCGAAGAGCACCGCGACGAGCACGCCGCCGACCCAGCCGGGCACCGCGACGCCAGGCTGCACCGTCACGTAGGTGAAGCCCCAGCCGATGATCCAGGCGAAGGCCCAGGCCGCGAGCATCCGCGCCGGACCGCCGCCCAGCTCCCGGCGCAGCTTCCGGTTCTGCTGGGCGATCAGGTTCAGCGACTCCTCCGCTGACAACGGCTCGTCGTCCACCTGTGTCACCCCTCCCGCGCAGCCCCTCAGTACCGCACGGAAGCTAACACGCATTCAGAGCCGGGCCGTGTCCAGCCGGAACCGGCGCACCACGACCAGTGCGGGGACGACCAGCCAGCCCGCCAGCACGAGCACCGCGAAACCCATCCCACCGGCGTGGGCCAGCGGTTCGACACCGACTCGCCCGAGCCAGTACGTCGGGAAGAAGCGGGCGAGGGTGCCCATCCAGTCCGGGAGGACGTAGAGCGGGATCCACAGGCCGCCGAGCATGCCGAGCGGCATCATCAGCGCGCCGGTGACGGCACCGACCGTGTCGCCCTTGCCGAACAGGCCGATGGCCAGCCCGAGCACGGCGAACGGGAGCACACCGAGCCACAGCGAGACCAGCACCAGCCCCCACTGCGCGGCCGTCATGTGGATCCCCGTCGCCAGTCCCGCGGCGAACACCACCACGAGCACCGGCAGGGCCACCGCCATCGCCGAGATGACCTTGACGACCAGGTAGCCGGGGCCGCGCATCGGCGTCAGCCGCAGCTGCCGCTGCCAGCCGTCGGTGCGTTCCTGCGCCACGCGCGTGCCGGTGAACAGCGCGCCACCGCTCGCGCCGTACGCGGCGAGGTTGATCATCGTCTGGACGTCGGACGGCAGGCCGTTCGGCGTGACGAGCTTGCCGAAGATCGTGCCGAACAGCAGGAACATGGCCACCGGCATGCCGATGGTGAAAACGGTGAACTGCGGGCTCCGGACGATCCGCTTGATCTCCAGGCTCAGGTACGTCGTGTTCACGCGGCGGCCCCCTCGGTCTCGTCGGCGGTCAGCGCCAGGAAGGCCTCTTCGAGGCCGAGCGCGGTGATTTCGATGTCGGACGCGTCCGGGTGCGCGGCGAGCAGGGCGCGGATCGCGGCGTCGGAGTCGGCGCAGGCCAGCTCGGCCCGTCCCCGGCGCAGCTGCACACCCGTGACACCGGGAAGCGCGGCCAGCCCGGCTTCGGTCGCGCCGGGCACGACGGCTTTGAGCACCCGGCCCGACACCGCGGCCCGGACCTCGGCGACCGGGCCGTCGGCGACGACGGCGCCGTGGCGCATCAGCACGACGCGGTCGGCGTAGTCCTCCGCCTCGGCGAGGTAGTGCGTCGCGAACAGCACGGTCCGGCCGCCGGCGGCGAACTCGCGGATGGCCGCCCAGAACGCCCGCCTGCCGTCGACGTCCATCGCCGCGGTGGGCTCGTCGAGCACGAGCAGCTGCGGGTCGCCCGCCAGCGCGAGCGCGAACCGGACGCGCTGGCGTTCCCCGCCGGACAGCTTGCCGCAGCGGCGTTTCACCAGATGCTCCAGGCCCGCCCGGGCGATCACCTCGCCGGCGGGCAGCGGCTTCTCGTGCGTCGAGACGATCAGGCCGACGATCTCGCCGACGGTGACGTCCGGCAGCAGCGCGCCGTTCTGCATCATCGCGCCGACGAGCCCCCGGTCGACGGCCGCACGGGGGCTGCCGCCGGCGACGGTCACCTCCCCCGCGTCCGGCTTGGTCAGGCCGAGCAGCATGTCGACGGTGGTCGACTTGCCCGCGCCGTTCGGCCCGAGCAACGCGACGACCTCGCCGCGCGCGACCTCGACGGACACCCCGCCGACCGCCGTGACCTGCCCGAACCGCTTGGTGAGGCCGTGGAGCGCGAACGCCGGTCCCCCAGTCATGGCGTCCTCCTTTCGTGGACTTTGTATCGCAAAGTTGATGCCTACTTTGTAACACAAAGTCCACGTGTGTTCAAAGTCCCCGGCGCGGGAAAGCACGAAAACGGGGTGCCGGGCACTGGGCCCGGCACCCCGTTTCCCGAGGTTGACGCAGGTCAGCCGGCGAACCGCCCGGCAACCACGCCCGGCGTCGCCGCGACGTCGGCCTTGGCGGCCGTCGGCGCCGGCAGCGTCGGCTGCGGCAGCGGCGCGCACTCGACGTCGGCCACGCGGCCCGGCTTGCGGGCCGGGAGCGCACCCGTCGCCAGGTAGTCGGCGATCTTGGTGTCGACGCACGCGTTGCCGCGCGGGGTGATCGCGTGGCTGGTGCCGCCCGGCTCCGCGATCAGCGAAGCACCCGGGAACCGGCTGCGGACCTCGAGGCTGCCTTCGTACGGCGTCGCCGCGTCGAGCGTTTCGCCGATCATCAGCACGCTCTGCACGCCGCCGCCGTCGATCTTCGCCGGCTTGCCCGGCTTCGCCGGCCAGTACAGGCAGGGCGCGTTGAACCACGCGTTCTGCCAGGTGAAGTACGGCGCCTTGGCGAAGGTCCGCCAGTTGTCGCGCTTCCACTGGTTCCAGCTCTGCGGCCACTGGACGTCGGTGCACTGCACGGCGAGGTACACCGCGTAGCCGTTGTCGTCGCCGCGGCCGCCGAAGGCCTCGAAGAGCGTCTTCCAGTTCTGCCAGTCACCCTGGTTGACGAACCGGGACAGCGCGTCGCCCAGCAGCGTCCACCGCAGCTGGTAGTAGCTCGCCTGCTGGATGACGTCGAGGATCTCGTCCGGCCCGATCACGCCGCCTGCCGGGTTGAACGACGTCTTGAGCAGCTGCTCGTTGACCACCCGCTGCACCGCGGCCTGCGTCTTGCCGAGGTGGTAGACGTCGTCGTGCCGAGCGAGCCAGCCGAACCAGATCAGGATGTTCCGGTCGAAGGCGACGTCCTGGTTCAGGTTGGCGCCGTACCAGACACCGCGCGGGTCGACCGTCGAGTCCAGCACCATCCGCCGGACGTTCTGCGGGTACAGCGAGCCGTACACCTGGCCGAGGTAGGTGCCGTAGGAGTAGCCGTAGAAGTTCAGCTGCCGCTGCCCGAGCGCCTTCCGGAGGGAGTCCATGTCGCGGACCGTGTCGGTCGTCTTCATGTTCTCCAGCAGGGCTTTCGGGTTGTTCTTCGCGCAGGCCTCGGCGTACCCCTTGGCGCGGTTCAGCCAGGTCTGCTCCAGCTGCGGGATGAACGGCACGTACTGCGGCCGGTTGTAGTCCATGTAGTCCGGGTCGCAGCTCAGCGCGGGCTTGCTGGCGCCGACGCCGCGCGGGTCGAAGCCGACCCAGTCGTAGGCGTCACCGGCGTGGTTGGGCACGCGCGGGCCGCGGGTGGCCAGCAGCAGGCCGGATCCGCCGGGGCCGCCCGGGTTCGTCAACATGACGCCCTGGTACTGCGCGTCGGGCACCTTGTGCTTGACGCGGCTGAGGGCGAGCTGGATCTGCTCCCCGGCCGGCTTGCCGTAGTCGAGCGGCACCGTGAGGTACCCGCATTCGGCGCCGGCGGCGACCAGCGTGGGATCGGTGCACGGTCCCCAGGTGATCGACGCCGGTCCCGCGGGGGCGGCGTTCGCGGCCGGCGCGGCCACGAGCGCGGACGCCACCGCGGCGGCCGCGACCACGGCAAGAAAGGCACGTCTCACTGGTTTCTCCCTTTTCCCTGCGTCATCGGGCGGGCGAACCCTAGTCCGTGACGGGCCCTCCCGGGACGGTCGAACGGGTGCGTGCCCGCGAAATGCCTGCGAAAGGCGGAAATCAGGTGGCGCGAACGCTCCGGAATCCCGTACGGTCGGCGGCATGATCTTCTTCATCCGGCTCCGCCTCGTCTGAGACGGCGTGACCGCCGGGCCCCCGCGTACCGGGAGCGCCCCTTCACCTGCGCGCCGTCTGTTCTTTCTCCCTTCGAAGGAGCACCATGCTGCGCAAACACATCGTCATGGTCGGCTGCACCGCGCCGAGCCACGTCTACCCGTCGCTGGGCGTGATCAGTGAGCTGGTCCGCCGCGGGCACCGGGTGTCCTACGTCGTCGGCACGCCGCTGGCTTCGCTGGTCGCCCCGACGGGTGCCGAGGTCGTCGAGCACCCGACCACCTTCCCGCTCGGCGAGGCGGCCGTGTGGCCGGACGACCCGGCCGACGCCATGCGCGTCTTCCTCGACGAAGCGATCGCGATCCACCCGCTGCTGACGACCCGGTTCGACGACGACCGGCCGGATCTCGTGCTGTACGACATCGGCGGGCTGGGTGCGCCGCTGCTGGCCGCGCGGTACGGCGTCCCCGCGGTGCAGCTGTCGCCGACACTGGTGGCGTGGGAAGGCTACGACGAGGACATGGCCGAGGTGATGGCGCCGATCAAGGCGTCACCGTCCGGTGTGGACTACGCGGCCACGTTGTCGCGGTGGCTGTCGGCCCACGGCGTTTCGGCCGACCCCTGGGAGTGGCTGGGGCACCCCTCGCGGGTCCTTTCGCTGATCCCGCGGGCCATGCAGCCGCAGGCGGACCGGGTGGGCCCGCACGTGCGGTTCGTCGGGCCCTGCCTGGACCCGGCGCGGCTGGCCGACCGGTCGTGGACGCCGCCCGCGTCCGGCCGCCGGGTGCTGCTGGTGTCGTTCGGGACGGCGTTCAACGACCAGCTTCCGGTGTACCAGGCCTGCATTTCCGCGTTCGCCGAGGACTGGCACGTGGTGATGTCGATCGGCAAGCACGTCTCGCCCGATTCCCTCGGGCCGTTGCCTTCCTCGGTGGAGGTGCACGAGAGCGTGCCGCAGCTGGCGGTGCTGGAAGCGGCATCGGCGTTCATCACGCACGCGGGGATGGGCGGGGCGACGGAGGCGCTGTGGTTCGGCGTCCCGACGGTGGCGATCCCGCAGGCGGCGGACCAGTTCGGCAACGCGGCTCAGCTGGAGGCACTGGGCGTGGGCCGGCACCTGCCGGCGGAATCGGTGACGGCTTCGTCGTTGCGGGAGGCGGTGGACGAGGTGTCCTCATCGCCTTCGGTCGCGGCGCGGCTGGCCGAGCTGAAGGCGGAGATCCGCGGTCACGGCGGGGTTTCCTTCGCCGCCGATGCCGTGGAGTCCTTTGTGGACTAGGGCCAGCACGCCCGCCTCGACGAAATGGACCTTCGAGTCGGCGAACGGCTTGTCCCGCCGGCTGCTCGCGGCCCCCCGCGGCGACGACGAACCAGCGCGGACCGGCTTCGGCCGGGGTGATGACGCCCCGGCCGAAGCTTCCGGCCTTGCTTCGGGTCGCCTCGGCGGCGGCTCGACCACAGCGCCTCGCCCGCCACGTGGTGGGGCTGGTCGACCAGCGTCGTCACCTCGAACCCCGCGATCGCCGGGTCGCTCAGGACGCGGCCAGCTCCTGTGCGTCGCCGCCGGGTGCCGTCAGCCGCCGCAGCGCCGGGTCGGCGTGCGTCTCGGTGGCGATCAGCAGGGCGTGCCGGCTAGCCGTGGCGGCGGACGAAGGCGTCGATCAGCTGCTGCCGCTCGGCCGACGTCGCCCGCTCCAGCTCGACGGTGTCCCCGTCGATCGTCACCTTGATCTTGTGCTTGCCCGCCTGACGGCCCAGCCACTCGCGCAGCGTCTCGACGAGGCCGGGGAACACGCCGCCGGCCGCGCTGAACGCCACCACGAGCGAGCCGATCGTCACCGGGTCCGCGGCCTTCGCTCCCGGCGGGAGCTCGCCCGGGACCGGCCGCAGGTCGACGTCCAGCCCGCTCAGTTCGGTACGCAGCCGGCGGGCGAGCAGGTCGAACTCTTCGGCGTCCGCCTCGCCGTCCGCTTCGAGCCGCACCAGGGCCTGGTGCGTGTCCGGTTCCACCATGTGCGCCATCGTGCGCCCGGACGGCCGCACGGGCAAGGTCCGAACGGGCAGCGTCAGGCGCGGATCTCGTTGAGGTAGTTGTAGATCGTGTACCGGGTGACGTCGAGGCGCCCGGCCAGGTGGTCGACCGCGTCCTTGATGAGGAAATAACCGGCTTCGTCCAGCTCCCGCACCACGGCCGCCTTGTGGCGCTTCTTCATCAGGTCCACCGGGATGCCCGCCTTCGTCACCGCCCGGTCGACGAGGAACCGTTGCAGGCTGTCGACGTCCGGTGGGAAAGTCTCCGGCTCGCCGTTGCCGCCGGGGGACGCGGTCTCCTCGACGCTGTTGACGCACAGGCAGCCCACCGCGACCCCGTCGGCGTCCCGCAGGAACAGCGTCGAGGAGCGGATCGGGCGGCCGTCCGGGCCGTGCGTGCGGTAGTTCGTCAGGTCCTGGGTGGTGCCGCGGCGGACCAGGCCGAGCAGCAGGTCGGTCATCGGGCCGCCGACGCTGCGGCCGGTGAGGTCGCCGGCGATGGCGATGATCGAGTCCGGCAGCCGGCTCAGGTCGTGCAGCAGGACTTCGTTGCCCGGGCCGAGCATCGCCGCGAGTCCCGGGATGGCCGGCACCAGTGCGGTGAGCACCTCGTGGGTCGTCGCGCCCGCGGCCGGGACGACCATCGGTTCGCGAGGCCGGGTCAGGGTCTCCAGCGCTTCCCGGAGCAGGTCCGCGGCCGCCGCCGGGGTCGAGGCGTGCGGCGAGAGCCGGACGTGCTCGGGTCGCACGGTCGCGGCGATCCCGGCGCCGGTCAGCGCGGCGCCGACCTGCTCGGCGGGGTGGCCGGGCAGGGTGAAGGCCAGGATCCCGGCCCGCCGCCCGGTCGCCGAGACGACTTCGGCGCCGCAAGCCGCCAGCACCTCTTCGAAGGCGGCCAGCCGCTCGGCGATCCGCTCCGCGATGGCCCCGACGCCCGCCTCCTCGACCAGCTCGAGGGCCTCGGCGAACGCGCCGGAGGTGATCGGGCTCAGGTTGGAGATCGACCAGGACTGGGCGGTGCCGTCCGGCGGGTGGATCTCGTCGTCGAACAGGCCCGGGTCACGCGCGCCGGTCCAGCCCGAGAGCACGGGATCCAGCCGGTCCAGTGCGCGGTCGGACAGCACCGCGAAGCCGGTGCCCCAGCCCGCGCGCAGCCACTTCTGCCCGCCGACGACCAGGACGTCGGCGACCTCCCACGGCTCCTCGGCGACGCCGAAGCCCTGGATGCCGTCGACGACCAGCAGCCGGTCGCCGACGACGTCGCGCAACGCTGCGAGGTCCGCCCGGAACCCGGTGCGGAAGTCGACGGCGCTGACGCTGACCGTCGTGATCTCCGTCGTCAGCGCCTCGGCGACGCGCTCGGGCGTCACGTGACCGCCGGTCAGGCGGCGCAGCTTGAGGCGTCCGGCCTGCTCGGCCCGCGCCCACGGGTAGGTGTTGGCCGGGAACTCCGCCGCCGACACCAGCACCTCGCCGGTGCTGTGGAACGCGGCCTGGAACAGGCCGAGGCTGGTGTTGGGCAGGAGCACCGTGTGGTCGGTGTCGGAGCCGGACAGCCGCGCCGCCGCGGCCTTGGCCCGCACCTCCTGCCGCATCAGCTCGTCCACTGTGGACGGGCCGGCCGTGGTGGCCTGGTCGAGCAGGGCGGCCGTCGTGTCGAGCACCGCGTGCGACGGCGGCCCGAACCGGGCGAAGTCGAGGTAGCCGGCGGGCTCGTCGAACTGGAGCAGGTACCGGGGCGAAATCCTCCTCACGCGAGGATCCTCGCCAGGAACTGCCGGGTGCGGTCGTGCTTCGGCGCGCTCAGCACCTCCGACGGCGGCCCGGTCTCGACGACGGCACCGTCGGCCAGGAACACCACCTCGTCGGCGGCCTCCGCGGCGAAGCTCATCTCGTGCGTCACGACGACCATCGTCATCCCCTCCCCCGCCAACGTACTCATCACCTCGAGCACCTCGCCGACCAGTTCCGGATCGAGGGCCGACGTCGGCTCGTCGAACAGCATCAGCTTCGGCTTCATGGCCAGCGACCGGGCGATCGCGACGCGCTGCTGCTGCCCGCCGGACAGCTGCGCCGGGTAGGCGTCGGCGCGGTGCGCCAGCCCGACCCGGTCGAGCAGCTCCCGGGCCTGCTTCCGCGCGACGTCCGGTTTGACCCCGAGCACCCGGATCGGGCCCTCGACGACGTTGTCAAGGGCCGTCCGGTGCGCGAAGAGGTTGAACCGCTGGAACACCATGCCGATGTCACGCCGCTGCCGGGCCACGTCGCGTTCGCGCAGTTCGTACAGCTTGCCGCCGCGCTGCCGGAAGCCGATCGGCTCGCCGTCGACCCAGATCTGGCCGGCGTCGATGGTCTCCAGGTGGTTGATGCAGCGCAGGAACGTGCTCTTCCCGGCGCCGGACGGCCCGAGCAGGCAGACGACCTGTCCCTTGTGGACTTCCAGGTCGATGCCGCCGAGGACTTCGGTGTGGCCGTAGGACTTCCGGACGCCGACGGCACGCAGCAGTGGCTCAGGCACGGGCACTCCTCACCAGCGGCACGCCGCGCAGGGCCTGGCCGGCGCGGGCGAGGGGCCCGCGGTCCGGCCGGTCGGAACTGCCGAACGCGCGTTCCAGGTAGTGCTGGCCGACGCCGGCGACGGTCACCACGACCATGTACCAGACGGCCGCGGCCAGCAGCGTCTCCATCACCAGGAGGTTGTTGGACGAGATGTTGTTGGCCGCGTGGATCAGCTCGGTCACGCCGATCACCGACGCCATCGACGTGCCCTTGAGCATGTTGATGAAGTCGTTGCCGGTGGGCGGGATGATCACCCGCATGGCCTGCGGCAGCACGACCCGGCGCAGCGTCGCGGCGGGTGTCATGCCGATCGACTTGGCCGCCTCGGTCTGCCCGCTGTCGACGCTGTTGAGCCCGGCACGGACGATTTCCGCCATGTACGCGCTTTCGTTGAGCGCCAGCCCGAGGAACGCGGCGGTGAACGCGCTGACCAGCACGTTCGTCTGCTCGTGGAGCAGGAACGGGATGTCGATGACCGGGAAGACGAGCGCCAGGTTGTACCAGAGCAGGATCTGCAGCAGCACCGGAAGCCCGCGGAAGATCCAGATGTAGCCGGCGGCGAACCACCGCGCGACCGGGTTGGCGCTGCGGCGCAGCAGGGCGATCACGACGCCGAGCACGATCGCGACGGCCTGGGACAGCACGGCGAGGACGACGGTGTTGAGCAGGCCGGTCGCCATCACCTTGTAGAAGACGAAGTCCGGGACCTGGTGCCACTCGATCTGCGCGTTGCCGAGGGCGATGCCGAGCAGGACGAGCAGGGCGATGATGATCGCGGCGGCGACCCACCGGCCCCAGTGGCGGAGCCGGACGATCGGCAGCGGTTCAGGAGCCGCCATTGACCGCGGCCTCCTTGAGCGCGCCCTGCTCGACACCCCAGGCCTGCAGGATCTTGCCGTAGGTGCCGTCGGTGATCAGGGCCTGCAGCGCCTTCTGCACGGAGTCGCGCAGCACCGTGTTGGTCTTGTTGACGCCGATGCCGTACGGGCCGCCGTCGATCGGCTCGCCGGGGACGACCTCGAAGAACTTGCCGTCACCGGCGGTGCGCGAGATGTAGACGGCGCTGGGGAGGTCGTTGAGGATCGCCTGGACGCGGCCGGTGCGGAGCTGGTTCTGGTTCTGGTTGTCGCTGTCGGTCGCGGTGACGGTGACCGCGGGCCGGCCGGCCTGGGTGCACTTGACGCTCTGCCCGGCGGCGAACTTCTGGTGGCTGGTGCCCTGCACGACGGCGACGTTCTTGCCGCAGAGGGTGTCCGGGCCGGTGATGCCGTCGGGGTTGCCCTTGCGGATCATGATCGTGATGCCCGAGGTGAAGTAGTCGACGAAGTCGATCTGCTGCTGGCGGGCCTTGGTGTCGTTCATCCCGGCCATGGTGAGGTCGATGCGGCCGGACTGGAGGCTGGTGATCAGCGAGCCGAAGGCCATGTCCTGGTGGGTGACACCGACGCCGAGCTTGGCGGCGATCGCCTTGGCGAGGTCGACCTCGTAGCCGATCGGCGTCTTGCCGTCGGGGGCGTAGAAGTTGTTGGGCGCGGACTGCAGGTTCGAGGCCAGCCGCAGGCCGGCCTGCTTGACGGCGTCCGGCAGGGCGGCGTTGAGCTGCGCATCCTTCTGCACGCCCTGAACGAGGGCGGCGGTGTCCGGAATGCCGGACGCAGGCGCGCCGGCGGCCTGCGACGTCCCGCCCGCACCGTCCGGACCGCCACCACAAGCCGTCACCAGCACGGCAACGCTCGCGAGCAACACTCCCGCCTGCACGGCACGAGAACGGAACATGACGGACCTCCACTGTTCGGCTGGCCGGAACGCTACAACTCAGTGTTGAAGAGGTCAACTGGTTGTTGAAGTTCTCGGCGATGCCGCTTCGTGGACATGAGCCCGCGGATCGACGTGCTCGGAACGGTCCGGTCTCGCCCACGAACCAGCCGTCCCGCACCCGGAATGACCGGGTGCGGGACGCGCTGTCAGGCGGCCACGTAGTTGCCGCTCAGGATGAGCAGGACCTGGACCGTGATTCCCGTTCCGTAGTAGTCCGTTGCGTCCGGGGACCACGTCGAGACCGCCGTCCACAGCTTGTCCAGCCAGGCCTGGCTGCCCGGGTCCGTCATCGCCGCCACCGCGAACGGGGCCGTGAAGCACGGGTGCTGCCCGGTCTCCGTCTTCGCACCCGACAGCGAGTAGCCGCTCTGGATCTTCGAGGGGTCGCCGGCCGTTGCCGACTTGATCCACGTGTTCATCTTGCGGACCTGCGCCGCGGCCGCGCTCCCGCCGAACGAGATCGCGTCCGCGCCAAGGCGCCACGGGTCGCGGCAGGCGTTCCAGCTGTACCTGCCGTCGTTCGGGCCCTCCAGGAAGTCCGCCGGCGCCGGCTTCGGCGTCGAGTTCGTGTTGACCACGAAGTCCGGCAACAGTCCCGTGTTCGGCGCGTACGAAGACTGCAGCCGGCTCACCGCCGTCTCCGAGCGGGTGCGGACCTGGCCCCAGAAGCTGTCACCCGTCGCCGCGGCGAAGGCGCGCAGGTGGCCCGGCATCCAGTCCGACGAACGCGAGCTGTTGCGGTACTCCGCGTCGTTGCCCCAGTCACCGAGCAGGGTGAACTTCGTGGTGCCGTTGACCTCGCTCTTCTTGATCGCGTTGATGATCCGGACCGCTTCGGCCTTGTAGTTCACCGCGCCGCCGCTGCCCCACTTCTTGTCGGCGATCAGCAGGCCGTAGGCGATTTCGAGGTCGCCGTCGGTGGCGGAGTCGCTGCCGTTGACGCTCTTGCAGTTCGCGTCCTGCTCGGCCGCGTGCAGGTCCCGGTTGTTGACCGACGGGTGCGCCTTGACGAACTTCAGGATCCCGTCGACGATCGAGCGCGCCTGCGGGTCCTTGTCCGCCATCATCGCCGAGATCGTGATGCCGTACCCCTCGCCCTCGGCGACGAAGGAGTGGTCGGCGTCCTTGGACAGCACCGCGTAGGTGCCGGTGCCGCACTGGGTGGTCAGGAAGTTCTTCTTCCAGAAGTCGTAGTACTTCTGGAGCGCGGTGTCCTGCGTGGCCTGCGAGACGGACGGCCGCAGCGTTCCCGGCACGTACGGCGTGCCGGCCGCGGACGCACCCGTGGGCACGCTCAGCAGCCCCGCGGCGAGCGCGGCCGAAACCACCACCGCCCGGACGGCTTTCTTCATGGCTCCTCCGTAACGACATCGTTGGCTGCGGCGAAGGTGATCGAAGCCTGGCAGAACGTTCAAGACCAGGTCAAGAGGGTTAGGAAACTTTCCTTACTATTACGCACCGTGGGTCCCGAGGAGGCCCGCCCCACCCGGACGGGCTAGCGTGGACGCCATGAAGATCGACCTCGACGGCCGCGGGCCGGACTTCCACGCGTTCTGGACCGAGCGCCACCTGGCCACCCTGACCACGGTCCGGCCGGACGGCACCCCGCACGTCGTCGCGGTCGGCGTGACCGTCGACTTCGACGCCGGCCTCGCCCGGGTGATCACCTTCGCGCCGTCGGTCAAGGCGCGGCTCGTGCGTGCCGCGGGCGCGGCCGGGATCCCGGTCGCGGTCTGCCAGCTCGACGGCCCCCGCTGGTCCACTTTGGAGGGGCGCGCGGTGCTGCGCGACGACCCGGAATCGGTGCACGACGCCGAAAACCGGTACGCCGCCCGCTACCGGCAGCCCAAGCCGAACCCGCAGCGGGTGGTCATCGAGATCACCGTGACCCGGGTGCTCGGCAACGCCTAGTCCGCCACCGCACGAACCCACTTCCGCGAATCGCCGATTCCGGGCCGGCCCACGCCCGTCCTACTTTGGTCGAAACGAACAAAGGTGGACGAACATGAACCGAATCGAATCGGCCGCGCAGCACCTGCCCCCCGGCAGCGAACTCGTGCCGCTCGTGCCCGTCGAGCCGCTCAGCTGCGCGGTCGCCGTGTGGCGGGCCGTCACGCGGCTGGCCACCGCCGACCGGGCCTACGCCGAGCGGGAGTTCGGGCGCGCCATCGCCCAGGGCCACCCGGATCTCGGCGCCATCGGCTTCCACCCGGCCGCGGAGCTGATCCGGCACTCGGTCCCGTCCGAAGGCGTTTCCCTGATGCAGCTGGTGAACGCCGTCGAAGCGCAGCTCTAACGGCCGCCCGCGCGGGAGTGCACCAGCCGGGTGTACTCCGCCAGCAGCACCGTCAGCTCGCCGGGCTCCCCCGCGGCCGCCAGCTGCTGGTGCCCCACCAGCATCGCCATTCCGAGCGACGTCAGCGTCCGGGCCAGCGCCCGGTCGCCGACGATCCCTTCCACCGCCTTGCCGACCGTCCGCAGCCGCGCGTCGTCGACGCGTTTCTGCGCCGCGCGCACGGTTTCGTCGGTGCGCGCCCACGCGCGGATCGCGGCCTCGGCCTCGTGGGGCAGCCCGAGGGTGAGGTCCATCAGCGCGGCGAAGTCGGCCGACGGACCACCGGTGCCGAAGTGGCGCTCGCGCAGGATGCGCTCCTGGCGGTGTTCCCAGTGCTCCAGCAGCTGCGTCACGAACCCCGGCCAGCCACCGAAGTGGTGGTAGAACGAGCCGCTCGTGACGCCGAGGCCGCGACACAGCGTGCCGACGTTCAGCTCGGTGAACCCGTGCCGCGCCAGCACGTCCAGCGCGGCCTCGAAGTACCCGCTCCGCGTCACCGGCGGCATCAGACGTTCCGGTCCCGGTCCCGCCAGTAGGGCTCGCGCAGCGAACGTTTCAGGATCTTGCCGGTGGCGTTGCGGGGCAACGCTTCGAGGACGTCGACGCTGCGCGGGCACTTGAAGTGCGCCAGCCGTTCGCGGCAGAACTCGACGAGCTTGTCCGCGTCCAGCTGCTCCCCCGGAGCCGGCGCCACGACGGCCTTGACCTGCTCGCCCCACCGGTCGTCCGGGACGCCGATCACGGCCACCTCGGCAACGCCGGGGAACTCCGCCACCACGCGCTCGACTTCCGGCGAGTAGACGTTCTCGCCACCGGTGATGATCATGTCCTTGACGCGGTCCTCGAGGAACAGGAACCCGCCGTCGTCGAGGCGCCCGACGTCGCCGGTGCGGACCCAGCCGTCCACGATGGTCTCCGCGGTGGCCTCGGGCTTGCCGAGGTAGCCCGCCATCCGCTGCTCGGTGCGCACCCACACCTCGCCGACCTCGGCGTCCACCGCCGTGACCGGGTCGACGATCCGGATGTCCACTCCGGACAGTGCGGTGCCCGCCGAGGCCAGCCGTTCCGGGTGGGCGTCGTCCCGGTGCGCCTCCGGGTCCAGTGCGGTGACCGCGCCGGACAGCTCGGTCATGCCGTAGACCTGGGCGAACCTGACGTCCGGCCAGGCGGCGAGCACCGTCCGCAGCAGCGGGAGCGGCATCGGCGAGGCGCCGTAGCAGAGGTACTTCAGCCGGGAGAACGCCTTGAGCGCGGCCTCGCCGGCCTGGGCGATCCCGGCCACGACGGCGGGCACCAGGAAGGCGTGCGTGATCCCGGCCTGCAGGGCCGCGAACAGCGACGCCGCGTCCGGCTCGCGGGTCAGGTAGGACGGTTCCCCGTAGAGGAACCCGGAAACCGCGTAGCAGCTGCCGCCGACGTGGAACAGCGGCATCGCGACCAGGTTGACCTCACCCGGGCCGATCGGGAACGCGGTCCCGGCGGCGAGGCCGTGCGCGAGGACGCTGCGGTGGGTCAGCACCGCGCCCTTCGGGAAGCCGGTGGTGCCGCTGGTGTACAGGACCAGCACGCCGTCGTCGGTGTCGACGCCGGTGGCGGTGTGCGGTGCGGCGGAGGTGAGGAAGGCCTCGTACTCGTCGGCGTCCCCGCCGACGACGATCACGCGTTCCAGGGCGGGCAGCCGGTCGCGGATCGCCTCGAACGCGGGCCTCAGTTCGGCGCCGACGAAGACGACCTTCGCGCCCGCGTCCTTGAGCACGTAGGCGAGTTCGTCACCGGAAAGCCGCCAGTTCACCACGGCGTCGGCCGCGCCGAGCCCGGCCGCCGCGAAGGTCGTTTCCAGGCAGGCGGGGTGGTTCTTGTCGACGAACGCGACCCGGTCGCCCCGGGTGACGCCGGCGGCGGACAGGGCCCC
This sequence comes from Amycolatopsis sp. lyj-346, assembly GCF_046548975.1. Classification (NCBI taxonomy): domain Bacteria; kingdom Bacillati; phylum Actinomycetota; class Actinomycetes; order Pseudonocardiales; family Pseudonocardiaceae; genus Amycolatopsis; species Amycolatopsis sp. lyj-346. Next base: position 24,294 of record NZ_JAJPWT010000017.1, read on the forward strand.
GGACAGCCGCCGGACCCGCTCGTCGAACTCCGCCCAGGTCCAGGACCGGTCACCGAAGATCAGCGCGGTGTCCGCGGGGCGTTCTCGCGCCCAGTGCGCGAGGAGCTCGCCGAACAGCCGGACCCGGGGGCGGTGGTCTTCGGGCATGGCAGGAGTCCCTTCGGGCCGGCGCTGGACCATAGACCGGTCTATGGTGCGCTGCCCCGCCTCGGGCGTCAACACCGGGCAACGAGCCCCGAACTGCCGGGCCGGTCGGTGTTTTCCCGCTCGGTCGCCCTAGGCGAACAACGCCAGCATCCCCTCGGCCGACCGCACCACGACGTGCGCCGCCGTCCGTTCGGCGTGCGGGCGGTCCGGGCGCTCGGCCTCGTGCCGCCAGCGCCGCAGCGCGTCGAGGCCGGCTTCGTAGATCTCGTTCGGGTCGGCGTCCGGTTCCAGGCCCAGCCGATCGGCCGGGGTCGTGCCCTGGGCGCCCAGCAACCGGACCGCTTCCTCGGCGGGCTCGCCCGACAGCGCCGTGCGGCCGCCGCGGATGTCGGCGATCAGCCGCAGCTCGCGGAAGTCGTGTGCCGCCGCGGCGAACCGCTCCACCCGGGAGATCAGCCGGTCGCCGCCCGGGCGGGGCTGGGCGGCCAGCAGCGCCTCCAGCCGGATGATCGCCGTCCGCGCCCGCAGCGCCTCGGCCCGCGCGACGAAGCACCCGGCGAGGGTGTCCCGCAGCTCGCCCAGCCCACTGCGGCGCACCAGTTCCGCCGAGAGCTTGACGCGGTCGTCGCAGCCGGTGCGGATCAGCGTGAGCGCCAGCCGGACGCCGAACATCCCGAACCGCACCACCAGCGACCGGCGCGTCTCGACCGGGATCGGGCCAGGGAACGCCGGATCCGTGAACGAATCCACCGACAGCACGTGCCGTTCCAGCTCCTCGCGCGGCACCGCGGCGAACGCCGCCAGGAGGTCGAACTCGTCGTCGCGCAAGGACCGCCCGCCGTAGGCGAGCTGCCCGGCGACGGCGATCACGCCCAGGAAGCCGGTGCACAGCGGGTCTTCCCGCCACGCGCGCCGCGCGAGCTGCTTCGCGGTGAGCAGCGCGTCGATCCGGCCCGCGCCGACCTCGTCGGCGCGGGACAGCACCAGCACCGAGTTCACCGCGCTCTGCCGCGCGAACGCCGAGCCGCCCGGCGGGTGCGCGGCCGCGAGCTCGTCCGGTTCGAGGTGGCGGACCAGCCGGACCGTCGCGTCCGGGACGTCGTCGGCCGGGCCGGGGTCGTCCAGCAGCACGATGTCGCGCAGCGCCCGCGTCGGCCATTCGCCGAGCGCCGCGGCGAGCGTCGTCTTCCCCGACGAGGGCGCGCCCGTGAACGCGACGCGCAGCGGCTGCTCCAGCCGATTGAGGCAGTCGTGCAGCAGAGCCGAAGCCCGCGGGTCGTCCCGGTAGAGCCCGGCCGCGGCGTGCAGCAGGTCGCGGACGTCCTGGGTCACGCCGAAAGCTCCCGCCGCTGCTGCCGTCCCGCGATCGTGCCGAGTTCGCCCGCGCGCTGGTGCAGCCCGGCGAGCCGGTCGATCTCGCGGCGGATGTGCCCGGTCCGCCGCTCCCGCTCGGCGGTGCCGGCCAGGATCGTCTCGCGTTCGTGCGTCAGCTCGTCGGCGAGTTCCTCGGCCAGCCCGGTGAAGTGGTCGCGCAGCCGCCGCTGGACGACGCGGATGGCGTCGCGGCATTCCTTGCTGAACCGCAGGAAGACGTCGTCGACGTGCCGCTGCGCCGCCTGCTTGGCGACGGCCTGGCGCCGCTGCAGCCGCATCCCGCCTTCGTCCTTGATCGTCTTCGCGGCGAAGGCCGCGCCGGCCCCGATCGAGACCGGGTTGATCAGCGGCAGCCCGGCGAGACTGGTGACCAGGCCGAACATCAGCACGCCGCCGTAGGACCCGCGCAGCCCGGTGAAGGCCTGCTGGCCGATCTTGAACTTCTCGATCTTCGGCCGCCCGACGTCGTCGAGGTGTTCCACGCCCGAGCCGTCGAGCCGCAGGTCGGGCAGCGCGCGGTCGTACTGGGCGCCGAAGCACGCCGCCACGGCCTGCGCGATCCACTCCGCCCGGTCGGCCAGCCACGTGTAGTTGACGTCGACGGCCTCGGCCAGCGCGTTGTCCAGCCAGGGCGCGAATTCGTCCCACACCTTCGCCGGGTCGCCCTCGTCGAAGGTCCGGTCGATCGTGGTGACGATCTTGCGGGTGCGTTCGCGCAGGTCGTACTCGGCGTCGGACAGCAGGTCGGTGATCTCGTCGGACAGCAGGTTCTGCCACCGGGTGTTCTGCCGGCGCAGGTCGTCGGCGCGGCGCTGGGCCCGCTGCAGCAGCGCGGCCTGGCCGAGCCCGGCGTCTTGGGCGACGGTGTCGATGCGGTCGCGCAGCGACTCGACCAGTTCGGCGGCGGCGGCGCGGACGCCCACCGCGGCGAGCAGCGCGCGGGACTGCTCGGGCGGGCGCGCGGCCTGCTCGGCGATCCAGCCCAGCAGCTCCGGGAACCCCGAGCGGGCGTTGAGTTCCGCGTCACCGGACTTCGCGGCGGCTTGGCGCACCACGGCCGAAACGGGCAGGACGGGCGCGTCGATCCCGGCCTCGCCGAGCATGGCGCGGTCGCGTTCGGCGACCGCGCGCCACCCGGGGCAGGCGTCGATCTTCGTGAGGGCCAGCACGACGTGCGGGCACCAGGTGCGCACGTGCCGCGCGAGCGCGAGTTCGGCGGCGCTCAGCGGCGCGGTCGCGTCGGAGACGAGGATCACGGCGTCCGCTTCGGCAAGCAGATCCAGCGCCGCGGCGGTGCGTGGTGACCGCGGGTCACCGACGGGCGGGGTGTCGACCAGGACCAGGCCGGCCGAGAGGAGTTCCCGCGGCACGCCGACCTCGACGCGGCTGAGGGTGCCGGCGGGGCGGGCGCCGAGCTCGCCGGTGAGCCGTTCGACCGCGACGGGGATCCGTTCGCGGGACCGGCCGACCAGGGTCGCGGCGGGTTCGGCGGCGTAGGCGATTTCCGTGGGCACGGCGGGGGTCGCGGCGTCGCCGACCGCGCACACCGGCGCGTTCAGCACGGCGTTGAGCAGGTAACCCTTGCCCTGTTTGGGAAAGCCGAGCACGCCGAGCCGGGTCTGCCCGGGCGGGGCGTCCCGGCGTCTGCGCAGCTGCTCGGCGAGATCGGCGCGGCCGTGCGTGCGGCACGCGTCCAGGGTCTCGTTGAGCACTTCGAGCCAAGCCGGGGCGGTCACGATGGACGAGTGTCCCCGGTTCACTCCCCGTACGCACACCGGGTGCCCGTCCCGCGGCTGCACCCAGACCGCGGGACGGGCACCGGTGACCGGTTCGGGGCTCAGTGCCCGATGTGGACGTCGTTGCCCGAGGCGATGCCGCCGAGGTGCAGGTTGCCCAGCGCGTTGTGGGTGACGTCGGTGACGTCGGACACCACGTCGTGGACGGCGGTGCCGTTGCCGGACGCGAGCTCGCCGACGTTGCCGACCACGTTGTGGTCGACGTCGAGGCCGGTGGCCGAGGTCACGGTGTTGGTGACGTCACCGAGGCCGTGGACGGCGCCCGCAACTTCGCCGGTGACGTGCTGGACGTCGACGTCGCCCGCGCCCTTGAGGATGCCGGAGAAGTCGCCGACGTTGCCGAGCGAGCCGGTCGTGTGCTCGACCGTGCCGGTGACGGCGCCGGTCGCGAGGCCGGCGACGTCGTGCGCCTGGAAGTTGGCGTGGGCGCCGAGGTCCTTGACGTCGTACACGGCCGAGCCGGCGGCCGAAACGGCCTGCGGGACCATGCCGGTGTTCGGGTCGGTCAGGTAGGCCGGGGCCGCGGTCAGGTTGGACAGGGCCGCCGAGTCGAGGCCGTGGGCCAGGTCGCCGCCGAGCACCGCACCGGCCACGTTGCCGGCCAGCGCGGTCGCGTTGGCGGCGTTGGTCACCTCGTTGACACCCGGCAGCGAGTCGAGACCCGGGACGGCGGGCAGCTCGCCCACGGCCGGGAGCTCGCCGACGCCCAGGTCGCCCACGCCCGGCAGACCCGAGGTGGCCGGCAGGCCGAGGCCCGAGGTGAGGGCGGTGAGCTGGTCGATCGCGCCCTGGATGCCGGCCGCGTCGGTGCCGGTGGCGTCGGTGCCGAGCGGGGACAGACCACCGACGGCGGGGAGGCCGCCCACGGCCGGGAGGCTGTCGACCGGCACGTAGTCGAGCACCAGCGGGATGACCTCGTGCACGTCGGCGGCGCTCACGTCACCGAGACCGGCGGCGGCGAGGGCACCCTGCGGGTCCGTGCCGAAGGCCGCCAGCGCGGTCGGGTCGTTGAGCAGGTTGAGGGCGAAATCGTGCAACGTCTGCACGGAGTCCATGGGGTATCTCCAGATCCGGTGGTTCGGGGGACAGCAGCGACCGCAGGGACCGCTGCTCCGTGATCAAGGTAGGGAGACCGTCCCCCAGCGCACATCGGGGATCACTCCGAGTCGCAGTCCGGTCAGCCGATAGGGGATCGATATGTCATCGTTAGGGAGTTAGGGGCTCATCCGAGACGCGCTCAGTTGGGTTAAATCCCTCCAGACCCTTGCCTGACTAACCCGTTTGGGTGAGGATGCCCGGAACCCTAGGGGGATTTCATGCCCCCGATCGGCCGCCACGAGGCGAGGAGGAAAGCGCCGTTGCCCTACGTCCTCGGAATCGATGTGGCCCAGGGCCGGACCCACGCCGCGACCTGCCGCCGACAGGGCCCCGGCTGGAGCGAGCCCGAACCCCTCTGGCTGGGTGAACGCTCCCCCGCCGCGGCGTCCGCGCTGTTCCTCGACGACGAGGGGTACCTGCTCACCGGCGACGCCGCCGCGCAGGCGGGCGCGCAGGTCCCGTCCCGGCTGCTCACCGGCTTCCACCGGCGGATCGGCGACGACGTCCCGATGCTCGTCGAAGGGGAGCCGTTCCCGCCCGAGACGCTCACCACCGTGCTCGTCGAAGGGATCGCCGAGCACGCCGCGAACCTGTTCGGTGGCCCCCCGCACCACCTGGTGCTGACCCACCCCGGCGACTGGGGTGGCTACCGCCGTGACGTGCTGCGCCGCGCACTGGCCGACGCCGGCTTCGCCGCGGTCACGCTGGTCCCCGGCTCGATCGCGGCGCTCGGCGCGCACCTGCCCGTCCCCGGGCCCGGCGCCCAGGTCGCCGGGGTCTGCGAGTTCGGCGCCGACGGCGTGAACGTGACGCTGGCGACGGCGAGCGGCGCGAGTGGGTGGCAGCTCGGGCAGAGCGCCGAAGGCGTGTCCCCGGCGGCCGCGCTGAGCACCCTGTTCGCCCTCGCCGGCGCCGCCTCGACGTCTCCCAAGGGGCTCGCCGGCGTGGTGTTCTGCGGCGACGTCCCCCCGCACGCGCCGCCGGCCCGGCCGCCGTGCCCGATGTTCGCGGGACCGGTTCCGCCGGCGACCGCCGCCCTCGGCGCGGCCGCCATCGCGACGCTACGCGCCGAGGGCCGGGGCGCACCCCAGGAACCCCCCGCCGTGGAAACCACCCTGCTCCCCAAGGTGGACACGCTCGGTGAGCTCGGCGAGCGGCCACCACGGCCGCCGGTCGAGATCACGCCGTTCGAACTGCCCGAGCGCACCGGCCCGCTGAACCTGTTCCGGCGGCGGCGCCCGCTGGCCGCCGCGATCCTGGTGCTGGCCGCGGCCGTCTCGGCCGTGGTGATCACCGTCACCGCCCGTGAAGCCACCGCCGGCCCGTCGCCTGCTTCCCCCTCCCCTGCCCCGAGCCACTGCGCCCCCTCCGGTGAAGGTCACTGTTGAACACACTGCTCACGCAGGTTCCCGCGCCGCACACCGTCCCCGTGCACCCGGCGGCGCGGCAGCTGCTCGACCGCGTCGCCGCCGACCCGGCCGCCCCGCTGCGGCTCGCCGTCGTCGCCCCGGGCGGCTACGGCAAGAGCGTGCTGCTCGCCGCGCTCGACCGCCGTTACCGCGAGGCGGGCGTCGACGCGGTGCTGGTCGACGACGCCGACCGGCTCGGCCCCGACCAGCTCGAGGACCTGATCGCCGACGCGGACGGCCCGATCGTCGTCGCGCACCGGCCGGCCGCGGTGGCGCCCGGCTGGACGCTGCTGCAGCTCGGCCCGCTCGGCGTCGAAGACGTGGCGCGGCTGATGTCCGCGGCGACCGGTTCGCCCGCCGACCCGGCGGCCGCGGCCGCGCTGCACGCCCGCAGCGGCGGGGTGCCGCGGCTGGCCGTGCGCGCGCTGCTCGGGCGGCTGGAGGAGTTCCGGCCCGAGCTCGACGAGCTCGACGACGACGTCCTCCGCTACCTGATCGCGGCCGAAGCCGGTGCCGGGCGCAACCTCGACCTGCTGTGCGCGTTGCTCGACCGGCGTCCCGACCAGCTGCCCGCCATCGTCGAGGGCGCCCGGGCGACCGGCCTGCTCGCCCCCGACGACACGCTCCTGCCGCTGGCCGCGGCCGCCGTCCGCGACTTCGGGCCGCCCGCGCGCCGGCTGACGACGGTGCAGCGGCTCGTCGAGCTGCAGCTGGCGAACGGCCTCCCGGTGCTCGACCTGGCCCGGTCCCTGCTCGGCACGGGCAGCTCCGGCGCGTCCGCCGCCGCCGCGTTCGCCGCGGCGGCGAATGAAGCACTGCCGTCGGACGCGCGGCTGGCGACGCGGTTGTTCGAAGCCGCCGCCGAAGCGGGCGACCGCTCTCCGGCCGTCACGGCGGGCTGGGCGCGCGCGGCCGCGTTGTCCGGCGACCTCGACACGGCGCTGCGGCTCGGCGACGGGATGCTCGGCGCCGCCGACGCGGAAACCCGGGCGGCGGGTGCGGACATCGCGGCGACCGTGCTGGCCCACCGCGGCGAACTGGCCCGCAGCGCCGAGCTGTACCACTGGGCGGGGCGCGCCGACGCGTTCTCGGCGACGGCCCTGGTCGGCACGGGCGATATCGAGGGCGCCCGGCGCCTGCTCGACTCCCCCGCACCCGGCGTCGCACCGACGCTGTTCGCCGGCGCGGCCACCCGGATGGCCCGCGGCATCGTCGATTCGGTGTCCGGCTGCGCGACCGAGACGTTGTCGACGCTGCTGGGCGCGGCCGCGATGCTGGAGCCCGCGCTCGGCGGAACGTTGCTCCCGGACAGCCCGGCCGCGCTGGCCGCCCTCGTCGCGTTGCACACGGGCGAGCTGGCGCTGGCGGAGTCCGTGCTCGCCCGCGCGCTCGACGGCGGGATCGGCGGGGACCTGCTGGCCGCGCGGCACCGGCTGCTGCTGGGCTGGGTCGCGATGACGGCGGGCGACCTGGCGAAGGCCGCGGAGCACCGCGACGCCGTCGCGGGCCGGCCGCTCGAAGCGCGTGACGAGCTGTTCTTCGCGACGCTGGAGCTCGGCCTGGCGCGGCGGGCCAGCGACCTCGTCGGCCTGCAGCGGTCGTGGAACCGGGCGTACCAGGCATCGATGCGGCAGCAGGCGGACCTGTTCACGTTGCTGCCACTGGGCGAGCTGGCGATCGCCGCGGCCCGCACCGGCGCGTTCGCCAAGCTGTCCGGCCAGTTCGAACGCGCCCACGGCCTGCTCGCCCGGCTCGGCGAACCTCCACTGTGGACGGTTTCACTGGTCTGGCACGAGCTGCACGCGGCCATCACGCTGGAGGACGCGGACGCGGTCAAGGCCCACCTGGCCACGTTGACCACCCACGCCCACTGCGGCCGCCACCCCCGCGCACTGGCCACGGCCGCCCAGGGCTGGCTGGCGGTGCTGGGCGGAACCTTCGACCCGGACGCCATCACGGCCGCGGCGGCCGAGCTGCACGACCTCGGCCTGCGCTGGGACGCGGCCCGCCTGGCCGGCCAGGCGGCCATCCGCACCTCCGACCGCAAGGCCATGGTCCAGCTCCTGGAGGCGGCCCGCCAGTTCCAGGGCACAGCCGCCCGCCGCGAACCCGGGGCCTCGTCGGAACCGGCGGCGGGCGCGGGCTTGGCGGCGCTGAGCGAGCGCGAGCTGGAGGTGGCCCGCTTGATCGTGGAGGGGCTGACGTACAAGCAGGCGGGCAGCAAGCTGTTCATTTCGGGCAAGACGGTGGAGCACCACATGGCCCGGATCCGGGGCAAGCTCGGCGCGGCGGACCGCCGGGAGCTGCTGGCCACCCTGCGCGAACTGCTCACCCGCCCGGACGCCACCTGACCTCGGACGCCAGGAAAGAGTCGTTCAGTCAGTCGCGGCTGGGGCCGAAGCGTTCGGTGCGGATGCGGTGCGGGTCGTGGCCGAGGGCGACCAGGATGTCCGCCACCGTCTCCACGAAACCCGTCGGGCCGCAGACGAAGCACGACGCGCCGAACTCCGCGGGCCAGCCCGCCGTGTTGATCGTCGCCACGTCGATGCGGCGGGGCAGGCCCGGACGGCCGTCGGGCTGCTCGCGCGTGTACACGTACGTCACGTCCACGCCCGCCACCGGCGTGCGCAGTTCGTCCGCGTAGTACAGCTCCGCCGGGGTGCGCAGCGAATAGATCAGCTTGAACGGCGTGCGGACGCCCGCCGCGCGGCGAGCGCGGATCATCGCCATCAGCGGGACGATGCCCGAGCCGCCGGCGATCAGGAGCACGGGGGCCGGGTCCGTCGGGCGCCAGGCGAACCAGCCGCCGATCGGGCCACGGATCTCGACCGGGTCGCCGATCGCGTACGGACCGGTGAGGTGCTCGGACACCTCGCCGTCGGCGACGCGCTGCACCGTCAGCTCCACCCGGTCGCCGTCCGCCGGCGCCGCGAGCGAATAGCTGCGCTGCGCGCAGTAGCCGCCCGCGGCGGTGAGCCGGACGTCGACGTGCTGCCCCGCCAGGTGTCCCGGCCAGCCGGGCAGGTCGAAGACGAGCGTGCGGGCCGTCGGCGTCTCGTCGCGGAATCCGGCCAGGCGGGCGACCCGCCAGGCTAGTCGCCCTGATACCGCTGTTCGCGCCATGGATCCCCGTAGTCGTGGTAGCCGGCGTTCTCCCAGAAGCCCGGTTCGTCCCGGGTCTTCAGCTCCAGCCCGCGCACCCACTTCGCGGACTTCCAGAAGTACAGGTGCGGCACGAGCAGCCGCGCCGGGCCGCCGTGCTCGGGGGTCAGCGGCTTGCCGCCGTACTCGTAGGCGATCCAGGCCTGCCCGTCGAGCAGGTCCGCCAGCGGCAGGTTCGTCGTGTACCCGCCGTAGGCGTGCACCATGACGTAGTCGGCCTCGGTGCCGAGCCCGCCGACCAGCGTGTCGATCGAGACGCCGCGCCACCGGGTGTCCAGTTTGGACCACTGGGTGACGCAGTGGATGTCTGCTGTGGGCTTCTCGCTGGGCAGCGCCATCAGCTCGGCCCAGTTCCAGCTGTGTTTCTCGCCCGCCTCGGTGGTGACGGTGAATTCCCACGTTTCGGTGCGCACGCGCGGGGTCGGGCCCGCCGACAGCACCGGGAAGTCTTCGGCCAGGTACTGCCCGGGTGGCAGCCGCGGGTTGCCACTGCGCGCCCGGCCCTGGAAACCCGGTGTCACGACACCCATGCGGCTCTCCCTTCCCGATCGCGACGAGCCTACGCCCGGACCCGCAGCCCCAGCGACGTGACGAGCACCGCAGCCTGTTCGGGTGACACGATCGCCCCGGTCAGCTCGGCGTTCAGCGGGTCGAGCGCCGACAGGTCGCTGCCCCGCAGCTCGGCTTTCGGCAGCTTGACGGCGTGCAGCAGCGCCCCGGACAGGTCGACGTCGGCGAAGACCGCGCCTGCGCAGTTCGCCCCGGTGAGGTCGGCTTCCCGCATCCGGACCCCCTGGAAGGTGACCGTCCGCAGGTCGGCGCCCGCCAGCCCGGCGAAGGACCAGTCCCCGCCGGTGACCCGCAACGGCCGCAGCCCGCACTCGGTGAACGTGGCGCCGACGAGCTTGCACCCGGTGAATTCGGCGTCGAAGAAGTTGCACCGCTTGAAGGCGCAGCCGGTGAACGCCGAGTCCGTGTGCCGCGACGCGTTGAAGCGCACGTTGCCGAACACGCAGTCGGTGAAGACCGAGTTCCGCGTGACCGCCTCCGACAAGTCGGCTTCGTGGAACTCGCACCGCACGTAGTGCCGCCCGGTGATCTCCTCCCCGTACCAGTCGTCGCGGAAGAACCGTTGCTCCTCGACGGGATCTTGCGTGGCCTCGGACATCCCGTCAGGCTAGCGGCAGACCCGACACCGGAGGGCCGCGCATGTTCGACGCCGACGACGTCCGGACGGCCGTGCCGATGGCGGCCGCGGTCGAAGCGGTCCGCGAGGCGTTCCTCGACCTCGCCGCCGGCCGTTTCGTGGTGCCGCAACGGTTGTCCTTCGCCGGAGCCACGACGCTCGTGATGACCGCCTGCCACACCCCGTCGTCGACGACCGTGGTGAAGTCGCTCAGCCTGGTCCCCGGCCGGACGCCGACGATCCTGGGCACGCTGGTGTGGAACACCACCGACGGCCAGGTGGTCGCCGACGCCGTCGAGGTCACCACCCTGCGCACCGGCGCGGTGTCCGGCGTCGCCACGGACCTGCTCGCCCCGCCCTCGGCGAGCCGCCTGGCCCTGCTCGGCACCGGAGCCCAGGCCGCCGACCAGGTGCGCGCCGTGGCAGCGGTGCGCCCGGTGCGGCACGTGGCGGTGTTCGGCCGCGACCGCTCGCGCGCGCAGGCGCTGGCCGACCGGTTGCGCGCCGAATTCCCGGAGGTGACGGTACGGGTGGCGTCGAGCGCCCCGGACGCGGTGTCGGACGCGGAGATCGTGTGTTGTGCTACTTCGTCCGGTTCTCCTCTCTTCGCTGCCGATGACTTGCCGGAACGCGTGCACGTCAACGCGATCGGGTCGTACCGGCCGTCCATGCGGGAACTGCCGGCCGAACTGCTCGCCACCGCGGGGTGCGTGGTGGTGGATCAGGCCGGCGCGGCGCTCGAGGAGGCCGGTGAGGTGATCCACGCCGTCGACGCCGGGCTGCTGGACCGGGCCGACCTGGTCGAGCTGGGCTCGGCCCTGCTCACGCCCCCGGCGGTGACCGGGCGGACCGTGTTCAAGTCCGTCGGGCTCGCCGTGCAGGACTGGGCCATCGCCCGCCTGCTCGGCGAGGCGGCGGCGGTGCGGCCTTAGGCGAACCGGCGAGGTGCCGTGGGGTTGCGTCCCGGACGGAGCTCGCCGCCGATTCGCGCTGCCGGGCCTCGCCGCTGACCGGCACCCGCAGGCGGGCCCTCCGGCTCGCCATTCGGCACCGAGCCGGCCGCCGCATGCTCGGTGAGCAGCCGACGGGGGCGCGGACGGGCCGCCGCCGCGCCTACCCGCAGTCGAACCGAGACGACCACACGCGCAGCCGGACCAAGACGGACCGCACCCGCAGCCCTGCGGACGGCAGTCGGATCGGGACCGACGACCCGCGCAGCCCGCGGCCAGCAACCGCACCAAGACCGACGACCCACACAACCCCCGGCCAGCAGCCGGACGGACGGCGCCCGTACCCAGGCGGACGGCGCGCGTACCCGGATGGACGGCACTCGGAAGCCGGCGGGCGGGACCGCGCTCGGTTGCTCACTGGCTGCTCCGAAGCGCTGACGGAGAGCAAGAGAAGCGGCCGAACGGCGCAATCTGGGGGTTGGAGCGTTTGATCGGTCACCCGATCCGGGAATTTTGCGGCATGTCTCCTTGGCGAACCACCACCAGACGGAACACGGCCGTGCGGGTCATCACGGCGATCGGCGCGATCTTCGCGGGGATCGAAGTTCTCTACATGATCATGGTGCTCGCCGGTGCCAACGCCGGCAATGCTTTCTTCCAGTTCATCAAGTCACTGGCGGTTCCTCTCGCTCTGTTCTGGCCCGGTTTGTTCCCGGTCGACAGCCCGAGCCTGGCCGTGATCCTCGACTTCGGCCTGGCCGCGGTGTTCTGGCTGGTCGTGACCGGCATCATCGCCCGCTTCGCGGGCCGGTGACCGGAGACGATCCGCTGAGCCACCCGCGAACCACCCGCCGTCGCCGCCGACGGTGTCCTTGGGCGACACTGGACGGATGAGCGACGGCAGGTGGTTCGACGGCTGGTCACCCTGGCCCGAGCTGGCCGGGCTGGCCGCGGCCGGGCGTTCGCTGCTGCCGAACGTCCCGGTCACGCCGGCCGCCTTGGCGCGCACTGTCACCGAGCAGCTCGTCGGGCGCAGGCTGACGGCGAAGGTGGGCGACCGCGAAGTCGGCCTCACCCTCGCCGAGCTCGACTACCCGGCCGACAGCTTCCGGCTGGCCACCGGACGCCTCGGCGACGTCCGGATCGTCGCCGAGGACGTCGATTGGCCGGAGCCGGACGCCGAAGACGGCGGCGAGCCCGGCAGCATCCCGCTGCGCCGTGTCACCGTGCTCGCCGAAGACGTCCGCCTCCGCTCGCTGCCCACGCCGGCCGCCAAACCCGCGCGGGTGCAGCTGGCGATCGCCGTCTCCGCCGACGTGCTGCGGGACCGGGTGGCGAAAGCCCGCCCCGGGATCGTCGCGACCCCGGACGACGGCGGCCTGCTGCGGATCCACTGGGCCAAGCGACCCCATTGGGGCCACCTGACCCTTCGCCCGCAGGTGGCGGACGACGGCGTGGTGCTCGTGCCGCAGACCCTCCACATCGGACAGCGGCAGCTGCGGCCGCCCCGGCGCTTTCAGCCCATCGTGCTTCCGCTGCCGGAACTCCCGCCCGGCTTGAAACTGACGAAGGTGGAGCCACGGCACGACGAGCTCGTGCTGCACACAGTGGCGGAGGAATGGCCGGAACGCCTTTCCCGCATTCCCCTGACGGATCTGCTGAGCTGGCTGACCACCGCAGCCATGACTCTGACCCTGCCGATACTGGGCGCGCGTCCATAGTTTCTCCCCCTTTTGCCGACGGGAGCCGAATTGGCTCACATCGACCAAGCTACTCGAACGCGCGTTCGAACTCATCACTCACACGGGTACACCTGGAAACCCTGTGACCGCACCGAAATCAGCCGTCCCGCTCCCGCAAGTACCGGGTGTGATCGGCCTGCCGGTCGACGTCGGCCGAGTAGAACCGCTCCGCCACGCGGTGGGCCTCGGCTTCGAGCAACCCGAGCTGTGCCACCAGTTCCTCCCCCGCGTTCGTGCGCCGGGCCGCAAACCACCACGGCAGGTTCAGGTAAGTCTCCAGCGACAGCGGCAAATCGGTCTGCGCCAGCCGGACGACGGCGTGCTGCAGATCGGGATCGGCCGCCAGGCGCGCCGGCTTGGCCAGCAGGTCGGCGAGCACCTCGGCGATCCGCCGTACCGTGTCCACAGTAGACGGCGGCATCGAGGACGAAGACACCGAAGCCACCAGCGAGTCCAGGGAATCCCGCAGTCGTTCGGTCGTGTCCGGAACGAGCTTGACCTTCTCCCCCGGCGCCAGCAGCGCCCCCGCGAGGTACAGCGCGACCACGACCGCCCACCAGAACGAACCCACGACCCCGGTCAGGTACAGCACAATGCCGGCCAGCCCGCCGACGCAGCCGGCGAGGTTCTTGGTCGATCCCAGATAACGCAGCATCACTGGTACCCGCGAATCTCCTGGAACACCCGGGACAGCTGGACGTTCCGCGCGTCGAACACCTTCCCGCCGCTGCGGGTGGCGACCTGCGTCAGCTCGTCGCTGCTGCCTTCGCCGAACAAGACCGTGAACACGGGGACCTGTTTCATCGCGGGCGGAAGCACCGCGAACGACGTCAGGAAATCCGGCAACGACGAGCCGTTCGCGTTCTCGCCGTCGGTCATCAGCACGATCGAGGTGAACCGGTCGGGATCCTTGGCGGCCAGCGGTTCCAGCACCCGGTACGCCCGCGTGAGGCTGTCGTAGATGGCCGTCCCGCCGCGCGCCTCCAGGCCGTCGGCGAACGCCTTGATCCGGCCCAGCTCACCCTGCGGGTCCTGCTCCGGCACGGTGAACGTCCGCGCCGCTCCGGGCCCGGTGTTGAACGGCAGCATCGTCACCTCCTCCCGGCTCCGGAACCGCCGGAACCGGCCGGTCAGCGACGTGTCCGCGCCCGTCAGCCCGACCAGGGCGGCCCGGAGCGAGCCGATCCGGTCGCCCGCCATCGAACCGGACGTGTCGAGCACGTACAGCGTCCGCGAAGGCCGCCGGAGCTTGTCGAAGTAGGCCGACAGCAACGCGTCGACGGCCTGCTGCGTCGCCGGGAACGGCAGCTCGACCAGGTCGCGCTGCGTGAACTGCGGCCCCAGCGCGACCCCGGGCACGACCGGCCGCCGCCCGGTGGTCTCCATGATCCGCTGCTGGATCTCCGGCGTCCGCAGGTGGTCCGAGAGCCGCTGGTGGGCCGAACGCGCGTCGGAACCGGCGTCCGCCAGCAGGGAAAGCGGGTAGTCCGCCGTGACGACGCCGTCGCTCGGGTAGATCAGCGTCAACGGTTCGGGCAGTTTCCCGGAGGCGTTCGCCGACAGCAGCACGGACTCGTAGTTGACCAGCCCGTCGACCTTCTGCCCCGGGTCCTGGCCGGTGGCGCGCCGCGTGTACGCGTCGGACAACCAGCCCGAAGACCCCGCCGAGAGCGCTTGCGCGCTGAAGAACTGCGTCAGCTGCGGGGTGACCGAAGCGATCTGCTGGGCGTCGATCGCGTTGCCCGCGCCCGCCAGCGCCGACGCGACGCCGACCAGTGCCGAGAACCCGGAGTTCGACGCCGACGGGTCCGTCATCCCGTAGCTGAACGCCTTCTTCCCCGCCTGCGCCGCGATCTCGCCCCAGCTGACCGGCTTGCCGGCCCAGCCCAGCCGCTGGACGACCGAGGTGGCCAGGCCCAGCACCACCGGCGAACTCATGATCTTCACCTGGTTCCCGAGCCGCTTCGCCGCCTCGGGAATGCTTGCCGGGTACCGGTTGGAAGAGAACCACACGGCGTCGTACCGGCCGTCGACACTGCCGTTCGCCAGCGCTTCGGCACCTTCGAGGGTCCCGGTGAAGGTGAACTTGACCTTGATCCCGATGGCCTTCGCGGCCTCGTCGAGCACCGGCTGCAGGTCCGCCAGCTCGCTGCCCGCGAGCACCCTGAGCGTCCCCGGCTCAGGCTCCCCCAGCGGCGCGGAGGACGGGTCCGAACACCCCGCCAGCAGCAACACGCCCAAGCAGAGCGCCAAAACCTTCCTCATCGGTCCCCCTCGTGTGAACGGCGCAGGTGGTCCTCGGCCCGGCGGATCTCGCCGGACAGCGACTCGACCGTGACGGCCATCGTGCGGACGGCGTCGGCGCGGAACCCGTCGATCGCGTCGATCGTGGCGTAGATCCGGTCGAACGACTCGCGGAGCGTGCCGACCGCGCCGGCCGGATCGCTGCTCGCTTTCCGGATCTCCGCGGACTGCAGGTCCAGGAGCTCGGTGTTGGCGCGGATCAGCCCGTCGGTGGTCGCCTGCAGGGCGGCGACCTCGTCGAGGACGTCTCGCTGTCCCGCGAGGGCGGCCGAGACGAGCAGCGCGACGCGTAGCGCGGACACCGTCGTCGACACCGCCCGTTCGACGCCGCGGATGAGCTCGTCGTTGGTGCGGCGCACCAGGTCCAGCGCGAGGTACCCCTGTGCGCTCACGGCCAGCTGCGTGAGCAGGTCCTGGTGCCGCTGCCGGATCGGGTACAGGACGTCGCCGCGCAGGGCCTGCGCGCGCAGCGGGTCGGCCAGGTCGAAGACCGAAGCCTGCCGCTCGATGGCGGCGTCGACGGCTTCGGCGAACGCGGCCGCCTCGGCGAGCTTCCCCAGCACCTTCCACAGCCGCCCGCGTTCGCCCTTGATCGCGGCGTTGTCGCGCCGCAACCGGTCCTGCCGCGTGCGCAGGTCGAGGACGAGGGCGTTCACCGGCTCGTTCGCCGCGTGGTACCGGTCGAGTGCCCGCTTCGCACTGCCCGCCAGCGGGAACACCCCCAGCAGCTTCCGCCCGGTGAGCGGCAGCTTCGCCGGGTCCAGCTCGGCGACGGTCCGGCGCAGCCCGGCCAGGCTCGTCGTGACCTGCTCCTGCGGGGAAGCGGCGCCACGCAGGGAGCGGTCCAGCATCGCCCCGGCGACGCCGGCGGCCGCGCGCATGTCGGCCTCGCCGACGGCCAGCAGGTCGTCCAGGAGATCGGTGAACTCGGGCGAACGGACGTCGAGTGCCTCCAGCCGCGAAGCGAAGACGTCGGCTCGGGCGGCGATCTCGGCCCGGGTGTCGTCCCCGAGCGTCACGAGCCCCGCGGCGCGCTCGGCGGGGATGGCGGTGACCGGCGTCAGCCCGTCCATGTCAGTACCGCTTGCCGACGGCGTCGAGCAGCCGCTCGAGGGTCTCGAACGACGGCGGCTCGATCGCGTCCACGAGGTCGGCCGGCGCCTTCGCCCGCGCGGCGACCTCGGCGAAGCGCTTCGGGTCGGTGGTGCGGAAGCCGAACGTCGCCGCGAGGCGGCCCAGCTCGGGGTCGGTCGCGAGCAGCTGCCCGACCTTGTCACCGCCGGGCGTCAACGGCACCAGCGTGTGCTTCGAATACACCGTCGGAGCGGTGTAGAGCATCCGCATGTCCGGCCGGATCGACCCGTCGCCGCGCACCACCCGGTCCACGAACTGCGACTCGTAGATCAGCGCCAGTGGTGTCTTGCCCATCCCCGCGGACAGGTAGTCCTCGAACGGCCCTTCGGTGCTGTTCTGCGTGTACCCCTGATCGAGGAAGAGCTTCGCCACCGACGGCAGCACCTTCGCCTCCTGCTCCGGCGTGCTGACGACGGCGTTCCCGTTGGCCACGAAGGAAACGATCGACAGGTACATCGCCGCGGAGTTCGACTCCCGCGGGTCGGTCGTGGTGACCAGGACGTTCTTGCGGGCCGGGTAGGCGGTGTTGCCGGGCAGCTGGTCCCAGCGCGTTCCCGCCAGCTCCAGGTACTTCGCGACGTCGAGGACGTCGTAGTCACCGGCACCCTTGCGGACGACCCCGTTCGCGCGCAGCAGAGCCACGATCGGCTCGAAGCTCGCGATCGCCATCGGCGACTGGAACGGCGTGTACACCGTGGTGACCTTGCGGTCGCGCTGGATCTTCTGGGCGGCCGGCGACGACGACGGGAAGGCGAACGCGTACTTCCCGACGTCCACGGTCGTCGCGATCTGCCGCGAACCGGCCGTGTCGACCTCGACCTTCAGCCCGTGGCGGGCGAAGGCGTCGACGACGCGCTGGTCGGTGAAGAAGGCCTGCTTCTCCGACCCGATCACGCCGCGCACGGTCGTGGCGCCTTGGGCGGTGTCTTCCCCGCGCCCCCACACGATCACCGCCACGACGGCCAGCAGGAGCACCACGGCCAGTCCGATCGACACCCGGCGTTTCACGAGCCACTCCCCTCAGCCGCCTTCGCCCATTTGACGCGGTAAGGGGCCGGTTCGAAGTGAACAGCGGGTGAAGGAACGGTCTCAGGTCACCGGGAACCAGGTCCCGGACGCCCATTCCGCGTCGCCCCAGGCTTTTCGCTCGTCCGCCCGTGGGTCGAGCACCAGATCCGTGTCTTCCCGGAAAACCATCACCGGCCGCAGTTCGGGACCGTACGGCGGCCATTCGGGACCGTCGGCGGACGCGACGCCGTCGTGCACGAACCGCACCCAGCAGCGGTGGATGAGCAACGCCGCGCGCTCGCGGGCGGGGTTCACGTCGGTCGCTTCCGCGTACAGCGGGAGCGGGGTCTTCCACGCCATGGTCGTCTCGGTCCCGTGGCCGCCGTCGAGCTGCTCGGGCACCCCGGGCGCGGCGATGTCGATCCGGTACCGGTAAACGGGCGCGTGCGTGGACTGCGCGTCGGCGAGCCGCTGCGTCGGGACGCCGTACCGCTCGTCGCCCATCGCGGCGATCCGCGCGGCTTTCAGGCCGGGGACACGGCGAAGGTACGTCTCGAGAAGCCGTGAAGCGCCTTCTTCGCCGAGGATGCTCGCGAGCACATCGGACGCCGGGGCTGTCGCGACGTCGTCGCCGAGCATCATCGCGTACGTGCTGCCCTCGTTGCTGTTGTTGCCGATGAGCAGCGGAACACCGGCCGCGCTCCCCCTTCGGATCGGCCCGATCGGCACCTCGGGCAGCACCCGCGGATGCAGGGTCGGGCGCCAGAGCCAGAGCGCCTGGAACCCGCTCAGGATCCGTTCCTGCGCCTCGACGAACTCCTTGGCGGGCAACGACCGCAGAGCCGCGATGTCCTGGCAGCCGACCTCGTCCAGCAGCCGCCGCGCCAGCGCCGTCCCCGCTTCCGGCGTCGCCACGTGGTCCGCGCCGCCGGAACTGCTGATCGCCTGCGCGAACAACCCCGCGCCGAGCGGGCTGCCCATCAGGTTCCCGACGCTCTTCGCGCCCGCCGAAACGCCGTAGACGGTGATCCGCGCGGGATCCCCGCCGAACGCGGAGATGTTGCGGCGCACCCACTTCAACGCCTCGACCTGGTCGAGGAACCCGCAGACGCCGGCGTCCGCTTCGGACTCGCCGAAGAGGCCGCCGAGGTGCAGGAAGCCGAGCGAACCGAGCCGGTAGTTGATCGTGACCACGACGATCCCGGCGCGCGCGAACTCCTCGCCGTCGCCCAGCTGCTCGCCGTGGCCGACGCGGTAACCACCGCCGTGCAGCCAGAACAGCACCGGCCGTCCGCCTTCGGGTGTGGGTCCCTCGGGAGTGCAGACGTTGAGGTACAGGCAGTCCTCGTCGCACACCGCGGACGGGTTCATCGGGTCCGGCGCCTGCATCGCGTGCGGCCCGTACTCGGTCGCCACGTGCACCCCGCCGGACAGCGACGGCGGCTGCGGCGCCTTCCACCGCAGCTCGCCGACCGGTGGGCAGGCGTACGGGATCCCGCGCCAGACGCGCACGCCGTCACCCGCGAACCCGACCAGCGCCCCGAGTTCGGTCGTGACCGTCGGGACGGAAACCATCAGAGCGAGGCCTGTTCGACCGTCGGCAGGCAGATTTCGAACCGGGTGTTCCCCGGCTCGGACTCGACGCGCAGGTCGCCCTGGTGCCGTTCGACGACGATCTTCCACGAGATGTCCAGGCCCAGCCCGGTGCCCTCGCCGACCGCCTTGGTCGTGAAGAACGGCTCGAAGATCCGCGGCTTGATGTCCGCGGGGATGCCCGGACCGGTGTCGCCGACCTCGACGCGGATCTGGTCGTCGACGCGCCACGTCCGCAGCGTCAGCGTGCCCTCGCCCTTCATCGCGCCGAGGGCGTTGTCGATGATGTTCGTCCACACCTGGTTCAGCTCGGCCGGGTACGCGGGGATCTTCGGCAGGGTGCGGTCGTACTCCTTGACGACGCGGACGCCGCCGCCGATCTTGCCGGACAGCATCACGAGCGTGGAGTCGAGGCCGTCGTGGACGTCGACCCACTGGTGCGGCGCCCGGTCCATCTGCGAGTACTGCTTGGCCTTGCCGACCAGCGCGGAGATCCGGGTCGTGGAGTCCTCGATCTCGCCCATCAGCATCTCGGTTTCGAGCGCGTAGGCGAGCCAGCGGACGGCGCCGTCGATGAAGGTGTCGCCGACCTGCTCGAGGACGTTGTCCAGGTCGGCCGTGGTCAGCCCGGCGCGGACGTAGATGTCGGCGAGGTCCCAGCCGCCGTCGATGCCGCGGTCGCCGAACCAGTCGCCGATCTCGTCCTCGCGGTCGGCCTGCTGCATCGCGGTCAGCTTCTCCGCCTGCGCAACCTGCTTGACCAGGCGTTCCTGGACGTCGATGAGCTGGTAGAGCAGCTCCGGGTCGATGTCCTTCTTGGCCAGGAAGGCCAGCTTGTGCCGCATCCCGGCGACGCGTTCGCGCAGCGCGGACGTCGCCCGGACGGCGGCCGCGGCCGGGTTGTTCAGCTCGTGCGTCAGGCCGGCCGAGAGCTCGCCGAGGGCCAGCAGGCGACGGCGGGAGCCGATCACGGTGTCGCTGTTGCGCCAGCCGAGGTACATGCCTTCCAGCAGGTGCGTTGCCATCGGGAACCACTTGCGGAACTGGACGGAGAACTCCGCGGCGGGCAGCGCGAGCAGCGTCAGGTCGCTCAGCGCCTGCACCGAAGCGCCGTAGCGGTGCTCGGCGCCCTGGTGCACGAAGAACTGCGTCGCGCCGAAGTAGGCACCGCGCTGGTCGGAGCGGTTGGTCTCCACCTCGGTGCCGCTGACCAGCCGCGTCATCCGGACGGCGCCGTTCAGGATCACGTAGAAGCAGGTCGCCTCGTCGCCCTCGCGAAGCACGAAGGAGTCACCCTCGTACTCCTCGAGCACGGCGTTGGCGGCGACCCAGTCGAGCTGCTCCTCGGAAAGGTGTTCGAACAGGAAGAGGCCGCGAAGCTCTTCCCGCGGCAGTGCGCTCATTGTTCCTCCAGGTACCGGTGTACCAGCGTCACGGCCATCGCGCCTTCGCCGACCGCGGACGCCACCCGCTTGACCGACTGCGACCGCACGTCACCGGCCACGAACACGCCCGGGATCGACGACTCGAGGTAGTGCGGGTCACGGTCGAGCGGCCAGCCCGCCGGCCGCTGCCCGGCGCTCAGGAGGTCCGGCCCGGTGCACACGAAGCCGTGCTCGTCGCGGTGGATGGCCTCGCCGAGCCAGTCGGTGCGCGGGGCGGCGCCGATGAAGATGAACAGGTGCCCGGTCTCGACCGTTTCGGTGACACCGTTCTCGCACAGGGTGAGCCGCTCGAGGTGGCCTTCGCCGTGCACCTGCTTGACCGTGGTGTGGGTGCGGACGTGGATGTTGCCGATGCCGGCGATCTGCTCGATCAGGTAGTGCGACATCGACGCCTCCAGCGACGCGCCGCGCACCAGGATCGTGACGTCGCTGGCGTGCTTGGAGAAGAACACCGCGGCCTGCCCGGCGGAGTTGGCGCCGCCGACGATGTAGACGTGTTCGCCCTTGCACTCGGGCGCCTCGGTCGCGGCCGAGCCGTAGTAGACGCCACGGCCGGTGAGCTCCTCCACGCCGTCGGCCTCGAGGGCGCGGTAGTTGACGCCGCTGGCGAGGATCACCGAGTGGGCGGCGATCTCGCTGCCGTCGCCGAAGGTGAGCACCCGCGACGAGCCGCGGGCCTCCAGGCCGACGACGTCGCGGGCGGTCAGCACCTCGGCGCCGAACTTCTGCGCCTGGCGCCGGGCCCGGTCGGTCAGCTGCGCCCCCGAAACGCCGTCGGGGAAGCCGAGGTAGTTCTCGATGCGCGAGCTCGTGCCCGCCTGGCCGCCGGTGGCCTTCTTCTCGACGAGCACCGTGCGCAGGCCTTCGGAGGCGCCGTACACCGCGGCGCCGAGGCCGGCCGGGCCGCCGCCGATGACGACGAGGTCGTAGAACTCCTGCGCCGGCCGGGTCGACAACCCGACCGCGTCGGCGATCTCGCTGCCGGCCGGGTTCTTGAGGACGGTGCCGTCCGGGGTGACGACCACCGGGATGTCCTTGTCGGTCGCCTCCGCGGCCTGCAGGATCCGGCCGCCCTCGTCGTCGTCGACCGAGTACCAGCGGTACGGGACCGCGTTGCGCGCGAGGAAGTCCCGCAGGTGGAACGACGGCGAGTTGTAGCGGTGGCCGATGAGCTTGACCTCTTCGACCGGTTTGTCGCCGACGGCCTTCCAGGTCTCGACCAGTGCGTCGATGACCGGGTAGAGCTTCTCCTCCGGCGGGTCCCACGGCTTGAGCAGGTAGTGGTCGACGTCCACGACGTTGATCGCCTGGATCGCGGCGTCGGTGTCGGCGTAGGCGGTCAGCAGGGCGCGGCGGGCGTGCGGGAACAGGTCCATCGCCTTCTCCAGGAAGGCGATCCCGTCCATCTGCGGCATCCGGTAGTCGGCGAGGATCGCCGCGACGGCGTCGCCGCGCAGCTTGATCTCGCGCAGCGCGTCGAGGGCGTCCGGACCGGAGTCGGCGCGGATGACGCGGTAGTCCTTCCCGTAGCGCCGGCGCAGGTCACGGGCGACCGAGCGGGACACGGCGGGATCGTCGTCGACGGTCATCAGGATCGGCTGGCTCACGAGATGCAGCCTACGGCTCGCCGTGGCCGATCGGCGAAGAACGTCTTTTCGGCACCTGGACCCGCTCCAGGTCCTGCGCCACCACGATCTCGCCGTCGAACTCGGCCCGCGCTTCGGCTTCGAAGCGCTCCGGATCGGTGTAGCGCTGCGAGAAGTGGGTCAGGACGAGCTGCCGGACGCCGGACTCGGCGGCGACGCGCGCGGCCTGCTGCGCGGTCAGGTGGCCGAAGTCCTTCGCCAGGGAAGTGTCCTCGGCGAGGAAGGTCGACTCGATCACGAGGGTGTCGGCGTTTTCGCTGAGCGCGTACACCGCGTCGCACAGCCGGGTGTCCATCACGAACGCGAACCGCTGGCCGGGCCGTGGCGTGCTGACGTCTTCGAGTTTCGTCGTCCCCAGGCGCCCTTCCCGCTGGAGCCGGCCGACGTCGGGGCCCGCGATGCCGTGTTCCGCCAGCCGCTCGGGGAGCATGGTGCGGCCGTCGGGCTCGGTCAGCCGGTAGCCGAACGCCTCGACGGGGTGGCTGAGCCGCCGGGCCTCGAGGGTGAACTTGCCGGTGGCGAGCGGGCCGTCCGCGACGATCGGGTGTTCCCGCAGGTCGGCCTGCTCGTAGAACGCCGTCGCGTGCCTCATCCGCGCGAAGTAGTGCGCGCCGGACGCCGGGAAGTGGGCGTGCACCGGGTGCGGCACCTTGTCCAGCGAGAGCCGCTGGATCACCCCGGGCAGGCCGAGGCTGTGGTCGCCGTGGAAGTGCGTGAGGCAGATCCGCGTGATGTCCGTGGCGGCGACGCCGGCCCGCAGCATCTGGCGCTGGGTGCCTTCGCCGGGGTCGAAGAGGATGCCCTCGCCGTCCCAGCGCAGGAGGTAGCCGTTCTGGTTGCGGTGGCGCGTGGGCACCTGGCTCGCGGTGCCCAGCACCACCAGTTCGCGGGTCGACACCCCCGCACGGTACTCAGGCGGCCAGCTTCCGCAGGCGGAAGGCGAGCACCAACAGCACGATCCCGTACAGCAGCGCGTAAATCCCGACGAGCAACGCGATGCCGTAGGCGCCGGCGATCGGGTTGATCACGATGAGGACGCCGGCCAGCACGGAGATCGCGCCGGCCGCGATGAGGAACGCCTCGCCGCGGATCTGCTTGCGCAGCCGGATCGCCGCGGCGATCTCGGCGATCCCGGTGATGATCGCCCAGAAGCCGACCAGCAGGGCCAGCAGCAGGACGGTGATGCCGGGCCAGACCAGGACCAGGATCCCGGCGACGACGCCGAGCGCGCCGAGGACGCCGTAGGCCACGCGGTGGGCGGTGTCACCCGGGCGGAACGCCTGCACCAGGCCGCCGACGCCGTCGACGATCGCGTACACGCCGTAAAGGACCGCCAGGACGAGCACGGTGGCGCCGGGCCAGATCAGCGCGAAGAGCCCGAACAGCACGGCGAACACGCCGCGGACGGCGGCGATCGGCCAGGCTTTGCGGGGTTCGACGATGGTGAACGCTGCGAAGGAGGTCATCTGCCGCTCCCGGATCGATGAAGAACCTCAATATTGCGGCGTTTACCCCCGTCCGGCGCCTCGAACACCCCGTTCGGGTGTATCCACAAAGGACCGGCGTGCGCCGCGGCCGCCACCACGGCGCACGCCGGTGCTCAGGGGTAACTCACCAGGTTGACGGCCTTGGTCCCCGGCGGCGTCGCCGGGCCGGTGTTGTTGATCACGTGCGTGATCGTGCCCTGGTGGTTGAGCGACACGGTCACCATGTCGTGGAACCGGACACCCGGCGTGTCCGGCACCTCGTACGCGTGCGCACTGGCCACGGACGGGTTGGTGCTGAAGTAGCAGTAGCTGCCCAGGCCCCACGCTTCGTGGCTCGTGACGTCCGGGCCGACCTGGTAGGCCGAGAAGCCCTGCGTCGAGCCGTTCATCCAGCTCGCCTGGTTCGGCACGTCGTAGGGCATTTCGTTCTGGAAGAAGTAGGTCCGGCCGCCGTTGCCGTTCCAGACGACCTGCGTCTTCTGGTAGTGCTCGACGAAGAGGCCGTACATCGTGACGTTGCTGCCGTTGACGATGAGCCCGGTGTCGGCGGTGTTGGTGGTCCAGCCGACGTGTTCGGTGCGCTCGGCGTGGTCGGCGCGCCAGATCCACAGGTGGTCGCCGAGCACGTTGCCGCTGTTGACGACCAGGCTGTTCGTCGCCTTGCCGACGGCGGCGCCGCCGATCCGGAAGAACACGTCGTGCAGCGACGTCGGGTTGGCCGCGTGGTTCGCCGCCGAGCCGGCCGGGCCGACCTGCATGAGCGTGTCCGAGCTGGTCGTGCCGGCGTCGATCAGCAGACCGGCGACCTTGACGCCGTCGACGTCGTCCACGGTCATCGCGGTGATGCCGTTGTCCGGGATCAGCGTGGCGATGCCGAGGCCGAGCACGACGGTGGCCGGACGGGTGACGCGCAGCGTCTGGTTCAGGTGGTAGACACCGGGGGTGACCAGCAGGTTCTTGCCGGCGGCGAGGGCGGCGTTCAGGTCCGCGGCGGTGGCGCCGGGCTTGGCGATGAAGAACCGGTCGATCGGGATCGAGGTGCCGGGCGCGGCGCCGTTCGCCCAGGTCGTGCCGGCCGCGTTGGTCTTGAGGCCCGGGACGAAGACCTGGTAGTTGCCCTCCCCGTCGATGTAGAGGAACGGCTTTTCACGCACGACCGGCGTCTGGCCGACCGTCGTGTAGGGCGGCGCCGGGAAGCTGTTGGCCGGGGCACCCTGGACACCCGCGAAGACCATGTTCCAGTTCGAGCCGTTCCAGCTGCCGAACTGCGAGTTGCGCGAGATCCACTGCTGCTGCGAGCCGGAGCGGACCTGGCCGTCGACCTTCGTGTCGGAGATCCAGCCGCCGCTGGCCCAGCCGCCGTCGTCGAGCTGCAGGTCGCCGCGGACGTGCATGCGGCGGTAGGGCGCGGCCTGGCTGACCGCCCACCGGTCGGCGCCCCCGGTCGGCGTCACGGACAGGTTCTCGGCGCCGCGCCAGAAGTTCTGGGTGGCGTTCTGCGGCGGGAACCAGTCGGCCTCGACGTGCACGGCACCGTTGATGGTGACGGCGTCCGGGCTCAGCCCGAGGCCCAGCACCTGCGTGTAGAAGCCGACGTTGACGTCGTTGGCGTAGGTGCCGGGCTTGAACATGACGGCGTAGCGCCGGCCACCGAACTGGTTGCGTTCCTGCTGGCGGAAGATGCTGTCGAGCCGGCTTTGGATGGTCGAGCTCGGCATGGACGGGTCGAAGATCACGACGTTCGGCCCGAAGTCCGGCTGACCGGGCTGGCTCGTGTTCACGGGGGTCAGCGTGAAGGACTGGGCGGCGGTCCCGTTGCAGCTGTACTGCTGGAGTTGCACATCGGCGGCGGAGGCCCCGGGGACGTCGAGGCACTTCCCGCTGTTGCGGCTGACGAAGTGGTACCGGCCGGCCCCCTCGTCGACGGCCTGCCACTGCTGGTTGGCCCCGCCGGAGTAGGTCCAGAGCTGCACGAGCCCACCATCGGCGGCCGAGACGTCCGCGACGTCCCAGGCGGCGGCCGGGTTGGTCCGGGCGTTGATCCGGAAGTAACCGTCCCCGGTGGCCTGGAACTGCCACTGCTGCGAGGCGGTCTGGTTGCAGCTGTACTGCTGGACGACGGTCCCATCGGCCGTCCCGGCCGCCCGGGCGTCAACGCACTTCCCACTGTTCGCGGCGGCGACGGTGTACCACCCATCCGGGGCAACGGCCGCTTCCGCCGTCGTCACCGCGCTACCGACCAGGACCGATGCGGCCGCGAGCAGCGTCATCACCCGCCGTCTCGTCATCGAAGCCTCCTCTGCCGCACACGCGGCGTCATCGAGAGGTGTGCCCGGTCTTGAAGACGCGGCGTAACGGGCGGGGACCTCGGCGTCACAACCGCGCAAAATGTAACGGCGGCCACAGTGGGCGTCAATACAGGACTAAAAATAAGGTCTGAATGTGCTGGTCAGGAGGTTGTGGGTTGCAAGATGAGGTTGCGGGGACCCCCGTGCGGAGGGGGTCCGGGCCGGGTGTAATGTATGGGCATACGAGATGCGGAGTTCACCTTCGCCTCGGGGCTATGGCGCAGCTGGTAGCGCACCTCACTGGCAGTGAGGGGGTCAGGGGTTCGAGTCCCCTTAGCTCCACTCTCTCGAAACACCGCCCGCCGGACCTGATGGTCCAGGTCGGGCGGTTTTTTGTTGCGGCACTTGACGCCCGATTCAGGTGGCGGGTGGCACGCTCCACCCGACTTCTGACCGCTGACTCCCGGGCCCTGCGCAGAGGCAGCCGCGGCGACGACGTTGCCCGGGTTCAGGACCGTCTCAACGCGCACGGGGCCGCGCCACCTCTGGCCGCGGACCGGCTTTTCGGGCCCCTCACCGACGCCGCCGCCCGGCATTACCAGCGCGGGCACCCGTTGACCGCCGACGGTGTGGTCGGCCGCGCACGCTGGCGTCGTTCAGGCGCGGAGGCCACCCGAGTTGGGCCCTACGGTGTCAGTCGCCGGTGTCGTCCGACGCTTGGCGCTCGGCGCTCGGCGCAGGAACTGTTCCTGTGGAACATCATGTTCCGGCTGGGTCAGCGGTCCAGGTGGGCGACCTCGTCACAGCCATCGACTTCGCCCCAGGCAGGGTAGGGCGGGTCACCACGCGGATCGACGCGTCGGGTAACGCGACCGTCACGCTTGTCGCGGCCGGTCCGGTGCCGGCGGTTCCTGGTTTCCGGATCGGGCGGCGGCCGAGGTGGCGCTGAAGGCCGCGTTCGGATTCTCTTCGGTGCGGGACGGGTGGGCGCCGTGGACGCTCGACGAGTTGGCCAAGGTGCACAGCGCACTGCAGCGAATGCCGGCGGCGGACCGGTCCACGCTGGACGGCGTCGACCTGGTTCGGGAGAAAATCATCCTGGTGAACGGCAGCCCTGCCGCAGGGCGGTCAACCTTTACTCGACGGCGCTGGACCGCACCCGGCGCGCGCGGACTTCGCGTCCACGATCGCCGGCCAGAACAGCTGGCACACGGCCGCAGAAGTGGCAGGAGAACACGAATGCCGTTGAACCTTCCCCCGGAACGCCCGCGATCATCAAGAACGCCCAGGACGTCATGGAAGCCGAGAAGGAGTCCAAGGAGCGGCGGGACAAGCGCACCGACGACCTTGAACAGGGTGCGGACGCAAGTAACCGGCCCACGACGAGCGGCAAGTGACCTGATGCCCGATCGGCAGGCGTACAACGCATCCACCATCGACTGGTCCCACATCCGCGCCTACGCGCAGCGCACTCACGGCAGGGGCACCAAGAACTGGGGTGATCGCGAACCGGTAAGCGGTTGCTCAGCCATGCCAAGGGCGCTGGCCTGACCAAGGCACTGAAGCGCCTGCTGCCGGGTTGAGCCACCTCTCGAAGCCCCTGTAGTTCAAGCGCGGTGAGTTTGCGCAGGCCCGGCCTGCCAACCGGTCGTTCCGTACGTGCCGCCCTTCCTGCCGGTGGCAGCGGACCGCCGAGTTCCGGGCCCCGTGGCCGCCCGTTCTCCGGAACGGGGATGGAGGTGCGGAGAAGGCCCGCCGTCAGTGGGTGGCCGGCAGCCCGGCCGCGGTCGCGGCGATCATGTGCTGCAGCGTCGGCCGGAACGGGGGGAACACCCGGGCGATCTCCGGCTCGCGGTCGTACAGCTCCCGCAGTGCGGCCGAGGGACGGGTCAGCGGGAAGAGTTTCGCGACGAACGCGCTGGCCGCCATGACCAAGGAAGCCCCGTCCGTGCCGGTCAGTTCGGGGCAGGCGGTGGTGAGCTTCCGGCCGACGGTGAAGTAGGTGTCGATGGCCCACCGTTTGTAGACCCGCAAGGCGGCCACCGACACGTTGTGCTCCAGCATCGTCTCGGCATGGGTGGTGAGGTCGCAGTACAACGGCCGGTCGGCGTAAGCGTCGGCCAAGGCCGCCGCCGCCGCGGAAAAGCCGCTCGCCTCGTCCAGTGCGGCGCCGGCGGCAGTGGCCCAGTCCGCGCCTTCCCGCATCGTCAGCTGGAGGTAGATCTCCTCGCGCGTGCCGAAGTAGCGCAGGACGTTGGACTTGGCCAGCCCGACCGCCGCGGCGATGTCGCCCAGGCTGACCCGGGCCACCCCCGATGCCTGGGCGAGGTCGGCGGCGGCGGCGAGGATCGTCTCGCGCCGCTGGTTCTTCTGCTCCGGGCGCCGGGCCCGCTGGAACGACGCTTCCATGGCAGTCACCACCCTAACCCCCGACATCTAGCAGAACGATGTTCTCTTGTTAAAGCGACGCTGTTCTTATAACCTCGGCCCGACCCGTCCCCCACCCGAAACGGCAAGCACATGACCGCCGGCAGCACCGATCTCGGCCAGACCATCGACGCCTTCGTGGCCTCCTTCAACGACCCCGACCTCGACCGGGTCATGTCCTTCTTCGCCGAGGACGCCCGCTACCTGCCCGGCCGCGGCCCCGAACTACGCGGTCTCCCCGCGATCAGGGCGGCGTTCGCGCCTCAGTTCGCCGGCCGCTACGGCGCGATGACCTTCGACGTCTACGACCAGGTGATCGACGAGCCCCGCGCCCGGGCGACGATCCGCTGGGCGTGCCGGCTGGACCTGACCGGCGCGCACGGCAAACGCGCGATCCCGCCGCTGCGGTGGTTCGCCCGGCTCCGCTACCGCGGCCGCATGCAGTGGCACGGCCTGGACGTCTTCCACTTCGACTCCGCCGGTAAGATCACCGGCAAGTTCACCTACGCGACCTTCCGCCTGCCGCTTTGGGAACGGGCACGCTGACCATCCGCGCCGACGAGCGTGATCAGCATTCTCTCCTGCAGCAAACCTGAACTGTCGCAACGCACGCTCATGCCGATGTGCGGACGTTTGATCGTTGCACCTGTCCTTGGCGTGTGCCGGTGAGTTGAAGACGTCGACGTCACCGGGTGGACGAGGTCGGGAAGAGAGCCGGCCCTACAGCCCGGCTCGGTCGAGCAGTGCGCGCATGCGGTCAACCGGCAGTGCCGGATTCGCACCGGCGGCCTCGACGACCTTCTGGTCGTCGTCGGTCAGCAGGGTTTCCAGCACCCGCACGGGGACGCGCCGATGACGGGCAGCGGCAGCGCGCACCAACGCCTCGGTGTCACGGGTCAGGACCGCGATCACATCGGCCGGCAGGTCAGAGCCTCTTGCGGCCAGAACACGGCGGCTGGGGTTCTCGGCGATCGCCAGGCCGGGTGCCGGTTACCAGGGCGAGCACGTGATGCTCAAGTAGTCAGCTCAACTCCGGTCACGCCGGCGGCGGGGCCGGCGGTCGCGGTTATCGGTGACGACATCGGGCGCAACATACGGCGTGGCCATGAATTCCTTCAGGGCGAGCGCTTCACCAGTCTGAAAGTCCAGCGCGATGGCCGCGGCCGCGGTCGCGGCGGGATCCTCGCCGGCGACCCAGCGGGCAATTGTCCCCGCGAGGTGGTAGACGAAGGTCGAGGGCACCAGATCCGCCCGGAAGCCGGGGGCTGCTGCCTCCGCGACCACAGCCAGACCGTGCCGCGTGGTGCTCACCGGCCCTGTGGTGACCGCCTGCTTCACCGCGTCCACCAGGAGCCGGAGCAATGGAGACCACAATCGCTCCGGGGTCAGCCCGCACAGCTCGGCAGTCCATGTCGCGGCCGCCCACAGCGCGTCCACGTTGGCGCCGCGGCCGGCGACGTTGGCCATGTTGGCCACCACACCTGCCGCCAGCTCCCACAAGCCGCAGTCGAGCGCGACCGCGACGGACCGCCCGTAGTGCTCGACGGCCTCGTCGAGCCGTCCGCGGCGGGTGGCGATCTGACCGAGGTCGTGGTGGAAGGCGGCGATCTCCTTGGGCTCCCCCAGCCGGGTGGCGTGCGCGAGCCCGGTGGTGGCAAGGCGTTGCGCCGCGTCGAAGTCACGGCGGTCGAGATGGCAGAGGGCCAGCCGGCCGATCGCGGCGAGTTCCGCCTGGTCGTTGTGCGTGACGCGGCTGAGCTCCAGCGCTCTGGTGGCGGCGGCGATCGCCGCCTCGATGTCGCCGGCCATCTGGTGCAACACGGCCTGGTCGAGCTTGAACGCGCCCTGCCGCCACTCGCTCTTGACCGCAACGGCGAGGTCGTAGCCCTCCTCGGCGTACTGCATCGCCTCCTCGGCACGTCCCAGACGCTTGCTCAGCTGCCCGAGCACGCCGACCGCGACGAGTGCCCCGCTCCGATCATCGTGCTCGGCGTGCAGGTCGCGGGCGGAGCGGGCCAGTGCCAGCGCTTCGTCGTAGTCGCCTCGCCGCATGGTGATCTCGGCCATCCGCATGGTCAGATCCGCCCGGTTCGCGCAGGCTTCGCCGTAGCCGACGCTGCGACGGAAGTCGGCCAGTGCGGTGTCCCAGTCCGACCACCGTTCGGCCAGTTTGCCGGTGAGCTCGAATCGCAAGGCCCACCGCCGGTCGAGGCCGTCCTGTGGCAAGCCGGCTCGTTCCAGCGTGGTGTCGAGGCGGCGGACGAGCTCGTCCGCCGCGGCACGGTCGTCCTCGTGACGCGGGTCGTGCACGGTGAAGAACCGCAGCTCGCCCAACAGAACGTCCACGTAGGACTCGCCGGTCTCGTGCGGGGTGCCATCGGCCCGTCGGCGCAGGGTGGTGATCTCCTTGTGCAGCAACCGGCTGATGAATCTGTGTGTGCCGCCACCGGTCTCCGTGAGCAGCGCGCACTCGGCGAGCGCCGCCTCGGCCGCGGTCGTGCTCCGGTCCTGCCACTGGTCCAGCCTGCCGTTCGCCGTGCCTACGTAGATGTAGGCGCGTTCGATCCCGGCCGGCAACGCGGTCCGCACGATCGCTTCGCTCGCGGGCCACTCCCCGGTGGTGAGCCGGTCGACCACGATCCGGCCGAAGTCTGCCGCCGGCCTCGACGGGATGCTCCACAGCGTGCCGATGTAGCCGCGGGCACCCGCGCGGACGAACTGCCGGCCCACGCCGGTCCAGGACTGGCAGGAGTTGTTGAACACGATCGGCCGCCGGGACATCGTCAGCCATTGTGGGATCAGCCAGCTTGGCAGCTCGAACCCGTCGGCCAGCACGATGGCCTCGTCCGAACCGTGCGTGTTGAAGAAGATCAGCTCGACCGGGAGGCTGTTCGACAGATCCATCAGGGCCTGTGCGGACGCGTCGGATCCGGACAGCAGGACCGGGTGGGTGAAGTGAGTGCCCACCGAGCGCAGCACATCCGGGGTTTCTGACGTTCGGAAGAACCCGGGATCGAACACCAGGCTGAACGTCCCGGGAGAGCGCTCGACCCCAGCGCCGTACAGCTCGTTCAGGATCAGCAGGGCCGGGTCGGCCGCGACGTGTCCGATGGGCTTGCTGGCCCAGTCGGCGTCGGAGGTGCGCACGAACGAGTAGGGCAGCCCGGTGGTGAACACGGTCAGGCGCCGCTCCCCGACCTGGGCGACGGCGGCTGCGGGCACTTGCGCGGTCACCGCGGCTTCTACCGCGGCGTAGGGGTTTCGCCCGGCGGACAGGTATCGCCACAACTTCTCGACGAAGTCGGCTGACCGCGCGTCCTCGCCGAGCGCTCGGGCCCCAGCCTGCACCCGGGCCTGCTGTTCGGCGACCGCGCGCTGGACCGGTTCGAGGTCTGGTGGCGGCGTGACCACAAGCCTCGCGCCACGGTGGTGCGCATAGACGGCGCCGAGCAGGGCCGCGGTGTCGGTGGTGTTCTCTACCAGCACCGCCTCGTCCCGGCTCTCGCTGTCCTCCACCGACAGCGGGTCGAGCGGGGGCACCGCGTGGTCGACTGCACGCAGCACTGCTCCCGTACGCAACGCGACGAACAGCGCGCCGACCCAGGCGGTGAGGTCGTCGATCGCCACGTCGAGCAGCCGTCCGGGCGCACTGTCCGGGTCGCGCAGCAGCTGCCACCCGGCGGTGGTCAGGCCCGGCAGGTCTGTGCACGACAGATGCAGGGTCTCCGGCACATTCGCGAACATCCTAGAGCTGCCGGGGTGCTCCGGGTCGCGGCCGGACTCGGCCCACACTTCGTCGGCCTCGGCGAGCAGCGCCGGATCCCGGGTGTTCAGCTCCTCCGGCGCGAAGGAGTGCAGGAACACGACCCGCCGGACACCCATCCGATGCACGAGGTCGGACACCAGCTCGTTGTGCTTGAGCCACGACCGGTACGGCGACAAAGCCCGCCGCAGCCGATGGTCCTCAGCGATCTCGGCCATCGCCTTTCGCGCCGTCTCGGGATCGCCGGACACCACCTCGTCCCGCCCCATCGTCCCACCGATACGCTGCATGGAGGCGTCCTGGGCGCGGCGGAACCGGCCGTAGAGCTCGATGTACTCCGCCTGGGGCATCGGTGGCGGCTCGATCGCGACGATCGGGGTGAGCCGGTCCGCAGGCAGGCAGGATGCCACGATCGCCGCCTCCCGCACCTGGTCCGGCCGACACACGATTACCGTGTCCGCCACGTCGAACGCCGGCTCACTCGCGACGGTGACAGTGAGCTCAGAGGTGCCTGGCGGCAGCGAAACCCGCACCCCACCCCGGTGGACAGCGCACGGTGCGGCTGATTCGACGGTCAAGGTGATCTTGCCAGGCAGAGCGAACACGGCTCCCTGCTCGATGGCCTGACCGGCCGCGTCGACGGCCAGCAGCCAGTCGAGCGGCGAGCGCAGGTCGAACCGCTGGGTCAGGGCCGCCGTGACCGGGCCGCCGTCCCGGCTCTCGACGAGTTCCAGCTCCCGGGTCCCGATGCCAAGCCCTTGCTGTACCCGCGTCACCGGCACGTCCGCCGACGGCAGTGGTTCCGGCGCGACACCCGCTGCCAGCAGGTGCTCATTCACAGTCAGCGCAGGCTTTCGGTGCAGGTCGAGCAGTGCCGAGGCGAGCAGTCCGTCCGCGAAGCGGAGCCGGATCCCGTGTGACAGCCCAAGATCCACGATCTAGAGCCCCTGGAGATAGGAGTCGACCAGCGAGTACCGGCCCAGCCGCTCGCCGCGCAGCTGCTGCCGACTGACCTCGCGTCCTTTGCGTACCAGCGAGTTCACCAGCACCGGCGTGGACACCCCAACGTAGATCGCGCCCCAGTAGGTGGTGGCCGGCAGCGCCAGCGCCAGCAGCCCGCCCAGCCCCGCGAACGCCAGCGATACCACCAGATAGAACCAGGACCACTGGAACCGGTCCGGATCGTGGCGAATCCCATACAGCCGGACGATCTCCGGTGCCAGTGCCCCGGCCATACCCAACAAGAAGACGACTGCTGAACTCACCGAGCAAAGCTACCTCATCCACGCAGCCGCCAATCCCTTTTCGGATTCGGCTGTTCGGGTGCATTCCGTGCCCCCACAAGGACGCGTCGCCAGTCCACGCAGGTCAGCGCCGTGACTTGCGTTAGATATGCGCCGCACACACCGTAATTCCGTAACCGCGCTCTCATGCCGCGTGGAGTGCATTCGCGGAAGTGTTGGAGGGGCGCTCAGCTCGACCGCCTGAACAACCTCACCCCCGCGGCAGGCGAGCGCCACGACGAGACGAACATGGCCGGCATCGACCGCTGACCGCCGGCGCCGCCTTCCACCGGATCCGCTCCCCATGCGCCCCAATGTGGCCTTGGGTGCGTTCAACGCACCGAAGGCCACCTTGGGTGCGTTCAACGCACCGAAGGCCACATTGGGGCGCATGACTGGGCAAGGTCAAGCGCGCGGCAACAGCCCCGCCGGTGTCCACGACACGAACCGGTTTGTCTACAATGGACAACTGCCGTGGTGGGTGGGTCCGGTTCGCTTCAGCAGCCGGGTGGCGAGTACTTCGTTCGCGACGCTGCGGCCGATGGCGAGACCCGCCTGGTTGCTGAATTCGAAGTGCTGTCCGCCGAAGACCCGCGACCGGCCGGCCTCCGCTGCGGCCGCGGAGAAGCTCGGGTAGGTGCGTGCCTGGCCGCCCGGGGCGGTGTCCGTGGTGTGCGTGAAACGGATGTTGTCCGCGCAGAAGAACCCGGCCAGCACGGCAGCCGCCGCGCTGCTGTAGGAGCTGTGGCCGGACGGGTATTCCGGTGTTCCGCCGGTGCTGCCGGCCCGCGGGGCCCAGTCCGGGTTCGGCTGCGTCGACGGGTTTCCGTCGGTTTCCGCCTCGCGGATCGCCGTGGCGGGACGCCAGTGGCGGTAGGTGAACTTGGTGGCCACGGTGGGGACCGTGGTGTCGGCCAGCGTCATCGTCAGCAAGGCCATGAGACGCGCCGACGTGGGCAACGGCAGGTCGTCGGACAGGGTCAGCGCGATCTTCACCCACTCGCCCGGGGGCTGGCCGGTGCCGGCCGGGACGGACCAGAACTGGAAGGTGGCGAGCTTGTCGGGCGCGGGTATCCCGGCGTCGCCGAGCAGGGCCACCTCGGCCAAGGCGGCGGCGTAGTCCAGGCTGTCCAAGGCAGGTGGCGGACCCGGCAGGTGCCCGGCGGGGTTGAGCACGGCAAACGGGCGGACGTTGCGGTACTGCACGCCGGACCACTCGGCTCGGAAGACTCCGGGGCCCGAGCCGGCGGGCTGGCTTTGCGCCGGAACCGAGCCGTCGTCGGCTCGGGAGGCCAGCACGCGCCGGGCGACCTCATGCCCCCAGTGCACTCCCGCGTCGCGCTGCCGGCCGGGGCGCAGACCGGCCAGGTCGGCCTGGAGCTGCGTGTCGTAGCCGGCGGTCCGGCCGGGGTCCAGCCGGACGAGGACGGCGTGTGCCGCGGCGACGGCCGCGGCACGGGGATCGGCGCCGCGTGGGCCGGGGCCGGGGACCAGCGCGTGGGCGCGTGCCGGGACGGCGAGTCCGTTGACCGCGTCGTAGACGGCCGTGTTGAGCATCGCGTAGGTGCGGGCGGCGTCGGCGTCCGTGGCGCGGGTCGCGCGTACCGCGGCCAAGGCGAACTCGTTCCACACTCGCACGCTGTCCGACCGTGGCTCGGCGGCCGCGGGTGCGGGTGGGCTCAACCCGGCTCCGGCCAGACCGAGCACCAGGGCCAAGACGATCTTCTTCACGGCCTCGCCTCCCGCGTCGCCCGAGTCGCCCGGGGAATTCGCCGGCCCGACGGTCCTATCGTGTCGTGAATCCGGCACCCCGGCGACGGCCACTCGAGGGTGACCCGGCTGGTACGAACGGACCTCGGGCCACTCGCGGCCGACGTCCCGGCGCGCGATGCCGGCGAGGCGTCGGCGATGCTGTGGGCGTGGAGTACGTGTCCAGAGTGCCGCGGCCGCCGCTGGACGGGCTGATCGACGACCTCTACTACCTGGCGGGTGTGCCGCCGTACGCCCGGCTGACGCTGCCGCCGATGCCCGCGGCGCTGCTCATCGTCAACCTCGGGGCGCCGTTCCGCATCCGCGCCGGCACCGGCAGCGAGACGGCCGAGTACGCCGACGGCTGCGTGGTCACCATGCCCACCCGCGCGTTGGAGTTCGGCTACCCCGTCCCCACCCGGTCCGTCGGCGTGCACTTCAAGCCGTGGGGGCCGGCGCCGTTCCTGCCGATGCCCGCGGCCGAGCTGTGTGACCGGCCCGTGCCGGTCGAGCAGGTCTGGGGCCGGCCCGCCGTTGCCGAGCTGCGAGACCGGCTGGCCACGGCGGACGGGCCGCACGCGATGCTGACGCTGCTCGAGGAGGAGCTGAGGCGACGGCTGCGCGAGACCGCCGGCCTGGGGCTGGTCCGCCACACGAGCAGCGTCATCGCCGCGACCGGCGGGGCGGCGGCGATCGGCGACCTGAGCGTGGCTGCCGGTGTCAGCAGCACTCATCTGGCCCGGCGGTTCAAGGAGCTCATCGGCGTCACGCCGAAGCGGCTGGCCCGCACCCACCGCTTCGCCGCCACCGTGTTCGCGATCGACGCGGCCGGACCGGTCGACTGGGGCGCCCTCGCCGGTGGCGCGGGCTACTTCGACCAGGCCCACTTCGGCCACGAGTTCCGGGCGTTCACCGGGCTCACGCCGACCCGGTACATCGAAGTCCGGCGGCGGTTCCTGCGCGAACACCCCGGCCACGTGCTGGACAGCTGGCCGCTGCCCGCCGATTGATTTCTTACAAGAGCGGCCGCTCGCGACCCGCTAGTTTGGGGCACCCCGAAGCAGAGGAGAGCCCCGTGGGCAAGGTGGTCATGTACAGCTCGGTGTCGGTGGACGGCTTCGTCGCCGACGAGAACGACCAGCCCGGGCCGCTGTTCGACTGGTTGTCCGGCGGTGACGTCCCGTTGGACGAAAGCGGCGAGGTGAAGGTGTCACAGACGTCCCACGACTACACCCGGCCGTACTGGGACGGGATCGGGGCGACGATCGTCGGCCGCCACGTCTTCGACCTCACGGACGGCTGGGGCGGGAAGCCCCCGGGCGGGATCGACCACGTGGTCGTCGTGACGCACCGGCCGGAGCCCGAGGGCTGGGACCCCGGGGCGCCGTTTCACTTCGTCGACGGCGTCGAGGCAGCCGTGGCCAAGGCGCAGGAGCTGGCGGGCGACCGCCTGGTCGAGGTCGCCGCCGGCGACGTCGGAGGCCAGGTGCTTGCCGCGGGCCTGGTCGACGAGGTGCGCATGGACGTCGTCCCCGTCGTGTTCGGGTCCGGAAAGCGCTACTTCGGGCCGGTCGACGCCCAGCACCTGCTGGAGGACCCTGACGCGGTGATCCAGGGCAACCGGGTGCTCCACCTGCGTTATCGGGTGCGCCGTTGACCGGGCAGGCCCGTGAGCGGGCCGCGGACACCGTCACGGCCGTGAAGGCTTTGGTGCGGGGATGGCGTTGTCGATGAGGACGGCGGCGATGGCGGCGGCCGTGGGGAAGGTTTCCGTGTTGAGGGCTCGGTTGCGGGCCGAGGCGCCATCGAGGAGCAGCGCCAGTTGTTCGCCGAGCTGTTCGGGGTTCGCGGCGCCGGCTTCGCGGGCGGTTTCGGCGAGCCGGGCGGAGACGGCTTTTTTGTAGTCGTGCGCACGTTGGCGTGCGGGGTGGTGCGGGTCGGGGATTTCGACGGACGCCGCGATGAAGGGGCACAGTGGCGTGATGTCGTCCTGTGTCACGGTCGTAGGTAGCTCGAAGGCCGCGAGGAGTCGTTCGCGAGGCGTGAGGTCGGTGCGGTCGAACACTCCCGGCATGACGTCGGGATCGAGTCGGCGCAGGTATTCGGCGACGAGTTCGTCTTTGCCGGCGAAGTGCTGGTAGGCCGTGCGCTTCGACACCTGGGCCGCCGCGCAGAGCTGGTCCATGCCGGTCTGGTTGATGCCTTGCTCACGGAACAGCTGTTGTGACGCGCTGAGGATGCGCTCGCGAGCGCCCCTGCCGCGGCGCACGCCTCGGGGGCCCTTTTCCACCTCCTCCGTCATGCCCTGAGCATAGCCCAGCTGGGTAACGACCGGTGTACATAGCTTGTGGTCCGACCGGGCATCCGCTACGTTATGTACACAGTTCGGTGTACATAGCCGCTGGGTCGAATGCGCTGTGTCGAATGCCCAGCCAGTCAAAGGGAGTGATCGTGGGAAAGCTCGATGGCAAGGTCGCGGTGATCACCGGCGGAACAAGTGGCATGGCGCTGGCCGGCGCCAAGCTGTTCGTCGATGAAGGAGCACACGTATTCCTCTCGGGCCGGCGGCGGGAAGCGCTGGACGACGCCGTCAAGCTGATCGGCCGGAACGTGACCGGCGTGCAGGGCGATGCGGCCGACCTGGCGGACCTGGACCGGTTGTTCGACACGGTCAAGCAGGAAAAGGGTGCGATCGACGTGCTGTGGGCCAGTGCCGGGACAGGCGAGCAGCGCCGGCTCGGCGAGATCACCGAGGAGCACTTCGATGCCACCTTCGGGCTCAACGCGCGCGGCACGCTGTTCACGGTGCAGAAGGCGCTGCCGCTGCTCAACGACGGCGGCTCGATCTTCATGACCGGGTCGAACGCGTCGGTCAAGGGCTATCCCGAGTGGAGTGTGTACGCGGCGAGCAAGGCCGTGCTGCAGGCCTACGCTCGCGTGTGGCTGTCCGAGTTGAAGGACCGGCGGATCCGGGTGAACGTGCTGATGCCCGGCCAGG
The DNA here is from genome assembly GCF_046548975.1 of Amycolatopsis sp. lyj-346. Taxonomy (NCBI): domain Bacteria; kingdom Bacillati; phylum Actinomycetota; class Actinomycetes; order Pseudonocardiales; family Pseudonocardiaceae; genus Amycolatopsis; species Amycolatopsis sp. lyj-346. Next base: position 62,283 of record NZ_JAJPWT010000017.1, read on the forward strand.
TCGCCACACCGAAGCAGGACGAGTTGTTCGACGAGGCGACGAAGCGGCAGTTCGAGTCCCTGATCCCGCGGGGAGAGATGGGCCGCCCCGAGGAGATCGCGACGGTCGCGTTGTTCCTCGCCTCGGACGACTCGAGCTACGTGAACGGGATGGAACTGGCCGTCGACGGCGGCGTCGCGGCGATCTGAGCGGCAGAAAGCCGGCGCGGCCGGGCGTCGTGCAGCATTTCGGTGATCCACACGGCGAAGTCCCGGTAGTTCCAGGTGTGGCGCAGGCACACCGCGGAGTACGTCTCCAGGCCGCTCTTGCCCCCGCCCTGCACGAAGTCCCGCACCGCTACTCGGGCATCACGAAATTTTCCGAGCCGTTTTGAACTCCTTGCCGGCCTTGGTTCCTCCGTCGACCAAGATGTCGACCCCGGTCAGATAGCCCGGTGCTTCACTCGCGCAGAACGCGAGCACCGCCGCGACCTCCTCGGGCTTGCCGAATCGCTTGATCGCCGCCGACTTCACCAGTGCGCCGGCCCCGTGGTTCTCCTCCAGCCGCCCCATCGCGGTGTCGAAGCTGCCCGGAGAGACGGAAAGGACCCGTGCTCCCCGCTCGCCGAACTCGGCCGCGAGGTATCGGCTGTACCACTGGACGAAGTTCTTGCTGATCGCGTAGGCCAGTCCGGGCTTCAGCTTCCGGCCGGCGAACTTCGCGCGACTGACGATCGCCTTCTCGAAGTCGTCAGGGCGTTGCTCGGCCAGCCGGAAAGCACGACGCGGAACGAAGAACCCGGGAACGCTGTGCCCGGCGGTCGAGGCCACATTGACGAGTGCGTCACCGTTCACGGCCCGCGCGAGGAAGGCCCGCGCGATGTTGACCGTGCCGGTCGCGTTGATCCGGGCCATGCGTTCGGCCGTACCCATGTGCGGACTGACGCCGGCGGCGTGGACCACGGCGCGAACGTGACCGCCCGCCGGCTCCGCACGCTGGAACAGCTGCTCGACGGACGCCTTGTCGGTGATGTCGCAAACCACGCCGGTCGCGTCGACTTCGGCCACCGCCAGCTCGCGCACCGCATCGTCGAGGCGCGTCCGGTCGAGGTCCGCCAGCACGATCCGGTGATCGTGCCCCATGAGCTTCGCCGTGGCCAGCCCCATGCCGCCGGTCCCGCCGGTGATGATCGCGGCAGGGTGAGCAGTCGGCATGTTCGGGTCCTCGTCGTGGGATCGGATCTTCGAGACGAAGAGCATCCTCGTCCATCCCGGCCACCGCCCGCCAGTTGGCCGGGGCAGCGCGTCAGACGACCTCGACGACGACCTTGCCCTTCGCGCGTCCTTTGTCGACGTACGCCATGGCCTCGGCGGTCGAGTCGAGCGGGAAGGTCCGGTCCAGCACCGGCTTGACGGCCCCCGAGTCGATGAGGGCGGTGATTTCGCGGAGCTGGGCTCCGCTGGCCCGCATGAAGAGGAACTCGTAGCCGACCTGACGACGCTTGGCCGCCTTGCGGGTGCGATGGCTCAGCACCCCCATGATCGGCCCGAGAGTCCGGGGCCTGCCGAGCTGCCGGGCGAAGCCGGGGTCCGGTGGGCCGGAAAGCGAAATGAGCTTTCCGCCCGGCTTCATCACGCGGAGGGACTTCTTGAGCGTCTCGTTGTCCAGGCTGTGCAGCACCACGTCGTAGTCGTGCAGGACGGTTTCGAAGTCGTCGCTCCGGTAATCGATCACGACGTCCGCGCCGAGGCGCTCGACCAGGTCGGCGTTGGGGGCGCTGGTGGTCGTGGCGACGGTCGCGCCGAGGTGCTTGGCCAGCTGGATCGCGAACGTGCCCACGCCGCCGGAGCCGGCCTGGACGAACACCTTCTGGCCGGCCCGCAGGCCGGCGATTTCGACCAGGGCCTGCCAGGCGGTCAGCGCGACCAGCGGGACGGCGGCCGCTTCCGCCATCGTGAGCTGTTCGGGCTTCGGCGCCAGGTCGGCTTCGGCGACGGCGATGAATTCGGCGAACGTGCCGATCCGGTCCTTGCCGGGCCGCGCGTAGACCTCGTCGCCGGGCTTGAACTCGCGGACACCCGGCCCGACCCGGGCCACCACGCCGGCCACGTCGTTGCCCAGGACGAGCGGCAGGCGGTAGGGAAGGACGAGTTTGAACTCGCCGTCCCTGATCTTGGAGTCCAGCGCGTTGACGCCGGCCGCGTGGACCTGGACCAGCACGTCGTGCTCGCCCACCTCGGGCACCGGCACGTCGCCGACCCGGACACCGCCGCCGTAGCGATCGACGATGACTGCCTTCATGGCGCAACCCCTCCACTTTGAATTATGACCATACTACAATAAGCGAACGCCTACGCCGGGGCAAGACATGGGGCGAATTGAGATTATGACCGTACTAACATGAGGTGACGGGTCGAGCGAGCGGAGAAGCGCGTGGTGCGGTACGGCAAAGAACACAAGCTGGCGACGAGGCAGCGGATCATCGAGACAGCCGGCCGCCGGCTCAAGCGGGACGGGATCGACGGCTCCGGGGTCGCCACGCTCATGGCGGACGCGGGGCTGACCAACGGCGCCTTCTACGCCCACTTCGAATCCAAGGAGGACCTGGTCGCCACCGCGGTTTCCGAGCAGCTGCGCGGCCAGCGGGAGTGGCTCACCTCGTTCGCGCCGGGCCGCGACGGCGTCGAGCAGATGGTGCGCGCCTACCTCTCGCCCGAACACCGCGACCACCCCGAGGAGGGCTGTCCGTCCGCCGCGCTGCTGGACGAGCTCGGCCGGTGCACGGATCCGACCAAGCAGACCTACACGGGCAGCATGCTGGCCGTCATCGACGACATCGCCGCGCGGCTCGAGCCACGCGACCCGGAGTCGGCACGCGCCAAGACCCTCGGCATCTACGCCCTGCTGATCGGGACCCTCCAGCTGTCCCGCGCCGTGGCCGACCCGCAGCTCGCCGACAGCCTCCTCGAGCAGGGGATCCGCAACGCCTTGATGTTGCTGGACGCCGCTCCGGAGGAATGAAAAGCCCTCCACCGGTCCCCTCACGACAGCCGGGTCCGCCGAGCCGCTTGCGTCCCTCATAGAATTATGGTCATAATATAAAGCATGACGACGTACACGGCTGACACCTTGGAGAACCACACCGCCGCCGGGCCCTCCGCGGTGTTCACCTACCGCCGCACCGGCCCGCGGGGCGGCGTGCCGCTGGTCCTGCTGATGCGGTTCCGCGGCACCATCGACTGGTGGGACCCGGAGTTCGTCGACCGCCTCGCCGAGGACCGCGACGTCATCCTGTTCGACAACGTCGGCATCGGGTACACCGGCGGCGAGCCGCGCGACACGTCCGAAGGGTTCGCCGACGGGGCGATCGAGTTCATCGAGACACTCGGCCTGACGCAGGTCGATCTGCTCGGCTGGTCACTCGGTGGCATCGTGGCGCAGCACGTCGCCCTCCGCCGGCCCGGCCTCGTGCGCAAGATCGTCGTGGCGGGCAGCAGCGGGCCGGGCGTGGCGCCGGGCACCCCGGAGATGAGCGAGCGGGTGCTGTCCATCATGGCCAAGCCGGACGCGGACGCCGAGGACCTGCTCCACCTCTTCTACCCCGAGACCGAACCGGCCCGCGCCGCCGGGCTCGCGCACCTGGCCAAGGTCGCCAAGCGCCTCGAAAGCGGCGGTCCCGCGGTCACGGAGCACGCCGCCCAGGGTCAGCTCGCCGCCGTGGGGCGGCTCCTGGCCGTGGACTGGGAGCAGCTCAAGGCCCAGCTCCAGGCGATCACCCAGCCCGTCCTGTACGCCAACGGCCTGCACGACGTGATGATCCCCGCCGTCGCCTCCTACAAGGCGGTCGAGCAGGTCCCCGACTCCCGGCTCGTCGTCTACAGCGACGCCGGCCACGCGTTCCTGTTCCAGCACATCGACGAGTTCGCCGCCCAGGTCACCCTCTTCCTCCAAGACTGAACGAAGGACACCGCCGTGAACAGCAATCTGCTCGCCTCCTACCAGGACGCACCCACCCGCACCGTCTCCGCCGGCGGCGTCGGCTTCGCCTACCGGGAACTCGGCCCGAAGACCGGTGTCCCGGTGGTCTTCCTGACGCACCTGGCCGCGGTCCTGGACAACTGGGACCCGCGGGTCGTCGACGGCATCGCCGCGCACCACCGGGTCATCACCTTCGACAACCGCGGCGTGGGCGCGTCCACCGGCTCCACCCCGAAGACCATCGAGGCGATGGCGGCCGACGCCGTCACCTTCATCCGGGCGCTCGGCCTGACGAAGGTGGATCTGCTGGGGTTCTCGATGGGCGGCATGATCGCGCAGGTGATCGCCCAGGCCGAGCCGGAGCTGGTCCGCAAGCTGGTCATCGCCGGCACCGGCCCCGCGGGGGGCGAGGGCATCGAGAACGTGACCCGGATTTCCCACCTGGACACGCTCCGCGCGCTGCTCACCCTCCAGGACCCCAAGCAGTTCCTCTTCTTCACCCGGACGTCGGCCGGGAAGCGGGCGGGCAAGGAGTTCCTGGCGCGGTTGAAGGAGCGGAAGACCAACCGGGACAAGGCGATCTCGCTGCCGGCCTACTTCGCTCAGCTCAAGGCCATCCATCGCTGGGGACTGGCCGAACCGGCCGACCTGTCGGTGATCCACCAGCCCGTGCTGGTCGCGAACGGTGACCACGACCGGATGGTGCCGACGGAGAACAGCCGCGATCTGGCCCGCCGGCTGCCCGACAGTGAACTGGTGATCTACCCCGACGCCGGCCACGGCGGTATCTTCCAGTTCCACGGCCGGTTCGTCGAGAAGACCCTCGAATTCCTCGCCCGGTAGAACCCCCGGTGCACCAAGAGCTCAGCCGCGCAGGGCGCTGCCGGCCTGCCAGGCGCTCCAGCTGATGGCCCAGTCACCGTGGCCGTTGTTGATGGCCAGCTGCGGGCCACCCGAGTTGGTGATCTCGACGACGTCGCCGACGTTGAAGTTGTCGAAGAACCACTTGGCGTTCTCGGTGTTCATGTTGAGGCAGCCGTTGGAGACGTTGTCGCTGCCCTGCACCCCGACCGTCTTCAGGTTCTCGTGCAGGTATTCGCCGTCGGCGGAGATCCGGACGTTCCAGTTCTCCGGTGCGCTGTAGTAGCCGGGGTCGCCTTCGCACACGCCGTAGGTGCAGGAGTCCATGATCTTGTGGGCCTCCTTCGACAGCACGGTGTGCGTGCCGTTGAAGGTCGGCGTCGGGCCCCGCGGCGGGGTGTTGGCGGTCTTGCCCATGCTGATCGGCGCGGTCTTCACCAGCTGCCCGTTGTGGAACGCCTTGATCTGGTGCGTCTTGCCGTCCGCCTTGGCGATCCAGGAGTCGTGCACCTTGTAGGTGGCCGAGACGTCCTGGCCGCCGTACACGCCACCCCCGATCGGCACGCCGAAGGTGGTGGTCTCGAGCTTCACGGTCGAGCCGGCCTTCCAGTAGTCCTGGGGCCGGAAGTGCGCTTCGCGCTTGTTCACCCAGTACCAGCCGCCGCCCTGGGCGGGCGAGGACGTCACCTTGAAGGACTTCTCCGCCGCGGCCTTGTCGATGATGTCGTGATCGAACTTCAGGCCGATGATCAGGCCGACGCCGAAATCGCCCGACGCCGGCTGGAAGAGCGCGGGAGTGGCCACCCCGGACGGCTTGAGCGTGCGCACCTCCCCGCGCTGCTCGGTCGCCGCCCCGGCCTGGTTCACCGCGGTGGCGACCACCTGGTACGTGGCGCCGTACCGGAGGGAGTCCTTGCTGGTCCACGTCGCTTTGTCGGGCGAGAGTTCGCCCTTGACGGTGTTGCCGGTCTGCGGGTTCGTGACCGAGACCGCCTGCAACGTGCCACCCGACGCCTTGACGACGATCGGGTCCTTCGGGCTCAGCTGGTCCCCGGCCCCGGGGGTGAACGCCACGGTCGCGGCCGGCACCCCGGGCGCGGTCGCCGCCCCGGTCACACCGATCGCGCCGACCGGCAGCGCGGCCCCCACGGTCTCGGTCGGTCCACTACACGCGGCCAGCAGCAGGGCCGCCAGGCCGAGCCCGGCGATACGGATCACTCTCACGCTCCACCAGACGTCCCACCCCGCCCGAAGTTGTGTAACGATCCGATCAGGTGAACGGGGTGATCGGCCACGGCCCGGGTCGGGTGTGACGGGCAGGCCGAAAGCCTAGGTGGCCGCCAGGGCGTCCTTGACCGCCGCGGCCACGGCGTCGGGGGCTTCCAGCGGTGCCGCGTGGCCGACTCCCGGCAGTACCCGGATCTCCGCGTTCGGCAGCAGCTCCGCCATGACTCCGGTGTCGGCGACGCTCGTCATCGGGTCCTGGCCGCCGACCAGGAAGATCACCTTGGCCGGGATCCCGGCGGCCGTGCGCTCGAATTCGCGCCAGTAGTGGCGGTTCTTCCACAGTCCCGCGATCGTCCGCGCGTTGCCCGCCTCCTCCATCAGGGAATCGCGGGCTTCGCGGGACGCGAGTGCCGGGCGCGAGACGAGCCGGCGGCCCACCAGCAGCCGGCTCGACCACTCGCGGCCGGCTATCGCCCGTTTCACCACCGGCGGGACCGGGGTACCGACCAGCGCGAACAGCCGCAGGTAGGACAGGCGTGACGTCGTGGCGCCCGGAACCCGGCGCAGCGGCCGGTCGATGAACCTCGCCACGCTCGACAGGCCGCCGTTGGCCAGCACCGCCGAACGCACCACCGACGGCAGCTCGTGCGCGATGACCAGCGCCACGAACGCGCCGACCGAATGGGACACCACCGTCACGCGGTCGCGGCCGGCCGCCGTCAGCTCGGCGGCGATCGCCGCACCGAGCTGGGAGACCGTCGGGCGGGCGTTGCCGAACGCCGCGTGCGCCAGCACCGGGGCGCCGTACGCGAGGTCCGCGTCCACGCCGTCCAGCCGGCGGATCACGAAGTCCCATTGCCGTTTGTTGCCGCTCATTCCCGGCAGAAAGAGGACCAGCGGGCGACCGGGACGGAATTCGGTGATCGGCTCCAGCAGGCTGGGGATTTCGGCCACGCCACGCCTCCTCGCCAGAGTTTGCCGGATCCTAACGCTTCAGCAGCCACGAAACAAGCGCGAGCACGATCGGGGCAAGCAGGTAGACGAATACCGCGGTGAGCGTCGCCCGGGTCCGGAACGGCAGGTCCGGGTTCTGCCAGATCTTTTCCGCCTCTTCGGCCGCCTCTTTCTTTTCCTCTTCCGTTTGCGCGGAGCCGAGCCGGTCGTCGACGTAATTCTGTTTCGCCTGCAACACGGATTTGTGCGCGATCATCGTCGGGTAGATGACGAGCGTGCTGTTGACGATCATCACGGTGGTGACGATGAAGAACGTCCACTGCGTGAACGGCAGCCACACGATGCACACGCCGAGCGTCGTCACGAAGTGCGCGAGCGTCGACCCGTACGTCCACTGCATGAACCGGCGCAGCGTCCGCAGGCCCCAGAAACCGTCGTTGTTCGCCCGCAGGTAGGGCGTGACGCCGAAGCCGACGGTGGTCGCCGTCTGCGCGAAGATCGCGAAGATCAGGCCCATGAGCAGCTGCTTGAGCACGAAGTAGAACATGTACGTGCCCAGCAGCCAGAGCAGGACGGCCATCACCGGGTGCGCGCTGCCGTTCGCCCACCAGCCGGCGTAGACGGCCGCGCGCCACGGCTCGATCCTGCCCGGCACCGGGTTCCACCCCGCCAGCAAGCCGCTCGTCTGGAGGTAGCGCAGCAGGAAGTACGCGCCGATCCCGCTGAGCACGAACAGCGAGAGCGACACCTTCTTCGCACCGATCCGCCGGAACCGCCGGTTGGCGCGCATGATGAGGACCTGGGCCTCGCGCGGGTCGAAGTGCGGGACGTCGTCGCCGATGTTGCGCACGGTCATCGGGATGAAGTCGCGGATGGACTCGACCTGCTCGAGGCAGAACAGCGGCGTGGCCAGCGCCGTGAAGAGGACGACGAGCGCCACCGGGTCCTGCAGCAACGGCATCCCGATGCCGTCGAACCGCGCCGGGGCCCGCACGATCGCGGTGATCGCCGACGGCCCGTCCGACGTGGCGATCAGCACCTGCTGCTGCCCGGCGAGCGCGAGGATCACCAGCGCCGTGAACACGCCGAGCGAGGTGAACCCGGCCTTGGCGCGCAGCGGGCGCGTCGACCCGGTGAGCAGCCGGTTGCGGCCGAACGACCGCCCGATCAGCTGGGGTTTGAGGCTGTCCAGCGACACCGCCATCGCGTCACCTCGCCTCCGCGAGGACCTGGGTGACGTCGATGGTGCCGTCTTCGAACCGCCGCCGGGAGCCCGCGAGGTAGGCCCGCCAGGCCCGCGCCCGCTCGAGCCCGGCGGCCGCGACGCAGGCGTCCCAGTTCCGTTCGAGGTTGCCCAGCCAGGCGCCGGTGGTCCGTGCGTAGCCTTCGCCGAAGCTCTCGGTGGACAGCACCCGGAACCCGGCCCGGTCGAGGTCGGCGAGCTGCCGCGACAGCGGGAGCAGCTGGCCGTTCGGGAACACGTACCGCTGCGCGAAGGCGTTGGCGCGCAACCGCCGCGGCCCGGCCTCGCGGCGGGTGATCGCCTGGTTGAGGAAGCGGGCACCGGGCCGCAGCGAGCGGCGGACGAGCGCGAAGAACGCGGGCGAGTGGCGTTCCCCGACGTGTTCGTACATCCCGACACCGGCCGCCGCGGTGATCCCGGAAAGCGGCAGGAGCCGCCGGTAATCGCCGTACCGGATGCGGACCCCGGGGCGGCCGGAAAACCTCCGCGAGGCGTATTCACACTGCTGCCGCGAAGCCGTGAACCCGATTCCGCGCGAACCGTGCACAGTATTGGCGTGGTCGAGGAAACTGCCCCAGCCGCAGCCGATGTCGAGCACGGTCGAGTGCTCGCCGAGAGCCAGTTTCCCGGCGATTCGCGCGTGTTTGCATTCCTGGGCGGCTTCGAGGGAATGCCCGGGGCCGTCGAACATCGCCCCGGAATAGGTCATCGACGGGCCGAGCAGCAGGCGGTAGAAATCGGCGGTGAGACCGTAGTGGAAATCGAGCTCGGCCCGGTCGCGGCCGACGGTGTGCCGTCCCGGCCGCGCCGCGCGGTATTCGCTCGCCGTGGCCCCCGCGGTGACCAGGTCGCGGAACCCGCGCCGGGCCGTCACCCGCAGGGCGGTGGCGAGCAGGGTGACGGCGACGGCCGGGTCGTGGAGCTCGGTTTCGCGCGCCGCCACCGGCGCCATGTCGCCGGAGATTTCGATGTCACCCGCAACCCACGCCCGCGCCAGGCCGAGACCGCGCGGCGCCCGCAGCACCTTCGCGAACGCGGCGGGCGTGCGGATCGCCATCGTCGTCGCCGCCTCGGCGGGGCCGCTCCGGCTGCCGTCGTAGGCGATGACCGCGACACCGGGCAGCCGGCGCGAAAGGCGCTCGACCAACGGCTGGAGTTCCGGGCCCGGTGCGCGCACGGGTGTCCCCCACTTCGTCGGAACCGACGTCCGCGGGAAAATGCGGATTCCCGCGACCGGTCAGTCGCGCAGTGAGTGCCTGCCGTTACGGTGCGTCGAGGTGGTCAGACCAGTTCGAGCGCGTCGGCGAACCGCACCGGCAGCAACCGGATGAGGCGCAGTACCGCGCCGGCCGAGGCCACGCGCACCGTGCTGACGATGCCCCGCCCGGTGGCGAGCAGGTGGCCGTCCTCGATGGCCGCCAGGCCCGTGGCGCTGAGGAACCGCACCCCGCGGACGTCGATGACGAGCCGGGTCAGCGGGCCGGCCGCTTCGGCCGCGATCAGTTCTCGCAACCGCGGGGCCGTGGCGAGGTCGAGGTCCCCGGCGACCTCGACGACCGCGGTGTCCGGCGCCGGCCGGTGGGTGGTGAGCCGGAACGCACGGGGCGCGTCGGTGGCCGGGGAGTTCGTGGGCAGCGTGCTTCGACCATGGATCATGGTGGCCTGCTTCTGTCGGCCACACCTAGGCACAACGCTGAAGAGAAATCGCGGAACGAGACCGCGCGACAATCGATGCCCCGAGCGCAGGGGGTGTTCGTGTCAGCCGTCGTTTCGACCGCAGCTTCAGGATAGGCCATCCGGCAGCCGGCGGGCACCGCCAGCCGCCGATCCCGAGAAGTGCTTGAACAAGCAACTAGATGCGGGTAGTAGTGGCATGAGGACCGAGAGGGTCCGTTCACTCTTCAGGGGAGAAGCAATGTCACTTGGTTTCAGCCTTCCGGTGTTCGGCAAGGCGGCGGCCACACCGGGCGGGATCGCGAGGTACGCGCGCGAGGCGGAACGGGCCGGCGCGGGCAGTCTCTGGGTCGGCGACCGGCTGCTGTCGCCGGTCGCCCCGGCGGTGGCGTACCCGGGCTACGACACCATGCCCGAAGAGTTCCACACCGCGCAGGACCCGTTCACCGCGCTGGCCATCGCCGCGGCCGTGACCGAGACCGCCGTGCTCGGTTCCAGCACCATCAACGCGACCCAGTACCAGCCCGCCAACTTCGCCCGGCTGCTGACGAGCATCGACGTCGCCAGCAACGGCCGGCTACTCCCCGGACTGGGCATCGGCTGGTCCCCGGACGAGTACGCGGCCGTCGGCGTGCCGATGTCCGAACGCGGCAAGCGGCTCGACGACCTGCTCGACCTGCTCGAGACGTGGTGGACCAAGGACACCGTGACCCACGAAGGCGTCGGCTACCGGATCGCGGAGTCCCACGTCGCACTGAAGCCGGTGCGCAAGCCGCCGGTCCACCTGGCCGGCTTCGGCGAGAAGTCGCTGCGCCGGGTCGCCGAGCGGGCCGACGGCTGGCTGCCGGTCTGGTCGGTGCCCGAGCAGTTCCCCGCGGACGTGATCACCTCGACCCTGGCCAAGCTCCGCGCCGACGCCGAGCGGGCCGGTCGTGACCCGCAGGCACTCGGGGTGGCGCTGCGGGTGAACGCCGGACCCGGCACGGCACCGGAGGCCATCGCCGAGTCCGTCACGAAGATCGTCGAACTCTTGGCCCCGGACCACACGTTCGTCGACCTCACCTACCTGACCGGCAGCATCGAAGAACACCTCGACCTCACCGGCCGGCTGCTCGAACTGACCGCCAAGGGCTGAGCCGGCGCGGGAGCCCTCGGCCGAGGGCTCCCGCGCGCCGTCGGCAGCCGGCGGAAAGCGAACGGAGCGTGAGCGCGGTCCCGAAAGTTTCGGCGCGAAATCCGTTCTTTTCGAAAGCGGATAATAACTACAATTCCTTATCGTCGGTTGGTTGAAGTTTGTCCGGATCGGAGATAGGCTGCTGTCATCCTGGGAGCGCTCCCACATGAGAACCACCACCGCTCGTTTCTCCGAGAATGGAGGCTCATCCATGCGTAGGCGCAACTTCTCCGGATCCCGCACCGGGCGACGAGGCCTCATCGCCCTGGTCGTCGCCGGGCTGGCCTGCCTGTTCGTCGGCGTGCCCACCGCCTCGGCACACGGGACCATCGTCGGCCCCGCGACCCGGGCCTACCAGTGCTGGAAGGACTGGAACAGCCAGCACACGAACCCCGCCATGCAGCAGCAGGATCCCATGTGCTACCAGGCTTACCAGGCCAACGCCGACACCATGTGGAACTGGATGAGCGCCCTGCGGGACGGGCTGCGCGGCAACTACCAGGGCGCGACGCCCGACGGTCAACTGTGCAGCAACGCCCTGGCGCGCAACAACTCCCTCAACACCCCCGGCGCGTGGCGGATGACCAACGTCGGCAGCAGCTTCTCGATGCACCTCTACGACCAGGCCAGCCACGGCGCGGACTTCATCCGGGTCTACGTCAGCAAGAACGGGTACGACCCCAAGACCCAGCGCCTCGGCTGGGGCAACCTCGACCAGGTCACGCAGACCGGCCGCTTCGCCCCGGCGAAGGACATCACCTTCAACGTCCAGACCTCGGGCGGGTACCGCGGCCACCACATCGTCTTCACGATCTGGCAGGCTTCGCACCTGGACCAGGCGTACATGTGGTGCAGTGACGTGAACTTCGGCTGACGCATTCCGGCCCGGGCCGCGGTGGACTCCTGTTCGCCGCGGCCCGGGCCGTGTTCTTTCCTGACCGATCCTGAGCGTTTCGCTTCGGAACTCTGGCCGCTCGCCGGTGCCGGGTGTTACCCAGTGATTCGAACATTCCGGCTGCGCGAAGATCCGGGAGGACCGAGCCGATGAGACCCACCCATTCCGTGCTCCGCAGAACGCTGTCCAAGGCGTTCCGGTTCTTGGCGCTGTCCGCGCTCGCCGGCGGGCTGCTGACCGCCGTCCCGGCGCAGGCCCAGGCGGCCACGTCCGGCTTCAAGGGCGTCAACTGGGCCGACACGCGGGACAACTTCGTCAACGGCGTGCTGTACGTGTCCGGGCTCGGTGCTTCGGACACCTACGCCTCAGCCTCCGCCACGGCGAACCAGGTCGTCGGCCAGCTGTACTCGATCAGCGGGGCCGACACGGTCCGGATGCCGATCAACGAACCGACGGTCGCCGGCTACTGGGGCACCTACACCGGGGCGATCGACACCGCGCTCACCAAGGGCAAGGTGATCCTCGCGTACTGGGCCTACACCGGCGGCAAGCCGCCGGACACGGGCCGGTTCCAGCAGATGTGGGACACCGTCGTCGCCAAGTACGGCAGCCACCCGAACGCCTACTTCGAGGTCATCAACGAGCCGCACGGCTACAGCACGGGTGACCTGAACAACTTCTACAGCGCCTGGCTGGCCCGCTACCCCGGGGTGCCGCGCGGCCGGGTGATCCTCGACGGGGCCGGCCTCGCCCAGAACGTCCCCGCGGTCGGCGGCGACCGGCGGCTCGACGGCACGCTGCTGGCAGCCCACGACTACTCGTTCTTCGCCGGCTACGAAAGCGAAACCGAGTGGGCCGACCACATCGGCGGCTACATCGGCGCGTACGCGGACCGGACCGTCGTCACCGAGTGGGGCGGCCCGATGTCGCCCGGCAGCAAGAACGGCGTGCAGTACGGCACCCTCGACTACAGCATCCCGAGCGGGTCGTTCTTCGCCGACTACATCCGGGGCGTCAGCGGGAAGCTGCGGAGCCTGGGCGTGGGCAGCGTGTACTGGCCGGGCCTGCGCGACGGCGACTGGTACAGCCTGACCACCAAGGCCGGCACCGGTCCGGGCATCAAGCTTTCACTGTCGAACGCCAGCGGCCTGACCCGGCTGCGGTACGCGTGGGGCGTGGGTGACGGCGGCGGCACGTACGTCCGGATCGTCAACGCGGCCACCGGGCTGTCCATCGACGGGCTGGGCCGGACGGCCGGCGGCTCGAGCGCCGGCCAGGCCGTCGCCGACCCCGGCCGCTACGACCAGCAGTGGGTGATCGAGAACTCCGGCAACCGGGTACGCATCAAGAACCGCGCCACCGGCCTCTACCTCGACGGCGCGGGCCGCACGGCCAACGGCGCCGCGGTGAGCCAGTACCCCGGCTCGAGCAGCGGCAACCAGCAGTGGCTGGTGGTGACGGACGCGAACAACGTCCGCATCCGCAACAACAGCACCGGGGCGTACCTCGACGGCATGGGCCGCACCGGCAGCGGCGCCGAGCTCGGCCAGTACGCCGACAGCGGCAGCGCCAACCAGCGGTGGCGCATCGTGGCCGCCGGCTGAGCCCGTTGCCGGGTGGGGCCTGAGGTCCCGGCCTCACCCGGCAGCGGGAACGCGCGGCACCGCGGACCGGACACGCCGGGGGTGAGGCCGCGGCCTCGGCAGGACCGGCGCGCGGAACCACCGGGCCACCGGGCCCGGCGGGCGGCGTGGCTCAGCCGGCCTCACCGTTGCCGAACGCCCGCAAGAACGTCTCCACGATGACGTCCGCGGCCTGCGCGTCGCTCAGCGCGGGCAGTTCCCCGGTGGACAGGTGGACCAGGGACCCCAGCACGTTGCCCGGCCAGCGTGCGGGCAGGCCCGGCCGCAGGAACCCTTCGTCGGTGGCCCGCTGCAGGAACCGGTCCACCTCCTCGATCGCGCGCAGGCGCCGGGCCCAGATCTCCGGGTCCGAGCGCATCCTGCTCACCTCGGCCGGCCACGTGCGGTTGACCCCGACGATCCCCTCGACGTACCGGTGCAGGGCCACCGGCACCGGCGCCTCCCGCAGCCGGGCCGCCTCGATCGCCACTTCGATCGCGGCCAGGCGGGCCTGGTAGACCGCCGCCAGGAGCTCCTCGCGGCCGGTGAACCGGCGGTACACCGTGCGGCGGTCCACCCCCGCCTCCGCCGCGATCGCCGCGATGCTCGTGGCCGGGTCTTCGGCGAGCATGCGGGCGCCCGTGGTCAGCAGCAGTTCGAGGTTGCGTGCGGCGTCGGCTCTCACCCCCCGACCATACCGTCACAACACTGAGACACTCCGCGAAGCTAACGCCCCTGTGCAGTGACTCACTGGTGCGCTCATTGCTGCCGTTAAGTGCTACCTTGATGTGACAGATAACTGGTCGAGGAGGTAGCAGTGATCACCTGCGAAGAACTGTTCATCGGCGGTAAGTGGACCGCGCCGAGCAGCACCGAACTGCTGGACATCCGTTCCCCGCACGACAACTCGGTCATCGGCCGCGCCGCGCAGGCGCGCTGCCCGCCGACGTCGACCGCGCCGTCGCGGCCGCCCGGACGGCCTTCGACGCGGGCCCGTGGCCGCGCACTTCACCCGCGGACCGGATCGCCGTCGTCCGCAAGCTGGCCGCCCTGCGCGAGAAGCGCCGACGAGATCGCCGCGCTCATCTCCGCGGAAAACGGCTCGGCCCACTGGTTCACGAAGGCCGGCCAGCCAGGCCTGACCCGGCAGGCCGACGCCTACCTGAAGGCGGCCGCGGAATTCGGCTGGGAGGAAACGCTCGAGCCGTCGGATCCCGCCGCGCCGTTCCGCTCGGTCGTGCGCCGCGAAGCGATCGGCGTGGTCGCCGCGATCATCCCGTGGAACTCGCCGTTCTCCTCGGCGTCCGCCAAGATCATCCCCGCGCTGCTCGCCGGCAACACCGTGGTCCTCAAGGTCTCGCCCGAGAACACGCTGAGCATGAACCTCCTCGCGGAACTGCTCGCGGAGGCCGGCCTGCCCGAGGGCGCCATCAGCGTCCTGCCCGCCGACCGCGAGACCAGCGAGCACCTGGTCAAGCACCCGGGCGTCGACAAGATCGCCTTCACCGGATCCACCCGCGCCGGGCGCCGCATCGCGTCGCTGGCCGGCGAACAGCTCAAGCGCGTCAGCCTCGAACTCGGCGGCAAGTCGGCGATGATCGTCCTGCCCGACGCCGACCTCGGCGCGGCGATCCAGGGCGTGAAGTTCGGTTCCCTGCTCAACAACGCCGAATCGTGCATCGCGCAGACCCGCGTCCTCGCGCCGCGCGGCCGCTACGAAGAGGTCGTCGCCGGCCTGAAGGACCTGGTCGAATCCCTCGGCGTCGGCGACCCGGCCGACGACACGACGTTCATCGGCCCGATGATCCGCCGCGACCAGCAGCAGCGCGTCCGCGACTACATCCGCCTCGGCGTCGAAGAGGGCGCGCGGCTCGTCACCGGCGGCCCGGAAGTCCCGCCGGGACTGGAAAAGGGCAACTACGTCACGCCGACGCTCTTCGCCGACGTCGACAACGCGATGCGCATCGCGCAGGAGGAGATCTTCGGCCCGGTCCTGGTCGTCATCGCCTACGACGACGAAGACGACGCCGTCCGCATCGCCAACGACTCCGAGTACGGCCTGTCCGGCGGGGTGTGGTCGGCGGACCCGGCGCACGCGCTCGCCGTGGCCCGCCGCGTGCGCACCGGCACGGTCACGATCAACGGGGCCCCGATCGGCTTCGACGGCCCGTTCGGCGGGTTCAAGGCCAGCGGCCTCGGCCGCGAGTACGGCGCCGTCGGGCTCGGCACCTACACCGAGTACAAGACCATCACCGTCCCCGCCCGGTAACGGCCGGCGCCGTCCTCGCCGCGCTGCCGAAGCGTGCCGGTCAGCCGTGTTCGGCAGCGGCGGCGAACATCCCCGCTTCGTAGGAGCCGCCCTTCTGGTGCACGATCACCGCGAGCCGGTTGGCGGCGTTGATCAGGGCGACCAGCGAGACCAGCGCGGCGACCTGCTCGTCGTCGTAGTGTTCGCGCACGCGGGCCCAGGTCTCGTCGGACACGCCTTCGGCGGCGTCGGCGAGCCGGGTGCCCTCCTCGGCCAGCGCGAGCGCGGCCCGCTCGGCTTCGCTGAACACCGTCGACTCCCGCCAGGCGGCGACGAGTGCCAGCCGGACCGCCGACTCCCCGGCCGCGGCGGCCTCCTTGGCGTGCATGTCGAGGCACCAGCCGCACCCGTTGATCTGGCTGGCTCGCAGGCTGACCAGTTCGCGGGTGAGCTTCGGCAGCGGCGACCGGTCGATGACCTGCCCGAGGCCGGCGAACCGCTTGGCCAGCCGGGAGCCGGTCTCGGTGGTGAACAGGTCGATGCGGGTGTCCATGGCTTCGTCCTTCACTGGGGTCGTCCTTCACTGGGGTCGTCGGGTGGGACGACCTCAAGACACCGGCCGGGCGAAGCTTGTGACAGTCAGTCCTCGGCCACCTGGAGTTCGACGCGGTGCCGCAGGTAGCCGTCGGGGTGGGTCCGCGCGAGGTGCACGGCCGAGCGCTGTGCGCAGGACGACGCGTTGTTCCTCCTCGCTCTCGCCGGCCGCCGCGGCCGGGTTCGACGTCGGCGCCGGCACCGCCCGGTGGAACCTCAACGGCGTCAACCCGGTGTTCGTCAAGGCGATCGTCCGCGCGAGCGGCTCGTCCGGGTTCGTCCGGATCGACGACATGACCACGCAGTGCCACTGGTGATCGGGCTGTACCATCACTGCCGATGAGCTGGGCGGGGTGGAAGGTGCGGTTGCGGGAGGTCCGCCCGGCGGATCACCGCACCCTGATCGGGTTCGACCGGGCTTCGGACCGGCAGATCGGCGGCTACCGCCACTGGGCGACGCACCGCGGCGCGGCCGATTCCGGTGAGGACTTCCACTTCGCGATCGAGACGCTGCACAACCGGACGCTGGTCGGGTCGATCTGGATCCAGGCCGACCCGGCCACCGGCCACTTCAGCTACGGCATCGGGATCGGGCCGCAGTACCGCCGCTGCGGGTACGCCGCCGACGCGGTGCGGGTCCTGCTGGCGTACATGTTCGAGCTGCGGCGCTACCGCAAGTGCGAAGTCAGCATCAACGGCAGCAACTTCGCCTCGCTGGCCCTGCACGGAGAGCTGGGTTTCCGCGAGGAAGGCCGGCCGCGGGACACGGAGCTGCGCCGCGGAGAGGTCCGCTACCCGGTGCTGATGGGAATCACGGCGGAGGGCTTCGCCGAGCACCAGCCGGCCTTCGTGGCGGCTCGGGGCCCGGTGCGGCCGTGGCGAGGACGCCATTGGCGGACGCCGCGGCGGGGACGCCACTGGCGCACCGACCACCTGCGCCCGGCCCGCTGACCCACCCCCGCCCCACCCCGGCACCGCCCGCCCGGAGCTTTCACGTGAAAGCTCCGGGGGGCCGCGCTCCGGGGCACTTTCACGTGAAAGTGCCCGGCCGTGCGGCCCGGCGGCTCATCGGGCGAAAGCCGCCAGCGGGTCCGGTGGCGGCGATGTCGCCGGGGCGAAGCCGACCACGACCGGGTCCGGCCGGTCGCCCACCCGGGCCTCGACCCGCCGCAGCAAGCCCGCCGCGTCCAGCCAGTACCGCACCCGGGCCGCCTCCGGCGCCTCCGTTGCCTGGGCCGGCCGGGGACCGTCGATCACGTCGACCGCGACGTCGCCGATCGTGTCCGCGCGGACCCACCTGGCCGAGCTCTGCCTCAGTAACTGCACGTTGTCCGGCCGGTCCGCACCCAGCCCGAGGACGAGCCGCAGCGCCGTGTCGAGTTCGGGGCCCGGCTGGAGCGGGCGGTACTGCCAGCGGTCCGGGGGCGGCGGGTCCGCCGCGGCCTGGCCCGGCCCGCCCCGGAACGCCACCGCCGCCGGGGTCCACTGCAGCAACCCGCCCGATGCCTCGTCCTGACGGCCGTCGGTGCTCATCTCGGCGTAACCCAGGTGCTCGACGAAGTCCACGCGTCCCCGCAACGCGATCCGGCCGGCGCCGGTCGGGACCGTGGCCGTGAAGTTCGCCGTCCGGAACCGGTAGTTGGCGAACCGGGCGAGCGCGAGCCGTTCGGCCTCCGCCGCCGACAGTGGACGCGGCTGCGGGTCCGCCCCGCACGCGGCCACCAGCAGCACCACCGCCAACGCCGTCCGGCGCTTCACAGCTTGACGCCGGCGTGCTCGGCCAGCAGGGCGATCGGTGGCACGGGGTAGCCGTCGAGGTCGATCGGCCCGGGCAGGCCGCGCGCGGGCCGCGGGGGCGCCGTCGCCGCGGCCGGCAGGCCCGGCTGCCCGGGCGGCGCGGCCACGTCGGGGAACGGCACCCCGCGCGGGGCCGGTGGCAGGGACAGGCGCACCCCGGCCGCCGCACCGGGATGCCCCGGGCAGGCCATCGTCCCGGCGAGCCCGGCCGGTGCGGTACTCGTCAAGACGTTGTCCTGCAGGCAGTTCCCGCTCCCCGGTGCCCGCTCCGAAGCCGCGTAGGCGACGTCGACGCCGTTGCCGGACAGCACGTTCCCGACCAGCCGGTTGTCCGACGGCGCGAGGTCTTCGGCCGAGGCGAGCGCGATCCCGGCGCCGGGGTGGCCGGTGACGAGGTTGCGGGCCAGCAGGTTCCGGGTGCCGCCGGCGATCCCGATGCCGACGCCGAACCCGCCGTCGGCCTGCGCCGGGCTGCCCGGCTGGGCGTTCGCCGCCACCAGGTTGCCGACGATCGCCCCGTCCCGCTGCGGCACGAACGCCTCCTGGTAGTCCGAGTTCGCCGACAAGCCCACCCGGTTCCCGACGAACCGGTTGCCCACCACGGCCATCCCCCCGGACGCGTTCGTGCCTTCGTAGCCCACCGCGTTGCGTTCGGCGACGTTCCCGCGGACCACGATGTCGCACGGGTGGCACTGGCCGACGTAGAAGCCGGAATCCGCGCTGCCGGACGCGTAGCTGTGTTCGATCACCCCGTGCTGGGAGTCGAAGGCGTAGACGCCGTACAGCCCGTTGTTGTTCGCCGTCACGTACGAGACGCGGAAGCCCTGCACCGGCGGAAAAAGGGCCGGGTCGAGCCGGGTGTAGCCGTCGCTGCCCCGCGCCAGGCCGCCGTTCTCGTCCGCCATCCCGGTGACAAGCACGCCGTTCAGGACGTGGTTGCGGACGGTCAGGTTCTCCACCGCGACCCCGGACGCGGTGACCACGATCCCGTTGGCCCGGCGCACTTCGCCGTCGAACACGACCAGGTTGCGGTCCGTACCGCGCAGCACGAGGTCGGGCACGGTGATCCGCACCGGCTCGCGGTACACGCCCGGGGAGACGAGCACGAGGTCGCCCGGCCGCGCGGAATCCACGGCCTGCTGCACGGTGGGCGCGTCCTGCGGCACCCGGATGGTCGCGGCTCCGGCGGCATCCGGCCGGAACGGATCCGGCCGGGGCGGCGAAGTACAGCCGGCGACAGCCAGGACGGAGACCAGGAAAACCGAAAGCGCACGCACGGCGAAACCATAGGAGTGTTCCGGCTCCCGCCGCCCCTGCGACGCGAAATGCCACCTGGTGGAGTGACAAGCGCCGGTTCCGCGACGGCGAAGCGGCACAATCCGCGCGTGGCCACTCCTCCCCCGTTGTCCCGCCGCTCGGTGCTGCTCGGCGCCGGTGCCGGCCTGGTGTCCGCCTGTTCCGCGCCGGCCGCGGCTTCGGATCCGGACGTGGTGGACGCCTTCGGTGTCCAGCAGGCCGGAATCGTGCGGCCCGCGCCGCCGCAGCGCCACGTGGACCTGTCCGTCTGGGATCTGCCGCACGGCGACGACCGGGTGCGGCTCGGTGCGCTGCTGGCCGCGCTCGGACGGCGGGTGGCGGCCTTGGCCGCGGGCGGTGACCCCGCGCTCGCCGACCTGCCGGCGGCCCGCCTGACGGTCACGGCCGGGCTCGGCCCGCGGATCGTCACGGCCATCGCCCCGGACCTGCCCGGAGCGCAGGACCTGCCGGTCTTCCCCGGCGACGAACCCCGCGACCGCGGCGGTGACCTCCTGCTCCAGGTCTGCGCGGACGAACCGCTCGTCGCCGCCCTGGCGACGACCGAGCTCACCGCCGGCACGGAGCTGTCCTTGCGCTGGCGGCGAACCGGCTTCCGCGGACCGTCCTCTTCGGACGGATCGGCACGCAACGTGCTCGGCTTCGCCGATGGCATCGTGAGCCCGAGGACCGACGCCGAACTGGCCGCCGACGTGTGGCTCGGCGGCCCGCCCGCGGTCCGCGGCGGCACGATCGCCGTGGTGCGCGCGATCCGGCTGGACACCGCGGCCTTCCACGCCTTGCCGGTGGCCGCACAGGAGCGGGTGATCGGCCGCCGCAAGGCGACGGCGGAACCGTTGTCCGGCCCGGAGCTCGACCTCGGCGCCAAGACCCCGGACGGCGAGTACCTCATCCCGGCCGACGCGCACGTGCGGCGAGCGCACCCGCTGGCCGCCGGGGCGGGCCTGATGCTGCGACGCGGGTACAGCTCCGAAGAGGGGCTGCTGTTCATCTCCTTCCAGCGGGAACTGCGGACGTTCGTGGCCACCCAGCACCGGATGAACGAAGGAGACGCCCTGCTGCGCTACGCGACGACGACGGCGTCGGCGACTTTCCTGGTGTTGCCCGGCTTCGCCGCCGACGTCCCGCTGGGGCACGCACTGCTCACCTGAGAGACCAAGCGCCCCAATGTGGCCTTGGGTGCGTCCAACGCACCCAATGTGGCCTTCGGTGCGTCCAACGCACCGAAGGCCACATTGGGGCGCTCGGACTCAGGCCCTGACTGTCACCGTGTTCCGCGGGCCCGGCGGGCCGCCAGCAGGGCCGCGATGCCCGCGGCCACCGCGAGACCACCCAGCGCCGCCAGCCAGTCACCCGGGAACCCGGTGCTCGACAGCGGACGGGCCTTCGGCGGAACCGTCGACCCCGGCGAGGTGAGCACGCCGGCGTCCAGACCGAGGTCTTCGCGCTTCGCCGGCCCCAAGGTGACCACCTCGGTGCACCCGTCGGACGGCTGGACGTCGGAGTCCTTCGTGTTGTCGGGACCCACGTCCGGCTTCGTCAGCTTGCGGCCGCCCGTGTCGAAGCAGACCCGGTACGGCCCGTCCGGCAGGTCGTCGAACAGGTACTTCCCGTCCGGCCCCGTCTTGGCCGTCGCGACCTGCTTGCCGTCGCCATCCTTGAGCACCACCGGCACGTCCGGCACACCCGGCTCACCCGGGTCCTGCAGGCCGTTGCCGTTGCGGTCGAGCCAGACGAAGTCGCCGACGCGGTTGCGCGGCTCGACCAGACCGGCGTCGAGGGTCAGGTTCTCCCGCTTGCCCACGCCGAGCTGGACCACCGGGGCGCACCCGGTCGCCGGATCGGCATCCGAGTCCTTCCCGTCGTCGCCCGCGGCCGGCTTCGTCCACTGCCAACCGGCGTACTGCGAGGGCACCTTGGTCCGGTCGAAGCAGACCTGGTAAGACCCGTCCGGCAAGCCGTCGAACAGGTAGTTCCCGTCCGGACCCGTCTTCGTCGCCGCCACCTGCTTGCCGTCGCCGTCCTTCAGCACGACCGGCACGTCCGGGACGCCCGGCTCGCCCGGGTCCTGCAGGCCGTTGCGGTTCGTGTCGGCCCAGACGAAGTCGCCGAGGCGGTTCGGCGGTGCGACGAGACCCGCGTCGAGGGTCAGGTTCTCCCGCTTCCTCAGGCCGAGCTGGACCACCGGGGCGCACCCGGTCGCCGGATCCGCGTCGGAGTCCTTCGCGTCGTCCCCGGCGTCCGGCTTGGTCAGCTTGTAGTCCGCAACCGGCGCCGGAAGGTGCGCGATGTCGAAGCACACCTGGTAAGACCCGTCCGGCAGGTCGTCGAACAGGTACTTCCCGTCCGCGCCCGTCTTGGCCGTCGCGACCTGCTTGCCGTCGCCGTCCTTCAGCACCACCGGCACGTCCGGCACACCCGGCTCGCCGGCGTCCTGCAAGCCATCGCCGTTGCGGTCGATCCACACGAAGTCCCCGAGCCGGTTGCGCGGCTCGACCAACCCCGCGTCCAAGGTCAGGTCCTCCCGCTTGCCCGGGCCCAGCTTCACCACGGGCGTGCACCCGGTGTCGGCATCGGCGTCGGAGTCCTTCGAATCCTCACCCGCGTCCGGCTTGGTCCACTGCCAGTCGGCGTAGTCCGCCGGCAGCTTCGTGCGATCGAAGCACACCTGGTAAGCACCATCGGGCAGGTTGTCGAACAGGTACTTCCCGTCCGGTCCCGTGCTCGTGGCCGCGAGTTGCTTGCCGTCGGCGTCCTTCAGCACCACCGGCACCTTCGGGACGCCCGGCTCACCGGCGTCCTGCAGGCCGTTGCCGTTCGTGTCGGCCCAGACGAAGTCGCCGAGGCGATTCGGCGGGGCAACCAGACCGGCATCAAGAGTCAGGTTCTCCCGCTTCCCCACACCGAGCTGGACCACCGGCGTGCACCCGCTCACCGGGTCCGCATCCGAGTCCTTCCCGTCGTCCCCGGCATCCGGCTTGGTCAGCTTGTAATCCGCAACCGGCGCAGGCAAGTGCGCGATGTCGAAGCACACCTGGTAAGACCCATCCGGCAGATCGTCGAACAGGTACTTCCCGTCCGGCCCCGTTTGCGTGGCCGCCAGTTGCTTCCCACCGCCGTCCTTCAGGACCACCGGCACGTCCGGCACACCCGGCTCGCCGGCGTCCTGCAAGCCATCGCCGTTGCGGTCGATCCACACGAAGTCCCCGAGCCGGTTGCGCGGCTCGACCAACCCCGCGTCCAGGGTCAGGTCCTCCCGGCGGTCGATCCCGAGCGTGGTGACCGGAGTGCACCCGCTCGCCGTGTCGGCGTCGGAGTCCTTCGAATCCTCACCCGCGTCCGGCTTGGTCCACTGCCAATCGGCGAAGTCCGCCGGCAGCTTCGTGCGATCGAAGCACACCTGGTAAGCACCATCGGGCAGGTTGTCGAACAGGTACTTCCCGTCCGGGCCCGTCTTCGTCGTGGCCAGCTGTTTCCCGTTTCCGTCCTTCAGGACCACCGGCACGTCCGGCACACCCGGCTCACCGGTGTCCTGCAGGCCGTTGCCGTTCGTGTCGGCCCACACGAAGTCCCCGAGCCGGTTCGGCGGCCGGATCCCCGCGTCCAGGGTCAGGTCCTCGCGCTTGGCCGGGCCGAGCGTCGTCACCGGGGTGCACCCCGTCGCCGGGTCGGCGTCGGAATCCTTCGTGTCGTCACCGGCGTCCGGCTTCGTCGCCAGGTAACCCGCGTACGCGGGTGGCAGCTTCTTCAGGTCGAAGCACACCTGGTACGCGCCGTCCGCCAGGCCGTCGAACAGGTACTTCCCGTCCGGCCCCGTCTTGGTCGTCGCGACCTGCTTCCCGCCGCCGTCCTTCAGGACCACCGGCACGTCCGGCACACCCGGCTCACCGGTGTCCTGCAGGCCGTTGCCGTTCGTGTCGGCCCACACGAAGTCCCCGAGCCGGTTCCGCGGGGCGAACAGGCCGGCGTCGACGGTGTGGTCCACCGAACCCGCGGGGCCCATCGTCACCTTGACGGTGCCGGTGGCCGGGTCGGGGTCGGAGTCGATGGCCGGGTTGCCCCCCGCCTTCGCGACCGTCCACTTGATACTCGACAGCGGTGGTGCGCCCGGCAGCGTGGCGGTGTCGACGCCCGAGTAGTCGAACTTCACCGTGTAGCAGGTGCCGGCCTTGAGCCCGTCCGCGGCGCCGAAGTAGTACTCGCCGACGGCGCCGGTCGTCTTGGTGGCCAGCGCCGCCCCCTTGCCGTCGCAGGGCAGCAGCTGCACCTTGGCCCCCGCGACCGCCGGCTCGGCCGGGCCCTGGACGCCGTCGGCGTCGGTGTCGAACCACACCCGGTTGCCGAGCTGGACCGGCGCGTTGTCACAGAGCGCCTCCAGGTCGGCCAGGCCGTTGGCCTTGGCCCAGCCTTCGGTGCTCGAATCGTTGACGAGGTAGCTGTTCGAGTAGCCGCTGTTCATCATCGTGCCGTCGGCTCGGTCGAACCAGCCGATGCCACCCGTGTTGATGTTCGTCGGGTCCATCACCGTCGCGGGCATCCGCGCGGCCCCGTGGACCACGGCGATGCCGCCCTGCGCGGTCTCGTTGTGCGGTTTGCCGTGGGTGGCGTCGCTGTAGTACTCACCGGGGTAGTACTCGACGACGTCAGCCGGTTCCCCGCCGCCGCTGGCTTCCGCGCTGTTGTTGTTCGGGCAGCCCGAAGTCCCTTCCCACACGTAGCCGCCGGCCTGGCGGCAGACCCGGTTCAGGTCGCCGCCGCTGACCGTGTCGTACTTCTCGGTGGATCCCGCGGACGGCGGCATGTCGTGCCCGCCCTGGTCGCCGAAGCGGTCCCGGAAGCCGAGCACGAGGTCACCCCCGGCCTCGGCACGGATGTCGGTCAGCAGCGGTTCCGGGTGGGCGAGCAGGTGCCCGGCCTGGGGTGCCGGCGGCTGGTAGGCGGCCTGCCAGGGGTTCCAGGAGTGCGTGTTGCTGCCGTTCCACAAGGTGTCGCCCCGCTTGAAGTCCAGCGGGTGGTCGACGAGCACCGCGCCGAACGTGCCCGCGGCGGCGTCGAAGCCGCGGATCACCACGCGCATGTCGGCTGCCTTCTGCGTCGATTCGCCGGAGCACACCCCACCGACGAAGACGACGCCGTCGTGCACACCGAGGCCACTGGGCCGCCAGTCACCGGCCGCGGGGCAGCCGGGGTTCGGAATCGCGTAGCTCGCCTTCGGCGCGGCCACGGTCGCCGCGGTCGCGTCGTAGAGGTAGAGCTTGCGGTCGGCCAGGTTCACCACGAACAACGTGGTGCCGTCCTCGCTGATGCGCATCGCACCGAGGCTTTCCTTGCCCACCACGTTCGAGAACGCCAGGTCGAAGTCCGTTTGCATGGCGTGCGCCGTGCTGCCGGTGGCGGGCACCTTCGTGAACAGCGTGGTGGCCTTGGTCGCCGGGTTCGTCACGTAGATCGCACCGGGGCCGCCGGGGCCGTAGGCCGTGGCCCGCTTGGCGAACGCGCTGGAGAAGACGCGCTTGTCCGCCTTGCGGTAGGCGATGCCGTAGACCGTCCCGGTGTCGCCCTGGGTGGCCAGTGCGGTGGGCGGGCTCCCCGTCCCCCGCGCGGTGAACGGGAAGCTCACCAGGGAACGGGCCGTGGCGTCGATCCCGGGCGCGATGCCGTTGCGCTGGCAGGCGGTGACCAGCGTGGGGTTCTCCTGGCAGTAGTCCGCCGGGTTCCACAGCCCCATCGTCAGGTCGGCCTTCTTGCCGCCGGAGACGTCGGCGAACGCGATGAGGCTGCTCAGCCCGCCACCCGCCGGGGCCGGCTTCAGGTACGGCATCGACGCGGGGACGCTCGCCTCGACCCGGTACTTCCCGCCGGCCAGCCCGGCGGTGGCCAGCTTGACGGTGCCGTCCGCGCCGGTGGTCCCGGTGGCCGTGCCGCCGCCGGGGTCGGTGGCCTTCACCGGGATCCCGGCCACCCCGGTTTCCAGTGCGGGGTCGTGGTTCCCGTTGCCGTTCAGGTCACGGATCACCCGGACGGTCAAGGTGCCGTCCGAGGCGTCCGCCAGCGCGGGTCCGGCCGGGACGGTCAACGGCAGCACCGTCGCAGCGAACAGGAGCACCGCCCCGAAAGCCATCAGTCTCTTCAAGGTTCACTCCACCCAGCCGGGCCCTCGACGGCCACTGTCCAATGCAGACTGTTTTGGCTGAGCTTAGGAGCCGGGGAGAGTGACGCACCCGGTGATGCGGAGTGAATGCATGACGGATTTTCGTGACTTCAAACCACACGATCGGGTGAGACGTCCTCCCCCTGCTGGGGCTACGGGCAGTGATTGATCACCGGAAACCGGGAAGGGCACGGCCGACGACGGCACCGGCGCGGCGGGCGGTCCGGCGGCGCCGGCTCTTCAGGTCGACGGTGAGCGCGTCCCGCCGTCGGCGGTCGGCCGCTTGCGCGGGTCGGGAGGTGGCACGGCGGGGTGCAATCGCCGCGCCACCTCCCGCACGCCTCAGGCCGGGGCGACCGCCCGCCCCGTCTGCGGCGAGATCATCCCGGCGCACAGCCCGCGGGCCGCGAGCGTCTGGGCGATGCGCGGAATGGCGGAAAGGGTGTTGGCCGGCCATTCGTGCATCAGGATGACCTGGCCGTTCGAGAGCCGGGCGTTGGCCTGGACGATCGCGTCGACGCTCGCGTTGTTCCAGTCACCCGAATCGACGTCCCAGATGATCTGGCGGAGGCCGTAGCGGGACGCCACCGACTGGACCGTCGCGTTCGTTTCCCCGTACGGCGGGCGGAACAGCCGGGGCGTACCGCCGCCCGCGGCCGAAATCGCCTGCTGGGTCCGGGAAATTTCCGAATCCACCTGAGCCTGGCTCAGCTGGCCGAGGTGCGGGTGCGTGTAACTGTGGTTGCCGACCCACATCCCCGCACTCACCTGGGCACGGACCTGCGCCGGGTACGCGGCCGCGTACTGGCCCTCGTTGAACATCGTGGCCCGCAACCCGTTCTGCCGCAGCGCGTTCAGCAGGGCCGGGGTCTTGGCGTTCGACGGCCCGTCGTCGAACGTCAGGCCGACGTACCCGTTGCACGCCGCCGCTTGCGCCGGCGTGACGGCGACCGTGCTCGCCACGGCGATGACCGCCGTGGCCAGGAGGGTGCTCCACGCGCGCACGGTCAGCCCACCGAGATGTTGGAGTTGCCGCTGCTCTGGTAGCCCTCGGTCGCCATGATCATGTAGTAGTTGAAGCTGCCCAGCCGCATGCCGGCGCGGCCCCACGCGTCGAAGTGGTTGCCGGTGGTGATGCTGCCGCCGGTCCGCCGCTGCTGGCGCACGCTCCAGTACTGGTTGAACGTCTTGGTGCCCTCGACGGACGGCGCGTTGTAGCGGGTCGTCTGGTAGATGTCGTAGGTGCCGCCGTCGCTGGTCACGCTGCCCTTGTACGTCCCGGTCGGCCGCCAGCTGCCCCAGCTGTCGACGATGTAGTACTCGACGAGCGGGTTGGACGTCCAGCCGTAGAGCGTCAGGTAGCTGTTGCCGGAGGGGTTGAAGCTGCCGGAGTAGTTCACGGTCCGCCGGCTGCCGTTGCTCCAGCCCTTGCCGGCGACGAAGTTGTTGACGTTGCTCCAGTTCGTCCGGTAGTTGCCGCCGGAACCGAGCGTCATGGAGACCGAGCCGCCGCCGGCGCTCCAGAACGAGTAGTAGTAGCCGTTGTTGTTCCCGGTCTGGTTGGTCGTGATGACCGTGTCGGCGCTGGCGACACCGGGTACGAGCGTGGCGGCCAGCGCAAGGGCCGCCCCGGTGACGAAGACCCTGAAACGGCTACGGTTCTTGGTGTGCATGCTTCCTCCTCGTCGAGGCTGGCGGGCGAGCCAGGATGCCAAAAGCATGCGAGGGGTACCACTGGTGGGGCAATAACTTTCGGAAAGTTTCGATGTTCCCGCGGGGCGGACCTTCCGTCAACCCCTAGGAATTGAGGGGGATTTGCTTCTCCCGGAAAGCGCTAGCGTGGGCGCCGCACTGTTTTCCCACACCCACGGGGGGTTCCATGAAACGCATTGCGGCGGCGGTCGCGCTCGGCCTGGCCGTGACGGCCCTGCCCCTGGCGGCGGGCCCGGCGTCCGCGTCGGAGTCGGTCACCTGCGGCAACTACTCGACGCAGGGGGCGGCCGGGCCGAACGCCCGCGACTACCACTGGGGCAACTGCGGCGGCGCCGCCACGAAGATCAAGGTCTATTCCCTGACCTACGGCGGCGTCTTCAAGAACCTGATCGGCGAAAAGTGCGTGCCCGCGGGCACCGCGGCCCTGCTCGGCCAGACGACGCAGTACCTGGTGTCGTCCTATACGGGCGAGGACACCCACACGGCCTGCTGACCCGGCGGCGGGGTGCGCCGGGCCGGCGCACCCCGCACCCGCTATTCGCGGACGCCGATCGCGTCGATCGGCCGGGCCCGCAGCGCCACCGACGTCGCCACCCCGATCGCCGCCATCCCGAGCACGGCCGCACCGGCGATGATTCCGAAGTAGACGGACGGCGGTCCGGCCGGGACCGGGTTGCCCCGCAGCCCGATGTTCAGCAGGGCCAGGGGGATCAGGGCCACCAGCGTCCCCATGCCGATCGCGATCCCGACCGTGACCAGTGCTTCCAGCCGCATCATGCGGGTCACCTGGCGGCGGGTCGTGCCGATCAGCCGCAGCAGCGCGAACTCCCGGCTGCGCTGCGCGGTCGTCAGAACCAGCGTGTTGGCCACCGAAATCGCCAGGTACCCGACGATCACCCCGGCCGCGACCAGGTTCAGGTAGAACTGCGCCTGCCGTTCGCCTCCCTCCGGGGCGGTGGTGGCCGACGCCGGGGCCAGCACCAAACCCGGGTACGGCAGGGCGCTCAGCGCCGTGGCCACCGCGTCCGCGTCGGCGCCGGGTTGCCGCCGGACCAGCACCGAATCGTCCAGGCGGCCGCCGATGTGCTCGCGGGCCAGTGCGACCGGCAGCACGAAGTCGCCGAAGGCCAGGTCGTGCGTGTAGGTGGCGACCAGCCGCAGCTTCGCCGGGACGCCGTCGCCGAAGTAGAACTCCACTTCGTCGCCGAGCTCCTTGTCCAGCCAGTCCGCTTCCGCGCGGCTCAGCGCCACGGTGTCGCCGGTCAGGTCGGTGAGCCGGCCGGCGTCGACGCCCAGTTCGAGGGCGGCTCCCGCGTGGTCGCCCGCCAAGCCCTGCGCCGGCGTCCGCTTGACCTCCACGCTGTCGGCCAGCGGCGTCGCGGTGATCACGGACGTGCGGACCACCGGGGTCGCCGCCGCGACCCCCGGCACCCGGCCGGCCGCCGCGGCCACCTCCGGCGCGACGCCGCCCGGTGCCGTGAGCACGTAGTCGGCGGTCGTCGACCGGGCCGTCTCCTGCCGGGCCGCCGCCGTGGCCGCCGTCGGGCCGTAGAAGGTGGCGAGCGCGAAGGCCACCGCCAGCATCACCGGCGTCACCGCCGCCGCGACGCGCCGGGCGTTGGCGTGGGTGTTCGCCCCCGCGAGGTACCCGCTGATCCGCCAGAGCCGGGCCAGCACGGGCACCAGGAGCCGCATCACCAGCCCGGTCACCTGCGGCCCGACCACGGCCAGCCCGATGACGATCACCAGTGTCGCCATCGACGAGGTGGCGGCGGCGATGTCCCCGCGCAGGAACAGCGGGACGAGCGTGCCGCCGACGCCGGCCAGCACCAGGCCCCAGCCGGTGAGCAGGCGGACCCGGCCGAGCTCACGGCGTTCCACCGCGGCCTCGCCCAGCGCCTCGACGGGCCGGATCGACGACGGCCGCCGGGACGCCGCCCAGGCGGCCAGCCGGGCCGCGCCCAGGCCGAGCAGGATCGCGGCCAGCAGCGGGAGCGGGCTGATCGCCAGCCCGAAGTCCGCCGGGATCACGCCGATCGCGGCGAACGCGTCCCGCAGGCCACCCGCGACCGCCAGGCCGAGCACGCTGCCCAGCAGGCCGGCGACGAGCGCGATCAGCGTCGTCTCGGTGCCGATGAGCTTGCGGATCTGCCGCGGGGTCGCCGCGACCGCACGCAGCAGCGCGAACTCCCGGCGGCGCTGGTTGATGGTCAGCGCCAGCGTGCTCGCCACCACGAACACCGCGACGAGCAGCGCGAACCCGCCGAACGAGCCGGCGATGGCCAGCAGCAGCACCCGCGTCTGGCTGACGTCGAGGAACTCGATGCTGCTGCGCTCGACGCCGGTGGCCACCTCGGCGCCGCCGGTGACGGCCCGCACCCGCTCGGCGAGCGTCTCCGGCTCGGTCCCCGGCTCGGCGAGGACGCCGATCGCGTGCGCCCGACCGGGCCGTCCGGCCAGCTCCGCGGCTCGTTCGGGGGTGAAGAAGACCGCCGACTGGCGCGAGGTGCCGTCGACGACGCCGCTCACCTTGTACGCCACCGTGCCCGCCCGGGTCGTGATCCGCACCTGCCCGCCGATGCCGACGCCGGCCCGGCGCGCGGAGTCGGCGTCCAGCACGACCTCGCCCGCGGTCGCGGGTGCGTCGCCGCCGCGCAGGGTGAACGGCGCCAGCACGGCCGCGTCCCAGTTGTGCCCCAGCGACTCCCGCCCGGCGAGCACCTGGCCGTCGGTGGTCACGACCTGTGCCGGGAAGCTCTGCTCCACGACCGCCGCGCGCACCCCGGGCACCGCGGCGATCCGCCCGGCCAGCGCCGCCGGGACCGTCGGCTGCTCGCCGACCTGCTCGGCGGACAGGGCGTCGGCGCCGGGCGGGCGCACGCTCTGCGCCCCGCCGACGACGACCGCCGCGGCGGCGTACCGCTGGGTGGGGACCCCGGCGCGCAGGCCGGACTCCATGAGGATCCCGCAGGCGGCCACCAGCGCGGTGCCGCACAGGATCGCGAGGAACGCGCCGGCGAACCCGCCGAGCCTGCTCCGGATCGTCTGCCAGGCGAGGGACAGCACGCTCACCACTCCCCGAGGTGCGTCATCCGCTCCGCCACCCGCTCGGGGGTGGGGTGCGGGAGGTGCCCGGCCAGCTTGCCGTCGGCCAGGAAGAGCACGCCGTGCGCGGCGGAGGCCGCGACCGGGTCGTGCGTGACCATCAGGACGGTCTGCCCCATCTCCTCGACGATCACGCGGAGCAGGTCGAGCACCTGCCGGCCGGTGCGGGTGTCGAGGGCGCCGGTCGGCTCGTCGGCCAGCACCACCTCGGGCCGGGTGACGAGCGCCCGCGCGATCGCCACGCGCTGCTGCTGCCCGCCGGACAGCTCCGCCGGGCGGTGCTCCAGCCGGTTCGCGATCCCCACGCCGTCGACGACCTCCCGCAGCCACTTCGGGTCCGGCTTGGTGCCGGCGAGCCGCAGCGGCAGCGTGATGTTCTGCAGCACGTTCAGCGACGGCAGCAGGTTGTAGGCCTGGAAGACGAACCCGATCCGGGTGCGCCGCAGCTCCGTCAGCTGCCGTTCCTTCAGCCTGCCGATCTCGGTGCCGCCGAGCAGCACCCGCCCCGACGTCGGCCGGTCGAGGCCGGCCGCGCAGTGCAGGAAGGTGCTCTTGCCCGAGCCGGACGGGCCCATCACGGCGGTGAACGTCCCCCGCCGCACCTCCGCCGACACCCCGTCGAGCGCGGTGACGGCGCCGTCACCGGAGCCGTACACCTTCCGCACCCCGGTCAGTTCCAGCGCATACGCTGTGGTCATCTCGATCCCCTTCGTTCTCTCCCAAGGAAAACTAGGGCGGTGTGGCCGGCGGATCGATCCCGTGGGGAGGTGGATCCGGGGTAGCGCCAGCACTACCCCGGCGGTGGGGTGGGACGTGGGGTGGGACACTGTGGGCGTGACGACCCGCTTGCGCGAGTGCTGGTCGGCGGTTCGTTACCTCGTGGTCGGCGCCGGCACGTCGCTGCTGTCGATGTTCGCCCTCACCGGGCTGTTCGCCGTGCTGCTGCTGTGCCCGTTCGGCATCGGGATCCCGTCGCTGGCCCCGATGATCCGGCTGGCGCGCCGGCCCACCGGGGTCGATCGCCGCCTGGCCGCGCGGTACCTCGGCGAGCCGATCCCCGAGCCCTACCGCGACGGCTCCCCGTTGAAGGACCCGGCGACCCGCCGCGACCTCGCGTGGCTCGCGGTCCACGCCGCGACCGGGACGCTCCTGGGTGCGCTGGCGTTCGGCCTGCCGCTGGGCGCGCTCCAGCAGGTCGTCTTCGCCTTCGTCTGGCCGACCGTGCCCGGCGGCATCGAAGGCTCCTTCGGGCTGGTCGTGAACTCGTGGCCGATGGCCGCGTTGAGCGTGCTCACCGGGCTCGCGATGGCGGCGGTGTCCCTTCTGCTGCCGCGTGTCACCCGCTGGAAGGCGCGGACCGCGCAGCGGCTGCTCGCCCCCGCCCCGGGCGTCGTGCTGGCGGACCGGGTCGCCGAGCTGACCGCGACCCGCGCGGCGGCGCTGGAGGCGCACGGCGCCGAGCTGCGGCGCATCGAGCGCGACCTGCACGACGGCACCCAGGCGCGGATCGCGGCGGTCGTGCTGCAGCTCGGGATCGCGGACCAGCTCTACGAGCGCGACCCGGCCACCGCGCGCGACCTGCTGGTCAAGGCGCAGGACACCGCGACCGACGCGCTGGCCGAGCTGCGCACGGTCGTCCGCAGCATCCACCCGCCGCTGCTGAGCGAACGCGGCCTGGCCGGGGCGGTGCGTGCGCTCGCCGAGCGCAGCCCGGTGCCGGCCGCCGTCACCGTCGAGGACGAGACGGGCCGCCCGGCCGCGGTCGAGGCCGCCGCGTACTTCGTCGTCGCCGAGGCACTGGCCAACATCACCAAGCACGCCGACGCGTCCCAAGTGGACATCACGCTCGGCGGCACGACGTCGTTGCTGCGCCTGGACATCCGCGACGACGGCCGTGGCGGTGCCGACGAGTCCCGTGGCAGCGGGCTGGCCGGCATCCGCCGCCGCGCCGAAGCCTTCGACGGAACCCTCACCCTGACCAGCCCACCCGGTGGGCCGACCGTGCTGCGAGTGGAGCTGCCATGCGGGTCGTGATCGCCGAAGACGACGCTTTGCTGCGCGAGGGCCTTTCCCTGCTGCTGAAAACGGCGGGCATCGAGGTGGCCGCCGCGGTCGACAACGCCGAGGACTTCCTGGCGTTCATCGAGGGCGAGCGGCCCGACGCGGTGGTGATGGACGTCCGCATGCCGCCGACCCACCGCGACGAGGGCCTGCGCGCCGCCGTCCGCGCCCGCGAGATCCACCCGGCGCTGCCGGTGCTGGTGCTCTCGGCGCACGTGGAGACGAGCTACGCGGTGGAGCTGCTCGCCGACGGCGTCGGCGGGGTCGGCTACCTGCTCAAGGAGCGCGTCGGCAAGGTCGAGCGGTTCCTGGACGCCCTCCGGCGGGTCGCGGGCGGCGGCACGGCGATGGACCCCGAGGTGATCGGCAGGCTGATGGCCCGCCACCGCGCCGCGGACCCCCTGGAGGCGTTGACCGCCCGGGAGCGCGAAGTGCTGGGCCTGATGGCCGAGGGCTACAACAACAGCACGATCGCGGAGCTGCTGGTCGTCAGCGACGGCGCGGTCCTCAAGCACATCAGGAACATCTTCGCGAAGCTCGGGCTGCCGTCCGATGAAGGCGCCGGGCACCGCCGGGTCCTGGCGGTGCTGGCCTACCTCGGCCGGGACGCAGGCTAGCCCCCAGCGCCCCAATGTGGCCTTCGGTGCGTTCAACGCACCCAAGGTGGCCTTCGGTGCGTTGAACGCAACCAAGGCCACCTTGGGGCGCTGGGGGGGCTCACTCACGTCGGCGTGACGAAGTTTCCGCGTAGGGCCGACGCCAGCAGCAACGCCGTCGCGACGAGCGCCGCGGCGACCCAGAACGGGCTGACCGCACCGAGGAGCGCGCCGGTGAGGACGGGGCCGGCGGTGGCGCCGCCGTTGAGCGCCGCGGTTGCGTACGAGCCCGCCATTGTCGGTGCCTTCGTGGCCAGCTGCAGGATCCGGGTGATCAGCGTGCCGCCGACCAGGAACGACGATGCGCCCTGGGTGAACGCGAGGGCGACCAGCGCCGCCGGGCTGTGTGCGGTCAGTGCCGCGGCGATCCAGCCGCCGAGCAGCGCCACCCCGTCGATCGCGACGACCCGGCCCGGCCACCGGTCCGCGAGCCGCCCCGCCGCCGTGACGCCGGCGAAGCACCCGGTGCCGAAGGCGGCGAGCACCACCGGCACCGGCGCGACGCCACCGGCCAGCGGCGCCAGGTAGGTGAAGACGCCGAACGTGGCGGCGTTGACGAGCGCACCGAGCAGGAGCACGCCGGACAGCGGGCGCAGCTCGGCGAGCTCGGCACGCAGCCCGGACGGCTTCGCGCCCGCCGGGGTGTCCGGGACCCGCCACACCGCGGCGAAGGCGGGCAAGCACAGCAGAGCGACCACCCAGAACGCCGACCGCCAGCCGAACGCGGCGCCGAGCAGCGCCCCGCCCGGCACCCCGGCGACGCAGGCCACGGTCGTGCCGCCCAGCAGGACGGCGAGCGCCCGGCCCTGGCACCCGGGCGGGACGAGCGAGGTGGCGGCGGTCAAGGCGACGGCGAGGAAGCCCGCGTACGCCACGGACGCCACCACCCGCGTCCCGAGCAGGACGGCGAACGACGTCGTCAGCCCGCCGGCGACGTGGGTCACGGCGAACAGCGCCAGGAAACACAGCAACGCGGTCCGGCGCCGCCACGACCGCGCGAGCGCGGCCATCAGCGGTGCGCCGGCGACCATGCCGACGGCGAAGGCCGACGTCAGGTACCCCGCCTGCGCCAGGGAAACCCCGAGCGCGGCGGCGATGCCGGGCACCAGCCCGGCCAGCATGAATTCGGACGTGCCCATGGCGAACACGGCCAGGGCGAGGAAGTACAGGGGCACACGAAACTCCAGGGAGCACGAGATCGACGGACGATTTCGTGGTCACCCGGGAACCCGGAGGCCGGGAAAGCGAGCTACCGGGCTGCCGGGAAGACCGGCAGCCCGGTCCTGGACGCTTCGGGGCTCGACATGCCCCCGACTGTACCAGCCCTCGGCTGTGGACAGTCCATTAAGGACGAAGACTGCGCAGCATCAGGTCCGCGAAGTGCGTCCCCACCTGCTCCCCCGACAGCTCGCCATCGGCGTGGTACCACATGCCGAGCCGGTGAATGGCGCCGAAGTGGTAGTTGATCACCAGGTCGGCCGGGACGTCGTCGCGGAAGACGCCGGTCCGCTGGCCTTCGGCGACCAGGTCGCGGACCCGCTCGTGGTAGGTCCGCCGCTCCGCGCGCACCTGGACCTGCTTGGACTTCTCCAGCAGCGGGAACGACTGGAAGAACACGGTCGCCGCGTCGAGGTCGGCGATGCTCGTGACCACGACGTCGGCGACGATCGCGTGCAGGCGCTCCGGCAGCGGCAGGTCCGATTCGGCGATCGTCACCATCCGCCGCGTCTGCATCCGCAGCATCGCGGCGTAGATCTCGAAGAGCAGGTCGTCCTTGGACTCGAAGTAGTGGTACAGCCCGCCTTTGGTGACGCCGGCCTCCTCGACGATCTCCCGGACCGTCGTCGCCTCGAAGCCCTTCTCGGCGAACAGCCGCACCGCCGCCCGCACGACCTTCTCCCTGACACTCATGTCGCCACCCTATGTGAGCGGACGGGCCGGCCCGCGGCGCCCACGAGCCGGCCCGGTTGTCACTTGCTCACCAGGTTGACCTGCTCCGGAGTGGCGCGCTCACCGGAGTACGGCGTGATCGCGCCCGTGCCACGGTCGGTGACGGCCGGTGGCTGGATCACCGTCGTCGTGACGTCCGGGTTGACCTTGAACACGAACGCGCCGGTGTAGCCGGCGTGCGAGTCCTTCGAGAACCCGAACGGCGTCAGGCCCGGCCCCTTCAGCGCGCCGGAGCTCATCGCGTCGACGACCTTCTGCCGCGTCGGGTCCGGTCCGGCCGCCTTGAGCGCCTGCCCGAACGTGTAGGCCTGCACCATGCCGAACAGCACGGTGTTGGTGAACGGCTCCTTCGGGATGTACTTGCCGTGGATGCCCTTGAAGTAGGCGACCCACGGGTCCGACGTCTGGGCCACGTCCGGCAGGTACCCGGTGCCGATCAGGCCGGCCAGCAGCTGCCCGCTCGAGACGCTGGCGCCGCCGCGCTTGGCGAAGTCCTGCAGCAGCCCGGACAACGTCGCCGGGTCCGCGCCGATGCTGCTGACCACGAACTGCGGCTTGTACCCGATCTTGGCCGCGGCCAGGATCGACAGCGCGGTGAACGCCGGGATGCACGCGCAGACGACGACCTCCGCGCCGGCCGCCTTGAGCGCGGACAGCTGCGGCGTGACGTCGGTGTTCGCGCTGTCGTAGCCCTGCCGGACGACGACCTGGTCCTTGACGAACTGGTCGAGCCCGGCCTGGGTGTCGCGGCCGACGTCGTCGTTCTGCGTGAAGTACCCGACCTTCTTGCCGGCGAAGGTGTCCTTGATGTACTTGCCCTGGATCTTGCCTTCGCGGGTGTAGTCCACCTGGTACCCGAAGGTCATCGGGGCCTGCTGCGGGTTGTCCCAGGCGAGCGCGCCCGAGGACACCAGCAGGTCCGGCACGCCTTCGGCGTTGAGGTAGTCGACGACCTTCGAGTGCGTCGGCGTCCCCAGGCCGCCGACGATCGCGAAGACCTTGTCCTGCAGGACGAGCTTCTTGACGACCTCGACGGTCTTCGTCGGGTTGTAGCCGTCGTCCTCCACCTTGTACTCGATCTTGCGGCCGTTGATCCCGCCGCCGTCGTTGATCGCCTGGTACACCGCGCGGGCGCCGGCGGAGATCTTGCTGTACCCGGGCGCGGCCGGGCCGGTGAGCGGCTGGTGCGTGCCGATGACGACGGTGTCCTTGGTGACGCCGACGGCCGAATCGGCGGCCTGCTGCCCGGCGCCGTCGCTCTCCCCCGCCCCGCCGCACGCGGTCAGCGCCAGGACGAGGGCGGCGAAACCCGCGCCGATCTTAGTGCTTCTCATGGTTCTCCTTCTGCTTCGCGGATCGACGGAGGAGCAAACCGAGCCGGTGGACGCCGCCTTGGATGCCGCGCGGGAAGGCGAGCACGACGACGATGAGGATCACGCCGTACACCGCGAGCGGGAGGTTGTTGGCCACGTCGGTGTTCAGGTGCAGGACGTCGGCGAGGTCTTCGGACCAGGCCTGGAAGTACACGAGCGCGACCGCACCCCACAGCGCGCCCCACAGGGAACCGAGCCCGCCCAGCACCACCGCGGCCAGCAGGCTCAGCGACAGCGCGGGCGTGAACGAGCCGGGCGCGGCGGTCCCCAGCAGGAACGCCTGCAGGCCACCGGCGAGCC
Organism: Amycolatopsis sp. lyj-346; assembly: GCF_046548975.1. Classification (NCBI taxonomy): domain Bacteria; kingdom Bacillati; phylum Actinomycetota; class Actinomycetes; order Pseudonocardiales; family Pseudonocardiaceae; genus Amycolatopsis; species Amycolatopsis sp. lyj-346. The sequence goes on from NZ_JAJPWT010000017.1 coordinate 99,152, forward strand.
CGCCGCACACCGCGCTGACCAGGAACGCGAGGATCTTCGTGCGGCCGACGGCGATCCCGCTCAGCCCGGCGGCGACCTCGTCGTCGCGCACCGCGCGGAAGTCCCGTCCGAGCCGGCCGCGGACGATGTTCACCACCAGCACCAGCGCGAGCAGCACGCTGAGCCAGACGATCCAGGTCTGCCAGCGCAGTTCCGGGACCAGGCCGACCATTCCGGACGGTCTGCTGTGGACGGTGAAGCTGAGCCCGTTGCTGCCGCCGAGGAAGTCCGGGAACTTCCGGGTCAGCGCGGGCAGGCCGACGGCCAGTGCCAGCGTCGCCCCGGCGAGGTACGGGCCGCGCAGCCGGGCCGCCGCCGCGCCGGCCAGCAGCCCGGCGAGCCCGCCGGCGGCCGACGCCAGCAGCAGGTCCGCCCACAGCGGGAACGACGGCACCCGCCGCACCAGCAAGGCCACCGTGTAGGCGCCGATGAACATGAACGCGCCGTGCCCGAGGGAAACCTGGCCGGTGAGGCCGGTCAGCAGGGTCAGCCCGGCCACCGCGATCAGGTAGTAGCCGATCGTCGCGATGCGCAGGTTGGTGAACTCGTCGGTGACGAGGGTCAGCGCGACGATCACGGCGAACGCACCCAGTGCGGCCAGCGCGTGGACGAGCAGCGGCGGCAGCACCCGGCGCTTCACCGGCGTTTCCACCCGGGTATCCGGGACTTCCGTGCGCACGCTCATACCCGCCTCACCTTGGCCCGGCCGAACAACCCGGCGGGCCGCAGCGTCAGCACGACCACCAGGATCGCCAGCGCGGCGATCGTCACCATCTCCGGTCCCAGGTAACCGGACACATAGGACAGTCCGACGCCGAGGACGAACCCGCCGGCGATGGTCCCCAGCGGGTTGTCGAGGCCGCCGAGCACCGCCGCGGTGAGCGCGTAGACGAAGACGCCGTCCAGCACGTTCGGGAACAGGAACGGCGGGGTGGCGAGCAGCCCGGCCAGCGAGCCGACGGCCGCGGCCAGTCCCCAGCCGGCGGTGAGCATCAGCCCGACCCGCACGCCGAGCGTCCGCGCCACTTCGGGGGCGAACGCCGCCGCGCGCATCCGCAGGCCCAGCGGCGTGTACTTGAACACCACCAGCACCAGCGCGGCGATGGCGACGACGACGAGCACGACGAACAGGTCGTTGGCGGAGAACCGGCCGCGGAAGTCGAAGGCGTACGGGAACGCCAGCGGCTCGTTGGACCAGATCATGCCCGCGACCGCCTGCAGCACCAGCAGCAGCCCGAGCGTGACGATGATCGAGCTCAGCTCGGAGCGGTGCCGCAGCGGCCGGATGAGCAGCCGTTCGGTGGCGACGCCCAGCACGGTCCCGGCGACGATGGCGACGGCGAAACCGAGCCAGTAGCTGCCCGTCGCCTTCGTCACCGAGTACGCGAGGTAGGTCGAAATCAGGGCGAGGGCGGGTTGCGCGAAGTTCACCACCCGGGTGGCCCGGTAGATGATGACCAGGGCGAGCCCGAGCGCCGCGTACACCGCGCCGGCCGAGATCCCGCCGAGGGTCAGGTCGAAGAAGTCCTGCATACCGGACCGTTCACCTCCATGTAACCGGTCGTGGAAAAGCTCCGGAAGCCTCGGAAGCCTCAGAAACCGAGGTAGGCGTGGCGGAGGCCGTCGTCGGCCAGCAGTTCCGCCGCGGTGTCGACGGCCACGACCCGGCCGAGCGCGAGGACGTACCCGCGGTCGGCGATGGACAGCGCGGAGTGCGCGTTCTGCTCGACGAGCACGACGGTGAGCCCGGTGGTGGCCCGCAGGTCGCGCAGGATGCCCATGATCCGGGCCGTGATGAGCGGGGCGAGGCCGAGCGACGGTTCGTCGAGCAGCAGCAGCCCGGGCCGGCTCATCAGGGCGCGGCCGATGGCGAGCATCTGCCGTTCGCCGCCGGAGAGCGTCGAGGCGGGTTTCGCCGCACGTTCTTCCAGCGCCGGGAAAAGCTCGTACATCTCGTTCCGCGCGGCGGCCCGGTCGGCGCGGTCACGCCGCCACAGCGCGCCCAGCCGGAGGTTCTCGTCGACGGTCAGCTCGGTGATCACCCCGCCGCCTTCGGGCACGTGCGCGACCCCGCCGCGGGCGATCCGGTCCGGCGCCAGCCCGGTCAGTTCCCTGCCGTCCCAGGCGATCCGGCCGCCGCGGGCGGGGTGGAGTCCGCTGATGGTGCGCAGCAAGGTCGTCTTGCCGGCCCCGTTCGCCCCGAGCACGGCGGTGATCCCGCCGCGTTCGACGGTGATGCCGACGCCGTCGAGCGCGCGGACCGCGCCGTAGGCCACGGACAGCTCTTCGATCTCAAGCACCGGACGCCTCCTCGGCGGGGTCGCCGAGGTAGGCCTCGGCCACGCGGGGGTCGGCCTGGATCTCGGCGGGGGTGCCGGCCGCGATCACCTCGCCGAAGTTGAGCACCACCACCCGGTCGCAGACTCCCATGACCAGGTCCATGTGGTGTTCGACGAGCACGACCGCCATCCGCTGCCGCAGCGAGACGATCAACGTCGAAAGCTCGGCCAGCTCCGCGGCCGACAGCCCGCTCGCGGGTTCGTCGAGCAGCAGCAGGTCGGGTTCGGCCACCAGGGCCCGCGCGAGCGCCACGCGTTTTCGCACGCCGTAGGGCAGCACGCCGGGCAGTCGGCCGGCGAGGTCGGCGATGCCCAGTTCACCGAGGGTTTCCCGGGCTCGGGTGGCCAGGTCGGCTTCGTCGCGCGCCGAACGCCCGGCGCCCGCGAGGGCCGGGACCAGGCCGGTCCGGGCGTGGCGGCCGGCGCCGGTCATCACGTTCTCGAGCACCGTCAGCCCGGGGAACAGGCCGAGGCCCTGCAGCGTCCGGACGATCCCGAGCCGGGCGAGGTGCTCGGGGCGGTGCCGGACGAGCGGCTGTCCCCGCCACAGCACGCGCCCGGCCTGGGGCCGGACGAACCCGCAGACGACGTTGAACAGCGTCGTCTTGCCCGCGCCGTTGGGCCCGATGACCCCGACGACGGTGCCGGCGTCGACGCTCAGGTGGACGTCGTGCAGGGCGGTGAGCCCGCCGAAGCGCACGGTGAGGCCGTCGACCGCGAGCAGGTCTTCGCCGGGTACTGCCTCACCGAGAAGCGTCATCGATGACTCTCCATCCCACCATGTGGACCATGCCGTACCGCGCGGTCGGTATGAAGAGGGTGGGCTGCGGCAGCGATCGTGTCAAGGTGCGAATCACCGAAACCGGACCGGGCGGAGCGGTCCGAAAATTTCCCCATGGCGGCAGGCCACGGAAAGTCCTGGCAACGCGGAAAGGGCGGGCACGCGAAGCGCACCCGCCCTTCGCGACCGGTCGCCGGCTCAGCCGGTGCCGGTCTGCGGGGCGATCATCGACGCGGCGTCGATTTTCGTCTGGACCACACCCAGCTGCTGCAGCAGGTCCGGCACCCGCTGGATGCGGCGGGCGTCCAGAGTGGACCCGAAGGCGGGCATCACCATCAGGCTGGCGATGTCCTGGTCCACGCGGGCGTGGCGGACGACGAGCGGTTCGACCCGGGCCCGGTCGACCGCGGCGCGGGTGGCGCTGAGCATCGCGCGCTGGAACGCCCGCAGCGTCTTCGGGTGGTCCTGGACCCACTTCGCGGTGGCGCCGTAGCCGGTGAGGGGGAAGTTCTGGGTGGAACCGCTGGCGGCGTCGACGACCGGGTACGCGCCGGCCGTCCGGGCGGCCTGGGTGAGGAACGGTTCCGGCTGGTAGGCCGCGTCGATCCGGCCCTGCGCCAGCGCGGCGCTCATTTCCGGCAGCGGCATCGGGACCCACTGCACCTTGCCCGGGTCGACACCGTGGTCGCGCATCACCGACCGGGTCAGCACGTCGGAAGCGGCGTTCTTCGAGCTGATGGCGATCCGCCTGCCTTCGAGGTCCTTCACCGTCTTCACCGGCGAGTTCGGCACAGTGACGATCTCGTTGCTGCGCGGGCTCGCCGAGGTCCCGTCGGACACCAGTTTCACGTCGGCGGCGCCACTGCTCTTGGCCAGGAAGAACAGCGTGTAGGTGGACAACGCGAGGTCCGCCTGGCCGCTCGTCATCCGGCTCAGCGTCTCCTGGCCGCTGCTGCCGACGTCGGTCTGCACGTCGAGCCCCTCGGCCTTGAAGTACCCGCCCTCCTGCGCCAGCCACAGCGGCGCGAGGTCGACGGTGGTGAGGATCGCGACCCGGATCGACGGCTTTTCGACGTCACCGGTGCCGGCGGACGAGCCTTTCACCTGACTGCACCCGGCCAGCAGGACGACGACCAGAGCGAGCACGGCGAGCCGGCGTGTCGAGGCGCGTTGAAGCATGCCACTCCTCGGAGAAGATTGTGGGGACCACGGAATACGGCTCGTTCGGCCGTGATCAGCCGGACTGTAGATGACGATTTACCGGGCCGCAAATACGTTGCCGAGAAATACGGCACGTCACGTTCACGCGAAAGAGTGACAGGGGGGCGAACGGGTAACCCACTGACAGGGCAAACGGGTGCATCGGAAAGAAACCGGCGCCATGGTGCGGGGTTTCGTGATCTTGCCACCGCAGGTAGTGACCTCGGGTTGCGCTGATCGTCGTAACGCCCCCGCGTGGCGACACGACTGCCTGGCGTGACCTCCACCCCCGGCGAACCGGATCCCGCCGAAGAACTGATAAGGCGGATCGAAAAGTCCACTCCCCCCGGATACCACCACGTCGAATCCACCGTCGTCCACCGAAGCGAAGAAACCTACAAAACCGCGACCATCTATTACGTGCCGGAAGAAGGCAATGATGGACAACTGATTCTCATGGTCAATTCCTGGACGCCGCGGCCGGATCTCTCCGGGTTCGACCTCCGGCCCGGCGCGAGCAAATGGACGTGCGAGGACGACGGCATCGGCGAACTCCACCGGTTCCTGTCGGACCGGTTCGGCACCCCGGAGCCGCACCCCGAACCGGACGCCCCGCTCGCGGCGGTCATCCGGAAGGTCCGGACGGGCGAAGCCGATGCGGGCCAATTGGCCCAACTGGCGGAAGCGCTGGCGAGCGCCCCGAACGCCGCCGGGATCCTGGCCGCGCACGGCGCCGGGCAGGTGCTGCTCGACGGCATCCAGGCCGCGAAGCAGCGGGACGTCATAGCGGCGCTTTCCGAAGCCGTCCGGGATCCGGCCGCCAAGGAGAACGAATTCCAGCGGATCCTCGAGGAAAGCTGGTGGATGTTCGGCGGGAGGTTCGTCGAGAAGGCGAAACGACGGCAGCTGACGGTGATGACCCAGCTGGACGTCCCGCTGATCCGGGCCGACGGCGCGCTCCACGTCGTCGAACTGAAACGGGCCTGCGTCCCGGACCTCGTCATCCCCCACCGGAACTTCTTCGTCGTCGGCCCCGAAGTGAACAAGGCCGTCGGCCAAAGCCTCAACTACCTGCGCGAATTCGACGAGGAACGCACCACCATCCACCAGAAACTGGGCATCGAATGCCGGCGCGCGTTCGCGACGGTGGTCATCGGCCATCCCCAGCACGTCCCGGACCCGAAGGTGCGCGAGCAGGTCCCCGAGACACTCCGGACGTACAACGCGCACCTCGGCCGCGTCGAGGTGATCACCTACGCCGACCTCATCCAAGGCGCGCAGAAGGCCCTGGAACTCGCGCCGTCCGGCTAACGCGCCGCGGTCTCGGCGGGGGTCGTGAAGCGGCGCAGGCCGGGTGTGGCCGCGCCGACCAGCGCCACCGCCACGACGCCCAGGACTCCGCCGCTGACCAGTGCGAACGTGCCCGACGCCGCGGCCGCGACGAGGCCGCCGCGCAGGTTGCCGAGGTCCGGGCCCGCCTGGCCGACGATCTGCTCGGCCGCGGCCACCCGGCCGAGCAGGGCGTCCGGGGTCGCCAGCTGGATCAGCGCGCCCCGCGAGACCACCGAGACCGTGTCGGCCGCCCCGGCGAGGACGAGACAGGCCAAGCCGAGCCACGGGTCCGGCGCCAGGCCGAACCCCGCCAGCGCGGCACCCCAGACGGCCGAGCCCGCCAGCATCACCCGGCCCGGCCGCGACCGTCGCGTGAACGTCCCCGAGAACACCGATGCCACGACCCCGCCGACCGCGACGGCCGAGAGGAACAGGCCGAGCGTGCGCGGGTCGCCGTCGAAGCGTTCGGCGTTGACCAGCGGGAACAGGCTGATCGGCATGGACAGCACGGTGGCGGCGAGGTCGGTGAGCAGCGCACCCCGCACGACGGGCGTCCGCACGAGGAAGGCGAGCCCGTCGAGCACGCCGCGCAGCCCGGGCCGCGACGGCTCGCCGCCGGGCCGCATCGCCGGGAGGCCGAAGACGCCGTAGAAGGCCATGCCGAACGTGAGCGCGTCGACGAGGTAGCAGCCGCCGACGCCGAGCCACCCGAGGACGAGCCCGCCGAGCGCCGGGCCGAGCAGCATTGCGCTCTGGAAGGCGATCCGGTTCAGCGCGAGCCCGGCGGGCAGCTGCCCGGGCGGCAGCAGCCGCGCCGCGATGGTGCGCGCGGCCGGCCCGCCACCGGCGACGAAGCAGGACTGGAGAGCCACCAGCCCCAGCACCGCGACCACCGGCACGTCGCCGAGGAACCCTTGCACGGCAAGGAGAACCGAGCAGACGGCTTGCCCGGTCGTGGTGACGAGGACGAACTTCCGCCGGTCGACGCGGTCCGCGAGCGAGCCGGCGAACAACCCGAACACGATCACGGGAAGCGCTTGCGCGAGCCCGACGACACCGGTCCACACGGTGCTCCGGGTCTGTTCCCACACCTGGAACATGACGGCGACGAGCGTCATCTGGGCGCCGAAGCCGGAGAAGATCCGGCCCAGCCAGAGCCGCCGGAACAGCGGTGCGGCGCGAAGCGGGGTGAGGTCGACGAAGGCGCGCGTCAGGGGCATGGCCGGATCACGGCGAGATTGTAACAGCGCTTATGTATTTCTGCCGTCTCTGCTGTCTCTGCCGTCTCTGCCGCGGCAGGGCGGGTCCGACCTCCCCCGCCCCTCCGGTGGGAGTGTCAGTCGCCGCTCGGGTTTGTCAAGGCGGGAAAGCGTGCCTTGACAAACCCGACCGTCGACTGAAGAGCGGCTGGGATGAGGGGCGGGGGAGGCCTGGTGACGTCGTGGTTGTTTTGCGTCGCCGGCCGCCGGTCCGCGTCGGCCGAGGGCGACCCGCATCGGCCAATTCCGGCGGGGAATCGACCTCCCCCGCAACACCGAAGACGCCTCTTTCATAGGGAAAGTGACGTTTTTTGGGGCTGGTGGGGCTGATGTGGTGCTTCGGCTACGCCCCGGTCAGCTTTGGCGCAGACGTTGGTGTCGGTGCCGGGCTCGGTATCGCCAACGCGGAGATGAGGTGGGCCGAGCGCAGGACGGCGTCGCGCAGCAGAGCGGCGCTGTCTTGCGCCCTGGCCGGGGTGAGGACGAACCCGGCGCTGGTGTGCTCGCCCCAGCCGGTCATCACGTGCGGCTCGCCGAAGCCGCGGACCGGGCACGGCAGCGGGGGCGCCACCGGCAGGTGCGCGTCGCTGGCCAGCAGGCTGACGTCGGCTCGTCCCGCCTGCTCGGGCACGGCCCGCGCCGCGCGGGACGGTGGTGCCTGGTGCGCCACGACGAGTGCCCGCGGGACCCCCAGTCCCGCGGCCACCCGACGTTGCGCCAGCCGGTAGGCGACCAGGGCTCCGAGCCCCGCGCCGAACAGCACGTGCTGGTTCTCGAGCGCCCCCGCCAGTTCGGCGGCCAGTGCCTCGACCAGCAGCCACATGTCCCGGTAGGGGTGCTCGTCCCGGCGCTCGCCCCGGCCGGGCAGCTCCACGACCTGCACCGCGATCCGCGGATCGCGCCAGGCGCGGTAGCGGCCGGCGGCTTCCCCGGCATCCGGGAAGCAGACGAACAACAGACGCTCCACGTCGTCTCGGTCCACCCCGTGGCCTCCCTTACTCCCCGCTCGGGGTTAGGGTCGACCACAGCACTTCCGTTCCGCTTCGGTCCGCCTTCCGGGGGGCAATACGTGCGCTACCGCCTGCTCGGACCGATCACGGTCCTCGGCGACACGGGCCCGGTCCGCCCCGCCGGCCAGAAACAGACGTCCGTGCTGGCCACGCTCCTGCTGAACCCCAATCGCGTGGTCACCGAAGACCGGCTCATCGACCTGACCTGGGGCGAGAACGCGCCGCCGAGCGTCCGCGGGCGGCTGCAGGTGCACATCTCGGAACTGCGGAAGCTGCTCGGCCGCGACGTCATCGTGCGGCGTGCGCCCGGTTACCTCATCGAGGTCGCGCCCGGCGACCGGGACCTCGACGTGTTCGACGACGAGGTCGCCAAGGCCAGGGCCACTTCCGGGGCGGACGCCGTCACGCACCTGCGGGCCGCGCTGGCGCTGTGGGAGGGCACCCCGCTCGGCGGGGTGAGCGAAGCGCTGGCGGAGTACGAGGGCCCGGCGCTGGCCGAACGCCGGCTCGTCGCGCTGGAGGAGCTGTACGAGCAGGAACTCGTCTCGGGACGGCACGGCGAGGTGGCCGGGGAACTGCGACGGCTCGTCGACGAGCACCCGTTCCGCGAACGCCTGCGGGCCGCGCTGATGCTCGCGCTGCACCGCTGCGGCCGCACCCGGGAAGCGCTCGAGACGTACACGCGGGCGCACGACCTGCTGGTCGACGAACTGGGCATCGAGCCCGGCCAGGCCCTGCAGGAGCTGCGGCTGCGCATCCTGCGCGGCGAGGGCGAGCCCGCCCCGGTCACCCCGGTCACCCCGCGGCCCGCCGAGCTGCCGGCGGACGTCCGCGGGTTCGCCGGCCGGGCGCCGGAGCTGGCCGCGCTGGACGAACCCGGGGACGTCTGGGTGATCACCGGCACCGCCGGCGTCGGCAAGACCGCGCTGGCCGTGCACTGGGCCCACACCGCCCGGGCGCGCTACCCCGACGGCCAGCTGTACGTGAACCTGCGCGGCTTCGACGCCGACGACGAGCCGCTCACCCCCGCCGCCGCGCTCGCGCAGCTGCTGCGGACCCTCGGCGTCGACCTGCGGGACGTGCCGCCGGGCGTCGACGACCAGAGCAAGCTCTACCGGTCGCTGCTGGCCGACCGGCAGGCACTGGTGGTGCTGGACAACGCCCGCGACACCGCCCAGGTGCTGCCGCTGCTGCCGTCGTCGGGGCGGGTGCTGGTGACCAGCCGCCACCGGCTCGACGAGCTGGTCGCCCGCGTCGGCGCGCGGTCGCTGGGGCTGAAGCAGCTGCGGGAGGCCGATTCACGGGCGCTGCTGACCGCCCTGCTCGGCGACCGGACCGCCGCGGAGCCGGAAGCGGCGGCCGAGCTGGCGCGCCTCTGCGGCCACCACCCGCTGGCCCTGCGGATCGCCGCGGCGAACACCGGGGTCGCCAGTATCGGCGAGCTGGTCGACGAGCTGCGCGGCGATCCTCTGGCCCACCTCGGCTTCGACGGGGCGGGCGAAAGCGCCGTCGCCAAGGCGTTTTCGGTGTCCTACCAGGCGCTGGCGCCCGGGCTGCGGCAGGCGTTCCGGCTGCTCGCACTGGTGCCGGGCGCCGACTTCACGGCGATCGCCTTGGCGGCCCTGCTGGAGGTGCCGATCGAGGAGGCGACCCGGCGGCTGCGCGGGCTGATCGCGGCGAACCTCCTGGAGGCGCATGCACCCCGCCGCTACCGGTTCCACGACCTCGCCCGCCGTTACGCCGAGCAGTGCGTCCGGGCCGAGGAGGACGAGCCCGCGCGGGACCGGGCGTGGGAGCGGCTGTTCACCGGCTACTGCGCGGCCGCGGACGCCGCCGTCGCGCTGCTCGGCGCCCGGATCGTGGCGCTGCCCCGCGAGGACGCGCCGTCGGCGCCGAGCCCGGTCGTCTTCGCCGGTGCCGCGGAAGCCGTGGCCTGGCTCGACGTCGAGGTGCCGAACCTCTCGGCGGCGCTGCGGCAGGCCGCGACGCGCGGGCCGTACCCGGGCGCCTGGTACCTCGCCGACGCGTTGCGGCGGTTCTTCCACGACCACGGCCGCCGTGCCGAGTGGCTGGAGCTGGCCCCGATCGTGCTGCGCGCGGCGCAGGACCGCGGCGCCCAGCCCGCCGAAGCGCTGGTCCAGCTGTCCATCGGCGGGGCGTACTTCCGCGAGGGCCAGCACGAAGCCGGCATCCGGCATTCGGAGAAGGCGGTGCTGGCCAGCCGGGCGTGCGGCTGGCGGCAGTGCGAGGCGACGGCGGTGGCGAACCTCGGGGCGATGCTCGAGTGGACGGGCCGGTTGTCGGAGGCCGTCGAGCACAGCCGGCGCGCGATCCAGCTGTTCCGCGAGCTGGCCAACCGGTCGGGCGAAGCACTGGCGCTCAACTCGCTGAGCTGCCACTACCGGCAGCTGGGCCGGCTCGAGCAGGCCGAGGACTGCCTGGTGGAAGCGATTGCGCTGGCCCGCAAGGAGGACTTGGCGTTCTGGGAGGCGGCCAACCTCGCCGACCTCGGCTCGGTGCTGCTGGCCACCGGGCGGCTGGCGGAGTCCGGCGAGGTCCTGGACCAGGCGTTGCAGGCCTTCCGCGACCTGGGGTCCAGCTTCGGCGAGGCAACGGCGCTGAACGTGGTGAGCGCTTTGCAGATCGCCCGCGGCGACCACGCGGCGGCGGTTTCGACGGCGGAGGCGGCCTTGGCGTGCGTCCGCCGCGACGGCGACCGCCAGGTGGAAGCGGCGGCGTTGATCGCGCTGGGCCGGGCGGAGGAGAGCCGCGGCGACCTCGGCGCGGCGGAGCGCGTCCTGAGCGAGGCCCGTGCGCTGACGGCCGAGTCGGGCTTGCGGGGCCAGCTGGCGGAAGCGGCCGCGACGCTGGCACGCGTCCTCGCGGCCGACGGGCGCCCCGGCGAGGCGGGCGAACACGCCCGGACGGCACTCGACGCGGCCCGCGCGGGCGGGTTCCGCGTGGTGGAGGCGGAGGCGCTGCTGGGCTTGGCGGCGGTCCAGGACGCGGCGGGCCGGGCGATGCTGGCGGGCGGGACGGCCCGCGAGTCGCAGGCGCTCTACCGTGCGGTCGGGCACGTGACGGGCGAAGCCCTGGCAGTGGAGTTCCTCACCCGCCTCGGCGACCGAGCCACCGGCTGAGCGGCCTGCCGCCGCTGGTCGCGAGGGGTAATGAGGGCCGGAACCCGCCTCACCACCCACGCGCCCTGCGTCCCTTCCGAGTCGCGCCGGGTGTTACCCCGGCGGCCGTGGCGCGACATACTGAAGGCATGCCCCGTCCGAAACACGTCGCCGCGAGCGACCTGCGTCTGCCGGACGCGCTGCAGCCGGGGCGGCCCAAGGGCGACCAGCTGCGTGAAATCCTCGAAGCCGTCGCCACGGAGGCCGGGCCGGGGCGGCTGATGCCGTCCGAACGGTTCCTCGCCGAGCACTTCCAGGTGGCCCGCGGCACCGTGCGGCAGGAGGTCAACCGCCTGGTCGCGGACGGCGTCCTGTACCGCCAGCACGGCACCGCGACCTTCACCGCCGAACGGCAGGCCGCGCACATCGACATGCTGACCTCGTTCACCGAGGACATGCAGGCCCGCGGGGTCGTGCCCAAGACGAAGGTGCTGCACGCCGAAGTCGAGAGCGCCGGCCCGCGCATCGCCGGACGGCTGAACGTTCCGCCGGGTGCCCGGGTGTTCCGGCTGGAACGCCTCCGCTACGTCGAGGACGAGCCGTTCGCGGTCGAGCGCACCAACCTCTCCGTCGACCGGTTCCCGGACATCGAGCTGTTCGACTGGGAAACCCAGTCCCTGCACCGCACGATCGAGGAACGCTGGGGTGTGCGCCCCGAGTGGAACGACACCGCGATCTCCGCGGTGCTGCCGAACGGCCACGACGCGGCCCTGCTCGGCATCGAACCCACCCAGCCGTGCCTGATCATCGAGGGCACCCTGCACGACCAGAGCGGCGGCGTCATCGAAGCCGGCCGGTCGCTGTACCGGGCGGACCGCTACACGGTCTTCACCCAGGCCCGGCGCAGCCCGGCGTCCTGAACCGGGGCCGGCTCAGCGGCGGCCGGCCTGGTGCGCCCGCAGCACCTTGAGGCAGTGCTCGACCAGCACGTCCGCGGCCTCCGGGCGGAACAGCGTCACGTACGACTCGTAGATGCCGTCGCGGTGCCCGTCGGCGTCCGGCAGGTACCCCAGGTAACCGTCCGTGTAGCCGATCACCCGGGTGTGGCGGAACGGGCTGCCCCGCCGGATGCGCAGGCCCAGGGACGCGAACAGCTCGAACGGGGTGTGCAGCCAGGCGATTTCGCCCAGCGACACCACGCTGACCGGCACCTCCGCGCAGCCCGTCGGCCGGCCACCCGCCGCCATGGTCGCCAGCATCGCGCAGCCTTCGTAGCGGGTCTGCGCGATGCGGACCGCCGGGTGGTCCTCGCCGTGCTCGGCCAGCTCCCGCTGCCACTCCGCCTCCGCCGCCTGCCGCAGCTCGAGGCTGTCCTCGAGCGACGGGATGTCGCGGTAGGGCAGGTGCAACGTCGACCGCGTCAGCCGGACCGGGCCGGCCGCCGCGGGCGGGGCCGACACCGCCGCCAGCGTGCGCGCGATCGACGTCGCCAGGTGGCCGCCCAGCGTGCGGACCTCGGCGTGGTCGCGGCCGCGGCGGACGAACCGGGAGCTGGCGTCGCCCGCCGCGCCCTGCAGGAACGCCGCGACCGGCCGGCCGACCAGGGTGGCCAGCTCACGGCGGGTCGCGCCCGGCCAGTCCGCCGACCAGGCGAGGTTGTCCGGGCCGAGCACCGTGGGGTGGCTGGCGTAGTCGAACAGCAACGCGGCCGGGGTGCCGTCGTCGCGGCGCAGTTCCAGCACGCCGAACGACGTGTCGTGCGGCCCGTCGGGCCGGTAGCGGTTGCCCCCGACGGCTTCCGTCGAGCCCGCGTGCCAGCGGGCCCGGACCCGGCGGCGGCAGGCCCGCAGCCGCAGCGCGGCGCCCGTGACCTTCTCCGCCATGCCGCCGACCAGCCCGGCGTCGCGCCGCCCCGGCAGGCCGGGGTGCAGCGGGCCGGTCCAGCCCTCGGGCCCGGAATGCGTGTGCGACGCGCAGACGAGCACCCGGTCCGGGTCGATGTCCACCGCGGCGGCGACCGCGTCGGCCAGGGTGCGGGTCAGCCCGGCGTCGACGGCGAGCGCGTCCAGCGCCACCCACACCACGCCGGGGTCGTCCTCTGTGGACAGCCAGATCAGCGACGCTTCGAGGTCGTCGTGCGTGCCGGTCGCGACGCCGTCCCGGGCCAGGTAGCCGCCGAGGGGGTGCCCGGGCCCCGGCGTGATCCGGACGTCTTGCGCGGCGAGCAGGAGCGCGGCGGTCACCAGGTCGATTCCAGGACGTCGACGACGCCGTCGCGGCCGGCGGCGCGCGCCACCCCGGCGAGCTCGGCGACGTCGTCGGTCGTGTGCAGCAGGACTTCCAGCAGCATCGGCAGGTTCAGCCCCGAGACCAGCTGGAGGCGCGGGTGCCCGGCGGCGAGCGAGCGGACGGCGTTGAACGGCGAGCCGCCGTGCAGGTCGGCGAGCACCAGCACGCCGCCGTCGTCGCCGGCCAGCGCCAGCACGCGGGCGCCGAACTCCTCCGGGCTGTCGCGCGGGCTCAGCTCGCAGACCTTCAGCCGCGACTGCGGGCCGAGGATCATTTCGGCGGCCTCCCCGACGCCGGAGGGCAGCCGGCCGTGGCCGGCGAGGATGATCGGAACGCTCATGGCGGAGCCTCCTAACTCTTCGCCGGGGCTGATGGCGCGAACCAGCCGAGCCACCCCAGGACGACCCCGGCCACGACGACGACGCCGATGACCCAGACCGGCCGCAGCCGCGCCTTGACCGTCAGCAGGTACACCCCGGCCGTGACGAGCACCGGGAGCAGGAACGGGAGCAGCTCGTCGAGCCGGTCCTGGATCGCCACCGACTGCGTCACCGGCTGCCCCTGGACCGTGGTGGCCTGCCGGTAGGTCAGCGTGGTGACGACCTTGACGATCGACGGGATGAACCCGCCGAGCACGACGAACCCGAGCACGGTCGCCCCCTGCGCGACGCGGGCGAGCGCCCCGGCGGCGAGGTGCCCGGCCAGCCGCTTGCCTTCGCGGTAGGCGAACCCGAACTGCCAGCGCCGCACCAGCGCGTACGGCACGAGCACCATGACGGCGGCGAAGGCGGGGCCGAGCCAGTTGCCCTGCAGCGCCCACGACGCGCCCATGGTGAAGACGATGCTGTTGTACAGCGCGAAGACGACGGTGTCGCCGATGCCGGCCAGCGGCCCCATCAGGGCGACCTTCGTGCTCGCCGCCGACTTCGGCGTCCCCGCCTCTTCCAGCGCGACGCTGGAACCGAGGATCAGCGGGCCGCCGACGAGCACCGAGGTGTTGAAGAACTGCAGGTGCCGCTGCAGGCCGGCGACGTAGTCGGCCTTCTCCGGGTACAGCCGGCGAAGCACCGGCTCCATCGAATACGCGAAGCCGAGCGCCTGCATCCGCTCGTAGTTCCAGGAGATCTGGCTCGACCAGAAGTACCGGCGGAACACCCGGCGCAGGTCCTGTTTCGTCAGCCGGGGGTCTGCTTTGGACGCTGCTCGGGACTCTGCTGTGGACTCTTCGGCGGCCGCGCTGGGGACGGTGAGCACCGGTTCGTCGCGTTTCAGCGTCACGAACAGCATCGCGACCGCGACGCCGACCAGTGCGATCCCCAGCACCGGCAGGTGCAGGTAGGCGAACCCGACGAACCCGATGAGCAGCAGGTACCAGTACCGCGACAGCTCCATCATGCCGAGCAGCAGTGCGAAGCCGACCGCCGGCAGCAGCGACCCGGCCAGCGTCATGCCCTGCACGAACCCGGCCGGGATGCTCGCGGTGATGTCCTTGATCAGCCCGCCGGACGCGGCGAGCGCGGCGAGGAACGTCGGGACCGCGCGCACGGCCACCCACGGGACCAGGCTCACCCAGTGGATCATCGCCAGGCCGCGGGCGTTGCCGTCGGCGGCGTAGCCGTCGGCCCGGTGCACCAGCGCGGTGGTGACCATCTTGCCGACCGGGTCCAGCGCCGAGAGCAGGATCGCCGCCGGCAGCCCGACGCCGATGCCGATCGCGGCCTGCGCGGCCGCGTCGCCGACGGCGCCCGCGGCCAGCGCGGTGCCGACGATCGCGCCGGTCTGGTAGTCCGGGATGGTGGCGCCGCCGTAGGTGTAGACACCCAGCGCCGCCAGCTCCAGCGTCGCGCCGATCAGCAGGCCGAGCAGCGGGTGGCCGATGATCAGCCCGGCCACCGAGCCGGCGATGAGCGGGCGCTGGGCGTAGATCAGGAACGGGCCGAGCCCGTCGTAGGTGCAGTAGATCGCCCAGAGGGTCAGGGCCAACGCGACGAGCATGCTGGAGCTACAGCCCTTTCCGGTCGAGCAGCGGGACGAACTCGGCCGGCTTGTCCTGCGGCAGCAGCTGCGTGACCAGCGGGACGCCCGCGGCGGCGAGCTTGCGGTAGGCGTCGGCCTCGTCCGCGGTGACCGCGACCGAGCGGGTGACCATGGTGTAGGAATCACCCGGCCGGGGGGCCACGTTGCCGACGTTGACGACCTCGGGCCGCAGCCCGCCCTCGACGAGGCGGAAGACGTCCGCCGGGTGCTTGACGATGATCATGACGTCCGCGCCGGCCTCGGCGGCCAGCGTGGCCTCGACCGACAGCACGTCCGTGCGCAGGCCGCGCGCGGCCTGCGGGAGCAGCATCCGCTGGAGTTCGTCGGCGGCGACTTCGTCGTTGCAGACGACCAGCCGGCGCACGCCCAGGCGGCGGGTCCAGGCGACGGTCACCTGACCGTGGATCAGCCGGTTGTCGATCCGGACGTGTGCCCCCGTCATGTTTCTCCTCCCGGACGGCAGGAGACATACTGGTTCGTACCAGTATCTGTGTCAACATGCCGGTGACCGGCCTTCGCGCGGCCGACGGAAGGACCCCTCAGACCTTCCGTCGGCCCACGAGCGCGAAGTCCCCCTGGATTTTCTCCCGGACCCTCCCATAAAGGTATATACCAGTATGGACGGTCGTGATCGACTGTCAAGACCTTTGCCGGGGGACAATCCGGCAAAATTATCGACCGGTCAGCCGACAGAAATAGGCGGAAACATTCCGGGAGAAACCGCGCAACCTCACCCGGTCACCGTCGTTAAGCGCATCGTCCGTTCAGGGGAGGAAAGCATGCCGGCCGTCAGATCGAACATCGTCCCGCTCCGGCACGCGCGGCCGGGAGTGGTGGCGTACGTGAAGAGCCCGGCCGAGTGGTTCGTCGCGAACAGCGGCTGGATCCAGGGCACCGAGGGCGTCGTGCTGATCGACACCTGCGGCACCGAGCAGGCGACCCTGGAACTGCTGCACGACGTCCGCAAGTACGCCGGCGACCAGGAGCTCACGGTCGTCATCACGCACGCGCACGGCGAGCACCACAACGGGCTCGGCGTCGCCCTGCGCGACGGCGGGACGGCGCTGGCCGCCCCCGGCAGCCTGGAGCTGGTCAAGGCCGGGCCGCAGACGTACGGCAACGTCTTCACCTACACCCGCTGGGGCGTGCTCGAGCCGCCGGAGCCCGACGCGGTCCGCCCGGTCCACGGCCGGCAGGAGCTCGACCTCGGCGGCGCGTCCGTCGACGTCGTGGCGGTGCCCGGCGTGGCGCACACGGCGGGCGACCTGGTGGTGCACGAGCCGCGCTCGAGCACGCTGTTCACCGGCGACCTGGTGTACACCGGCGACACCCCGCTCGCGGTGCACGGCTCGATCCCCGGCTGGCTCGACGCACTCGACTGGCTCCAGGACACGTTCCGCCCGCGCACCGTCGTGCCCGGCCACGGCCCGGTGGCCACCCCCGGCCACCCGGCCTTCCACGGGATGCGCGTCTACCTGGAGTGGCTGCTGGAAGCGACGGCACGCCAGTCGAACTTCACGAAGCTGGCGAAGCAGGCGTCCCTGCGGTGGCCGTCGTGGCGCAACCCCGAGCGGCACATCGGCAACCTGATGCGCGCGTACGCCGACCAGCACGGCCGCAAACTCGACGTCGACCTGGCGATCGACGCGGTCCTGGCCGCCGCGGGCGGCCGCATCGACCTCGACCTGCTGCTCGACAACGAGCCCATCCGGCGAATCTCCTAGCCTCAGCAGCCGCCCTCCAAGCGCCCCAAGGTGGCCTTGGGTGCGTTCAACGCACCCAATGTGGCCTTCGGTGCGTTCAACGCACCGAAGGCCACATTGGGGCGCTTCAGGAGGCTGAGCCGCCCAGGTTTTCCAGCAGGGTCCGGAGGGTCGCGGCCAGTTCGTCGCGCTGCCCGGCGTCGAGCGCGGCCAGGATCCGGTGCTCGGTCTCGACGTGCTCGGGCAGCACCCGGTCGATCAGCTCCCCGCCGGCTTCGGTGAGCCGCACCCGGACGCCGCGGCCGTCCGCCTCGTTCGGGGTGCGCTCGACCAGGCCGCGGGCCTCCATCTTGTCGAGGCGCTGGGTGATCGCCCCGGACGTCACCATCGCCGAACGCATCAGCTCCGTGGGGGTCAGCCGGTACGGCGGGCCGCTGCGGCGCAGGGTCGCGAGGACGTCGAACGTCGCGCGGTCCAGGCCGTGGCGGGCGAACGTCCGGCGCAGCTCCGCGTCGACCAGTGCGCTCAGCCGGGACAGCCGGCCGATCACCGCCATCGGGGAAACGTCGAGGTCGGGGCGCTCGGCGTGCCACTGCGCCAGTACCCGGTCCACGTGGTCGGCCATGGCCGCAGCGTAACGGGTCCCTTAGCGGTAAGTGAAAGAATAGCCAGTTGTCTTAGCGGTGAGGTAATCTGCCTTAGTGCTAAACAAACAGCTCCTCCTCACCGCGCTGGCCCCGGCCATCTGGGGCACCACCTACCTCGTCACCACCGAGTTCCTGCCGCCCGACCGCCCGCTGCTCGCCGCCGTCGTCCGGGCGCTGCCCGCCGGGCTGCTGCTGGTCGCGCTCACCCGCCGCCTGCCGAAGGGCGACTGGTGGTGGCGGTCGCTCGTGCTCGGCACGCTGAACATCGGCGCGTTCCTCGCCCTGCTGTTCGTCGCCGCCTACCGGCTGCCCGGCGGGGTCGCCGCCACCCTCGGCGCCCTGCAGCCGCTGCTGGTCGCCGGCCTGTCCACCGGCCTGCTCGGCGAACGCCTGACCCGGCGCACCGTGCTCGCGGGCGTCGCCGGGGTCGCCGGGGTCAGCCTGCTGGTGCTGCAGTCCAGTGCGCGCCTCGACGCGATCGGCGTCGCCGCCGCGGCCGGCGGTGCGGTCGTGATGGCCACCGGGGTCGTGCTGAGCAAGCGCTGGACGTCCCCCGCGCCCCTGCTGGCGACGACCGGCTGGCAGCTCGTCGCGGGTGGCCTGGTGCTCGTCCCGGTGGCGCTGGCCGTCGAAGGCGCTCCGCCCGCGTCGCTGTCCGGAGCGAACCTGGCCGGCTACGCCTACCTCGCGCTGATCGGCGCCGCGTTCGCGTACGCCTTGTGGTTCCGCGGGATCCGCGCGCTGTCGGCGACCAAGGTGACGTTCCTCGGGCTGCTGAGCCCGGTCGTCGCCACCCTGCTCGGCTGGCTCGTCCTCGGCCAGCGGCTGACGGCGTGGCAGCTGCTGGGCGCCGCGATCGTGCTGGCCGCCGTCGTGGCCGCGCAGCGGCGGCCGTTGGTCCGGACGGGGGCTGATAATTATCAGCCTTTGACAACCGCTCGCCGGGCCACGGACGCTGAAATGGTCTGAACAACTTGTGATCACCGGCCTCGACGAGGAGGCGCCCGTGCGCACGAAAACGTCCGTCCGGCAACGGCTTGCGGTACTGGCCACGGCGGTCGCGGTGGCCACCGCGACCGCTCCCGCCGCCGAAGCGGTGCCGGCCACGATTCCCTTGAAGATCACCAACAACTCCGGTCGCAGCGAGCCCGTTTACCTCTACGACCTCGGCACGGACCTGGCGACCGGCCGTCAGGGCTGGGCCGACGCGAACGGCACGTTCCACGCGTGGCCCGGCGGCGCGGTGCCGCCGATCCCGGCGCCCGACGCCTCGATCCCCGGCCCGGCCAACGGCCAGTCGATCACCATCCGGATCCCGAAGTTCTCCGGCCGCATCTACTTCTCCTACGGGCGGAAGCTGGTCTTCAAGCTCGCCACCGGCGGCCTGGTGCAGCCGGCGGTCCAGAACCCGTCGGACCCGAACGCCGACATCCTCTTCAACTGGTCGGAGTACACGCTCGACAACGGTGGTCTTTGGATCAACAGCACCCAGGTGGACATGTTCTCCGCGCCGTACGCGGTCGGCGTGCAACCCGTCGGCGGCACCACCAGGAGCACCGGGCACCTGAAACCGGGCGGCTACCACGGTTTCTACACCGCGCTGCGCGGCCAGCCGGGCGGCTGGGCCAACCTGATCCGGACCCGCTCCGACGGCACGGTCCTGCGCGCACTGGCCCCGAGCCACGGCATCGAAGCCGGCGCGTTGCCCGCGACCGTGCTGCAGGACTACATCAACCGCGTCTGGACGAAGTACAGCTCCTCGACGCTGACCGTGACGCCGGTGGCGGACCAGCCGAGCGTGAAGTACTACGGCCGCGTTTCCGGCAACACGATGACCTTCACGAACACTTCCGGCGGGTTCGTGACGGCGTTCCAGAAACCGGACTCCGACAGCGTCTTCGGCTGCCACAAGAACCTCGACGCGCCGAACGACGTCCGCGGCCAGATCTCGCGCACGCTCTGCGCGGGCTTCAACCGCTCGACGCTGCTGACCAACGCGAACCAGCCGGACACCAGCCCGGCGGGCTTCTACCAGGACGCCGTCACCAACCACTACGCGCGCAAGATCCACGCGCAGATGGCCGACGGCAAGGCGTACGCCTTCGCGTTCGACGACGTCGGCCACCACGAATCCCTGGTCCACGACGGCAACCCGGCGACGGCCTACCTGACGCTGGATCCGTTCAACTAGCTCCGTTCGGCCAGGCGTGCCCGCAGCGGCTCGTAATCGTGGTCGGGAAACAACGACGGGAAAAGTTCGAGCATCTCCTCCAGGCCCGCCCGGACGTAGCTCAGGTCGTCCTCGCCGAGGGCAGCTGGGTCGCAGAACAGCGTCTGCCAGCCGTAGGTGCCTTTGGTGGTGGCCAGGGCGCGCAGGTACTACTCGTGGTCGATGTCCATCCTGAACCCGGCGAAGTTCTCCTTGGCGGTTTCCGGGTGGTAGTACCAGAGTTCCGGCGTGCCCGGACCGACGCGCAGCGCCACCCACTCGCCGGTACCGCCCGATGGATGACCGTCGAACGGGCGGAGCTCGGACCACCGCTGCCGCTCGGCCGGCGTCAGCTCCTCCTCCAGGGGATGGTCTTGCGCCTTCTCGGCCAGCGCCCTCGGCAGGCTCATCACGCTGAATTCACCGCAGAGTCGTTCCGGTGAGTCCAGCTCCCAGCAGGCCGAGATCTCGTCGTCGTCCGCGCGGTGCTCGAAGAACTCCAGGCCGGAGACTTGCCCGAGCTCGCGAAGCGCTTGCTGCAGAAGCCGTTCCGGGGCCATGCAGCGATCTTGCCAGACGAGCCGGGCGGCTCCGCGCCACCCTGATCCGGGCCCCGGTCCGGCGGCACGCTCTTGCGCGGGCCACTAGAGCTTGGCGAACACCGGCGCCACCGGCGTGTCCCCGAGCAGCTCGCACCGGGACACGCCGGTGCTCGACGGCACCGGTCGCGCCCGGCCTCTCACCTCCACGACCGGCTGCCCGCACGCAACCAGCTCCACCACGAGCACCGGCACCACAAGCAAAAGCCGTATGCGCATGACCGGCTCACCCCGATCCGTCTCCACCACTCCCACCGGGCACACGGCGGCCGCCGTGGGCGTGGTTCAGCGCGAACGGGGTATTTCCCGCGCTCTCACCGGATCGGCTGAGCGGGGGGAGCGACGCGAAGGAGTCCCCCGATGGCGTACCGGTCCGAAGGGCTGCTCTTGGCTAGGCTGAGTGGGTCAAGCGGAGGTGAAGTGGACACCACGACCCTGCTCGAAGCGGCCGCGCGCGGCGACCAGGCGGCGTGGGACGCCCTGGTCGACCGGTTCGCCAGCCTGCTCTGGTCGATCGCCCGCGCCCACCGGCTGTCCGACGCCGACGCGGCCGACGCCGTCCAGACGACGTGGCTGAAGCTCGTCGAAAACCTCGGCCGGATCAAGGAACCGGAGCGGCTGCCCGGCTGGCTGGCCACCACGGCCCGGCACGAGTGCCTGCGCCAGCTCCGCCGCACCGGCCGGGAGCGCCCCACCGACGACCAGGTCTGGCAGAGCGAGCCGGCCCCAGGCCCGGCCGTCGACGCGGCCCTGCTGCTCGGCGAGCGCGACGCCGCGCTCTGGCGTGCGCTGGAGAAGCTGCCGGACCAGTGCCGTCGGCTGCTGCGGGCGCTCATGGCGACGCCCCCGCCGTCGTACGCGGAGGTGGCGGCCGCCCTCGACATGCGGATCGGCAGCATCGGCCCGACCCGGCAGCGCTGCCTCGGCCGGCTGCGCGAGCGGGCCGGCCAGGCCGGGCTCGGAACGGAGGACCGGACATGACCGCCGACGACGAGCTCATGGACGTCCTGCGCGCCGCCGCGGACCGGGCGGACCCGGTGCCGGACCTCGTGCTGCGCCAGGCCCGCGCGGCGCTGACCACCCGGGACCTCGACGCCGAGCTGGCGGAACTGGCCTTCGATTCGGACCTGGCGGAAGCCGGCACGGTCCGCGCGGACGGCGACGACGTCCGGTTGCTGTCGTTCGAGGCGGCGCGGGTTTCGGTGGAGCTGCAGGTGGAGTACGCGAACGGGCGGGTCTCGCTGCGCGGCCTGATCACCGGCGCGACGGGCGACGCGGTGATCGAGGTGGCCGGAGAGCGGCACACACGCCCGATCGGCGCGGAAGGCTGGTTCACGGCGGCGGGGCTGCCCCGCGGAGCCACCCGGGTGAAGGTGACCGCCGCGGACGGCACGACGGTCACCACCGGCTGGGCGAGTCTCTAGCTCTCCTGCACGCGCGGCACTTCGATGGGGCCGTTCACATCGGACACGGTGATCGAATCGGCACCGTCGAGCACCTCGCGTGCCGCCTCCCGGGCACTCTTCCCGGTCGTCGCCATCACCGCCGCGATCCGGCCGGTGACGATCGCGGCCGAGAACGACGTCCCGCTCCAGACCGCGTAGCCGTTGAACTTCGGTTCCTCCTCCGGCGGCTGCACCGGGTAGCCCGCGTGAAAGTAGGGGCCGACGACGTCGACCCCGTCGGCATAGGCCGCGATCCACGGCCCGAAGTTGCTGAAGTCCGCGACGCGGGGGCTGCGCGTGGCGTCGGCCGAGCCGACCGGCAGCACCAGCGCGTGCTTGTCGTCGACCTCGCCGGGGACCGTGGGCGCGAGCTTGATCCCCGCGGGGTGGACCCGCTGCCGCATCCCCCGGTTCCCGGCGGAGGCGACCACGACGGTGTCCGGGGACAGCCGGCGCAGCGCGGCTTCGATCGCCTTCGGCGCCCGGTCCTCGAAGGTCTGGCCCGAGAAGGACAGGTTGATCAGGGTGACGCCCTCCTCGCGGAGGTCGTCGACGGCGTTCGCCACCGCCAGGTCTTCCGCCTCGCCGCTCCGCTCGTCGATCACGCCCTTCATCCGGACCCCCACGTCCGGCCCGGCCTGCTTCAGCACCACCCCCGCGACGAACGTCCCGTGCCCGGCGGAGCCGACCGGGTTCCCGTCTTCGCCGCGGACGACCCGGACGGTGTCCTCCGGGTCGTAGTGGACGCGCTCGCCGAGGAACTCGTGCGGACGGCGGTCCCGCAGCACGATTCCGGTGTCGATCACCCCGGCCCAGTGCCGGACGTCGCCCGCGGGCACCGGGGTCAGGGTGTCGTCGGTGGGTTTCGGCCGCAGGTCGCCCCAGATGATGCGGTCGAGCCCGAACAGGTGGTTCGGCGCCACGCGGTGGGGCTCCCGCAGCGCGGCGAGCACCTCCGGGACCGGGCGGCTGCCGGTGAACCGGCGCAGGGGCCCGGCACCCCCGCTCGGGTGGTAGCCGAACCCTGCCAGTTCGGCGTGGATCGCGGCAGAATCGTCGGCATGGACCAGCAGCTCGCCGGCTCGATGGCGGTATCGGGTCATGTGTCCCCCTCCGGGGCCGGTCATGGGTGAACGGGTCGACAGCCCGATCCGCGAACCTCTCCATTCGATACACAACGGCCGGAACGGGCACAAGCGGTGACGACCGGGGCACTGGCCAAGGCCGTCGCCGCGGCGGACCTCGCGTTCACCGCGCCGGCCAGGGCACGGGCGCTGGCCGGGGCCGCGCTCGCGGAAGCGGACGGCCACGCCGAGGCCGCCGCGGTCGCCGAGCACGCGCTCGGCCTGGCCGGGGTGGCCACCGGACGGCTGGCGGACGCCGAAACCCGGCTGCGCACCGCGGTCCGGCTGGCGGGCGGTGCCGGGCTGCGCGAGCGGGCCGCCCAGACGCGCGGCGTGCTCGGCTACGTGCTGACGCTGACCGGGCGCACCGCCGAGGCCCTGCGCGAACTGGACCGCGCGATGCCGGAGCTGACCGGGACGGCGGCGGCGCGGCTGCGCATGCAGCGGGCCGTCGTGCTCACCGAAATCAGCCGGTTCGGGGCGGCCGCCGCGGAGTTCGCGGCCGCGCTCGAAACCCTGCGCGCGGCCGGCGGGGACGACCTGATCGAGGCGACGATCCGCACCAACCGCAGCATCGTGCTGGCCCGGCTCGGCGACTGGCGGGGTGCCGAGGAGGACCTGCGCCGGGCCGAGCGCGGGTTCGCCGCGACCGGCCACCTCGGCCGGACGGCGATGGTGTGGCAGAACCGCGGGCTCGCCGCCACCGTCCGCGGCGACGTCCCGGCCGCGTTGACCGCCTACGACGAAGCCGCATCGCGTTACGAAGAGGCCGGAACCGACCAGGGACTGCTGCCGATCGAACGCGCCGAAACGCTGCTCTCCGTCCGGCTGATCGCCGAAGCACGCGAAGCCGCGAAAGCCGCCGTCGCCGACTACGAACGCCGTCGCAACGCCGTCGACCTCGTCCAGGCGCGGCTGCTGCTGGCGAAGGTCGCGCTGCTCGACGGCGACCCGGAAACGGCGCTGCGCGAAGCGTCACTGGCACGGCGGTCCGCGGCCCGGCAGCACCGGCCGGGCTGGGCCGCGCTCGGCGGCTACCTCGCGCTGCGGGCCCGCCGCGACAGCGGGCTCCGGACGACGGCGATGCTCCGGTCCGGGCAGCGCACGGTGGCGGCGCTGGCCGACGCGGGCTGGGTGGTCCCGGCCCTGGACGCACGGCTGATCGTCGCGTCGCTGGCGCTGGCGCTGGGCCGTCCGGCGGTCGCGGAGGCGGAGCTGACGGTCGTCGGCCGGGCCGGGCGCGGCGGCCCGGCCGAGCTGCGGGCCCGTGCCTGGCACGCGACGGCGTTGCTGCGGCTGGTCCACGGCGACCGCCGCGGCGCGGACGCGGCCCTGCGCGCCGGCGTCCGGGTGGTCGGCCGGTTCCGGGCCGGGCTGGGCGCGAGCGAGCTGCGTGCCCACGCGTCGGGCCACGCGAGTGAACTGACCGGGCTGGGCCTGCGGCTCGCCGTCGAAGCGGGCCACCCGGAGGCCGTGCTGCGCTGGGCGGAACTGCGGCACGCCGGTGCGCTGCGGCTGCGGCCCGTCCGGCCACCGGACGACGAGGGCCTGGCCGCCGACCTCGCCGCGCTGCGCCAGACCGCCGTCGACCTCGCCGCCGGCCCCGGCCAGGCGCCGGCTCTGCTGCGCCGGCAGGCCCGGCTCGAGAAGGCGGTGCGCGACCGCGCCCGGCACGCCACCGGCACTTTTGATTCGAACACAGTTGATTCGAACACAGTGTCCACTTGGGACACTCGGGTCCCGTCGCGCGCGGAGCTGGCCGCGGCACTGGGGCCGGCCACGCTGGTGGAGTACCTGGAACTGGACGGGCGGCTGACGGCGCTCGTCCTCGACGGCGGGCGGCTGCGGCGGTGCGAGCTGGGTCCGGCAGCCGAGGCCGCGGACCGCCTGGACGAGCTGCGGTTCGCCCTGCGGCGGTCGGCGTTCGGCCTCGGTTCGTTCACCGGGCTCGCCGAGCGGACGGCCCGCCGCCTCGACGACCTGCTGCTCGCCCCGCTCCCGCTCGGCGACGGCCCGCTGGTGATCGTGCCGACCGGGCGGCTGCACGAACTGCCGTGGCCGTCGCTGCCGGGCTGCCACGGCCGTCCGGTGTCGCTGGCGCCGTCGGCGGCGCTGTGGCACCGCGCGGCGACCGCACCCCGCGGCGAGGGCGGCGACCACGTCGTCGTGGCCGGTCCTGGGCTGCCGCACGCCGCCGCGGAAGCCGCCGCGCTGGCCCGCCGCTACCCGGGCGCCCGCCGGTTCACCGGCCGCACCGCCCGGGTCGAGCCGGTGCTCGCCGCGCTCGACGGCGCCGCGCTCGGCCACATCGCGGCGCACGGGGTGTTCCGCACGGACAACCCGCTGTTCTCGGCCCTCCGGCTCGCCGACGGCCCCCTGACGGTGTACGACCTGGAACGGCTGGCCCGCCCGCCGCGTCAGGTGGTGCTGTCGGGCTGCGACTCGGGCCGTTCGGCCATCCACGCGGGCGACGAGCTGCTGGGCCTGGCCTCGGCCCTGCTGGCCATGGGCACGACCAGCCTGGTGGCCACGGTCCTCCCGATCCCCGACGACGCCGGCCGCGCCCTGATGGTCCGTCACCACCGCCACCTCGCATCGGGCCTCACCCCGGCCGCGGCCCTGGCCCGCGCCCAAACCGACCTCCCGGACTCCCCCGCCACCGCCGGCTACGTCTGCTACGGCGCCGGCTGACCTGTCACTTTCCCCAGGAAAGTGATCCGGAGAGACCCCCTCCACAACACTTTCATAGGGAAAGTGACGCTGGAGGGCGGGGCATGATGGGAGGGTGCGGATCACGGCTTGGTGGGGCGGGCTCAGCCCGCGGCGGCGGCTGATGCTGAGCGGGGTCGCCGTGGCCGTGGTGGCCGTGGTCGTCGTGACCGTGGCCGCCACCTCCGGGGCGAAAGCCGCGCCCGAAGCCGGGACGCCGGACCAGGCCCGGCCCGGCCCGGTGCTGCTCGTCCCCGGCTACGGCGGCGGCCGGGGTGCGCTGGACACCCTCGCCGAGCGGATCCGGCAGGCCACCGGCCGGTCCGCCGAGGTGCTCACCCTGGCCGGCGACGGCACCGGCGACCTCGTCGAACAAGCCGCCGTGCTCGCCGAAGCCGTCGAGAAGGCGTACGAACAGGGCGCGCCTTCGGTCGACGTCGTCGGGTACTCCGCGGGCGGTGTCGTGGCGCGGCTGTGGGTCGGCCGGGAGGGCGGCGAACACCAGGCCCGCCGGGTCGTGACGCTCGGCGCGCCGATGCACGGCACCGGCCTGGCCACGGCGGGCGGCGCGCTGGTCCCCGGCGGGTGTCCGACCGCGTGCGTCCAGCTGGCGCCGGGCAGCAGCCTCCTGCAGGAGCTGGCCAAGCAGCCGCTCCCGCCGGGCCTGCCGTGGCTGTCGCTGTGGACCGACCACGACGAGACGGTGACCCCGCCGGACTCCGCCCGGCTCGACGGCGCCGTCAACGTCTCCCTCCAGGACGTCTGCCCCGGCAACCCGGCCGGGCACGGCGACCTGCCCACCGATCCGGCCGTCACCGAGATCGTCCTGCAGGCCCTCGGCACCACCCCGCTCGAAGCGCCGGCGGAGTGCCTCAGCTCGTGATGTCCTTCGTCGCGAAGTTCGCCCACGCCGCCCCGAAGAACACCACGATGTAGCCGGCCTGCAGCAGCAGCCCGTGGTCGATGTTGCGCCACAGCACCGGATCGCGGAAGAAGTCGATCCAGGACAGCCAGTAGTGCGTCGGCAGGTAGGGCTGCACGGACGCGGCCGCGTCCAGGGTTTCCAGCACCGAGCTGGTGATGAGCACGGCCAGCCCGCCCAGTGCGGCCCCCAGCGCCGAGTCGGACACCGTCGAGAGGAAGACGGTGATCGCCGCGAACCCGAGCATCGACACGACGATGTAGGAAACCGCGCCGAGCAGCCGCAGGCCGAGCGCGGACGAGCTGAGCGACTGCCCCGACAACGACGTCACGCCGGTCGGCTGCCCGCCCGGTCCCGCGACGCCGGGCGTGCCGCCGGTGCCGAACAGGATCACCCCGAGCACCAGCGACGTCAGCACGACGACGACGATCGCCGCGGTCACGTACACGGCGAGCGCGACCAGCTTGGCGCCCAGCAACCGGGTCCGGCCGACCGGGCGCACCAGCAGGTACCGGAGGGTGCCGGTGGCCGCCTCGCCCGCGATCGCGTCACCCGCGGTGACGGCGACCGCGATCGGCAGGAACAGCGGCAGCACCAGCGCGAGCGCGGCGGCCGGGAACAGGGCGCCGTCGTTGACCACCGCCGAGAGGAACGCCCCGCCCTGCCCCGGCGGCGGCGCGAAGTCGGCCGTCGCCAGGAAGACGCCGACGATCGCGGGCAGCAGGCACAGCAGCAGCACGCTGAACCACACCCGCGGCCGCAGCGCGAGCTTCCGCAGTTCGACGCCGATCATCCCGCCGCCCCGAACCGGTCCGAGCCGGGACCCGTCACGTCGAGGACGACCTGTTCCAGCGTCCGCTGTTCGGCGTGGATCGACGTCACGCGCACCCCCGCCTCGACGAGCAGCGCGTTCAGCGCCGCCGGATCGGCGTGCCGGATGACCAGCCGGTCGCCGTCGCGGCCTTCGAACTGGCCGTCGAGGACCGCGGCCGCCTCGGCCGGGTCCGGTGTGCCGACCAGGATCCGGCCGGTCGCCGCCCGCAGCGTGGCCAGGTCGTCCTCCAGCACGAGCCGGCCGCGGTCGACGACGCCGACGCGCGTGCACAGCTGCTCCACCTCGGCCAGCAGGTGGCTGGAAAGGAACACGGTGGTGCCGCCCGCGCTCAGCTCGGCCAGCAGCTCGCGGATCTCCTTGATGCCCTGCGGGTCCAGCCCGTTGGTCGGCTCGTCGAGGATCAGCAACCGGGGCTTCCGCAGCAGCGCGCCGGCGAGCCCGAGGCGTTGCCGCATACCGAGCGAGTACGCCTTCACCGGCCGCTGGTCGACCCCGCCCAGCCCGACCTGTTCGAGGGCTTCGTCGATGCGACGGCGTCGCGTGCGCCGCCCGCCCCCGCGGCCGGCGGCGTCGAGCAGCGCCAGGTTCCGGCGCCCGGACAGGTGCGGGTACGCGGCCGGGCCTTCGACGAGCGCGCCGACGTCCGGCAGCACCTCGGCGACCCGCTTCGGCACCGGTTTGCCGAGCACCTCGATCTCCCCGGCCGTCGCGTAGACCAGGCCGAGCAGCATCCGGACGAGAGTGGTCTTGCCCGAGCCGTTGGGGCCCAGGAAGCCGTAGCGGTCGCCTTCGCGGACGTCGAGGTCGACCGCGTCGACGGCCACCGTGCGCCCGTAGCGCTTCGTCAGCGCGTGCGTGACGATCACGAGCCGCTCCGGCGCAGCCGGGACAGCTCGCCGGCCACGGACTGCAGGACGTCCGGCGTCACCGTCCCGGCCAGCAGGTAGGAGCGGCGGGACACCGACGACCGCACGATGCCGAGGGACAGCGGGGTGATCGACAGCTGCACGAGGCTCCCCGTGGCCAGTTTGACCTGCACCGCACCGGCTTTCCCGGCGGCGTCGCCCGCCGCGTTGGCCACGGTCCGCGGCACCGCGATCACGGCGAAGGCGGCCAGCCCGCGGCCGTAGAGCGCGGCGCCCTGCACACCGCCGAAGTTCGACGACACCACCGGGCGCCCGGCCAGCGACGACGGCAGCGGGACCTGGCTGAACGCGCCGAGCGTGTCGGCGACGTCCGGGGCGCTGGCCACGCTGAACCCGGACCCGAGCACCGGCCGCGGTGCCTCGACGACCGGCGTCGTCTGTTCGAGCTGCCGGAACTCGGTCACCAGGATCGGGGCCTGCTGGCCGCGCGCGGTCACCTCGACCCGCACCGCCACCCCGGTCGCCGGGTCCGCCCAGACGTCGACGCGCCCGATGGTCGTGTCCGGATCGGCGGGCACGAGCCGCAGGCCGGACGCGGCGACCCCGGCGACGTTCCGCCCCGGCAGCGCGCTCACCGGATCGCCCGTCGCCACGCGCAGGATCCGCCGCGCGAGCTCGGGCGGCAGCAGGTCACCGGCCCGCGGCAGCCGAAGCCCCGGCTCGCCGATCAGCTCGGTCAGCGTGTTGTCGCCGTAGTCCCAGGTGTATTCGCCGTCGGGGAGCCGGTAGACGTCGTGCTCGCCGGCGGTACCGAGGATGTCGACGCGGTAGCGGTCGGGCCCGGCGTACCAGGCGCGCATCGGCGTCCGCATCGAGAAGAGCGCGGTGACGGCGGCGAGGTTCGGCAGCTCGGGCAGGGCCAGCGAACCGGCGCTTTCGGCGTAACCCTGGTACGGCCGTCCGGCGGAGTCCAGCACGAGGGCGCGCAGCCGGTCCGGGTCGGCTGCCGCCCCGGCCGGGGCGAGCGCGGCGACCACCGGCGGCGCGGAGACCAGCACCACGGCCACCGCGGCGACGACCGCCCACCGGCGCCGCTTCTCGTGCCGCACCACCGAGGACGTCATCCGGCATCACCTCTCCGTCCTTTGTACGCATGGTCCGGGGCCCGCAGCTACCCCCACGGCTCGTCCGGCGGCCGGCGGCGCAAAACAACCACGACGTCACCCGGCCTCCCCCGCCCTGCCGCGGCAGAACAGAACAAGCTGTCCTCGCCGGACCGGCAGGCTCCGGGATGACCACCCGAAGCGCTGCCCCCTCACCTTCGCGTGGGGGCCGCGGGTGTGGTCAGTCCATAGTGGACGCTAAGCCCGCGACCGCTTCCACGGCTTCCCGGGTCTCCCGGACGTTGTGGGCGCGGAAGACCGCGGCGCCGGCGTGCGCCGCGATCGCCGTGGCCGCCAGCGTGCCCGCCAGGCGGTCGTGGGCTTCGACGTCCAGGGTCTCGCCGATGAGGTCCTTGTTCGACAGGGCGACCAGCACCGGCCAGCCGGTCGCCACCAGCCGGTCGAAGTGGCGGAGCAGTTCGAGGCCGTGCCGGGTGCTCTTGCCGAAGTCGAACGTCGGGTCGACGAGGACGCCGCCGCGCGGCACGCCCGCGGCCACGGTGCGCTCGGCCGCGGCCGTCAGCTCGGCGACCACGTCCGCGACGACGTCGTCGTAGCGGGGCCAGAAGGGCCGCTCCGGGGTCGGTGCCGGGTACGGGTCGGTGCGGACGGGCATGCCCCCGACGTGCGAGCAGACGTACCCGGTGCCGAACTCCGCGGCCACCTCGACCAGCTTCGGGTCGGCGCCCGCCCAGGTGTCGTTGAGGAGGTCGGCGCCCGCTTCGCAGACCTGGCGGCCGACCTCGTGGCGCCAGGTGTCGACGCTGATGACCAGCCCGGGGTGGCGGCGGCGCACCTCGGCGACGAACGGCACCACCCGGCTGCTCTCTTCGTCGACGTCGACCTCGGGACCTTCGCCCGCCTTCACGCCGCCGATGTCCACGATGTCGGCGCCCGCGGCGACCGCGCGGTCCACCGCGTCCAGGGCCGCGGTGTCGGCGAAGGTCGCACCCTTGTCGTAGAACGAGTCGGGCGTGCGGTTGACGATGGCCATGACCAGGGCGCGGTCGCCGGGCATGCGACGGCCGCGGAAGACCATCTCCGGCCGGTGTGACGTCATGCCGCCACCCTGCCAGGTCACGGCTGGGTCCGAAAAGCCGCGTCCGGGACCCTGCGGCGGTTATCCTCGGCGCGACCGAGCAGGGGGGACGCCATGAGCACGACCAGCGAGGGCCCGGCCCGCAGCGACGCCGAGCTGATGATCGCCGAGGCCAAGAAGGCCCTCTGGGCGATGGTCGGCCTGCTGGCCGTGCTGTGGCTCGTGCAGATCGTCAACGCCGTCGACGGGTACGACCTGAGCCGCGAGTTCGGCATCGAACCGCGGGACCCCGGGTCGCTGCCGGACATCCTGACCTCGCCGTTCATGCACGCCAGCTGGATGCACATCGAAGCCAACTCGGGGCCGCTGTTCGTGTTCGGTTTCCTCGCCGCCTACCGCGGGGTGAAGAAGTGGCTCGGCGTCAGCCTGCTGATCATCGTGGCCAGCGGCCTCGGCGTCTGGTTCATCACGCCGTCGAACACGGTCACGGTCGGCGCCAGCGGCCTGCTGTTCGGCTACTTCGGTTACGTCATCGTGCGCGGGCTGTTCGACCGGCACCCGATCGACATCGTGATCGGGCTCGTGATGGCGTTGTGCTTCGCCTACCAGTTCACCTCCCTGCTGCCCACCGAAGAGGGTGTCAGCTGGCAGGGCCACCTCTTCGGGTTCGCCGGCGGCATCATCGGCGGCTGGCTGTTCCGCGACCGGCGGCCCAAGGCGGTCGCCGCCCCGGACGCGGCGACCACCCTGCTCCCCAAGGACGTCAGCTAGGCGGTTCGAGCTCCGCCTCGACGACGATCCGGACGTACCGGCCGATCACCGCGCGCGGCACGCGCAGGCCGAGCGGGGCCCGGTCCAGTGTCCCGGTGGCGCGGACGGCGGTCACCGTCGCGCACCTCGACGGTGCCGGCGCGGACGCCGATCGTGCCGCGCACCCGGTTGACGCCGAAGCTGCGGACCTCGCACGCTGCGGATACGGCAGTGCTGTGGTGCTGTGGAGTGGTGGCGACCAAGATTCCCCGCACCGCGCTGACGGCCGCGGCGGCGGTGCTGGCCCTGGGAACCGGCCTGGTCCTCGGCACCGGCACGACCGCCGACGACGCCTACGCCGCGGGCGCACCGTCCCCGGTCACCACGCCGGTCACCACCCCGCCCGCTCCGGCGAACCCCGCCGCGTCCCCGGTCGGAGCCCTGTTCGCGGACGGGAGCCACTTCTGCACGGCGAGCGTCGTGCACTCCGAGGCCGGCGATCTCGTCCTGACCGCCGCGCACTGCGTCCGGGACGGCATGACCTTCGCCCCGGGCTACCACGACGGCGTCACGCCGTTCGGGATGTGGACGGTGACCACCGGATCACCCTGACGGGCTACCCTGGCACGACCGGTTCCCCGGTGGTTTGCGACGGCGGCACCACGCGTTCCGGCCTCGATCAGCTGCGCGTGGCCTGCCCCGGTTTCCCCGACGGAACCAGCGGCGGCCCGTGGGTGACCGGCGGCGCCGTCATCGGCGTGATCGGCGGTCACCAGCTCGGCGGCGACACCCCGGACGTTTCCTACAGCGCGTATTTCGACGACGACATCGCCGAGTTGTACGCGTCGGCGACCGGCTAGCTCACCGGCTCGGTCGCCGGACGGCGACGCGAAACCGGGCCCGTGTCCCGGCGGTGGACACGAGCCCGGCTCCTCACTCGTGAACCCTCAGCAGGTCACGATGAGCCCGGTGACCGCCGAGCACGTCTTCGACGCGCTGTCGTTGGCGGGGTTGGGATCCGACGGCGAACTCGCCGTCCGCGTGGCGGTCGTGGTGTACGAACCGAGTGCGAGCAGGCCGCCGTTCACCGAGAACTTCGGCGTCACCGACGCGCCGCTGGCCAGCGAAGCGACGTCGCAGTTCACGGTCCGGGTGGTGCCGACGCGGACGCACCCGGCGCCACTGGCGAACGACAGACCCGCCGGATACGTGGCCACGACCCGGATTCCGGTCGCCGCGGACGGGCCGTTGTTCGTCACGGTGAGCGTGTAGTCGATGCGCGCGTTCAACCCGCCGTGCCCGGTGGCGCCCAGCGCGACCTTGACGTCGGCGTTGGTCACCGGGTTGCCGACCGTGATGACCGGGCCGGCGAAGGTCTCGAAGGAGTAGTTGTCGCCGACGAACTGGTGCTGCAGCGTGAACGGCCCCGGTGCCGCGGTGTCCTTGACGCGCAAGGTCCACACCGTGGTCTTCGTGCCGCCCGCCGCGAGGTCGCCGAACGCGGCGCGGTAGCTGTTCCCGGCCTGGAAGCAGCCGACCGCCGTCGTGTTGGTGCAGGAAACGACATCGACGACGTCGACGATCGCGGTCGGCGTGCCGTAAATGGCGCCCTTCGCGAAAGTCACCGTGAAATCGCGGTCGTTGTAAATGGTTTGCGTGATGGTGAATGTCTGTCCCGGCAGCACCGTGGTGGGACTGACTTCGACGGAACTGGTCGGCGTGGCCGCCTGCGCGGCGGGCGCGATTGCGATGAACGCCGTGGCCAATGCGGCCACCGAGGACAGGATCGTGGTCCGTCGCCAGCTTCTTTGCATAATCGTCATCTCGCTGTTCCAGTCCGGGGAATGCCGCTCTGACAGTTTGCGTAGGTCTTTGTGGACGGCCGACGCTGATCAGTCGTCACACTCCCGGAATTCGTTACCGCCATCCGGACGCGTTCCGGCGCGGCTGTCAGGACGGACGCCAGCGCCCGTTCATCTCACCGGGGCGCGGTGGTGGGCCCGGCAGGTCCGGGCCGTGCGCCGACAACCCCTCGACGAGCAGCGCGAGGTACCGGTGGCGCAGCTGCGCCGTGCGGTCCTCGTCGTCGACGCGGATGGCGGCGCAGCATTCGAGGATCATGCCGATGTCCTCGGCGACGGCGTCCGGGCGCAGGCGGCCGGTTTCGTGCGCCCGCTCGACCAGCTGCTTCGTCAGCTCGCCCGCCCGCCGCGCGTCCCGCCCCATCTCGGGGGTCGGGGTGAACGTGCCGGCCAGGTGGACGGTCAGGGAGTGCACGTCGAGTTCGACGACCCGGGCGAGGAACCCGGTCAGCGCCGTCCAACCGTCCGGCTCCTCCGCGGCGACTTCGGCCTCGCCGATGTACATGAGGAGCCCGTCGTGGCAGATGCGGCAGAGCAGGGCCTCCTTGCTCGGGTACCGGCGGTAGAGCGCGCTGATGCCGACGCCGGCGCGTTCGGCGACCTGCGAGATCGGCGCCTTCGGATCGCCGAGGAAGACGTGGCGGGCGGCGTCGAGGATGACGATGTTGTTGCGGGCGGCCTGGCCGCGGCGGCCGGGCAGGGCGGTGTCGGCCTGGGGCGTGGCTGTCTCGGACATGGACCGAGATTACCACTGGAACGGATCGTTCCGGTCTGATACAGTTCGGAACGAAGCATTCCGTTCCTATCCGAGGAGCCAGTCGTGACGGTCCCCGCCCTCCGCCCGTTCCGCGTCGAGATCCCGCAGTCCGCCCTCGACGACCTGGAGAACCGCCTGCGCGGGGCGCTGTGGCCGGACGATCTGCCCGCCGAGTACGGCGTCACGAACGAGCGGGTCCGCGCGCTGGCCGAGTACTGGCTGGAGAAGTTCGACTGGCGGGCGTTCGAAGCGCGGCTCAACGCGTACCCGCAGTTCGTCACGGAGATCGACGGCGAGTCGATCCACTTCCTGCACGTCCGCTCGTCCCGGCCCGACGCGACGCCGCTGGTGCTGACCCACGGCTGGCCGGGCTCGATCGTCGAGTACCTGGACGTGATCGGCCCGCTGACCGAGCCGGCGTCGGCGGCGGAGCCGGCGTTCCACCTGGTCATCCCGTCCCTGCCGGGCTTCGGCTTCTCGGGCCCGACCCGCTCGGCGGGCTGGGGCACCGACCGCACGGCGGCGGCGTGGACCGAGCTGATGAGCCGCCTGGGTTACGAGAAGTACGGCGCGGTGGGCAACGACGCAGGGTCGATGATCTCACCGGAGATCGGCAGGCTCGCGCCGGAGAAGGTCGTCGGCGTGCACGTCACGCAGCTGTTCTCCTTCCCGTCCGGCGACCCGGCCGAGATGGCGGACCTGAGCGAAGCCGACCAGGCCGCGCTCACGCACCTGCAGTGGTTCTACGAGAACATGTTCTCCTTCAACACCCTGCACAGCCAGCAGCCGCACACGCTGGCGTTCGCGCTGGCGGACTCGCCGCTGGGCCTGCTGGCGTGGAACGCCCAGCTGTTCGGCGAGCACCTGGACGCGGAGTTCGTGCTGGCGAACGTGGCGCTGTACTGGCTGACCCGCACCGGCGGCTCGTCGATCCGCTTCTACTACGAGAACGCGAAGGCGACGTCGCACCCGGAGGGCCCGACGACGGTCCCGACGGCCTTGGCGATGTTCGCGGGCGACTTCCAGTCGATCCGCCGTTTCGCCGAGCGCGACCACGCGAACATCGTCGGCTGGAACTCCTACGACGTGACGTCCGGCAGCGGCGATTCCCGCGACGCGGCGGGCCACTACGCGGCCCACGAGGCCACGGACGTCCTGGTGGGCGACATCCGCCAGTTCTTCGCCGGCCTGAACCGCGGCTCGTCCTGGCCGATCCTCGAGGCGGCCCACGCGGCACTGCGGTCGGCGATCGCGGGCGTCACGGACTGGTCGGCCCCGACGCCGTGCGCGGAGTGGAACGTCACCCAGGTCCTCCAGCACGCGGCGGGCGACCAGCTGGGTTACGCGGCGGCGATCACCGGAACGGGCGGCCCGGACTTCAACCCGTTCGCCCCGTCGGGCGAGCTCCCGGCCCCGGCACCGGAGTACCTGGAGCCCACACTGGCAGCAGCGGCGGCGGCGTTCGCCACGGTGCCCGCCGACGCGGCGGAGGTCCCGACGCCCCTGCCCCAGGGAGCCCTCCCGGCCCTGGTGGCAGCAGGAGCGGCAGCCCTCGACGCGGCGGTCCACGCATGGGACATCGCGAAGGCAACGGGCCAGGAGTCCCCGCTGACCCCGGCGCTGGCCGAGCAGCTCCTCCCGATCGCCCACCAGCTGGCCGAACCTCTGCGCGGCTTCGCCTACGCCCCGGCCCTGGAAACTTCCCCGGACGACGACGCAGTCACGACGCTGCTCCGCTACCTGGGCCGCAATCCCCTGTGGACGGCCTGAGGCCAGAGCCAGAGGTGCCAGGACGAGAGGTACCGGGAGCGCCGGGAGCCGCATCGCGGCCCCGGCGCTCCGGCGCGCACGGGGCAGTCCCGACCCCTGGCCCGGCGAGCGAGCAGTCCCAACCCGGTACCCCGGCCACTCGCCCACACCCCCACTCCCCCACACCCCCACACCCCCACCACCCCGACCCACCTGGCCTCCTGCGCCGCCAGCCGACCAACCAGACCCACCCGGCACTCATGCCCCGGGCCACCAGCCGGGCCCGCCCAGCCTTGCCGCCCCACAACCGAACCCCTCGCCGCCAACCGCCCCGGCGGCCCGCCAGCCGGATCCCGCCCTGGGCCACCGGCCCACCACCCGGGCTGCCCACCAGCAGCCGAAACCCGCCGCTGGCCAGGGCCGCCCGCCGCCCGGTACTGCGGGCCCGCTCCCAGGCAGATCCGCCGGCCGCCAGGATTTCCGCTGTCGACATCTCGATTCGCGGCCGGCGTCGAGTGACCTCCCCGGCATCCCGGCTCCGATGCCACCGAGGCCACCGAGGCCACCGAGGCCACCGAGGCCACCGCACCGCCGCCCGAGCTCCCGGCAGCCGGCCCCTCCGGCCGCCGCAGGCCTCCCGCCACCGGTGCCCCGATTCGGCTCCGGCCACCTCGACCCCCACCGAAACCCAGCCGCTCACCTGCGGTCCTGACTGTCCGCACAGGCCGAGGAACCCACATTCGGCGCCTCCCGTCGCCTCCGTCCCCTCGGTACGGTGGCCGCATGATGCGGAAGGCGGTCGCCGTGCGGCGGGAGGAGATCGTGGGGGCCGCTCTGCAGCAGATTCGCGCTCGGGGCATTGCCGGCGTGCGGGCCGCCGATGTCGCGCGGTCACTCGATGTCAGCACCGCGCTGATCTTCTACCACTTCGGGACCCTCGAAACGCTCGTCATCGAAGCCTTCCGGCAGGCCGCCGAGCACGAACTGCAGAAACTGAACGACGAGCTCGGCAAAAGCGGCCCCGCCGAGAAGCGGCTGCGGGCCGTGCTCGCCCTGTACGGGCCCACGAAACCCGACAGCTGGCAGCTGTGGATCGAGGCCGGGGCCGCGGCCATGCGGGACGCCGCCCTGCGGGCCGTGCTGCAGCGGCTGGACCTGCGGTGGCGGGATGCCGTCGTGGCGCTGATCGCGGAGGGTGTCGGGGCCGGGACCTTCCGGTGCCCCGATCCACACGGCGCCGCGTGGCGGCTGACCGCCTTGCTCGACGGGCTCGCCGTCCAGGTCGTCGCCCGGCAGGGCACCGTCACCGCCGGGGACTGCACGCGGTGGGTCGAGCAGGCGATGGCGTACGAGCTCGGATGTTGACCGGGGGATCAGGAGGGGCGATGACCGACACAGCCTTGCTCGAAGTGGCGTGGACCGATCCGGTCACCGGGTGCCGCGGGTACCTGGTGATCGACCGGCTCGTGCGGGGCGTGGCCAGCGGGGGCCTGCGGATGCGCCGCGGCTGCTCGCTGTTCGAAGTCCGCGGGCTGGCCAGGGGCATGACGCTCAAGGAAGGCCTCAACTACGACCCGGACGGCCGGTACATCCCCCTCGGCGGCGCCAAGGGCGGTATCGACTTCGACCCCTACGACGAGCGCGCCCGCGACGTCGTCGCCCGGTACCTGCACGCCATGCGGCCGCTCATCGAGCAGTACTGGACCATGGGCGAGGACCTGGGGCTGCGGCAGGACGTCATCGACGGCGTCATCGCCGAGATCGGCCTGCTCAGCCCGGTGCAGGCCATCTACCCGCTGCTCGAAGACCGCGAGGCGGCGACCGCCCGGCTGGCGGACGCCTTCCGGATCGAAGTCGGCGGGCTGGGGCTCGACGAACTGGTCGGCGGCCTCGGCGTCGCGCAAGCCACGCTCACCGGGCTCGAAATGCTCGGCCTGGACAACGAAGGCAACCGGCCGCACCGCGTCGTGCTGCAGGGTTTCGGCGCGATGGGCGGGGCCACCGCCCGCTTCCTCGCCGACGCCGGGCTGCGCGTGGTCGGCGTCTCGGACGTCCGCGGGGTCGTCGCCAACCCGGACGGGCTCGACGTCGAGCACCTGCTGCGCCACCGCGACCGCTTCGGCGGCATCGACCGCGACAACCTCAAGCCCGGTGACGAGCTCCTGCCGCCGGAAGCGTGGCTGGACGTGCCGGCCGAGGTGCTGGTGCCGGCGGCGATCTCGTACTGCGTCGACGCCGACAACCAGGCCAAGATCGGCGCGAAACTGATCGTCGAAGCCGCGAACCTGCCGGTCACCCCGGACGCCGAGGAGCTCCTCGACGCCCGCGGCATCCGCGTGGTGCCGGACTTCGTCGCCAACTCGGCGACCAACTCGTGGTGGTGGTGGACGCTGTTCGGCGACGTCGGCGCGGATGCCGAGGAGGCGTTCGGCAAGGTCCGCGCCCGGATGCGCACCCTGGTGACCAGCGTGTTCGAAGTCGCCACCCTCGATGGCCTGAGCCTCCGCGCCGCCGCGCTGCAGCTGTCGGAGAAGAACCTCGAGGCCATTCACGCCCGCTTCGGCTGAGGACCGGGGGAACGAAACGGTCCCGAAGATAGTTGAGCGTTGTATGAAACTCGGCATCTACAGCTTCGGCGACCGCGCGCCGGACCCGCGCACCGGCGAACAGCCCACCGTCGCGCAGACGCTGGCCAACACCCTCGAGCGGATCAAGCTCGCCGACGAGCTGGGCCTCGGCTTCTACGGCCTCGGCGAGCACCACCTCGACCAGTACGCGATCTCCCATCCCGGCACCGTGCTGGCCGCCGCCGCGAGCGTCACGAACCAGATCACCCTCAGCTCCGCCGTCACCGTGTTGAGCACCGAGGACCCGGTCCGCCTCTACCAGCAGTTCACCACGCTCGACCAGCTCAGCCACGGCCGCGCCGAGCTGCTCGCCGGCCGCGGGTCGTTCACCGAGTCGTTCCCGCTGTTCGGCAACGACCTCGGCGACTACGACGAGCTCTTCGAGGAGAAGCTCGCCCTGCTGCTGCACATCGACCGCGAGGACCCGCTGACGTGGTCCGGCAAGTTCCGCCCGCCGCTGGAGAACGCCCGGATCCTGCCCCGGCCGTACGGCAGGCGCCTGCGCATCTCGGTCGGCACCGGCGGCAACCCCGAGTCGTCGATCCGCGCCGGGCTGCTCGGCCTGCCGGTGGTGTACGCGGTG
The DNA here is from genome assembly GCF_046548975.1 of Amycolatopsis sp. lyj-346. NCBI lineage: Bacteria > Bacillati > Actinomycetota > Actinomycetes > Pseudonocardiales > Pseudonocardiaceae > Amycolatopsis > Amycolatopsis sp. lyj-346. The sequence goes on from NZ_JAJPWT010000017.1 coordinate 138,146, forward strand.
ATCGGCGGCCGGCCGGAGCGCTTCGCCCCGCTCGTCGACCTCTACCGCCAGGCCGGCGAGGCCGGTGAACAGGACCCCGCGGACCTGCACGTCACGATGGGCGCGATCGGCTTCATCGCCGAGAAGTCCCAGGAGGCCAAGGAAACCTTCTATCCGTATTGGCTCGAGACGATGAAGTACGGCGCCCGCGCCCGCGGCTGGGCGGTCCCGACCCGCGCGGAGTACGACGAGTACACCCGCGACGCGCAGGCGCTGTTCGTCGGCAGCTCCCAGGAGATCGCCGAACGCCTGATCGCGGTCGGCAAGCTCACCGGCGCGGACCGGTACGCCATGCAGATGGACTGGTCCGGCGTGCCGCACGCCGAGGTCATGCGCGCGATCGAACTGCTCGGCACCGAGGTGCTTCCGCTGGTGCAAAAGGAGTTCTAAACATCGTTCGCGGCGATGTAGCCGAACGTCATCGCGGGGCCGATGGTCGACCCTGCGCCGGCGTAGCTGTGCCCCATCACCGCCGCGCTCGCGTTGCCCGCCGCGTACAGGCCGCGGATCACCGAGCCGTCCGGGCGGAGCACCCGGGCCCTGGCGTCCGTGCGCATGCCGCCCTTCGTGCCGAGGTCGCCGGGGACGAGCCGCAGCGCGTAGTACGGCGGGGCCCACAGCGGCGCCAGGCAGGAGTTCGGCGACACCGACGGATCCGTGTAGTAGTGGTCGTACGCGCTCGCGCCGCGGTGGAATTCGCTGTCGACGCCGGACCGGGCGAACCCGTTGAAGCGGTCCACAGTGGACTTCAGGGCCGCCTGCGGCACGCCGATCTGCGCGGCGAGGCCCTGGACGGTCGAGGCCTTGAAGACCGCGCCGCCGGCGTACCAGGCGTCCGGGAACGGCAGCAGCGGCAGGATGTCGCGGAACAGGTACCGGTTGCGGTAGTTCTGGTCGACGATCAGCCACGCCGGGATGTCCGGCGCCGACGGGTTCTTGTCGTACATGGTGTGCACGACGTCGCCGTAGGGCGCGGCTTCGTTGACGAACCGCTGCCCGGCCTGGTTCACGATCAGCCCGCCGGGCAGGGTGCGTTCGGCCAGGCAGAAGTACGGGTCGCCGGGGGTCGGGATGGCCGGGCCCCACCAGGCGTCGTCCATCAGGTCGAGGGCGGCGCCGGCGCGCTGCCCGGCGCGGTGGCCGTCGCCGGTGTTCTCCTTCGCGCCGACCGCCCAGTCGGTGCCGATCGGCTGCCGCTGGTACTGCGCGCGCATCGCGGCGTTGTGCTCGAACCCGCCGGAGCCGACGATCACGCCGCGCCGCGCCCGCACCAGCCCCTGCGGCGTCACGACACCGGTGACCGCGCCGTTTTCCACGTTCAGGTCGACGAGCGGGGTGTTCAGCAGCACCGGCACGTTCGCCCGCTGCAGGCCCACGCGCAGGGCGGCGGCGAGCGACTGGCCCATGGTGAGCGGCTTCTGCCCGGCCAGCGCGGCGGCCGTGCCGCGGGCGAGGCACTCGGCGGCGACCGCGGCACCCTTGGCGTTCACCGCGGCCAGGTTCAGCCACTTGTAGTCGGCGCTGAAGACGACGAGCCCGGGCGGCGTGGCGAGGTAGGGCGGGTTCAGGTTGGCCAGTTCGGCACCCAGCAGGTTCCCGTCGAACTGGTCCGGCTCGATCGACCGGCCGTTCGGCAGCCCGCCGGGGAGCTCCGGGTAGTAGTCGCTGTAGCCCGCCATGAAGCGGAAGCGCAGCGGGCTGTTCGCCATGACGAACGCGATCATCGCCGGGCCGTGGCGCAGGAAGGCCTCCTGCCGCGCGGCCGGCACTTCCGGGCCGACGACGGCAGCGAGGTACTGCGCGGCCTTCGCGGGCGTGTCCGGCACGCCGGCGGCGAGCAGCACCTGGTTGTTGGGGATCCAGATGCCGGCGCCGCTGCGGGCGGCGGACCCGCCGAAGGTCGGCGCCTTCTCGAGCACCACGACGCTCAGCCCGCGCTTGGCCGCGGTGAGGGCCGCGGTCATGCCCGCCGCACCGGAGCCGACCACGACGACGTCGTACTCCGCCAACGGCGCCGCGGCGGCCGGGGACGCGAGCCCGGCCGTCACGGCGAGGCCGGCGCCCGCGGCGGTGCCGCGGAGGAGCTGACGGCGGGTCAGGTCGGCATCCATGGCGACTCCTCGCTCGCGGGAACGGCGAGGTCATGATTTCGGGAGCACGGCAGAACTGGAACAGGTTCTACCCGAGTGGAGCAGTGCCGGACCGGACCGCTCGGCCGGTGGCGCCAACCGGACGCGGCATTCGGCGCAAGTGCGCGAGCAGTCGGCTTCGCGACCTCAGGCGCATTTACTCAGGCCTTCCAGGTCACCGGCACCTCTTCGGGCCCGCGCACCGACAGCGGCGGCCGCCAGGTGACGGCCTCCGCCGGTACCGCCAGGTCCAGGCCGGGCAGCCGGTCGACCAGCGCCCGCAGGGCGATCTCGCCCTCCAGCCGGGCCAGCGCCGCACCCAGGCAGAAGTGGATGCCGTGCCCGAAGCCGAGCTGCGGGGCGTCCTTGCGGCGGATGTCGAACTCGGTCGCCGCCGGGAACACGTTCTCGTCGCGGTTGGCCGCTCCGACATGGGCCAGCACCGCCTCGCCGCGGCGCACGAGCACCCCGCTCAGCTCGACGTCCTCGAGGGCCACGCGCAGCAGCGACGAGTCGACCGGGCCGTCGTAGCGCATGATCTCCTCGATCGCGCCCGGCGTCAGGGCGGGATCGGCGCGCAGCGCGGCCAGCTGTTCCGGGTGCCGGCACAGCAGGACGACGCCGCACCCGATCAGGCTGACCGTCGTCTCGTGCCCGGCGAGCAGCAGCTGCGTGGCGAGGTCGATCAGCTCCGGCTCGGTGAGCCGGTCGCCGTCCTCGTCGCGGGCGTGCACGAGCGCGCTCAGGAAGTCGCCCGCGGGGTGGGCCCGCTTCTCCGCCACCAGCGCGGCCATGTCGTCGGCGCCGTCGCGGCGGGCCTGCTCGACGTCGGCGGGCGCGTGCTGCATCGGCGTCACGATCACCCGCGACCACTGGCGAAACCGCTCGCGGCCGGCGAACGGGACGCCGAGCAGCTCGCACATGACGGCGGTCGGCAGCGGGAAGGCGAACTCCTCGACCAGGTCCGCCGGCGGGCCGTTGGCGATCATCGCCGCCAGGAGCCCGTCGGCGATCTCCTGGATCCGGGGCCGGAACGCGGCGATCCGGCGGACGGTGAACGCCTGCGCCGACAGCCGCCGCAGGCGGGTGTGGTCCGGCGGGTCCATGTTCAGGATGCTGTGCTCGCCGGTCGAGAAGTCACCCGGTTCGATGAGGCACGGCGCGCCCGGGTACAGCAGGTTGCGGCTGAACCGCGGATCGGAGAAGACCGTGCGGACGTCGTCGTAGCGCGTCACCAGCCAGCCTTCGTGCCCGCTGGGGAACGCGATCCGGGACACCGGCGGGTGCCCGGCGTAGATCGCCCCCATCGGGACGGCGGGGTGGTCCTTCTCGGCGGGATACACAGCGGTCATGCCGCCGATGATGGGCGCCGCTCCCGTCGTCGCGGAAGGCGCAACAGCGCGGGAAACCCGTCCGGACGCCGGAAACCGCCCGGACGGCCGCACGGCCGGACCACGAGTTGTCCTTTGTGGACACAAAGAGCAAGTTGACGGCATCCTCAACTTGTGGCTAAGTTGAGGATGTACTCAAGTTCGCTACGAGGAGGTTCCCCTTGCCGAAAGTGCTCGCCGTCCTGGGCGTCGGTCCCGGGCTCGGCCTGTCGATCGCCCGCCGCTTCGGCCGCGAAGGCTTCACGACCGCGCTGGTTTCCCGCACCGACACCCGGCACGCGGCTTACCGCGCGTCGCTGGACGGCGTCAACGCCCCCACCTACACGGCCGACGTGACCGACGAAGCCCAGCTCCGCGACGTGCTCGTCCGCATCACGGCCGACGCCGGGGAGATCGACACGGTGTACTTCGGGCCGGCCGACGCCACGTCTGGCCCGGGCATCACGCCGATCACCGAAGCCGGCGCCGGCACCCTGCGCGCGTCGTTCGATTCCGTGGTGCTCCCGGCGGCGAAACTCGTCGAAGCCGTGCTGCCGGGTCTGCTGGCCCGCGGCTCGGGTTCGCTGCTGTTCGCCGGCGGCCTGAGCGGCAAGTACCCGATGCCGATGCTCGGCAGCCTCGCCCCGGCGTCGGCGGCACTGCGGATGTACGTGCTCACGCTGCACGCGGCCCTGCGGGAAACCGGCGTGCACGCGGGCCTCCTGACCATCGGCGGCCTCATCGAGCGCGGCGACATCCACCGCGTGTTCACCGCGCAGGACCACGGCTTCACCGTGGGCACGCTCGATCCGGACGACATCGCGGACACGGCGTGGGAGCTCTACACCGAGCGCGAAGCCGAAGCGGAGTTCAACGCGATGGCGGCGGTCTAAGCGAGGTAGGCGAGTTCCGGGTGCGCGGCGACGTAGGCGTCGAGCAGCCGCCGCGCGACCGGCACCGAGCCGACCAGCGGGTGCAGCGCGAACGCCCGCAGCGCCGCCGCCCGCGAACCCGTCGTCGCGGCCTCGATCGCTGCCCGCTCGACGGCCTTGACCGTCGTCACCAGGCCCAGTGCGTGGTCCGCCAGTGGCGCGGCGGCGATCGGGCGTGCACCGCCGGTGCCGACGGTGCACGGCACCTCGACGACCGCGTCACCCGGCACGCCCGGCAGCGCGGAACCGTTGCGGACGTTGAGGATCAGCGTCGTGCGCTCGCCGTGCGCGAGGGCGCGCATCAACGCCAGCGCGACCTTCTCGTAGCCGCCGCCTTCGAGATCGTCACGTTCGCCCTCGCGCGTCTCGGCCATGTACGTCGCTTCGCGCTCCAAGCGCGTGCGTTCCCACGACGCCAGCGAAGGGTCCGCGTAGAACCCGCGTTGCTGCTCCAGCAGGAACGCCCCGCGCGACGCCGAACCGGCGGCCTCGCGGGCGAAGTAGTAGTAGTGCAGGTATTCGTTGGGGATCGCGCCGAGCGTGCGCAGCCAGTCCGCGCCGAAGAGCTTGCCCTCCTCGAACGACTCGCACGCGGCGGGGTCGGCGAGCAGCCGCGGCAGGAGGTCCTCGCCGCCGGCGCGGACCGAGCGGAGCCAGCCGAGGTGGTTGAGTCCCGCGTAGTCGAAGCGCGCCGCCGCCGCGTCGATCCCGAGGGCCCGGGCGACGCGGCGGCACAACCCGGCCGGGGAGTCGCAGATGCCGATCACCCGGCCGCCGAGGTGCGCGGCCATCGCTTCGGTGACCATCCCGGCGGGGTTGGTGAAGTTGATGACCCACGCGCGCGGCGCCAGCTCGCCGACCAGCCGCGCGAGGGCGACCGCGACCGGGACCGTCCGCAGCCCGAAGGCGATCCCGCCCGCGCCCGCCGTTTCCTGGCCCAGCACGCCTTCCGCGTGCGCGATCTGCTCGTCCAGCCGCCGTCCGCGCAGGCCGCCGACGCGGACGGCCGAGAACACGAAGTCCACATCGGACACCGCGGCGGCGAGATCGGTGGTGGTGCGCACCCGCGGTGCGCCCGCCGCACCGGCGGCCTGCTCGGCCAGTACCCGTTCGATCGCCGCGAGGCGCCCGGCGTCGACGTCGTGCAGGACGAGCTCGGTGACATCGCCGCCGTCCAGCAGCGCCCCGTGCACCAGCGGCACGCGGAATCCGCCGCCGCCGAGGATCGTCAGCCTCATCGCGGGGCACTTCCCTCGAGGGGATGACCCACCAGGTTTTCCGGGGGTCCGGGTGGCGGAGCCCCCGGCCCGGAGCGACGCTCCGAATGACAGCCGTGCCGCATCCGGCGACCTTAGCAGCCGGAACCACGCAATCCGTGCCTCGAACGGGCGGGCTCTTGCGATTCTCGCGCCGCTGACGCAGGCTCGGGCCACCGTGACGTGATCGGAGTGGAGGTGCCCGTGCCGGCTGAGCCCGCACCCGAAACCGAGGTGTTCCTGTCCGGCCTGCTGTTCTTCGACCTGGTCTTCACCGGGCTCGAACACCCGCCGGCCCCGGGCACGGAGGTGTGGACGGGCGGCATGGGCTCGGGACCGGGCGGGATCGCGAACTTCGCCGTCGCGCTGAGCCGGCTCGGCCTGCGGACGTCGCTGGCGGCGGCGTTCGGCACCGACGTCTACGGGCGCTACTGCTGGGACGTGCTGGCCCGGCAGGAGCACATCGACCTGTCGCGGTCGCGGCGGTTCCCGGAGTGGCACTCCCCGGTGACGGTCTCGCTGGCCTACGCCGGCGACCGCGCGATGATCACCCACGGCCACCCGCCACCCGTCCCGGTCGCGGAACTCGCCGGTTCGCCGCCGGCGAGCCGCGCGACGGTGGCGCACATCGGCCTCGACACGGCCGAGTGGGTCCACACCGCGCACCAGTCGGGCAGCCTGGTCTTCGCCGACGTCGGCTGGGACCCGTCCGAGGCCTGGTCGCCCGCGCTGCTGGAGCAGCTGGCGTGCTGCCACGCGTTCCTGCCGAACGAGGTCGAAGCCCTGCGCTACACCCGCACGGACACCCCCGAGGCGGCGCTGTCCAGGCTGGCGGAGCTGGTCCCGATCGCGGTGATCACCCGCGGCGGCGAGGGCGTGCTGGCGGTGGACGGGACGACCGGCGAGACGGCGGCGGTCCCGGCCCTCCCGGTCGACGTGCTGGACGCCACCGGCGCGGGCGACGTGTTCGGCGCCGGCTTCGTGGCCGCGACGCTGACGGGCTGGCCGCTGGTGGAGCGGTTGCGGTTCGCGTGCCTCACCGCGAGCCTGTCGGTCCAGCACTTCGGCGGCGCGCTGGCGGCGCCGGGCTGGCACGAGATCGGGCAGTGGCACGCGCGGACCCGCAGCCCGGAGTACGCCTTCCTGGACGACGTGCTGCCGTCGGAGACGGTGGCGGGGATCCGCCGCGGCCCGGTGACCCTCGGCTTCGGCGACGACGACGGCTGGCACTGACCGGGAACCCGGTCGCGGAAAGCGCATTCAGCCGGGCAGCACCCGTCCCAGGAAGCCGCGGAGGTACCCGGCGATGGCGTCCAGGTGCGTTTCCAGCGCGAAATGGCCGGAATCGAGCAGGTGGATTTCGGCGTCGGGCAGATCGCGGGCGTAGGCGCGCGCCCCGTCGGCGACGAAGATTTCGTCGTTGCCGCCCCAGACCGCGAGCAGCGGCACCCGGCTCGTCGGAAGTATTCGTGGAACTCCGGGTACCGGCCGATGTTGTGGTGGTAGTCCGCGAGCAGCGCCTGCTGGATCGCCGCGGCACCGGGCCGGTCCAGCAGCGCCTGGTCGTGGATCCAGACGTCCGGGCTGACCAGTGAGGGGTCGGGCACGCCGTCGAGGTACTGCGCCTTGGTGGCCTCGAGGGTGACCATGCCGCGCAGGTCGTCGCCGGTCAGCGTGCCGGCGGCCAGCTTCTGCGGCAGCCCGGCGCCCAGGCCGTCGACGTAGGCGTTGCCGTTCTGCGTGACGATCGCTGTCACCCGATCGGGGTGCGCGGCCGCGATCCGCAGGCCCACCGGCGCACCGAAGTCCTGGATGTAGAGCGCGAAGCGGCCCAGGCCGATCCGGTCGAGCAGGCCGAGCGTGAGTTCGGCGAGCACGTCGAAGGTGTAGGCGAAGCTGCCGGCCGCCGGCGCGTCGGACGCGCCCGAGCCCAGGTAGTCCGGCGCGACGACGTGGTAGCGGTCGGCCAGCGCCGGGATGAGGTGCCGGAACATGTGCGAGCTCGTCGGGAACCCGTGGAGCAGCACGATCGTGGGCGCGCCGGCGGGCCCGGCCTCCCGGTAGAACAGCCGGTGCCCGGCGACGGTGGCGTAGCGGTGATGCACGGTGACCACGGTGTTCTCCTCGCGTCTCATGGTTACTTTTATAGTTATCCATGAGACGGAGTAGGCTGTCAACCGTCGGGGACACTGGGGCGACGGACTCGGGAGGCGAACATGGTCACGGCGGCACCCGGCGAGGACCGCTCACCCGCACTGGCACTGGTCAACACCCGCCGCCCGGCGGCGGACGACCTCGCCACCCCCGGCGCGGCGGCGGACTGGCTGCGCGAGCACGGGCTCGAGGCGGCGGTCTCCGGTCCGGACTCGCTGCGCCGCTTGACGGACTTGCGCGCGGCGGTCCGCGAGCTGCTGGCGGCGCTGGCGGAAGGCCGGACGCCGGACGCGGCCGCGATCCAGACGGTGAACACGGCGGCCCGAACCGACGCGGCCGCGTTGCAGCTCGCCTGGCGGGACGGCCCGCTGAGCGAGTGGCAAAGCGCCCGGCCGGGCACCCTCGAAGCGGCGATGGCGGCCCTGTCCCGCGACGCGATCGAGGTGGTGAGCGGAGCGCTCGGGCCGCTGGTGCGCCCGTGCGAGGCCCACGGCTGCATCAGGTACTACCTCCGCGAGCACGCCCGCCGCCGCTGGTGCTCGACAACCTGCGGCGACCGCGTCCGAGCGGCCCGCCACCACCGGCTGGTGGTCGAGCAGCGCGACGAGCCCCGCTGACGCCACGCCCCGGCAACCCCGGCGGACCCCCACACCCGCCGCCGACCGTTGCCGCGCCCCGCAACCGACCCGCGCCAAGCCATGCCAGCCGACCCGCGCCGCCCGGCCAACGCAACCCCCGCCCCCGCCGGACCCCACACCCGCCGACCGGTCCCCGCGCCCCGCAACCGCGCGAAGCCACCCGGCGCACGCCACCCGCCGCGGCCCGGGAACGCAACCCCCCGCCTAATCGACCAAAGCGCCGCAGCTGATGTTGACCGTGGCCGCCGTCATCGTCCTGGCTCGGTCCGAGGCGACGAACGCCGCCGTCGCACCCACGTCGGCCAGGGTCGCCGCGCGGCCGAGCATCGTCTTGCCCGCGATGTTCCGCTCCAGCTCCTCCCGGCCGGGGAACCCGGGCGGGAGGGTTTCCGGGATGCCGCCCGTCCGGAGCGTCACCGTGCGGATCCCGTGCGGGCCCAGCTCGGCGGCGAGCTGGCGGCGCATCGCCTCCAGTGCGTGGAACGCCACCTGCAGCCCGCCGACCGCGAACTCGCGCACCGGCTCGCCCGCGCCCCCGAAGAACAGGATCGCCCCGGACCGGCGCGCCACCATGTGCCGGGCTGCCGCGCGGGCGGTGAGGAACTGGGTGCGCACGGCCGTCAGCACCGGGCGTTCGTAGTCGGCGAGCGCCATGTCCACCAGCGGTGTGCCCTGGACGTCGCCGTGGCCTATGAGGTTGACCGACACGTCGATCGCCCCCTCGGCGGCGACCGCGGCGGCGTGCTCGTCCACCGCGTGCTCGTCGAGGGCGTCGACCTCCGCCGTCTCGGCCCGGCCGCCTGCCGCGCGGATGCGGCCGGCCACCTCGTCCAGCCGGGCGCGGGTCCGGCCGGCGAGGAACACCCGCGCGCCCTCCTCGGCGAAGGCGGTGGCGACCGCCGTGCCGATCCGCCCGGCACCGCCGTAGACGATCGCGTTCTTGCCGTCGAGCAACGTCATGAGTCCTCCGATGTCCGGGTGCGTTCACCGGTGCGTCGAACGAGCGCACCCGGAATCGACGCTCAAGGACGGGGAACACCCACCGGGTTCGGCACCACGACGACACTGCGGTCGATCAGCGCCCGGCTCAGCGGCACCGCCAGCTCCAGCAGGCGCTCGACGTCGGTGCCCAGCGCCGCCACCGGTGCCGCCGCCAGCCGGTCCGTGTCGTCCTCGAGCCGGCGGCGCAGCTCGCGGCCCGCGTCGGTGAGACGGCCGTCCGCGTCGAGGATCCCGCGGGCCCGCAGCTCCTCCGCCGCGGCGTCCCACTGCGCGTCCGTCCAGCCGCGGTGGGGCTGGATGTCCGGGCGGCCGAGCACTCCGTCACCGATGTGGGTGAGGGTCGTCGCCAAGCCGCTCAACCCGGCGTGGACCGCCGCGAGGACGTGCCCGTCGCCGCGGTGCTCACGCAGGATCGTCGCCGCCAGCCACAGCCGCGCCGGCGGATCCGCCGGCTTCGGCACCGCCGCCCACGCCGCCGCGAGCGGTCGCCCGTCGAACGCGCACGCGTCCACCGCCCGCCACAGGAGCGCGCTCAGTTCCGAGACCTCGCCCGCGACCGGGCGCAACGCCGACGCCACCGCCTCGAGCCGGGAGCCGACGACGGCCGCGGGCGAGGCGAACGACCACGCGTCCGGCAACGCCCGCGCCACCATCGACGGCGCGAAGCCGAACAGCATCGACGTCGCCGGCTCGGCGCCGATCGGGCCCAGTGGCGCCAGCCGCCCCGCGAAGTAGCCCATCCAGTAGCCGCGCAAGCCCACCGCCTTCGCCGCTGCGGCCGTCTCGGGCGCGAAGTAGACGACGGCGTGCAACGGCTCCACGGCCGCCCAGAGACGACGAGCTGTCATGGCCACTCCTCACGGACGTGTGCACCTCGGGGGAGCCGCATGTGTCCAAAATGGACCGGAACTCCCGCACGGCGGACATCGCGAATTTCAGCCCCAAGCGACCGGCAGCTCCCGGACCCCGTACACGAGCGTGTTGTGCTTGTACCCCAGCTCCTCCCGCGGCACCGCCAGCCGCAGATCGGGCACCCGGCGGAACAACCCCGTCAACGCCTCCTGCAGCTCCACCCGCGCCAGCTGCTGCCCGACGCACTGGTGCGCCCCGAACCCGAACGCCACGTGCGTCCGCGGCGACTCGCGATCGAAGTCCAGCTTGTCCGCGCCCGGGAACACCGACTCGTCGCGGTTGGCCGAGTTCAACGCGGCCACGAGCCATTCGCCCGCCCGGACCGCACGGGATCCGACCTGGGCGTCCGCCGTCGCGTAGCGCAGCACGCCGAACTGCACGACCGACAGGTACCGCAGCAGTTCCTCCACCGCCCGCTCCGGCTCCGACAGCACCACGTCGCGCTGCCCGGGGTGCTCCAGCAGCACCAACGTGCTCAACGCGATCATGTTGGCCGTCGTCTCGTGGCCGGCCACCAGGAGGCTCAGCCCGAGCACGACGAGCTCCTCCATGGTCAGCGGGTCGCCGGCACCGGAGGAAATCAGCCTGCTGAACAAGTCGTCCTGCGGATTCCGCTGTTTCTCGGTGAACAATTCCGCCAGATAACCCGAAAGCGCGTCGTAGGCCTGCTCGCGTTCCGCACGCGTCGCATCCGTACTGACCAGCGTAGTGCTCTGCTGCTGGAACTGCGACCGGTCGGCGTACGGGACGCCGAGCAGCTCGCAGATCACCAGTGACGGGATCGGCAACGCGAAGTCCTGCACCAGATCCGCCCGGCCCGGCTTCGCGAGCATCGCGTCGAGGTGGCTTTCCACCAGCCCCTGGACGTACCCGCGCAGTGCCTCCACGCGCCGCACGGTGAACTCCGCGATCACCTTCTTCCGCAGCCGCGCATGGGCCGCGCCGTCGAGCTGGATGATCGAGCCGGGGCTGACTTCCTCGTCGGGGTCGGCGTTCGGGTTCACGTGCACCGAAGACGCGCCGCGCGAACTCATCGTGCGGTCGGCGAGCACCGCGCGGACGTCGGCGTAGCGCGTCACCAGCCAGGCGTCCATGCCCGCCGGGCAGCGCACCTTCGACGTGGGCGCGGTTTCCCGGAGGGTGGCGTAGCTGCCGGGTGGGTCGAACGGGCAGCCGGGCGGCCGGGTCGTCGGGAGGACCGGGGTTGCGGGTGCGGCCGTCACGGCGGATCACCTCTCTCTTCCGGTGGTCTGTCCTTCCACCATGGAGAGAACCGCGGCTCCGGTGGGCCGGCCGCCCCACTTGCGACCCGGATGGCCTAGCGAGCACCGCGCGCGCCGCCGTTCACGCCAGCGGTTGCCATTCCGGCAACAGGGTTTGCCTTCCCGGGGACGCTGCCCGCATGCTCGCCAGGACGTCCTTGAGGAGGAGCCGTGCCCCACGCACACGATCAGCCGATAACCACCGAGAACCTGCTCAAGCGGGAGTTCTGGGAGGCGCTCTACCAGCGTGACGACCAGATCTGGAGCGGGAACGTCAACGTCAACCTGCGCACCGAAGCCGACGGACTGGAACCCGGGCGCGCCCTCGACCTCGGCAGCGGCGAGGGCGGTGACGCGATCTGGCTGGCGAAGCGGGGCTGGACGGTCGACGGCGCCGACATCTCGACCACCGCGCTCGCCCGTGCCGAAGCCGCGGGCAAGGAAGCGGGCGTGGACGTCCGGTGGCTGCACCGCGACATCCTCACCTGGCGGCCCGAGGAGACCTACGACCTGATCTCCGCGCAGTACATGCACCTTCCGCCGGACCTGCGCCGCGACGTCTTCACCGCCGCCGCGGCCGCGGTGAAGCCCGGCGGCTCGCTGCTGGTCGTCGGGCACTCGCCGAAGGCCATGCGGGAGTTCGACGGCCAGAAGCCGCCGGAGGAGCTGTACTTCGAGCCCGAGGAGATCACCACCTACCTCGGCGACCCGTGGACGTGGGTGGTCGAAACGTGCGAGACGCGCGGCGAGGGCCACCACACCGACGCGGTCTACCGCGCGCGGCGCCTCGACAGCTGACAAGCAAGGGGCACCTTCACGCGAAAGTGCCCCTTGAGGAACGGGCGAGGGCCCGCTCACCTCCCCTGACGGAAGTGAGCGGGCCCTCGCGCCGGCTCAGGCGAGCTCGAGGCCGTAGGCCTGCAGCTCGAGGGTGAGCGGGTAGAAGTAGCTGGTCTGGGTGTCGCCGCCGGACAACGTGCCGAGACCCTTGGAGCCGTCGTACGCCGGGCCGCCGGAGTCGCCGTGGTCGGTGTGCGCGGTGGTGCCGAACTCGTGGTTGAGCACGCCGACGTCGAAGTTGACCGACTCGTCGACCGAGGTGACCTCACCGCTGCCGCCGCCGGTGGTCGAGCCCTGCTTCTGGATCTGCTCGCCGACGGTCGGCGTCGCCGCGCTGGTGATCTGCTGGCCGGTGTTGATCTCGCCGGGTCCGGTGCCGTTCGGGCGGGTCAGCAGGCCGGAGTCGGCGCCGGGGCAGTCGCTTTCGACGACCTGGGCGCCGGAGACGTCGCCGCCGGACCAGGTGCCGCCGAGGTTGGTGCAGTGGCCCGCGGTGAGCAGGAACGGCGAGCCGCCGCGCGTCACGTTGAAGCCGAGCGAGCAGCGGCCCTGGCTGTTCTGGATCGCGTCGCCGTCGGCGATGTAGAGCTCCAGCTTGCCGGTGCGGTGCTCGACGCGGACGCTGTCGCCGTACTTCGCGGCGGCCGCGGAGACCTTGTCGGCGGTCTCCTTGCTCGCCGCGTCGTAGACCTTCACCACGACCTGGTTGGTCTTGGTGTCGATGCCCCACGCGGTCTGCGGCACGTTCTTCACCGCGTCCAGCTGGTTCTTGACGCCGGTCAGCGCGGCGAAGGTGTGCTTGACCTTCTTCGCGGTGAAGCCGGCGGCCTGCACCCGCTGCACGGCGGCGTCGTCGACGACGTTCACGACGGCCTTGCCGTGCTCGAGGTAGATGCCGCCGGAAGCGGCGCCGAGCGCGTTCGCCACCTGGGTGGCCCCGCTGATCGCGCTGGCCTGCAACTCGGCGAAGGCCAGCGGGGACGCGGTGGCCGCCGAAGCGCAGACACCGCTGGTCAGCGCGGCGGCCGCCAAGACGGCGAGGGTCTTGAGGGCGGTCTTCCGGGGAGTCATCAACTTCCTCCAGGGTTGCCGTTCGAAGCCTGTGCCGACACTTTCGTTGCCAGGCAACCAACGCACTACCGACTAAGGTTGGTTAATAACCAAGGGAACCGGACATACCACTCAGACGCCCCGAACGGGGTAACGTCCCGCCGCTTTCGGCCTACTCGCGCGGCCAACGGACGTGGTCTTCGTACCCGGGATTCTTCTTCAGGTACCCGGCGATGAACGGACAGACCGGCACGATCGTCCCGCCGCGGGCGACGACGTCGTCGAGCGCGCCCGCGGCCAGCACCTTGCCCAGGCCCTGCCCGGAGAACGCGTCGTCGATCTCGGTGTGGGTGAACACCGTGAGCCCGCCGCGCCGGTCGTACTGCGCGATCCCGGCCAGCCTTTCGCCCGCCCACAGCTCGTAGCGGCTTTCGTCGGGGTTGTCGGCCACCCGGTTTTCGTCGGTCATCCGCGCTCCTCGTTCGGGGACACCACCATCGTGCGACGGCTCGCCACCGCGTGCCGACCGGACCGGCCGCGCCGCTGGGCCGGCCGGGGGAAGCGCTCGTCCCGTTCGTGTGCTTCCCCGCTGTTCCCCTTGGCGGACACCGCGGTCGGCTGGTTGCCTCGCGGTGTGCCCGAGCAGCCGTTCGTCCTCCCCGAGTTCTACCTGCCCTACCCGGCGCGCCTGAACCCGCACCTGGAGCGGGCCCGCGAGCACAGCAAGGCGTGGGCCCGCGAGCTCGACATGATCGACGTGCCGCAGCACGGCACGGTGATCTGGACCGAGCACGACCTCGACTCCCACGACTACGCGCTGCTCTGCGCGTACACCCACCCCGACGCCGGCGCCGGCGAGCTCGACCTCATCACCGACTGGTACGTCTGGGTCTTCTACTTCGACGACCACTTCCTCGAGCTGTACAAGCGCACCGGCGACATCGACAGCGCGCGGGGCTACCTCGACCGGCTCGAGCTGTTCATGCCCGCCGAAGGCGAAATCACCGCGACACCGGAGAACCCGGTCGAGCGCGGCCTCACCGACCTGTGGAACCGCACGGTCCCGCACCGGTCGGCGGGCTGGCGGCGCCGGTTCGGCGAAAGCACGAAGGCGCTGCTGGACGAATCCCTGTGGGAATTGGCCAACATCAACGAAGACCGGCTCGCCAACCCGATCGAGTACGTCGAGATGCGGCGGAAGGTCGGCGGCGCACCGTGGTCGGCGAACCTGGTCGAGCACTCGGTGCACGCCGAAGTCCCCGACGCGATCGCCGCGTCCCGGCCGATGGAGGTCCTGCGCGACTGCTTCGCCGACAGCGTCCACCTCCGCAACGACCTGTTCTCCTACCAGCGCGAAGTGCAGGACGAGGGCGAGCTGTCCAACGGCGTGCTCGTGTTCGAGAAGTTCCTCGGGCTGAGCACGCAGCAGGCGGCCGACGCGGTCAACGACCTGATCACCTCCCGGCTGCACCAGTTCGAGCACACGGCGCTCGCCGAGGTGCCCGCGCTGTTCGACGACCACTGCGTCGACCCGGCCGCGCGGGCGGCGACCTTCGCCTACGTCAAGGGCCTGCAGGACTGGCAGGCCGGCGGGCACGAATGGCACCTGCGGTCCAGCCGGTACATGAACGAAGGTGCCTTGGCCGGCCGCGGCGGCCCGGAGCTGGGCGGCACCACCGGCCTCGGCACGTCCGCGGCCCGCATCTTCTCGTCGGTGCTCGCCACCGCCCCGCAACGGCTGCGGGCCTTCAGCTCGACGCCGTTTTCCGCGGTCGACGTGCCACGGCCGTCGGTCGAGCTGCCGTTCCCGCTGCGGCTCAGCCCGCACCTGGAGTCCTGCCGCCGCCGGAACGTCGACTGGGCGCGGCGCACCGGCTTCCTCGACGGCGTGGTGTGGGACGAGCGGAAGCTGCGGGCCACCGACCTGCCGCTGTGCGCGGCGGGCATCCACCCGGACGCGACGGCCGACGCCCTCGACGTCACGAGCGACTGGCTGACCTGGGGCACCTACGCCGACGACTACTACCCGGTGGCGTTCGGCGCGTCCCGCGACCTGGCGGGCGCGAAGGCGTGCAATCTCCGCCTGTCGGCCTTCATGCCGGCCGACGGCGCACCGATGCCCACGCCGACGACGGCGCTGGAGGCGGGCCTGGCCGACCTCTGGCCGCGGACCACGGCGGAGCTGCCACCGGAGGGCAGGCGCGCGGTGCGCCGGGCGGTCGAGACGATGACGTCGAGCTGGCTGTGGGAGCTGGCGAACCAGGCGCAGAACCGCATCCCGGACCCGATCGACTACGTCGAGATGCGGCGCCGGACGTTCGGCTCGGACCTCACGATGAGCCTCTCGCGGTTCTCGCACGGCCGTGCGGTGCCGCCCGCGCTCTACCGCACGCGCCCGGTGCAGACGATCGAGCACGCGGCGACGGACGTGGCCTGCCTGATCAACGACCTGTACTCCTACCGCAAGGAGATCCAGTACGAAGGCGAGCTGCACAACGCGGTGCTGGTGGTGCGGAACTTCCTGGACTGCCCGGAGCAACGCGCGTTCGAGGTGGTGACGGACCTGCTCCACGCCCGGCTGGCCGAGTTCGAGCACGCGGCGGCGATCGAGCTCCCCGCTCTGTTCCGCGACCACGCCGTCGAGCCGGACGTCCGGGAAATGCTGCTCGGGTTCGTCGAGGAACTGCGCGACTGGCTGGCCGGAATCCTGAACTGGCACGAAAACGTCGGCCGCTACACCGAGCCGGAGCTCGGCTACCACCCGATGGCCACGCCCACGTTCGGCGGCCCGACCGGCATCGGGACGTCGTCGCTGCGCATCTCGTCCCTGCTTGCCCGCGGGTCACTGACCGGCGGTGCCCTTCGGCTGGCAGAGTTCGGGTCACCCTGAGCCGGCGGGTGCCGGGCTTCGGTTTCGGAGGTGGTCGCGTGAACCTGCTGCGGGAACTGCCCCTGGGCACCCGGGTCGTGGTGCGTTATCGGATCGAGGGCGGCTTCACCGACGCGCTCGGCGACCTGACGGCCCGCGACGAAACGACGTGCACGGTCGAGACCCGGCGCGGCCCGGTCGTGGTGGCGTTCTCCGCCGTCACGCTCGCCAAGCCGGTGCCCCCGCCGCCGGTCCGGAAATCGGGTGGCGGCCCGCCGTCGGCTTTGTGACGATCGGAGCCATGTTCGAGAACCTCGTGGCCGAGGCCGAAGCGGTGTCCGTCGACGGCTGGGACTTCTCCTGGCTCGACGGCCGCGCCACCGAGGCCCGTCCTTCCTGGGGTTACCAGCGGCTGCTGGGCGAACGCCTCCAGCACGTCCAAGCGGCGCTGGACCTCGAGACCGGCGGCGGTGAAGTCCTCGACGGCTGCCCGTCCCTGCCGCGGCTGACGGCCGCGACCGAGTCGTGGCCGCCGAACGTCGCCAAGGCGTCGGCCCGGCTCCGGCCGCGCGGGGTCGCCGTCGTCGCCACCACGGGTGTCCCGTTCCGCGACGACGTGTTCGACCTCGTGTCCAGCCGCCACCCGGTGACGACGGCGTGGTCCGAGATCGCCCGTGTCCTGCGGCCCGGCGGAACGTACTTCTCCCAGCAGGTCGGCCCGGCGAGTGTGTTCGAGCTGGTCGAATTCTTCCTCGGCCCGCAGCCCGAGGAAGGGCGCAACAGCCGCCACCCGGACCACGCCGTGAAAGCCGCCGCGGAGGCCGGGCTGGAGGTGGTCGACCTGCGGTCGGAGTCGCTGCGCACCGAGTTCTCCGACATCGGCGCGGTGGTCTACTTCCTCCGCAAGGTGATCTGGATGGTCCCGGGCTTCACGGCCGGGCAGTACCGGGACGAGCTGCGCGAGCTGCACGAGAAGATCCGGCGCGACGGCCCGTTCGTCGCCCACACGACCCGGTTCCTCATCGAGGCCCGGAAGCCTTGACGATCGCCGCCTCGACGCCGTCCAGCAGCAGCTCCAGCCCCGCCTCGAACGACAGCCGCGCCTCCCGTTCGAGGTAGGGCTCCTCGGAGTCCGCCGCCTCGTACTCGCCCTCCGCACCGAGCCGGGTCACCGTCGGGAACCGCGCCGGCAGGTCCGGCGCCAGCTCGTCCAGCAACACCGACCGCGCGGACCACCAGTCCTCTTCGGACTGTCCGGTTTCGCGCGCCGCCTGACGGGACTCCGCCGCCGCCTGGACCGACCCCCGCACGATGTTGAACAGCGCCGCCACCACCCACCGGACCCGGGACAGCGGCAGCCCCGACGCGGCCAGGACCCGCAGCAGCGTCTCCTGCACGTGGAACTCCCCCGGCCCGAGCACCGGCCGCGCCGGCGAGACCTGGAGCAGCCACGGGTGCCGCAGGTGCAGGTCCCACAGCGCGCCCGCCAAGGCCAGCGCCGCCGGGCGCCACCCCGACGCCGTCGGGTACTCCGGCGGCAGCTCGCTCAGGGTGCGGTCGTACATGAGGTCGACCAGCTCGGTCTTGCCCGGCACGTACGTGTACAGCGCCATCGCCGTGCGGCCGAGCCGTTCGCCGACCGCCCGCATCGACAGCGCCGTCATGCCCTCGGCGTCGGCGATCTCGATCGCCGCCGCGACGATCGCCTCGACGGACAGGCCCGGCTTGGGGCCCGGGCCCGTGCGCGGCGCCACCACCCGCGGCCCCCACAGCAGCTCCATGGACCGCCGGGCGTCGCCCTGACCCGCGAAGACGACCACCTTGCCGACTCCTTACACCCTAAAGTATTGTACGCTGATCATCACTTTACAGCCTAAACTATCAAGAAGGACGGTATGACCTCACCCAGGCGGGCCGCCGACACCCACGACGTGATCGAGGTCCGGGGGGCCCGGGAGAACAACCTGACCGGAATCGACCTGGACATCCCGAAGCGCCGGCTCACGGTGTTCACGGGCGTCTCCGGCTCCGGCAAGTCGTCCCTGGTCTTCGGCACCATCGCGGCCGAGTCCCAGCGGCTGATCAACGAGACCTACAGCGCCTTCCTCCAGTCGTTCATGCCGAGCCTGTCGCGCCCGGACGTCGACCTGCTGGAGAACCTCAGCGCGGCCATCGTCGTCGACCAGGAGCGGATGGGCGTCAACTCGCGCTCCACCGTCGGCACCGCGACCGACGCCTACGCGATGCTGCGGATCGCCTTCTCGCGGCTCGGCGACCCGTACGTCGGCACGTCCGGCGCGTTCAGCTTCAACCTGCCCGAGGGCATGTGCCCGGCCTGCGAGGGCCTCGGCCGGGTCTCGGACCTCGACGTGACCGCCCTGCTCGACTTCGACCGCTCGCTCAACGACGGCGCGATCCTCGTCCCCGGCTGGGCGCCGGACAGCTGGTACGTCCAGATCTACCTCTCCTCCGGCTTCTTCGACCCGGACACGAAGATCCGCGACTTCACGCCGCAGCAGCTCGACGACCTGCTGTACAAGGGGACGTGCAAGGTGAAGGTCGGCACCAGCAACCTCACCTACGAAGGCCTCGCGGTCAAGGTCAAGCGGCTCTACCTGCAGAAGGACACCGAGTCACTGCAGCCGTACGTCCGCGGGTTCATCGAGCGGGCCGCCGCCTTCGCCACCTGCGGCGAGTGCGGCGGCGCGCGGCTCAACCAGGCCGCCCTGTCGGCGAAGATCGACGGGCGGAACATCGCCGACTGCGCCGCGATGCAGATCAGCGACCTCGCCGAGTTCGTGCGGAACCTCGACGCACCGTCGATCCGGCCGCTGCTGGGCAACCTGCGCGACACCCTCGACTCGCTGGTCGAGATCGGCCTCGGCTACCTCTCGCTCGACCGCGAATCCGCGACGCTCTCCGGCGGCGAGGCACAGCGCGTGAAGATGGTGCGCCACCTCGGGTCCAGCCTCACCGACGTCACCTACGTCTTCGACGAACCGACCGTCGGGCTGCACCCGCACGACATCGAGCGGATGAACAACCTGCTGCTCTGCCTGCGGGACAAGGGGAACACGATCCTGGTCGTCGAGCACAAGCCGGAGACGATCCGGATCGCCGACCACGTCGTCGACCTCGGCCCCGGCGCGGGCGCCGCGGGCGGGCGGCTCTGCTACACCGGCAGCGTCGACGGCCTGCGCGCGTCCGGCACGCTCACCGGCCGTCACCTCGACCACCGGGTGACGCTCCGCGAGAAGGTGCGCACGCCGTCCGGGCACGTCTCGATCACCGGCGCGAAGCTGCACAACCTGCGTGACGTCAGCGTCGACGTCCCGCTCGGCGTGCTGACCGTGGTCACCGGGGTGGCGGGCTCCGGGAAGTCGTCGCTGATCCACGGCTCGCTGGCGCACCGCGAAGGCGTCGTCGTGGTCGACCAGTCGGCGATCCGCGGGTCCCGCCGCTCCAACCCGGCGACCTACACCGGCCTGCTCGACCCGATCCGGGCGGCGTTCGCCAAGGCCAACGGCGTCAAGGCGAGCCTGTTCAGCGCCAACTCCGAAGGCGCGTGCCCGAAGTGCAAGGGCCTCGGCGTGATCTACACCGACCTGGCGATGATGGCCGGGGTCGCGTCGGTCTGCGAAGAGTGCGAGGGCAAGCGGTTCACCCCCAAGGTGCTGATGTACCTGCTGCGCGGCAAGAACATCAGCGAGGTGCTCGCCATGTCCGTCGCCGAGGCGCGGGAGTTCTTCACCACGGGCAACGCGCGGACGGTCCTCGACCGCCTCGCCGACGTCGGCCTCGGCTACCTGACGCTCGGGCAGCCGCTGACGACGCTTTCCGGCGGGGAGCGGCAGCGGCTGAAGCTGGCGATCCGGATGGCGGAGAAGGGCTCGACGTACCTGCTCGACGAGCCGACGACCGGGCTGCACCTCGCCGACGTCGACCAGCTGCTGGCGCTGCTCGACCGGATCGTCGACGCGGGCAACACGGTGATCGTCATCGAGCACCACCAGGCCGTGATGGCCCACGCCGACTGGCTGATCGACCTCGGCCCCGGCGCCGGCCACGACGGCGGCCGGGTCGTCTTCGAAGGCACCCCGGCTTCGCTCGTGGCCGACGCCTCCACCCTCACCGCCCGTCACCTGCGCGAATACCTGGGGAAGCCGTGAACCCGACCGGTCTGCTCGAAGTGACGGCGGTGCGGCGGGTGACCCCGCGCACTGTGCGCGTCACCTTCACCGGCGACGGTCTCGACCAGCTCGAGCCGTGGCCGGACCAGCAGCTCAAGCTCCTGTTCCCGCCACCGGGCCACCCGGTGCGGCTGCCGTCGGCGGAAGCCGACGTCATGCGCTGGTACCAGGCGTACCTGGAGATCCCCGAGGACCAGCGCCCGGTGATGCGCAGTTACACCGTGCGCTCGCGGGACCGCGACACGATCGACGTCGACTTCGTGCTGCACGCCGGTCCGGCGGGGCCCGCCACCGCCTGGGCCCGCCGAGCGGCGCCGGGCGACGTCCTCGGCCGGTACGGCCCGGACCCGGCCTACCGCCGCCCCCTGTCCACAGCGGACACCCTGCTGTGCGCGGGGGACGAGACGGCGATCCCGGCCGTCGCGACCATCTTGTCCGAGGTGGACAATGCGGTGGTGTTCCTCGAGGTCGCGGACGCGGCGGAGGAGCAGCCACTGCCCGGCGAGGTGCACTGGCTGCACCGGGACGGCGCCGAGCACGGCCGCAAGCTGGTCGAGGCCGTTCGCGGGGCGGCGTTGCCGGACGGTTCGGCGGCGGCGTGGCTCGCCGGCGAGGCCGCGACGGTCCGGGCACTGCGCCGCCACCTCGTCGGCGACCGCGGCTGGGACAAGAGCGTCATCGAGTTCACCGGCTACTGGCGGCGCCGCCTGACCCAGGACGACGCCCCGACGCCGGAGGACCTGGCCGACGCGGCGGAAAAACTGGGAGACTCGGCCGGGTGGACCGGGAACTGACCGCAGCGGGCATCGACCCGGCTTCGGTGGTGTCGGCCGAGGACCTCGGCGGCGGGACGTACAACCGGGCGGTGCGGCTGCGGCTCGCGGACGGACGGCGGCTGGTGCTCAAGATCGCGCCGTCCGCGCCGGGCCTGTCGTACGAACACGACCTGCTCGCGACGGAGGCGGAGTACTACCGCCTGGTTCCGGGGCCGCTGCCGTCGGTGGTGGGCGCCGGGCCGGGGTTCCTGCTGATGACGGAGGTGCCGGGCGTCCCGTGGTCGGGGGTGCCCGGCACCGGCCCGCACCTGCGCGCCGAACTCGGCGGAATCGTCGCCGGGCTGCACCGGGTCACCGGCGGCGGCTTCGGCTACCTCCAGGACCCGCTGCACCCGACGTGGCCCTCGGCGTTCACGGCGATGGTGGACGCGGTGCTGTCCGACGCCGTCCGCTACGGCGTTCGCCTGCCGCGACCGGCGGCGGAGATCGCGCACCTGGTGCGCCGCCACGAGCCGCTGCTGGCGCTGGTCACGACGCCGGTCCTGGTCCACTTCGACCTGTGGGACGGCAACATCCTCCTGGACGACGGCCGCGTATCGGGCATCATCGACGCCGAGCGCGCGTTCTGGGGCGACCCGGTGGCGGAGTTCGTGTCGCTGACGCTGTTCCGCGACCTGGACGCGCCCCTGCTGGAGGGCTACGGCGCAGCCCGCTTCGACGCCCCGGCCCGGCGCCGGCTGACGTTGTACCGGGTGTACCTGGGCCTGATCATGCTGACGGAGATGGTGCCGCGGCAGGACACGAACGCGGACCGGGAGCGGTTCGTCTCGGCCTGGCTGGCGGAGCACCTCGACGCGGCCCAGCGGGCGCTCTAACCGCGGCGGAGGCGAAAATCCGTCGGCGTGCGCCGCCCCCGGCCGACATCTTGCAGCGTGCGCTCCGAAATCGTGGTTCCCCTGGCCATCCGCGACCTCACCGAGGCCGACCTGCCCCACTGCGGCTGGTCGGGCTCCCGCCTGCACCTCGAGCACGTGGCGCGGGAGCTCCGCCGGGATGACGCCGACTACTCGTCGCGTGCGCGGCGCGGTCCGGGCTGCCCGTCGGCAAAGGACTGATCGACTACCGGAAGACGGCCGGGGCGGGCACCAGACCACCTGCGTACTCCTGCGCAAACCGCGGTGATCACGCGAAGACCAGTGACACCAGCTCGTCCACGAACGGCTCCACCAGCTCCGCCCCGGTGCGGTTGAGCACGCTGTGGAACAGCGCCACCCGCCCGTGGGCGCCCACGAACACCACCGCCGCCGCGCGGCCCGGGGTGACGCGGAGCGGGTGACCTGCCTCGATGCAGCGCTCGAAGCCCGCGGCCAGCCGGTCGATCACGTCCAGCAGCGGGCCTTCCGCGCGGGCGTCCGGCGCCGGCCGGGAGGCCCCGTTCGCCAGCATCAGGCGGTAGTGCCCCGGATTCTCCATGGCGAACGCGCAGTACGCGTGAATCTGCGCCCGGACCCGGCCGACGACGTCGGTTTCGCCGAGTGACTCCTCCGCCGCGCGCATCGAATCCCGCAGCCGGGTGTATTCGTGGTCGAGCAACCCGCGGACCAATTCCGCGCGGTCGGCGAAATGCTGGTAGATGCTCGCCGGGGCGATACCGACGGCGCGGGCGACGCCGCGGATCGTCAGTCCGTCCTCGCCGCCCAGTTCGGCGAGCAACTTCCCGGCCGCGGCCAGGATCTCGCCGCGCAACCGTTCGCCTTCCCCCCAGCGGTTTCTCGTTCGGCCCATTCCGGATTCGACGTGTTCCGCCACCCGCCTATTCATACGCCCGCGGCCGTCACCGCCGTATTCCGGGGTCGGAAAAGGCGGTCAGGAAACCAGTGCGGGGTACAGCGCGGAGAGATCGCCGGAGAGCCCGGCCCGCACGTTCCGGCTGACGTCGTCGGCGAGCACCTCGAAGCGGCCTTCTTCGACGCCGTCCAGAGCCAGGCCCGCCACGACCGCCGGGTCGATCTTCGGGCCGTCGACGTGCTTGGCCATGTCGGTGTCCATGTACCCCACGTGCAGGGCCGTCACCTGCGTCTTCTGCGGTGCCAGTTCCTGGCGCAGCGCGTTGGTCAGCGACCAGGCCGCGGACTTCGCCGCGGAGTACGCCGCCACCTGCGGTGCGGTGAACCACGAAAGCACCGACAGCACGTTGAGCACCGCGCCGCCGCCGTTGCGCTCGAGGACCGGCGCGAACTCGCGCGTGACCGCCAGCGTGCCGAAGTAGTGCGTGTCCATCTCCAGCCGGATGTCCTCGAGGGACCCGGTCAGCAGGGACGCGCCGGTCGAGGAACCGGCGTTGTTCACCAGCAGCGTGACGTCGCCCGCCAGCGCGGCGGCCTCGCGGATCGACTCCGGGTCGGTCACGTCGAGCCGCAGCGGGACGACACCCGGCAGGTCGATCGACTCGGGGTTGCGCGCGGCGGCGTAGACCTTGGCCGCGCCTCGCTCGAGGAGGGCGGCCGCGAACCGGCGGCCGAGCCCCCGGTTGGCTCCGGTGACCAGCGCCACCGCACCCGTGATGTCCATGACGAACTCCTCTCGAACCTGGCTTGCTGTTTGCAAGCTAGCTGACAACGACCCTACGGCGTAAACTTGCTCCCAGCAAGTCAGGTCGAAGGGATCACACGATGAGCCGTCGCACCACCTGGGCGGACGCCGCCTGTCCGATCGCTCGCGCCGCCGACGTCCTCGGCGAGCCGTGGACGCTGCTGATCCTGCGCAACGCCACCGCGGGCACCACCCGGTTCGAGGACTTCCGCACCCAGCTCGGCATCGCCGACAACGTGCTGACCACCCGGCTGGGCAAGCTCGTCGACCGCGGCCTGCTGACGAAGCTCCCCTACCGCGACGGCGGCCGCACCCGCCACGAGTACCGCCTCACCCAGGCCGGCTCGGACGCACTGCCGGTGCTGCACGCCCTCGGCGCGTGGGGTGACGCCCACACCGCGTCGGCCACCGGCCCCGGCCCGATGGCACTGGTCCACTCCCGCTGCGGACAGCGCACGCGACCGGGCGCGAAGTGCGACGCCTGCGGGAAAACCCTGGCCAGGGGCGATCTGGCGTGGCGCGGGTCCTGGCTCAGCGAGGGCGAGATTCCTCTGGCCGATCCGGTCGACTGAGCCGAACGGCCCCAAGCCGGTACGAAAGTCGGGTCACAAACACCGGGCGGTTCCGTAAGTTCGGCACACAGCGCGCGCAGACCTGGCAAATTTCCCACGGCAAGGAGTCGTCCCGATGTCCAGGAAGTACCTGCTGCCCGGAGCCGCCGTCGCACTGGCGATGATCGCGACCCCGCTGACGGCCGGCCCGGCCTTCGCGGCCCCGGAAGCGGCCACGATCGTCTACTACGACACCTCGGGCGCCCCCAGCTTCCGCGCGGTGATCAACGCGGGCGCGGCCAACTGGAACGCGGCGGTGTCGAACGTCAAGCTCCAGGAAAGCTCTTCGGGTGCGTCGCTGCACTACACGGAGGGCAACGACCCGCGCGGTTCGTACGCCCAGACCGACGGCCACGGCAGCGGCACGATCTTCATCGACCACACCCAGGCCGCCCAGTACGACCAGACCCGCATCGCGGCCCACGAAACCGGGCACGCGCTCGGCCTGCCGGACCACTACGAAGGCCCGTGCTCGGAACTGATGTCCGGCGGCGGCCCCGGCCCGTCCTGCACCAACGCGAACCCGAACGCCGCCGAGGCGTCGAAGGTGCAGTCCCTGTGGGCCAACGGCTTCACCGGCGCCCGCAAGGCCCCGGTCCGCGTCTACGAGGTGACGATGCCGGTCAAGTAACCCGGTCAAGCAACGCCGAGCCAAAGCGCCCCAAGGTGGCCTTCGGTGCGTTCAACGCACCGAAGGCCACCTTGGGTGCGTTCAACGCAACCAAGGCCACCTTGGGGCGCTAAGTTCGGGGCATGCTCACCACGCTGGCCGTCGAGAACTACCGTTCGCTGCGTGACGTCGTGCTGCCGCTGTCCGGGCTGACCGTGGTCACCGGGCCGAACGGCAGCGGCAAGTCGAGCCTGTACCGGGCACTGCGGCTGCTGGCGGACGCGTCGCGCAACGGCGCCGTGGCGGCGCTGGCCCGGGAGGGCGGGCTGCCGTCGACACTGTGGGCGGGCCCGGAGAACGGCGTGCGACGGGGAACTTCGCGGATCCAGGGCAAGGTGCACACGAAGGCCGTCGGGCTGCGGCTCGGCTTCGCGGGCGACGAGTTCGGCTACGCGCTCGACCTGGGACTGCCGGTGCCTGCCGCGACCCTGTTCAACCTCGACCCGGAGTTCAAGCGGGAAGCGGTGTGGTCGGGGCCGTACCTGCGGCCGGCCGCGCTGCTCGCGGACCGGGCGGGCCCGTCGGTGCGCACCCGCGTGGCTTCCGGGGCGTGGGGTGCGGAGCGGTTCAAGATCCGGTTGACGGACAGCATGCTGAGCGAATTCGCGGACCCGCGGGCGTGCCCGGAGCTGGTGGTGCTGCGGGAGCGCATCCGGTCGTGGCGCTTCTACGACCACTTCCGCACGGACGCGGACGCCCCGGCCCGCCAAGCCCGCATCGGCACGCGCACCCCGGTCCTGTCCCACGACGGCGCGGACCTGGCCGCGGCACTGCAGACGATCATCGAGGTCGGCCGCACCGAGGACCTCGCGGACGTGATCGACGCGGCGTTCCCGGGCTCGACCCTGGAAGTGCGTTCCCAGGACGGCCTGCTGTCGGTCGAGCTGCGCCAGCACGGCCTGCTGCGGCCGTTGTCGGCGGCGGAGCTGTCGGACGGGACGCTGCGGTTCCTGCTGTGGGTGGCGGCCCTGCTCACCCCGCGCCCGCCGGAGCTGCTGGTGCTGAACGAGCCGGAGACGAGCCTCCACCCGGACCTGCTGCCGGCCCTGGCGACCCTGATCGCGACGGCGGCCAAGGAAACCCAGCTGGTGGTGGTGTCCCACGCCCAGTCCCTGATCCGCGCCCTCGCGGAGGTGACGGAGGTGGGCACGGTGGAACTGGAGAAGGAGTACGGCGAGACGAAGGTGGCCGGCCAGGGCCGGCTGGACCGGCCCTCCTGGCACTGGCCGGGCCGCTGACCGGCGTCAGCGGCCGCGGGTGCTTTCGCGGATCTCCAGGGCGAACGGGGTCTGGATGTCCTGCGGCGGAGACGTCTTGTCGCCGGTGATCCGCCGGTGCACGAGGTCCACCGCGGCCTCGGCCAGTGCCGTCTTGTCCGGCGCGATCGTCGTCAGCGACGGCAGCGAGAATGCGCTCTCTTCGTTGTTGTCGAACCCGACGATCGCCACGTCCTCCGGCACCCGCAGGCCCCGCTCGGCCACCGCGCGCAACGCGCCGATCGCCAGCAGGTCGTTGAAGCAGAACACCGCGTCCGGCAGTGAATCCGAGGCCAGCAACGCCTTCATCGCCGCCGAACCCACCGATCGGTGCCACTTCTCCGCCGGGGCCACCAGAACGTCCGAATAGGACAGACCGGCCGCCGCCAGCGCCGAACGGTACCCGGCCAGCCGCTGCGACGACGTCCCCCGCGCCGGGTTGCGCCCGATCGCCGCGATGCGCGTGCGGCCCAGCGACGTCAGGTGTGACACCGCGGTGTGCGCCGCCAGCACGTTGTCGATCGCCACGTGGTCGATCGGCACGTCCACCGCGTGCTCGCCCAGCATGACCAGCGGGATCCCGCCCGGCTCGGCCGGGAAGTCCGCCGCCTCCAGTGCTTCCGGGTGCACCAGTGCCCCGTCGACCAGGTGGGACCCCAAGGACGAGAGCGTCTCGCGTTCGCGCGACCGCGTCCCCTGCGTCTGTTCGATCAGGACGCTCCAGCCGCGCTTCTGCGCCGCCGTGATCACCAGGCCGGCCAGCTCGCCGAAGTACGGGATCGACAGCTCCGGCACCACCAGCGCCAGGAACCCGGTGCGGCCGCGGCGGAGGTTGCGGGCCCCGATGTTCGGCCGGTACCCGGTCGCCGCCAGTGCCTCCTCGACGCGCCGCCGGTTCTCCGGCTTGACGAAGGCGTAGCCGTTCACGACGTTCGACACCGTCTTCACCGACACTCCGGCAAGCGTGGCGACGTCCTTGAGCGTCACGGTCACAGGCGGTCCCTTTCAGAGATTGAGCACGAAGTGTAGCGAGCCATTGCCGGTTTACAACGTTGTTCCAACGATGTAAAAAGTACCTCAAGGCTCCCGTGGTGACCCCGATCACCCCGGCGAGCGGGGCTACCAACGACGCTGCCCGAGGAGTCGACGTGCTCTTGCCCTCCCGTCCCCGACTGGTCCTGGTCACCGCGGCCGCCGCCGCGCTCACCCTCACCTCCTGCACGGCCCGGGAAGAAACGCCCGCGGCCCCCGCCAGCGGCGGCGGGCCGGCCGCCAGTGCCCAGTCCGCCGCGCCGTCCGCCGACGGCTGCACGCTCGAAAAGACCGGTTACCCGAAGGTCGACCTCAAGACCGCGGTGGTCGGGTTCTCCCAGTCCGAGAAGGAGGCCAACCCCTTCCGGATCACCGAGACGCAGTCCATCCGCGACGAAGCCGCGAAGCTCGGCATCGCGCGGGACAAGCTGCTCGTCACCAACGCCCAGAGCGACCTGAACCGGCAGATCAGCGACATCAAGTCGATGCTCGACCGCGGTGCCCAGCTGCTCATCGTCGCGCCGCTGAACTCCGACGGCCTCCAACCCGCCCTCGACGCGGCGAAGGCCAAGAAGGTCCCGGTCGTCACCATCGACCGGAAGGTGACGTCGCAGCCGTGCACCGACTACCTGACCTTCATCGGCTCGAACTTCGTCGAGCAGGGCAAACGCGCCGCCCAGGAGACCGCCCGGGTCACCGGCGGCACCGGCAAGGTCGCGATCCTGCTCGGCTCGTCCGGCAACAACGTGACGACCGACCGCACCAAGGGCTTCAAGGACGAGCTCGCGAAGACGCCGGGCCTGTCCGTGGTCGCCGAGCAGACCGGCGAGTTCGACCGGTCCAAGGGCCAGGCCGTGATGGAGCAGCTGATCCAGAGCCACCCGGACATCACCGCCGTCTACGCCGAGAACGACGAGATGGGCGTCGGTGCGGTCAACGCGCTCAAGACGGCGGGCAAGGCACCGGGCAAGGACGTCAAGATCATCTCGATCGACGGCACCCGCAACGCCGTGCAGCTCATCGTCGACGGCAGCTACAACGCCGTGATCGAGTCCAACCCGCGCTTCGGCCCGCTGGCCTTCCAGACGCTGCAGAAGTTCGAGAACGGCGAGCCGATCCCGGCGAGCATCGTCATCACCGACGACCAGTACGACGAGACCAACGCCGCGCAGAAGGTCGGGAACTCCTACCGATGACGGCCACCACCGAAGTGACGACCGCACCGGTGCTCGAGGTGACCGGGGTGACCAAGCGGTTCCCCGGCACCCTCGCGCTCGACGACGTCAGCTTCGCGCTGAAGCCCGGCGAGGTGCACGCCCTGGTCGGGGAGAACGGCGCCGGCAAGTCGACCCTGATCAAGGTGCTGACCGGCGTCTACCGGCCCGACGAGGGCGTAGTGCGCCACCTCGGCGAGCCGGTGACGTTCAAGCGGCCGATCGACGCGCAGCGCGCCGGGATCTCGACCATCTACCAGGAGGTCAACCTCGTCCCGCTGATGAGCATCGCCGGCAACGTCTTCCTCGGCCGCGAACCACGCACCCGCGCCGGGCTGGTGGACTGGGCGAAGATGTACGCCGAAGCCCGCGAGCTGCTCAAGGGCTACGGCATCGACGACGACGTCAAGCGCCCGCTGCACACCCTCGGGGTCGGCGCGCAGCAGATGGTCGCCCTCGCCCGGGCGGTGTCGACCGACGCCAAGGTCGTCATCATGGACGAGCCGACGTCGTCGCTCGAGCCGCGCGAGGTCGAGACGCTGTTCGAGGTGCTGCACCGGCTGCACGCCCAAGGCATCGCGGTCGTCTACGTCAGCCACCGGATGGACGAGCTGTACCGGGTGTGTGACAGCGTCACCGTCCTGCGCGACGGCCGGGTCGTCCACAGTGGACCGCTGAAGCCCTTGCCGCGCATCGAGCTCGTGTCGCTGATGCTCGGCCGCGAGATCCGCCAGATCCGCGAAGAGGGCGTCACGGCGTTCGGCGAGGAGCACGCCGTCGAGCGCGAGCCGCTGCTCAAGGCCGAAGGCCTGTCCGGCCTGCGGAAGCTGCACGACGTCTCGGTGAGCATCCGGCCCGGCGAGGTCGTCGGCCTGGCCGGCCTGCTCGGCTCCGGCCGCAGCGAGACGGCCCGGGCCATCGTCGGCGCGTTCCCCCTGGACGGCGGCAGTGTGCTGCTCGCGGGGAAACCGCTGAAGAAGGGCAAGATCGCGGCCGCCATGCGGGCCGGGATCGCGCTGCTGGCCGAGGACCGCAAGACCGACGGGATCATCCCGAACCTGTCGGTGCGCGAGAACATCGTGCTGGCCGCGCTGCCGACGCTGTCCCCGTTCGGCGTCGTCAGCAAGGCCAAACAGGACAAGATCGTCAACATCTTCGTGGAACGCCTGCGGATCAAGGCCGCGAGCCCCGAGCAGAGGGTGTCGGAGCTCTCCGGCGGCAACCAGCAGAAGGTGCTCCTCGCCCGCTGGCTCGCCACCGGCCCGAAGATCCTGCTGCTCGACGAGCCCACCCGCGGCATCGACGTCGGCGCGAAAGCCGAGGTCCAGGCGCTGATCGACGAACTCGCGCGGGAAGGGCTCGGCGTGCTGCTCATCTCGTCCGAACTCGAGGAACTGATCGACGGCTCCGACCGCGTGGTCGTCCTGCGCGACGGCTCGGTCGCCGGCGAGCTGACCGGTGACCGGATCACCGAGGAGAACGTGTTGACGGCCATCGCAGCGGAAAGCACCGGGGGTGACAACGATGTCCACGGTCACCCTTGAGCGCGCGAAGGTCACGGCGTGGCTGCAGAACTACGGCGTCTACCTGGCCGTCGTCGTGCTGCTGCTGTTCAACGTCGCGTTCACCGAGAACTTCCTGAGCGCGGCCAACTTCCGCACCCAGCTGGTGCAGGCCGCCCCGGTCTGCATCGTCGCGCTCGGCATGGCGCTGGTGATCGGCACCGAAGGCATCGACCTGTCGGTCGGCTCGGTGATGTCGATCGCCGCCGCGCTCATCCCGCTCTACCTGGGCGCGGGCCCGCTGATGGCGATCATCGTCGCCGTCATCGCGGGCGTGGTTTCGGGCCTGTTCAGCGGTTACCTGGTCGCCCACCTGGGCATCCAGCCGATCATCGCGACCCTCGCGCTGCTGGTCGGCGGCCGCGGGCTCGCCCTGGTCATCGCGGACGGCCGGCTCGTCCAGCTGCACAACCAGGACTTCCTGGCCCTCGGCACCGGCGACGTCCTCGGCGTGCCGATCATGGTGATCGTCGCGGGCGTGCTCGCCGTCCTGGCGGGGCTGGTCGTCCAGCGCACCACGTTCGGGCGGCACCTGGTCGCCGTCGGCGGCAACCGCGCCGCGAGCACCCTGGCCGGGCTGCCGGTGAAACGCGTGCTCGTCGGCGTCTACGTCATCTCCGGGGCACTGGCCGCGGTGGCCGGCGTGCTGGCGACGTCGCGGCTGGGCGCCGGCGATCCGAGCGACGTCGGGCTGCTGATGGAGCTGTCCGCGATCACCGCGGTCGTCGTCGGCGGCACGCCGCTGACCGGCGGCCGGGTCCGCGTGCTCGGCACCGTGTTCGGCGCGCTGCTCATGCAGCTCGTGCACGCCACCCTGATCAAGCACAACCTGCCCGACTCGACCGCGCAGATGGTCCAGGCGGCCATCATCGTCGGCGCGGTCTACGTCGCGCGTGAGCGGAGCAGCCAGTGACAACCCAGTCCGCGACTCCGATCACCGCGCGCAACGCCGCGTTCGCCGGGGTCCTGCAACGCCAAGGCGCCGCCGTCGTCCTCGTGCTCGGCATGGCCGCCGCGTGGTTCGCCTTTCCCCGCTTCGGATCCGCCGGCAACCTGCGCGACCTGGCCCTGCAGAGTTCGTTCCTCGCGGTGATCGCGCTGGGCATGACGTTCGTGATCATCTCCGGCGGCATCGACCTTTCGGTCGGCTCGAACTACGCGCTCGGCGGCGTCCTCGCCGCGTACGGCGCGCAGTACGGCCTGGTCGTCGCGATCCTGCTGCCCTTGGCCGTGTGTTCGCTGATCGGGTTCGTCAACGGCCTGCTCATCGCCCGCACCGGGATGGCGCCGTTCATCGTCACCCTGGCGTCGTTGCTGTTCGCCCGCGGGCTTTTGCTGGCACTGACGTCCGAGGGCGCGACGACGTACAAGGTGGACCCCGGCTCGGCGTTCCTCTGGCTGGGCCAGGGCACGATCTTCGGCGTCGGCGTCCCGGTCTACCTGACGCTCGTCCTGTTCGCCCTCGGCGGGTTGCTGTTGCGCCGCACGCGCTTCGGCCAGTCCGTGTTCGCCATCGGCGGCGCCGAGCAGTCGGCCCTGCTGATGGGACTTCCGGTGGCCCGCACCAAGATCAGCCTCTACACGCTCAGCGGCGCGCTCGCCGGCGTCGCGGGCGTCCTCACCGCCGCGTACCTGCAGTCCGGCGTCACGGTGATCGGCGTCGGCACCGAACTCGACGCGATCTCCGTCGTCGTCATCGGCGGCACGCTGCTCACCGGCGGCGCCGGAACCCTCATCGGCACGCTCGTCGGCGTGCTGCTGCGCACGCTCATCCAGAACGTCATCAACCAGATCGGCACCCTCGACTCCAACTACCAGACCGTGGTGAGCGGGGCCTTCCTGCTCGTCGTGGTGGTGGTCCAGCGCCTGCTCGCGCGCTCCCGTACCCGCTGAACCCTGTCCCCTACCAGGAGGTTCAACGATGTTCCGCCCTGTTCGACTGGCCGCCGTGCTGGCACTGGCCCTCACCGGACTCGCGGTCCCCGCCGCGCACGCCGAGTCCCCACCGCAGTGGCAACGGCTCACCCCGCCACTGTCCACCCCGTGGACGAACGACGTCTCCCCTGCCAACGCCCTGCCGGACTACCCGAGACCGCAACTGACCCGCTCGAAGTGGCAGAACCTCAACGGCGTCTGGGAATTCGCCAAGGCGACCCCGGGCGAGGCCGCGCCGGTGGGCAGGACGCTCGGCGAGCGCATCCTCGTGCCGTACCCGGTGGAGTCCGCGCTGTCCGGGATCATGCGCCACGAAACGCAGATGTGGTACCGGCGGACGTTCCAGCTGCCGCGCGACTGGCGGGGCCAGCGGATCCTGCTGCACTTCCAGGCCGTCGACTACGACGCCACGGTGCTCGTCAACGGCAAGACCGTCAGCCGCCACACCGGCGGCTACGACGCCTTCTCCGTCGACGTCACGGACGCCTTGACCACGGGCAAGGACCAGGAGCTGATCGTCGGCGTCGCCGACCCGAACGACACCGGCGGGCAGCCGATCGGCAAACAGCGCAAACCCGGTGACGGCATCTTCTACACGCCGTCGTCCGGCATCTGGCAGACCGTCTGGATGGAGCCGGTGGCCGCCGCGCACATCGACCGCCTCGACATCACGCCGGATCTGGGTTCGGTGACGGTGAACGCGATCGTCGGCGGGCCGGCGCGGCAGCGCGTCGAAGCCGTCGCCTACGACCGCGGCCGCCCGGTCGGGCGGGTGAGCGGCGACGCGAACAAGCCGTTGAAGCTCAAGGTGGACCGGCCGCACCTGTGGTCACCGGACGACCCGTTCCTCTACGACCTGCGGGTCAAGCTCGTCCCCTCGGGCGACGAGGTCGGCTCGTACTTCGGGCTGCGCACGATCGGCCTCGGCAAGACCGCCGACGGCAAGCAGCGGATGCTGCTCAACGGCAAGTTCGTCATGCAGGTCGGCCCGCTCGACCAGGGCTTCTGGCCGGACGGCATCTACACCGCGCCGACCGACGCGGCGCTCAAGTTCGACCTGGAGCAGGAGAAGGCGCTCGGCTTCAACATGGTGCGCAAGCACATCAAGGTCGAGCCCGACCGCTGGTACTACCACGCCGACAAGCTCGGGCTGCTGGTGTGGCAGGACATGCCGTCGATGAAGGACGACGTCGAGCCGTCCGCGGCGGCCCGCGTCAACTACGAGTCCGAGATGAAGCGGATGATCGACCAGCACCGCAGCTTCCCGTCGATCGTCAGCTGGGTGCCGTTCAACGAGGGCTGGGGCGACTACGAGGTCGGCCGGATCGCCGACCTGGTCAAGTCCTGGGATCCCTCGCGGCTCGTGAACGCCGAGTCCGGCGTCAACTGCTGCCGGTCCGAACCGGACAGCGGCAAGGGCGACATCTACGACGACCACAGCTACACGGGCCCGGGCACGCCGATGCAGACCGGCACGCGCGCGGCGGTCGACGGCGAGTACGGCGGCCTCGGCCTCAAGGTCGCCGGGCACGAGTTCGACCCGGCGGGCAGCTTCGCCTACGAGATGGAGCCCGACAGCGCGACGCTCACCCGGCGCTACGGCGAACTCCAGCAACGCCTGCTGCTGGTCGCCCAGCGGTGCGGCTTGTCCGCGGGCGTCTACACGCAGACCACCGACGTCGAGAAGGAGGTCAACGGCTTCTTCACCTACGACCGGCAGGTGAAGAAGATGGACTTCGCGGCGGTCCGCGCGGCGAACCTCGCGGTGATCAAGGGTGCCACCGGCGCACCCGTTTCCGGGCCGTCGGTGCCCGCCGGGACGCCCGGGATCGACGGCATCGCCGCGTACCCGTTCGACGAGAACGCGGGCACGGTCGCCGAGGACGTCGTGGGCAGCCACGACGCGACGCTCGTCGGCGGCGCGTCCTGGACGGCCGGGAAGACCGGTTCGGCGTTGGCCACCAGCGGTTCCGGCCAGTACGCCGACACCGGCGCGGCACTGGTGAACACCGAAGGCAGCTAC
The DNA here is from genome assembly GCF_046548975.1 of Amycolatopsis sp. lyj-346. NCBI lineage: Bacteria > Bacillati > Actinomycetota > Actinomycetes > Pseudonocardiales > Pseudonocardiaceae > Amycolatopsis > Amycolatopsis sp. lyj-346. The sequence goes on from NZ_JAJPWT010000017.1 coordinate 172,460, forward strand.
AGCGCGGCGGCGTGGGTGAAGTTCAACGCCGTGGGTGACGGCTTCCAGACCGTGGTGAGCCAGGACGGCGACAGCAACAGCGCGTTCTTCCTGCAGTACTCGGGCGCGGACCACCGGCTGGCGATGAGCTTCGTGGGCACGCGGGCCCTGGCGCCCACCGCACCGGAGCCGAACCGCTGGTACCACGTCGCCGGCGTCCGTGACACGGCCTCGGGCACGCTCAAGCTGTACGTCGACGGCCGGCTGGCCGCCACGAAGAGCGTCTGCCTCGGCGAGGCGTCGACCGGCCACACGGTGATCGGCCGCGGCAAGTACGGCGGCAGCCCGGTCGACTTCCTCGACGGGGCCGTCGACCAGGTCCACGTCTACGACCGGGCCCTGTCCGACGCGGACGTGAGCACGTTGTACACCGGCGGGAAGTAGGCCGGCGCCGGCCCGGGACCACGATCGCGGTCCCCGGGCCGGCTCGGCGTTCGTCATCCCTGCCGGGCGACCAGCCCCGCCAGCAGGTTCGTGAGCCCCTCCGCCAGCCCGAACTCCGGCGCCGCCCCCGGCTCGGCGGCCGCCACGGCCGCCGTCGGGTTGGCCGCGGGCCACGAACCCGACACCAGGACCACCACCCCGCGGGCGAAGTGCCGGGCCGCGCTCGGCGGCAGCTCCGGCACCCGGGCCCGCACCAGCTCGCCCAGCCGCTCGGTGTTCGCGGTGGCCCGGCGTTTGAAGCTGCGGGCGAACTCCTCCGGGATGTTGCGCTCCAGCACCGGCGCCATCGAACTCAGCAGCTCGCACAGCACCCGCCGGCCGGTGAGCGTCGCCGCGATCGTCCCGGCGATCCGCTCTTCGCGCGCGAAGCCGGGCTCCGCCGGGCCCGGCTCGCCGAGTGCCTCTTCCAGGTCGTCGAGCCACGCCGTCCAGGCGCTGTCGAGGACCTCCAGGAAGATCGCCTCGCGGCTGTCGAAGTACCGGATCACGTTGGACTTCGCCAGCCCGACCCGGCAGCTGAGCTCCCGCAGGCTGATGTCGGCGACCGGGCGCTCGGCGAGCAGCTCGCCCGCGACGGCGAGGATGGCCCGACGGCGCGCCTCGACCTGCTCGGGACGGCGGGCGCGCTGGAATCCGGCGCTCATGGCGCCGAGGCTACCCGTCAGTCGCCTGCCGGAGCCTTCGTTCCGGTTTCCCGGCTTCCCCGGCTTTCCCGGCGCGACTTGACCCGGCGGTAGCTCCAGACCAGCAGCGCGAACAGGATCACCGACGACAGGATCAGGCTCGACCCGGTGCTCCAGCCGCTGAACGGCAGCGACCGCACGGTGCCCCAGACGATCCCGGCGGCCAGCAGCGCCAGCCCGGCCAGCACCGAGCCGGCGATCCGCAGCGGCGACGACACGCTGTCCTCGGCCGCCTTCATCGCGCGGTCGCGCACCGGGTCGACGTACCGATCGAGCGCCGGGAACTCCGACGCCAGCAGCAGCAACCCGGCGAGCACCACCAGCAGCCCGGGGCCGGGCAGAACGAGCATCAGCGCCCCGACCACCAGCAGCAGGGCACCGGCCACCGCGATCAGGATCCGCTTCGTCTGCTTGCCGATGCCCATTGGGCGTCTCCCCTCGTCCGGTCCGATTGTTCCTGGTCGACGCCTCGCGTGCCACTCACGAGGGCGCGCGCCCTGGCCGCGGCCACGGTCAGGCCCGCCAGCGCGACCACGCCGAGCACGACCACGAGCCCCGGCCAGACGTAGAGCACCTGGCTGTAGGTACCCCGGCGCCCGGCGAATACCCATCCGAGCAGCTGCGGCAGGAACACCAGGGGCAACAGCGGCAGCAGCGGCGGCACGAGCCGCCACCACCGGGGCTTCCGCCCGGCTCGGCGGACACCCAGTACCGCGAGGGCCACCGCGACCAGTGCCAGTGCGCCGAGCACCCGGTCGGCGACCACCCCGCCGGGTGACGCGGGCTCCGGCGCACCGCCCTCCAGCAGGCTCGCGAGGCCCTCGGCCAGCAGTTCCGCCTCGTTGTCCAGCGCCATCCCGGTGTTCGCCATCACGGCGATGCCGTACCCGCCGGGCAGCAGCACCTGCGCCGCGGTGTGGGAGAACCAGTCGCCGGTGTGCGAAACGCGGCCGTCCCGGACACGCCAGCCCAGCGCGTAGGTGCGCCCGGGTGCGGGCGTGTGCGCCTGCCGGACCGACTCCGGGGACAGCGCGCCGCCACCGGTCCGCTGCGCGATCAGCCAGCGCGCGAGGTCGGCCGCGGTGGTCAGCACGCCGTGGCTGCCACCGGTGAACCAGTCCGGTTCGGACACCGGGACCTCGATCCCGAAGGCCCGGACGTACCCCTCGGTCCCGGACGGCGGCGCGTCCACCGAGGTGCTGCCGGTCATGCCCAGCGGCCGGAAGACGTGGCCGGTGAGGTAGTCCGCGAACGGCTGCCCGGCCACGACCTCGACGATCCGGGCGGCGACCTGGTAGTTCGGGTTGTGGTAGCGGAACTGCGCGCCGGGCTCACCGGCGAGCCCGGCGTCCGTCAGCCGGGTGACGGCCTCGGCGAGCGTGTGCGGCTGCGGCAGCGTCAGGTCGGGGAAGGTTTCATCGGCCATCCCGGACGTCTGGTCCAGCAGCATCCGGACGGTGATCCCGGCGCCGCGGGGATCGGCGAGCCGGAAATCGGGCAGGTACCGCGTCACCGGCTCGTCCAGCCCGAGCCGGCCGTTTTCGGCGAGCTGCAGGACCGCGAAGGCCGTCATGGACTTGCTCACCGACGCGATCGGGAGCCGGCTCGACGCGCTGAGCGGGTGACCCGCGGCGTCGTGGCCGTACCCGGCGACGCGGACGACGTCGTCGTCGTGGGTGACGGCGACCGTCGCGCCGGGCAGGCCGGTGTGGTCCAGGTAGGCGCGGACGTAGCCGTCGATGTCCTGGGGCAGGGCGTCCTGGGGCAGGGCCGCGTCGGCCGGTGTCGCCGTGGCCAGCAGCAGGGCGGCCAGGACGAGAAGGAGCCTTTTCATGGCTGTAAACGTAGGCAGCGCGAGGTGGCCGGCACTGCTGTCGGACGGTTGGTCCGACCCCCTACTTTCGGCAGGCCTTGACTGTTCGACGAAGTTATTGCAGGACAAGGAGTTACGCATCTGCGGTATCGGGTTCACCACCACTGATCCCGATTGGACACCACCTGATCGTGTGATGAACGCGTGTTCGATGGCCGGTAGTTTGGAGGTATGACCAGCAACGCAGTACTTTCCTCCTCTTCTGATGCGGTGGCTTTGGCCGATCGCATCGGTGAGCTGGTGGCGTGTATGCGGTCTGCCGAAGCCGAACTCGGGGCTGTGCTGGTGGAGATCGAGCAGCGTGGAGTGATGGAGCTGTTCGGCTACCGCTCTGCCGCCCGGCTGCTGGAACACCTGGCCGATATCCCCAAGTCCGCCGCTGAACGCCTCGTGAAACGGGCCCGCCTGGTGAACCCGGGACGCACCCTCGACGGGAGCCCGATTCCCGCCTTGGCCCCCGCCACCGGCGCGGCTGCCCGGGCTGGGCGGTTGAGCAACCCCATGATCGATGTGATCACCGATGTCCTCGGCCAGGTTCCGCCCGAGCACCACGACAGCGCCGAGGCCGACCTGCTGGCTTTCGCCGCCGAGGCCGGGCACAAGCAGGTCGCCGCGCTGGGGGCCCGCATCCTTGCCCACCTGGCCCCTGACGGCGAGGAACCCGCCGTCGCCGACCCGGTGATCCCGCCGCGGGAGCTGTTCCTGCGGCGCCGACGGTCCGGCACTTGGGAGCTGAACGCCCGGTTCGATGACGAGACCGGCACCCGCGCCAGCGCCCTCCTGGATGCCCTGGCCGAACGCCGCACCAGCGACGACGGCCCCGACCACCGCACCCACCCCCAGCGCTACGGCGACGCCTTCTCCGACGCCATCGACCTCGCCCTCAACTCCCCAGAGCTGCCAATGCAGGCCGGGGAACGAGCCCACGTCATGGTCGCCGTAGCCCTCGAAGACCTGAAGTCTGGGATCGGTCAGGCGACCCTCGGCGACACCGGCACCATCTCGGCCGCCGAAGCCCGCGTGCACGCCTGCGACGCCATGATCATCCCCGCCGTCTTGGGTGAGAAGAGTGAACCTCTCAACCTCGGGCGGCTCCGCCGGTTGATCTCCGCCGGGCTCCGCCGGGCCCTGTTCTTACGGGACCGTGGGTGCGCGTTCCCTGGCTGTCATCGGCCACCCCGGCACTGCCAAGGCCACCACATCCGCCATTGGGCTGACGGTGGTCCGACCGATCTCGGCAATCTGGTGCTGATGTGTGCTCACCACCACCGGTTGTTGCACCGCTCGGGATGGGAGGTCCGGATCGCCGCCGACGGCCTGCCCGAGTTCCTTCCACCGGTGTTCATCGACAGGCGCCGAAAACCCAGGCGAAACAACCTGCACGAACCGCTGCCGTTCGCAGCCTGAACACGGGAAAGGCCCGCAGCCACACGGCTACGGGCCTACACCCACGCGAGCCCAGAATCCGGCTCGCCCGGCAACCTCACTCGGCCGCCAGCAACTGTTCGAACGGAACGAAATCCGGCTCCCTCGAAGCAGCGGGCCGTCCCGCTGCCAACGAAGCCAGCTCCGCTCCCGCCTTCTCGATCCGTCGCTGCAACGCCCCCGAGGCCTCGCCACTGCCCCAGTCGGAGGAAGCCGCGTAAACGCCCGTGGCCACCGGATCCGCCTTCAAATACCCGAACAGCGGCCGGAGCTGGTAGTCCAGGACCAGGGAATGCCGTTCCGTTCCGCCCGTGGCCGCGAGCAACACCGGTTTGCCCACCAGCGAATCCGCGTCCAGGACGTCGAAGAACGACTTGAACAGCCCGCTGTACCCCGCCGTGAACACCGGGGTCACCGCGATCAGGGCGTCCGCGCCGGTCACCGTCTCGATCGCCGTGCGCAGCGCCGGGCTCGGGAAGCCCGTCAGGAGGTTCTTCGTGACGTCCAAGGCGATGTCCCGCAGCTCCACCACGGAAACCGAGACCGGTTCCCCGGCCGCGGCGGCGGTGGCCGCGGCCAGGCGGTCGGCCAGGAGACGGGTCGATGACGGGACCGACAGGCCCGCCGTCACCACTGCGAGCTTCATACCGTTGCCTCCAACGACGCAGCCTCCGACGAAGCAGCCTTCAGGGACGCAGCCTTCAGGGACGCGTGCGTCGGCGCGTCCGGGACGTGGGCCGGGCGCATGGCGTCCAGTTCCTTGCGCAGGACCGGGATCACGTGCTCGCCGAGCAGGTCGAGCTGCTCCAGCACCGTCTTCAGCGGCAGGCCCGCGTGGTCCATCAAGAACAGCTGGCGCTGGTAGTCGCCGAAGTGCTCGCGGAAGGTCAGCGTCTTGTCGATGACCTCCTGCGGGCTGCCGACCGTCAGCGGCGTCTGCTCGGTGAACTCCTCCAGGGACGGGCCGTGCCCGTACACCGGTGCGTTGTCGAAGTACGGCCGGAACTCGTTCCACGCGTCCTGGGACTTGGGGCGGATGAACGCCTGCCCACCAAGGCCGACGATCGCCTGGTCCGCCGAGCCGTGGCCGTAGTGCTCGAACCGCTGCCGGTAGAACGCGATCAGCTGCTGGAAGTGCGAAGTCGGCCAGAAGATGTGGTTGGCGAAGAACCCGTCGCCGTAGTACGCCGCCTGCTCGGCGATCTCCGGGCTGCGGATGGACCCGTGCCAGACGAACGGCGGGACGCCGTCCAGGGGCCGCGGGGTCGACGTGAAGCCCTGCAGCGGGGTGCGGAACTTGCCGGACCAGTCGACGACGTCCTCGCGCCAGAGCCGGCGCAGCAGCGCGTAGTTCTCGATCGCCAGGGGAATGCCCTGGCGGATGTCCTGGCCGAACCACGGGTACACCGGGCCGGTGTTGCCGCGGCCCATCATCAGGTCGACGCGGCCGTCGGCGAGGTGCTGCAGCATCGCGAAGTCCTCGGCGATCTTCACCGGGTCGTTCGTGGTGATCAGCGTCGTCGAGGTCGACAGGATCAGCCGGGACGTCTGCGCCGCGATGTGGCCCAGCATCGTCGTGGGCGACGACGGGACGAACGGCGGGTTGTGGTGCTCGCCGGTCGCGAAGACGTCGAGGCCGACCTCTTCCGCCTTCAGCGCGATGCGGACCATCGCCTTGATCCGCTCGTGTTCCGTCGGGGTGGTTCCGTTCGTGGGATCGGTCGTGACGTCGCCCACCGTGAAGATTCCGAACTGCATGACCTGCTCCCTTCGCGAGCACCATCTTACATGCGCGTTCAACTACTTCCAAGCAAGAGATATTCCGGCCGTCAGGTGCCCGAGAGGCACCGGCTAAGGTCGGGGGCATGGACGCGGAGCTCGCTCGGCTGGGTTTGGCAGAACGTTCGGTACGACTACTCGCCGGTCGCGACATCTGGGCCTCGATCACCCCCTTGCTCGCCCCGCGCCGGAACCTGGTGGCCGCCTTCGGCCACGTCGGCCCCGGCGCGGCGGCCTTGCTGCCCTTGCAACCCGGCGACACGCTGATCACGGACGCGAGCCTGGACACCGTGCTGTCCGGCGCGACGAGCCCGCACGCGCTGCTGCACTGGGTCAAGGCGGGCGTGATCGTGCACTCGCTGCGGGGGCTGAACGCGAAACTGGTGATCGCCGAGGACGACCCGTCCTTCGTCGTGGTCGGCTCGGCCGACGTCACCGCCGCCGGACCGCGGCAGCTGTTCGAGGCGGTCACGCTCTCCCACGAGCGGCAGACCGTCGAGGAGGCCCAGGAGGCCTGGCTCGAGTGGTGCGACCTCGCGGGCCCCTCGCTGACCGCCGGTGACCTGGAGCCGCTGCTGGAGCAGTACGGCGCCGGCAAGCTGGTCACGGCCCGCTCCGCGCCGTCCCGGCCCGCCGCGGCCACCCGGCCGGTGGTGACCAGCCGCCAGGTGACGCCGGTCCGGCCCGCGGCCGCGACCCCGCCGCCCTCGCCGGTCCGCCCGGCCGCTCCCGCACCCTCCCCCGTCCGCCCGGCCGCTCCCGCGCCCTCGCCGGTCCGCCCGGCGCAACCGGCCGCAGTCACCCCGCCGGCCTCGCCGGCGCAGCCGGAGGCGGCCACGTCACCGGCTGCCGCGGGCCTCCCGGACCGCCCCGCCGAGGCCACCCCGGCCCAGCCGGACGCTGCCGCGCAGCCGGAGCAGCCCGCCGCCGCGGGCACCACGCCCGCGGAGCCCGGCGCCCCGGCCGGCACCGCGTCCCCGGCCGGCACCGGGGAACCGGCCGCGGCCGAGCCGGAAGCCGCCGAAACCCCCGAAGCCACCGACGTGCCCCGGCCGGCCTGGCCGCGGCCGGCCGAGCTGTACCTGCTCAGCCTCGTCGAAGGCGGCGAACCGAACGCCGAGGCCGCGTACCGGCTCGAAGAACTGCAGCGCGAGTACACCCACCCGGGCGAGGACGGCGAGTCGCCGTTCCGGGTCGAGCTGCTCTGGGCCGACGACGGCCAGGGCCAGGACCCGCCGCGCACGCTCCGCGCGGGCGTGCACCTGATCCCCGTCTACAGCCAGAAGCAGGGCCGTCCCCTCGTCGGGTCGCGGATCGAGGCCCCCGGTCTCGTCCTGCAGGCGTACATCGACGAATTCGCCTACCCCCGCCGGACCTACTGCTACGTCCTGACCCGGCAGTCGACCGCCAAACCGGCCTTCGGGGAACTCCGGAAGGCCCTCGCCGCGATCGGCGAGAAGCCGAACTTCCGGAACAGTTTCCAGGTCCCGCGGAAGATCGAAGCCCTGCTCGCCCTGTGGCCCGACCTGGGCTACGACCCCCGCTAGAGGGCGGCGCGCGCCACCCCGGGAAGGGCAGCGCGCGAAAGTTGTCGGGGTCGGCGGATATCCTGCACTACGGTGCAGGCGAGTCCGCACCACCACCAGCACTTTCGCGAGCCACGATCCGGGAGAACGACCCTGTGACTGCCGAGACCTTGTACGGGGCCGACGACCTGACGCATCTCGAGGGTCTCGAAGCCGTCCGCAAACGACCCGGGATGTACATCGGCTCCACCGACAGCCGGGGCATCAACCACCTCTTCGCGGAGGTGGTGGACAACTCCACGGACGAAGGCGTCGCCGGCCACGCGACGAAGATCGTCGTCACGCTGCACGCCGACGGCAGCGTCCAGGTGGACGACGACGGCCGCGGCATCCCGACCGGCACCCACGCCAAGTCCGGTTTGTCCGGCGTCGAACTGGTGCTGACGCGGTTGCACGCCGGCGGCAAGTTCGGCGGCTCCGGCTACAAGACCTCCGGCGGCCTGCACGGCGTCGGCGCTTCGGCGGTCAACGCGCTGTCGCACCGCTTCGACGTCACGGTGAAGCAGGACGGCAAGGTCCACCAGATGTCGTTCAAGCACGGCGTCCCCGGCACGTTCGACGGGCCGGGCCCGAAGGCGAAGTTCACCCGCCGGTCCGGGCTGAACCTCGTCGGCAAGATGAAGCGCGGCGAGCGCAGCGGCACGTCCATCCGCTACTGGTACGACGCCCGCTACTTCGAGTCCGGCGCGGCGCTCGACGTCGAAGGCGTCCGGGCGAAGCTGCGCAACACCGCGTTCCTCGTCCCGGGCGTCACGTACGTGCTGCGCACCGCGATCGAAGACACGATCAACGAGGAGACCTTCCACTTCCCGCACGGCCTGGTCGACATGGTCGACTTCCTCTCGCCGTCGGGCGAGAAGCCGGTCTGCGGCACCCTGCTGATCACCGGCGAAGGCACGTACAAGGAGAACGCGGCCGACGCCGCCGGCGTCATGCAGTCCAATGTGGAGCGTCACGCCGAGGTCGAGGTGGCGCTGCGCTGGGGCACCGGCTACGAGCGCACCGTCGAATGCTTCACCAACACGATTCGCAACGTGCACGGCGGCACCCACCGCCGCGGCTTCGACCGCGCCGTGGCGAAGGCGTTGCAGGAGGCCATCTCCAAGACCCGGGGGCTGCTCAAGCCCAAGGAGGACATGCCGACGATCGAGGACGTCCTCGAGGGCATGACGGCCGTGGTGCACGTCCGGCTGCCGGAGCCGCAGTTCACGTCGCAGACCAAGGACGAGCTGTCCACCGCCGGGATCACCCGCGTCCTGCAGGGCATCGTCGACCGGCACGTCAAGGCCTGGACCGAGGATCGCAAGACGAAGTCCGAGGCCAAGGTCGTGCTGCAGAAGGTGGTCGACGCCTCCCGCGTCCGGCTCACCCAGAAGCAGCAGAAGGACGCCGCCCGGCGCAAGACCGCGCTGGAAGGCGCGGCGATGCCGCCGAAGCTGGTCGACTGCCGCACCACCGGCGTCGCCCGCAGCGAGCTGTTCCTGGTCGAGGGCGACAGCGCGCTGGGGTCGGCGCGGATGGCGCGTGTCTCGGAGTACCAGGCGCTGCTCCCCCTGCGCGGCAAGATCCTGAACGTCCAGAAGGCGTCGCTGGGCGACACGCTGAAGAACGCCGAGATCGCGTCGATCGTCCAGGTGCTCGGCGCGGGCACCGGGCGCACGTTCGACCTGTCGACCATGCGCTACGGGCGGGTGATCCTGATGGCCGACGCGGACGTCGACGGCTCGCACATCCGGACGCTGCTGATCACGCTGTTCGCGAAGTACATGCGCCCGGTGATCGAGGACGGCCGGCTGTACGCGGCGATGCCGCCGTTGCACAAGCTCGTCACGAAGGGCCGCAACCCGGAGACGCACTTCACCTTCACGCAGAGGGAGATGGAGCAGAAGTTCGCCGAGCTGGAGAAGGCGGGCAAGAGCATCGTCACCCCGGTGCCGCGGTTCAAGGGCCTCGGCGAGATGGACGCCGACGAGCTGTGGGAGACCACGATGAACCCGGCGACCCGCTCGGTCCGCCGCATCACCATGGACGACGCCGAAGCCGCCGAGGGCGCGCTGGAGCTGCTGATGGGCGAGAAGGTCGAGCCCCGGCGGAACTGGCTGGTCGCCTCGTCCGACCGGGTCGACCGCGAAGCCATCGACGCTTAAGTTTTCGTAGCTACCAAGGAGTTCTGCCGTGGCACGCCGCAAGGGCACCACCACCAAGGTCGATCCGAGCGCGTTCGACGCCGCCGGGGCGCAGGTCTTCGAGAACCCGCTGAAGACCGAGATCGAAGACTCCTACCTGGAGTACGCGTACTCGGTCATCCACTCGCGCGCCCTGCCGGACGCGCGGGACGGGCTGAAGCCGGTGCACCGCCGGATCCTGTACTCGATGAACGAGAACGGCTACCGCCCGACGCACGCGTACGTGAAGTCGTCGCGCGTGGTCGGCGACGTGATGGGCAAGTACCACCCGCACGGTGACGTCGCGATCTACGACGCGATGGTGCGGCTGGCGCAGGACTTCTCGCTGAACGTCCCGCTGATCGACGGCCACGGCAACTTCGGCTCCCCCGACGACGGCCCGGCCGCCTCGCGGTACACCGAAGCGCGGATGTCGCCCGAGGCGATGCAGCTGGTCGGCGAGCTCGGCGAGGACACCGTCGACTTCCGGCCGAACTACGACGGCTCGCTCGAAGAGCCGTCCGTGCTGCCGGCGGCGTTCCCGAACCTGCTGGTCAACGGCACGTCCGGGATCGCGGTCGGGATGGCGACCAACATGATCCCGCACAACCTCGGCGAGGTCATCGCCGCGGCGCGGTGGCTGATCACGCACCCGTCCGCGACGCTCGACAAGCTGATGGAGTTCGTCCCCGGCCCCGACCTGCCGACCGGCGGGAAGCTGCTGGGCCTCGACGAGGTGCGCCGCGCCTACGAGACCGGCCGCGGCGTGGTCCGGATGCGCGCGAGCGTCGAGACCGGGCCGCTGGAGGGCAGCCGCGGGCGGCAGGCGATCACCGTCACCGAGCTGCCCTACGGTGTCGGCCCGGAGAAGGTGATCGAGAAGATCACCGACGAGGTCAACAAGTCCAAGCGGCTCACCGGCATCGCCGACGTCAAGGACCTCACCGACCGCGAGAACGGCACGCGGCTGGTCATCGAGTGCAAGGTCGGCGTCAACCCGCAGGCCCTGCTCGCCGACCTCTACCGGCTCACGCCGCTGGAGCAGTCGTTCGGCATCAACAACCTGGTCCTCGTCGACGGCCAGCCGCAGACCCTGGGCCTGAAGGAACTCCTGGAGGTCTTCCTCCGCCACCGCTACGACGTCGTCACGCGGCGGACGAAGTACCGGCGCCGCAAGCGCGAAGAGCGCCTGCACCTGGTCGACGGCCTGCTGATCGCGCTGCTGAACATCGACAAGGTGATCAAGCTCATCCGCGAGAGCGAGAACGCGCAGGCCGCGAAGGACGGCCTGATGACGCGCTTCAAGCTCTCGGAGATCCAGGCGACGTACATCCTGGACACGCCGCTGCGCCGGCTGACCAAGTACGACCGGCTGGAGCTGGAGTCCGAGCAGGAGCGGCTGCGCGAGGAGATCGCGGAGCTGACCAAGATCCTCGACGACGAGTCGGTGCTGAAGAAGCTCGTCTCGTCCGAGCTGGCGAAGGTCGCGAAGGACTTCACGACCGAGCGCCGCACCGCGCTGATCGACGGCGACCTGAAGGAGGTCCTGGCCGCGTCGAAGCCGTCCGGGCCCTTGGAGGTCGCGGACGACCCGTGCCAGGTGATCCTGTCGGCCACCGGGCTGGTGGCACGCACCGCGGCCGAGTCCGAAGAAGCGACGGAGACGCGCCGCCGCAACGGCCGGGTGAAGCACGACGCGGTGGCGGCCCTGGTCCACACGACCGCGCGCGGGCAGGTGCTGCTGGTGACCAGCCGCGGCCGGGCGTTCAAGACCGACGTGCTGCCGCTGCCGGTGCTGCCCGAGCAGGCCGGCACGGTGTCGCTGCGCGGCGGCATGGCGGCGAAGGAACTGGTGCCGCTGGAGAAGGGCGAGACGGTCGTCGGGATCGCGCCGCTGGGCGAGCAGGCGGCGGGCTCCCCGGGCCTGGCGCTGGGCACGAAGGCCGGTGTGGTGAAGATCTGTTCGCCGGAGTGGCCGGTCCGCTCGGACGAGTTCGAGGTGATCAGCCTCAAGGACGGCGACGAGGTCGTCGGCGCGACGTGGCTGGCGGACGGCACGGAGACGCTGGCGTTCGTGTCGTCGGAGGCGTCGCTGCTTAAGTACGCGGCGTCGCTGGTCCGCCCGCAGGGGCTCAAGGGCGGCGGCATGGCGGGCATGAACGTGGGTGCGGGGTCGGTGGTGTTCTTCGGCGCGGTCCGCACGGACGACGACGAGCACGGCGAACCGATGGTGATCACCTCGACGGGCCAGAGCGTGAAGGTGACGCCGTTCAGCGAGTACCCGGCCAAGGGCCGCGCGACGGGCGGCGTCCGGGCCCAGCGGTTCCTCAAGGGCGAAACCGAGCTGCGGGTGGCGTGGATCGGCCCCCGCCCGGCAGGTGCGGCACGCAACGGCGACCCGGTGGAGCTCCCGGAGATCGACGTCCGCCGCGACGGCTCGGGCCACGCCCACCCCGGCCCGGACGTGGTCGGTCACCTCATCGAACGCGACTGACGGTCGTGGGTGTTCAGGCGGGCGGGAACCCGCCTGAACACCCACGACCCGCTAGCCGACCTTGAACGACTGAGCAGCGCCGCCGCCGGCCGGCCCGGTCGAGCCGCCGCCGAGCCACTTCAGGCCGTCGAGAACGAACCGGTTCTGGTCGGCGCTCTCGAACGTCGACGACAACGCCGTGTTCGTGTCGTAGTTCATCGCGTTGTGGCCGAAGTTGGCGTAGAGCATCTTGTAGTTCTTGTTCGTCCACGCGATCGGGTAGTAGCCGCTGTACCAGGTCTGGTTCGGGTCGGTGCCGATCGGGAAGGTGGCCTGGTCCATCGACGCCAGGACGGTGATGTTGCCGTTCTGGCGCAGGTCGTTCTGCCAGGCGTACCACTCCGACGTCGACGACCGGATCGTCGACGGCAGGTTCACCGTCGACGGGTGGGAGCGGTTCTCGATCCGCAGTGTCTCCGGCGTCGGGCCCCACGTGTTCGACGTGAACCGGCCGGTGCCGAGGAAGTCGTTGTGGAACCAGCCGGCGTACGACGGCGTCGAGCTGTCGTTGTAGGCGGTGACGTGGAAGCCGAAGAACCCGCCGCCGGCCTGCATGTACCGCTGGAAGCCCTGGAACTGCGCCGGCGACTGCGGCTGGTCGTCGAGGAACAGCACGACCTGGTACTGGTCCGGCGTGATCGTCGTGAGCCGGTTCCAGTCGGTCGTCGCCGTGTAGGTGAACCCGTTGGCCGCCGCCTGCTGCGGGAACCAGACGTTCGCTTCCTTCTCGAAGCTGATGTGCGCGGCGTCGTAGGTGCCGCTGAAGAAGGCCAGCACCTTGAACGGGGCCGCGGCCTGCACGGGCGGAGCGCCGAGGCTCAACCCCAGGCAAGCGGCGAAGAACGCCAGGATCCGGAGGCAGCCGGCCGAGCTTGCCGTCGAGAGGCGAAAATTCACACCTTGAATTAATGCACAGGCTTCCGCGGTTGGTCCAGACCTCTACCCGAACTCGGGTACCGCTCAGCGGGAACGGGCTCTCGAGGTCAGCGGTCCGAACGCAGCGAAGCCGGGTCGAAGGACTCCCAGTAGGAATCCTCGTCGCTCGCAGCCGGGGCCCCGGCCGAAGCCCCAGCCGGCTCCGGTGATGCCGAGCCCAGCCGCTCGGCTCGCTGCCGCTGGAACTCCTCGACCGTCATGCCCGGGTCGTCGTCCTCGGCCCTGGCGGGCGCGGGCATTCCCGTCATCTGCTCGATCATGGACGTCATGTCCTCGCCGAGCAGCAGGGCGACCTTGTTGTAGCCGTCCTGGGTGGCCTCGCGCATCGCCGCCTGGGCGACCTCCACGATCCGCGATCCCAGCTGCTCGCCGATGTTCACCGCCGACGGCGCGAGCCACAGCCTCAGCAGCTTCCCGCGGGCGTCGACCGTCACCTCGACCTGGCCGTCGACGTCGTGCGCCGTGCCGGAAGCCGACGCCAGGAGTTCCTCCACGCGGGCCATCGCCTCTTCGCGGGCCCGGGCCTGGGCGATCAGCTGGCGGGTCGTGATCACCGCGGTCACCTTCCGTACGTGTAGGTGTCGGCGTCCGGGTCGTCGTCCGGGATCGGTTCGTAGCCCAGGGTTTCCAGCTGCGCCGCGTCCACCACCGGGGCGAGCGCGTGGTACATGCGGTCGCCCGCCCGCCGGGTGGCGCGCTGGGCCAGCTCGAGGATCTCCCCGGCGAGCACCGACGACCCGTGCCGCAGTGCCGAACGGTGGATCGTGAGCCCGGTCAGCAACCCGCCGGGCGCCACCTGGACTTCGATGGTGCTGTCCGGGGACGACGCCTTGCCCACCACCGGGCCCGAACGCGCGAAGCGCGCGGAGGCCTCTTCACCCGCTCGCGCTGCCTGCTCGGCAACGCGGACGGTCGCCAGGTCGATGTCGAATTCAGCCACAACTCACCCCGTTGGCCGGTAGAAGCCGATGAACGACTGTCCCGCGTTCGTGGTGCGGATCTTGCTGATCTGCACCGGGTCGCCCGCCTCGACCATCTGGCCGTCGCCGATCACCATCGCCACGTGCCCGGACCACACGACGAGGTCGCCGGGCAGCAGCTGGTCGATCGAGGGGACCTCGGCCCCGACCGTCTGCTGCGCCGCCGTCCGCGGCAGCTGCATGCCCGCGTCCTGGTACGACGTCATGACGAGGCCGCTGCAGTCGAGGCCGACACCCCGTGCGGTCCCGCCCCAGACGTAGGGCACGCCGAGCTGCGAAAGCGCCGCGCGCACGGCCTTCGCGGCCGTCTCGTTCGGCGCCATGACCTGCTTGCCGCCGGGCAGGTTGATCGCGACGCCGGAGCCGGGCTGCGGCGGGATCGCCACCGGCAGCCGCGGCTTGTGGACAGCACCGCCACCACCACCGCCCCCGCCGTCCGAACCGCCGGAATACCCGCTGTTGCTGTTGAACGAAGACCCGACCTTCGTGGCGGAAGACGACGAAGACGCCGACGTCGACTGCTCCTCACCGCCGAGCCGGGTGCCGATGGCGGTCAGCTCGTTGATCGTCTGCTCGCTGAAGGTGGCGGCCTGGCCGGTGAGCTGGCTGATCTTCGTCTGCAGCTTCATCAGGATGTCGCGCGAAGCGGCACCGCGGCTCTCCGGCGGCTGGATGCTCTTCACCGCTTCCAGCGCCTTCATCGACGCCGCGATCTCCTTGATGATCTGGTCGCGGACCTGGTCGTTCTTGATCTCGCCGACGTGCAGCGTCTCGGCCGCCTCCGCGACGGCCTTCTCGATCTCGGCGCTCTCGTCGAGGAGGTCCTGGACTTCCTTCTCCAGGCTCTGCGACGTCGCCGTGGCCCGGTCGGTGGTCGAACCCGAGCTGGCGGAAGTGAGGTTGACGCGCTGGGCGGAGGCGTGGTCGCGGGTCGTGCCGACCGACGTCTGCAGGGCGTAGTGCGCGTCACGGGCGCCGCCGATGGCGGCCGGGTCGTGGCGCAGCTTCTGCGCGAACTGGTTCGTGGTGTCCAGGCCGTGCCGGACGAGCTGGTCGGTGTGCTGCTCGGTCACGCGCGGTCCTGCCCGAGGTCGCCGCCGAGCCGCCGGACGACGTCGCCGTGCTCGCCCTCGACCGCCGCGTAGTTGCGATCGGTCTGCCGGGCGGCTTCGCCGACCTGCCGCCAGCCGCCGCCGACGCGGTGCATCTTCTCCTGCAACGCGCGCATCCGGCCGCTGTAGGCATCGGAGAAGCCGGCTTCGCCGCCCATCTCCGAGAAGCCGTGGCCGCCGAGCGTCACGTGCGGTCCGACGTGCTTCTCGGCCGCACCCTTGACGTCTTCCCCAAGCGGGTCGACCTCGCGCGCGTACCGCGTGTACGCGCCGTCATCGACGTGAAACCCCGAACCGTCCACTGGCCCTCCCTGTGCACCGGGGGTGCGACGTGCGCACGGCACCCCCGGTTCCCCTGATGCGGGAATCAGCCTAGTCGACGGTCCGTACCCGGGTGGGCGAATTGCCCCGAGTCAGCCGGTGACCTTCTTGAGCCAGTCCGGGTCCTGCCAGGAGACGATCGAGCCGTTCGCGGTGACCGTCGGCGTGCCGAAGCCGGTCTGGCCGCCGCCGAAGTCCTGCGCCAGCTTCGGGTCGTTCTCGATCTGCTGGAACGCGGTGTTCAGCTGCTGGTCGTAGGTGCCGGCGTTGACCGTCTGGGCGAACGCCGGGTCGGTGATCCCGACGTTCTTGCCGAGCTCGATCAGCTGCGCCTTGTCGTAGCCGCGCTTGCCCTCCTCGGGCTGGTTGGCGAACAGCGCGTCGTGGTACTGGAGGAACTTGCCGGCGTCGGCCGCGGCGAGCGCCGCGTTCGCCGAGTCGAGCGAGTAGCCCGGCGGGCTGGACCGCTGGGTGAGCAGCGGCACCATGTGGTAGCGCACCTGCAGCTTGCCGTCGTTGACGGCCTGCTCGATCTGCCCCTTGTACTGCTTCTCGAACTCGCCGCAGATCGGGCAGAGGAAGTCGGCGTAGACGTCGATCGTCGCCTTGGCGCCCGCCTTGCCCACGGTGACGGCCACGCCGTCACGCTTCTGGATGACATCGCCCGCCAGCGCGCTCGTCGACTCGCCCGGGCTGATGACCTTCCCCTCGGTCTTGTTCCGGTCCGCGATCGTCCAGAGCACGCCACCGACCACGAGCGCGGCCACGACGACCACCGCCCCGATCCCGATGATCCACTTCCGCCGGTCGCCGGAGGCCCCCCGGGCCTGCGCGACCACCTTCGGACCGGCCTGCGCCGCCTGACGACGTTTCCGAGCGGTCCGCTCAGCTCCACCCACTGTGTATCAGTTCCCTTCCGCGATACCCGAGTAGTCGTGTCCGGGCTCGCCGGAGTTCCCGCGACCTCGCGCCAGCCAGCCGTCGAGCGACAGCCAGGTGCGCGGGCGCACCACCAGCCAGACGGCGAGCAGCGCGAACCCCGTGTCCCGGAGGATCTCCTGCGGGTACTCGGTCTGCCCCGCCGCCACGTGGCCGCCGCCGCCGAAGCACCCGCAGTCGATGCTCAAGCCGCGCGCCCACGATTGGGCGATGCCGGCGATGAGCACGAGCAGCAGTCCCAGCGTGGCCGCGGCGGCCCACCGGGTCGCCAGGCCGGCGAGCAGCAGGAGCCCGAGCACGAGTTCCACGAGCGGCAGCGCGATGGCCACCACGTCTTCGAGTGCGTCCGGCAGCACCTCGTACGCCTGCACGGCGATCAGCGTCTGGCCGGGATCCGCGAGCTTGAGCGCACCGGAAACGAGCCAGACGGCCGCCAGCCCGAGCCGGGCGAGCGTGCCGACGGTGTTCAGCACGGGTTGGGACGGTCGCACCACGCGCTTAGGCTAACGGGGCGACCTGAGAACTTCGTGAGGCAGGACAGTGGCGGAGGGAGCGGCTGGATGCGGTGGCGCACGCTCCTCGGTTCGGCGTTGCTCCTGGTCACCGCGTCGGCGTGCGGCCCGGCGAAGGTTTCGCCCACGGATTCGCTCGTCACCCGGGCGAGTGCCACGGATCACCTGACCATCGGCATCCGGTTCGACGCGCCGGGGCTTTCGGAGCACACCATCGACGGCCGGTTCGTCGGGTTCGACGTCGATGTCGCGACTTTCGTCGCGAGTGAGCTCGGCGTCTCCGCGAAGGACATCACGTGGCGCGAGACGACGTCGGCGACGCGGGAGACCGACCTCACCTCCGGCGCCGTCGACCTGGTCGTGGCGACCTACTCGATCACCGACAAGCGCAAGCAGGTCGTGTCGTTCGCGGGTCCGTACTTCACCACCGGCCAGGACCTGCTGGTGCGGCGGACGTCGGCCGACATCGCCGGCCCGGAGGCGCTCAACGGGCGGCGGCTGTGCTCGGTCACCGGGTCGACGCCGGCGCAGCAGGTGAAGGACAAGTTCGCCCAGGCCGTCCAGCTGGCCGAGTACCCGCGGTACTCCGACTGCGTGACCGCGCTGCTCGCCGGGCAGATCGACGCGGTGACCACGGACGCGGTGATCCTGGCCGGCTACGTCGCGCGCGACCCGGAGCTGCTGAAGATCGTCGGGAAGCCGTTCTCGAAGGAGAACTACGGCATCGGCCTGCGCAAGGGCGACACCCAGGGGGTGGCCGCGGTCGACGACGCGATCCGGAAGATGATCTCCTCCGGCGAATGGCTGCGCTCGCTCAACGCGAACATCGGCCCGTCCGGTTACCAGCTGCCCCCGCCCCCCGAGGTCACGCCGAAGTGAAGCTCCCCGATCTGCCGGTCCGGTCCGTGCTGCCCGACGTCGTCGCCGCGCTGGCCGAACGCGGGACCGCGGTGCTCGTCGCGCCACCCGGCACGGGGAAGACGACGCTGGTCCCGCTCGCCTTGGCGGCGGCCGCCGAGGGCCGGGTCGTGGTCGCCGAGCCGCGGCGGCTGGCGGCGCGCGCCGCGGCGGCGCGGATGGCGGCGATCCTGGGGGAGCCGGTCGGCGAGACCGTCGGGTACGCCGTGCGCGGCGACCGGAAGGTGTCCGCGCGGACCCGGATCGAAGTCGTGACGTCGGGGTTGCTGGTGCGGCGCGTGCAGGGCGACCCGGAGCTGCCGGGCGTCTCGACGGTGCTGCTCGACGAGTGCCACGAGCGGCACCTGGACGCCGACCTGCTGCTGGCGCTGCTCCTGGACGTCCGCGCCGGGCTGCGCGAAGACCTGCGGCTGCTGGCGACGTCGGCGACGGTCGCGTCCGGGCGGCTCGCGGCCCTGCTCGGCGACGCCCCGGTGGTGACGGCCACGGCGCGGACCTACCCGGTGGCCTTTTCCCACCTCCCGCCCGCTCGCGGTGAGCGCGTCGAGGCCTGTGTCGCGCGGGCGGTGCGGACGGCGTTGTCCGAGGGGGACG
This sequence comes from Amycolatopsis sp. lyj-346, assembly GCF_046548975.1. Lineage (NCBI taxonomy): Bacteria > Bacillati > Actinomycetota > Actinomycetes > Pseudonocardiales > Pseudonocardiaceae > Amycolatopsis > Amycolatopsis sp. lyj-346. The sequence goes on from NZ_JAJPWT010000017.1 coordinate 191,299, forward strand.
GCGACGTGCTCGCTTTTCTGCCGGGGGCGGGTGAAATCGCGAGGACGGCGGGACTGTTGCGACTGTCCGAATTGGACGCTGTGGACGTTCTCCCGCTGCACGGGCGGCTGTCGGCGGCGCAGCAGGACGACGCGCTGCGGCCGCGTGACCGGCGGCGGGTGGTGCTCGCGACGGCGGTGGCGGAGTCGAGCCTGACGGTGCCGGGCGTGCGTGCGGTGGTGGACTCGGGGCTGGCGCGCGTGCCGCGCGTCGACCACCGCCGCGGGTTGCCGGGGCTGGCGACGGTCCGCGTGTCGGCGGCGGTGGCCACGCAGCGTTCCGGCCGCGCGGGCCGCGAGGCACCCGGGCGGGCCTACCGCTGCTGGGCCGAGCACGAGCAGGCGACGCTGCCGGCGTACCCCGAGCCGGAGATCCGCACGGCCGAGCTGGCCCGGCTGGCGCTGGAGCTGGCGTGCTGGTCGACCCCCGACGGCAGCGGGCTCGCCTGGTGGGACCCGCCGGGCGAAGGAGCCCTCTCCGCGGGCCGGGCGCTGCTGGTGACGCTGGGCGCAACGGACGCCGCGGGCACGGTGACCCCGCGCGGACGGCGGATGGCGGAGCTGGGGCTGCACCCGCGGCTGGCCCGCGCGCTGCTGGACGGCGCCTCGTCCGTGGGGCCGCGCAACGCCGCGGAGGTGGTGGCGCTGCTCGACGCGGGCGCGACGCTGACGGACGTGGACGCCGAGCTGCGCCGCCTGCGCTCGGCAAGCGATGAGCCCGCGCGACGCTGGAAGCGCGAAGCCCGGCGGCTGGAGGGCCTGGTCTCGGAGCGATCGGCCCGTCCCGCGGCCACCACCGGCGGCCCGCGGCCCGATCCCGCGCTGGTCGTCGCCCTCGCCCACCCGGAACGGCTCGCCCGGCGGCGGCCCGGTGGGGCGCCCGTCTACCTCATGGCCGGCGGCACCGCCGCCGAACTCCCGCCCGGCAGCGGCCTCGACGCCGAATGGCTGGCCATCGCCGAAGCCACCCGCGACCCCGGCCGCGTCCACGGCACCATCCGCCTCGCCGCGGCCGCCGACGAAAACCTCGCCGTCCGCGCCGGCGAAGTGTCCGAAGCAGACGAAGTCGCCTGGGACGGCGACGTGGTCGCCCGGCGCGTCCGCAAGCTCGGCGCCATCGTCCTGTCCGAGAAGCCGCTCAAGAACGCCGACGTCCACGACGCCCTCGTCGCCGGCCTCCGCGCCGAAGGACTGGGCCTGCTCAAGTGGAGCCAGGACGCGACCCGCCTGCGCGAACGGATGGCCTTCCTCCACCGCGTCCTCGGCCCGCCGTGGCCGCCGGTCGACGACGCCGCCCTGCTGTCCGATGTGGACAGGTGGCTGGACCTCGGCACCGCCCGCCGGAAGGCCGACCTGGCGGCCGTCAACGCGGGCACCGCCCTGAAAGCCCTCCTGCCCTGGCCGGAAGCGGCGAAACTCGACGACCTCGCCCCGGACCGGCTCGAGGTGCCGTCGGGCTCGCACCTGCGCGTCGACTACCGCGGCGACCAGCCGGTCCTCGCCGTCAAGCTCCAGGAGACCTTCGGCTGGACCGAAACCCCGGTGGTCGCGGGCGTCCCGGTGGTGCTGCACCTGCTCTCCCCCGCCGGCCGACCGGCCGCGATCACCGCCGACCTCGCGTCCTTCTGGACGTCCGGCTACCCGGCCGTGCGCGCCGACCTGCGTGGCCGCTACCCCAAGCACCCCTGGCCGGAGGACCCGGCCGGCGCCGTCCCGACCCGCCACACCCGCCGCCGCGGCTGAGCAACCCCGCCGAAAGTCGGGGGTCGCCCACGACCGTCGTCCGATGTCCCCGGCACCCCGGAAACCGCAGACTCCCGGTACAGGCGAAAACCGGGAGGAACGATGATCACGCTTCGAGGACTCACGAAGCGCTACGGGGAGAAAACCGTCGTCGACGCGCTCACGTGCGACGTCGCCGCGGGCCAGGTGACCGGGTTTCTCGGCCCCAACGGCGCCGGGAAGTCGACGACCATGCGGATGACCGTCGGGCTCGACCACCCGCAGGCGGGCGAAGCCCTGGTCGGCGGACGGCACTACGCCGAGCTGCGGCACCCGCTGCGCGAGGTCGGCGCCCTGCTCGACGCCAAGGCCCTGCACCCCGGGCGCAGCGCCGGGAAGCACCTGCTGGCCATGGCGCGCAGCAACGGCATCGCGGCGAGCCGCGTCGAGGAGGTCCTGGCGACCGTCGGGCTGTCCGACGTCGCCGGCAAACGGGCCGGCCAGTTCTCCCTCGGCATGGGGCAACGGCTGGGCATTGCCGGCGCGCTGCTCGGCGACCCCGGGGTGCTGCTGTTCGACGAGCCGGTCAACGGCCTCGACCCGGACGGCGTCCGCTGGGTCCGGCAGCTGATGCGGTCACTGGCGGCCGAGGGGCGGACGGTGTTCGTCTCCAGCCACCTGATGAGCGAGATGCAGCTGACCGCCGACCACCTGATCGTGATCGGCCGGGGCAAGCTGCTGGCCGACGCGCCGGTGCCGGACTTCATCGCGGGCAATTCCCGCACGACGGTCTCGGTGCGCGTCCCGGACGGCGGCGAGCGCGACGCGCTGGACCGGCGGCTGCGCGCCGAAGGCGGCCTGACGCACCCGGGTGAGCCGGGCGAGCTGGTGGTGGACGGCGTCGGCGTCACCCGCATCGGCGACCTCGTGCACGAGCTCGGGATCCGCGTGCACGGGCTCGCCGAGCGGACCGCGTCGCTCGAGCAGGCCTACATGGAACTGACCGCTTCTTCGGTGGAATACGGGGTGTCGGCATGACTGCTTCGGTCGAGGTGCGCGGCGGCGGCCTGCCGGGTGCGGTGGCTTCGGAGTGGACGAAGTTCTGGTCGGTCCGGGCGACCTGGTGGTGCCTGGTGGGCGGCACGGCGCTGATGCTGTTCTACGGCACGCTGTCGGCGATCGCCCAGCGCATCGGCGACGAGCCGCTGGGCGCCCACACGATCGCCCTCGGCGGCGGTTTCTACCTGGCCCAGTTCGCGGTGATCGCCCTGGCCACGCTGTTCGTGACGAGCGAGTACACCGGCGGCGGCATCCGGTCGACGCTGCTGTGGACGCCGGTCCGCTCCCGGGTGGTCCTGGCGAAGGCGGCGGTGCTGGCCCCGGTGCTGTTCGCGTACGGCGTGCTGCTGTCGTGCGCGGGAATGGGTCTGGCCACCGCGGTGATGGACGGCCACGGCCTGCCGACGAGCCTCGAAGCGGGCTTCACGACGGCGTCGGGCATGGGCGGTTACTTCGCACTGCTCGGCTTGCTGTGCACGGGCATCGGCTGGGCGTTGCGCAGCGCGGCCGGAACGCTGGTGTCGGTGATCGTGCTGCTGATCCCGCTGCCGCTGATCGTGGCGTCCCTGGGCCTGCCGGAGGCAATGCCGTACTTCCCGGGCATCGCGGGCGTGAACGCGATGGTCGAGGCGGGGCAGCCGAACCCGATCACGATGGCGGTGGCCCCGTACGCGCCGTGGGTGGGCTTGCTGATCTGCGCGGCCTGGGCAGCAGCGGCGTTGCTGACCGGCGCGGCCGTGTTGCGCCGCCGGGACGCCTGACGTCCGCGGCGAGGCACCGGAATTGTCGGTGCCTCCCGGTAGCGTGGAATTCGGGGGGCGCCCCCGCGCGGGGTCGGCGCAGGGGATCGACGCTGAGGGGGTCGGCGCGGAATCACTCCACGCCGATCCCCGCCAGGATCTCCTGTGCGCTCGTCAGCAGTGACTCGAACGTCGGCGGGGCCAGCGATCCGGTCCCCGCCAAGGCCCCGAAGATCGTGCCCTCCATCCAGTCCACGACGATCCTCGCGTGCCGGGAAGGGTCCGTCGAACCGGCGGCCTTCAGCACCGCCGCCGCCTGGTGGCGGATCTGCAGGCCGCCCTCGTCGTACGCCGCGCGCAGCTCCGGGCGCCGGGTTGCCTCCAACGCGAACTCGTACCGGGCCAGCATCCGGGTGCGGCCCGCGGTGATCGCCTCGAACGCGTAGCCCGCAACGAACTCGGCCAGCCCGCCACCGCCGCCGGCGGACAGCGGGACCTGGTCCAGGACCACGATCCGGGCGATCGTCAGCTCCAGCAGCGCCGCCCGGGTGCGTGCGTAGTACGACGTCGATCCCACCGGCAGGCCCGCCGCGCGGTCGACCGCGCGGTGGGTCAGGCCGCGCATGCCCTCCGCCGCGATCACTTCGATCGCCGCGTCGGCGATCACGTCCACCCGTTCCACAAGGGCACTCTACAGGTGTAGAGTCCTCTACAGATGTAGAGGAGGCGACATGCACGCGACAGTGGTCGGAGGCGGCATCGGCGGGCTGGCGGCGGCCGCGGGGCTGCACCGGGTCGGCTGGACGGTCACCGTCCTCGAGAAAGCCCCCGCGTTCGGCGACGTCGGTGCCGGGATCTCGCTCTGGCCGAACGCCCTGCACAGCCTCGACGAACTCGGCGTCGACCTCGGCGACCGCCTGGCCGTCCAGACCGACGGCGGCTTCCGCGACCGGCGCGGCCGCCGGATCACGCGCTTCGACGGCGCCGAGTTCGCCCGGCGGCACGGGCGGCCGCTCGGCGCGATCCACCGGCGGGACCTGATCGCCGCCCTCCGGGCCGCCGTCCCGGCCGAAAGCCTGCGCACCGGCCAAGAAGTCACCGAAGTCCGCGAAGACGGCCTGGTCCGCGTAGACAGCGAAGAACTGCGCGCCGACCTCGTCGTCGCGGCCGACGGCATCCACAGCTGGGCCCGGCACGCGCTCTTCCCGCACCACCCGGAACCGGTGTACTCGGGCAGCACGGCGTACCGCGGCGTCGCGCACCTGCCCGGCACCGGGCTGAGCACCAGTTTCGACCGCGGTACCGAGGTCGGCGTCCTGCCGCTGACCGGCGGCGACGTCTACTGGTGGATCTCGTCCGTCACCGCGCCGGACACCGGCCGAGCCGGCCTTCGGCAGGCCTTCGAGAACTGGCACGACCCGATCCCGGCCCTGCTGGCCGCCACCCCGCCGGAGGCCGTGTTGCACCACGACCTCCACCACCTGGACACGCCGCTGCCGACCTACACCCGGGGCCGGATCGCGCTGCTCGGCGACGCCGCCCACGCCATGCCGCCGTTCCTCGGCCAGGGCGGCTGCCAGGCCATCGAGGACGCCGTCGTGCTCGCCCACGCGGTGTCCACAGAGGACAGCGTCGAAGCCGCGCTGGAAAGCTACGACCGGCAGCGGCGGCCACGCAGCCAGCGGGTCGTCCGCGAGTCCGTCCGGATGGGCAGGCTCGGCCCGCAGCTGACGAACCCGGTCGCGACCGCACTGCGCACCGCCGTGCTGAAACGCCTGCCGGCCAAGGCGACGGCCCGGGTCGGCGCGGGGATCACGGGGTGGACGCCGCCGCGTCTCCCCCGACCAGTCCCGCCTCGTAAGCCGTGATCGCCGCCTGCACCCGGTTCTTCGCGCCGAGCCGGGTCAGGATCGTGCTCACGTGCGCCTTCACCGTGCCCTCGACGACGAACATCTTCGCCGCGATGTCCGCATTGGACAGTCCGGAGCCCAGCAGGGTCAGCACTTCCCGCTCGCGCGGGGTCAGCGCGGCGATCCGCTCACGGGCCGCGGCGGCCCGCGCCAGCTGCCCGCCGGAAAGCCGGGCGATCACCCGCTGCGCCACCTTCGGCGAGAGGAACGCGGCCCCGCCGGCGACGGCGTGGATGCCGGCCAGCAGCTCGCGCGGGTCGCCCGACTTCAGCAGGAACCCGCCCGCGCCGAGGCTGAGCGCACGCTCGATGTAGTCGTCCTCGCCGAACGTGGTCAGCATGATCACGCCGGTCGCGGGCAGCAGCCGCCGGATCTCGGCGGCCGCGCCGAGGCCGTCCAGCCCCGGCATCCGGATGTCCAGCAGCACGACGTCCGGGTGCGTGGCGAGGACCTGCGAGACAGCCGAACGGCCGTCGGCGGCTTCGGCGACCACCTCGATCCCGGAGTCCGCGGCTAGGATCGCCGCCACACCCGCGCGCATCATCGCTTCGTCATCGGCCAGTACGACCCTGATCACGGTGCCCCCTCGGCGAACCTGTCCTTGGCCACCAGTTTCCCATCGGCGAAACACAGCCGGTAGGCGGCGTAGTCGTTGTCGAGCCACGACCGCCCGGTGCCGTAGTACTCGCACCCGACCCCGGGCACCGCCGGCAGCGGCGGCTCGCCCCGCACCGGGCGGGCGACACGCTCGCGTTCGGGCAGCTGCGGTGCCACCTCGGCCCGCGGCTGCCCGATCCGCAGCCGCTCGTAGACCTCGGCGGGCAGCTCCGAGGAGTTCCACTGGTAGAGGAACGTGATCCCGGCGACCGCCAGGACCATCGCGAACAGGGCGAGCGGGATGGCGACGGCCTGGAGCAGGCTGCGCCGCACGTCGCGCCGGGCCAGTTCGAGGGCACGGGCCGACGTCGACGGCTCGGCCTCGTCGTCGGCGTCCTCCGAGTGCTCGCCGGGCGCGGCGCCGTGCGGCAGCGTCGCGGTGACGGCGAACCCGCCGTCACCGGGCCCGGCCCGCAGCGTGCCGCCGACGAGCCGGACGCGCTCGCGCAGGCCGATCAGCCCGACCTGCCCGGACGCGGCCCCGGGCAGCGGCCCGGCGGGCGGTGGCGCGTTGACCACGCTGACGTCGGTCCGCGCGCCGGTACTGGTCACCCGGACCGTGACGGCGGCGCCGGGCGCGTGCTTCGCCACGTTCGTCAGTGCCTCCTGCACGACGCGGTAGGCGGCACGAGCCACCATCGGGGGCGCCCCGTCCGCATCCACTGTGGACTCGATGAGCAGGCCCGACGCGCGCGCCCGGGCGATCAGCTCGCCGAGGTCGCCCTGCACCGGTTCCACCGGCGCGGCGTCCTCGCGCAGCACGCCGATGATCTCGCGCAGCCGCTCGGTCGCCGTCGCGGCGCTGGTCCGCAGCTGCGCGGCCGCGTCGCGCTGGGTGGCGTCGAGCCCGCCCGCGAGCTCCAGCGCCGCGGCGCGGACGGCGATCAGGGTCAGCTCGTGCCCCAGCGAGTCGTGCATGTCGCTGGCGATCCGCGCGCGCTCGCGCAGCCGCGCCTGCTCGGCGACCAGCCGCTGCCTGCTCTCCATCTCCTCGGCCCGGCGCCAGCCCGTGCGAGCGAGCTCGCCGCGGACCCGGACGTACCGGCCGAGCAGCCACGGCGACAGCCCGGCGAAGACGAGGATCGCGACCATCGCCGCCCAGTCGCCGAGGCCGTCCGGTCCGAACACGAGCGCGATCGGCAGGCCCAGTACCGCGACCGCCGTTCCGATCAGGATCCCGGGGCGGGCACGCGGCATCCGCAACCCGGCCTGGTAGCTCATCGCGACCAGCACGAAGACCACCCACACGGGCACGTGGTTGCCGTAGGGGAACGGCACGGCCAGCGCCCCGGCCAGCGCGATGCCGAGCGAGACGGCCGGGTACCGCCGGGCCGTGGCGACCGAGCCCGCCACCACCGCGAGGCCGCCGGCCAGCTCCCAGTACGACCGGCTCTCCAGCGTGCCCACGACGACGGTGAACGCGAGGAACAACCCGATGGCGACGTCGAGCGCCCCCTGCCACCTGCGTTTCGTCACCGTCCGCACGGGCTAGAAGCTACAAGCCGTGACAGCGGGCCGGCCACTGCCGAAAGTCACCCTTTCAGCGTGTCCACGAACGCCAGGGTCTGCGGCCAGGACAGGGCGAACGCCTCGGCGTTGACCTCGGTGCCGTGCCGCGCCGAGTCGCTGAAGCCGTGCTCGGCGCCGGGGAAGTGCTGGGTGAACGTCGCGCCGCGCGGCCGGGACTGCAACGCCGTCTGCAGCCGGGCGAACGTCCCGTGCGAGACGACGGCGTCCGCCTCGGGGTAGGCGACGAGCACCGGCGCGGTGATCCTTGCCGACAAGGCGACCGCGTCGAGGTCGTGGTTCGGCGGCGCCGGGTCCCGGACCGTCGGGTGGTACGCGACCACACCGGAAAGCCGCTGGTCACGGGCGGCGAGCAGGAGCGCGAACCGGCCGCCGAGGCACCAGCCCAGCACCCCGGCCGACGTGCAGCCGAGGTCGCCGAGCAGGTGGTCGAGCAACGCCGTCTGCTCGGCGAGCGCGGCTTCGTCACGCAGCTCGCCGAGCTTCGCGCCGAGGTCTTCGCGGGAGGTGTTGTCGGTGCTGGCGCCGTGGAAGACGTCCCAGGCCAGCGCCGTGATCCCGCGGCCGGCGAGCTCGTCGGCCCAGGCCCGGACCTGCTCGCCGATCCCGGTGATCATCGGCAGCAGCAGCATGCCGGACGCCGACCCGCCGTCCGGGCGGGCCAGGTAGGCGGAGAGTTCGCCGACACGGACGGTGGACGTCTCGATGCGCATATCCGCACGGTAGTGCCCGCGGTGTTGCATGATGATCCACCATGGCCGAGCGCACACTCGCCGACCAGTTGGGCGGCTACCTCCCCGAAGGCATCGAGGCCCTCGAAGAGCACGAGCGGCAGGACCTCGCCGACGCGCTGCGCGACGCGCGCAGGCGGCAGGCGAAAGCGCTCGCCGAAGCGGGCGAAGAAGGCCTTCGGTACGTACCCGCGCTGCTGCGCGGCGCGGTCCGGAAGGCGGTCGGCCTGTGACATCGGAAAAGCGGACATCGGAAAAGCGGACATCAAAAAAGCGAGCCGCGGAGCACTACGCGGCCGAAGCGGAGATCCTGAAGCTCGCCCGCGTCCTCGGCGTCGAGCCCGCGCGCCTGGAGTACCTCGCCCGCGTCGACGCCGACGACCTGCAGGCCTTCCGCGAGCAGGTCACCGACACGCTGTTCGACGCCAACGCCGCCGCGCTGCAGCGGATGGCGCTGGCCGCGCGGGTCGTGCCGGTCGGGGTGCTCGCCAAGATCGCCGAGAAGGTGTTCGGCCCGCTGCTGTGCGCCCGGATCGCCGGGCTGGTCGACGTCTCGCGCGGCGTCGACGTCGCCAAGCGGCTGACCCCCCGGTTCCTCGCCGAGGTGGCCGCGGAACTCGACCCGCGGCGGGCGAGCGCGATCATCACCCGCATCCCCCTGGACACCGTCCTCGCGGTCGCGGCCGAACTGACGCGCCAGGAGGACTGGATCACCCTCGGCCGGTTCGTCGGGCACCTGCCCGACCTCACCGTGCGGCGGGCACTGGAGCGGATCGACGACCCGGCACTGCTGCGGATCGCCTTCGTGCTCGACGACAAGCGCCGGATCGACCACGTCGTCGGCCTGCTCCCGGCCCACCGGCTCGGCCGGCTGGTGACGGCCGCGAGCGCCGACGAAGACCTCTGGGCACCGGCGCTCGACCTGCTGACCCACCTGGGCGAGGCGCGGCGCGCCACGCTGAAACCGATGCTGTCCGGCCTGCCCGCCGGGTTCCGGGAACGCGTTCAGGCGACGATCGGGTAACCGAGGTGGGGTGAACCCCACCACCATCCGGTGGTTCAGCCCAGTGTGTCCGCCCGCCCCGCCTGGAACCGTCGAACCGGGCGAAAGGGGCCACGATGAACAAACTGGGGTGGGCGGTCGTCGCGACGGCCGGGTCGGCGGTGTTGTTCTTCTTCGGCACGGGACTGGATCCGGTGCCCGAACTGGCCTGGGTGGCGCCACTGCCGGTCCTGCTGCTCGCACCGCGGGTCCCCGGGGTGGCCGCGATGGCGGCCGCGTTCGTGGCCTACCTCGCGGGCAGCGCCGGCAGCTGGAGCTACTTCTGGCATTCCCTCGCGGTCCCGCGGCCCGCGGCCATCGCGATCCTGGGCGGCAGTGCGCTGTTGTTCGCGCTCGCGACGGGGCTGTTCCGGTTGCTCGTCCGGCGCGGGCACGGCTTCCTGGCGGCGCTCGCCGCCCCCGCGTTGTGGACCGTCGCGCTCTACGGCGTTTCGCTGCTCAACCCGACCGGCGTGATGGGCACCCTGATGACGACCCAGGCCGACCGGCCGTCCGTGCTGCGCCTCGCCGCGCTGACCGGCGGCTGGGGGGTCGAGTTCCTCGTGCTGTTCGTCCCGGCCGCCGTCGCCGCGGCACTCGCCCCCGGTGTCCGCGGCCTCTCCCGGCTCGCCGGCCTGGTCGGCGTCGCGGCCGCCGTGGGCGGGCTCGTCTTCTGGAGCACCCCGGTGCCGGCCGGGCCGTCGACGCGGGTCGCGCTGGTCGCACCCGGCGAGAGCCGCTGGGCGGCCGACGTCGCCACGCCGGCGGGCCAGGCCCTGCTCCGGTCCTATGTGGACCAGATCGGCCGGCTGCCGGACGGGGTCCAGGCGGTCGTGCTCCCGGAGGCCGCCTTCGCGGTGGACCAGGCCGCCCGCCCGCGGCTCGTCGAGGCGTTCACGGAGGTCGCCCGCACGCGGAGCCTCGACGTCGTCACCGGCGTCGTCGACACCACTCCGGACGGCCGGTTCAACTCCGCGCTGGCGATTTCGCCGTCCGGCCCGCCGGTCGAATACCGCAAGTGGCACAACGGGGATTCGCCGAACTTCTCCTCCGGCACCCAGCTCGCGCACCTCGCCGGGATCGGGCTCATGGTGTGCATGGACGTCAACTTCGCCGATCCGAGCAGCGAATACGGCGAGGCGGGCACCGGCCTGGTCCTCATCCCGGCGTCCGACGAGGACGTCGACGGCTGGGTGCACAGCCGCACGGCGCTGATCCGCGGCGTCGAGAACGGCTTCTCGGTGGCGTGGAGCGCGGTCCGCGGGACGCCGATGCTCTCGGACGCGCAGGGGCACGTGCTGGCCGAAGCCCGCACCGGCGGCAGCCCGTTCACGGTGGTCGTCGCCGACGTCCCGATCGGACCGGGAAAGACGCCGTACGCCCGCTTCGGCGACTGGTTCGCGTGGCTCTGCGGCCTGGTCGCGCTGACCGGCCTGGTGGTCGGCGCCCGCCGGGCGTCGTTGTCACCCGTCACAACGAACGCCGGGCAACTCTGAGCGTTTTCCCAGCTCGCCTCCAGCTGTATGTGACCGATCATGATCTGCGTCACGTACTGACGGGTAACTGGAGGCAACGGAATGCGGGTCACCAACGGCGGTGTCAAGCGAACCCTGGCCGTGCTCGCCGCGGCGCTCACCTTCGGCGCGGTCGCGCCGTCGGTCGCGGAGGCGGCACCGAGCAGCGGCTGGAACGACTGGGGCTGCCGTCCGTCGGCCGCGCACCCGGAGCCCGTCGTGCTGGTGCACGGTCTCGGCGCGAACGGCACCGTCAACTGGTTCTTCCACGCACCGAAGATCGCCGCCCAGGGCTACTGCGTCTTCTCGCTGACCTACGGCACGGGCGTCCTGGGCCCGGGCGTCGGCGGGCTCGCGTCCATGCGCGACAGCGCGGCGCAGCTCGGCCGGTTCGTCGACCGGGTCCGGTCCACGACCGCGGCGGCGAAGGTCGACATCGTGGGCCACTCCGAGGGCAGCACGATGCCGGCGTACTACCTCAAGTACGGCGGTGGCGCCGCCAAGGTCGCCCGCTTCGTCGGCTTCGGCGCCAACTACCGCGGAACGACGCTCGGCGGCCTCGACGCGCTGGCCAAGGCCCTCCTGACGACCGTGCCCGGCCTCGGCACGGTCCTGCGCACGGCGTGCGGCGCGTGCTCGGAGTACCTGGCCCCGTCGGCGTTCCTCGACGACCTCGCCCGCGGCGGCGTGCACGTCGACGGCCCCGCCTACACGAGCATCGTGAGCAAGTACGACGAGGTGGTGACCCCGTACACGAGCGGAATCCTCGACGAGCCGGGCACGACGGACATCGTGCTGCAGGACTTCTGCGCCTCCGACGCTTCGGGCCACCTGAGCCAGGCGGCCGACCCGAACGTCACCGGCTTGATCCTGCACGCCCTCGACCCGTCCTACGCGCCGGCGTGCACGCCGTTCACGGTGCCGCTGTGATCGCCGCTACCGCACGCGCTCCCCGGCGCGCCACACCGTGTTCGTCAGCGGTACCCCCGGCCGGTAAGCCAGGTGCGTGACCGAAGGCGCGTCGAGCACGTGGACGTCCGCCCGCGCGCCCGGGCGCAGGACGCCCACGTCCTCGCGCCGCAGGGCCTTCGCGCCGCCCGCCGTCGCGGCCCAGACGGCTTCCTCGATCGTCATCCGCATCTGGAGCACCGCCGTCGCGACGCAGAACGCCATCGACGTCGTGTACGAGCTGCCCGGGTTGGCGTTGCTGGCCAGTGCCACCGTCGCGCCCGCGTCGAGCAGCCGGCGCGCCGGGGCGAGGGGCTGGCGGGTCGACAGGTCGCAGGCGGGCAGCAAGGTCGCGACCGTCTCGGAAGCCGCCAGTGCTTCGACGTCGGCGTCGCTCAGGTACGTGCAGTGGTCGACGCTCGCGGCGCCGACCTCCACGGCCAGCCGCACGCCGGGACCTTCGCCGAGCTGGTTGCCGTGCACCCGCAAGCCCAGCCCGCGCCCGGCGGCGGCCTTCAGCACCCGCGCCGACTGGGCCTCGTCGAACGCGCCCGTCTCGCAGAACACGTCCGCCCAGCGCACGCTTTCCGCCACCGCGTCGAGCATCTCGCCGCAGACCAGGTCCACATAGGACTCGGCGTCGGCGCCGGGCGGCACGAGGTGCGCGCCGAGGAACGTGACCTCGTCGGCCACCTCGCCGGCGATCCGGGCGCTCCGGGCCTCGTCCGCGACGGTCAGCCCGTAGCCCGTCTTCGTCTCCAGGCAGGTCGTCCCCTGCCGGGCCGCCTCGTCGACGTGCCGGCGCAGGTTCGCCGCCAGCTGCTCGTCGGACGCCTCGCGTGTCGCGCCGACCGTGGTCGCGATCCCGCCCGCGGTGTAGGGCTTCCCGGCCATCCGCGCCTCGAACTCGGCGGTGCGGTCGCCGGCGAAGACGAGGTGCGTGTGGCTGTCGACCCAGCCGGGCAGCACCGCGCGGCCGCCGACGTCGACGCGTTCGCCGGCGGCCGGGGCCTGCGCGGCGGGACCCACCCAGGCGACGCGCGTGCCGTCCAGGACCAGCGCCGCGTCGGAAAGCCGGCCCAGCTCGGGATCGTTCGTGGTGAGCTCGCCGATCCCCGTGATCAGGACTGCCACAGTGCCTCGATCTCCTTCGCCAGCAGGGTTTCCGGTCGTTCGATGAGCAGGTGCACGCCGTCCCGCACGACTTCGCGGCCCGCGACGACGACGTGCCGGACGTCGGCCGCGCCGGCCGCGAACAGGACCCCGGACGGCTCGATCCCGGCCGTCCGCACGGAATCCAGGCCCACGGTGACGAAGTCCGCACCCGCGCCCTCGGCCAGCGAGCCGACCTCGGGCCAGCCGACCGCGTTGTGGCCGGTGCCCGCTTCGAGGAGTTCGGCGGCGCTGAACCGGCCGCGTTCCTCGCTGGCCAGCCGGTCGTCCAGTTCGAGCGCCCGGGTCTCTTCGAACGCGTCGACGACGGCATTGCTGTCGCTGCCGATGCTCAGCCGCACCCCGGCGTCCCGCAGGGCGCGAGCCGGGCCGATGCCGTCGCCGAGGTCGCGCTCGGTGGTCGGGCAGAAGCACGCCCCGACCCGGAACTCGCCGAGCCACCGCACGTCCCGGTCGGTGAGGTGGGTGGCGTGGACCACGGTGAGCCGTTCGTCGAGCACGCCGTGGTCCTGCAGCAGCCCGGTCGGGGTGAACCCGGTGGCCGCCTCGCACTGCGCGTTCTCCGCCCGTTGCTCGGACAGGTGGATGTGCAGCGGCCGGTCCCCCGGCACGCCGTTGTCCACTTCGGACAGCTGGTCCGCGGGAACCGCGCGGACGGAGTGGATCGCGCCGCCCACCCGGAACAGCTCGCCTTCCGCCAACGCGGCCACGCGCTCCGCCCAGGAGGCGGCCGAGCCGTCGGAGAACCGCCGTTGGACCTCGTCGGGCTCGACGCCGATCCCGCCGGTCAGGTAGCACGTGTCGAGCAGCGTCAGCCGGATCCCGGCGTCGGCCGCGGCCTGCCGCAGGGCCGCGCCCATCGCGTTCGGGTCGGCGTAGGCCTTCCCGCCGGGCGCGTGGTGCAGGTAGTGGAACTCGCCGACACTGGTGTACCCGCCGAGCACCATTTCCGCGTACACCCCGCGGGCCAGCCGGTAGTACGCGTCGGGGTCGAGCCGCGCGGCCAGCGCGTACATCCGCTCGCGCCACGTCCAGAACGTGCCGCGCTCGTGGTGCGTCCGGCCCCGCAACGCCCGGTGGAAGGCGTGCGAGTGCCCGTTCGCGAAGCCCGGCAGCGTCAGCCCGGGGAGCACCACGCCGCCGCGGGGCGCGCCCGCCGTCACCGCCGTGATCCGGCCGTCGGCGACGTCGATCCGCACCGCGGAGGCGATCCCGTCCGGCAGCCAGGCCTGTTCGCACCAGAAAACTGTCGGTGCCGAGCGATAGGCTGGAAACGGGGGGCGCCCCCGCGTGCTGAAGGTCATCGCGCCAGCCGCTCCAGGACCGTGGCCAGTGCCGCGGCGCCGGCTTCGACGTCGCCGGCCTCGGCGAACTCCTCCGGCGAGTGGCTGATCCCGGTCGGGTTGCGCACGTAGAGCATGCCGGCCGGGACGAACCCGGCGAGGATCGCCGCGTCGTGCCCGGCGCCGGTCGGCAGCTCCGGCGGCCCGCCGAGCCACCCGCCGAGGTCACGCCGGAGTGCGTCGTCGAACACGACGTCGCCGGAGTAGGACTCTCGCGTCACGCTCACCTGGCAGCCCTCCTCCTTCGCCGCGTCCGAGGCCGCCCGGCTGATCTCGGCGACCAGCCCCGGCGTGCCCTCGCCGGGTACCCGCGCGTCCAGCCACAGGTCCACTGTGGACGCGATGACGTTGGTCCCGCCGGGGGTCGGCACGAGCCGTCCGACGGTCGCCCGTGCGTCCGGCACCTTCGTGGCCAGCCGCCGGACGGCCGTGACCGTCGCGGCGGCGGGCAGCATCGGGTCCGCGCGATCGGCGAGCAGCGTCGCCCCGGCGTGGTTCCCCTGTCCCGCGAAGGAAAACCGCCACCGCCCGTGGGCGATCACCGTGCTGCCGACGGCCACCGGCGCTCCGAGGTCGATCAGCCCGCGGCCCTGCTCGACGTGTAGTTCGAGGAACTGCCCGATGCGGCCGAGCCGCTCGGGGTCCGGGCCGATCCGCGCCGGGTCGACGCCCGCCTTCGCGGCCGCCTCGGCGAACGTCACGCCGTCGGCGTCCCGCAGACCACGCGCCTTGCCGGCGTCGATGGTGCCGGTGAGCAGCCGCGAGCCCAGGCAGGGAACCCCGAATCGACCACCCTCCTCCTCGGCGAACACCACGACGGCCAGCGGCCTGCGCGGCCGGAACCCGTTGGCCTGCAAGGACTCGACCGCGGCCAGTCCGCTCACGACCCCGAGCGGGCCGTCGAACGCGCCGCCGCCGGGAACCGAGTCGAGGTGACTGCCGGTGACCACGGCGTTGCGTCCCGGCGGCCCCCACCACGCCCAGGTGTTGCCGTTGCGGTCGGTCTCGACGTCCAGTCCGAGTCCCAGCGCGCGCTCGACGAACCACGTGCGCAGGTCGTGCTCGGGCCCGTCGAAGGCGTGCCGCGAGTAGCCGCCGCGCTTCGGGTCACGCCCGACGTCGGCGATCTCGCCGAGGAGCACGGAGGCGCTCACTCGGCCTCCCGCATCGGCACCCGCACGCCCCGCTCGGCGGCGACGTCGGCCGCGCGGTCGTAGCCCGCGTCGACGTGCCGGATGACGCCCATGCCCGGGTCGTTGGTGAGCACCCGCTCCAGCTTCTGCGCGGCCAGCAGCGTCCCGTCGGCCACGCTGACCTGGCCCGCGTGGATGGACCGGCCCATGCCGACGCCGCCGCCGTGGTGGATCGACACCCAGCTGGCGCCGGAGGACGTGTTGACCAGCGCGTTGAGCAGCGGCCAGTCGGCGATCGCGTCGGAGCCGTCGGCCATGCCTTCGGTCTCGCGGTACGGCGAGGCCACGCTGCCGGAGTCGAGGTGGTCACGGCCGATGACGACCGGCGCCTTCAGCTCGCCGCTCGCGACCATCTCGTTGAACCGCAGGCCGGCCAGGTGGCGTTCGCCGTAGCCGAGCCAGCAGATGCGGGCGGGCAGGCCCTGGAACGCCACGCGCTCGCCGGCCAGCTTGATCCAGCGCGCGAGGGATTCGTTCTCCGGGAACAGGTCCAGCATCGCGCGGTCGGTCGCGGCGATGTCCTCCGGGTCGCCGGACAGGGCCGCCCAGCGGAACGGGCCGTTGCCCTCGCAGAACAGCGGGCGGATGTAGGCGGGCACGAAGCCGGGGAAGTCGAACGCGCGCTCGCAGCCGCCGAGCTTGGCCTCGCCCCGCAGGGAGTTCCCGTAGTCGAACACCTCGGCGCCGCGATCGAGGAAGCCGAGCATGGCCTCGACGTGATCGGCCATCGACTCGCGCGAACGGTCGGTGAACTCGTCGGGCTTCTTCGCCGCGTAGTCGTGCCAATCGGCGACGTCGACACCCTTGGGCAGGTACGAAAGCGGGTCGTGCGCGGACGTCTGGTCGGTGACGATGTCGACCTCGACGCCGCGGCGCAGCAGCTCCGGCAGCACCTCGGCGGCGTTGCCGACGACGCCGACCGACAGCGCGCGCCGCTCCCGCTTCGCCGTGGTGACGCGGGCGATGGCGTCGTCCAGGTCGTCGGCGACCTCGTCGAGGTAGCGGGTCTCGACGCGGCGGTGCGCGCGCTGCGGGTCGCACTCGATGACCAGCGCGACACCGTCGTTCATCGTCACGGCGAGGGGCTGCGCGCCGCCCATGCCGCCGAGGCCCGCGGTGACGGTCAAGGTGCCCTTGAGACTGCCACCGAACTTCTTCTTCGCGACGGCGGCGAACGTCTCGTAGGTGCCCTGGAGGATGCCCTGGGTGCCGATGTAGATCCACGAGCCCGCGGTCATCTGGCCGTACATGGTCAGGCCCTGCTGCTCGAGACGGCGGAACTCCGGCCAGGTCGCCCAGTCGCCGACCAGGTTCGAGTTGGCGATCAGCACGCGCGGCGCCCACTCGTGCGTGCGGAACACGCCGACCGGCTTGCCCGACTGCACCAGCAGCGTCTCGTCGACGTCCAAAGTGGTCAGTTCGCGGGTGATCGCGTCGAAGCTGGCCCAGTTGCGGGCGGCCTTGCCGGTGCCGCCGTAGACGACCAGGTCCTCGGGCCGCTCGGCGACGTCGGGGTCGAGGTTGTTGTGGAACATCCGCAGCGCGGCTTCGGTCTGCCAGGACTTGGCGGTGAGCTGGGTGCCGCGGGCGGCACGGACGACGCGGGACATTCTCAGACCTCCAGACGGGCGGCGCCGAGGACGGCGCCGGAGCGGACGAGTTCTTCGGCGGCCGCGATTTCAGGCGCCAGGTGCCGGTCGGGGCCGGGGCCCGCGACCTTCGTGCGGAGCAGGTCGCGGACGGCGCCGGTGACCGGCGACGGTGCCAGCGGCGCGCGGAAGTCCAGCGCACGGGCCGCCGTCAGCAGCTCGATGGCCAGCACGGTGGTCAGGCCGTCGACGGCCTTGCGCAGCTTCCGCGCGGCCGACCAGCCCATGGAGACGTGGTCCTCCTGCATGGCGCTGCTCGGGATCGAGTCGACCGACGCCGGGACGGCGAGCCGCTTGAGCTCGCTGACGATCGCGGCCTGCGTGTACTGCGCGATCATGTGGCCGGAGTCGACGCCGGGGTCGTCGGCGAGGAACGGCGGCAGGCCGTGCGAACGGGCCTTGTCGAGCATCCGGTCGGTGCGGCGCTCCGCGATGCTCGCGACGTCGGCGATCGGGATGGCCAGGAAGTCCAGCACGTACGCGACGGGCGCGCCGTGGAAGTTGCCGTTGGACTCGACCCGGCCGTCGGCCAGCACGACCGGATTGTCCACAGCGGACATCAGTTCGCGCTCGCCGACGAGCTCGGCGTGGGTGAGGCTGTCCCGCGCGGCGCCGTGGACCTGCGGGGCGCAGCGCAGCGAATAGGCGTCCTGGACGCGGTTGCAGTCCGGGCCGCGGTGGCTCTCGACGATCTTCGAGCCCTGCAGCGCCTGCCACATCCGGGCCGCGGACTTCGCCTGCCCGGGGTGCGGGCGCAGGGCCTGGAGGTCGGCCGCGAACGCGCGATCGGTCCCGAGCAGGGCCTCGACGCTCATCGCGGCGGTGAGGTCGGCGATGTCGAAGAGCCGGTGCAGGTCGGCGGCGGCGAGCAGGAGCATGCCGAGCATGCCGTCGGTGCCGTTGGTGAGGGCGAGGCCCTCCTTCTCGGCGAGCACGACGGGCTCGATCCCGGTCTGCCGCAACGCCTCCGCGGCGGGCTTCGGCTGACCGGCGTGGATCACTTCGCCTTCACCCATGAGTGCCAGCGCGACGGCGGCCAGGGGGGCGAGGTCGCCGGAGCAGCCGAGCGAGCCGTACTCGTGGACGACCGGGGTGATGTCGGCGTTGAGCAGGGCGGCCAGCGCGTGCGCGGTGCCCGGCCGGACGCCGGTGTAGCCGCTGGCGAGGGTGCGCAGCCGCAGCAGCATCAGCGCGCGGACGACCTCGGGCTCGACGGCGGGCCCGGCGCCGGCGGCGTGCGAGCGGATCAGGCTGCGCTGCAGCGCGGTCCGGCTCTCCACCGGGATGTGCCGGGTGGCGAGCGCGCCGAAGCCGGTCGAGACGCCGTAGGTGGGCGTGACGGCGTGGGCGAGGTTCTCGATGTGCAGGCGCGTCGCGGCGAGGTTCTGCTCGGCGGCGTCCGCGAGCCCGACCGGCGCGTGGCCGCGGACGACGTCGACGACCTGGGCGGCGGTCAGGGGCTCCGGGCCCAGGAGCACTTTTTCCGGCATGGGCCCATTGCACCCCTTCGGAACCGCTGGTGGGATGCCCCACCGGGTGGTTCTGTCTGGTATCCCAGACACGGGTTACCCTGGCCCCCAGCGCCCCAATGTGGCCTTCGGTGCGTTCAACGCACCCAAGGCGGCCTTCGGTGCGTTCAACGCAACCAAGGCCACATTGGGGCGCTGGGAGGGGAGCCGTGGGCGAGAGCAGTGAGGTTCCGGCGCTGCGCCGCGGGCTGGCGGTGCTGCGCCTGCTGGCCACGCGTCCGGGCCCGGTCACCGCGACAGCGATCGCCCGGGAGGCGGGGCTCCCCCGCTCGACCACCTACCACCTGCTCAACGAGCTCGAAGCGGCCGGTTTCGTCGTGCACCTGCCCGCGGAACGCCGCTACGGCCTGGGCATCGCCGCGTTCGAACTCGGCTCGGCCTACCTGCGCCACGACCCCCTGGAACGCCTGGCCGGGCCCCTGCTGCGCAAGCTCGTCGACCGCGTCGGGCACACCGCCCACCTCGGCGTCCTGCACGGCAACGAGTCGCTGTACCTGATCAAGGAACGCCCGGCCCGGCCGGAAACACTGGTGACGGAGGTCGGCGTCCGGCTGCCGGCCCAGCTGACCGCGTCCGGCCGGGCGGTGCTGCGGCACCTCCCGCCCGCCCACGTCCGCGCCCTGTTCCCCACGGCATCGGCCTTCGTGCTCCGCACCGGCCGCGGCCCACGCACGCTGGCCGAGCTGCGCCGCACCCTCACCGCGGAGCGCCGCCTCGGCTGGTCCGTCGAGGACGGCCACGTCACCGAAGGTTTCGCTTCGGTGGCCAGCCCGGTCTTCGACCACGGCGCCCGCCCGCTGGCCGCGATCAGCGTCACCCTGCGCCACCACTGCACGGCGGAGCCCTGCCCGGAGACGTGGCCCGACCTCGCCGCCGAGGTGGCGGCCACGGCCGCCGACCTGACCACCCGGATCGGCGGCCACCCGGCCTGAACCCTCAAGACCCGATTGCGTGCCGGATCCCTGCTCCCATCGCCCGCATCAGTTCCGGCGCCCGAGCCCCGCCTGCGTCGTTCGCCAGGCGCCCCAGCACGTCGTCGTCCTCGACGATGGGGAGAAGTGCGTGCTTTCCGGTCTCGTCGAGCAGCCCGGGCAGCTGCGAGCCCAATCGCCAGGCACCGGCGAGTGCCGGGTCGTAATCGTGCCGGGCGAGCAGGTCCAGCTCCTCTTCGTACAGAAGATCGAGGTAACTCCCCGTCGAGTACCAGGAGATCATCGTGGCGAGATCGACCGCGTCGCGAGTGGTGACCGTTCGGCGTTCCCACCAGGTCAACAGCTTGAGCAGGGCCAGCGCGGGCACCGCGGGAACCCGCACGGTCAGACCGCCGGGCAGGAGCACGGTCTCCGCGGAAGCCACCGCCTCCCGCATGCCACGGACGTTCATCCGATGGTCGTCGGGCCACCGGATCGTGCGGTCTCCGCGCTCGATCCCGCCATAGGGAATCACGTCGACTTCGATTCCCTCGACGAGGAACGAGTGTTCACCGCGGTGACCTTTTCGAGCGTGCCGACAAGCCGGTTGAAATCGTCCCAAGTGCACACCTCGGCGGCGATGTCGACGTCGCGGGTGGCCCGCTCGGGCAGCCGGCCGATCAGGTCGAGGGAAAGGATCGTGCGCGCCGTCGCGCCGACCACGAGGTAGCTCACTTGCGCCGCCTTGGCAGCGACGTCCACCCGGGACAGTGCCCGGGCCGCGAGGAGGATTTCAGGTTCGGTCGAGGTGGACAAGTCGATCGTCATCGGTCCGGATCCGGTCTCCGTGTTCGCGCTGGCGCGGATCTCCCGAAGCCAGCAGGTCGGCATAGATCAACGGGGACGGCACGATCCACGACTCGGGTTCGGGCGCGCGCCAGAACCGTTCCCGGATGTGGACGTTCCCTCCGCCTTCGGCCCTGGCCAGGCGATGCCGGCCGATGAACCGGGCCGGCAGCTGTTCGGCGTAAAGCGTGAGCGAAGCGGGCCGCAGGTGCGAGTCGATGAGACTGGCTCCGGCTTCTCCCCCCACCTGGATACCCATCGAACGCATCTCGGTTTCCGCGTCCGGCCACCACGACAGGTCGTTCACGGAGAATTCGCCGAGCGCGAGCGCGGTGTGCAAGGTGATCGAGTACGCCTCCGACCAGCGGTCGAGCAACTCGCCGCCGCGGGCCATCCGGCGGCCCTCCGCCCCCGTGTAGAGGTAACCCGCCCTGGCGAGTTCGTCGATCACCGCCTTCACGGTCCCCAGCGAAGCTCCGCTCGCTTCGGCCAGGACCCGATAGGGCCGGGAGGCCATGTCGGGCCAGCTGAGCAGGACGAACACAACGCGAAGACCCGACCGGCCGAAAGCCCCGGCAGCGCGAGGCGAGGTCCTCGAACGCGGAACCGCCGGATTGCGCCGCCCGCGGACGTCGACAAGGACATCGTCCCAGGCCAAGTGGGCATTACCCGCGGTGTCCAGGTAATCGATCCCTCGGGCGCGCAGCCGCTCGGCGATCGGCTCGCTGACATAGGTCGTGACCAGCAACGCCGGGAGCTGCGTGGGCAGGGCGAGGCTGGTTGCCAGTTCAGGCGTCAACCGGTGTTTGACGTCGGTACCGTAGGTCCGGGTAGCCCCTGACCTCGCCGTAAGGCGCACCACTGCGTCGGGCCGGCGTGTCTCACCGGGGTGGGTGTACTCCGCCGCGAGCACCTCACCACGAAGCCCGTACTCGCCCAGTCGCTCGAGTGCCGCTCTCGTCAAGCTCAGCTCGTTCATCGAGCGAGCATGTTCATTTTCATTGAACATGCTCTCATATTGAACGCTATGCCTCTCACCCGCAACAGAGATCGGCGGCCACCCGGCCTGACGGCCGTCGCGAGCCGTCCGGGGGTCGGAGCTGGTGCGATCGGAGCAACTGTCACCGAACGGCTCGATTCCACTCCGGTGGGTGATTACCGTTATGGGCTGGGGTTTCGAGGGGCGCCGATGGATGACGCACGCGTTGAGAAGGTCGGTTTCGGTGCGGTGCTCGCCGTCGCCGAATTCCGGGCGATGTGGACCGCCGAGCTGCTGTCCGTTTGCGGGGACCAGCTCGCCAGGGTCGCGCTCGCGGTGCTCGTCTTCCAGCGCACGTCGTCGGCCGCGCTGACCGGCCTCACCTACGCCCTGACGTACGTGCCTTCCCTGTTCGGCGGCATCCTGCTGGCCGGCGCGGGCGACCGGTGGCCGCGGCGGGACGTGATGGTCGCGGCCGATCTGGCGCGGGCCGCCCTGGTCGCCGTCATCGCGATCCCCGGTGTCCCGCTGTGGGTGCTGTGCGTGCTGGTCGCGGTGATGGCGGCGCTCGGCGGGCCGTTCAAGGCGGCGCAGCAGGCGCTGCTGCCGTCGGTCCTCGAAGGCGAGCGGTACCTCGTCGGGATGGCCCTGCGCAACGTGACGATGCAGGGCGCGCAGCTGGCCGGCTTCGCCGGGGGCGGCGCCCTGATCGCCGCGCTCACCCCGTTCGCGGCGCTGGCCCTGGACTCGGCGACGTTCCTGCTCTCGGCGTTGTTCCTGGTCACCGGCGTCCGGCGGCGGGCGGTGATCGCATCCGCGGTCCGGGCCGCCTGGCTGTCCACGACCGGCGCGGGCATCCGGCTGATCTGGCGCGACCCGGCGTTGCGGACGCTGGTCGCGCTCAACTGGCTGGCCGGCTTCTACGTCGTGCCGGAGGCGCTGGCCGCGCCGTACGCGGCCGGGATCGGCGCGGGCGCGACGCTGGTCGGTCTGCTGATGGCGGCCGACCCGGCGGGCAGCGTGCTCGGCGGCGTCGTGTTCGGCAAGTGGATCCCGGAACGCGTCCAGGTCCGTGCGCTCGGGCTGCTCGGGATCGCGGCCGGGCTGCCCCTGGTGGTGTTCGTCTGCCGGCCGGGCCTGGTGACGTCGGTGGTGCTGCTGGCGGCGTCCGGGCTACTGGCGACGGGATACAACATCCAGGGCACGGTCTCGTTCATGCGACGGGTGCCGGACGAGCACCGCGCGCAGTGCGCCGGCGTGAACTCGGCCGGCCTGATCACGGTGCAGGGCGTCGGCGCGGCCGCGGCGGGCACGCTGGCCGAAGTGCTGGGCCCGGCGCACACCATCGCCGCGGCCGGGGCGGCGGGTGCCGTGGTGGCCGTGCCGATCGCGAGGGCGTGGCGCCGGGTCGGGGCGGAGGATCGATGACCTCAGTTGTCGCGTCCGCACATGGTGCGCCTCCCTTCACGACCTCGGGCCGAACCGGCTCCGTCACCGGCCGGACACCATGAGTATGCGGACCGGGGGCCGGCTTCCGCGCACTGGGCCGCGGATTCGTGACGTCCTCGTGGCACCGCGCCGCTGGGTGCTGTGGCGCCAGGGTCCGCGGGTGATCGGCTACTGCCTGGTGAGCGAGGTGGTGGCGGTGGTGCTGACGCTGCGCCCGTCGCCGACCGCGGTGGACCGCCGGACGCTGTCGATCCTGCTGGTGCTGCTGGTCCTGGGGGTGCTGCAGTCGGAGACGGGCCGGCGCGTGGAGCGGATCCGCCGTCGCGTGTCGGGGACACCGCACATCAACATGACGTCGGTCTGGACGTTCGCCGGGGTCCTCCTGCTGCCCCCGCTCCTGCTGGCGGTCCTGGTCGCCGGCCTGTACGCGCACCTGGCGATCCGCAGCTGGTACCGCCTGCAGCGGGTACCGGTCTCCCGCACGGTCAGCAACGCGGCCATCATCGTGCTGTCGTGTTACGCGGCCCAGTCCGTGCTGCGGCTTGCGGGCTTCTCCGACGTCCGCTCGGTGCTGCCCCACGGCTGGGCCGGAACGTTCGCGATCGTGGCCGCGGGAGTGACGTTCTTCGCGGTGAACGCCCTCTTGGTCCTGCCGGCCCGCCGCGAAGTCGGCCGGACTCCGGAGGCGCTGTTCGGCACGTGGTCGGACAACGGCCTCGAGGTGGCGACGCTCTGCCTGGGGGCGCTGAACGCGGTGGCCGTGGCGACGTTGCCGGGGCTGGTGGTGCTGGTGTTCCCGCCGTTGCTGCTGTTGCACCGGACGGTGCTGGTGAAGCAGCTGGAGGTGGCGGCCCACCGCGACGAGAAGACGGGCCTGTACAACACGAGCGGCTGGCACGCCCTGGCCGAACGAACCCTGGCGTCGACCGCTCGTCAGGGCGGCACGTTCGGGTTGTTGATGCTGGATCTGGACCACTTCAAGCAGGTGAACGACACGTACGGGCACCTGGCGGGCGATGCGGTCCTGAAGGCGGTGGCCCAGTCGATCATCTCGGCGGTCCGCGGCCGGGGGGACGCGGTGGGCCGGTTCGGGGGCGAAGAGTTCGTGGTGCTGCTCCCGGGCATCGCCCAGCCGGACATCGGGGCGGTGGCCGAGCGGATCCGCCGGGCGATCAGCGCGCTGAAGGTCCCGGCGGGCCAGTTGTCGATCTCCGGCCTGACGGTCTCGATAGGCATCGCGGTGTACCCGACGGCGGGTGCGTCATTGCAGCGCCTGCTGGATGCGGCGGACACGGCGTTGTACCACGCGAAGGCGACGGGCCGGAACAAGGTGGTCCACGTGGCGGACCTGGTGTGAGGCGTCAGGCGGTCCGCTGCCGCCGTCGCCCGGCGTCGAGCCCGAGCATGGCGAGCAGTTCGGCACATTCCTCCGAGTCGGAGGAGTGCCCGGCCACGGTGATCACGGCCCGGTCGTTCTGTTCGCCGAGTCGCACGGCCTCTTCAGCGCGGATAACGCCCATCCGGCTGTCTTCGTCGTTGGCAAGGGAGCTGCCACTGCGTCGGGCCCAGGTCATCTGGCCACCTACTTCCGACCCCACGGGTGCGGAGCCATGGTCGGACCCCAAGCATGACATTGACACGAATTTCACCCACAAGTGGCCCCCACCACAAGCCCAAAACCACCCGCGGCCAACCGGGTGAACCCCAGTCACACCCGACCCCCAGCAGGCGCCGGACCAGCACAAACACGCCAACCCACGACCCAACCCGGCACCGCCCGAAAGCCCGGCTCCCCACACACGCCCTCGCAGGCCCACCCACGTCAACGGGAGATCCCCACCCAACGCAACCACCCGGGGGGGTCCAGGGGGGCGGAGCCCCCTTGGCGGGGGCTTGGGGGGTTCGACCCCCAAAGAACACGACAAAACGAAGGGAAGGCCCAGCCCCGAAGGGGCGTGGGCCTTCCAGCGACGTGTCGTGGAGGTGCCGGGAATTGAACCCGGGTCCTCTGGCGTCTCGACAGGGCTTCTCCGTGCGCAGTCCGCTACGTCTCTGCTTGGCTCCCTCAATCACGCGAACAAGCTGAGGTGACGAGCCCAGCCACTGTTTGCTTCACGACTGTTCCCCGTGGCCGGGACAGCCGCTGAGCCTCCTAGCTGATGCCGGTACCCGGGCCGGAGGCGAACCCGGGCCGACAGAGTCGCACTCGCTCAGGCGGCGAGGGCGAACTCGCGCTGACTGGAGTCGGCGCTTATTGGTTTGCGATGACGCTTACGGTGGTCTCTCGCCTGCACCGGCACGCTTCCCCTGAATCAACGTCCAAAGTCGAAACCGTTCACCCCCTTGTCGGGATCACAACCTGTTCATCATAACGCCTGCCGCCACCGGTTTGGTCCGGGTGGGTGGGGTCAGCCCTACCGCCGGGATGCCCGCTCGCACCATGTCGTGCTCCGCACGGAACGGCGATGCTGGGATCCGATGAAGGGAGTGCGGTCATGGTGAGCGAGAGGCGGGATCCGCCGTTCGGTGGTTCGGTGGTGTTCTTGCTGATGAACCTGCCGCTGGGGGTGTTGGCGTTCGGGTTCCTGACGGCGTTCGTCTCGGCCGGGGCCGGGACCGCGGTGGTGTGGGTCGGGGTGGGTCTGCTGGCCGTCGTCGTGCTCGCCGTGCGGGGGGCCGCGCGGGTGGAGCGGGCGCGGGTCTACGCGTTGCTGGATCGCCACATCGACCTTCCCTACCTGCCGCTGCCCGCCGGCAAGCAGGCCACGCGGTGGAAGGCGCGGCTGAAGGACCCTTCGACGTGGCGGGACCTGACCTACTTCGCCCTGCTCTTCCCGGTGGGTCTGGTCGAGTTCGTGCTGGTGACGTCGTTCTGGGCGACGAGCCTGGCGCTCGTGGGCCTGCCCGTCTACTTCCGGTGGCTGCCGGGCGGTGAGTACCACTTCCCGGCCTGGGAGGTGCCGTGGCTGACCGTGGACTCCACTGTGGAGGCGCTACCGTGGGCGGCACTGGGGGTGTTGTTCGTCGCGTTGTCGGTGGCGCTGACCAAGGCGCTGGCGGGCACGCACGCCCGGCTGGCGTCCGCGCTGCTGGGGCCGACGGTGGCGCAGCGCCGCCGCATGGAGCGCTGGTGGGAAGACGCGGAAGAGAAGAACCTGGTGGCGGGATGAGCGAGGCGCAACAGCTGGAACACCCGCGGCCGCACCCGGCTCGCACGATCCTCTACATGATCGTCAGCTTCGTCTTCCGGCTCGTGCAGTTCGTGCTGGCCGTGGTCGGCATCGCGGTGGGTGTCTCGACGGCGGTGGTCTGGGTCGGGTTCCCGATCCTGCTGGCGACGACGAGCTTCATCCGCTGGTCGGGCGACCGCGAGCGGTCCTGGGCCGGCAAGCTGCTGAGCGTGCCGCTGCCGCCGGTGGAGCGTCGCCCGGTCGAGGGGCAGCCGCTGGTGCGGCGGTGGGTCATCCGGCTGAGCGATCCGACGACGTGGCGGGACCTGGCGTACCTGGTGGCGGCGTTCCCGCTGGCGTGCGTGGAGTTCGCGATCGCGATCGCGTCGATCGTGCTGCTGCCGATGGCGATCTGGGTGACGCCGTGGCTGGGCTGGCTGCACGGCGAGCTCGCGCTGGCCCTGCTGGGGCCGGACCGCACGAAACGGCTGGAGCAGAAGGCCGAGCGGCTGCAGGCGTCGCGGGCACGCGGTGTCGACGCGGCCGAGGCCGAACGCCGTCGCATCGAGCGTGACCTGCACGACGGCGCGCAGCAGCGGCTGGTGGCCGTCGCGATGAGCCTGGGGCGCGCGAAGGCGAAGTTCGACCAGGACCCGCAGGCGGTGCGGGACCTGATCGACGAGGCGCACGCGGACGCGAAGCTCGCCGTGTCGGAGCTGCGGGACCTGGCGCGCGGCATCTACCCGGCCGTCCTCGG
The DNA here is from genome assembly GCF_046548975.1 of Amycolatopsis sp. lyj-346. Lineage (NCBI taxonomy): Bacteria > Bacillati > Actinomycetota > Actinomycetes > Pseudonocardiales > Pseudonocardiaceae > Amycolatopsis > Amycolatopsis sp. lyj-346. The sequence continues at coordinate 218,186 of NZ_JAJPWT010000017.1, forward strand.
CGACCGGGGGCTGGACGCGGCGTTGTCGGCGCAGGCGGCGAAGTCGCCGATCCCGGTGGACGTCTCGGTGGACGTCGACCCGCGTCCGCCGGCCGCGGTGGAGACGACGGCGTACTTCATCGTCGGCGAGACGCTGACGAACATCGCGAAGCACTCCGGAGCGACCGAAGCGGGCGTGAAGGTCTGGCGGACCGACGGCCACGTCGTCGTCGAGATCACCGACAACGGCCACGGCGGCGCGGAGGTGCGCCCCGGCGGCGGGCTGGCCGGCCTGGCCGACCGCGCCGCGACGATCGACGGCGTGATCACCGTGGTCAGTCCGGTCGGCGGGCCGACCGTGATCCGGGCTGACCTGCCCTGCCAGTGGTGAATAGGCTGGACCCCGTTCATCCACGAGCTTGGGGGCCGGATGCGGGTAGTCATCGCCGAGGACGCCGTGCTGCTGCGGGCCGGGGTGACCCGCCTGCTCGCCGACGAGGGCATCGAGACGGCCGCGGCCGTCGACAACGGGGACGATCTGCTCGGCGCGATCAAGGAACATCGTCCCGACCTCGCGATCGTCGACGTCCGGATGCCGCCGACGTTCACCGACGAGGGCCTGCGGGCGGCGCTGGCGGCCCGCAAGGAGATCCCGGGGCTGCCGGTGCTGGTGCTGTCGCAGTACGTCGAGGAGTCCTACGCCGTGGAGCTGCTCTCGGGCGGCGCCGGCGGGGTCGGTTACCTGCTGAAGGAGCGCGTGGCGGACGTCGCGGACTTCCTGGACGCGGTCCGCCGGGTGGCGAACGGCGGCACGGCGATCGACCCGGACGTGATCGCCCAGCTGATGGCCCGCGGCCGCCGCAACCCGCTGGACGCGCTGACCGCCCGCGAGTCCGAAGTCCTCGGCCTGATGGCGCAGGGCCTGTCGAACACGGCGATCGCGAACTCGCTGGTGGTGTCGCACGGCGCGGTGGAGAAGCACATCGGCAACATCTTCTCGAAACTCGGCCTCGAAGCCAGCGCGGAGGAGCACCGCCGCGTTCGTGCGGTGCTGACCTACCTGGGCCGATGAGCGACGGAGAGTGACCGGAAGTCCCGTAAAGTGGACAACGGGTCACCCGTTCCGCGGGCGGCACCCGGGTGAGCGCTCACCTACCATGAGCGGACCCGCCGGCGAGAGGAGCGCGCAGATGTCCGACGAGACGCGCTGCGTCCGCTTCTTCGGCGGACCGCTCGACGGCCGCGTCCAGGAGCTCGGGGACGCCGAGCCGATCCCGGGCACCGTCATCCGGCACATCCACCTGCACGGCGGCCCGAAGATCGAAACCCGCTACGAGCTCGGCCTCACCGAGCACGGCTGGGAGTACCGCGTCGCCGCCGCGCAGCACGAACCCGAGCCGGACGGCCTGCGGTAGTAGGGAGAACCCCCGTATCCGGCGGGGGTGAACAGGACCCCGAACAGGCCGGTCAGCACCGCTGTTTTCCCAGGTCGAAGCGACCAGGCTGAACGCATGCAGACAGCGGGCCGGGACAGGTTCCTCGACGTCGTCCGGGCGGGGGCCATCCTCGCCGTCATCGTCCAGCACTGGACCATGCCGGTGCTCTCCTACTCCGACGGGCACCTCGCCACCGGCAACGCGCTGGCGACGCCGGGCTGGTGGGTCGTCACCTGGCTCAGCCAGGTCATGCCCCTGGTCTTCTTCGCCGGCGGCGCGGCGAACCTGATCTCCTTCCGCCGCGCCGCCTCCACGCGGCAGTGGCTCGCCGGGCGCATCAAGCGCCTGATGGTGCCGGTGCTGCCGCTGATGGCGGTCTGGCTGATCGTCCCGGACTTCCTGCGCGGCATGGGCGTGCCACCGGAGCCGGTGCAGGTCGCCGGCGCGATCGCCGCCCAGCTGCTGTGGTTCCTCGCGGTGTACGTGCTCGTCGTGCTGCTGACGCCGCTGATGGTCGCCGCGCACCGCCGCTGGGGCCTGAAGGTGCCGCTCGTCATGGGCGCGGCAGGCATCCTCGTCGACGTCGCGCGCTTCAACGACTTCGGCTACATCGGTTACGCCAACGCGATCTTCGTCTGGGTCGCCGTGCACCAGCTCGGCTTCCACTACGTCGAAGGCCGCCTCGGTTCACTCACCCGCCGCGGCGCGCTGGCGCTGTCCGCCGCCGGGTTCGGCGTCACCGCGCTGCTGGTCGCGTTCGGGCCGTACCCGGCCAGCATGATCGGCATGCCGGGCGCGCCGGTGTCGAACATGAGCCCGCCGACCGTGCTCCTCGCCTTCCTCGCCGTCGGCCAGGTCGGCCTGCTGCTCGCCTTCCGCCCGCAGCTCAACGCGCTCGCGGCGCGCCCCGGCGTCGGCGACGCCCTCGGCTGGCTCGGCGCGCGGTTCATGAGCGTCTACCTCTGGCACATGCCGGCGCTGGTCGTCGTGGCCGGGGTGACGGTGTACGGCCTCGGCTACCGGACTCCCGCGCCGGGCACGGTGTTCTGGCTGATCATGGCGCCGGCCTGGTTCGCGGCCTGCGGAATGGTGCTGTTCGGCCTGCTGCGGCTGTTCGCGCACTTCGAGGTGCAGCGGGACACCGGGGTGGCGACGGCGAAGGTGCCGCAGCTGGTCGCGGCCGGGCTGCTGGTCTCCGGCGGCCTGCTGGGCCTGGCGGCGCACGGGTTCGCCCCGCTCTCGGACGGCATCGCCCACGGCCCGGTGCCGTGGGTGGTGCTGGCGACGGCCGGGTTCCTCCTGGCGGGCAAGCAGATCCCGGTGGTCGAGCTGCTGGGCCGCGCGGTCACCGTGAGCGAGCGCGCCGCACTGCGCCGGTAAGAGACCCAAGCCGGTAAAAGACCCAAGGCCGGTAAGAGACTCAAGCGGTGAGCAGCCGCAGCGGGGTGTCGTGCAGGACCGCGCGCAGGAACGGCTCCCCCAGGCGATCGTCGGCGGCGGCCCAGCCGGCGATCGCCTGCAGCTGCGTCACGTACGGGTACGGGATGTTCGGGAAGTCCGTGCCGAGCACGACGCGGTCGGCACACGCGGCCAGCCGGGCCGTCCAGTCCGGCGGCAGCGGCGACATCGCCTCGGCGAACGGCACGCCGACCATCGTGGTGTCCAGGTGCACCCGCGGGTACTTCGCCATCAGGTCGAACGCCGCCCCGAACTCCGGCATCGCCGCGTGCGCGAGCACCGCCGTCAGCCTCGGGTGCCGGGCCAGGACCTCGCCGAACACCGCCAGGCCGGTGAAGTCGCCCCGCAACGGACCGTGTCCACAGTGGACGACGACCGGGACGCCGGCGTCGGCCAGCGCACCCCACACGGGTTTCAGCAGGTCGTCACGCGGGTCGTACGCACCCACCTGCACGTGCGCCTTGAACACCCGGGCGCCGGCGCGCAGCGCACCGTCCACAGCGGACCCGGCGCCGGGCTCGGGGTAGAACGTCCCGGTCGGCACCGCGTCCGGCACCCGCGCGGCGAACTCGAGCGCCCAGTCCGTCAGCCACTCCGCCATCCCCGGCTTGTGCGGGTAGACCAGCGGCGCGAACTTCAGCACGCCCAGCGACCGCAGGGTGTCCAGGCGGTCCTGTTCGGACGTCCGGTAGTGCACCGGCCACTCGGTGCCGTAGTGCGCCGAGGCCCGGTCGAAGTAGGCCCAGACCTTGTCCATCACCGGCTTCGGCAGGAAGTGGACGTGCAGGTCGATCAGGCCCGGCAGACCCAGCGATGCCGTCCAGCGCGCGACGTCCGCGTCGGAAGCCGGACCGGGCGTCACTCCGTGAACCGGCCCTTCAGCGCGCGGCCCATCGCCTTCCGGATGTCCCGCTCCGCGTCGCGCTTCGCCAGCGTCTGCCGCTTGTCGTAGGCCTTCTTGCCCTGGGCCAGTGCGATTTCGACCTTGACCTTGCCGTCCTTGAAGTACATCGACAGCGGCACCAGCGAGAGCCCGCTCTCCTTGGTCTTGCCGATGAGCTTCTCGATCTCCCGCCGGTGCAGCAGCAGCTTCCGGGTGCGCCGCGGCATGTGGTTGGTCCACGTGCCCTGCGTGTACTCCGGGATGTGCACGTTGCGCAGCCACACTTCGCCGTCGTCGACCGTCGCGAACGCGTCCGCCAGTGACGCCTTGCCCTCGCGCAGGCTCTTGACCTCGGTGCCGACGAGCACGAGACCGCACTCGTAGGTGTCGAGGATGGCGTAATCGTGCCGCGCCTTGCGGTTCGACACGATCACCTTCTGGCCACGTTCCTTGGGCATACGACCACTCTACGTGATTTCGACAGTGACAAGCAGCCGGTTTTGCACGGGCACCGCAACGCTAGTGCCGGACGTACAGCCGCAGCGTGACGTAACCGGTGATGGCGGAGATCACCACGGACACCCCGAGCAGGATCGGTGCGACCGGGAACAGCAGTTCCAGCATGGTGATCTTCGGGAAGACGTCGCCGGTGAACACCGAGTCGAGGAAGCTCGCCTTGGTCAGCGCCAGCATGATGATCCCGAGGACCGCACCGACCACGCCGGCGACCACCGCCTCCAGGAGGAACGGCAGCTGCGTGTACCACCGCGTCGCGCCGACCAGGCGCATGATGCCGACCTCGGTGCGGCGGGTGAACGCGGACACCTGGATCGTGTTGGCGATCAGCAGCAGCGCGGCGACGGCCATGATGAGCGCGGCACCGAAGGCCATGTTGCGGACGCCGTTGAAGGCGTTGAACACGCGGTCGAGGAACTTCTTCTGGTCGTCGACCTTCCGCACGCCCGGCTTGTTGCCGTACTCCTGCACGATCGCGTCGCTGCGGTCCGGGTCCTTCAGCTTCACGTGCAGCGACGCCGGCAGCGACTCGGGACCGGTGAGCGCGATCAGCTCCGGCTGGCTCTCGAAGATCTTCTTGAACCGGTCGAAGGCCTGGTCACGGTTCTCGAACACGACCGACTCGACGCCGTTGTTGCTCTGCAGCGAAGTCCGCAGCGACTGGCACAGCGACTGGGTGCAGTTCTTGTCGGTCGCGCTGATGTCGTCGGTGAGGTAGACCGAAACCTCGACGTCGGCGAGGAAGTTGGACTTCATCTTGTCGATGGTCCGCACGGCGAGGAGGCCGCCGCCGAGCATGGCGAGCGACACGGCCGTGGTCAGCATCATCGCGATGGTCATCGTGACGTTCCGGCGCAGGCCGGTGACTACCTCACTGAAGACGAAACTGGCGCGCATGGCGGGTGCAGGTCCTTGGGGTCGGGGGCGTTGCGGGCGGGGTGGTCGCGGGTGCGGGGGTCAGCGACCGATGCCGTAGACGCCGCGGGCGTCGTCGCGGATCACCCGGCCGAGCTGCAGCTCGACGACGCGGCGCCGCATGGAGTCCACGATGGAGTGATCGTGGGTGGCCATCAGGACGGTCGTGCCGGTGCGGTTGATCCGCTCCAGCAGCAGCATGATGTCCTGGCTGGTGTCGGGGTCCAGGTTCCCGGTCGGCTCGTCGGCCAGCAGCACCAGCGGCCGGTTGACGAACGCGCGCGCGATCGCAACGCGCTGCTGCTCACCGCCGGAGAGCTCGTTGGGCAGCCGGTCGGCCTTGCCGTCGAGGCCGACGAGCTCCAGCACCTCGGGGACGACCTTCTTGATGGTCGGGGCGGGCTTGCCGATGACCTCGAGGGCGAAGGCGACGTTCTCGGCGACGGTCTTGTTCGCCAGCAGGCGGAAGTCCTGGAAGACGCAGCCGATGGTCTGCCGCAGGCGGGGGACCCGGCGGCGGGCCAGCTTGGCGACGTCGAAGTTCGACACGATCACGCGGCCCTTGCTGGGCGTCTCTTCGCGCAGCAGCAGCCGGAGGAAGGTCGACTTCCCCGATCCCGAGGGACCGATGAGGAAGACGAACTCCCCCTTTTCGATGTTGACGGACACCCGCTCGAGCGCGGGCCGCGTCGAGGTCTTGTAGACCTTGGAAACCTCTTCGAGCCGGATCACGATTCGGCATACTACCCACCGGTGTCGTGAAGCCCCGGTTGCCCGGTCCACCCGGGTGGAGCAGCGGGTGTTTGCGTACGGTGAGCGGTCACCCGAACACCCGCTGCGCCGATCAGGCGGTCTGCTTCCGCCAGCGGATGCCGGCGTCGAGGAAACCGTCGATGTCGCCGTCGAGCACCGCGGTCGGGTTGCCGACCTCGAACTCGGTCCGCAGGTCCTTGACCATCTGGTACGGGTGCAGCACGTAGGAGCGCATCTGGTTGCCCCAGCTGGAGCCGCCGTCCTTGAGCGCGTCCATCTCCTTGCGCTCTTCTTCCTTCTTGCGCTGCAGCAGCCGGGACTGGAGCACCTTCATCGCGGCCGCCTTGTTCTGCAGCTGCGACTTCTCGTTCTGGCAGGAAACGACGATGTTCGTCGGGATGTGCGTGATGCGGACCGCGGAGTCGGTCGTGTTGACGCTCTGCCCGCCGGGGCCCGACGAGCGGTAGACGTCGACCCGGATGTCCTTCTCCGGGATGTCGACGTGGTCGACCTCTTCGACCTCGGGCAGCACCTCGACGTGCGCGAACGACGTCTGGCGGCGGCTCTGGTTGTCGAACGGTGAGATCCGGACGAGCCGGTGGGTGCCCTGCTCGACCGAGAGGGTGCCGTAGACGTAGGGGGCGCTCACCTTGAACGTCGCCGACTTGATGCCCGCCTCTTCGGCGTAGGAGATGTCGTAGACGTCGGTCGGGTAGCCGTGGCGCTCGGCCCAGCGCAGGTACATGCGGAGCAGCATCTCGGCGAAGTCGGCCGCGTCGACGCCGCCGGCCTCGGAGCGGATGGTGACGACGGCGTTGCGGTCGTCGTACTCGCCCGAGAGCAGGGTGCGGACCTCGAGACCGTCGATGTCCTTGCCGAGGTCGGTGAGCTCGGCCTCGGCCTCGCCCATGCTGCCGGAGTCGCCCTCGGCCTCGGCGAGCTCGTACAGCACGCCGAGGTCGTCGAGCCGCTGACGCAGCTCGCTGATCCGGCGCAGCTCGGTCTGCCGGTGGGACAGCTGGCTGGTGACCTTCTGCGCCGCCTCCGGATCGTCCCAGAGGTTGGGGCTCGAAGCCTGGGCCTCCAGGTCGGCCACCTGGGCACGCAGCGCATCCAGGTCCATCACCGACTCGATCTGCGTCAGCTTGCCGGTCAGGTCCCTCAGTGCCGCGTCGAACTCATCACTCACGTTTGTCAAGGTTACGGCAAAACCCACGACCGGTTGCGGGGACCGGCCGTGGGTGCGCGAACCTCAGGCCGCGGGGATGGCGTCGAGCAGCTTCAGCGCGGCCTTGGCCTGGGCTTGGGCGAACTCGGCGACGGCCTTCTCGTACGGCCCCTCGGCCGCCTTGGTGGCCGCCTTGGCGTCGTCGAGCTGCTGGCTGTAGCTGGCGCGAGCCGAGTCGAGCAGCGACTGGCGCTGCTTCGCCGTCAGCGACCCCGCGTGCACGAGCCGCAGGATGAGCGGGCTGCGCAGGTGGTCGGGGCCGGCCTCGGACGTCAGCCAGGCCTTGAAGGCCTTTTTGCCGGCGGCGGTGATCAGGTACTGCTGACTGGAGCGCGGGCCCTGCTTGCCGAGCCGGACGAGGCCTTCTTTGGACAGCGCCGGGAGCTCCCGGTACACCTGGCTGCGGGTGACGCTGAAGAAGGCGCCGAAACGCTCACCCGCTCCCGCGACGAGCTGCCCGCCGGTGGCGGGACCGTCGTGGAGCAGACCGAGCAGGGCGGCGGCTGTTGCATTCAATTCGGACACGCCCCCTAGATTCCCACTTATCGGCCGCTGTGTCCACAGTGGTCAGGCGATCTGTCCATTGTGGCTAGTGAGATCCCCTCGTTCGGCCCAATGCGAGCAGGTCCACTGTGGACCTGACCACGCTCTGCAACCGCTCCCAGGGAACTTTGGTCCAACCAGACGCACCCGGGCCGCTCCGGCACCTCCAGGCAGGTGAGTTCGGCGGGTGGCAATCCCCGGCTTGGCCGACTCCGGACACGGACCGCAACCATCCCGGGCGTGCGTCCACATCGTGGGATTCGTAGTTTTCGGCGTGTTCGACGGAAAAGTCGGCAGCGAAAGCCGTGTGGGCATGAAAAAAGAGGCACGTTCCCGGATTTCCCGAGAACGTGCCTCTTGGTGGTAGCGGGGACAGGATTTGAACCTGCGACCTCTGGGTTATGAGCCCAGCGAGCTACCGAGCTGCTCCACCCCGCGCCGTTTTGGTACTTCAATAGATTACACGGGGCCACAACCGGCTCTACACCGGGGTCCCCAAACGCGCTGACCTGCACTTACGCGTCTCCAGCCCCCGACGGACTCCACTGAGGACCATGGCCACCCCGCCCTCGAACCGCGCGTCGCCGCCACCCAGCACCGCCTCCCCACCGGCGCAGCGAAGCGAGCACCACCCGCCGCAGCCCCTGCCTGGTCGTCGCCGGCGACGATCAGGCACTGGCCGGAGTGGACGTTCAGATGCTCGGGCGAATGCACGAGCGAACAGGCGACTGTCGCGGACGGACACTTCGCGCGCTCCCCAGCAAGAACCCGCCTCCGGACTCCCCTTGACAGAAGGCCACACAAGCGACCAATTCCACAAAGGAAACTGGTTCCTGCCAACAAAAACCCCAACCCCAAAGCCCCACGCAGAGGTACTCGTAGCAGAGATACCCCACCCCGCCCTGGGACTCACCTAAAAGCTCAACCAGACAGGGCCAACCGCACAACGCAACCAGCCACCGGGGGGTCCAGGGGCGGCGAAGCCCCCCTGGCGGGGGTCTGGGGGTTCGACCCCCAGGGACAATGCGAAGGAGGGGCGGCCCGCCGATTTTGGCGAGCACACCCCTCCCAACCTCTGTAGCGGGGACAGGATTTGAACCTGCGACCTCTGGGTTATGAGCCCAGCGAGCTACCGAGCTGCTCCACCCCGCGTCGTGGCACCTACCTTACGCCTGCCTTTCGGGCGGGTGCAAAGCAGGTGCCGTTTGGGTAGTCGACGTCACCCTCCGGGCTGGGTGCTGGGTGGTGCCGTGCTGGTTCCGGGGGTTGCGGTCTTGGCTGCCTCGTAGGCGCGGGCGGCTGCGTCGAGGGCGGCGAGTGCGGCGCCTTGGTCGGTGAAGTTGCCGGATTGCTGGGCGGCTTTGAGTTTGGCGATGGCCGATTGGATGTCGGCGATGGCTCGGTCGAGGGCTGCGTTGCCGCCGCTGGTGTTAGGGGGTGTGGTGGTGGGGTTGGTGGGGTTGGTGGAGTTGGGTGGGTTGGTCGTCGGCTGCCCGGCTTGGGGTGGCGTGGTGGTGGCTTCGCCGGTGCCGGCGCCGAAGACCTGGTCGAGGGCTTCCTGGAGGGTGGCGCCGTAGCCGACCTTGGGTCCGTAGGAGACGAGGACGCGGGCCAGCTGGGGGTAGCTGTTCTGGTTGCGCTGCCGGATGTAGACGGGTTCGACGTAGAGGAAGCCGTCGGCGACCGGGAGCGTGATCAGGTTGCCGTAGATGGGGGTGACGTTGGGGTTGTTGAAGAGGGTGCGGTCCTGGGCGACGCGGGAGTCGCTTTGGAACCGGTTCTGGACTTGGACCGGGCCGTCGACCTGGGTGGCTCCGGTGGCCGCGCTGGGTAGCTGGAGGACGCGGATCTTGCCGTAGTCGGCGGGGTCGGAGGACACGGACATCCAGGACGCGAGGTATTGGCGTTGGAGGCCGGTCAGTGAGCTGGTCAGCTGGAAGGTCGGCTTGGTCTGGCCGGGGGTGTCGGCGAGGACGTAGTAGCCGGGCTGGTTGGCCGCGCCGGCCGCGGCCGGGTTGGAGCCGCCTTCGGCGGTCGGGTCCTGGGGGACGCTCCAGAAGGCCTGCTGCGAGTAGAACTCCTGCGGGTTGCTGACGTGGTAGCGCGACAGCAGTTCACGCTGGATCTTGAAGAGGTCCTCGGGGTAGCGGAAGTGGGCCCGCAGGTCCGGGGAGATCTCGGAGCTGGGCTTCACGAGCCCGGGGAAGACCTTCTCCCAGGCGTCGAGGACCGGTTCCTTGTCGTCGATCGAGTACAGCGTGACGGTGCCGTTGAAGGCGTCGACGGTGGCCTTGACCGAGTTGCGGATGTAGTTGATGGAGCTGTTGGCCTGGCGGGCGACGCCGTTGAGGGAGTCGTTCGTGGCCGCGCCGAGCTGGGTCTGCTGGGCGTACGGGAAGTTGTTGAGCGTGGTGTAGCCGTCGATGATCCATTGGATCTTGCCGTCGACGACCGCCGGGTACGGGTCGCCGTCGAGGGTCAGCCACGGCGCGATCTTGCTGACGCGGTCGCGCGGGTCGCGGTTGTACATGATCTTGGAGTTGTCGCCGATGGCGTCGGAGAACAGGATGTTCCGTTCGCCGTATTCGGCGGCGAAGGCGAGGCGGTTGAACCAGTTGTCGATGGGGACGCCGCCGGTGCCCTTGTAGGTGTAGCGGTCGGTCGCGGTGTCGTACTCGCCGGGCGCGTTGCCGGAGGTGCCGCCGACGATGGCGTAGTCGGTTTCCGCGGCGGACAGCTCGCCGTAGTAGATGCGGGGTTCCTTGACCTGGATGCCGGTCTGGCCGACGGCGGGCGCGCCGGCGCCGGCGGGGTTCTGGGTGTCGCTGGTGGTGGCGATCGGGTAGCCGCCGTCGGAGTTGGCGTCCTTGACCGCGCGGTCGATCGTGTTGGCGGGCGCGACGACGAAGCCGTTGCCGTGGGTGTAGACGAGGTGCTTGTTGATCCAGCTGGTCTGGTTGCCGGTGAGGCCCTCGGTCTTGATCTCCTTGGCCGCGACGATGTAGTCCTGCGTCACGCCGCCGACGGTGTAGCGGTCGATGTCCAGCTTGGCCGGGAAGCCGTAGAAGTTCTCGCGGCCGACGCGCTGGGTGAAGGTGTCGGAGAGGATGTTCGGGTCGAGCAGCCGGATGTTCGACATGGTCCCGGTGTCGCTCTTGATCTGGTCCGGGGTGGCGTCCGACTTGCCGGTGTAGGGCTGGTACTGGACGTCGGTGAGGCCGTAGGCGCGGCGGGTGGCGTCCATGTTGCGCTGGATGGACGCTGCTTCCTTCTCGTTCGCGTTCGGCTTGACCGAGAACTGGTCGAGGACGGCGGGCCAGGCGACGCCGACGAGGATGCCGGACAGGATCAGCAGCACGAGCGAAATGGCGGGCAGCTGCAGGTTGCGCAGGAAGGCACCGGCGAAGAAGGCGACCGCGCAGATCGTCGAAATGCACAGCAGGATCAGCTTCGCGGGCAGGACCGCGTTCAGGTCGGTGTAGGTGGCACCGACGAACAGCGGCATCCCGCGGTCGGACAGCAGCAGGTTGTAGCGGTCGAAGAAGTACTCGACCGCCTTCAGCAGCACGAAGAGGCCGACGGTGATGGCGAGCTGCGCGCGGGTCGGGCCGGCCAGCTGGCCGCCCTTGCCGGCGAGCCGGATGCCGCCGAAGACGTAGTGGGAGATCAGCGCGCCGAAGAAGGAGATGACGACGGTGATGAACAGCCAGCCGAGGAGCCAGTTGTAGAAGGGCAGGTCGAAGGCGTAGAAGCCGACGTCGTTGCCGAACTCGGGGTCGGTCTGGCCGAACGAGGTGCCGTTGAGGAACAGCTGCACGACCTGCCAGTCGCCCTGGGCGGACAGGCCGGCGATGAGGCCGGTGAACACCGGGATGCCGATGCCGAAGAGCCGGATGCGGGCGACGATCGCCGAGCGGTAGCGCGCCAGCGGGTCGTCGGCGCCGGAGATCGGCACGAACACCGGGCGGGTCCGGTAGGCGATCATCAGGCTGATCGCCAGTGCGCCGCCGACGAGCAGGCCGACGGCGAAGAACAGGATGATCCGGGTCACCACCTGGGTGGTGAACACCGACCGTGCGCCGACTTCGCCGAACCACAGCCAGTCGACGTACGTGTCGAGGAGGCGGGCCCCGAGCAGCAACGCCAGCACGACGATCGCGGCGATGATGAGGAGGATCCGGCTCCGCCGGGACAGCTTCGGCAGGCTCACCGGGGGCCGAGTCGCCACGGCACACGCTCCTGTTCTTCGTCAATACCCGAGCAGGGGCGCGTGCGCCCCCTGATTCCCTAACTCTACGGATACCCCGGGAAGTTCCCGGGACCCGCCCAAACCGGACTCGCGGCGTCGCCGCGCCGGCCGACCTGACACGATGTGCGCATGGCAGCGAACGAAGCGCGACAGGCCGGCGTGGCCGCGCTCGCCCGTGAGATCGAGGAGTTCATGGCCGCGGGCGGCTGGGACCAGCCGCCGCAGCTGTTCGCGCTGGTGCCGACGGCGGCGCTGCTGGACGAGCAGCCGGAGCTGGCCGGGCAGCTCGACCGGGCGAACCCGCTGACGCCGGTGGCCCAGGAAGCGCTGCCCGAGGGTGACCTGGCCGAGGCGCTGGGCCGGATCGCGTGGCCGGATCTGGTCATCGGGTGCGCGCTGGCCCAGGAGATCATCGTGCTGCCGCCGGGCTCGGAGCCGGAGCTGCCGGGCGTCGCCGAGGCGGACGCCGAGAGCCTGCGCCGCGCGGCCGCCGACCACCCGCAGCGCACGGAGGCCCGCCTGGTCGCGGCCGTCCTGCGCGACGGGGAAGGCGCCTGCGTGATGCGGCTGCGCGGGATCGGCACGGCCGAGGGCACGGACGAGACGATGGACGAGATCGTGGAAAGCCCCGAGCTGGCCCCGAACCTGGTCGAAGCGTTGAAGGCCACGCTGCTGCCCTAGCTGTGATGTCCGGGGAGGTTGTCCCGGGTTGAGGCGGTGACGGCCTGTCGTGCTGACAGGTGAAGGCCTCCGGTTGTGAAGTGGAGCTGTCTAGGAACCACATCACCGCCCGGAGGCCTTCGTGTCCC
>NZ_JAJPWT010000018.1:0-224668 GCF_046548975.1 Amycolatopsis sp. lyj-346
GTACTGCATGGTGACGGTCATTTCGCCGTAGGCGCCGCCGATGAGTTCCTGGAGTTTGTGGGCGTAGACGGGGTCGGGCTTTTCGGGCTTGGCTTCGAACTGCAGCAGCTTCGTGTGACGGAACACGAGAAATCCCTCCGTCGTCCGGGGTGGGCACCGCCGGGGACCGGCGGCTCCGAGGGCTTTCCCGGTTAGCGGAGGGTTAACCACGGTGATCTCGAGGCGTCCGCTCCGGAGGGACGAGGATCGACAACGCCACCGTCGCTGTGGTAGTTGAACGCGGAACGTTCGATGGCGAGTGGAGCGATACGTGAGCGATCACCAGGAGCGGGTGCCGGCCTGCCGGCGGTACCAGTGCGACGAGCCGGCCCTCTGGCGGAGGATGTGTGCGGCTCACTGGGCTCGCTGGCAGAACGGGACCGACCCGCTCGACCAGCCGGGCGACGACGGCGAGTCCCCGGGCCCCCGCGTGTGGCAGCCGCCGTTGCGGGAGAACAGCGTTTCGCAGCGCAAGCCCGGCCGGGCCGGCTGACGCCGGCGGGGAAGCCCCCGCCCAGGGGCCTCCCCGCCGCGGCGCGGCTCAGAGCGTGTCGGCGATTTCGGCCACGGTCACGCCGATCGGCGTGCTCGCGCGGCCGATGAGGGCGCGGAGGTCACCGGTGGTCTCGGCGAGCAGGCCGTCCTTGATGTTGGCGTCCAGCGCGACGAGGAAGCCGGCAAGCTGCTCCGGGAGACCGGCGCCGGTCAGTGCCTTGACGTGCTCGTCGGCCGGCAGGTCGACGTAGGTGATCTCGCGGCCGGTGGCCTTGCCGATCTCGGCGGCGAGGTCCGCGTTCGTCCAGGTGACGTCGCCGGCGAGTTCGTAGATCTTGCCTTCGTGGCCTTCGTGGCCTTCGCCGGTCAGCACCGCGACCGCGGCGGCGGCGTAGTCGGCACGGGTGGCGCTGGCGACGCGGCCGTCACCGGCGCTGCCCACGAAGCTGCCGGTCTGCGCGGCCTGCTTGATCGTGTCGGCGTAGTTTTCGTTGTACCAGTTGTTGCGCAGGATCGTGGCGGCCAGACCGGAAGCCTCGATCAGTTCCTCGGTCGCCTTGTGCTCCGGGGCCAGCACGAGCTTCGACGTCGTCGCCTGGGGTGCGCTGGTGTAGACGAGGTGGCGGACTCCGTTCTGCTCGGCCGCCTCGATGACCGCCTGGTGCTGCGCGGCTCGCCGGCCGACCTCGCTGCTCGAAACCAGCAGCACCTTGTCGGCTCCCTTCAGCGCGGTGACCAGGCTTTCGGGGTCGGCGTAGTCCGCGCGGCGGACCTCGACGCCGCGCTCGGCCAGGTCGGCGGCCTTCTCCGGGGTGCGCACCGCGGCGACGACCTGATCGGCGGGCAGCTTCTCGAGCAGGCCTTCGACGACGAGCTTGCCGAGGTGGCCGGTGGCGCCGGTGACGACGATCATGAGGACTCCTTGAAGGTTCAAGTACCAGTCTCTTGGAGGATGTACTAACTTTTAGAAAGTACCAACCTATTGTTAGTGCCGTCACATCCATCGTGCAAACTTTTGGGTAGTATCGGGGTGTGGACGGACAACGAGAGGACGGCGTGACCGACGCCGAACACGAGGCGCTGATCGCCGACGTGTTCAGCGCCGCGTGCGCCTCCCGGGCCGTGCTGGAGCACGTCACCGGCCGGTGGGGCGTGCTGGCGCTCGTCGCGCTCAACGACGGCGTCTTCCGGTTCAACGCCCTGCGCCGCCGGGTGCAGGGCGTCAGCGAGAAAATGCTCGCGCAGACACTGCAGGCGCTCGAGCGCGACGGTTTCGTGCACCGGGAAGCGCGCCCGACGATCCCGCCGCACGTGGAGTACAGCCTCACGCCCGCCGGGCAGGCGGTGGCGCAGCGGCTGCTGGGGCTGATCGAGGTCCTCGAGGCCAGTGTCCCCGGGGTGCTGGCGGCCCAAGCCCGTTACGACGAGGCGAAGACCGCGAACGCCTGACGTCCGGCCGGCCATCGTCGCGCTGAAACCCCCTCCACCACACGGGCTCCACTGTGGACACCGCGGTCACCGGCAACGCCGGCTCGGCCACGGAGAAGGGCAATGCGTCCTGGACCGTCCGAGCCGGACTCGGCAGCTACATCGCCGCCAACGGCGGTTCGAACCCGTTCGACAGCGCCAATGCCTACAGCGACGACGTGAGCCGGCTCGTCAGCTCACCGTGGGCGACCCGACCCGCACGGCGGCCACGCCCCCCGCCCGGCTGATCGGGCGGGGCGCGTGATAGCGCTTTCTCGGCCGGTCTTGTCGGCACCGTGAGCCCTGGGTTAGGCTCGGCCGGGCGCGCTCCAGTGGAAAGTGTTGTCGTCGCCTGGTCCCCGGCACCTCGACGAAAGGACGCTCTGGATGCGCATCCGCCGAACCGCTGTGGTCTTGGCCCTTTCCGCGTCGCTGCTGAGCCCGGCGACGGCGGAGGCCGCCCCTTCGCACGGTGCTCCACCGGGCTGGGTGACCCTGACCGAGTCCTCGCTCCAAGGCGTGCACGGCACCGCCCCCGACGTCACCGTCCGCAACGTGCTCACCGTGACCGCGACCGGGACCGGCCTGCGGGTCCGGCTGAGCAATCCGTTCGGCAGCACCGCGATGACCGTGCGGTCGGTGTGGGTCGGCCGCCAGCCGTCGACGGATTCGCCCGCGCTGGTGCCGGGCTCGAACCGCCGGGCCACGTTCGGCTTCCGGCACGCCGTGACGATCCCGCCCGGCGCGAGCGCGTGGACCGACCCGCTGCCGCTGACGGTCCGGCGGGGCGACCACGTCGCGGTGAGCGTGTATGCGCCGGGTTCGCCGATCAACGACCACACCTTCCCGCCGCCGGAGACGTTCACGCCGGGGTCGTTCACCTCGGCCGGGCCCGGTGACGCCGGCGCCGACGAGTCGGGGAGTGCGTTCGGCCCCTTCGCGCCCGGGGTCCTGTGGTGGGCCGACGCGATCAGCGCGGTGTCGCCCGCCCGCGGCACGATCGTCGCCCTCGGCGACTCGATCACCGACGGCTACAACGCCTTCGGTGGCGGTCCCCGCTGGACCGACGTGCTCGCCGAGCGCATCGGGACGCTCCCGCCGTCGCGGCGGCTGTCGGTGGCCAACGCGGGCATCAGCGGCAACACCGTGAGCGTCCAGCCGAACCCGTACGACCCGACCGGCCAGTGCTGCGGCCCGCCCGCGCCGGTCCGGCTCGAGCGTGACGTGCTCTCCCTGCCCGGCGTGCGGTACGTCCTGCTCCTGGAGGGGACGAACGACCTCGGCGGCGGCGACCACGCACCACCCGCCCCGGCCGCGCAGGTCATCGACGCCATGCGCACCATCGCCGGGCGGGTGCACGCGGCGGGCCGCCGGATCGTCGGCGCGACGATCCTGCCGATGTGCAACGCGGCCGGCAGCCCGAAGGAACAGGCCCGGCTCGCGGTCAACGCGTGGATCCGCACGTCCGGGACGTTCGACGCCGTGCTCGACTTCGACGCCGTGCTGCGCGACCCGGCCGACCCGACGGTGATCCGCGCGGACTGGCGCTCCGACTGCTACCACCCGAACGCGGCAGGCGACCGGGTCCTGGGCGATTCGATCGACCTGAAGGTGTTCGCCCGCTGACGGCGGCGGTTCCCGCCGGGGTCCTCGAGGGCGAGGCTCGGCGGGAGCCCCGGTCAGCCGGTCGCGAGCGGTGCTTTCCCGTCAGCTGCGGCGTCTCCGGGCGCCCGTGCTCGATCGCAGCGAGATCGGTGGCTCCAGCAGTGCGTGCCGCGGTGGCGCGTCCGCGTCCGCGATCTGCGCCAGCAGCAGGTCCACCGCCAAGCGCCCCAGCTCCACGGCCGGCACGTCCGCCGCGGTGAGCGGGGGGTGGAAGTCCTCCGCCAGGCGCTCCGCGATCACGCCCGTCAGCGAAAAGTCGCGCGGGACTTCGAGTCCGGCCCGGTGCAGCGCCCGCTGGACGCCCGGCAGGGCCGCTTCGTTGATCGTCACCGCCGCCGTCACCGACGGCCACTGCGTCCGGATCTCCTCGAAGCACGCCAGGCCCGCCGCGGCTTCGTCCGCGCAGCAGACCGTTCGCGCCGTCAGGCCCCGCGCCGCGGCTGCGTCGAGGAATCCGGTGGCCGAACGCAGCGCGGGACCGTAGCCCGCCGCGACGAGCTCGGCCGAACGGTTGATCAGCACCACCTCTTCGTGGCCGAGGTCCGCCAGGTGGTGCACGCAGCGGGTGATCAGGGCGCCGTAGTCGACGTCGACCCACCAGGACGCCCCCGGGTGCTCGACGTGGCCGATGGTCACGAACGGCAGGCTCACCTGGCTCAGCCGCTCGACCCGCGGGTCTTCGAGGAGGATCTCCATCAGGATCACACCGTCGACGCGCCGTCCGGTCACGATGCGTTCGAACGAGCGGTCGTGGTCGCCGCCGCTGGGGGAGAGCAGGACGTCGAGGTCGTGGGCGGCGGCCGCGTCGACGACGCTGCCGACGAACCCCAGCTGGACGTCGGTCAGCCGGCGGCTGGCCGGCGGCACCACCAGGCCCAGCGTGCGCGTGCGGCCTTCGGCCAGTGCGCGGGCGCTGGCGTTGGGCCGGTAGCCGAGTTCGGCGATGACGTCGTTGATGCGCTGCACGGTGGCCGCCGACACCGGGCGTTTGCCGCTCAGCGCGTACGACACGGTGCTGCGCGAAACCCCCGCGCGCCGCGCGATCTCCCCGATGTTCATGCCACTCCTGACCCCGGTGCTCAGAACCGGTTCGATCGTAGTACACGCAGTATTGCGCAGGAGAGCTTCCGCGGTTTACGGTGGCGCCGCCCGTATCGTCGAACCGGTTCGACGATGGCGAGACTGCCTCCAGGTCGTCGCAGGTGCCGACAGGAAGGACCTCCCATGAAGCGTCACCCCCTCATCCGGCTGCTGTCGGTGGCCGTCGCCGCGACGACGCTGGCCGCCTGCTCCGCCGGGACGAGCCCCACCGCGGATACCGGCACCTACACCGTCTGGGACCCCTACCCGCAGTTCGACGCGAGCTCCGCGTGGGCGAAGGTCGTCGACAAGTGCGGTGCCGACGCCGGGGTCAAGATTGCTCGGCAGGCCTTCGACACGACCGACCTCACGAGCAAGGTGCTGCTCGCCGCCCAGCAGAACACCGCACCGAACGTCCTCGTGGTGGACAACCCCGTCGTCTCCACCCTGGCCGAGGGCGGGGTGCTGAAGTCCACTGCGGACACCGGCCTCGACACCGCCCAGGTGGCCCCGAACCTGCTCGCCGCCGGCGACGTCAAGGGCCAGGTGTACGGCGTCCCGATCGGCGCGAACACGCTCGCCCTCTACTACAACAAGGCCGTGCTCACCGCGGCCGGCGTCGACCCGGCGTCCGTGCGGGACTGGGCCACGCTCGACGCGGCGCTGGCCAAGGTGCACGCCGCGGGCAAGAAGGGCATCACGTTCTCCGCCATCGGCACCGAGGAAGGCAGCTTCCAGTTCCTGCCGTGGTTCTGGGGCGCGGGCGCGAACCTGACCGACCTCGCCTCGGCCGGCGCCGTCTCGGCGCTCGCGCAGTGGAAGTCCTGGCTGGACAAGGGGTACGCCCCGAACTCGGTGGTCGGCAACACGCAGACGACCAGCTGGCAGGAGTTCGCGACGGGCGAGTACGCCTTCGCCGAGAACGGCACCTGGCAGCTGCAGAACGCGAAGAAGGCCGGCTTCGACTACGGCGTCCTCCCGATCCCGGCGCGCTCCGGGGGAGCGGCCCCGGCGCCGACCGGCGGCGAGTTCGTCACCGTGCCGGCCCAACGCAGCCCGGATGCCGAGAAGACCGCGGGCCGGATCGCCTCCTGCCTGACCAGCCCGGCCAACGTGCTCGACTCCGACACCGCGCTGACCTACGTCTCCGCCGTGCCGTCCGTGCAGGAGAAGCAGGTCGCCGCCCAGCCCGAGCTGAAGGTGTGGGTCGACGCGGTCAAGGTCGCGAAGGGCCGCACCGGCGACAACCTCGGCACCCGGTACCCGCGGATCTCCGAACCGCTCTGGGGTGCCGTGCAGGCCGCGCTCACCGGGGCGAAGGCCCCGGACGCCGCGCTCGCGGCCGCGCAGGCGACGGCCGCGTCGGCGAAGTAGGCGAGTTCGTGCAGGACATCCGTGAACCGGTCACCGTCGGTCCGGCCGCGCGGGCGCCCGGCCGGACGGGCCGCCGCCGGCCGCAGCTGCTCGCGTGGGCGTTCCTCGCCCCGCTCGTCGCCTACCTCGTGCTGTGCTACGGCTATCCGCTGGTGACGAACATCGACCTCAGCCTGCGGAACTACACCGTCCGCACCTTCGTCAACGGCGGGGCGCCCCTGGTCTGGTTCGACAACTACGCGGCAGTGTTCACCGATCCGACGTTCCGCACGGCGCTGCTCAACACGGTGGTCTTCACCGCCGTGTCGCTGCTCTTCCAGTACGGCATCGGCCTGGCGATGGCGGTGTTCTTCGCCCGCCACTTCCGCTTGGGCCCGACGCTGCGCGCGCTGTTCCTCGTGCCGTGGCTGCTGCCGCTGATCGTCTCGGGATCGACGTGGGCGTGGCTGCTCAACAGCGAGTCCGGGGTGGTCAACTCCGTGCTGGGCTGGTTCGGCGCCGGCCGGATCGACTGGCTGACGTCGCCGTCGATGGCCCTGGTTTCGGTGATCATCGCCAACATCTGGATCGGCGTGCCGTTCAACCTCGTCGTGCTGCACAGCGGCCTGCAGAACATCCCGGCCGAGGTGTACGAGGCGGCGTCGCTCGACGGCGCCGGGGCGTGGCAGCGGTTCCGGCACGTCACCTTCCCGCTGCTGCGGGGAGTTTCGGCGATCACCCTGCTGCTGGGGCTGGTCTACACGCTGAAGGTGTTCGACGTCATCTGGATCATGACCAAGGGCGGCCCCGGCGGGTCGTCGACCACCCTGGCCACCTGGTCCTACCAGCTCGGGTTCGGCAGCATGCTGCCGCGGTTCGGGCCCAGCGCGGCGGTGGGCAACGTGCTCATCCTGCTGGCACTGGCCGCCGGGCTGCTCTACATCCGCGCGCAGCGCAGGCAGGGGGAAGCGTGATCCGCCGCTGGCGCACCGCGGTGGGGCTGGTCCTCACCGCCGTGATGCTGTTCCCGGTCTACTGGATGGTCAACGTGTCGCTGACCCCGGCCGGGCGGATGCGCAAGTCGCCGCCCGACTGGTTCCCCGCCGCGCCGACGTTCGAAGGCTACGAGCGGGTCCTGCGCGAGCAGCTGCCGTACTTCGCCACCAGCCTCTTCGTCGCGCTGGGCACCGTGGCGCTGACCCTGGCACTGGCCGCGCCTTCGGCGTACGCGCTGGCCAAGCTCCGCCCGCGCGGGCACCGGGCGCTGGGTTTCGTGCTGCTCGCCGCCCAGATGATCCCCGGCATCATCATGGCGCTGGGGTTCTACGGCATCTACGTCACCTTGGGCATCACGAACACGGCCTGGGGCCTGGTCCTCGCCGATTCGACGATCGCGGTGCCGTTCGCCGTGCTCATCCTCACCTCGTTCATGGCTTCGGTGCCCGACGAGCTCGTCCAGGCGGCCACGATCGACGGCGCGGGCCCGGTGCGCGCGTTCTGGTCGGTGGTGCTGCCCGCGAGCCGCAACGGGGTGGTGACCGCGGGACTGTTCTCGTTCCTGTGGGCCTGGTCGGACTTCGTCTTCGCGGCGACGCTCGACGGCGGCGGCTCGATGCAGCCCCTGACCCTGGGCATCTACCGCTACATCGGCAACAACAACCAGGAGTGGAACTCCATCATGGCGACGGCGGTGGTGGCCTCGGTGCCGGCCGCCGTGCTCCTCGTGCTGGCGCAGCGGTTCGTCGCCGCCGGCGTCACCGCGGGCGCCGTCAAGGATTGAGCCCCCTCTCGGAAAGGACGGCTTCTGTGCCCACGGGCGAATTTTCGCTGCGGGAAATCCCCTTCAGCTACCCGGGATCGTGGTTCGACGTCTCCCCGGTGGTGGCCCAGGCCACCTACGCCGACGACCTGCACCTGGTGTCCCACCGCCACGGCATGCACGCCGTCCTGGCGCTGGTCCCCGAACACGGCGGGGAGCGGGCGGCGGTTCCGGCCGCCGCCACGCCGTCCGCGCTCACCTGGGGCGCCGGCGACCGGCTGATCACCGCGGCGTTCGCGGCGCCGGACACGCTCCGGATCGCCGGGCGCGGGCTCGACCTGCGGATCCGCGCGGCGGAGCCCACGCTGACCCCGTTCACCGGCAGCTACTTCTTCGCCGACCCGGTCGACGGTTCCGCCGTCTTCACCTCCTACGAAACCGGTCACCGCTACCGCGTCACCGTCCTTTCCGGACAGGTGCGGCACGTCGGCGCCGAAGCGCTCGGCACGGCCGAGCGGGCGGTCGTCGTGAGCGGCGGCAGCTGGGAGGTGGCGATCGAAGAACTCCCCGGCGCCCGCGAGCCCCACCGGGCGGTCTCGGCGTTCGACGACGTCGTCGCCGCCGCCCGCACCGACTTCGCAGCTTTCGCTGATTCAGTGGCGCCGTGGCGCGGGGAACGCACGCCGGCGGCCGAGCTCGCCTGTTACGTGCTCTGGTCGGCCATCGTGGCGCCCGCCGGGTTCGTCGGCCGTCCGGCCGTGCTGATGTCGAAGCACTGGATGGACAAGGTGTGGAGCTGGGACCACTGCTTCAACGCGCTCGCGCTGGCCGGGGGACGGCCCGAGCTGGCCTGGCACCAGTTCCAGGTCGTCTTCGACCACCAGGACGACCGGGGGGCGCTGCCGGACTCGATCACCCACGCCGAGGTGCTGCGCAACTTCGTCAAACCGCCGATCCACGGGTGGGCGCTGAGCCGCCTGCGCGGCCGCCTTGGGAGTGGCCTGCCGGAAACCGGGCTCGCCTACCGGCAGCTGGCGGCGTGGACGACGTTCTGGCTCGAGCACCGCCGCGTGCCCGGCGGGCCGTTCGCCCACTACGAACACGGCAACGACAGCGGCTGGGACAACGCGACGCCGTTCGCGCAGCGGCGGCTCGTGCAGACCCCCGACCTCGCCGCGTTCCTGGTGCTGCAGCTGAAGGAACTGGCCGGGCTGGCCGCCGCGCAGGGGGACGCGGGCGCGGCCGGGCGGTGGGACGCCGAGGCGGAGCGCATGCTGGCGGCGCTGCTGGACGAGCTGTGGGACGGCACGAAGTTCGTCAGCCGCTCGGCCACGACCGGGGCGGTGCACGCCGGGGCGAGCCTCCTGGAGCTGATGCCGATCGTGCTCGGCGAGCACCTGCCCCCGGACGTCCGCGACCAGGTCGTGGCCGGGCTGGAGGCCCACCTGACCGACATCGGGCTGGCCACCGAGCGGCCGTCGTCGGAGTTCTACGAGTCCGACGGCTACTGGCGCGGGCCGGTCTGGGCCCCCGTCACCGTGCTGATCGAAGACGGCCTCCGCCGCGCCGGCGCGACGGAACTCGCCGACCGGGTCAGCGCCCGGTTCCGTGCGGTGTGCGAAAAGTCCGGATTCGCCGAGAACTTCGACGCGCTGACCGGAGACGGGCTGCGCGACCGCGCGTACACGTGGACGGCCGCGGCCTACCTCCTGCTGGCCGGCGACGCCGAGCGGCGACGGGCGCAGGAAGCGCTTTCGGAAGGGTAATGCACCGGTATTCGACCACATCGACGACCGCGCCGTATTGAAATCATCGATGCCATTGTTTCCGCCGGTCCCGCGTCGGCAAATCACGCACAGAATCTTGACCGCGCACAACCTGCCTGCAATAGTCGGCAACGTCCCCCGTTCGATTACCGGGAAAGGGCGAACCGATGCACAAAGCCGTGCGTTCCCTGCTGGTTTCACTGACCGCGGCCGCCATGGTGGCAACCACTGCCGGGGTGGCCGAAGCGGCCACCTGGTCGTCTTCGGACAAGTGGGCGACCTGGTCCAACGGCGGGTACACCGTCCGCAACGACGTCTGGGGCAGCGGGGCGGGCCCGCAGACGATCTGGGCGAACTCCTACGGCAACTGGGGGGTGTGGGCAAACCACCCGAACACCGGGGGGATCAAGTCGTACCCGCACTCGGCGAAGAACATCGGCCGGACGCTCAGTTCGCTCCGGCAGGTTTCCAGCAGCTTCAACGTGAGCCGCCCGGGCAGCGGCGCCTACGAAACGGCCTATGACATCTGGGCGAACAACAACGCCTACGAAATCATGTTGTGGGTGAACAAGCAGGGCGCGGTCGGCCCGCTGGGTACCAAGCAGACCACGGCCAGCGTCGGCGGCCACACGTGGGACGTCTACAAGGGATCGAACGGCTCGAACGCGGTGTTCTCGTTCCTGCGCACCTCGAACACGAACGCCGGCACCGTCGACGTCCTCGCCGTCATGAACTGGATCAAGGCCCGCGGCTGGTTCGGCGACGTGACCCTCGGCGAGGTCCAGTTCGGCTTCGAAATCACCTCGTCGTCGGGCGGCCTGAACTTCACCTCCAACAGCTATTCCGTTTCCGCATCCTGACGGTCGCCCGCAAACCGGACAGAAGGCACCTTCCCCCGCTCCTCGCCGGTGTGAACAATCACCGGCGAGGAGCGGGGGAGCAACCCGGCTGATACCTTCGCGAGGCGGGCTGAACACCTCGAGCCCCCGACGACAAGGTGGACCGGTGGAATCAGCCAACGTCGCGCGAAAGGCACTCGCCTGCGTGCGGATCTTCAACGGCGCGGTCGGCCTGTTCGCGCCGGCGCGGATGGCGGCGAGCCTGGGCAGCGCCCCCGGCGAGGACCGGCGGTTCGGCTACCCCGCGCGCATGTTCGGCATCCGCACCCTGGTCCTCGGCACCGACCTGCTGCTGCTCAAGGCGGGCGATCCGGCGGCCCGCCGAATGCTGCGGCAGGCGGTCCTGATCCACGCGACGGACACCGCGGCCGCCGCCTACGCCGGTGCGCGCGGCGAACTCCAGGGCAAGGCGGCGAAGTTCACCGTCGCGATCTCCGCCCTCAACACCGTGCTGGCCGTCGTTTCCCTCGTGACCACGAAGCCGCGCGGCTAACGGTCCACGCGCAACGCGGCGACGATCAGGTCGAACATCCGGCCGGTCCGGCCGGAGTCGCGATGCGGCCCGACGCCACGCTGGCGCGGAGGACGTCGAGGTCGGAGATCGGCGAGGAGCGGAAGCGGCGGCTCACCTCCCCGGTGGTCCCCGAGTCCGCCCTCAAGGCGACCCTCGGCATCCTGGAACGCACGGTTCGCCGGCGACTCGCGGAGCGGTAGGGACCGGCCGGACCGTAGCCGAACGACTGGATCACGCCACCCGGGCGCCGGGGTAGTTTTGCGGCATGTACACGGTTGCCGTGCTGGCGCTCGACGATGTGATCGCCTTCGATCTGGCCACCCCGATCGAGACGCTCGGGCGAGTGCGGCTGCCGGACGGCCGCGGGGGTTACCGGGTCGTCGTCGCCGGTCCCGAACCCGTGGTCGGCGCCGGGCCGGTGCGCCTCAACGTCGAGGTCGGGCTCGACGAGATCGAGCACGCCGACCTCGTCGTCGTCCCGGGCCGGAACGACCCGGACCGGCCGGCCCCGGACGGCGTGGCCGAGTTCCTGCGGGCCGCGGTGGCGCGCGGAACGCGGGTCGCCTCGATCTGCGTCGGGGCGTTCACCCTCGCCGAGGCCGGCCTGCTCGACGGGCAGCGTGCGACCACGCACTGGCTCGCCACCGACGAGCTGGCCCGCCGGTACCCGGCGGTGCAGGTCGACCCGGACGCGCTCTACGTCGACAACGGGCAGATCCTGACGTCCGCGGGCGCGTCGGCGGGGCTGGACCTGTGCCTGCACATCGTGGAGCGCGACTACGGTGCTGCGGTCGCCGCCGACGCCGCGCGGCTCGCGGTCGCCCCCCTGCAACGCACGGGCGGGCAGGGGCAGTACATCCTGCGCAACCGCCCGACCTACCAGACCGCGACGCTGGAAAAGGCACTCGCGTGGATCGAGGAGAACGCCCACCGCCCGCTCGCGCTGGCCGACATCGCCGACGCGGCGGGCATGAGCACCCGGACGCTGACCCGGCACTTCCACGCCGAGACCGGGCAGAGCCCGATCCAGTGGCTGACCGGGGTGCGCATCCGGCACGCGCAGGAGCTGCTGGAGCTCACCGACCACACGATCGACCGCATCGCCGGCCAGGTCGGCTTCCCGTCGCCGAGCAACTTCCGCGTCCAGTTCGCCCAGACCGTGCGGGTCAGCCCGAGCGCCTACCGCAGGACGTTCCGGCCGCGGTGAAGCTTCCGGTCAGCCCTGGTGCGCGGCGGCGACGTCGAGGATCCAGGTGACGCCGAAGCGGTCGGTCAGCATGCCGAACGCCGGGGCCCACGGGGCCGGGCCGAACTCTTCGATGACGGTCGCGCCTTCGGCGAGGCCCTGCCACACCGGGGAGACCTCGTCGGCGGTCTGCCCCCGGACGGACAGGAAGAACGGCTCTTTCGTGATTGTGGCGCCGTGTTCGCGGCGGGTGCTCGGTGCGGCGGTGGCCGGGGCGTCGGCGCCGGGGACGTCGTAGGCCATGACGCTGAAGCCGTTGTCCGCGGTGACCTGGCCGAACACCACCTTGCCCGCGTCGGGGAGCCCGGCGGGCATCCCGAAGTCGCCGTAGGTGACGATCGTGGCCCGGCCGCCGAAGACCGATCGGTAGAACTCGAGCGCTTCGCGGGCCTGGCCGGTGAAGTTGAGGTGGGCGACAGCGTTGAGCGACATGGGGTTCCGGTCTTTCTCGAGGCGTTGCGCCGCCGGAGGGCTCCGGCGGCGAGACCCACGCTCGCAGCAGTAGCGGTCAGAGAACGTCCGCTTCTCGTGGCAGCATGAGTTCCGTGCCGGCCGCGTCCTCGACGGCGACCTCGGGTCGCCTGCTCTCCTTGCTGTCCCTGCTGCAGGCCCGCCGGGACTGGCCGGGCTCGCTGCTCGCCGGCCGGCTGGGCGTGAGCGAACGGACCGTGCGCCGTGACGTCGACCGGCTCCGGGAGCTCGGCTACCCCGTGCGGGCGGTCAAGGGGCCCGACGGCGGCTACCGGCTCGAAGCCGGTAGCCGGCTGCCGCCGCTGTTGTTCGACGAAGAGCAGGCGGTCGCGCTCGCGGTCGCGCTGCGGATCGCCGCCGGGACCGGGGCGGGCATCGAGGAGGCCGCCGTCCGGGCACTGGCCACCGTCCGCCAGGTGCTGCCGCCGCGGCTGCGGCACCGCGTCGACGCGCTGGAGATCGCCGCGGCGGGGGAGCCCGCGGTCCAGGTCGCCCCGGACATCCTGCTCGCGCTGAGTGCGGCGATCCGGGCCACCGAGGAGATCCGGTTCGACTACGAGTCGGCCGAGCCTCGCCCGCCGCGCCGGGTCCGGCCGCACCACCTCGTCGTCCGGACCGGACGGTGGTACCTGGTGGGGTGGGACGCCGCCCGGGAGGACTGGCGGACCTACCGCGTCGACCGGATGCGGCTGCGCATCCCGAACGGACCGCGGTTCACCCCGCGGGAGGTCCCGGGTGGTGATGTCGCCACGTTCCTCGCCGCCCGGTTCAAGGGCTCCGAGACCGCCGACGTCTGGCCGTGCCGGGGCGAAGTGGTCCTCGACCTGCCGGTCGCCGAGGTGGCGCCGTTCGTCGGCGACGGCGTCGTCGAGGAAGCCGCTCCCGGGAAGACCCGGTTGCGAACCGGGTCGTGGTCCTGGCCGGCCCTCGCCGCCGGTCTGCTGCGGTTCGGGTGTGAGATCGACGTGGTGGGCCCGCCGGAGTTGCGGTTGGCGTTCGCCGAGCTGGCCGGTCGGGCCACGCGTGCGGCGGACCGCGGCGGGTGAAGGTCAGGTTGCGGTGAGCGCCGGCGTGGCGATGAACTCGAGCACCGTCGCGCGGCCGGCGGCGAGGGCGCCGGGGCCTTCCGCGGCCGTGGCCCGGACCTGGGCACCGGTCGCCCGGGTCACTTGTCCTCGGGGAGTCCGGGCGGTCACCGCGCCGCGAGCTCGTAGACGCGGGTCGCGGTCCCGCCGCGGACGGCGTCGCGTTCGGCCGGGGTCAGGTCTTCGAGGAGGCTGTCCGCGGCGTCCATGACGTCCGCGTACGTTCCCGCGAGCAGGCACACCGGCCAGTCGGAGCCGAGCATCAGCCGGTCGGGACCGAACGCCGCCAGCGCGGTTTCCGCGTACGGCCGCAGGTCGGCGGGCGTCCAGCGCTGCCGGTCGGCTTCGGTGACGAGACCGGAAAGCTTCGCGACGACGTTGGGTTCCCGGGCCAGGGTGGCCAGCCCGGTCGCCCAGGGCTCGAGCTGCCCGGTGGCGACCGGCGGTTTCGCGAGGTGGTCGAGCACGAAGGTCAGCTCCGGCAGCGCCCGGACCGCCGCCGTGGCCGCCGGGAGCTGGTGGGGGAGCACGAGCAGGTCGTACACAAGCCCGGCGTCCCGCACCGCGGCGAGCCCCGCCAGGACGTCTTCGCGGGCCAGCCAGTGCGGGTCGGGCTCGGCCTGGACGAGGTGCCGGATGCCGGCCAGGAGTTCGCCGCCCGGGGACGACCGCAGCCGTTCGATGTCCCGCGACGGCGAGCCGGTGAGGTCGATCCAGCCGACCACGCCGGCGATCAGCGGCTCGGCGGCCGCGATCGCGAGGAACTCCACCGACTCGTCGAGGTCCGGCAGGACCTGGACGAGCACCGTCGCGTCGATCCCCGTGGCGGTCGCGCGGAGGTCGGCCGCGGTGTAGTCGCGGCGGATCGCCGCGGTGCCGTCGCCGTCCAGCCAAGCGTGGCGGCGGACGGAGGTCTGCCACAGGTGGTGGTGCGCGTCGACGCGCCGTCCGGTCACGCGCGGAACCGTAGCAGACATATGATGTCTGATTCAAAGTCTCACGTAGCCGTCATACGTAAAAGCACGGCGAGTAGTCGTCGATTACGGAAAGTCCAAGTTATTGCCGCGTTACGGACGAACGCTGGACAATCCCCGGGGCTGCGCGTAGCCATACATATGTTGTCTGTGCCGATGAGAGGTGGCTCCGTTGGCCGAAGTGATCAGCGCCATCGATGCCGTGGACGTGCGCTTCCCGACTTCGCTGAGCTTGGACGGATCCGACGCGATGAACCCGGAACCCGACTACTCGGCGGCGTACGTGACCATCCGCACGAGTGCCGGCGACGAGGGCTACGGGCTCGCCTTCACCGTGGGCCGCGGCAACGACGTCGAGGTCGCCGCCGTCCGGGCGCTCGTGCCGCTGGTCGCCGGGATGCCGGTGGCCGACGCGCTGGCCGACCTCGGCGGGTTTTCCCGGCGGCTGACCGGGGACAGCCAGCTCCGGTGGCTGGGCCCGGACAAGGGCGCGATCCACATGGCCGCGGCCGCGATCGTCAACGCGGCGTGGGACCTGCGGGCCCGCCGCGAAGGCAAGCCGGTCTGGCGGCTGCTGGCCGAGCTGCCGCCGGAGGAGCTGGTCGGCCTGGTCGACTTCCGGTACCTGCGGGACGCACTGACCCGCGACGAAGCACTGGACATCCTCCGCCGCGCCGAACCGGGCCGCGCGGCGCGGCAGTCCGAACTCCTGGAAACCGGTTTTCCCGCCTACACCACGACTCCCGGCTGGCTCGGGTACTCGCCGGAGAAGCTGGCGACGCTCGCGGCGGAGGCGGTCCGGGACGGGTTCACCCAGATCAAGCTCAAGGTCGGCGCCGACCTCGACGACGACGTCCGCCGGCTGCGGCTGGCGCGCGACGTCGTCGGGCCGGACGTCCGGATCGCCATCGACGCCAACCAGGCGTGGGGTGTCGGCCAGGCCATCGAATGGCTGCGCCCGCTGGCGGAGTTCGACCCGTACTGGATCGAGGAGCCGACCTCGCCCGACGACGTGCTCGGCCACGCGGCGATCCGCCGGGCGGTCGCCCCGATCAAGGTGGCCACCGGCGAGCACACCCACAACGCGGTGATGTTCAAGCAGCTGCTGCAGGCGGAGGCGATCGACGTGCTCCAGCTCGACGCGAGCCGGGTCGCCGGGGTCACCGAGAACATCGCGATCCTGTTGCTGGCCGCGAAGTTCGGCGTCCCGGTGTGCCCGCACGCCGGCGGGGTCGGGCTGTGCGAGATGGTGCAGCACCTGGCGATGTTCGACTTCGTCGCGGTGAGCGGCAGCAGGCAGGACCGGGTCATCGAGTACGTCGACCACCTGCACGAGCACTTCGTCGACCCGGTCCGGATCGAACGGGGCCGCTACCTGGCCCCGCTCGAGCCGGGACTCGGCGCGCGGCTGCACCCGGAATCCGTGGCGCGGTACCGGTTCCCCGACGGCCCGGTCTGGCAGCGGGACGCGGTGGTGGTCGCGTGACCGGCTTCCGGCGCCGCCACCGGCACCGATCTCGCCGTGGACGGCGGTACGTCCGGCCTGCGGCTCCGCCCGAAACCCGGCAACGAGGAGAGGTCATGAAGTTCCAGCACCTGCGCGTCACCGCGGTCGTCACCGCCGGCGTCCTGACCGCGGCCGCACTGGCCGGATGCAGTGGCGGCGGCTCGACCGGCGCTTCGGGGGGCACCGTCGTGGGGGTCGACTACCCGCGCTCGGACACCGACTTCTGGAACGCCTACATCAAGTACGTGCCCCAGTTCGCCGGGGAGCTCGGCCTCGACCTCAAGACCACGAACTCGCAGAACGACGTGGCCACGCTGACGGCCAACGTGCAGACGATGATCAGCCAGGGCGTCAAGGGC
Source organism: Amycolatopsis sp. lyj-346 (assembly GCF_046548975.1). Lineage (NCBI taxonomy): Bacteria > Bacillati > Actinomycetota > Actinomycetes > Pseudonocardiales > Pseudonocardiaceae > Amycolatopsis > Amycolatopsis sp. lyj-346. Next base: position 16,680 of record NZ_JAJPWT010000018.1, read on the forward strand.
GTGGTGATGGCGCCGCAGGACACCGCGGCGATCATCCCGACGCTGCAGCAGCTGGCGGGCAAGAAGATCCCGGTCGTGTCCGTCGACACCCGGCCCGACCAGGGCAACGTCTACATGGTCGTCCGGGCCGACAACCGCGCCTACGGCGAGAAGGCCTGCCGCTTCCTCGGGGCCAAGCTCGGCGGCAACGGCAAGGTCGTCATGCTGCAGGGCGACCTCGCGTCGATCAACGGCCGGGACCGCACCGAGGCGTTCAACGACTGCATGAAGAAGGACTTCCCGGGCATCACGGTGTTCGGCGAGGCCACCAACTGGGACGCCGGCACGGCCGCCCAGAAGCTGCAGACCCGGCTGACCGCGAACCCGGACATCAAGGGCGTCTACATGCAGTCCAGCTTCGCGCTGTCCGGCACGCTGCAGCTGCTCAAGCAGCGCGGCCTGTCGGTCCCGGCGAGCGATCCGAAGCACGTGTTCATCGTCTCCAACGACGGCATCCCCGAGGAACTCGCCAAGATCCGGGCGGGGGAAATGGACGCGACCGTTTCGCAGCCGGCGGACCTGTTCGCCAAGTACGCCCTGCAGTACGTCAAGGACGCGATCGCCGGGAAGACGCCGGTGCCGGGCCGGACCGACCACGACAGCACCATCATCCAGGTCCGCGACGGCCTGATGGAGGACCAGCTGGCCGCGCCGCTGGTCACCGCGGACGGCGGGACCTTCGGGCCGGTGCGCAGCGTCAAGGTCGACGACCAGTCCCTGTGGGGCAACAGCAAGAGCTGACGCGCCGCGGAGAGGGAGCGAACATGAGCACCGTCCCGGTCGTCGAGGCCCGCGGCGTGGTCAAGCGCTACGGCGCCACGGTCGCACTGGACCACGCCGACCTGACCGTCCTGCCCGGACAAACGCACGCGCTGGTCGGCCGCAACGGGGCCGGCAAGTCGACGCTGGTGTCCGTCCTCACCGGACTGACCCAGCCGGACGCCGGAACCGTGCGGCTGAACGGGGAACCGGCCCCGGCGCCGTCCGACCGGGACGCCTGGCGGGCCCGGGTGGCCTGCGTGTACCAGCGGTCGACGATCATCCCCGAGCTGTCGGTGGCGGAGAACCTGTTCCTCAACCGGCAGGAGACCCGCGGCGGGTTCGTCCGCTGGGCGGCGCTGCGCCGGTCGGCCGCCGCCCTGCTCGAACGCTGGTCGGTGGACGTCGACGTGCACCGGCCGGCCCGCGAGCTGAGCGTCGAGCAGCGGCAGTTCGTCGAGATCGCGCGGGCGCTGTCGTTCGGCGCCCGGTTCGTCATCCTCGACGAGCCGACCGCGCAGCTCGACGGGGCCGCCATCACCCGGCTGTTCGGGCACATCGCCGAACTGCAGCGGCAGGGCGTCACCTTCCTGTTCATCAGCCACCACCTGCAGGAGGTGTACGAAATCTGCGACGCGGTGACGGTGTACCGGGACGCCCGGCACGTCCTCACCGCGCCGGTCGCCGAGCTGCCGAAGGCCGAGCTCGTGGCGGCGATGACCGGCGAAAACGCCGTCGCGGTGCAGGAGCGGACGTCGTCGGCCCGGCACGGTGCCGAACCCGTGCTCCGGGTGGAGGACCTGTGCCTCGCCCCGTACTTCGAGGACGTGTCGTTCGACGTCGCACCGGGGGAGATCGTCGGGCTGGCCGGGTCGGGCGGCAGCGGCAAGACCGAGCTCGCCGAGGCGCTGGCCGGGCTGCGCAGACCCACCACCGGCACGGTCTCCGTCGAGGACCGGCGGCCCCGGCCCGGCGACGTCCCGTCGGCGCTGGCCGCGGGCGTCGGGTTCGTCCCGGAAGACCGCCACCGCCAGGGTTTCGTGCCAGAGATGTCCATTGCGGACAACACCACGATGAGCGTCATGGACCGGCTCGGCCCCGGCATCTTCGTCCGGTCCGGCCTGCGCGACCGGCTCGCCGGCCGGCTGATCACGCGGCTGGCGGTGAAGACCCCCGGTCCCGCCCTGCCGGTGTCGGCGCTGTCCGGCGGCAACCAGCAGAAGGTCGTCATGGCCAGGGCACTGGCCGGCGAGCCGCGCCTGCTCGTGCTGATCACCCCCACCGCCGGGGTCGACGTGCGGTCGAAGGAGTTCCTCCTGGGCAAGGTCGCGGAGGCCGCCGCGGCGGGCACCGCGGTGCTGATCGCCTCGGACGAGCTGGACGACCTGCGCCTGTGCGACCGGCTGCTGGTCGTGGTCCACGGCCACGTCGCCACCGAATTGCCCGCAGGCTGGCAGGACCGCGAGGTCGTGGCCGCCATGGAAGGAGTCGACCTCGATGCCTGAAAGCCCCGCCGCGGTGGGCCTCCCGCCGCGGACCGGATCTCCCGCCGCACCCCGGCGGATCGCGCTGGCCCGGCTGCGCGACTTCGCGCTGGTGCCCGGGATCATCGCGATCGCCGTCGTCGGCCAGCTGGTGAACCCGGTGTTCCTCCAGTACGACAACGTGATCAACATCCTGCAGACGATGTCGGAGATCGCCCTGCTGGTGCTCGCCCAGACGATGGTCCTGGTCGTGGGCAAGATGGACCTCTCGCTGGAGTCGACGTTCGGGCTGGCGCCGGGCGTGGCGGCCTGGCTGACGATCGGCGGCGGCCATTCGCTCGGGCTGCTGCCGTCGTGGACCGCCGTGCCGGTGGTGCTCCTGGTCGGCGTGGTGGTGGGGGCGCTCAACGCCCTGCTGATCGTCCGGTTCGGGCTGAGCGGGTTCGTGGTCACCCTCGGCATGCTGATCGTGCTGCGCGGCCTGCTCACCGGGATCTCCGGCGGCCAGACCTTCTTCGGCCTGCCCGATTCGCTGCTCTACCTCGGCACCACGCTCTGGGCCGGGATCCCCGCCTCCATCTGGATCTGCGTGCTGCTGTTCGCCGGCGGGATCGTCCTGCTCGGCTACACCCGGTTCGGCCGCAGCCTGTATGCGATCGGTGGCAACGAGGACGCGGCGAAGGCCGCGGGCATCCGGACCGATCGCATCGTGTGGATCGTGCTGATCGGGGCCGGCCTGCTGGCCGCGCTCGGCGGGCTGCTGCTTTCCGGGCGGCTCGCCTCGGTGGCCGCGGCGCAGGGCAACGGCTACATCTTCACGGTGTTCGCCGCCGCCGTGATCGGCGGGGTGAGCCTGAACGGCGGCCGCGGCACGCTGTTCGGCGCGTTCACCGGCATCCTGCTGCTGTACATGATCCAGAACGTGCTGACCCTGGCCGGCGTGCCTGCCCAGTGGATCGGCGCGCTCAACGGCGCGATCATCCTCATCGCGCTGGTGATGTCCCGCATCACCAGCGGCAAGCGGCAGACCTGAGGGCGGATCTCGGCGTGGGCACCGCGGGCTTGGGCAACGTCTTCGGGGAGATCGACGACGAGGCCGGGCACTGGCGCGGCCGGCGTTGTGCCGGCTGCGCGACGAAGGCGTGGTCTCCGCGATCGGCGTCGGGATGAACCAGTGGGAGATGCCCGCCCGGTTCGTCGAGCGGCTCGACGTCGACGTCGTGCTGGGCGGGGGTGTTCAACTCCGGCCTGCTCATCGGTCCCCGCCCGGGTGCCTGGTTCCGGCGCCGGCGGACCTGCTGGCCCGCGCGCAGCGCATGCGGGAGATCGCCGCTTCGGCGGGGTACGACCTGGCCGCGTGTGCGTTCGCGTTCGCCGCTGCGCACCCCGCCGTCACCTCCGTCCTGGTCGGCGCCACGAGCGCCGGCCAGGTACAGGCGAACCTCCGTGCCTTCCGACGTGAGGTACCGCCGGATCTGTTGCATCGATTGGTTTCCGGTTAGCTCCCCATCACCCCAGAGGAGTGCAATGACGCCCCCTGCCCAAAATCCGTTCTCCCGGCGGCAGTTCGGCGCCCTTGCGGCCGCCGGGCTCGCCGCAGCAGCCGTGCCGCCCGCGCTGGCCGGCCCGGCGGCCGCCGCGCCGCGCGAGTGCTACGAGCCCACCTGGCCGTCGGTCGACCGGCACCCGCCCGCGCCGGAGTGGTTCCAGGACGCGAAGTTCGGCATCTACTGGCACTGGGGCGCCTTCACCACTCCGGAGTTCGGCAGCGAGTGGTACGGCCGCAACATGTACATCCCGGACAGCGGCGAGAACAAGCACCACAAGGCGACCTACGGCGACCCTGCGGTGTGGGGCTACGACCGGTTCATCGACGGCGGCACCGATGCGGCCGGGAACCACGTGCAGTTCGCGCCGAAGCTGGTCTCCCGGGGCGGGCAGTTCGACCCGGAGGAATGGGCGCGGGTCGTCAAGGCGTCCGGGGCGAAGTTCGCCGGCCCGGTCGCCGAGCACCACGACGGGTTCTCGATGTGGGACAGCAAGGTCAACGAGTGGAACTCGGTGGCCCGCGGGCCGCGGCTGAACCTGCTGGACCTGTTCGGCAAGGCCATCCGCGGCCAGGGCCTCAAGCTGCTGGTCGCGATGCACCACGCGTTCAACTACAACGGCTTCTACGACTTCGCCCCGCCGCAGACCACCCCGAGCCTGCGCAAGCTGTACGGCCAGCTACCGCGCGCCGAGGAGGACGCGCTGTGGCTGGCCAAGCTCAAGGAGGTGATCGACCGCGCGAAGCCCGACATCCTCTGGCAGGACTTCTCGCTGAACTCGCCCGGCTACTGCATCAACAGCGGCCCGTGCGCGGTGGGGGAGCAGCAGCGCCTCGAATTCCTGGCCTGCTACTACAACCAGGCGCAGAAGTGGGGCAAGGACGTCGTCTCGACGTTCAAGCACTTCGACCACGGGTTCAACACGAACGGCGAGGTCGCCGACTACGAACGCGGCGGCCCGGCCGACATCGTCACCCCGTACTGGCTCACCGACGACGCGATCAGCAGCAGCAGCTGGAGCTACACCCGGGGCATCGGCTACTACTCCAGCACGCAGATGATCCACGCGCTGATCGACCGGGTCAGCAAGGGCGGCAACATGCTGCTCAACATCTCCCCGACGCTGGAGGGCACGATCCCGGCCGAGCAGCGGGCCGTGCTCGCCGACTTCGGCACCTACCTCGGGCGTGTCGGCGAGTCGATCTATTCGACGCGCGTCTGGGACGTCTACGGCGAAGGCCCGACCAAGATGGGCGGCGGCTCGTTCGTCGCGCCGAAGGTGGGCACGGCCAAGGACTTCCGGTTCACGCGCGACAAGGCAGGCCGCGTGCTCTACGCGACCGTGCTGGCCTGGCCCGGGGCCACGGCGGACCTCACCACGTTGTCCGGCAAGCGGATCGACCTGAGCAGCCTGCGGCGCGTCGAACTGCTCGGTGCTCCCGGCGCGCTGAAATACACCCAGGACGCCGGTGCTCTGCACGTCACCCTGCCGGCGGCGAAGCCGTACGAATCACCCGCCTACGTGCTGAAGCTGACGTTCGCGGGCAAGATCCCGGTCGTCGGACCGGCGACCGGCGCGAAGGTGTACGCGGATCGCAACTACGGCGGTGCGAGCGCGGCGCTGGGCGTCGGCAGCTATACGGCGGCGCAGCTGAAGGCCGTGCTGCCGAAACTCGTTTCCGCGATCTGGCCCGGGGATGGCTACCAGGCCCTCGGCTACCCGGCCGACGACTTCACCGGCCCCCCGGGCAAGTTCCTCGTGGCCACGCCGGACGTGCGGGCGTCCGCGATTGTTTCGATGCGCGTGACGTTCGACCCGGCCCGGTGGTTCCGCATCGTCAACGTCACCAGCGGACTGGCCGTCGACGGCGGGGGAGCGGTCGCGGCGGGCAGCAAGTTGAAGGTCTGGACGCCGGATGACAGCACGAACCTCCAGTTCGGCATCGAGGACACCGACGCCGGATTCGTCAAGCTGACCAATCGCACCAACGGCCTGGTGATCGACGGGGCCGGAGCGACGACGGCGGGCGGCAATCCGGTGCAGTCGGCCTACACCGGCGCCGCGAGCCAGCAGTGGTCGATCACCGACACCGGTGGCGGCGTCTTCGTGATCGCGAACCGGGCCGGTGGGCTGGTCCTCGACGGCGGCGGGAGCGTGCCTTCGGGCTCCCCGCTCAAGGTGTGGTCCGACGACGGCAGCCCCAACCTCCGCTGGGTGCTCTCCGTCGGTTGAGATGTCTCTGCCTGGCGGATTTCCGGGCGCCGTGACCGGTCTCCGGTCACGGCGCTCCGCCGTCGAGCTCCCGGCCGTCGGCCAGGTGCGCGCGCAGCCAGCGTTCGGACGTGTCGACGTGCATCAGCGCGGCCGCGGTGGCCACCGCCGGGTCGCGGTCGGCGAGCGCGTCGTAGATGGCCTTGTGCTGCGCCAGCGTCACGTGGGTCGCGCCGCGTTCGACGGTGCCGCGCCAGATCCGCGCGCGCAGGGTCCGCGAGGAGATCCCGTCCAGCAGCGCGGTGAGGGTTTCGTTGCCCGTCGCGGTGACGACCGCCCGGTGGAAGGCGGCGTCGAGCACGGTGAGGCGTTCGACGTCCTCGACCGCCTCGTGCATCGCGTCGAGCAGCTCGCCGACCGCCCGGAGCTGCGCGTCGGTGATGCGGGTGGCGGCCAGGCCGGTCGCCGCCGGTTCGAGGAGCCGGCGCACCTCGGTGAGTTCGAGGACGCTGCCGCCCTGCATGAGCGCCACCGCGTTGCCGAGGCCTTCCAGGAGCAGGCTCGGCGCGAGGCTGGTGACGTACGTGCCGTCGCCGCGGCGGACTTCGAGTACCCTGGCCAGCTCGAGCGCCTTCACGGCTTCCCGGGTGGGGCTGCGGGAAATCCCCAGCTCGGTGGCCAGTTCGTGTTCGGCGGGCAGCTTGGAGCCCGCCGGGAACCGGCCGGACCGGACGAACTCCCGGATCCGGTCGATCGCTTCGTCGGTCAACGACCTCGCCATGGCCCTCCTCGTGCTCGTCGTCACTTTAGCGGTCATATGATGTATGTCCGCGAAGGAGGCGCCCGCGTCCCCGGATCGTGGCCAATTCGACTGAATCAAAGGTAAGACATGTGATGTCTTGGGCTCTGAGTCGTGGTCGGTCGGAACCGGCCGGCTCAGCCGCGAAGCAGGACGCCCGACCGACGTTCCCGCTCGAAGAACGTCTCCGGCCACTCGATGGAGTCCGGCGGTGCGTCGATCGCCGCGGCTCGGCGGCGGAGCTCGGCCAGGTACGCCGTGTCCAGGACCGCCCGGGCCGACAACGGCTCGCGCAGCAGCAGATCCGCCGGGCCCTCGTAGAGGTACGCATCCACGCCCGGATAGCCACGCGTGCCCGGCGGGTAGTCGCGGTTGACTGGGAAGTACGTCGTCTCCAGCGAGCCCAGCCAGGAACCCTTCATCGGCACCAAGGCCGGCCACGAGCCCAGCCGCTGCTCGAGGCGCGCGTTGTCCGTGGTGAATCCCCGGTGGTCCGCGATGACGTACGCCGCCCCGGGGTACTCGCGTTCCAGCCGGGCCACCGCGCCGCTGCCGCCGTCGTGTGTCAGGTGGCCCAGGCCGAACAGCAGCAACGCCTTGCGGTTCCGCTGCAGCACCTGTGACTTCACCACCGCGGCGATCGAGGTGTCCCGGTCCAGGAACGGTTCCAGGTCCGCCGGTGTGTGGACGCGGCTCCAGTCGACCGGGGGATCGGTGGCCAGCACGCGGATCTTGCGCGAAGCGGGCAGGGTCGTGTTGACCTGGCGCACGAGGGCGAACAGCTGCTCGTAGAACGTCGAGAACCCGCAGCTCGGCTGCGTCGTTTCCCGCCACACCCTGCTGATGTCCGGAACCTCGGCCCCGGTGGTGTAGGCGTCCAGCAACGGCTGGAGCCGCGCGTTGCCGCACTTCACCGCGATGTCGTTCACCCGGGCCGGGAACCGCGGGTCGCGGATCAGGTCGAACACGAACGTCCCCACGTCCGGGCTGGACTTCGCCACGATCGCGTGGTCGTCGAACGCGGCGAGCACCGCCGCCGCCGGCTCGGGACGCTGCTGGCCCGCGTCCGCCGGCGGGGCGAGCAGCACGGCGGCCGCGAGCGCGGCCAGGAAGAGTCGCACGAGAGCTCCTCGGATAGTTCCCCCACTGTCCTACGACTGTAAGACAACTCGGCCAGCATCCCGGGCGGCCGGGACCGTTGTCAAGGCCGGGTCAGTGGCGGAACGCCTCCGCCAGCCACCACGATCCGCCGTCGTCGGCGATCTTGGCGTCGATCACCAGCGGTGCCGTGCGCGGGCCCGTGAGCCACTCGCGCACCGCCGTCAGATCCTCCGCCGAGCGCACCGTGACGCCCGTGCAGCCGAAGCCGCGCGCGATCGCGGCCAGGTCGGAGTCGGGGAAGCGGACCGTGGTCAGGTCGGCGTCGCCGAAGTGGTGGACCTCCGCGCCGTAGGCCGCGTCGTGGTAGACGATCACCACCAGCGGCAGGCCCAAGCGGACCGCGGTGTCCAGTTCGGACAGTGCCATGTGGAACCCGCCGTCGCCGGTGCCGAGGACCGGCAGGCGGTCCGGGCGGGCCAGCGCCGCCCCGATCGCCGTGCCGAGGCCGAGGCCGATGCTCTGGAACGCCTGCGTGAAGCAGAACCCCTGTTCGTCGGGCACCGACAGGTACGCGCTCGGGTAGCCCATGAAGTTGCCCGAGTCGATCGAGACGATCCGCTCGGCGGGCAGCAGCTCGTCCAGGAGCCTGCTCAGCGTCCGCGGGTCGATCCGGCCGCCGCCGGAGGAGTCTTCGTGCTCGACGTCGTTCCAGCGCCCGGCCGCGATCCGGGCCGCGACCTCGCCGGTGCGGTAACCCGGGTTCTCCCGCGTCAGCGCGAGCACGTCGACGGCAGTGCACGCGACGTCGCCGACGATGCCCAGGTCGATCGGGCGGTGCGCGCCGAGCGCGGCCTGCTCGACGTCGACCTGGACCAGCTTCGCGTGCGGGCTGAGCAGCTTGCCGTGGCGGGTCGTCCACGTGTTCAGCGCGCAGCCCCAGCCGACGACCAGGTCGGCGCCCACGATCAGCTCGGCCGCCGCCGGGGACGCGAAGCCGCCCGAGATGCCCAGCGCGAACGGGTCGTCGTGGAACAACCCGTGCGCGACGGCGGACGTCGCCAGCAGCGCGCCACACCGCGAAGCCAGCTCCCGCAGGGCATCCCGGCTGCCGCGGGCGCCGCGGCCGGCCACGAACACCGGCCGCTCGGCCGCCGCCAGCAGGTCCGCCAACGCGGTCACCGAAGCCGCGTCCGGGCGCACCGGAGCGGGGCCGGGGACCTCCGGCAGTGCGGGCAGGGGCGGCGCCGGCTGGGCCTGGACGTCGAGCGGCAGGTTCAGCACCACCGTCCGGCGCTGCTGGCGCGCGGTCCGGAACGCCCGCACGGTGTCGGCCACCGCGCTCGCGGCCGAGTGCACGCGTTCGGGCACCGCACCGACGGCCGCGGCCAGGCCGTCCTGGTCGATCCGGAAGTTCGACAGCACCGACGCGGCCGCGGAGTCGGCGGTGAGCACCAGCATCGGCGTCCGGCTCTTGGCCGCCTCGGTGATCCCGGTGACGGCGTTGGTCAGCCCGCAGCCCTGGTGCAGCGACAGCACCGAGACCCGCCCGCTGATCCGGGCGCAGGCGTCGGCCATGCTCGCCGCGCCGCCCTCGTGGCGGGCGGCGACGAACCGGACGCCGCCCGCCCGCAGCGCGTTGGTCACCTCGAAGTTGCCGCTGCCCACCACGCCGAACGCCGGGCCGGCGCCGAGGCCGGCCAGGGTCCGGCCGACGAGTTCGGCGACGTTCACCGCTCCACCAGGGCCAGCACGCGGGCCGGGCTGCCCGAGCCGCCGACGATCGGCAGGGGCGAGACGACCAGCAGCACTCCGGACGGCGGCAGCGTCGCCAGGTTCCGCAGCTGCGTGAGCCCGTGCTTCCCGGCACCCAGCAGCAGCTCGTGGCACGGGAACATCGGCTCGAGCCCGGGCGCCTGCCCGGCGTCGGTGCCGACCGTCTCGACGCCGAGCCCGGTGATCGGCGTTTCCTCGGCGAGCCACCGCGCGCACTCGGCCGAGACGCCGGGGGTGTGCGAGCCGGTTTCGTCGGCGTTGAGGAACTCCTCCTGGTCGCCGCTGCGCGCGTCCCAGCCGGTGCGGTAGAGCAGCCAGCCGCCGTCGGGCAGCGGCCCGTGCTCGGCCGTCCAGGCGCGGACGTCGTCGATCGAGAGCAGGAAGTCCGGGTCCTCGGCGGCCCGCGCCGAGAAGTCGAGCACGACCGCGGGTGCCACCAGGGTCTTCAGCGGCACCCGCGAGACGTCGTGACCGTCCTTTCCGGACACCCAGTGCACCGGGACGTCCAGGTGGGTGCCGGTGTGCTCCCCGGTGTGGATGTCGTTCCAGTACCACCGCGGGCCGCGCTCGTCGTAGCGGCTGATCTCCTCCAGCCGGAACGGGATGGTGTTGGCGAACGGCTCCGGCAGCCGCAGGACCGGCGTGCTCGAACTCAAGGGAGCGGTGAGGTCGACGATCTCGACCGCGCCGCCCGCGATCGCCTTGCCGAGTTCGTCCAGCAACGACATGCCTGCCTCCTGGTGCCGGGGTGCGGTGTCCGAGCCAGACCCTATTCCTTGACAGCGGTGCGCCGGGAGGTGTTGTCTTAATGTCGTAGGACAATAGGAGGGTGGGCAGGTGATCGAGTTCGTGCTCGACGGCCGTTCCCGGGTCGCCACGTACATGCAGCTCGTCGTCCAGGTGAAGCAGGCGCTGCGCGTCGGCCTGCTGCGGCCCGGCGACCAGCTGCCGAAGGTGCGGGACGTGGCCGAGGCGCTGGCGATCAACCCGAACACCGTGCTCAAGGCCTACCGCGAACTGGTGCTCGAGGGGCTGGCCGAAGGCCGCCCGGGGGTGGGCACGTTCGTCACCGGCAGCCTGGCCGGGCCCTCGCTCGGCCACCAGGCGCAGCTGCGCGAGGAGCTGGTGGCCTGGCTGGAGCGCGCCGAAACCGCGGGGATGTCGCCCGACGACATCGCCGCCCTCATCGAAACCACGATCCGCGGCACCCGGGTGCCGCACGACCTGCCGTAGGGAGACCGGAATGGAGCTGGCGGTGGAAGCCAGGGCGCTGGGCAAGCGCTACGGCCGCACCTGGGCGTTGCGCGACTGCGCGCTGGAGGTGCCTGCCGGGCGGATCGCCGCGCTGGTCGGCCCCAACGGCGCGGGGAAGACGACGCTGCTGCACCTGGCCGTCGGCCTGCTGAAACCCGACGCGGGCGAGGTGCGCGTCTTCGGACGGGAGCCGCGGTCCGCGTTGCCGGACATCGGGTTTGTCGCGCAGGACACCCCGCTCTACCGCGACTTCACCGCGGCGGAGCTGGTCACCATGGGCGGCAAGATCAACCGCCGCCGCTGGGACACCGCGCTGGCCCGCGACCGGCTGGCCATGCTCGGCATCCCGCCGGACAAGCCGGTGGGGAAGCTGTCCGGCGGGCAACGCGCCCAGGTGGCACTGGCCCTCGCGCTGGCCAAACGGCCGCGGCTGCTGCTGCTCGACGAACCCATCGCGAGCCTCGACCCGCTGGCGCGCCGCGAGTTCATGCAGACGCTGATGGGTGCGGTGGCCGAGAGCGAGACGACTGTGCTGCTGTCCTCGCACCTGCTCGCCGACCTCGAACGCAGCTGCGACCACCTGATCGTCCTGCAGCGGTCCCAGGTCCGGCTGGCCGGCCCGGTCGACGAGCTGCTCGCCGGCCACCGCACGCTCACCGGCCCGCGGGCCGGCAGCGAATCCATCGCCGGGGTGGCGGAGGTGGTCCGCGCCAGCCACACCGAACGCCAGTCGACGCTGCTGGTCCGCCGCGGCGACGGCCCGATCGATCCACTGTGGACGGAGCACGAAGTGACCCTGGAAGACGTGGTGCTGGCGCACCTCGCCGAAGCCGGGACCCGCGTCCCGGCGTCCGCGTGGGAGGTGCCGGCATGATCTGGCTGATCTGGCGCCAGCACCGCAAGCAGGCGCTGTTCACCCTGGCCGCGCTGGCCGCGCTCGGCGCGCTGATGGTGCCCACGGGCCTGGCGATGCACGCGAAGTACGACCGCCTCGGCCTGGGCGCCTGCCGGTCCACGCTCGGCAGCGCGTCGCTGATCACGCAGACCGAGGCGGTTTCGCGGTGCGGAAGCCTCGGCCACCAGTTCCAGCAGGAGTTCAGCGGCATGGTCTCCATCGCCGTGCTGTTCGTGGTCCTGCCGGTGCTGGTCGGCGTGTTCTTCGGCGCGCCGCTGGTCGCCCGCGAGATCGAGCAGGGCACCCACCGTCTGGTGTGGACGCAGGGGGTGAGCCGCCTCCAGTGGGCGGTGGCCAAGTTCGGCCTGGTCGGAGCGATGACCGTTGTGCTGTCCGTCGGGTACGCGCTGGGGGTGTCGTGGTGGTTCCGGCCGCTGGTGAGCGCGAGCACCGGCCGGCTGAGCTACCTCTCGTTCGACGTGCAGGGGATCGTCCCGATCGCGTACACGCTGTTCGCGCTGGCGCTGGGCGTCTTCGCCGGGACGTACTGGCGGAAGGTCCTGCCCGCCATGGCGATCGCCCTGGCCGGGTTCGCGGTGGTCCGCGTCGCGATCGAAGTCCTCGCCCGGCCGCGGTACCTGCCCGCGCAGAGCCTCACGTTCGCCCCGGCCGGCGGGCAGACGCCGAATCCGGCGTCGGGGAACTGGGTGCTGGACGTCGGTGTCCGCAACGCGGCCGGGGAGCTGGTGCTGCCGAACGCCCAGATCGGCCCGTGCCCGCCCGGCGGCTGCACCGGCAGCGAGGCCGGCCCCGGCGCGGTCAACTGGCTGCAGTACCAGCCGGGGGACCGGTTCTGGCTCTTCCAGGGCATCGAGACGGGCATCTTCGTGGTCCTCGCGGCGGCGCTGGTGTTCTTCGCCCTCCGCCGGCTGCGGACGATCGCCTGACCGGTGCCGTCCGGGATCGGGCACCGCCCACCGGAGACCGCCGTGAACCCGTGATTTCCCCACGGCCACGCGGAGTTCCGCGGCCGATCGGGTGATCTGCGGGGGTAAGCGGGCGAACCGGCCCCGGAGTGTCGGTGCCGGGTCGTAAGGTCGCACCCGGTGAGGGAGCACAACGGTTCTGCCGAGGGGCGCGCGGGGGACCCGGAACCGTGGCGAGTGTGTTTGGTGAACTCGTCGGGCCGGGCACTGGGCGCCGGGATGCTGCTGGGCGAATCCACGGTGCTCACCTGCGCGCACGTGGTGCAGGCCGCGGGGGAGGAAGCGCTTTCGGGAGCGCACGTGCTGGTCCGGTTCGTCGGCCTCGGCGGGATGCCGGAGACGCTCGCCACCGTGCGGCCGGGCTGTTGGGTGCCGCCGTCGGACGACGGCCGGGGCGACATCGCCCTGCTGGACCTCGCCGAAGCTTTCCCCCACGTGCCGGGCGCCCCGTTGGTGCGGCTCGGCGCGGTGCGCGACCGGGTGGTCCACACCTACGGCTTCCCGGCTCCGCACCGCTACGGCGTCTGGGTCAACAACGCCGAGCTGGCCGGCCCGGCCGGCGCCGCCGGCGAGTGGATCCAGCTCAACTCGCCGCTGCCCGGCGAGCGCGTCCGCCGTGGGTTCAGCGGCGCGGGCGTGATCGACAAGGCGACCGGTGCGGTGCTCGGCATGGTGGTCACCGAGTACACCGACGAACGCGCGGGGCTCGCCTACCTGATCCCGGTCGAGGTGCTCGTCCGGCACGTGCCGGACGTCGCCCGGTGGGTGGGCGAGCCGCCGCGGCCGTCGGCGGGCCCGCTGATCGTCGTCATCGGGGACCGCGACTCGGCCGTGCGGGACGGGTTCCTGACGCAGGTGCGCCGCGAGCGCCGGGGATCCCGGCCGGACCGGGTCCCCGGCGAGCGGCTCGTCGCGATCGTGGACGCGGCCGGCAAGACCACCGTCGAGGTGGCCGAGCACGTCAGCGCCGGGATCAGCACCGGAGAGGTGCTCACCGTGCTGCAGACGCACCCCGAGGACGTCGCGGTGGCGGTGACCGGCGTCGAAGACGCGCGGGCACCGGAGGAAGTGCTCACCGCGGTGGTGCGGCCGCTGGTGGACAAGGGAGCCACCGTGCTGGTCCAGTTCACCGGGCCCGACTCACCCGGCGTGCACCTGGCCCGGCGCTGGGAGAACGAGCGCAACGCGCGGCGCCTGGACCGGCTGGCGCTGCTGGTCGACATGGTGGAGCACGAGGAAGACCGCGCCCGCGAACAGGTCGCCCGGCTCGGCTCGCGGGCGGTGGTGCCCGGCAGCTCCGCGGATCTGCGCCTGCGGCTGGCCGCGCTGCGCTCGGCGGGTGAGCGGATCGAACCGGGCCGGGTGCGGCGGGCACTGGCGGCCACCGAACGGGTCGCGGAAGCGGCCCGGTGGGAGCTGGTCCGGTTGTCCGCCGAACTCGACGCGCTGGCCGCCCGGCACGACGAGTTGCACGGGCGGCTGCGCGGCTACAACGCCAAGGCGACCGACGCGGGCCTGATGGAGGACGAGGAACTGGCGGAGCTGTACCGGCCGGCCATGGCGGCGCTGGCCACGCGGCCGGACGAACCGGAGGCCGCGGCCGGGCTGGTCGAGCGGTACGTGCGGGCGGTCCGCCGCCGGCTGGAGGGCGCGTGACGACGGCGTGGTGCCACGGCCGTCCGGTCGGGCCGATCGGGTTCTGCGAGGTGTGCGGCCGCCGCCGGGTGCCCGCCGAGCCGCCGTCCACGTCCGCGCCCGCTCCGGAGAGCACCCGGCGCAGTGGTGAACTCGGGCGCAGCGTCGAGCTCTGGAGCGGCGAGGCGGACTTCCGGTCACTGCCCGCGGTCGAGGTGCCGGACCCGGAGAAGCTCGTCCTCGCCGACCCGGACTACCCCGAGCAGCACCGGTTCTGCGGCCACTGCGGGGAACCCGTCGGCCGCGCCTACGCCGGCGAACCGGCGTTCGCCGAGGGGTTCTGCGAAAACTGCGGCGACCGCTTCTCCTTCCTGCCCAAGCTGAAACGCGGCGAGCGAGTCGGCGACCGCTACGACGTCCTCGGCTGCTTCGCCCGGGGCGGGCTCGGCTGGGTGTACCTGGCCGCCGACACCGCGCTCTCCGGGCAGCACGTCGCCCTCAAGGGCGTGATCAACAGCGGCAACGCCGTGCTGCGGGCGATGGCGCGGGTCGAACGCGATGTGCTGGTCCGGCTCAACCACCCGAACATCGTGCGCATCAGCGATTTCGTCGAGCACGTGTCGCCCGGCGGCGACGGCGAACCGGACACCTACCTGGTGATGGAGTACGTCGGCGGCCGGTCGCTGCGGGACCTCCTGCAGCAGGGGCCGCCGCCGCGGGTGGAGCACGTGATCGTCTACGGCCGGGCGATCCTCGGCGCACTGGACTACCTCCACGGCGAAGGCCTGCTCTACTGCGACATGAAGCCGGAGAACGTGATCCACGGCGACAAGCGGGTCACGGTCATCGACCTCGGCGCGGCCCGCCCGCTCGGCGACCCGACCGGGCCGAGCGTCGGCACCGAAGGCTTCCAGGCACCGGCGCACGAGCTGGCCCGGCACGGCCTGACCGTGCGCTCGGACCTGCACACGGTGGGCCGGACGCTGCAGGTGCTGCTCGAAGCCGCGGCCGAAGACGCCGACCCGGACCGCGTCGCCGGCGGCCTGGACTCGCTGCACCGGGTGCTCGAACGGGCCGTCGCGCCGTTCGAGCGGCGGTTCGCCACCGCGGCCGAAATGGCCGAACAGCTCGACGGGGTGCGCCGGGAAATCCTTTCGCTGCGCGACGAACGGCCGCGGCCGGTGCCGTCGGCGCTGTTCGAGGACACCGCGGAACTGCTCGACGACGGCCTCGGCGCGGTGCCCGGCCTGGACCACTGGGTCGCCGGCGGACGTGCCGACGGCCCGCTGGACCTCGGCCTGCCCGGTGCCGCCGAGGGTGCAGGACGGCTGCCGATCCCGCGGGTCGCCCCCGAGGACGCCGCGGCCGGGTTCATCGCCGCCGCGGGCGCGTCCGGGCCGCACCGCTGGCTGGACAAGCTCGCGATGTTCGGCGAGCGCTCGGTGGAGATCGCGTTCGCCCGCACGCGGGCGCTGGTCGCGCTGGGCGACTCGGACGCCGCGGCCGCGGCACTGGCGAACGCCGAAGAGCAGCTCGGGGCCGAGGCCGCCCGCGACTGGCGGGCGGCGTGGCACCACGGGTTGCTGGCACTGGCCCGCGACGACGCCGAACAGGCGGCGGCCGCGTTCGACCGGGTGCACCGCAGCTGGCCCGGCGAGATCGCGCCGAAGCTGGCGCTCGGGTTCTGCGCCGAGCTGCGCGGGCAGACCGAGCGGGCCGAGCGCTGCTACCGCTCGGTGTGGCACCGCGACCACGGCCAGGTCAGCGCCGCCTTCGGCCTGGCCCGCTGCTCCCTGCGGACCCACGGCCGCGACACCGCGGTCGCCCTGCTCGACGCCGTGCCGCCGATCTCCCGCCACTACGACGCCGCGCGGATCGCGGCCGTGCGCATCCGGGCCGGCCGCCTGCCGTCCGGGCCACCGGACCGCGCCGGCTTCGCCGACGCGGCGCGGCGCCTGCCCGAGCTCTACCTCGACCGCGAGGCCCAGGACCGCTTGGAGGCACTGGTCCGCGAGGCCGCACTGGCCGGCCTGCCCGGGCTCGACGGCGGCCAAGCCTGGGACGGCGGCGCGCTGCTCGGCGAGCCCGTCACCGAGCGCGGCCTGCGATCGCTGCTGGAGGTGTCCTTGCGCCGCCTTGCGGAGCGGGCGCCGGACCGGAATGCCCACGGCGTGCTGGTCGATCTCGCCAACTCCGTCCGGCCGAAGACGAGAAGGTGATCGGATGCCCGAGCGGGACCGCCCGTCGTTCACCCTTCAGCTGAGCCAGAACAAGTACCTGGCGCCCGCCGACGACCGGATGGACGTCGTCCTCACCGTGCGGGTGGGCGATGCCGGTGTGCCCGCGGCCGGGCCGCCGCCGACCGCCGAACTGCTGCTGGTGGACTGCTCCAGCTCGATGGACTGGCCGCCGACGAAGATCGAGGCCGCGCGGCACGCCTGCCGGGCGGCCATCGGGTCGCTGCGGGACGGCGTGCTGTTCGGGGTGGTCGAATGCACCGGGCGCGCCCGGCTCGTGTACCCGTCCGAGCCGCCGCTGGCGGTGGCCGGCGAGCGGACCCGCCACGAGGCGAAGGCCGCGGCGTCGGCGCTGATCGCCGGGGGCGGCACGGCGATGAGCACGTGGCTGGACCTGGCCGGTGACCTGTTCGGGAAGACCCCGGCCGCCATCCGGCACGCCGTGCTGCTCACCGACGGCAAGAACGAGTCCGACCGCACGGGTGCGCTGGAAGCCGCGCTCGAGCGCAGCCGCGGCCGGTTCGCCTGTGACGCCCGGGGCATCGGTGACGACTGGGAACCGCGGGACCTGCAGCGCATCGCGTCCGTCCTGCGCGGCAGCGCGGACGCCGTCCTGGAGGACGCCGAACTCGCGGGCGACTTCCGGCGCCTGGTCGAGCGGGCGATGGGCCGGACGGTACCGGACCTGCGGCTGCGGCTGACCACGATGCCCTACACCAGGCTGCGGTTCGTCAAGCAGGTCTTCCCGACCGAGGTCGACCTGACCGCGCAGGGGCAGCCCGAAGGCCGGGTGTTCGAGCTGCCCACCGGGGCGTGGGGCGACGAACTGCGCGAGTACCACCTCTGCCTCGACGTCGAGACGGCCGAGCTGACGCGGTACGAGGACCGCTTGCTGGGCACCGTCGCCCTCTTCGCCGGTGCCGGCGAGGCGGTCGGCGAACCGCGGGCCGTCGTCGGCTACCTGACCGACGACCTGGCGCTCTCCAGCGTGCCGGACGACGACGTCGCCCGCGTCAGCGGGCAGGCCGAGCTGGGCCGCGCGGTCCGGGCGGGCTGGGACGCCTTCGAGCGCGACGACCGGGTGGCGGCGGCACGCGAATGGGGCACCGCGGTCCGCCTGGCGACCGAGCTGGGCAACGCGGAGATCCTCAAGCGCCTGGGCCGGCTGGTCGACGTGCGCGACGACGGCACGGTCGCGATCAAGGACGGCGTGCGCCCGCGCGACGGCTTTTCCCTGGTGCTCGGTTCGACCATCTCCACCTACACCGGTTCGGCGGAACCCGCCGCCGCCGTCGCCGTCGCGCCCGAAGCCGTCGGCGCGCCGCGCCAGTGTATCCACTGTGGACACAAGGCGCGGCCGTCGGCGAAGCGGTGCGGGCGCTGTGGTGAACCGTTCGAGGCCGGAGCGGCTTCGTGACCGCGACCAGCACGACCCGGCAGACCCTGTGGTGGCTGCGGCTGGGCCTGGTGGCCGGCAGTGTGCTGGTGCTGGGCACGGCCCTGGTGACCTTCCTCGGCGTGCGGGCCAGCATCGCCGAGGTGCGCGAGCGGACCGCGCCCGCGGTGCTCGAAGTGTCGCTGGCCAAGGGGGCGATCGTGGCCGCGCACGGCGCCGCGGTGGCCGCGTTCCAGGGCGGCCAGGCGACGCTGACCGGCCCCAGCGAGCAGTACGAGGACGAAATCGCCTTGGCCAGCCAGCAGCTCGCCCGGGTCGCCGAGCACAACGCGGCCGGGGATGCGGGCAGCCGGACGCTCCGGCTGATCGAAGGGCTGCTGCCGGCCTACAACGGCTTCATCGGCCAGGCCGACGCCCACTTCCGGCAGAACGGAGGCGGCCCGCTCGCCGCGAGCAACCTTTTGTCGGCGTCGGACCTGCTGACCGCACCGGAGAACGGCATCCTCGCGCGGCTCGACACCCTCGAAGCCGCCCAGCGGACCGCGCTCGACGACCAGCTCGGCGCCAACTGGCTGGACCCGGCGATCACGCTGCTCTGGGCGCTGCCGCTGGTGGTCCTGCTCGGCACGCTGGCGTGGACCCAGCGGTTCCTCGCCCGGCGGTTCCGGCGCACGGTGAACACCGCGCTGCTGGCCGCCACGGCGGCGTGCGTGCTGCTGGGCACGGGAACGGCGCTGCTGCTGGGCCTCCAGTCGGACGCGAGGCACAGCGGTGCCGCCTTGGAGCGGGTCGTGGACACGCGGTCCGCCGCCACCACGGCCGCCGCCGCCGGGGTGCAGTGGACGCTCGCCCAGGTGCTGGTCGCGCAGTGCCGTCCGGGTGGCGCGGCCGCCTGCGGTGACACGGTGGCCGCGCTCGCCGCCGTGACGACCGTCCCGCCCGCCGTTCCGGCCGGGCCACCGGAGGAGGTCGACGAGGCGGCGCTGCTGGGGCCGGGGCTCACCGAACCGGGCTGGAACGGGCTGCTCGGCTACGGGATCCCGGTACTGGCCGCCGGCATCGGCGTACTGGCGGTGACCGGCCTGCAACCCCGCCTCGACGAATACCGGTTCCGTGCGACGAGAGGCCGGAGAGAGCCGTGATGAAGCGATGCGCCGGCTTGGCGATGGCCGTCGTCCTGCTGCTGTCCGGGTGTTCGGCCGGGAGCGGCACGGAGGAGCTGACGGTGCTGGGGCCGTGGACCGGCGACGAGCAGCAGGCGTTCCTGCGGGTGCTCGACGGGTTCACCCGGGCGACCGGGATCGCCGTGAGCTACCAGGGCACCCGCGCGCAGAACCAGGTGCTGCGCGGGGACCTGCAGCAAGGCACCCCGCCCCACGTGGCGGTGCTGTCGAACCCCGCGGAACTCGCGGTCTACGTGCGCTCGGGCGACGTCAAGCCCCTGGACGGCGTTCTCGGCACCGAGACCACCGCGGCGTACAGCCCGCAGTGGCGGAAGCTGCAGCAGCTCGGCGCCGACGCCGTGTACGCGGTCGCGGTGAAGGCCGACCTGAAGAGCATCGTCTGGTACACACCGAAGTCGTTCCCCGGCCCGGTACCGTCCACATGGGACGAACTGGTGGCGGTGTCCCGGCGGATGGCCGCGGCCGGGCAGCGGCCGTGGTGCCTCGGCATGGGTGCCCCGCCGAACTCCGGGTTCCCCGGCACGGACTGGCTGGAGGACATCCTGCTGCACCGCGCCGGGCCGGAGGTCTACAGCAACTGGGCCGCCGGCCGGCTGGCGTGGACCGATCCGGCGGTGGCGGACGCGTGGCGGAGCTGGGGCACGCTGGTCCTGGAGCCGGGCGCGGTCCGCGGCGGCAGCACGGCGGCGCTGCTCACCTCGTTCGCCGACGCCGGCCGCGCGATGTTCGCCGATCCGCCCGGGTGCGTGCTGGAGCACCTCGGCTCGTTCGCGATCGGCGGGTACACCGCGGTCCGGCGCCCGGTCGGGCCCCCGGCCCCCGACCGGGACTTCCGGTTCTTCCCGTTCCCCGGTGCCGGCGGTGCCGGGCCGTCCGAGGTCTCGGCCGACCTCGCCGGGATGTTCCGCGACACCCCGGCCGCGCGCCGGCTCATGGTCTACCTGGCCGGGGCGGAGGGCCAGCGGATCTGGCCGTCCGGCGGGACGACGTTCTCGGTGCACCAGGGCCTCGTCGGGCAGGACGTCTACCGCAGCGACGTGACGCGGCGGATCGCGACGACCCTCGCCGGCGGTGCCACCCTGTGCTTCGACGCGTCGGACCTGATGCCCTCGGCGATGGCCAGCGCGTTCTACCAGGCGGTGCTGGAGTACCTGGCCCGCCCCGAGCGGCTGCCCACCCTCCTCGGGCAGCTGGAGCGGGTGCGCCGGAGCATCGGCGAGGAGCAGTGGCTCGACCTGCCGTGCTGAGGCGGCAAACCCTTACCAGAAAAGGAGATCCGGTGCAGGAGTTCGTGCGGTTCCCGCTGGCCGGCGGCGGTTCGGTGGTCGTCGAGGTCGAGGGCGAGCCGGGACTGGAACACGCCGCGGCGCCCTCGGGCGTGCTCCGCAAGGCGACCACGACGTTCGAGCACGCGCTGGGCGAAGTCCGCGCGGCCGCGTCCGCCGCGCTGGCGCAGTTCCGCGACCTGGGCCCGGACGAGGTCGAGCTCAAGTTCGGCGTCAAGCTCGACGCCCAGGCCGGTGCGGTGATCGCGCGCACCGGGCTGCAGGGCCAGTTCGAGGTCAAGCTGAAGTGGCTGCGCGACGGGACGTCGCCCGGCGAAGAACCGGCGGCGGAACCGGAAGGGTGACCGGTCGGCCCGGCCGCCGTGGTAAATGCTCGCGACCCGGTCAGCCGCTCGGGCGGAGCCGCTGGTCGGGGATGTCGGCGGCGCGCTGGGCGCGTTCCCGGCGCAGCCGTTCGAGGTGCTGCTCGATCCGCCGGTCGAGGTCTCGCGCGGCTTCGGACAGGTCCGTCAGGTCGCGACGGGAGCCCGGGCGCCCGACGGCGGCTCCCGTGTCCCTTTCGTCCCCTGCCCTGTCCACTACCGGCACCTCCCGGATCGGCCCTGGCTGCGTGCTCTTGGCGTTACTGCCCCATCGGGCGCTTGCCAAAACCCCGTCCGGCGTGAGCCGGGGCACCCGGTGCCGCGCACGGCCGTCCGGTGGACCGCCCGGGAATCCCCTGGTCACAATTTTGACCAGGTGGTAGAAATTGGGGAGCCGCGGCGGACGGCCGCCACGGGGAAGTGGAGAAGCCGGTGACGAGCGTGCCTTCCGTGCAGCTGTATTCGGTCCGCGACGCCTTCGCGGCCGATCCCGCCGGCACCCTGCGGCGGCTCGCCGCGATCGGCTTCACGCAGGTCGAGCCGTACGGCGTCGTCGAGAACGCCGAAGCCCTGCGGGCCGGGCTGCCCGCCAACGGCCTGACCGCCCCGACCGCGCACGCGCGCCTGCTGGGCGCCGATCAGGACGCCGTCTTCGCCGCGGCCGCCGAGCTGGGCATCGGTCTGGTGATCGACCCGCTGGTGCCGCCCGAGCGGTGGCGGGAAGCGGCCGACATCGCGGCCACGGCGGAGGCGCTCAACGCCGCCGCGAAACTCGCGGCCGGGCACGGCATCCGCGTCGGCTACCACAACCACTGGTGGGAACTGGAATCCCGGATCCACGGCCGCAGCGCCCTCGAGGTGTTCGCCGAGCAGCTCGACCCGGCCGTCGCCCTCGAGGTCGACACCTACTGGGCCACCGCGGGCGGCGAGGACGCGCCCGCCCTGCTGCGGCGGCTCGGCGACCGGGTGCGGGCGATCCACGTCAAGGACGGCGGGCTCGCCACCGACGCCACCGGCCAGGTCCCGGCCGGCCAGGGCCGGGTGCCGGTCGCCGAGGTGCTGGCCGCCGCACCGGACGCGCTGCGCGTGGTCGAGTTCGACGCCTGTGACGGCGACCTCTTCGAGGCCATCACCGCCAGCCACGCCTTCCTGACCGGCGCGAACCGGTGACCGGCGGGCCGGTCGGGGTCGGGATCATCGGCACCGGCGTCATCAGCGGCACCTACCTCGAAAACCTCACGGCCTTCCCGGACGTCCGCGTGGTGCACGTCGCCGACCTCGACGCGCCACGCGCGGCGGCGCGTGCGGCCGAGTACGGCGTGCCGCGGGCGGGCACGGTGGCCGAACTGCTGGCCGACCCGGACGTCGAGCTGGTCGTCAACCTGACCGTCCCGGCCGCGCACGCCGAGGTCGGGCTCGCCGCGCTCGAAGCGGGCAAGCACGTCTGGACGGAGAAGCCCCTCGCGCTGGACCGCCAGACCGGCCGCAAGCTCCTCGATCGCGCACGGGAGCTGAACCTGCGCGTGGCGAGCGCCCCCGACACCGTGCTCGGCGCTGCGTTGCAGACCGCGCGCCAGGCCGTCGACGCGGGCCGGATCGGCCGCCCGCTGACCGCGTTGGCCCTGTTCCAGGTGCCGGGCCCGGAGCGGTGGCACCCGGCGCCGGAGTTCTACTTCCAGCCCGGTGGCGGGCCGCTGCTCGACATGGGCCCGTACTACCTGACGGCGCTGGTGCACCTGCTCGGCCCGATCCGGCGCGTCACCGGGGCCGGCGGGCGGGGGCGCGACACCCGCGTCGTCGGGTCCGGGCCGCGGGCGGGCACGGAGTTCCCGGTGTCGGTGCCGACCACGGTCATCGCGCTCGTCGAGTTCGAGCGCGCGCCGGCCCAGCTGGTCCTGAGCTTCGACTCGGCCCTCAGCCGGCCCGCACTGGCCGAGCTGACCGGCACCCTCGGCACCGCCGTGCTGCCGGACCCCAACCGGTTCGACGAGCCGACCCGGCTGCACCTGCTCGACCGGGACGAGCCGGAAGAGCTGGCGCCGCAAGGACACCCGGCGTCGCGCGGCACCGGCGCGCTGGAACTGGCGCGGGCCATCCGGGCCGGTGTCCCGGAACGCGCGTCGGGCGAGCTGGCCTTCCACGTGCTCGACGCGATGCTGGCCATCGACGAATCCATGACGCGCGGGCAGAGCGTGGAGGTCGCGAGCACCGTCGACGTCCCGCCGCTGCTGCCGGCGGGCTGGGATCCGTACGCGAAAACCCTCTAGTGCGGGATCGGGGTTGTCCACAGACGGGTGCGCCCCAAGGTGGCCTTCGGTGCGTTGAACGCACCGAAGGCCACCTTGGGTGCGTTGAACGCAACCAAGGCCACCTTGGGGCGCTTGGGTCGGGCCGGGACCCGTACGCGAAAACCCTTTAGATCGGGACGGTGAGCAGGTTCTGCAGGTAGAAGCGCAGCGAGCCGACCAGGTCGACCTCGCCGGGCACGGTCAGCCACTGCACTTGCAGGCCGTCCATCAGCGCGATGAACGTCAGCGCCGCCAATGCGGGCTCGACGCCGTCCCGCAGCTCGCCGCGGGCCGCGAGGGTCTCGAAGGACTCGTGCACGCCGTCGCGCGCGGCCCGGTAGTGGCGCACGAAGTACTCGTGCGCCGGGTGGTCCGGGGCGACCGCTTCGGCGGCGAGCCGCGAGTAGAGGTCGACGATCCCGGGGTGGCGGACGTTGTGCTCGGCGAGCGCGACGAAGTGGCGCAGGACCGCGAGCCCGGGCGGCACGGTCAGCTGCTCGCGCTCGGAGTCCTCGGCGTCCCGGCGTTCCAGCACGGCGGCGAGCAGGGCTTCCTTGGTGGGGAAGTAATAGAGCAGGCCGGCGTGCGAAATCCCGACCCGCTTGGCGATCTCCCGCAGCGACGAGCCGTGGTAGCCGAGTTCGCCGTACGCCGCGGCCGCCGCCGTGATGATGTCTTCGCGGCGGATCCGGCCCTTCAGGTAGCCCCCGGTCACGGGGTCGCGGTGGTCTCGGCGGCGTGCACGGCCCCATCATGCCGCAACGGTAGTTCGCACAAGAAGCGTGAGCGAACGAACAAATCGGTTGTGCGAGCGCGGGTGGCTTGCGAGCATCACGGCGTGAAGAGCGCGGAACGGCAACGGGTGATCGTGGAGCGGTTGCGCGGTGCCGACCAGGTGGGCGTCGCCGAGCTGGCCGAGGCGACCGGCGCGTCGGAGATGACCGTCCGCCGCGACCTCGACCAGCTGGCGTCCCGTGGCGTGCTGCGCCGGGTGCACGGTGGCGCGGTGCCGGCGTTCCCGTCGGGGGTCGAACCCCCGTTCGCGGTCCGCGAGACGGCCGCGATCGCGGCGAAGCGGGCCATCGCCGCCGCGGCGGCCGAGCTGATCCGCGACGGCGAGACGGTCGTCCTCGACAGCGGCACGACGGCGCTGGAGCTGGCGCGGCTGCTGCGTGGGCGATCGATCACCGTGATGCCGCTGTCCCTGCACGCGGCCCGCGAGCTGGCCGAGGCACCCGGCGTCCGGCTCCTGCTGCCCGGCGGCGAACCGCGGCCGGGGGAGCAGGCCCTCGTCGGCCCGCTGACGCTGGCGTCGCTGCGGGCCCTGCGCTTCGACGTCGCCGTGCTGAGTCCCTGTGCGTTCGGCGTCGACTCCGGCTTCACGGCTTTCGACCTGGGCGACGCCGAGGTCAAGCAGGCCGCTCTCGCCGTCGCGGCGCGGGTGATCGTGCTCGCCGACGGCGCGAAGTGGGGCCGGTCCGCGCTCGCCTGCGTTTGTCCCGCCGACCGCGCCGACGTGGTGATCACCGACCCCGGTGCGCCCGGGGATCAGCGTGCCGCGCTGGCCGAGCTCGGCGTGCTCGTGCACGTTGCCGTCCCCTGGGAGAGCCGATGACCGTCCTGCCCCGCCCGCGCGCCGCCCGGTTCGCGACCTTCATGTTCTTCGGCCTCAACGGGTTCGCGATGGGCATGTGGGTGGTGCACATCCCGAGCATCGAACGCGCGACGGGCATCTCGCACAGCACGCTCGGCGCGCTGCTGCTGGTGCTCGGCGGTGCCGCGTTCGCCGGCATGCAGGTGTCCGGCCCGCTCGTCGACCGGCTCGGGCACCGGCGGCTCGTCCCGGCCGCCGGCGTGCTGCTCGGCCTCGCGGTGTGCACGCCCGGGTTCGCGAACTCGTGGTGGGCACTCGGCCTGTCGCTGATCTTCTTCGGCTTCGGCAACGGCGCGATCGACGTCGGGATGAACTCCCACGCGGTCGTGGTCGAGCGGGCCTACCCGCGCCCGATCATGGCGGCGTTCCACGCGATGTGGTCGATCGGCGGCGCGATCGCCGCGGTCATCGGCGCGGCCACGCTGGGCGCGGGCGTGCCCACCGGGGTGACGCTCATCGGCACGGGCCTGGTGTGCGTGCTGCTTTCCCTGGTGTCGGCCCGGTTCCTGATGGAGCCGGCCGATGCGCCGGTTTCCGAGGTGCCGTCCGCCGGGGCCGTCGCCGAGCCGGAGCCGGTCGTGCGCCGCCGGACCCCGGGCCGCACGGTCTGGCTGCTCGGCCTGCTGGCGCTCGCGCTGATGCTCTCGGAGGGCGTCGCGAACGACTGGGCCGCGCTGCACATGGAAAAGGTGCTCGGCACCTCGGCGTCGACGGCGGCGCTGGCGTACGGCGCGTTCGCGGTGGCGATGACGACCGGCCGCTTCCTGACCGACCGCGTCGCGGCCTGGGCGGGCCCGGCGGCGATCGTCCGGTACGGGGCGATCCTGGCGGCGGTGGGCCTGACGACGGCCGCGGCGGCCCCGTGGGTGCCGGTGTCCCTGGTGGGCTGGGCCCTGTTCGGCCTCGGCCTCTCCGGCGGCGTCCCGCAGCTGTTCACAGCGGCTGGCAACCTGGACACGCGGGCGTCGGGCGCGTTGATGGCGCGGGTGGTCGGCCTCGGGTACGTGGGGCTGCTGGCCGGTCCGGCGCTGATCGGCGGGCTGACGCGGTGGATGCCGCTGAACGTGACGTTCGCGGTGCCGGTGGTGCTGTGCGTGCTCGCGGCGGTGTTCGCCGGGGTGCTGAGCCCGAAGCCGGAACCGGCGGAGCAGCCCGTCGGCTGATCAGCGGTGGTGGGCGACGGCGTCGTGCGCCCGGTCCGCCCCGGTGGCCGGTTCGGTGTGGATCACCACCGCGGTCAGGCGCGGGATCGTGTGCAGCAGCCGGTGTTCCACCTCGTGGGCCAGCGTGTGGGCGGCCTCGACGGTCAGGTCCGCCGCCACCGTCACCGCCAGCTCCGCCCGCAGGTGGTGCCCGATCCAGCGCATCCTGAGGTCCCGGGCGCCGAGCACCCCGTCGACGGCCAGGGCGGTCCGTTCGGCCAGCTCGACCGACGCCGGGTCGACGGCGTCCAGCAGCCGCCGGAAGACTTCCCTGGCCGCGTCGCGCAGGACGAACAGGATCGCGACGGTGATCACGAGCCCGACGATCGGATCCGCGGCGGGGAAACCGAACGCGACACCCGCCGCGCCGGCGACGACCGCCAGCGACGTGAAGCCGTCCGTGCGGGCGTGCAGCCCGTCGGCGACCAGCGCGGCCGAGCCGATCTCGCGGCCGACCTTGATCCGGTACCGCGCCACGAGTTCGTTGCCGGCGAAGCCGATCACGCCGGCCAGCGCGACCACCCACGGGTGCGAAACCGGCCGCGGGTCGAGCAGCCGCGCCACCGATTCGTAGCCGGCGATCGCCGCGGAAGCCGCGACGACGAGCACGACGACCACGCCGGCCAGGTTTTCGGCGCGGCCGAGACCGTAGGTGTAGCGGCGGGTCGCGGCCCGGCGGCCGAGCAGGAAGGCGACCGCGAGCGGGACGGCGGTCAGCGCGTCGGCGAAGTTGTGGATGGTGTCGCCGAGCAGCGCGACCGAGCCGGTGACCAGCACGAGCACCAGCTGCGCCACGGCGGTCAGCGACAGCAGGGCGAACGACCACACGAGCGCGCGGATCCCGCGCCGGCTGGTTTCCAGGGCGTGATCGACGCGGTCGGCGCTGTCGTGGCTGTGCGGCCGCCACCGCGAGTGGCGGTGCCCGTGTCCGTGCCCGTGTCCCGTCATGGAGGGCAGTCTACCTGCGCAGACATGCAGATACGCAAGTAGTAGGGTTACCGCCATGCACACGTCGCTGCCGGAGTTCGACATGCCCACCGAAGAGCAGGTCCACCTGGCCGCGGAGTCGTTCCGCCTGCTGGCCGACCCGACCCGCATCAAGGTGCTGTGGGCCCTGCTGCAGGGCGAATCCTCGGTGGCCTGCCTCGCCGAACTGGCCGGCGCCGCCCCGACGGCGGTCAGCCAGCACCTGGCCAAGCTGCGGCTGGCGGGCTTGGTGAAGGGCCGCCGCGAAGGAACGTTCGTGTTCTACTCGGCGGCGGACAACCACGTGCGTGGCCTGCTGGCCCAGGCCCTGCACCACGCGGACCACGTGGACCGCGACCTCCCCTCGGGCGACCACGCCCACCACCCGTGACCCGCTGACCGGCTCCGGCTCCCAGTCCGCCCGGCGGCGTCGTCCCGGCGGGGTTTCCGCGACCCGCCGCACCGGGTAGCCCTCAGACGATCGCCGCCCGAATCGCGGGCGGCGCAGCGTGGCGGAGGTAGACCGATGTCGACCGCACCCCCATTGCCCCCCGAACCACTCCGGCCCGATCCGGTCGCGCCCGAGCCCGGGCCGGACCGGCCGTTCCCCGAGCCCGGCGTTCCCGTGCCCGATCCGCTGCCGCCGGAGCCGAAGCCCGGTCCCGAACGCGATTAGCTACGAGAGTCAGATCATATGATTCTCATATGAAATCGTGTACTGTCGCGGCATGACAACAGCGCAGAGCTACCGCCGGATGGTCAACACCGGCAACAAGATCGTCGTCGGCCTGCAGCGGCTCGGTGTCGCCTTCGGCCCGATGCAGCTGCTCACCGTGCCCGGACGGCGCACCGGTGTGCCCCGCACGTTCCCCATCGCGGTCAACCCCATCGAGGGGCACCACTACATCGTCCAGGCCTATCCGAAGGCGGCCTGGGTGGCGAACGTGCGGGCCGCGGGCGCGGTGACGCTCACCCGCGGCCGTCGCTCCTCGGCCGTGCGGCTGGCCGAGCTGCCGGTGGAGGAGCGGCGGCCGGTCCTGCGCCGGCTGGTCGAGACGAGCCCGCCGAGCGTGGGGAAGCGGTTCGTGACGACCGGGCTGGCGGAGGGGGCGACGCCGGAAGCCGTCGCCGCGGCCGCGGACCGCATCGCGGTCTTCCGCGTCGAGCGATCCGTCGGGCGATCCTGAGTCAGTGGCCGGTCTTCTCCAGCGCCCGCAGCACTTGCCGGGCCGCGTGGCGGGCGGCCGGACCCGGGTGGATCGTGCGCTCGCCGTCCGGCTGGGGTGCCGGTGCGCCGGCGAGCAGTTCCACCAGCGCGACGGCGAGTTCGCGCACCTTGACGTTGAACTCCTGGCTCGCCCCCCCGCAGCGTGTGCCACGCTTCGCCGGGGTCGCAGCGGCGCAGGGCGATGACGATGCCCTTGGCCTCCTCCAGCACGGCTCGCGACTGCAGGAGGTCCAGCATCTGCCCGGTCCGGTCCGGCCGGGCCGCCTCGGCGACGACCAGCGCCATCGCGGCGAGCCGCTCGTGACGCCGCAGCACGTTCAGCGTCTCTTCGGTGGCGGGCCGGTCGACCGACACCGACAGGACCAGCGTTCCTCCGGCGTCCCACACCGCGGGCAGGGCCGCGACCCCGCGCAGCCGCGGCCAGTCCGCGGCGAGGGCGGGGTGGTGGTCCAGCAGGCCACTCAGCGTCAGGGACGGTCAGCGGTCGTCGGCGTAGACGTCCGCGGTCACCACCGGCTCGCCGGTCCGCCCGGCGGTGGGGACCGGGCCGCCGAACCGGTGCAGCTGCGCCGGGACGAAGGCCGCGGACAGGCCGTGGGTGGCGGCCGCGTGCAGCGGGCCGCCGCGGTGGTGCACGGACACCGCCGCGCCGAGGGCACCCGGCACGTCGGCCGCGATCCGGGCGAGCAGTTCCTCCAGCAAGGGGATGACCCCGTGCGTCGTGCCGGTTCCGGTCACCGCAAACCCCTCCTCGGCGCGGTGGTGGCGGGGCCGGGTGCGTGCCCGGCCCCGCCCCGCCCCGATCGGGAGTCAGGCGTTGAGCTGCTTCTGGTCGGCGCCGCCGCCGACCTCGATGCGCCGCGGCTTCGCCTTTTCCACGATCGGGATGCGGACGGTCAGCACCCCGGCGTCGTAGTGCGCGGTGATGTGCTCGGTGTCCAGGGTGTCGCCGAGGAACAGCTGGCGGGAGAACACGCCGAGCCGCCGTTCGGAGACGTGCATCCGGACGTCGTCACCGGTCGGCAGCGGCCGTCGTTCGGCCTTGACCGTGAGGACGTTGCGCTCGACGTCCAGTTCGACGGCGCCGGGATCGACGCCGGGCAGGTCGAAGCAGACCACGAACTCGTCGCCGGCGCGGTAGGCGTCCATCTGCATCGCGGCCGGCTTCGACCAGGTGCCGGCGCCGAAGACCTGCTGGGCGAACCGGTCGAGGTCGCGGAACGGATCGGTGCGCATCAACATCGGGATCCACCTCCTGGGACTTGACAGCTCTGGTGTCAACACGCGGGTCTGTTCTAGCATGTCGTCAAAACGATGACAAGATGAGAGTCGTCGAAAGGATGACGTGATGGACGGAACCGATCCCACCGGCGCGCTGCGCCGGATCCAGGAGGTGGTCGCCGCCGCCCGGGCCGGGGCGGGGGCGCAGGACCAGGTCCTGGCGGCGTTGTCCGGCCTCCGGCTGCTGCGGGAGGAGCTCGCGAGCTGGGAACCGGAGCTGATCACGGCGGCCAGGGCGGCCGGCGCCAGCTGGGTCGCGCTCGCCCCCGCGCTGGGTGTCGCCAGTCGACAGGCCGCGGAACGGCGCTACCTGCGGCTGCAACCCTCGCACACCGGGGAGAAGACCGGCGAGGCACGCGTCGACGCGGAACGCGACCGGCGGGCGGGTGACCGCGCCGTCGCCGACTGGGCCCGGCGCAACTCCGCGATCCTGCGCCAGCTCGCCGGCCGGGTCAGCGCGCTCGACGGGCTCGGCCCCGCCGCGCAGGAGAGCGCGGACCGCCTCGGCGCGGCACTCGGCGACGACGATCCGGCCACGCTGCTCCCGCCGCTGGCCGCCGCCCGGCCGCACCTGACCGGCGCGCACGCCGGCCTGGCCGAGCAGCTCGGCGAGATCTCGGCCCAGACCGACCGGTTGCGCCGCGACGCCGCCGGCAACCGCCGCTCGAAGGACTGAGTCCGGCGTCCTCGACGGCGGTTTGCCCGGCCGTGTGCCGGGCACCCGCCGCGGGAGCGACGGAAGGACGGTGCCGCCATGACCGCCACGCCCCCGGATCCGGACCCCCGCCGGACCCCGGACCTGGAAGCCGGGGGTGGCGTGCCCCCGGGCAGCACGCCACCCGACTCCGCCCAGACGTCGGGGTTGTCGCACCCGCAGCCGATGCCGTCGAAGGCGACGCCGGTGCTGTGGCTGATCCTCACCGGCGTGCTGGTGCTGATGGTCGCCGGGCTGATCTTCGCGCTCGCCTTCGGCTGGCTGCGGGGTGTCTGAGACCGTCGCTCTGCGGGTACCCGCAGAGCATGGACAACACCCCTGACCGGACGGAAACCCGGGCCGAGCTGCTGCCCGAAGAGCAGGCCGTCGACAGCGCGGACCCCGAGGCCCAGGCCCGCGAGGTGCTGCGCGACTCCGACCGCCGCACCGAGCACCCGGAAGCGACGCTGGGCCGCCGCAAGCCCGAGGACACGGTCTAGCCGCCGCACGTCGCAAGCCGTTCGATGATCGAGGCCCGTTGGGTAGGTCGCCCACCGACGAATGCGCCCCAATGTGGCCTTCGGTGCGTTGGACGCACCCAATGTGGCCTTCGGTGCGTTGGACGCACCCAATGTGGCCTTCGGTGCGTTGGACGCACCCAATGTGGCCTTCGGTGCGTTGAACGCACCCAATGTGGCCTTGGGGCGCTACTGGTCGCCGCCGCGGAAGTGGTCCTGCGCGGCCGGGTGACCCGGCCGCGCCTTCGCGTCTTCGTCTTCCAGCGGCCCGGCGGACCCGGCGGGCTCGTCGCGGGGTGGCTCGCCGACCGGGTTCCCGCTCGAGTCCATTTCGCCGGTCTCGTCGTGGGGTTGTGACATCGTTCCTCCTCGGGTGCCGGTCCTTCGCGGCTACCCGGCGGGCACGGGGACCAACCGCTCCTCGCCCCGCAGCAGCAGCACCGCACCCAGCCCCAGCGCGGCCACGACGGCGAAGAAGTAGAAGCCCCACGGATAGGCGACCCCGGCGGTGACGAGCGCCCCGGTGACGAACGGGCCGAGGATCGAGCCCAGCCGCCCGACCGCCGACGTCAGCCCGAGCGCGGTGCCGCGGGCCTGTGCCGGGAACGCGTGCGCGACGTAGCCGTAGATCAGCACCTGCGCGGAGAACACGAACACGCCGGTCAGCAGCACGACCGCGTTGAGCACGAGTGCGTTGCCGATCTTCAGGCTCAGCGCCGCCAGCAGGACCGCTCCGGCGCCGAACCAGATCCGGGCGATCGGGCGGATGCCGAACCGGTCGGCGATCGTGCCCGCCAGGACCAGCCCGAGCACCGCGCCGACGTTGAGCACCAGCAGCAGCG
The DNA here is from genome assembly GCF_046548975.1 of Amycolatopsis sp. lyj-346. Classification (NCBI taxonomy): domain Bacteria; kingdom Bacillati; phylum Actinomycetota; class Actinomycetes; order Pseudonocardiales; family Pseudonocardiaceae; genus Amycolatopsis; species Amycolatopsis sp. lyj-346. Next base: position 48,302 of record NZ_JAJPWT010000018.1, read on the forward strand.
TGATCGACGTCGAGATCGGGTAGCCCGCCGTCCGCATCAGCTGCGGCAGCCAGGTGTTGAGGCCGTAGACCAGCAGCAGCCCCATGAACGAACCGGCCCACACGGCAATGCTGATCCGCCGGAACCGGGGGCCCAGCAGGTCGCGCAGGCGCACGCGCTCGGCTGTCTCCTTCGCCGCGAGGTAGGCCGCCGATTCCGGCAGTTTCCACCACATCAGCGGCACGGCCAGCAGGCCGGCGATCCCGCCGCCGTAGAACAGCAGGTGCCAGTCTTCCTTGGCGTAGAGCGCGAGGACCGACGTCAGCACCGCGCCGACGTGGTAGCCGGTCATGGTGAACGTGCTCGCGCTGGCGCGCCGCCGGGCGGGCAGGTTCTCCGACATCACCGTGAGCGCCACCGGCATGCACGCGCCGAGGCCGAGCCCGGCGACGAACCGGAACACCCCGAACGTCGCGACGTTCGGCGCGAGCGGCGTCAGCAGGGTGAACAGCGAAAACAGCAGGACCGAGCCGATCAGCAGCACGCGGCGGCCGAACCGGTCGGTGAGCGGGCCGAGGCAGGCGGCGCCGACGGCCACGCCGATCAGCGACACCGTGGCGACCGCGGTCGCGCCGGCCGCGGTGAAGCCGAGGTGGCCGCTCTTGAGCAGGGTCGGGATGGTGGCGCCGAGCGCGACCAGGTCGTAGCCCTCGAGCAGGACGGTCAGCCAGCAGAGGACCGCCGTCCACGCGCCGCGGGCGGGAGACGTCGTCATGGTCGTGCTCCTCAGAAGGGGTAGCCCGCGATGTCCGCGCGGACGGTCAGCCACTGGGTCTCGGTGAAGGCCTCGATGTTGGCCTTCGCCCCGCCGAAGCGGGAGCCGTTGCCGGAGTCGCCGACGCCGCCGAACGGCGCGGTCGGCTCGTCGCCGACGGTCTGCTCGTTGATGTGCACCTTGCCCGAGCGGACCTCCTCGGCCAGCGTCATCGCGGTGCCGACGTCGCCGAGGATGCCGACCGACAGGCCGTACTCGGAGTCGTTGACCAGCCGCGCGGCCTCGTCGAGGTCGCGGTAGGCGCGCACCGGCGCGACCGGGCCGAAGATCTCCTCGCGCCAAGCCGGGCTCGCGTCGTCGAGTCCGAAGAGGACGGTCGGTGGGTAGTACGGCGCGTCGGGTTTCCCGCCCGCCAGTACCTTCGCGCCGGCCGCGACGCTCCGGTCGACGACGTCGGTGACGTGCGCGAGCTGCCGGTCGTCGATGATCGGGCCGAGCGCGACGTCGCTCTGGGCGGGGTTGCCCACGGGAAGCCGTCGCGCCTTCTCCGCGAGGGCTGCGACGTATTCGTCCACTTGGGACTCGTGGACGAGGTGGCGGCCGGTGGTCATGCAGATCTGGCCCTGGTGGAGGAACGATCCGAACGCGCCGGCGGAGGCCGCCTTGGCGACGTCGGCGCCCGGCAGCACGACGAGCGCGTTGTTGCCGCCGAGTTCCAGGTGCACGCGCTTGAGCGAGCGGGCGGCGGCTTCGCCGACCTTCCGCCCGGCCGCGGTCGAGCCGGTGAACGACACGATCGACACTTCGGGCGCGTCGACCACCGCGGCGCCGACGGCGGCGTCCCCGGGCAGCAGGTGCAGCAGGCCGGCGGGCAGCCCGGCCTCCTCGAAGACGCGCAGGATGCTCACGCCGCCGGACACCGCGGTCCGCAGGTCGGGCTTGAGCAGCACGGCGTTGCCGAGCGCGAGCGCCGGCGCGACCGAACGGATGGCCAGGATCAGCGGGAAGTTGAACGGCGAGATCACCGAAACCACCCCCGCGGGCACCCGCCGGGCCAGCGACCAGCGGGGTTCGCCGGTGCTCAGCACCTCGCCGAGCGGGTGGGTGGGCAGGGCCGCGGCCTCGAAGCAGATCCCGGCCGCCAGCTCGGTCTCGATCCCGGCCTTGGGCCGCGTCGAACCGGCCTCGCGGACGATCCAGTCCTGCACCTCGGCGGCGTGCTTCTCCCACAGGTCGCCGGCGCGGCGGAGCACCGCGGCGCGTTCGGCCGGCTTGCGCCGGGCCCAGTCACGCTGGGCCTTCGCGGCGGTGGCGGCGGCTTCCGCGACGTCGGACGGCGTCGCGATGCCCACGCGGCCCAGGACGTCCCCAGTGGCCGGTTCGACGACCGCGTGGGTGCCGCCGCTTCCGCGGACGAAGGCGTCATCGAGCAAGGTCATGATCACTCCGGTGTGGTCGGTTCGGTGTCGACCTGGATCAGCCGCGGGCCGTCCGGGGTCGTCTTGAGCTGGGCGCGCAAGTCCTCTTCGCCGGTGACAGCGGTGGCTTCGACGCCGTACCCCGCGGCGATGGCGGTGAAGTCCAGGCCGGGGATCTCCGTGCCGGGCACGTTCGGCGTCCCGAGCAGCTCGCCGAACCACCGCAGGGCGCCGTAGACGCCGTTGCGCAGGATCACGAAGGTGACCGGCACGCGGTAGTGCGCGGCGGTCCACAACGCCGTGATGCCGTAGTTGGCCGAGCCGTCGCCGATCACGCCGACGACCGGGCGGTCCGGGCTGCCCATCGCGACGCCGACCGCGGCGGGCAGGCCGAAGCCGAGCCCGCCGGCGGCCGGGAAGAAGTAGGAGCCCTCGCGGCGCAGGTCCATCTGCCGCCACCAGGCCGCATTCGTCGACGTCGACTCGACGACGTAGCGGGTGCCGCCGGCCTGGGTGTCGCGCAGCGCGGCGAACACCTGCTCCGGGTGCAGGGCTTCCCCGCCGGTCTTGGGGGCCGGGTTCACCGCGTAGCCCGCGCTTGCTTTTCGGCCCGGCACCTTGGCCAGCAGCGCTTCGATCACCGGCGCGGGATCGGCGACCAGGGCCTCGCCCATCGGCGCGCGGGCCGCGGCGCCGACGTCGTCGGTCACCTGGATCAGCCGCGTGCCCGCGGGCAGGTACGCACCGGGCACGTGCTGGTGGTAGCGGAAGACCGGCGCGCCGAGCACCAGCACCAGGTCGTGTCCGGTCAGCGCGGCCGACACCGGCGCGATGCCGGCGGGCAGCACGCCGCGGAAGAGCGGGTGCCGGTTGGGGAAGGGCAGCCGGTGCGGCGACGGCGCCACCCAGGTCGGCAGGCCGAGGTGCTCGGCGAGGGCGACGGCCCGGCCGAAGAGCCCGGTGGCGTCGATGTCGCCGCCCAGCACCAGCGCCGGGTTCTTCGCCGCGGCGACGCTCGCGGCGAGGGCGTCGAGCTGGGCTTCACTCGGCGCCAGGCCTCGCTGGACCTCGCGGTCCAGCGTCGCGCTTTCGCCCAGCTCGGCGGCCCAGTCGTCGTAGGGCACCGAGAGGTAGCTCGGGCGCCGCTGCAGCTCGGCTTCGAACACCGCCTGCGCGAGCGACCGCGGGACGTCCGCGGCGCAGCTCGGCTCGCCGGCCCAGCCGACCAGGGGCCGCATCAGCTGCGTCGCGTCGACGTTGGCGAGCATCGCTTCCAGCCCGATCGCCGTCCGGACCTGCTGGCCGGCGGTGAGCACCAGGGGCGAGCGCGAGTAGACGGCGTTCGTGAGCGCGCCCATCGCGTTGCCGGAGCCGGCGGCGGCGTGCAGGTTGACCAGCACCGGGCGGCCGGTCGCCTGGGCGTAGCCGTCGGCCATCCCGACGACGGCGCCTTCGTGCAGGCCGAGGACGTAGCGGAAGTGCTCCGGCAGCCCGGCGAGGAACGGCAGCTCGTTGGAACCGGGGTTGCCGAAGAGGGTCGTCAGGCCACGGCGGTCCAGGAACTCGTGGGCGAGCCGGCGGGCGGTGGGCATAGGGGCGGGCCTCCTCGAAGTTGGCCCGACCCTATGGAGCTGCGCGGCTGTGTTCCAATAAATGTTGGCTGGTTGCTTCATCGATGGGATCGATATGCCGGACTTCGACCTGAACCTGGTGCGCACGTTCGTGCTGCTCTACGAGACCCGCAGCGTGACGGCCACGGCCGAGTCCCTGCACGTCACCCAGCCGACGATCAGCTACAGCCTGCAGAAGCTGCGGCGCCGGTTCGCCGACGAGCTGTTCCGCCGCACCGGCGGCGGCCTGGTGCCCACGACGACCGCCCGCGCGCTCTACGAACCCCTGCACCACGCGCTGTCGGAGATCGAGACGGCGGTGAGCGGGGCGAAGTCGTTCTCGCCGTCGACGGCCCGGGCGGCGTTCACGCTGTGCCTGTCCGACCTGGGGGAGATCTCACTGCTGCCGCGTCTGGTGGCGGCGCTGCCGTCGCGTGCTCCCGGCGTGACGCTGACCGTCCGGCCGCTGGACGTCGACCGCGCGGCCGACCAGCTCGGCCGCGGCGAGATCGACGCGTTCATCGCGTCCCCGCTGATCAGTTCCCAGCGCGTCGCCCGGATCCCGCTGTTTTCCGAGGGCTACCTGGGCATGGTGGCGCTGGACCACCCGCGGCTGGCTTCGGGTGTCACGTTCGGCCGGCTGGCGGCGGAGCGGCACGTGACGGTGTTCGGCCCGACCGGCCACGACGGCCCCCGCCGGGCGCTGGAGGCGTGCGGCCTGCTGGACCGCGTGGTGCTCGAGGTGACCCGGTTCGCGGCGCTGCCGTACCTGGTGCAGGACGGCGAGCTGGTGGCGATGGTGCCCCGGCTGGTGGCGGAGGTGTTCGCGGCCGAGCACCGGGTCCGGCTGTTCGAGCTGCCGCTCGAGGTCGAGCCGGCCCAGGTGTCGGTGTACGCGCGGCACACGCACGCCCGCAGCCCGGCCCAGCACTGGCTGGTCGAGTTCATGCGCGAGGTGCTCGGTTAGTTCGTCCGGCAGCGCGCACCGTTGAGGGTGAACCCGACGGGAGCCGGGTTGACGCGGTCGAAGGAGGCGTTGAAGCCGATGTCGACGGTCGCGCCGGGGGCGAGGGTCAGGTTGTAGGAAACCGCTTTCATGACGACCCGCGAACCGCTCTGGGCGTAGTCGCCGTTCCAGCTGTGGGTGACCCGCTGCCCGGCGGTGAAGTTCCAGGTGGCGGTCCACGGCGAGAGCGTCTGGTTGCCGGTGTTGGTGACCTTGACCCCGCCGGTGAACCCGTTGTTCCACTGGTCGGTGACGGCGTAGCGGACGGAGCACGAGGCCACGGGCGCGGGCGGCGCGGGAGCCTGCGTCTGGCTGGTGGCCGTGGTCTTCGGCGCGGTCGTTTCGGGCGTCGCGGAGGTCGAGGTCTGCCGGAGCACGGTGGGCACCGGAGCGGATCTCGGCGCGGCGCTGGTGGCGACGGTCCGCGGAGTGGTGGCGGGAGCAAGCGGATCGGCCGCCAGGCCGGCCTGCCGCCCGGGCGAACTTTCCGAGGTGACGGCAATGATGACAAGGCTCCCGACGACGACAACGCCCCCGCAGAGAGCGGAGACCCACCGAATCCGCTGCCCGGCCCGCTGCTGCCCGGCGGCGGCCTCCCGCGCCCGCTGCTCGAGCCGTTCCCGGTACCCGGCACCGGTATCGTCCTCCCGAGCCCGCGTGAGGGGAACGTAGGCCCCCAGCGACCGCGGCATGGCCCCGGTTTCCCGAAGCAGCTCATCAACGGACATCTCGTCATCATCCGGCCGTCCGGCGCGCGCCATACCGCAACCTCCAGGTCCGCGAGGGCGCTCGAACGCGCTGGCTTGCCCGGCGAATCCTAGGAAGCGAAGACGGTCTTGTAAACCGTATAGGCGAGGCGGCGTTTCGCTGCTGGGTGACGGGATCCACGCCCACAAGGCCAAAAGATCGCACGACGGCCCAGCCGAGGTCGGCCCACCTGGATCGATGCAGACCGGGCGAAACTTCTCGATCTTGCCAGAGGCTGTCGAGCGGCGGATCCAGACCCCCCTGAAGGAGGCGCCGGGGTGGGCGTATATTGTTTGTTCAGCAGGTCCGAGTGGCGGAATGGCAGACGCGCTAGCTTGAGGTGCTAGTGCCCTTAACGGGCGTGGGGGTTCAAGTCCCCCCTCGGACACACGCACTATCTACACCCGGGCTGGTCGTCGCATAGACGGCCAGCTCTTTTGGTTCGTAGCGTAGCTCCAGGTTCAAGGCCCGGTACAGGCGGCTCGTGCCCGCCGTCGTGGCGTCGGCCAGCGTTCCGCAGACATCGCCGAGCCCATCAATCCTCGCGTAGATCTCCGCGCGGGTCACCGTCGAGTCGGCCGGAACGCTCTCGATCTGCGCTTTCGCGGCGGCTCGTTCCGCCTGTGCCTGGTTGATCGGGTCGACGAGTGCTTCGGGCTCGACGCCGGCCGCGATCGCTGCCTGATACCGCTGAAGCCGCGCCTCCGCGTCCGCCAACCGGTTTCGCGCCGCCTCCAGTGGACCCCCGCCGGCCTGACTGCCGTCCGACCCGAGCAGCGCAGCCGCCGTCCGGTCGCGGTTGTCCGGGTGGAACAGCTCGTGAAGCCATCCGTTGATCGCCTCGACGACCACGCCTTCGCGCAGGTTGACCGTCTTCGGGTGGTCTTCCAGCTTCAGCGAGCCCGGCGCCATAGTTCGTGAGGTACAGCGGTAATAGGCGCCTTTCCGGATCGTGGCTCCTTGCATCTTCCGGCCGCAGACTCCGCATCGGATCAGTCCGCGCAGCAGATATGACCGTGCGGTGTTTCGGGCGCCTCGCTCGGCCTTGCGTGCCGTCTTCAACCCGCCTGTCGACTTCGACCGGCGCAAAAGCTGCGCCTGAGTGAACGTTTCCACGGAGACGATCGCCGGATGAGCCTGCTCGCGTGACCGCACAATCCGGTCCGGCGTCGCGCGCTTGAACCGCACCACATGGCCCGCCGCAACGTCTTCCGGGTCAAGCAACGTCTCGTGTTTCGTCCATCGTCCGAAGATGGCGTAGCCGGTGTATCGCGGGTTATCGAGGATCGCCCGCACTGAGCTGCCTTGCCAGCCGTCCGCGAGCCGGTGCCGGTTCTGGTCCCGCCGGTGCGCTGACGGGCATGGAATGCCATCACGATTGAGCAGATTGGCGATCGCTCGATCGCCGTTGCCATCCAGGTACTCGGCGAAGATTCGCCGCACCACGTCCGCCGTCGTCTCGTCGATCGCCAGCACCCGCAGCTTGAACCCTTCCGCAGCTTTCCGCGGGTTCGGATGCGGACCGCTGTCGACGACAACGTAGCCGTAGGGGGCCCGGCCGCCCTGGTGACGCCCTTCGTTGATCACCTGCGCGTCCATTGCCGCCCGGACGCGCGCCTGAACGTGTTGCCGCTCAGACTCGCTCATCCCGCCGAGCACGCTCATCAGCATCTTGTGCGACGGGTTCCGCGCGTCGTACTTCCCGCCCAGTTCCGGCACCCACAGATCCACGCCGTACGCCGCGAACTTCGGTGCGATAAGCGAGAACTGGTTGCCGAACCAACACCGCGTGCCTTCGCCGACCACGATCGCGTCCCACCCGCGGCGCGGATTCTTCAACTCGGCGAGCAGCCGCGCGCCCTCGGTTCGCCGTTCCCACGGGACGGACCGTGACTGCCCGATGTCGAAGAACTCCGCCACGATCTGCCCGCCGAGCGGCTCAACGAACTTCCGCGCGTTCCCGAACTGCCAACCACGGGAGGTCTCCGGGTCCTGGTTGTCCTCGGTCGAGCACCGACCGTAGGCCGCTAACGCCCCGACCCCGTCGTCCGCCACGTCGGCGATCTCCAGACCCAGGATGTCATCCAGAGTCGTCCACGGGTCGCTGATGATTTCAGCTGCCACGGTTCACCTCCTCTGCTGGCGCGTCCAGCGCCGGCACCTCGGTCACCTCGATCAGAAACGGCCAGCAATGCGCGCGCGACGGCAGGTGTCAGCTCAGGAAATCCCGCAGGTAGGATAACCCGAATCTGCGGACGTTCGGAACGGTCGACGCTCATCACCGGTCGTCCTCGTCCGCCATACTGGCGCCAGTGGCTGCCCGGCTGATCGCGCTCCTGATTTCAGCCGTCCGATATCCGCGAACCTGTCGCGTCTCGCCGTCCTCGCCGGTCACACGGTCTCGCGTCGGCCGGCACCCCACCTCGGACATCTGCTGCGCGAACGTCCGCGAGTCGACCTTCAGGACGTCCAGCAACTCGGCCGTCGGTACGAAGTCTCTGCCGTCCGGTTCGAGATCGTCCCTCAGGCACTCGACGAGCGACGCGAGCACCTCGGGCAGCTCGCCGGGCGACTCAGTCGCGTGACCTGCACCGATTGCCTTGACGGCGGCCGCGTGGTCAAGCACCGGCATGGTGTCCTGCCCGGCCGCGTGCCCGGTGAGTGTCCCGGCCGCCTCGCGCAGCGTCCGGCCCTGCTCACAGATGGTCCGCCAGTCCTCGTTCGGCATGTAGTACGTCCGAACCGTCATGGCCAGGACATCGGTGCCGGCTGACGTGTCGCCGTCCGGTCGCAGAATGCCCACGCCCTTGTGCGAGGGCAGCAGTCGACTGGAGTCGAACCCACGTGTGTTCATCTGCTCGCCAAGCACGATGTTCGAGTCGCGCCAGTCCATGACTCTCAGGGCGAACCGCGAGCCCAGAACTGCCCGCAGCCCGGACGGGATCGTCTTCGAGTCCGGCCGCTGGGTGGCGAGCACGAGCACAATTCCGGCAGCCGGCCCCTTCTTCGCCAGCCACGTCAACAGCTCACCGACGTACTCGCCAGCAGCGAGCTTCTTCCCTTGCACGTCAACGGGCGTGCGGTTCTCCAGAGGAACCTGAACCTCATCGATGAAGATCGCGGTGATCGGCATGTTCAGCGCCTTGTCGCGGGACATCTCCGGCGTGACCTTCGATTCCGGACACGTGAGGTCGTCCAGGTCGCGCATCCGCCGGAACCGCGTCTGAACTTCGCCGACCAGCTCAATCAGCCAGTCCACAAGCGCCAGAACGTGTTCGGATTCGTCGCCGGACATGAACCGGTGCGCCACCAGGCCGGCCGCGTCCCAGTCCTTCCCTGCCTTGAAGTCGGCCACGTACAGCCGCACCCAGGCGTCGAGGATGAGTCCGGCCGCCGCGAGACGCGTGGCGAAGGTCTTGCCCTGCCTGGGGATGGCACCGACCAGCAGGGACGTCCACACCAGCGGAAGGTCAATCCGTCGGTCCCGCGCATCCCGCCCAAACGGGATCGGCCGCCACGCATCCCACTGCGCCACGCCGAGCAGCGGAGTCCGCAACGGCGGCGAGGCATACGGATCCTCATCAGCCACCCACATCGACACCCGCCCGGCGTGCCCACCGTTCCCGCGCACCCGTTCGACGATCAGCTGGACCTCATCGACGGCAAGCGCCGACGCGAGTGCATCCCGGTTCTTCACAACGTCGGCCGCCTTGCGGGTAGCCGGAAGGTCTACGGTGACCGCCCAGCCGTCGCCGATACGCGTCGCTCGTTCGACCAGCCGCAACGCCTCGTCCTTGCCGATCAGCTTCGCGTCCCGGAACGCGTCCACCAGGACCTGCGGGTCCATCGTCCAGGTCAGCGTCCGCGGCCCGGCGAGCGCCGGCTTGCGGCCGGGACTGCCGTCCTTCTTGTGCCCGAGAATCGCGAGCGCCACGGAGGCAGCGGCCCCGCCAATCCACAGAGGATCGGTGCCGTAAACGAGGTCAACGATGGCCACTGCCACGGGGGCGGCGACCAAGACGGCGCCGGTCACCTTCCAGCGGAACAGCGTGAGCGCCCGGATCTCCGTGAACTTGTCGGCCAGCTTTTCCGACTCTTCGGCCGCCGTTCGGTAGTCCCGGACGGTGACCCACCCACGCCACCACCGCACCCCGACGACCAGCCCGCGAACAACCGCGCCGATGTACCGCCACGGCGACTTCACCAGCCCGGCGACGGCGTCTTTGCCCGCTTGGACGGCCTGCGGCTTGCTCTTCAGCCACAACGGCACCCGCGGCGAGTGCCGCCACCACCGAACGAAGCGGTTGGTCTTCGGCTCCCGCCGACGCGGCTGAGGCAAGGTGTCGTCGACCAACTCGCCGTCGAACACGGGATCGGCCTTGACCGGCAACGCGTCAGCCATTGCCCACCTCCGACCGAAGGGCCCGGGCCAGCCGGGGCGACAGACCTCGCGAGCAGCCGGTAGCCCGCCGCACCCAGGCCGGTGTGATCTCGACGTCCGGTGTCCAGCTCTCCCGAGCGATAGCGAGGTAATCGGCGAACAGCACCCGTCGCCCGCCGGTTTCCTGCTGAACGGGCCGCCGTTCAGCCGCGACCAGCACGGCATCGGTGAGCTTGTCCCGCAGGTCGGTGATCGCCTCGACGGCGACGAACACGACCAGCGGCGGCACCGAGTGCAGCACGATCGCCGCAGCCTCCCCGGCGGCGAACGACGTCCAGGTGTTCATGACGTACGTGGCCGCGAGCGTGAACCACTTCGCCCGCCGCACCCAAACACCCGTCCGAACCTGGTACCGCGCGGTCACCTGCTCGGCCCGCAAGATCGCCAGAAGAACGAGGGAGACGGTCGGGTCCAGCACCCACGCGGCCAGCCACGGCAGCGACCCCGGCCGCGTGCCAGCAGAGGCGAAGCCCTGGACGTTGGTCATCGTGAACGCCAGCCCGAGGACGATCCCGGACCAGCACATCCAGTCGACCTGCCGCCGCACGCGCTCGATCCGCAGCGCGACGACGTCCGGATCGGTCTGGTAGGCGCGCACCTCCGCGGCTTCGGCCGCGTCCCTGCGCGAGTCGTTGCGCCCGGTTCATCGCCGACCACCCCGCTTCGATGTGTCGACGGTGGTCACTGTCATGGCCCGGGTCAGCGCGTAGGACGCGAACAGCGCTGGTAGCCCGAGCACCGCGAACAGCAGCCACGGGCTACCCGGATGGGTGATCACGACCCACTGAACAGCGATGATCAGGCCGGCGTTGAACAGCACCCGCCCGGCCAGCGACACGAACCGCGCCCCGCTCCGAGCAGCTTCCGCAGCGGCCTTGGCCCGGCGGGAACCGGCCCGCCAGACCCAGAACAGCACGAGCAGTACGCCGATACCGGCGAGGATCTGCGTGGGCGTCACGGTGAGTCCGTTCATCGAGCACCCCGATCGGTCCGTTCGCCACGCCGCAGCCAGACGGGGTGCAGTGCGCGCCGATCGTCGTCGGTCATCCCGCCCCAGACGCCGACCGTGTCGAGGCCGGCTGTCCGCAACTCCAGTTCCAGGCACTCGTCCTTGACAGGGCACCCGCCGCACAGCCGCGCGGCCAGCTCTCCGTCACTGCTCGCGTCGGGTGGCCCGTCGTCCGGCGGAGGCCACATGCAGACTCCCTCGCTGGTCACGAGGTCGGTCAGGACCTCGTTCGGAACCCAGCGCAGCCGGTCCAGCCGCCAGGCGATCCCGATCAACTGCAGGTCGTCGGCGCTCATGCGGCACCTCCGGCCTGACGCGACCCGAGCAGACGGGCCAGCTCGGTCGACGACACACGGAGCCCGGAACGGCACCGGGTGGCGCGCAGCTCGCGCGTCCGGATCGCGCGGCTGACCGCAGCGCGGGACACGCCGAGCAGCCAGGCCGCTTCTCGAATGGTGTGAAAGGTGATGTGCGAGTTCATGAGAAAGACCAATCTGATGATTTCAAGACTATGTTGTTGATTTCAGCTCTTCGAAGGGTGCGTTTGTCCGACGCGCCGCCGACGAAGTGCTAAGCGACGTGGTGAAGGCTTAAAGAACCGCTAATCTCGGCGCTGAGGCGGAGCGCGGAGGAATACGTGACGGAGGACTGGGCGGCAGTCGCCAAGGCCATCAACATGCGCGTGAACGAACTCGGCTGGCGACAACGCGAGCTGGCCGAGCGATCGCACGTGTCGCAGGCGATCGTGCGCGAGCTCCAGCACCACACGGTCGAGCGCCGCCGGAGCGCGCGCACGCTCGAAGCGCTGTCGACGACGCTGGGCTGGCACCCGCAGCACCTGTTGGCCGTGCTGCAAAACCGCACACCGCCGCACCCGGACGAGCCAGCCGACGACGGCCACGAGCTGTGGTCCCGCCTGGACGCGCTCGAACAGCGCCTGGCCGAGATCACCGACCGGCTGGAGGACGTCCAAACGAGCCTCGCGACGGTGGTCGAGCACGTGAAGCCGAAGCGTTAGCAGAGGGCGATTCGGGCTGGTGAACCAGGTGATTTCCATACCTAGAATTCAAGGCCGAAACGACGTCCGATCCCATGCACAACCAGTGCAGAAGCAGTGCGCAACCACTGCATATCCGCTGCACAAGAGCGCTTTGGGGCGGCAATGAGCGGAGTGGGCGGCTGGACCGGACGGTCAGCGTCAGCGCTGCAATCCGCGTTGCGGCTGAGCAATGAGAAATTCGTGTCGTCGCTTCGTGAAAACTGACCCCCAGGAGTCTTCCGAAAGTTGACCCCCTCTGAGGTAGGAGGGTGCTGAACGTGGAGGACTGGGCGGAGATCCGCCGGTTGCATCGGGCTGAGGGCGTGCCGATCAAGGAGATCGTCCGGCGGCTGGGGATCTCGCGGAACACGGTCCGGGCGGCGTTGAGGTCCGAGGGCCCGCCGAAGTATGAGCGGGCTTCGCGGGGGTCGGTGGCGGATGCGTTCGAGCCGCAGATCCGGGCGCTGCTTGCGGAGTGGCCGCGGATGCCGGGACCGGTGATCGCGCAGAAGATCGGGTGGCCGCACTCGATGTCGCCGTTGAAGAAGAAGCTGGCCGCGTTGCGCCCGGAGTATGCCGGGATCGACCCGGTCGACCGGGTGGTCTACGAGCCCGGCCAGATCGCTCAGTGCGACCTGTGGTTCCCCGAGCCACGGATCCCGGTCGCCGCGGGCCAGGAAAGGGTGCTGCCGGTGCTGGTGATGACGCTGTGTTTCTCGCGGTTCCTGGCCGCGACGATGATCCCGTCGCGGCAGGCCGGCGACATCCTGTCGGGGATGTGGCAGCTGGTCAACGGGATCGGCCGGGTCACGAAGCGGCTGGTCTGGGACCGGGAGTCCGCGATCGGCGGGACCGGTCGGGTCAGCGTCCCGGCCGCGGCGTTCGCCGGCACCCTGGCCACGAAGATCGTGCTCGCCCCGCCGCGGGACCCGGAGTTCAAGGGCATGGTCGAGCGGAACAATCAGTTCCTGGAGACCTCATTCCTGCCCGGCCGGGTCTTCACCAGCCCGGCGGACTTCAACGCCCAGCTCGACGAGTGGCTGGCCCAGGCGAACAACCGGACCGTCCGGTCGATCCAGGGCCGCCCGGTGGAGCTGCTGGAGACCGACTACCAGGCGATGCTGCCGCTGCCGCCGGTTGCTCCGCCGATCGGGCTGAACAGCCGGGTCCGGCTCGGCCGGGACTACTACGTGCGGGTCGACACCGTCGACTACTCCGTCGACCCGCGGATGATCGGCCGGTTCGTTGACGTCACCGCTTCGCCGGGCGAGGTGAAGGTGTTCTGCGACGGGCAGGTCGTCGCCCGGCATGACCGCTGCTGGGCCAAGCAGGTCGTGGTCACCGACCCGGCCCACCGGCAGGCTGCAGCCTTGCTGCGGAAGAACGTCGCGGCCGAACGCCTGCGCCGCGAGGCCTCCGGCGAGACCCGTCGTCACGCCGACGGACACGTCGTCGCGATGCGGGCGCTGCCGGACTACGACGCGCTGTTCGGCGTCGATTTCACTGCACCACCAACGAAAGCGAGCAACACGTGAGCACTACCGCCAAGCCCAAACCGTCGGCAGCAGGGACGAAGGATGGGCTGCCGTCTCAGATCGCCTACCTCACCCGGGCGCTGAAGACCCCGACGATTGGGGCGTTCTGGGAACAACTGGCCGGTCAAGCCCGGGAGGAGAACTGGTCGCACGAGGAATATCTCGCCGCGCTGCTGCAGCGTCAGGTCGCCGACCGCGAGTCCAAGGGCACCGTGATGCGGATCCGCACCGCCCACTTCCCGGCGGTCAAGACCTTGGAGGACTTCAACCTCGACCACCTGCCCTCGCTGCGCCGCGATGTCTTGGCGCACCTGTCGACCGGCATGTTCGTCGCCAAGGCCGAGAACGTGATCCTGCTTGGCCCGCCCGGCATCGGCAAAACCCACCTCGCGATCGGGCTCGGGGTCAAAGCCACCCAGGCCGGCTACTCGGTGCTGTTCGACACCGCCAGCAACTGGATCGCCCGGCTCACCGCCGCCCACCACGGCAACCGGCTCGAGGCCGAGCTCAAGAAGATCCGCCGCTACAAGCTGATCATCATCGACGAAGTCGGCTACATCCCGTTTGACCAGGACGCGGCGAATCTGTTCTTCCAGCTCATCGCCTCCCGCTACGAGCAGGGCTCGGTGATGGTGACCTCGAACTTGCCGTTCGGGCGCTGGGGAGAGACCTTCTCCGACGACGTTGTCGCCGCGGCCATGATCGACCGTCTGGTCCACCACGCCGAGGTCCTCACCCTCACCGGCGACTCCTACCGGACCCGCCAACGCCGCAACCTGCTCCGCGACCAGCAGCAAAACACCGACCAGAACTAGACAACAACACCGCGCAGGGGGTCAATTTTCCAGAGACCACCCCGGGTCAAAGTTCCCGAAGCGTTGACAATTCGCCGAGAAACTCGGAATCGGCGCACGTACGGTCGCGTCCTGGCACCAGAAGCCGGACCTTCGCCCGCAGTCAGAGATGCAACAGGTCCTCGACACCGCGTATGAGCGAACGTCGGACGCCGAGCGAGCCCGCTTCGCCGAGCTGTCCGGCGACGGGCCGGCCGTCCACACCAGGCCGGACACGAAGGAGGCCGATCGACGACTGGCCGCTGACCCCCACATCGGCGCGGCCCTCGAATGGCTCGACCAGCACGCCTACCGGAGCCCTGGCGCCGCACGCCGCGCCGTCGCCGAGCAGGCCGCGCGCGTCGACGCGCAGGAGGCGTACGCCCGGGCCACTCGCCGCGCGTGGGTCGATCAGCGCGCCGTGACCGACGCACTCGCCGAGTACTACGGTCGACGTCACGGTGACCACGGCTTGTATGCCGGAAGCTGCGGGAAGCAGGCCGTAACACCAGCATCCTGACCTGCGCTGATTGGCTCGATCTGGCGTGCGAGCTACGTCCGCCGCGCGACGGGCTCACGATCGCGAGCGCCCGGCCAGACCCGCGAGAAGTGCTCGACGAGCACGCGACGAGTGCAGCGGTCAACCGGCTGGCCGAGACGGTGGCCATGAACACGCGGCTCATGAACGCGCCGCTCTATCGGCTGCTGAGCACGGACATCCGTGAACGCCACCTCGGCGGCACATTCGGCGTGGACCACTTCGTCCACTACGCCCTGACGATGGACCTGCTCGAAGGCGAGCTGCTCGACGCGCTCGCGGCCGGCGACACGACGTCGCTGCCCCTTCGTGATCGCTACCTCCCGGACGTCGGCGCCGTCCTGGACGTCGGCGGCCGACTCTGCGCAGGTGGAGCCCTCGCCTTGACGGCCATCGCTCGGCCGGCCGACTCGTACCGCGGCGAAGCGGACTACGTGCTCTTGGTCCAGGAACGCTCCGGCCACGTACTCAACGCCACGCGCCGACTCGCCGTCATCCCGAAGGGCTTCCACCAGCCACTCACCGACGTCCGACGAGAAACCCAGATCGGTGCCACCCTGCGACGAGAGATGGAAGAGGAGCTGTTCGGCCGGCCAGACGCCGACAACACGGTCGCCGACACACTGACCGCGGACCCGATGCACCCGACCAGGCTCACGGAGCCGATGCGCTGGCTCCTCGCCGAGCCCGGTCGCCTACGGATGGAGTGCACCGGGTTCGGCCTGAACCTCGTGAGCGGAAACTACGAGTTCGCTAGTCTGATCGTCATCGACGACGAAGAATTCTGGACACGCTACGGCGGAGTGGTCGAAGCAAACTGGGAATCCGCGACTCTTCGTCAGTATTCGACTACTGACGCGGAACTCGTCACTGAGTTGTTGGGTGATGTAGCGTGGAGCAACGAAGGACTGTTCGCCATGACGCAAGGGCTTCGACGCCTTGCGGAAATCGGCGGAGAGCGCGTGAAACTGCCCGCGATCGAATGGGAGATAGGCCAGTGAGCGACGGTTGGACCGCCGGCAACGCCAACGAGGACGCGGCCGACACTCGCGGCTGGTTGGTCGGCCACTTCATCGACCCGTCGCAGGGTGTCCGAGCATCCAAGGACGTCGAAGTAAAGTGGGCCAACCACCCTGCGGGCGACAAGCGTCCCGAGTGGACGTCCGACGACCAGCGAACCACGCTGGTGATGCTGGTCTCCGGCGAGTTCCGAGTAGAGGTCACCGGCGGCGGCAAGATTATGACGCGCCAGGGCGACTACGTGATGTGGGGACCGGGCATTGACCATTCTTGGGAAGCGCTGGCGGATTCGGTGGTGTTGACAGTCCGCTGGCCCTCAGCAACCTAATTCGACGGCGGGAATCTTCACCCGATCACCGCCAATCTCGGCGAGCCGACGTAACCCCTGGAGAAACGCGAACAGTCCTTCGTTGCTCCAGTTTTCGTCACCGATCAGCTCGGTGACCAAGTCGCCGTCGAGCGTCGAATACTGCTGGAGGCCAGCAGCCTCCCAGTTCGCCTCAACGCGGCCCCCGAACCGCGGCCAGAAGTTCTCATCCTCGACCACGACCAGGCTGGCGAACTCGTAGTTCCCGCTGACCAGGTTGAGCCCGAACCCGGTGCACTCCATCCGCAGCCGGCCGGACTGCTCGGTCAGCCACCGCATCGGAGCGGACAGCCTGGTCGGGTGCATGGGATCGGCGACCCTGAGATCTCCGGCGGACCGGTCGACGTCCGTCCTGCCGAACAGCTCCTCCTCAAGCTCTCGACGCAGGGTGACGCCGATCCGGGCGTCCGCTCGCAGGTCCGCGAGCGGCCCATGGAAGCTCTTCGGGATCACCGAGAGGCGGTTGGCCGTGTTCACGACCTGCGCGGACCTCTTCTGAACCAGCAGCACGAAGTCGGCATCACCGCGGAACGGGTCCGCCGGCCGTGCGATCGCAGTCAATGCCAGGACGCCACCCGCGCAGAGGCGGCCGGGCAGGTCGAGCACCGCGGACACGTCGGGCAGCTGGCGGTCGCGGAGCGGCATGTGTCCCGGACGCGCGGTACGGCCACTCGCCAAGTACTCGATCAATTCACGTTCCAGCAGGTCGAGGCCAAGTGCGTACTCGACGAACGACGCAATCCCGACCTTCGCTCGCAGTGCTCCGGGCTGCGGGTCGACCTCGAGCAGCCGGTACAGGGGAACGTCGGCGATCCGGATGCCGGACGCTGTTGCGTCCGCGAGACGCTGCACCGCAGCTCGCTCGTCGACCACCGCCGGTGGCGGCGTGCCGCCACCCTCGAAGGCGGTCTGGTCGCCCGCGGGCGACAGCGAACAGGCAAGATCCAGCCACGCTGGCCGCGTAAGGACGCTGGTGGTCACCTCCACTCGACTGCAGCGTGCGGCGTATGGCCGGTGATCGCTGGTCGGCGGCGCGTAGTAGCCAGCCAGGGCCTCCGCGATGACGCTTCGCGGCGGATTCGGCCGGTCCCGAGTTGACGTAGCTGCGCTCGCGTGTACCTGTTCACGGGCTCGCCCCAGCGGCCACCCGGCGTGCCGATCGAGCCACGTGAACACCGGCTCGAACGAGTCGTCCGGGCTGAACTCTCGCGTGACAGCGCTCGGGCCGACCAGGGCCTGCAATTCCTCTCGTGAACGGCCGAGGACGCTCGCCAGCTTCGGCCAGAGGTAGGGGAGTGGCACGTAGTCGCCCGCCTCCCAGCGAGCAACGGTCGAACGGTCGACGTGCAGCACGTCCGCCAGACCCTCTTGGGTGAAGCCGGCGACCTTACGAGCTGAGATCAGCCCATCGCGACGTCGCCCTATGGGCATGACCGACCTCCAATCCTGCTTGACCAGATCAATGTAGCAGCAGTAACTGCAGCTCAGACGGGCTAGTGCGACGTACACGCCACACAACTGCCGCATCGCTGCTCTGGTCGTCGAATCTGACTCCCGTTTGACTGATTTCATCAGTCGCGAGGTCGAAGGGAGGGGACGTGACAGGCACTAGCTGCAGGTCGCTGCACTCAGCTCTCTACATCAGCTGGTACCGGTGCGTGCTCGACGGCCTGACGCACGCGGTCACGGACGGTGAGTTCCTGCGCGGCATCCGCCTCCAACAAGGCCGGTACCACTCTCTCTGCGGCCACGAAGTGCTGATTCAGTCCTGCCTGGCACCGGCCGACCGTTCATGTCCGACGTGTCGTGAACTCGTGAACGCCTCCGCGCGCGTCGCGGTGAGGCGACGATGACGCCGGTCTCGCCCTCTTCGCGTACGGACCTCGACGCGCTGTTGCTGCAGCCGGTACGCCTGTTCATTGCCTGCCTGCTGGCCGACACCAGCTGGCGTTCGCAACTCGCAGTTCAGCAGGCTTTGGAGCTTCCCACGCCCGACCTCGACCTGCACATCGAGTTCTTGCGCGCGGCCGGCTACCTCCAATGCCGTGCCGAACCCCGCGAACTCCGACTGACCCCTTTGGGCTTGAAGCGGCTGCTGGAACACATCGGCGCCCTGAAGACGGTCGCGGCAACAGCTGGCGCCCTGGTCGCGGAAGTCCGAACTGCACTCCCCGGCGAAAGCCCGCCGTGACAGCTGGCCATCGCTAACCAGACCGTTCTAAACCGCAGCTCACGTGCACGCACCTGCTGCGAACAGCCCTCAGCAAGGATCTGAAGATGCCCAAGCCGGTCATATGTTCGCCCGCGACTGTTGCTGTCAGCAGCAGTTTGCGAGAAGCCCGCGAGCGCCGCCGAATCGGCTTGCGGAGGCTGGCCGGCAAGATCGGTGTTCGCCCCGCGACTCTCTCGGCGTGGGAGCTGGGCGTCAGAGTCGCGCCCGCGACGGCCGTGGCCTGGATCCTCGGATATCTCCGGGTCGAGTCGGCTGAGTACGACCGGGTGATGGCGCTCGCCACACACGCCGGCGACGCGAACCTGATCGACTCGTCTGACGCGCAGCTAGGGCACCTGCTGTGGACGTACGAACAGCTCTCCAGCCGCGTCGTGGAGTGGGCGCCGTCGGGCATCCCCGAGCTACTCCAGACACGGGCGTATGCCGAACGGGTGCTCGACAAGGCCGTGGTAGAGGACGACCGCAGGGACATGGAGCAGCTGAGCCGCCAAGTCCGCCAGCAGGCACTGGATCGAGGGGACCGGCGCTACCTGTTCCTTGTCGGTGACCAGGCACTACACGGCATGGACGACCTGCGTAACGAGCAGATCGAGCACATTCGCGCGGCGGCGCAGCTCCAGCACGTAACTGTCCGAATCGTGCCGCCAACGGAGACCGCGCTGAAGTCGATCGGCGCCTTCACGCTCTTCGAAGATCGCTCCGATCCGATCGTGGTGGTGCTCAGGCATCACCACTGCAACACCTACCTGACCGACCGCAAGTTGCTGAGCCGCTACCACGACACGGCAAGGACCCTACTGCGGCGCGCATTCGACGAGTCGGCGAGCACGTCCGCGTTGAGCGCATCTGCGCTGATTCGGGCGGCGGGATGACTGCGGTGATCTACATCGACCCACTCATGATCCAGCCGGTGATCAACGGTGAGTGGCATCGGATCCGTCTGACGAAGCTTCCCGCACCCGGGCAAATCATCACGATGCTCTGCGAAGCTTCGGGACCTGCGATGTTCCGGCTGTCCGACGACGAGCGGCGACGGCGCGGGATTCCCCGGCAGTGCGAACGCTGCGACGCCATCTATCGGCGTGAGCTAGGGATCCCCCGTAGGCTTGGGACGGACGTGACGGGCGCCGCCGCGGACCTGTCGCAGCCTTCCTCAGCGAAGTATTAGCAGGTAGATCCTCATTTTGAGCCGTCACAGCCAGTGTGACGGCGTGACGGATTGCAAGCCAGGCGAGACTTTGATGGTCTAGCAGATGTTGGCGCCCAGCCGCATACGCGGCTGTACATGTCGCCAACGTGTCCGCCGCGCTCGCCTCAATACGGAACCTATCCGCGCGGACTTCCGGTCGGAAACGGATTGATCGTTTCCGACGGATCGTCGGCTGCAGGTCCGGCACCTGGCTCGCGGTTAATCGTCATTCGCCGCCGTGGTCGTGGGCTGCGGTTGGGCGTCTGCTTCGCCCGGGGGAGCGGTATTCGGCGTCATCGTGGGCATTTCGAACGGGGTGTTGGGCGCAGGGTAGCCGCCGCGGTTTTCGGTTCCGCTTTCGATTCCGGGGGAAGCCACGGTGCGGTGGATCTCTCCTTGGCGGGTGGGTTGGTCACTCATCAGAACTCCTTGATGTCGATGTACTCGATCTCGGTCCAGCGCACCAGCAGCCCGCGGGCGTCAGGTAGCGGGACGGTCTGGTTGTTCTCGTCCAGAACGAGGTTTCCGTTATCGGGTTCGATGGTCAGGCCAGCGGCGAGGTAGAGATCACCTTCCTCGGGATGGCCAGAAGCGTAGGAGCGGCGGCCGTCGGCGGTAAGGCCGTAATAGCCGGCCAACCAGCCGCCGGACTTCATCTTGATTCGGACGATCGCCCGGGCGGTGTGGCGCCACAGGTAGTCCCACGCCCGGGGCTCGGGGGCGGCTCCGACCAGCAGGATCGCCCACTTCTTGTGCTTCTTGTGACCCCGGCCTACGACGCTGCCCACCAAGATGGGTGTAAGCACGTAGCCAACGGCCAGGCCCTGCAGCAGCCAGAGGTTGGCGGTGCCGTTGACCAGCCGGTGCTCGGCGATCAGGTAGCGGTAGACCCAGTACTCGCCGGCGGCCAGGATCGCGTGCATTACGGCGGAGGCAGCCAGGAATCGCACGAGGCGATCGGAGAAGCTAACGCCGTAGCCGGTGGTGACTCGTTCCAGCGCGAAGGTGTAGGCGGCGCCGGGCAGCAGCGCCAGCACGGCCACCAGCAGTCCCTGGAAGGTGGCGATCACGTCCGCCGTACCCCTTCGGGCCAGGAGATCAGCACGTCGCGGCCAAGTTCGCGGGCGTGGGCGACTGCGTCGCCGGTGCCGCCGAGGCCGTGGGCGGGCTGCCCGTCCCATACTGCGACCAGGAGGTTGCAGTGCTCGACCACGTACTTGCCGGCGGCGTCGAAGGCCGCCTCGCTGGGCTCGGCGAAGGCCAGCTCGGTGACTTCGGCGGCCGCGCCCCGCAGTTTCTGGTAGACCGTGAGGTCGGCGGGGTTAAAGGTGTCGGCGTAGCCGCGGCACGGGATCACCGCGTGCAACCGGTGCCCGGCCGCGAGCAGCAGCCCGGCGAACAGGTGGTCCGCGCCGGCGGCGAGACTGGACAACCCGGTCACCGGCCCGTTTTGCTGCGCGAGCAGCGTGCGGATGTCGCGTTCGGCGTGGCGTCGGGCGATGTCGGGCAGGTTCTGGTGTCCGCTGATCCCGATCGTCGTCATAGGGTGCCTCGTTTGGCCATCTGCCAGTAGTGCTGCCCGAGTGGGGTCAGTCGACAGCTGCCACTGTCCATCGCCGCGAAGTACATGTGTTGATGATCCACCGGCTCGACCAGCTTGTTCGCCCGGCATTTCTGCAACTGGTCGAAGATCTCCTCGTGGTCGGGGTGCGGGTCCAGTCCGGACTGCGACTTGTCCGGCTCGTAGCTGGGGTCCAGCTGGTAGTGGTGCCCCGGGTCGGGGAACCACTCCAGCAGGTTGTGCAGCGTGGGCAGGGGCACCGAGGGGGCGCACTGTCGTAGGTCGTGTAGTCGGTCGACGTTGGCCTTGAACGTGGGGCGCTGGTCCCAGGCGCCGAAGCATTCCGAGACGTAGGCGTAGAGGCCTGCGACGGTGACGTGGCCCAGCACGTCCGCGGCGCCGCCGTCGAGTGCGCCCTCGAGGTGGGTGGAGAATAGGCCGCGCCCGCCGGCCTCGGCGGAATACTGGTCACCGCGGCTGGCGGTCAGGATGGACATCCCGCTGCGCAGCACTGCCGCCTCGGTTAAGGCGGCGACGGTTCCGGCTCCGCCGGAGAAGCAGCAGTCCAGGATCACTACGATCTCTTTGACCTGCGACTTCCGGGCGATCGTCAGCACCTCGGCGAACAGGACCCCGGGCGTCTCACCCTGGCCGTCGCTGGTGACCAGGGCGACGTCGCCGTCGACGGGGGTGCCGTGGCCGGCGAAGTACAGCAGCGCGAAGTCCGCGCCACCGGATAACAGTTCCCGCACGCCGCTCATCAGGTCGTTGCGGGTCACCGTCCCGGTCAGCAGCCGGCAGTCGAGGTTCTTGGTGGAGTCTTCGTTGCGGGCCAGCAGCGGCTGCAGCGCCGTCGCGTCGTTGACGCAACCGGCCAGCAGCCGCTGGTGATCGTAGTGGTCGATCCCGACCAACAGAGCGCGCCGCACGGTCTACAGCCCGTCGATGAACGCGGCGACGCTGTCCCACGTCCACGCGGTGCACCGCGCGGATCCCATCTCCGTCGGCTTGACCCGGTAGTCCTTTTCAAGCCAGATGCCTAGCAGCGGCTTGCCCTCCTCACGCGCGCACCGAATTTCCCAAAGCTGCCCGTCAGCCTTCGGCGTGCTTGAGCTGATTAGCGCGATCACCCCGTCCGAGCGGAGGATTCGGGTTCGGACCTTGGTCTTCCACTCGCTCTTGTAGGGTTCTTTCACCGACATGTCTGTGTACTCGTAGGGCGAGCGCACCAGCAGCCGCTGCCCGTTGAACAGGTTCCGGCTTGCCTCGTCCTCCTTGGCGAAGGCGATGAACACCGTCTTCTGATCCGCCATCGCGAACCCCTCTCGTGCATTCCCCTCGACGCGTCCCGCGCCACTCCAATGGCGAGATACGGTACCTTAGGACACCAACAAACTTGCGGACCCTCGCTCGGTCGGTGTGATTTCGTCACCTCGCTGAGGCGTGAAGCCGTGGAATGCGACCAGAGCGAACGCGAGTTTGCGCTGTTCAGTCGCACTCTGGCGCGGGCATCCGACAGCCTCCGATCATCGACAGGTCTCGCAACTTGGGGAAGTAATCCCAGCTCAGCGAACCGTCTAGTCGAGGACTGACCGCCGGCGCAGTTGGTTGTTGAGGGCACGCGTGCGCCCTCACGTCCCAAGTACCTGCTTGTGAGGCACTTGTGCGCGGAGCCTCCGGCGCCAAGCAGCCTGTCGATCGTAACGAAATTTCAACACGGCCGTCTCAACTTAGAGGGGGCTGATCATGAACTGCGGCCTGGCAATGCCTGACCTTCGTTGGTATCATGTTGGTAACGTTTTACATGACTCTGTAACCGGGAAGATCACTCGGTCGACTTGTAAGCTCAAGAAGGATTGGCCAACGTCAATTCGACAGTTTGAGGGCGGAGTGAAGTGGAATGAGATGTGAGCGCTATTCATGGTCGGCGAGGCTGTGATGGCCGACGAAGGAAAACAAGTTTTTGTTAGCTACGCGCGGTCTGACGAGGATATAGCCCGTGCATTGAAAGATCGTCTAAGTGAACGAAATATTTCATGTTTTATGGACACTGCTGAAATTCAAACAGGGGACTATTGGAGGTCCAAGGTTCGAAAGGCTTTGGATAGCTCATTTATACTGATCGTAGTTTTGACCAGTCGCTCGGTGATATCTCATGAGGTCACATTCGAGTGGGCTTATGCCATGGGTGAGGGGGTCCCTGTGATACCCGTGGTTTACGAACCGGGTTTGGTATTGCCCGCGGGGCTTGATGCTGTAGATCGGCTCGACTTTGTTGACCCACTAAGCCGTCAGTGGGACCGCCTCGCTTCTCGGATTACTCAAGAGATTTCAGATAACACCGCAAACATAGGCACACTGCGGCGATTTGGACTGCGCAACCTTGTGTCAGGACGCGTACAACTCTCCCAGAAGTACACCGTCAGTAACATTTTGTCCTTGGCTGTCGAGGGATCCGAACTGTTGGTGGTGGGTCGTAGTCTTGAAGGTTGGTCGCGCGAGTTCCAAGGAATAAGGAACGCTTGCTCTCGAAAAAGCCTCCGTGTGCGAATGGCGCTAGTGGACGAGAATCTTGACCCGCCGTCTTGGATGATCCCAAGCGACTATTCGTTTTTGGATCTGCGGGCATCTGTGGAGAAGTTCCGGCTTATGGAGCCGATCGAACGTGAATCTGAGGGTTCTTTCGAACTCTACACTCTGCCAAACTCTCCGCTGTTTGCGTTTACCGCATTTCGGGGAGCCGATGGCGAGTGTGGGATTCTTGAGGTGGGAGCAAGTCTGGGTTTTGACGACCGACGGGCGCTGATCTTAGGAGAAGGAGAAGATGTTGAAGCGAGCTTACTCAAATCACTTAAGAAAGTGTACGAAAGAATAGTTTCGGAGAGGGATCCGATCTTCACCCTTAAGAGAATCGAAGGGACTGGGGTGTGAAGTTATGACGCAGGCCGCTGACTTGATTGCGGACACCTTTCCTTTTGATGGCGAACGTATTTCGACAGGGAATGCCGATTTCTTCATTGATTCCCCGGTTCGGGGTTGGTTCGTCGGATCCTTTCTGGAGTGTGCTGCCGGGTTACGTAAAACCCGGAAGGTTGAAGTGAAGTGGAGCAGTCACAGTTCGGGAGATCGTAGAGTACAGTTGAGTCCGGGATCGGGCAGTACCAGCTTAGCGATTCTTGTTTCAGGCAAATTCTCGTTCGAGTTTCCCGGCGAAGAACCAGATAAAATAGTTCTGACACGTCAAGGCGACTATGTCGTTTATGGACCCTCGGTGGCGCATAATTGGGAAGCTTTGGAGGATTCGGTCGTCATTACCGTGCGTTGGCCATCGGATCTATAAGATCGATAAATGCATCTTCGTTGGCTGGAGCCCAGTGAGAGGTCTCGTGGACGTTTTAAGGCCAGACATACTCGTAGTGGGCGCAGGTATCTCGGGGCTTATGGCCGCCGTCAAGCTGGCTCGACTTGGATTCGACGTTCTATTGGCCGAAAAAGGGCCAAGGCTTGCGCCGGCTTCTTCGACAAGAAATGAAGGATGGCTGCATGCTGGAACGTACCATGCCAACTCAATCCCCGACAGGCGGCGCGCCCACGGCGTAGCTAAAGGATGTGCGCTAGGGTTTTTGCAGATAAAAACGCTGATCCCGGAAGCGGTAGGAAGTGAGCCGGCGATTGCGCTTGTGCGTGAAGAGAACAGAGCGGCCGAGGCAGAAGATCGTTGGCTGGAGTTCTCTATTCCATTTAAAAGAGTGAGCGTTTCGGATTTCCGAAGCAGGCTACCGCTTCTCGATCATACCTTGATTTACCGAGCTTATTTGGTTCGAGATGCGGCAATCGACTCTCGAATCTTGTTTCGTTTTTTATCTGCGGAGTGCAACCGCCTGCAGGTGCGCACAATTCTTGATTGCGACGTTCGTCTAAAAAACGGCGAGGCTTCCAGGTTGGTCGTGAATGGCGTAGAGATGGAAGTCGAACCATCCGTCACTGTGGTGGCGGCGGGTCCCTGGACTGGAGACCTCCTTGGCGGCCTTGATTTTACCGTAAACGTCCGATTCTGGAAAAGCCACATATTGTATGGAAGAAGTCTTTTTAGTCAGAACTTCTTCTGGTTGGACCCAAATGAGTGTACTATAATAAATCACGGCGAAACGGGAGTTATAGGGCTGAATGAGGACAGCTACCCTGTAGTAGACCTTAACGCGACTGTGGATCGGAGTAGAGCGTGCAGTGTTCTTGAGGCGGCAGCGCGTTGCTTACCATCTAAGGTGGGCGAGCTTGAGAGCTATTCCAGCTTTGCTTGTATAAAGGTCGACATATTCCGCGATGAAACGAGAAGATCACTCGATGCGGAGGTGCTGGAGTTTGGTGGTCGCGTTTTTTGCATTTTGCCCGGCAAATTGACTGCTGCACCTCACGCATGTGACTTACTAGTGCAAAAGGTGCTCAACTGTTTTGATGATCACAGGGGTAGATTCTTCCGGCCATGGGATTCTCCTGTAGAGTAGGTAAGCGTGGACTACTACCATATTCGCGTCACTGTAAGTGATAATCGCCGTGACGAGGTTAAGCTCGATTTGACGCTCGACGATCTCGAAAAAAACTTCCTTGCCGGCTACAGATCTACTGCTGGCGTCATGCTCAATGGACGGCATTACAAGCCGGATCAAATCGAACGTGTCCGTATTTCAAAATCGGACCGGCCATCTGCTGAGCTTATCGTGGAGGCGAAGCGAGAGAGCCGCAGTTCAAACGTTGCGGTTATCAGTGGGGTATCGATTGAGTGGCGAGCCGCGGCCCGGGGCGTGGACGTGACAGATCAGTTTATTACCGGCCCGCCTGGAGAAGGCACTTTTTTGGTCGCGCCGTCCGCGGCTTCCTCTTCGGGTGGACAGATTGTAGAGTCTTCCGAAAATGCGGATTCGGTATTTCTAATTTACGGACGTGACTCGGAAGCGTCGAACGCCGTAAAGGATTTCTTGCGTTCATTGTCTTTGCGCATTATCGAATGGGAACATGCTGTAGTAAGAGTGGGCCTGCCGAATCCTTATGTGGGAGATGTAGTCGAAGCCGGCCTTCGTATGGCAGCCGTAGCCGTGGTGCTTCTAACCCCTGATGACGTAGTCGCACTGCGGAGTGATTTGATACGGGAAGACGATGGTCCTGATGAACGTGAATTTAGAGGACAACCACGACCAAACGTAATATATGAGGCTGGCATAGCGGACGCCATTGGACGCGAACGCACAGTTTTTGTTGAAATGGGTCTAGTCAAGCCCTTTAGTGACATTTCAGGACGGCTTGTAGTGCGATTTGATGGAAGTGCTCCTAGTCGCCACACATTCGCGGGGCGGCTTCATGTCGCAGGCCTGAATGTAGATAATTCTGGTACTGACTGGTTGTCGCGCGGCGATGTTGGGCGGGCTATTCAAGTCTCGGCAAGTATGGTCGGTAAGTACAATGGTTTGTCCGCAAGGGTAGAAACTAGAATTGAGGCTGAGAGTGAGTAGATTCCGCGACTTCGTGTATCTGGAGTCCGACACCGTAAGCAGCTTTCTCTCCTCTGTGGAAGATGGTGTCTATAACTCTGAAGATCGAGAGACTGAGATTAGCGGTGGGCCTAATCCTTACGCGGCGGACGCATATGATGACTCGTCGAATTATTCCGATCGTCGCCGACGTAAATTGGAGCAAACAGGTCCGTCGAGATTTGCTCGGTTGGTGCAGTACGTTTCAGATGATCCGGATGAAGTGCTGATTACCGATCTGCGTGAACCGTCAAGGTTGGCAGAAGGGGTGTTCTGTCAACTTTCAGGTAAAATTGTTATAGCGCAATCCGTTGCGGCCATGACCATAAGTAAGGAGTTTCTTGAATTGGGGCGAAGGCTAAATTCGCTTGGCGTCACGGCTGTAAAGGAGGAGGATCTCAAGAATATGGAGGCGGTGAGCGAAGCAAGTGAGGCTATTGGTAATCGCATAAACGTTACCATGCAAGTTCAGGGGCTGACTGACCTGCTCGTTCTTCCTTTGCGGAAGGATATTATCGCAGAACGCTTTGCTGACCTGAATGGAAACCTGACTGTCTTCGGTAGGGTATCACAAATGATTCGTAAAGGTGAGTTCTATAATATTATAGAGCTGCCAGGGGAAGGGCATATGTCACGTCAGCAGCGTCGTGCTATGTCACGTAAAACGGGTACAAATTCTGCTTTCGAAAGAGATCGAAGGGTAATGGGGCCCGCAGTGGTGCTCAACGTGATAGCCTTGTTTAGATAGAATAGCGGTTCATGTGTGCGAGGCGGCTGGTACCTTCTTCTTACGGAGGTTATCGAGTAACAGTGGTTTCGTGCGTCGCTTCCCGTGGCCGCGCCTGGAAGAGATTTCCGACTGACTGCTGCGCGATCCTCGGTTGAGCTCGTCTGGTGACCGTGTTCCCGTAAGCTGAACCGTCTCGAACTCTAGCTTGACTGACAAGGCAAGACGTTGTGATTAGCTGGTGGGATTGCGTCGGCCGGTCGGGGTCGCGGCTGCGACAAGCCGTCTTCTCTGATTCGCAAGTCGCTCGATTGAAGATTTCTTAGAGACTAAGGGTTGTTTCTATCGAGCAAGATCGTCCTCGGACACAGTATTACCCCACGGATCGCGAAACGCGATCTTGAAGCTGGGGCGATCGTAGCTCAGCTCGAATCGATCTCCTCTAGTCGCCATCCGACGCTGTCGTAGACGATGATCTTTCCTGAGTCGCGCAGTGCCGCTGCCACACGTCTGTGTCGTGGCCGATCAAGCTCCGGTGGCGTGGCCGTCGTGGCCTTCATCTCCGAGCCGGATGCTGATCTCCTCGACGAGATGGTCCTCGCGGATGTACAGCGTCCTCGGCCGGGGCTGGCCCGTGCACTGGGTACTGGTGTAGCCGTGGCGGCAGCGATAGGCCGGACGCCCGTGGTTCCAGTGCGAATCCAGCCGCCGGTCACAGACACGGCAGCGGATCAAACCGGCCAAAGCGAACCGGCGAGTCCTGCCGTCGTGGGCTGGTCGGGCCGCCCGGATCTGCTGCGCGGCGACGAAATCCTGCTCCGTGATGAGCGCTGGATGGGCGGCCTTCGCCGACAGCGCAGGCGTTGCGGCTGGGCTGTCGGTGCCGCTGGCTCGGCGATTCCAGATCTGGCGGCCGGTGTAGCGCGGGTTCGCCAGGATCACGGCGACGGTGCGCAGGGTCCAGGCCCCGCGGGTCCGGTGGCGGTTGCGGTCCGGGTCGACGCTGGACGGGCAGGGGACACCACGCTCGTTCAGGTGCCGGGCGATACTGGCGACGCTGTGCCCGGCCAGACGTTGCCGGAACATCCAGGCGACGTGTGGCGCGGTTCGAGGATCGGGGGCGAGGCGCTGGAGCCGTCGGCCCCAGCGGGCGTCGGCGGGGTTGGGGTGCGGGCCGGCGTCGACGAGCTGATAGCCGTAGGGTGGTCGTCCGCCGAGGTAGCGGCCTTGCTGAGTGGCCTGGTTATGCATTGCCGCCAAGACCCGGTGCCGGGCTCGGAGTGCCTCGCGCTGTGATTGGGTCGCCAGCAGCGACAGCAGTGCCCGGTGATCGCGGTTGCCGAGATCGACGGGCCTCCTGTCTCGGGCAGCCACAGCTGGACGCCGTGCCGGGTGCACCAGGTGTAGAGGGTCGTGAACTGGGTGCCGGTGAAGGCACGTTCGTATTCGCCGACCACGATCGCATCGATCACGGATTCTGGGCTTGAGGTCTCGGTTATGAGCCGGGCAGCCTGCGGTCGCTGGCGCCATGGGACGCGGCGTGAGGTGCCGGCGTCGAAGTAGGCGGCGACGACCTGGCCGTGGCCCCCGACCAACTCATCGGCCATATCGCGCTGCCAGCCCTGGGGCGACACGCGATCTTGATGACGGGTGGTCGACGTACGGCCGTAGAACGCGAACCGCAAGCCACTGCCGTGGTCGGGGCGGGCAGTGGTGGTTGTCGGCTTCTTGCCGTTCATCCACTGCGCCAGCAGGTCGGCCGTGCCGGCAGGTGGTGCGGCTACGTGAGGCGAGGGCGGGTGGGGTGGTGTCACGCTGGACGGATGTCGCTGCCGTGGGGTCATGACGGCGCGTTCTGAGCGGTTCATCCGATCAGCGCAGTCAACGCGTGATCTAGGCCTGTATAACGCCCTATGCGGCTCGATGCAGGAGATCCACTTATGAGCTCTGACGGGTCCAGGCTGCGGTCCTCAGTCTGAAAGCTGCCGTGGGAAGATGACTACGACGTCGCCGGTGCAGAGCCAGTCGTCATCGAGGGATGCCGACGGGCCGATTTCGTCGCGAGGTGATCACTGAGCCCGGTCTCGAATTTGCCGGCGTCCACTGGCCGACGCGCTCCACAGCTGCAAGACTGGGGCCGATTACTTGACGAACTGCATCTTGGGGCAGCCTTGGAATGTGACGCTGCCGTCGCCTCGTCCGACAGTGACGATCAAGGTGGTCGCATGGGTCGCGAACTTATTGTCGATGATGTCGCCTGCCGCGCTGGTGCGTTCCCAGTAGCAGTCGCTGGCGGTCCGGGCTGCTTTCCACTTGCCAGGTGCGATCTTTCCGGGGCCTCGACCGACTTCGTAGGTGCCGTTCGACTTCGTCGCGAGGCCCGTGAGGGCCGCGTCGATGTCCTTGGTGAACGTGGGGCAGAGGATGGGAATCCCGATTTGGTAGACGCGTGCGCCGTTGGCGTCACTGGTCGCGTTTCCGTCGAGCCATTCACTCGGATCCACGCCGCCATCCGTCGCCTTGCTCAGGGAGGGAAAGGTATCGCAGGCAGCCTTTACGAACAGGTGCGCGTACGGATATTCACTGACGGTCAACCCTGCGGCCTTGACCTTTGCGTCGACTTCCCGCTCCTCGCACGAAGTGAGTACGACAGCAGCAACCGCGATCGTTACCGTCACTGCCGCCTTCTTCATTGGTTCGTCCTTCGTCGAGTTGATCGGTCGCGGGGTACTGATCGCGCGACGGTGACGCACTGTTACAAGCGGACCAGTCAAGCGGCTGGACTGTCGTCAGCCCCATGCATGGATCTCTTTGACGGCCTGCTTCAGACGGGCGCGGCGGATAGCCCACGGCGCTCTCAGCGCCCCGCGTTTTCCGCAGCCCAGGAGGTGAGGGTAGGTCGTCGTCTCGCAGGCTCGCCGCCAGTCGGCCAGCGCTCATGTCGCAACTCAGCTCTGGGTGACGTCGTTCCATGTCTCCACTTGCTCCGAACGAGTGAACTTGAAGTTTCAATTTCTTACGCTAGGTAACGGTGGTGAGTCAGTCGCTTACCGGGGCCACCAGCGGAAATGATCGTGAATGGCGTCCCTTGAGTCCGTTCCGTGACCTGAAGCGGCCTTCGGGTCCTGTTACACACGCGGCCCGGGAGGCGACGGATGGCGCAGAGCGTGACGCGTTCGGTTGCGTCGCCGCTGGACTGAAAGAGGCAGCCCCGTGTCTTACGCCCCCATGCCGCCGTCGCCGTCGATGCCGGTTTCGAACCAGTACAAGAACGGCCTCGGCACCGCCGGGTTCGTGCTTGGCCTGGTCGGTCTGATCTTCGCGTTCATCCCGATCATCGGTGTCATCGCATGGCCGCTGGTGATTCTCGGGCTGATCTTCGGCATCGTCGGGACGTTGCGGGCCAACCGGGGCCAGGCGAGCAACAAGGGACTGGCCATTGCTGCCGTCGTGCTGTCGGCGATCGGGCTGGTCATCTGCGTGCTCTGGACGGCGGCCTTCGGCAAGGCGGTCAACGACGCCGCGAACGGCCTGCCGACGGAGGCCGCGCCTGCTGCCGTCGCGGACGCCGGGTCCCAGCCCGCCGCGGCAGCCCCGACCGCGGCCGCGGCGGCCAAGCACACCGTCGTCTTGGAGGTCACGACGGCTGCGAAGTCCAATCTGCAGTGGGGCAGCGGGTTCACCGCGAACTCTCAGGAGGTCCTGGAGAAGGGCAAGACCTGGAGCCAGACCCTGACGATGGACGACCTCGTGTTCACTTCGGTCAGTGCCACCCCGGTCGAGTTCAAGATGGGCAGCAAGGACAACACTTGCAAGATCACTGTCGACGGCAAGGTTGTCGTCGAACAGCACAACAGCATCGGCGCCATCTGCACCTACCAGCCCTGAACCTCGAGTTGCACGCCGCTGTGCGGTCGACCAGCGCTCGGCACAGGAATTCGTCGAGCAGATGATGACCGACATACATCACAGCGGGGAGCTGAAGCTCGGGCAGGCCGGCGACACCCTGGCCCACGACCTCGGGCGCGCGCCCACTCCGAGCGAACTCGCCACCCACCTGGACATGGACGTCGAACTCGTCCGCGAGGGGCTGCTCGCCGCACAGGCCTACCGGGCGACCTCGATCGACGCCCCCGCCCGCGGCGCCGAAGGCACGGCCACGATCGCCGACCGGCTCGTCGTCGACGACTCCGGGTTCGCCAGTTTCGACAACCGCATCGCGCTGCAGGCCGCGATGGCCAAGGTGCCGCCCCGCGAGCGGGCCATCATCAGGATGCGGTTCTTCGACGACCTCTCCCAAAGCCAGATCGCCGAACGGATCGGGGTGTCCCAGATGCAGATTTCCCGGCTGCTGGCCAGGACCCTCGAACAGCTCCGCCAGCACATCACCACCGACTGACCCACCCACCCGGCGCCATCGGCCGTTAACGCGGTCGCAGGCTCTCGCATGTCCACGTCATGGTGACGGTGGTGGTGCCGGCGGCGCTTGTCTCGATCGTGGCTCGGTCAGCCAAGGCGTGGATCAGCGGCAGGCCTCGTCCGCCCCACAAGCTGGAACGCGCAACCGGATTCCAGTGACCGTGATCGCTGACGGTGACGGTCACCGAGTCGCCGGTCCGGCGGCCATGCAGGCCGAAGGTGCCGCCGCGGTCGGCATAGGCGTGGACGACGACGTTGGCCATCGCCTCGTGCACGCCCAGCAACAGGTCCTGGACACGTCCCGCGGACAGGCCAGTGCCGGCGGCCCACACGGCGAGCTGGTCGCGAAGCGGCGCCAGCTGAGCCGGCTCGGCAGACACGCTTGATGCTGCAGATCCCGTGCGGTGGAGGTGCCGTCGGCAGATTGCCGGCAGTGCAGGTCATCGCGGGCGGTCCGCGGCGAGTGCGGCCGCGCAGCCGGTGAACACGGGCGGCAGCTGGTCCAGCCCGGTCAGGGCGATCGCGCGTTGAGCCAGGCCTTCGCCGGTTGTGGCGACCCTCACGGTGGTGTCCTGGCCTCCGGCGGCATGGGCTTGGAGCAGCACGGACAGCCCGGTCGAGTCGAGGAACGTCACCGCGGTCAGGCCGATCACGAGGACTCGGGGACGCCGGGCGAGCGCCTGGTGGATTGGACTGCTCGCGTGTCGATCGCCAGCAGTGTGTCCAAATGTTGGGCGGTGATGGTGATCATGACGACTGCCGCGTCTGCGGCCTTTGGGGAGAAGTTGCCAAACTCAGCCCGAAAATGTGAGGTAACTCACGTCCGTTTTGTCCGATTACCGGGGGTTCCCGCCCCGGCATGATGCGCGCAGAACACTCGGTAGTGAGGAGAAAGCGCGTGGACAACGGTCAGGGTGTCGGCTCGTGGCGGGAGCTTGGTGCTCATCTGAGTACCGCCGTCGTGTTGGCAGGCGGTGTACTCGTCGGAGCGGTCAACATCTACGTGGCCGCGAGTCTGTTGCCGACGGCGGTCAGCGATATCGGCGGCGAGCTGCTGTACGCGTGGAACATGACGGCGTTCCTGGTCGCCCAGGTGGTCGCGACGATGTTCGTGAGCCGGACGCTTTCCCGGCACGGCAATGTCGGCTCCTACCTGATCGGGTTCGGTGTCTTCGCCGCAGGTTCGGTGGTCTGTGCGGTGAGTCCGGCGATGTCCGTGCTCCTCGTCGGTCGTGGGGTGCAGGGGTTGGGCGCTGGTTTGTTGACCGGCCTGGGGTTTGCCGTGATCCATTCGGCGCTGCCGCCCCACCTGTGGGCACGCGGGAGCGCCTTGATCTCCGCGATGTTCGGTGTCGGTAACTTCGTGGGCCCGGCTCTTGGTGGACTGTTCGCACAGTTCGGGTCGTGGCGGCTGGCGTTCGTCGTGCTGGCTGCTGCCGCGGTCGTGATGGCAACGGTCGTACCCCGAGCACTCCCACGAAGCGAACGGGATGGGCGAGCGATCCCGGTGCCGGCCGTCTCGTTGGCGTTGGTCGTTGGAGCCGTGGGTGCGGTGAGCGTCGCCGGGATTCTCCCGAACACGGCAGCAATGGCAGCGTTCATCGCCCTGGGCCTCGCCTTGGTGACGGCGTTCCTGGTGACGGAGAAGCGGGCGAAGGTACGGGTCCTCCCGAGGTCGACGTACCGGCCCGGCTCGGCGTTGCGGTGGGTCTATCTGACCATCATGTTCCTCGCGTCAGGTGTCGCGGTGGAGACGTTCCTGCCGTTGTTCAGCCAGCACTTGGGTGGGCTGCCTCCCGTGGCGGCAGGATTCTTCGCCGCGGCGCTGTCATTCGGCTGGGCGGCAAGCCAGATCGTCAGCTCCTCAGCACGCCAGGAGCGGACCATCCGGCGGCTTCGCATCGCAGGCCCAGCCGTCCTGGCCGCTGGGTTCGCCGTGCTCGCTCTGTTGCAACACCAGAACGCATCACCGCTTGTCATCATCGCCTGGCTGCCCGTGCTTCTCCTCGGTGGCGCGGGAATCGGCATCGCCATGCCGCATCTGTCGGTCGCCGCCATGTCCAGCACCACCGACCCCGAAGAGGGGCAGCAAGCCGCCGCCGCGATCGCGACCGTATTGACGATGGCCACCGCCTTCGGCGCAGCAGTCGCCGGTCTTCTGGTCAACCTGGGCGCACCGTCGATGGTCACCTCCGCGCGCTACCTCCTGATCGGGTTCGCCATCATCTCCGCCTTCGGGATCTTCACCGCACGGCTGGCCAGCCACCACACGCGACGCCCGAACGAGGCCGACGTCGAGCTCACCGCCAACGGTCACCCGTGACCGGCTCCGCCGAGAACGCGTCGTCGGTGCACTTGCCGAATGCCCCTCAGACTCGCGGCTCGTGACCAACACAGACAAGAAATGAACGTTCGACACGAGGAGGTTCCATGACCGACGACAGGACAGCGATGTCGCAATTTCCGATGGCTCGCGCGGCGGGTTGCCCATTCGACCCGGCGCCAGAGTTGACCCGGCGAGCCGAACAGGCGCCAGTTTCGCCGGTGAGGTTGTGGGATGGCAGCACGCCATGGCTGGTCACCCGCTACGAGGACCTGCGCGCGCTGCTGGCCGATCCACGGATCAGCGTCGATCCCACGCAACCCGGTTTTCCACACACCAACGCGGTGAGCAAGGCACGCGATACGAGGATGACGACGCTGATGCAGATGGACCCGCCGGAACACACCACTCAGCGACGGTTACTGACCTCAGAGTTCACGATCAAGAAAATGGAGACCTTGCGACCCCGAATCCAACAGATCGTCGACAACCTCATCGACGAAATGCTCGCCGGCCCGAAACCGGTGGACCTGGTGGAGGCCTTCGCGTTGCCGGTTCCCTCGCAGGTGATCTGCGAACTGCTCGGCGTGCCCTACGCCGACCGCGACTTCTTCCAAGGGGTGGCCCGCACACTCGTCATGGACGAACCCGATCCCGAACAGGCCATGGCCGCCAGCGAGGAACTGAACGCCTACCTGGAAGAGCTGGTGGTCAAGAAGAACACCAAACCCGGCGAGGACCTGCTCAGCACGCTGGCCGTCGAACAGTTCCGGACCGGCGCGATGACTCCACGCGAGATCGCCGTGCTGGGCCAGCTCCTCCTGGTAGCCGGACATGACACCACCGCCAGCATGATCACCCTGGGCACGGTCACGCTCCTGGCGCACCCGGACCAGCTCCGCGCGGTCCGAGACAGCGACGACCCCGCGCTGGTGGCCAACGCGGTGGAGGAACTCCTCCGCTACCTGTCCATCACCCACACCGAAGCTCGCCGTGTCGCACGGGAGGACCTGGAGATCGGCGGCCAGCTCATCCGCGCCGGCGAGGGCATCATCGCAGTGAAGAGCACCGCCAACCGGGACTCCTCAGCCTTCCCAGACCCCGATTCGGTCGATGTCCGCCGCAAGGCCCGCCACCATGTCGCCTTCGGCTACGGCAGGCACCTTTGCCTGGGCGCCCCACTGGCCCGCGTAGAGCTGCAGGTCGTCTACAGCACCCTCTACCGGCGCATACCGACCCTGGCGCTGGCCACACCACTGGAAGAGCTGGCATTCAACGAGAACGCGGTCTTCTACACAGTGCGAGAGCTACCCGTCACCTGGTGAAACGGAAGGAAAGTGGACGAGGATCACCGCCGACCAAGAAGCCTGCGTCAGCTCTGGGCAATGCGTGCTCAGCTCGCCAAAGGTGTTCGACCAACGCGACGAGACGGCATCGTCGTCCTCCGACCAAACCGCCGGAATCCACGCTGTGGGACTACGGAGGCTGGATTTGAGCCTGGTCAGGCGGTCAGGTCGGTCGGCGCGAGGGTGCCGTCGGTGACCGCACGGGTCACCTCCCTCAGGACGAGGCCGTGCTCGCCCTGAGGCCACGGTGGCATCGGAACCTGACAACCACGCTGGGTTGATGCAGGAGGCGGAGGCGGAGGCGAGACAGGCGACGACGCTGCGTGACATCGTCGCTGCGTGGGCCGCCGGCTGCGGGCTGGCCGCCGACCTGGTCGAGGATCTACGGCTCACCGTGTACGAGGCGATGAGCAACGTCGTCGCCCATGCCTATCCCGCGGGCGTCGTCGGGTCCATGACCCTGGCCGCCGCCCGTCACGAGTCCGGGGCACGCCGTGACCTCCGGCAGTGCACCCGCCCCGCTTTCCCCCGCCACAATCTCTGTATACGCCCTGTAACCAGGCGATTCAACCGTCGAGCCCGGATGTGGTGGATGATCAGCTGGTTGCGCAGCTGGCGAGCGGGCGCGGGCGGAGGGCCTGCAGCTGACCGGCGAGGGCGGCCTGTTGGCGGTGCTGACCGAACCCGGCCCGGTCGAGATCGCGACTCCGCGGGATCGTGAGGGCACGTTCACTCCGCAGCTGGTGCGCAAGGGCCAGCGCCGGCTGACCGGGCTGGGTGATTTGGTGATCTCGTTGTCCGCCAGAGGACTCACCCATGGGGAGATCGCCGCGCACTTGGCCGAGGTGTGTGACGCCCAGGTGTCCAAGCAGACCATCACCATCATCACCGACCGCGTGATGGACGGCATGGCGGAATGGCAGAACCGGCCGCTCGACGCGGTGTATCCGGTGGTGTTCATCGACTGCGTGAACGTCAAGATCCGCGAGGGCAACGTCGCGAACCGGCCGATCTACGTCGCGCTCGGCGTCACCGTGGAGGGCACCCGCGACATCCTCGGCCTGTGGGCCGGCGAGCACGGCGACGTCGAGGGAGCCAAGTACTGGCTCCGGGTCCTCTCAGAGATCAAGAACCGTGGCGCGGCCGACGTGTGCATCGTGGTCTGCGACGGGCTCAAGAGCCTGCCCGAGGCCACCGAAACTGTGTGACCGCAGGCGGTCACCCAGACCTGCGTGGTACACCTGCTGCACAACAGTTTCCGCTACGCCTCCAAGCGGGACTGGGCGACGATCGCCAAGGACCTCAAGCCGATCTACACCGCCCCGTCGGAGTCCGCCGCGCTGGCCGCGTTCGGCGAGAAGTGGGAGCAACGCTACCCGGCGATTATCAAGCTGTGGGAGAACGCGTGGGCGGAGTTCGTACCGTTCCTGCAGTTCGACAACGAAATCCGCACGGTATGCGCCACGAACGCGATCGAGTCGATCAACGCGCGGATCCGGCGGGCGGTCAAGGCCCGTGGCCACTTCCCCACCGAGGCCGCCGCGCTCAAGTGCGTCTACCTGGCCCTGATGAGCCTCGACCCCACCGGCACCGGACGCAAACGATGGGTCGCCCGCTGGAAAGCACCCCTCAACGCCTTCGAACTCGCCTTCCCCGGACGCCTGCACACAACCGGGAAGTAAGAGCCCAGCAAGATCAGTTACACCAACTTCTTGACAGACCCGACGGACCCCCAGGGTGAGGGATGTTCGCTACTGGCCGCAGAGGGGCGGTGCGCCGTGCTGGCGGTAGTAGGTGCGTTTGACTTCGGGGCCAGGGACGGCGATGCCCGGTGGCGGCGCGACGGCTTTGGCGCCGGCGCGCTCGATGCCGGGAATCTCGGCGTCGACCGGTAGGTGGGCGAGCGCGGCCAGCTCTGGCACGGACAGCAGGTCGCCGCGGTCGAGGCGCCGGGTTCCGAGGGCTTGAGCTGGGTGGTGCAGGCGGACTCGGTGGAAGTGATTGTGCTCGGTGTAGGCAGCGAAGCTCGCGGCGAGGGCGTGCGCGCGGCCGCGGGCGGTGTCCCGGACTCGTCGGACGTCGGCTTCGGCGGCGTCGGCCGGGAGGTGGGCGGTGACGGCGTAGCGGACGACGGCCTCGTACTCCTCCACCGGAAGGCCCTGGCGGACCGGGCCGTGTATCCCTGGCTGCCGAGCCCGGCTGTGGCCGGTAGTGCATGAGTCGGCCCGGGAGCTGCCCCCTAGTTTCCCGGGCCGACGCGGCGGGCCGGATCGGTGTCGTGTTCGCTGCCGTGCCCGGAGCCCGTCCTCGCCCCGTGGTCGGCCACATAGGACGCCGGTTCCACCGGCTGGTCGGTGAAGAAGCGGACGGCCAGGTCCGCGACGTCGGCCGCGCGCTCCAGGACCACCCAATGATCGGAATCCCTGATGCTGACGAACCGGCTGCCCGCGATCGTGGCCGCGAACTCCCGCTGCCGGTCCGGGGAGGTGATCGAGTCGTGCTCGCCGGTGAACACCAGCGCCGGCACCCCGGACAGGCCGCCGTCGAAGGCCGGACCGCTGATCAGGGACCGGCGCAGGTACTCCATCACGTTGGGCACGTGTCCGGCGACGTGCAGCATCGACCGCTTGACGTACCGGTACACCAGGGACCGCCGGGGGATGTGGCGGCTGGGGTCGAGGCACAATTGCATCCGCGCGGCCACCGTGGCGAACGCTTCGGCGTCGCCGACGGCGAGGTGATCGGCCGCTTCGCGCAACGAGGCCTGCTGCGCGGGACTGGTGTGCGAGACCACGCCGCCGAGGACCAGCCGCGCGATCCGGTCCGGGTTGCGCTGAGCGCAACCGAAAGCGAGTTCCGCGCCGTAGGAATAACCGAACAGGTTGACCCGCGGTACGACGAGGTCGTCGATGATCCGGTCGATCGCCTGGCCCATGAACGTGGTCTCCGACCCCGCCGGCAGCGGGTCCGAAGTCCCCATCCCGGGCAGATCCGCGGTCACCAGGTCCGTCAGCGGCGTGATCCGGTCCTCCATGTGGGGCCAGCCGTAACTGCCCTGGAACCCGCCGCCGAGCACGACCACCGGCTCGGTCCGCGGAGCGGGCTGCCGCAGCAGCCGGTAGCTGAACCGCGTCCCGTCGACCGCCAGCGCACGGACAACTTCCTCGTACATGCTCTGCTTTCTGCTTCCAGCAACCGCCGGGGGATCAGTTGCTCTTCGTGAGGACCAACGCGGCGTTGTGGCCACCGAAGCCCATCGACGTCTTCACAGCGCACTCGAACGCCGCGGGCCGCGCTTCCTTGGCGACGACGTCGATCGGGATCCGGATGTCGCGGGTTCGGAAGTTGCCGGTGGGCGGCACCAGCTGCTTTTCCAGCGCCAGGACGGTCAACGCGGCCTCGATCCCGCCGGCCGCGCCGAGCGCGTGCCCGGTCATGGCCTTGGTCGAGGTCACCAGGGGAACTTCGCCGAGAACCCGGTGCAGCATCCTGGCTTCGATGAGGTCGTTCATCACGGTGGAGGTTCCGTGGGCGTTGACGTGGCCGACGTCGGCCGGCGCCACGTCCGCGTCCGCCAGGGCCGTACGCAGCGCCCGCTCGATTCCGGCGCCTTCGGGATCCGGCGCCACCGCCGCGTAGGCGTCGCTGGAGGCGCCGTAGCCCGCGATGCCGGCCCGGACCCGCGCGCCCCGCGCCGCCGCGTGCTCGGCTCGCTCGAGGACGACGAGGCCGGCGCCCTCGCCGACGACGAACCCGTCGCGGTCGGCGTCGAACGGGCGGCACGCCGTCGACGGATCGTCGCGGCGCGTGGACACCGCCCGCATCTGGCAGGCACTGGAGATCAGCAGCCGGGAACACACCGATTCGGCGCCGCCGGCGATGGCGATGTCGCACGCCCCGGAGCGCAGCAGCTGCAGAGCGGTGCCGATCGCGACCGTGCCCGAGGAACAAGCCGTCGAGACGCTCAGGCTCGGTCCCCGGGCGCCGAGGTCCATGCAGACGCTGCTGGCTGCGCTGTTCACCGTGGTCATCGGCGCCAGTTTCGGCGAAACCCGGCGCGCTCCCTTTGCCGCGAGGACGGTGCTCTGCTCGTCGTAGAACGGAAGCCCGCCGTGGGCCGAGCCGATGACCACCGCGACCCGGTCGGTGTCCCACACGGCGGTGTCGAGCCCCGCGTCCGCCACCGCTTCTCGGGCCGCGATCACCGCGAGCTGGGAAAACCGGTCCATCATCCGCATGGCCGGCACCCCCAGCCGGCTTTCCGCGTCGAGGTCGTCGATGGTGTACATGAAGTCGCACGACAGCCCGTGCAGTTCGGCGCGGTGCCGGACGCCCCGCACAGCACCGGACCGGGTCACCCCGTGCCACGCGGCATCGGCTCCGATGCCCGCGGCGGTGACCAGCCCCAGGCCGGTCACCGCCGCGGTGAGCCTGCTGCGGGAGCGTGCCGTCACGCCGCGGTCTTCTCGTCGACCACCGTGGTCAGCTGCCCCACGGTTTCACGGGTGGTCAGCTGGATGTCTTCGAGGTCGATGCGCAGGCGTTCCTCGAGCAGCACGCGCAATTCTTCCAGGGCGAGAGAATCCATGCCGAGCTCACG
Organism: Amycolatopsis sp. lyj-346; assembly: GCF_046548975.1. Classification (NCBI taxonomy): domain Bacteria; kingdom Bacillati; phylum Actinomycetota; class Actinomycetes; order Pseudonocardiales; family Pseudonocardiaceae; genus Amycolatopsis; species Amycolatopsis sp. lyj-346. Next base: position 88,542 of record NZ_JAJPWT010000018.1, read on the forward strand.
CAGCGAGGCCTCGGGCCGGACGTCGACCGGTTCCACGCCGAAGTTCCGGGTCAGGAGGGTGGCGATTTCTTTTTCAGCGGTCACGCTGCTCTGGACTCCCATTCACATTCGCGCGAACCACATTGCTGCGGTCGCGACACGGCACATCGGCAGTTACCCCGCGACCGATAGTTATATCCGCCCGCGTGACAAATGGGCGCTACTTAGCTCGATGGAGTGAATGCCTGGTCGGGCTGAAATCGCTGGCCGAAGCCGCTCCGCCGGGTGGGCTCGACGCGCGTCGCTCAGTTGCCGGTGCCGGTGCCGCCGTCGGACACGCCAGTGCCCGCGCAGCTGTCCGGCGACTCGCCGTTGCCCACGCCGACGCCGTTCGCGACGTCGTGGAGCGGCACCTGAACGAGCAGGACGTTGACGTCGTTCTCGCAGAGCCCGACCGTGCCGCCGACGTCGTGCAGCGCGTCGGTGTTTTCGAGGTTGACCAGGCTGAACTGACTGGTGGAGTCGGAACCGCCTTCGTACCCGTAACCGTCCCAGGTGTCGGCGGCGGCGACGCCACCGGCCAAGAATGCACTGGCACCGAGCGCACTGGTCACGACGAAGAACTTCTTCAGCATGCGGGAGACTCCTTGGATCCGGAAAGCTTGACAGGGCGACTGCGACGGTGTTCCGCCGCGCGCGAGCAGAAAATACTGGGGTACCGGTCCGGCCCACCACTTCAGAACCCATCGTGTGAGCCTCGCGGGCCGCCGAGCGCGGTGTCGTTAACCCGGTCGTGGCACCAAGGCTTCCCCGGCTTCCGATCAGGCAGGAGTCTACGATCGGCCGGACCACCCGGCCAGGTCAAAACCGGGATCATCGGTGCTCTTCGGCCCACGGCAGCAGCTTCCGCTCGAGGTACGATGACGAAACCGAGCCCCGCGTCGGCGCCGACGAACTCCGCGATCACCGCGCCGATGACCGCGAGCCAGATCGCCACCTTGAGCCCGACGAAGATCTGCGGCAAGGCGTGGAGCAACCGCAGCCTGAAGAACTCCTGACGACGAGAGGAACCTCACGAGCGGAGCAGCTCGACGAGCTCGTGCGGCGTGGACTTTATCCTTCGGCCCTGGCCGAAACCGAACCACACCAGCAGGATCGGGGCGATGGCGATCTTGGGCACCGCGTTCACCGCGAGCAGGACCTGGTAGATGCTCGAGCGAAAACCGCTGGATCGCCGCTCCGTTGTCCTGCAGCCCGTCTAGTAGCTCGACGAAGGCTACGGTCAGTGGTCGGTATCGGCGTATCGGGGGTTCCGGCGGAGGGGGTTTCGCAGGTGGGCGGCGGAGACGACGAAGATCGAGTGTTATGCGCCTCACGATCGGGCTCCTGACTCTGCCGACCGCTGCTGATTCTCGCCGCTGTGATGACGAGCGCGGCCGGTGGACAGATGCGGTCGTCGTTGGCGGTCGATCGTCGCGAGGGCAGGGACTGGGCGCTCCGGCGCTGTCCGCTCGATTCTACCGCGTTGCCGGAGTCACAGCGGTGTTTCCGGGCCGGTTTCTGAACGCTCGACGCCCGGGCACAGCCACCCCGGCCGAGGGGAGGCTCTGCGCTCTCCTCGGCCGGTGGTGGCGTCGACGAGTCACCTGACGCACAAAAGGACCGGGAGACCCGCTCCCCGTGGACCGAGGCCCCTTCAGCAACCAGGGCGTGCGGGCGCAGAGTTCGGGCATGACTGTCGCCGAACGCCGAACGCCGAACGCCGGAGGGCCCGGACAGGTACGTCCCGCGGGCCGGTCCTGCTCCAGCCCACCCGTATGCCCTGCCTCATCCACCGTGGCCGAGACGACGTGCAGCAAAGGCCTCGTGAGTATCTTGGTTTCAGCCGGTGGGTCTTCTTGGGGTTTTGGTGCTCGGTTGAGCTGCGGGACTGTCGCGGTCGCGGCGTAGAGCCTTGTCGTACTCCGCGATGGTCGAGGGCTGTGAACGAGGAGATGCCCCGTCGGTCGGCTGGCGTGTGCGACGACGCCTCGCGGAGTGTGACGCATGTCGGCCGACCAACGTGTCCCATGCGGGGAAGTCGGAGTCGGCGTCCGTGTCGCAGGGCAGTACCGGCCGTTGTGCCACCTTTGGTGTGGTCTGCTTCGGCCGGAGGATCTCAGCGACCTCGGCGACGATGCCCAGCGGCTCGATGACGATTCGCCCGTATCCCTCCGGCGGGAGGGCCAACCGCGGGGCGTCGGCCAGGTAGTCGGCCACCCGGTCGACCGCCGCGCGGTCGGAGTCCGGCGGCGTCGCGCTCGGCTCGGCTGGATGCTTCGGCTCCTGGTCGAGGAATCGAGCGTCAGGGCCCGATCCAAACCTCGGTACCGCCGGTGGTGCCCGGCGCCCCGTCGTCGTCGGACCGTACGCCCAGCGATTCGGCCAGATGCGCCAGCATCATCGGTTTCGCGGGATTGCCGGCCGGGCACTCGGCGACCGCCTGTCTGCTCAGGTTGATTGCCCGCCGAAGGTCATCGGGCACGCCCGTGAGCTGGAATCGAACCTGGTGGGCGGCGCCAGGTTGGCGAGGTGGGCAGACCTGCGCTCGTGGTCGTCACGTGCCGTCGCCGCGAGAGCTTCCTCGAGCACCTCCACGGCATGTGCGAGGGAGGCCGGGGCGCCCGGCTCTTGAGCCCGGAGGATCAGTTGCCCCGCCTCCGGCCCCCCGTGCAGGGGCCTCTCCGCGCGACATGGTCAGACACGCCTGCTGGACACACAGAACACGGGCAACCGGGCCGCCGGTGCCAACGCGCGCGCTACGGCCTCGTCGAACACCCGGGCGGCGACCCGCTTCGGCCACGGCAGCTGATCGGCCACCGGCGATGTGGACAGGCGGGTCCACATCGCGTGGACGCGTTAGGCCAGCTCGGCTCGCCGGACGCCCCACAATGCGGCCACGGTCTGTTGGTAGGCGGTCAGCGCGTCGGTCTCGGGCAGGCGCTGGCAGAAGTCGGCCACGACGACCGCGGATAGCAGGTCGTCGACCGGCAGGATGGGCGCAACCACGTGCCTGCAACCCGAGACAAGGGCGGCGTTGGAGAACGACAGCGCCTCGCGCTCGTGGTGGGCGTCGAGGCGGCGCCCCGTCTCGCAGGAAGCGAGGAACAGCATGTCGACGTGGGCGAGTGAATGCCGGGCGGCGATGTCGAGGATGGACAGACCGGCTGCGCCGAGGCGTAGCGACGAGTCGAGCAGGGTGACGCCGTGCGTGCCGTGGCAGCGCCAGGGCAGGGTGCGCCTGGCCTGGTTCGGCCGTGGGTACCGGGCATGGGCACCGAGCGGAGGCCCGAATCATCAGGACGACGTCCTCACGGGTGGCGCCGTACCCGTTGCGGCAGCGCCGCAGCAGGTAGGCCTGCCGACCCGACGACAGATCGGTCAGCTCGGTCACGCCAGATACTGTCCTGTCGACAGCTGATACGACTTCGTATCGTTCGCGTCGGCCGGCACGGTGCGCGTCAGCTGCTAAGGAGTCGGCGTGGCGTTGAGCGTCCTCGCGGCGACTCCAGGTGCCGGCGAATGTGTACGGCAGGCCGTGGTGATGACCGTACTCGACGATTCGCACTTGTTCTTCAGGCTGGATGCGCGCCATGTTCAACCTCCCGCCGCCAAGTTCCTCGAGCGACGATGAAGGCCCCGGTGTCAACCGAAGTCTGGGCAGCCCAACCCCGTATTCACTCCATTCAAGGAAACCCGCTCGCATGGGGGTGACTGGCCACCCATCGTCTTGCCAACCGGACTGAGGGGGTGAACGCTGTGGCCCGGGTAGTGGTCCCGGACCCCGGTCATCAACCCACTCGGAACCGTGGCAACAGTTCGGATCCACCCCACGAGTGGAGATTGATCATGAGGCCGACAGCACGTATCACCACGGCCGGACGGGTCTGTCGGGGCCTGACCGGTTTGGGTCTCGCGACAGGGGTGACTTTGCTGGCCCCTGGCACAGCCAACGCTGATCCGGTCGGGTGCACCCGAACCCCCAACGGGTCCGGGGACAACATCGTGTGCACCGCCGGCATTCCCAGCGGTCAAACTCTCACCGGCACCGCTTTCAACGACAGCATCACCATCACCATCACCGGCGCCCCCGTTGCCGGCAGCGTCCTCGCCGTCGGTGGCAACGACACCATTCGCGTTACCGGCACCGCAGGTTCCACCGGTACCGCGGGCGGTGCCGGCGCCAACGGCACCAGCACACACCCGGCCGGTTTCGCCGGCGCGGCCGGTGGCGTCGGCGGTATCGGCGTCACCACCGCCGGGATCATCGACGGCGGTGACGGCGTGGACGGCATCACCGTCATCGGTGGCGCAGGCGGCGCGGGCGGTCTCGGCGGAGGAGGCGGCAGCGGAGTCCTCGGTGGCGCAGGTGGCGCAGGTGGTGTCGGGGGCGCCGGCGGCGCCGGCGGTATCGCCAGCGCGGGAGCCATCCACGGCGGTGCCGGTAATGACACCATCACCGTCACCGGCGGCGCCGGTGGCCTTGGCAAACCGGCGGTAACGGCGGCAACAGTGGCCCCTCCGCCGGTACGGGTGGCGTAGGCGGCGTGGGTGGTGCAGGTGCCGTCGGTGGGATCGGTAGCTCCGGGAGCATCACCGGCGATGCCGACACGAACAACATCACCGTCCTGGGCGGCCTCGGTGCCGCAGGCGGTAACGGCGGGAACTCCGGCGCGGGGCACGGCGGCGGCACAGGCGGTAAAGGCGGCGTCGGCGGTGCCGGGGGTCTCGGTAGCTCCGGCACCGTCACCGGCGGTGGCGGCGTTGACACGATCAAAGTCACCGGCGGGGCCGGTGGCAACGCCGGGACTGGCGGCAAGGGCGGCAACGGCAACGGCCTCGGTCAGCCCGGTGGCGCCGGAGGAGCCGGTGGTGCGGGCGGCGCAGGCGGTGTCGGTAACAACGGGACCGTCAACGGCGGGCTCGGCGACGACACCCTCACCGTGACCGGTGGCAAGGGTGGTAACGGCGGCGCAGGCGGAAACGGCGGCAACGGCTGCCTCCCCGGTGTGGGTGGCCCCGGCGGCTCCGGCGGCACTTTGGGTGCCGGCGGTGCCGGTAACTCCGGGACCGTCACCGGCGGTGGCGGCACGGACGTCATCGCCCTCGTCAACGGCATCAACGGTGTCAACGGCGCCAATGGCGCGGCCGGCGGCATTGGCGTCTGCCTCTGACGAACGGCAGCATTGGCGTGAAGTGCCAATAGCACTGGAAGGCAGCGGCAACATCACCGGCACGCCGAAGGTGTTGCCGCTGCCGACCAGCCCGTGGCCGTCCGGCTCCGGCGGACCGCCGCGGCCACGGTCGCTGATCACCAAACGCACGGCGTCGACCTTCTTCCTGGGGCAAATCTGGTATGGCGGCGTGCCGAGCAGCGGACAGACCCGGCAACAACACCACGTTCAGCGGACGGCCTTGAAGTGGACGAACCATGTGGTGTGGTAGGTCATGCCCTGGCAGCGTACGTCGGTGTCGGCTTTGAGCTTCACGGCGTCAATCATTTTGTACGGGTGGTTGGCCTCGTGCTTCGCGAGGGTGGGCAGGTGGGGGCCCGCGCCGACGGTGGACAGTTCGATCTGGTCGTGGCAGTAAGGCTTGTCGGCGGGGTTCGCGAGGGTGTCGATGACGACGTCGCCGGCGGAGATGGGCTGTACTTCGGCCTTCATGTTGGCGTGCGGGTTCGTCAGGGTGAGGGTGACGTACGCGGTTTCACCCGGCAGCAGAACGCCGATTTGGGTGCCGGGAACCGTGGCGTGGATGACGGACTCGGGCGAGCCTGCCGCGCCGTTCGCGATGTTGTACTGGACGACCGCGGCGATCGAGAAGACGCTGACGGCCACTACGGCACCTACGGCGGCGTGGATGAGCGGCAGTCGATTGTCCTTCCCCTTACTGCGCATGGGTTTCTCCATTCTAAAATCTACCGATGGTGTGCGACAACCACATGGTCGCCGGCCTCGTGGTTGTCGCCGGTCGCCTCTAGCGGACGGCCTGGAACTGGGCGGTCCAGGTCGTGTGGAAGGTCATGGCCTGGCAACGGATGTCCGTGTCGTCCTTCATTTTCACGGCGTCGGTCAGCTTGTACGGGAAGTTGGCCTCGCTGACGGCCAGCGTTGGCAGCAGCGGGTCCGCGCCGGCCACGGACAGTTCGAGCTGACCTTGGCAGTAGGGCTTGTCGGCGACGTTCCCGACGGTGTCGATCACGACGTCACCGGGGGTCACGGACACCAGCTTGATCTTCACGTTGGCGTTCGGGTTGGACAGGGTCAAGGTGACGTAAGCCTTCTCGCCGGGCAGCAGCGTGCCGGTCTGCGCACCGGTCACGGTGGCGGGGGTCATCGCTTCGGCGGAACCGGACACCCCGCCTGTGGTGCTGTCCTGGACGAACGAGGCGACTGCGAAACCACCGACTCCCACCAATGCGCCGACAGTGGCGACGACGAGGACGGACTTGGCCTTGTTGTTGATACGCATGGAACTTCTCCTCGGATTGACTGGACTCGGTACTCAGGGTTGGGTCGTCGGTGCCGGTTCGCTGGGACTGACCGTCACCTCGGTGAGCGTGCTCGTCGGCGTGGCTGTCGTGGCAGGGATGACCGGCTCCGCCGACGGTGTGGCAGACGGCGTCGTTGCTTCGATCGTCGGTGTCGGTGCCGGCGTGGCGGATCGGCCGGGTTCCCAGGTGCCGGCCGTGCCATCGACCGTCGCGGTCACCACGACCACGTCGAACCCGGTGGCCACCGCTACGCCAGTGGCGGAAAACGTGATGGCCATCAGGGCAATGACGCCGGTTTGGTGGAAGGTACGCATGTGCATGCCCTTCAGGGCTGGATTTCCGGCGTCATGGCGCCATCCTGGGGATCGAGTACTGCGGGCTCGTATCGGTTTCTCGGAGCTGTTCGATGCGCTCGTCGTCTCAGCCGCAGTCAAGCGTTGAACCTTTTTCTTCGTACCCCATACGTCGCCTTCGTGCCGTTCCCTGTTATCAATACCGGCGCGCGAACGTCGAATCGTGATAAATGCCCTCAAATTCGTGTTGAAAACGAACTGTGCATGAATTACGTGCGTGAACGCAGCAGGCCGCGAACTGCGGGTACCGGCCGTGCATCACACTCCTGCCAAAAGCCCTGGTGCCGACCTCATTTCACCCATCCTCGCCGAGGTCCGCCGTCTTACGGCTCACCTGGCCGCCGCCCTGCCCCTGCCCGGCCGAGCGCGCCGGAGAGTGCGTCCGTTCAACGGACAGTGATATCGATCCAGGCGGACGCGGGGCGGGTTCGGGTGTTGTTGCCCCGGACCTCGACGACGTCACAGCTCCGCGACGATCGCGGACGCGGATCACGAGCCGAGGCTCTTCTGCACCGAGGAGCGGACGCCGGCAGTACGGCGGATGCGGGTGGCTCGTCACCGGCACGCGGATGCGCTCGATCCTGCCCGCGCCGCCGCCGAAGATGAACTGCCTGGGCTCGACGTCGCGTTCCAGCCGCGCTGCGCTGGGCTCCAGGACGACGACCCGGTGCCGCGACGACCTGCTCATACCCCACGCCATCAGGACCTTCAACAGGCGGAGAGCGTCCGCCTGGGCGTCGTCGTCGTCGAGGCGACCGACGAACACGGAGTCCAGCAGCGTCACGAAACCCTGGATCTTCAGGAAGTCCGCCGGGATGTGGCCGATATGTCTTCGGACAGTCCTACGCGGCGCTGCCCATCCCCGGTGGCAACGCGAGTTCAACTCCGCGCTGTGACGGAGACTGGCCGATCCACGTTCCGGTCCCGCCGACGTGGTGGGCGGTGCCAACAGGGTTACCATCGTCCTGCAGGCCCCGGACGGCGCCGGCACGACGTGGGCTTACCGCGACATCAGCCTCTCGCGGTAGCGAGCGCGATCGTGCGGGAGCCCGGACCGGCCGGTCCTCCCGCGCGATCGCGCTTCTGCAGTATCGCGCTGGTCCAGCGCAGCGGGTCACTCGGCCGTGCGCAGACCTCGCGGCTCGACCGCGACGGTCGTGGTGCCGATGAGGCCCGCGGGAGTGGACGGCCAGGCGGGTTACTGGGAGTGGTAGCCGTCGGCGTTCGCCCGGAGGGTGGGTGGTTCGTCTTCTCGATGGTGTTCATCGTGGACTCGCGCGGGCCCGGCAGGGCTGTACTGGGTGCGCCGATATCAGAATGAATAGGGGAAGACCATGTTGGTGCGTACCGCGTTGACCGCCTTGTTCGCCGCCACCGCTGCCGGAGCGCTGACCGCGCCGGCAGCCGCCGCAGACCCGGCCGATTACGTGATCGAGACTGCGAACGGCACGGAGCGGGTGTGGCAGCAGACGTGGTGGGATGGCGAGCCCACCATCACTGGGGACTTCCACGGCAGCGAGAACCAGCATTGGATTTTCTGGGGGAACCGCACCATCCAGAACACGGGAACAGACCTGTGCGCTACTGCCCACCATGGCCGGGTCATCGGCGCGGACTGCAACGGCGACGACCCGGGACAGCGGTGGAGCATCCGCGGCGAACACAACCAGAAGCAGCTCCGAAACGAAGAAACCGGCAACTGCGCGACCTACGAGGGCCACGACGACCAGCTGACCCTGCACACCTGCGACTGGAACCGCATCAACCAGCGCTGGTACCTCAACATCTGACCCGCTCGGGGCATCGGAGCCCTGTTCCGCACGGTGTCGTGGGCATCGGGTACGCGTCGCGTGCCTGATGCCCCGTGCCGGACGCCGCGACACTGGGTGTCATGCCGTGGTGGGCTTCGTCGAGGATCCGGTCGCAGCGGAGTTGTCGTGCGGTCAGGGCTGGTGTGCGGAAGGGTCGGTTGAGGCCGTGGCGGGGGCATGGTGAGGGTCCCTCGCGCGGGATCGTGATCGTGCAGACAAGAGATACTGCTTGGTTCAGGGTTCCAGGGAGTCGTCGGTGCGAAGGACGAGGTCGGCTTCGGGGAGTGCGTCGCGCGCCGCTTGCTCCTGGGTTTTCGGGATGCCGCGCAGCTCGATCCGCATCGCGCCGAGGCGTCGTAGGCGGACCAGGTCCCCGATCGGCTCGGTCGTGGTGAGGGTCAGGCGGCGCAGGGTAGGGAGCTCGGCCAGCTCGCCGACCTCCTCGACGCTGGGGATGCCGGCCGTTGTGATGGCTTCGACTTCAGCCAGGCGGGTGATGCCGCGCAGGTTGCGCTGGTCGGCGCGCACCGCCAGTTCCAGTTCGCCGACGCGGAGGCCTGCCGGGAGCACGTCCAAGCCCTGCGCGAGCTTCCGGTGCCGCAGGGACAGCCGGGGCAGGAGGGTCCCCCCGAGTGTGTCGAGGGCGGTGATCGCTTCGAGGGAACCGGCGTGCAGCCGCAGGTCCGTGACGTGCATCCGGGTCAGTGCCGAGAGGTCGGTGATCGCGCTGCTGAATCCGGAGATCCACAGCGACTGCAGGCCCGTGCAGTCGACGAGGCTGTCGAGGTGGCCCACGACGTCGTTGGACTTGAGTTCCAGGTGGCGCAGCGCGGGCAGGCGGGGGAGCGGGTGGATGCCGCGCGCGCGGTCGTCGAGGGGCACGTCGCCGACCAGCTGGATTGCCTTCAGGCTGCGGAGGTGGTGCAGCCGCCGCAGGACGTCCCAGCGGTGTACTTCCAGCAGGTAGTCGCCGAACTCGACGTCGGCGAGCGACGTGGCCGCGTACTCTTCGGAGTAGTCGTTGTACCGCCACGCGCGCAGCAGCTCGTTGATGACCGACCGGCGGTGGGTGCCGCTGAACAGCCGGATCTTCTCCCATGACTCCTCGCCGCCGATCAGGGCGAGCGTGCGGATGACGTGCGCCGCGATCCGGTCGGGGCGCTCGCCCGTGCGGGTGGCCAGCTCGTCGATCTGCCCGGGGCCCGGCAGCAGGTCGATCACGAACGTGCCGGCCTTGGCGAGCATTTCGGCTTCGTCGAAGCCGGCCGGGGGGATCAGGCCGCGCACGGCCGCGAGGACGTCGGTGCGGACTTGTTCGGGTTCGATGACGTCGACGTGGCCCAGCGCCGCGGCCGCCAGCAGGATCAGCCGGTCGGCGACCTCGCGGTCGCGGCGGGTGCCACGCCGGCCCGCGCGGTCCAGCAGGCGGGCGAGCAGGTCGCCGGCTTCGCCGGCCCGTGCCTGGGCCGCGACCATGAACACGACCTCGTTGAGCGCGTCGTCGTGGGCGTGCTCGACGACGTAGCCGATCTCGCCGGCTTTGACGAACTCGCCGGCGGCCAAAAAGTCGCGGAAAGTCCGGTGCACGAACGCGATCCGGTGGTCGCCTGGGTTCTCCCGCAGCACGCCGCTGCGTTCCAGCAGGTGCCGCAGCACCAGTTCGGGGTCGACACCTTGGGACCGCAGGCCGGACATCGCGCGGCCGAAGCGTTTCGTGGCGTCGTCGCGGTGCACCAGCAGTTCGGCGTTGCGGACCATCGGGGCGGCGAACCGCTCGAGGAGGATGATCTTCTCCTTGTCCGACATCCGCAGTTCGTCTTCGACCTGGACGCCGCGGCGGGTGTCCCATTCGCCCAGCAGCAGCTGAAGCGCCTTGTCCAGGAGGTCTTTGCGGCTTTGCGGCAGGTACATGTTCTCCCGGCGGTAGAGCGCGCACAGCAGCGAGCAGAGCAGCGGGCTCGACACCAGGCCCCGCACGTCCGGCCGGGCGGCCAGTGCTTCGCCGAGCCGTTCTTCGCAGCCGGCCAGCCAGTTTCGCTGCAGTTCGTCGGTCTCCAGTGCCCGCGCCGCGGCGTACCAGTGCGCGACGAGTTCGCGCATGCCCCGGCCGCTCAGCGGGAGCAGTTCGTACCGTGGGAGGGGAGCACCGGCCGACGGCCAGTCCTCGTCGACGGCGGAGGGGCGGGTGGTGATGACGTAACGGGCTTCGGGGTAGCCCCGCAGCAGGCCTTCCAGCCAGCGGCGGACCTCCTCCCGGCGTGGCCGCAGCACCTCGTCCACCCCGTCGACGAGCACCATCGCCCGGCCGGACCGCAACAGCCCGCTCACCCAGCCCGCGGGCTTCTCCCCGGCCAGCGTGGGTGCGCTGACCCGGACCAGGTCTTCGGGTTCCGGCAGTTCCCGGTCGGCGAACTGCCGTAGCAGGACGAAGAACGGGACGACGCCGCGCCACGGGTCGTCCGTCTCGGTCCCCGTGCCGAGGGCGGTGGTCGCGGCCGTGTGCGCCAGCCACTGCAGGAGCGTCGTCTTCCCGGCGCCGGCACCGCCGACGAGCAGGACGTGCCGGTCGGTGGCCAGTGCGTGTGCCGCGTCGGTGCCGGTGCCGGTCAGGGCGGGGTCGGTGGGGGAGGGCGAACGGCGGGCCACCGAGGGCACGGAGTAGAACTCGGTGAACGAGTGCCGGGCGGGCGCGCGGCCGGCGCCGACCTGGAACAGCTCGAACGTCGCGTAGGAGCCGGCCAGGTAGGACTGGTAGTGCCGCGCGAACGCGTCCGCGGCGGTACGGGCCCGGAGGTCGGGCTGCTCAGCGAGGTTCGACACCTGACGCCGCAGTTGCGTGATCTCACCGGCCATCGTGGCCTGAACAGCGTGCATCACCTCGTCGACGGCGCGGGCGCGTCGCGCGATCCGCCGGCAGCATTCGGTCAGCAGCCGGTCGAACGCCTCGATCCCGTCGGGTCCGAGGGCCGCGGAAGAGAGCGCCCGCCTGCCGGCGGAGGTGGCCCGCACCTTCAGCCGGGTCTCGTCGGTGAGCACGGCGGGATCCGCGCGGACGAGGCCGCCGACGTCGGCCGCGACGAGAGCGGAGGCCACCGCGTCGAGCGCGGACTGCCAGTCGCCGTCAGGCAGCGCGGCGAACTCGACCCGCCGCAGGTCGGCCAGGTCCTCTTCGGCGGCCAGCAGCTGGCGTTTCGGGTCGCCCAGGGCACGAAGCTTGCGTTGTTCGCCGAGCCGGTCGGCGCCGCGTTCGACAGCCCACTGGTGGAGTGCGGAAAAGGTGGCCCCGAGAGCGCCGATCAAGGCCGACGACAGCGGATCGACGGTGACACCCCCCAAGATGACCTGACCGACGAGATCAGTGTATCGAACCTGGGCAGGCCGAGCGGGTCTTGGAACCGGGCAAAACGGGTAGAAGGTCTCTATGACCGAAGGACGAGTGGCCGTGTTCGCGCCGTCTCCGCAGTTGACGGTGACGGTGGAAGAGCTGGATGGCGTGCCCGACATCCACGTGCACGCGGGCGGGCAAGGGGTGTGGCAGTCGCGGATGATCGACTCGCTGGGCGCGCAGGCGGTGTTGTGCTGCGCGCTCGGTGGTGAAACCGGACAGGTGCTGCGGCATCTGATCGGGGTCGGCGTCGAGGCCCGCGAGGTCGCCGCGCGCAACGGCGCCTACGTGCACGACCGGCGGCAGGGGCATCGTGACGAGGTGGTGCGGATGCCGGCGGACGCGTTGTCCCGGCACGAGCTGGACGACCTCTACGAGCTGACCCTCGTGGCGGCGCTCCGCGCGGATGTCACCGTCCTCAGTGGCCCGGCCGAGGACGACGTCCCGGTACCCCATTCGGTGTACGAGCGGCTCACCCGCGACCTCGGTGCCCAAGGCGGCCGGGTTGTGGTGGACCTGTCCGGGGAGCGGCTTGAGCGGGCGTTGGCGGGCGGTCCGGAGGTGGTCAAGATCAGCCACGAGGAAATGGTGGCCGACGGGCTCGCGGAGTCGGACGGGTTGCCCGATCTGGCCGCCGGGTGCCGCAAGGTGGCGTCGTTCGGAGCCCGTGCCGTTGTGGTGTCGCGGGCAGCCGCGGAGACGCTGGCTCTCGTCGAGGACGAGCTGTGGCTGGTGGAGTCGCCTGATCTGACGGCGGTCGACAGTCGTGGTGGCGGTGACTCCATGACGGCCGGCCTGGCGGTGGCGCTGGCGCAGGGCGAGTCGCTGGAGGACGCGCTGAAGCTCGGGGCCGCGGCGGGAGCGGTCAACGTGACCCGGCACGGCCTCGGGTCGGGCAGCGGCGACGCGGTACGCGAACTCGCCGGGCGGGTGCGTCTGAAGAGCTGGGAGGACGGCGGATGCGAACACTGATCACCAATGACGACGGGATCGGGTCGCCGGGCCTGCTGGCGCTGGCGCGGGGCGCCGTCGCGCACGGCTGGACGGTGGTGGTCGCCGCACCGGCGGCGGAGGCCAGCGGTACCAGCGCGGGCCTGTCCGCCGTCGGTGACGGCGGCCGGGTCGCGGTCGAGCGGCGGGATCTGCCCGGCCTGCCGGAGGTGCCCGCGCACGCCGTCGCCGCCCACCCCGGCCTGATCGCGCTCGCCGCGGCGCAGGGAGCGTTCGGCGAGCCACCGGACGTCGTGCTGTCCGGGGTGAACCACGGAGCGAACGTCGGCCACGCGGTCCTGCATTCGGGCACCGTCGGTGCGGCGCTGACGGCGTCGCTCAACGGTGCCCGTGCGCTGGCCGTGTCCCTCGACGTGGGACTGGATCCGCGTTCGGAACCCCATTGGGACACCGCGGTGGCGGTCGCCGACACCCTGCTCGATCGGCTCGCCGAGTTGCCGGCCGGCACGGTCCTGAACCTGAACGTCCCGGATCGCGCCGAGGTGGGCGCAGTGAAGCGGGCCGGTCTCGCCGAGTTCGGCTCGGTGCGCAGTCACATCCAAAACGACGGCGACGGCGCGTTCAACCTCACGGCCGTGGTGGCCGAAGGCGACCTGCCACCGGGCAGCGACGCCCAGTTGCTGGCCGAAGGCCACCCGACGGTGACCGCGCTGCGGTCGGTGACCGAAGACGCCGACCTGGTGCTGTGACTCGTCCTGATGTCGGCGTGGACGGTCAAGTCCGCAGTGCCAACGGGGCGGGGCGAGGTTGTGAACCGGCTCAGCGGGTAGCAATTGCTTCGCGGCGGAGCCAGTGGAGCAGGCTGGGATTGTCGACGGTGGGGATGACACTGACGGTGGTACGGATGTAGCGGTCGCCGTCCAGGAGGGCCGGCGCAGGTACCTCGGTACCTGCACCAGGTCGGTCCGCACCCGGACTACCGGCTCACACGCGCTGGAGGGCGAAGCGCTGGTTGGCACCGCCACCCGGGGTCCACTGCGAGATGCGGCCGCCGTCGGCGGTCGACGCGGTGAACACGTCCATCGCCAGGCCGCTCTGGCGGTTGACCAGGCTCACCGTGCCGCCGCCCTGGTCCGCCACGCGCCACTGCTGGCTCGCGGCGTTGGAATCGGGTTGCTGGCTGATGTCGGCGCCGGTGCTCGAACTCGCGACCTGCAACACCAGGCCGCTGTGCCGCGCCCGAATCCGGTAGTAGCCGCCACCCGAGTCGACGAAGTCGAACTGCTGGTTGAGCCCGCTGGACACCGACCACTGGATCAGCAGCGCGCCGGCCGCGGTGGACGCGCCGTTGATGTCCGCGGCCTTGCCGCTGTGCTGGGCCACCAGCCGGTAGTACACGCCGGTCTGCGGACCGCTGCCGCCGCCCGCCGTCTCCACCGGTCGCCGGGACAGCGCCAGGGCCTGGCCGACATTCGGCAGGGGCCGCAGCCGGTAGGTGTAGGAGTAGTCCCGGTTGGCGAACAGCTTGTACTGGTCCAGAGTGTGCGCGCCCCAGCTGTCGTTGCCGCCGACGCCCATCTGGCGGTGGTTGAGCCGCAGCACGACGTCCGGCCGCCGCGTCAACTGGTAGTCGTGCCGGGCACCGGTCGACAGGTCCTCCGGGGTGAAGTGCGACGCGTTCACCTCCAGCAGCGGTTCGCCGAACGCGAGCAGGCCACGGCCGCTGCCGTTGACCAACGCCACCCACCGCACGTCGGTCTTGTTGCCGTTCTCCTGCGGCCGGACGTAACCGGTCCACTGCCCCGAGACGGTCGAGGAGTACACACCGACGTCGGACCCGTTGTTGCGGTCCCAGTGGTTCTCCTCCGGCCCACGGCCGTAGTAGCGCATCTGCTCCAGGTCCGCGGGCAGGAACAGGATCGTGCCCACCTCCGGGATGTACGGCAGGCTGGTCGCCCCGGGGTGCAGGGTGTTGTCCACCTTGATCTCCCCGTTGCCGTACACCGTGTACGTCGTGGTGTACGTCGACGTGGTGCTGGTCGGCAGGGTGCCGGTGACCGCGATCCGGACGGCGCGGTCCGACGGCTTGCTGACGGAGAACCCGGTCACGGTCCGGTCCAGGCCGGCACGCCGCCAGGTGCCGTTGCGGCTGGGCTGGCCGTTGCCCCGGTCGTTGTCCGTGGGCGCGCGCCAGAAGTTCGGCACCGGGCCGGAGTTGACCAGCCGCACGCCCATCGCGTCGAACGAGCTGATCGTGCCGGTCGCCTTGGCGAAGACGACGGTGAAGTCCGTGCCCGCGACGGTGACGCGGTCACTGGCCTCGGTGACCGTCAACGCCGGCACGTCCGCCACCGGCGTCGGCACGACGGGCGGGCTGGAGAAGTTCACCGGGAGCTGTTGCCGCGCCACCTCGTACCCCGCGTCGGCCCAGGCCGTGGTGGTCGTAAGGGTGAACGACAGTTCGAGGAAGTGCTCCTCCCCCGGCGCCGGGGCGGTCGGCCGCTGCACGGGCAGCTGCACGGTCTTGCTCGTCAACGGCGCGATGTCGAGCTGCGCGGCGGTGAGCGCTCCACTTTGGACGGCTGTGCCGTCGGCGACCAGCGCCCACCGGCCGGTGAACTCGTTGACGTTGGTGAACAGGTTCTCGTTGGTGATCTTGACGACCCCGCTGGTGACGTCCGCGCCCGCCGAGACGGTGATCGCCTGGTAGACCCGCTTGACCTCGGCCGCCTTGCCGGCCGGCCGCCGGTCCGCGGTGACGATGCCGTCGGCACAGCCGTTGGCGTCGTTGGGGTTGTCGCCCCAGTCGCCGCCGTACGCGAGGTAGGTCCCGCCGCCGCCCGACGGGATCGGCCGGCGCAGGCCCTGGTCGACGAAGTCCCAGATGTACCCGCCTTGCAGGACCGGATAGCGCCGGACGATGTCCCAGTACTCCTTGAAGTTGCCGGTGGAGTTGCCCATCGAGTGCGAGTACTCGATCATCACGTACGGGCGGGTGTCGGAGGTGTCCCTGGCGCGGCCCTCGACCGTGGACGGGCTCTCGTACATCCGGGACCGGATGTCGCTGACCTCGCGCCGGTTGTCGCCCTCGTACTGGATGATCCGGGTCGGGTCGGCCGAGCGGATAGCGTTGCGCATCGTCACGAAGTTGCTGCCGCCGCCCGCCTCGTTGCCGAGCGACCAGATGACGACCGACGGGTGGTTCTTGTCGCGGTGCACCATCTGGACGGCCCGGTCCACGACGGCCGCGGTCCAGGCGGGGTTGGAGGCGGGGTAGTTGTTCAGCACGCCGTGGGTCTCCAGGTTGGCCTCGTCCATGACGTAGATGCCGTACTCGTCGGCGAGGTCGTACCACACCGCGTTGTTGGGGTAGTGCGAGGTCCGGACGGCGTTGATGTTGAGCCGCTTCATCAGCTTCATGTCGGCGACCATGTCATCGCGGGTCAACGCCTGCCCGCGGTCGGGGTTCGTCTCGTGCCGGTTGGTGCCGCGCAACGACACGGGCTGACCGTTGATCCGCATCAGGCCGCCCGAGAGCGTGAACTCGCGGAAGCCGACCCGTGCCGACGCGGTCTGGGTGACCGCGCCGGACGGGTCGCGCAGTTGCAGCACGGCGGTGTAGAGGTTCGGGTGCTCGGCCGACCAGAGCTTCGGGCGCTGGACGGCCTGGGAACCCTGCGCCGTCGCGTCCTGCCCGACCGGCACCGCGCCCACGTTCACCGGTACCCGCAGGGGCGACGGCCAGACGGCCTGCCGGTTGGCGTCGTAGAGCTGGACCTCCACCGAGTACGTCCCCGACTGCTGCGCGCCGCGGTTGCGCACCGCGACCTTCACCGCCAGGTCGGCGTTGGTGTAGTTGTCCCGCAACGGGGTGGTGAGCGTGAAGTCGCGCAGGTGCACCGCGGGCATCGAGTACAGGAAGACCGGCCGGAAGATCCCGGACAGCCGGATCATGTCCTGGTCCTCCATCCAGTCCCCGTCCGGGAACCGGTAGACCTCGACCGCGACCAGGTTGGAGCCGGCCCGGACGTGGTCGGTGACGTCGAACTCGGCCGGCGTGTACGAGCCCTCGCGGTACCCGACCTTCGTTCCGTTGACCCACAGGTAGAACCCGGACTTGACGCCCTCGAAGTGCAGGTGGACCCGCCGCCCCTGCCAGGCAGCCGGGAGGTCGAACCGCCGGCGGTACTGGCCGACCGGGTTGAACCGCGTCGGCGCGAACGGCGGCTGGGCGTTCTCGTTCTGCCCGTTGGCGCCCCACCAGGGGTAGGTGATGTTGGTGTAGATCGGGAAGTCGTAGCCGTGCTGCTGCCAGTTGGCGGGCACCGGGATGGTCGGCCAGGCGGTGTCGTCGACGTCGGTGCGGTGGAAGTTCAGGTCACGGTCGGCGGGCTTGGCGACGTGCTTGAACCGCCACGTCCCGGTGAGGTCGAGCCGGTACGGCGACGTGGTGCGGTCGGCGTCCAGCGCTTGCTGGAGGTCGGCGTACGGCACGGAGGTCGCGTGCGGCGGCTCCGAGTTGACCTCGAAGATCCCGATGTTGTTGTTCCACTCGGGGTAACCGTTGGGCGGGTCCACCCACGCCGCCGCGACTTCGGGTGCCGCGCCGGGCGCGCCCGACGCGATCCCGCCCGGCAGAGCCACGCCCCCCAGAGCGGCGAGCCCCCCGCCGAGAACCGTGCGCCGGCGGATGGATCGTCCTTGGTCCTGCGGGTCGATCATCATCGTCTCCCGTGAGTGCGTGGAACTGTGATGGCGGTGTCAGGTCCGCAGCTGCCGGTCAGTCCGGGCTGTGCTTCGACATCGCCCAACGCGGGCACCACCAGCGGCACCGGGGTCGTCGGTGCGAGGTGGCCGATCGCGCGACATCCGGCTGGGGCACGGGCTCTTCAACGGTCGGGAACCCCGACCCGCTGATCGGAGTAGTTCGTGTTGTCGATGTGCAGGTACATCACGTACGTCCGGACGACGAGCAGGGCGAGCGGCCGGTTCGCCTGGCACCTCGGAACCTGGTGCGGTGAGCTGGACATCGGTGCCCTCTCCACGGGAGCAGTCGGCGTCGATCCGATTCGCTCGATGGGTTCGCCAGGATGGTACGAACCCGGTCACCGGGAGGTCAACGACGTCTTGCGCCCGACGGCGGCAGGTGATCATCCGCCGGACGTCGCCGCAGCCCGGGATCGCCGTGGATCCCTTGTGCCGTCTCGATATCGGCGAGCGTGACCGAGCCGATCCGGCAGCCACTCCCCGACGGCGAGACGGCGCGGGACGTGAAATTTACGCTGCAACCGAGCAGGCCGTCGAATCGGTTCGAAGACGGCCGGTCACTGGTTGTGCAGCACGATCTCCAGGTCGTGCGCCACTTCCTCCGTCAGCTGCGCCCGACCGAGGCCGATGCGACGTTCACGGTCGAGGCGATGGCGAGCCTGATCGCGACCTGGACCGTCGGAGTGTGGCAGAACCGGCGCCTCGGCGAGCACTCCCCGGCTTGGGACCCGGGCGGTCCGCAGCCCCGAACACGCTGTTCGCCGCGGCGATGAACCAGGGGCGGGGTTCGCGATGCAGATCTCAGCTGAACGCAGCCTCCCCGGCCTCGTCGAAGCCGCGGTTTGGCGGCGGCCTGCACGATCCTGTCGGTGCTGACGCCGCTCGAGTCACCGTCCGGCCGCCCGTAGGGCCCGAGGCCGGCGCCGGGGTCACGACGTCACGGCGAGGCCCTCCGGTTCGCTGCCGACCGGCACGGTCGCCACGACCGCGTTCGTCGCGATGTCGATCACCGACATCGACCCCGAAGCCGAGTTCGTGACGAAGACATAGCTGCTGTCGGGGGCTGCCGCGACGCCTTCGGGCTCGTCCTGGACCGGGATCGTCACCGGGGGGTTGCGGCCCAGCAGGGACACCGTGTCGGAGCCGGCGTTGGCGACGTAGACCTGCCCGCGCGGGGTCACCGCGACCCCCATCGGCACCTCCCCGACCGGCTGCGTCGTCATCAATGACGGACCGGAGGCGCTGATGGCGTTGACGCTGTTCGCGCCGGTCGCCGCGATGTAGACGCGGTCGCCCGCCGGGCTGGTCGCGATCCCGGCCGGGAAGCGACCCACCGGCAGCGTGGCCACGACCTGGTCCGACCCGGCATCGATGACCGACACGGAGGCCGAGCCGTTGTTGGTCACGTACACCCGGCGCCCGTCCGGGCTGGCGGCCGGGCTGTGCGGGAACCGGCCGACCGGGATCTGCCGTACCACGGTGTTCGTCGCGGTGTCGATCACGGATACGGTGTCGGCCCCGAAGTTCGTCACGTAGGCGTGCGAGCCGGCGACCGTGACGCCGAACGGGTGCAGGCCCACCGGAACCGTGGCCAGGGTGGAATACGTGCGGGCGTCGATCACCGAAACGGTGTCGGAGAGCTCGTTGGTGACGTAGACGCGGTCCCCGCCGGGTGCCGCGCCCACGCCCACCGGCGACCGGCCCACGCGGACGGTGGCGACCACCTCCTGCATCCGGGTGTCGTACACGGTGACGGTGTCGGAACCGCTGTTCGCCACGAACACCTGCACCCGCGCGGGGTAGGCGTGCGCGTCCGGACAGGCGGAAGCGAAGACGAGCAGCAGGGCCGCCAGCACTCCACCGGCTCGCCCGGTGCCCGGCCGCCGCCGGTGCGGAACCGTCGCCGCGTCATGGCCGAATGACATGATTTTCTCCGGTTCAGCAGGAAACCGCGCCTTGTTCGAGAATGAAGGCTCTTCGGATCTCTTGATCGGACGCCCTCGGGGAAGCCGGTCGGCGAAGCGCTTGTGGCGCGCCGTTTCCCGGCCGTGATCACGCTATCCGACGGTCGGGCGAAGCTGCCACCGGAACAAGATCATGATCGCCTTGACGAGTGAACAAGGCAGCGGAACGCCTTGCTGGCCTGAATAAACCTTTTCAACCCGTCCGTGTGTCACCGACGTCGGGGAAACGGTGCACGCCGCGATTTCCGCCGATTTCCTGCATGGGGTGAAGCTATGCCGCCGGACGAAGGGGAGCCCCAGCCGGTGGACCGACAGCGGGAGACGAGTGCCGTCGGGCCGGTCGATGGCGAAGATCGCGCCGATCGACGGCCTCGCCCGCCGACCGCGGCTCCAGTGGCGACGACGCGAACGGCCGGATGAGAGTGAGCGTTTCAGGATTTCTGGGGCACCGTCCACACGTTCGCCAGTCTCGCCGGCGGCGAGGGCGCCTTTGCCGTGTATGCGGACGCAGGAGTTCGCCGTCGGCCGACGGGCTTGGCGAGGTCGACAGGGCTTGGTCTCCGGGCCCGGCCTGCGGGTCGAGAGTGGTCACCGTTCGCCGTGGTGTGAGATGGCGAGGTCGGCGAGCGTGCGCAGGCAGACCTTTCCGGTGTGGGTCAGGGGGAGCCGGGCCAGGATGAGCAGGCGCTCGGGGAGCTTGGGCCGGGCGATGCCGCGGTCGGTGCGCAGGAACGTGGTCAGCGCGGCGAGGTCGGGGACCGGGTGGCCGGCGCGGACGGTGACGCACGCACACAGCCGTTCCCCGAGGTCGCGGTCGGGCACGGGTACGCACGCCGCGTCGGCGATGGCGGGGTGGCCGGTCAGTGCGGACTCGATTTCGGCGGGGCTGATGGTGTAGCCGCCGCGGATGACGACGCGTTTGATGCGCCGCAGGACGTGCAGGGTGCCGTCGGCGTCGAAGCTTCCCCGGTCGCCGGTGCGGACCCAGCCGCCGGGGAGCCGGGGTGGTCCGCCGCCGAGGTGGTCGAGCGGGGTCATGGGCCCCAATGCGCAGATCTCGCCGCCTACGATCCGGATGTCGGTCACGGCCGGGTCGGGGCGGCCCACCCCGTGCTCGGGTGTGGTGGTGTGGCAGTTGACTCCGTCGGAGGAGCCGTAGACGTTGACCACGTCGACGCCGAACACCTCGCGGCACCGCCGCAGGGTGTCCGCCGGCAGCACGTCACCGCTGGACACGACGGCCCGCAGCGACGAGGTGTCGAAGTCCGCTGCGTGCTCGGCGAGGCGACGCAGCATGGTCGGCACGCCGAACACGTGAGTGGGCCGGTGCTCGGCGATGGCTCGCAGTGCGTCCAGGGCGTCGAACCGCGGGCGCAGCAGCAGTGTCCCGCCGAAGCGGCACAGGGTGATGGTGGCCCCGAACGACCCGTAGGCCGAGGACAGCGGCACGAGCACGAGGTCCCGCCACACCGGGGTATCGCCGTGCACGGCACGCAGGTAGTTGCCGCGACCGCCGGCGAAAGCGTTGTGGGAATAGGCGACGAGCTTCGGCTCGGCTTCCGAACCCGACGAAACCAGCAGTCTCGCCGGGGACTCCGGGTCCACGGTGACCGGTTTCCACCCTTCGCCCCGGGTGTGGGGCGACACGGTCGGCCACGGCAGGTCGTCGTCGGTGATCAGCGACGCGGCGCGGGCCCGGCCGAGCAGGTTCAGTGCGTCGGCCCGCCCACCCGTGAACGGCAGGGCGACGGCGCCGCACGCGGCGACAGCAAGCTCGGCGACCACCGCGTCGCGGCCGTTGGGCACGCGGACGCCGACGATGTCGCCGGGCTGGGCCGCCAGCGCGCCCGCCAGCCCCCGCACCTGCTCGTCCAGCTCGCCGTAGGTGAGCCTTCCGCCGTCGTCGACGACGGCGACCCGGTCGGGATGGCGGCGGACCTGGTCGCGCAGCAGCGAGTGCAGGTCCCGGCCGGGGCAGTGGCCGGCGTGGACCCAGGCGCGCCGCGCCGCCGCCGGCACCCGGTCGGCGATCACCACCCCGCTGCGGGAGACCCACGTCATCGGAAGAACGCCCAGGGCGAGACCGGCAGCACGCACTGCTCCCGGGTGAGGGCTCGCGCGAACCGCGGGTCGCGTCCCAGTGCGGCGAGGTCGATGCACACCGGCACGGTCGGCGGGGACGTGTCACGGTGCCGGGTGAGAGCGTTGAGCCGGGATGCCGCGGACAGCAGCGACGACGCCACGGTCTGTCCGCGCCGGGTCCGTTCGCGGCGCAGCAGCGCGTCCACCACGGCGTGGGCGGCGACGACGCCGCCGAACACGTCCACGATGGTCATGGGCGAGGCGGGCACGCCCGCGTGGGCCTGGACGACGAAGTCGGTGCCCAGCGGCGGCTCGGGACCGAACTCGTCGCCCCACCCGGAGGCGTGCGCGTACACCAGGCCGTCCGGGAAGTCCTCGGCTCGCAGCCGCCAGTGCGCGGCTTTGCCCGGCGCCCAGTTGTGCACGAACACGTCCGCCGCCGCGGCGAGGTCGAGCACCTCGTCCCGGCCGGTGCGCAGGTCGATCTCGACCACCGCCTTGCCCCGGTTGAGGGCGAGGAACCGGGCGGAGGTGTCCCCGGCCATCGGCGGGACCCAGCGCAGCGGGTCGCCGCCGGGCGGTTCGATGCGCACAACGGTCGCCCCGAGCATCCCCAGCAGGTGCCCGGCCAGCGGTCCCTGCACGCGCCGGCACGATTCCAGCACGACGATCCCGGACAGCGGCAGCTCCCCGACCGCGAGGACCTCGTGCCGGGCGTTCCCGCGCGGGGAGATCCGGTAGGCGGGCAGGCTGTCCAGCACCCGCTCCGACCGGACGACCATGGTCATGCCCACCCGTCGAGCGGTGGTCTCCAGGACAGCGAGCGGGAAGCGGGCCGCGGAAGCGGCGAACTCGGGCGGCAGCGGGCAGGTGGCGGTGGCGAAGCGGTGCAGGAAGGGGCGCCAGCCCCGTTCCACGGCCCGGGCCGGGACACCCAGTTCGGCCCAGAATCCTTGCCACGGAAAGGGATCCAGCGCCTCCACCTCGAACACCACGCCTTCGGACGACCGGAACGGCGGCCCCGCGCCGGGATGCCACTCGTCGGGCTCGTCGGCGGTCGCGGCCGCCAGGTACTGCGAGACCGCGAGCAGCGCGGCCTGCGCGACGGACGTGGTGTGCCCGGCGAGCGGTACGCCGCGGGTGCGCCGCAGTTCGACGGCGAGCACCCCGATCGCGGCCAGTTCGGCGGCGACGGCGCGGGCGTAGTCCATCCCGAGCGGCGCGGGATGACCGAGCCGGCGGCCGTGGACGTGCATCAGCCCGCACGCCGCCTGCACGTCGGGTTCTCCGCGCAGCGGGAGGTCGACGGGTCCGCTCCAGCTCGGTGCGGCGATGGCGGTCATGTGGGGCGCTTGCCCTGGACGGTGTAGAAGACGCAGGAAGTGGCGCGGAACGCGGGGTGTGTCATCGCGGCGCGGGCGGTCTGCAGGCCGGCGTCGGTGGCGCCCACGGCGAGCAGCTTGTCGCGGAGGTGATGGGTGTGGTGGACCAGCAGGTGCAGTCCGGGGGAGTCCGCGTTCCACTGTTGCACCACCGGTGCCGGGTCGACCTCCGCCAGACCGGCGGCGACCATCGAGGCGGCGGCACGGCGGCCCCAGCGGCAGTCCGCGCCCGCCGCGTCGAACATGCGCTCCTTGGCGGCCAGGAACTCTTCGTAGGCGGCGGCGTGGCCGGCGTTGGCGGCGAGCAGTACCGGTCCGTAGTCGACGTCGAACTCGTCCAGCTGCAGCAGACCGCCGGGCTTGAGGGAGCGGACGAGCTTGCGCAGCACCTGTTCGCGCTCGGGCAGGTGCAGCAGCACGAGGCGGGCGTGGACGAGGTCGAATTCGGCTTCGGGCAGCGGGTCGTGGACGACGTCGTGCCGCAGTACGGTCAGCCCCGCGGCGGGCGGGACGTGCTCGGGCTTGACGTCGGTGGCCAGGACCGACGCGCCGCGACCGGCGAGCCAGTGCGCGACGCTGCCGCCGCCGGCGCCGACCTCCAGGCACCGCCACCCCGGTCCGACGCCGGTGCGCTCCAGCCGGGCGAGCGTCGTCGGGTCGTAGGCGGCGGCCAGGCAGCGGTGCTGCTCGGTGGCGTGCACGCTGTGGTTGTCGAAGGCGTAGCCCTCTTGGATCGTGGTCATGTCCACCTTCCGGTGCCGTGGGTGCCGGTGTGCCCGACGAGCCGGGTGAGCAGTTCGAGGCGGCGCACCTTGCCGGTGCCGGTGCGCGGGAGGTCGTCCCAAGTGACCACGCGCGGGGGCGCCAGCGGCGGCAGGTCGGCGACGGCGGCCTGCCAGCGCTGCGGGTCGAGGTGCTCGTCGGCGGTGACGACGACCGGGACGGGTGGGCCGCCGGGGGTACCCAGGACGACGCACTCGACCACCTCGGGCAGCCGGTTCTCGAGTACGTCCTCGGTCTGCAGGCAGCTCAGGCCGGGCACGGTGTCGACCTCGCGGTCGAGCAGCAGCACGCCCCCCGTGCGCGTGAGGACGCCGAGGTCTCCGGTGTTCCACCAGCCGTCGCTGTTCTTGTCTTGCCAGCGGTCCTGCTCGCCCAGGTACCCGGCGCAGAGGGCCTTGGTCCGGGCCAGCACGAGTCCTGGCCGCCCGCGACGCACGGGCCGGAACGTCTCGGGGTCCACGACCGCGAGCTTCGCCCGGCCCGGCAGGGGGCGGCCGAGGTGCCGGGCGTGGGTGGCGCGGTCGACGGCGGCGCGGGTGAGGAAGCGGAAGGTCAATGGCCCGGTTTCGGTCTGCCCCCAGCCCTGCATCCACAGTGGACGGTGGCGGCGCGAGGCGTGGAGCATGGTGCGGACCACGGGCGGGTGCACGGCGTCGTAGGTGCTGACGAACAGGCGTACGTCGCGAAAGGGGTTATCCGGGCCGCGCGTCAGGGGGCGCCACCGCACGTAGGCCGCGGGTAGTGCTTCGACGGTGGTCGGCGGATGGGCGCCGAGCACCTCTCCCGCCGAGGCTGGGTCCGACAGCAGCACGATCTTGCGGGGAGCGAGGCAGAACACGCTGCCGGTCCAGCAGAAGGTGCGGCCGTGGGCGTAGGAGGAGGCGTTGGCGACGACGTCGTCGCGGCGGGTGCCCACGACCGGGACGCGCAGCGCCTCGAACCGGGCGAGCCGGTCGACGATGGTCCTCGTGGTGTGCACGACCAGCTTGGGTGTGCCCGTGGTGCCGGAGGTGTGGTTGACCACCAGCGGGTCGTCGTCGTGCCGACGCCGGGGTGCCGGGGCACGGGCGCCTCGCACGTCGTCGAGCGCCAATTCACCCTGGCTGGGAACATCCAGGGACAGCACGCGGCGGGCGTGGTGCGCCGGAACGGGCCGGTCGGTGACGAGGACCGCCGGTTCCAGGCGCTTGAGCAGCGTTTCCAGTACGTCATCGGACAGCTCGCCCGAAAGCAGGGCGGGTACGGCGCCGAGCCGGATCGCCGCGCAGGCGAGCAGGTCGTAGTCGTAGTGGTTGCGTTTGACCACCGCGACCCGCTCTCCCGGGCGGGCCCCGGCGGCGTGCAGCCAGCCCGCGGCCTCTTCCACGAGGTCGGCCAGCTGGGGCACGGTGAATTCGGTGCCCCGGCCGGGCGCGATGTCGAAGGGCCGGTCGAGCAGGACAGTGGTGTGCGTGCGGCGCGTGGCGACTTCGTCGAACAGGGTGCCCATGTCGTGGGGCCTCATACGGGTTCCCTCCTGGCGGGGTGGGTGGAGAGCAGCCGGGCGGCGGCGCGCTGCCCGGAGCGCACGGCCGCCTCGCTGCACGGCACGAGCCCGGTCCAGTCGCCGGCGTACTCGACCGCGGAGACGGGCCGGGTGGCGAAGGCGGCGCGCAGGGCCAACGCGCGCGGGGTGGCTTCGGGCAGGCCATCGCGGAAGCGGGTGACCAGGGCGCCGGTGGCCATGCCCAGCGTGGGGAGGAACCGCTGGGCCGCGCCGGACAGGACGTCGGCCACCTCGTCGTCGCCGGCGTCGAGCAGGCCGGGCGCGCTGGCGGGGCTCGCCATCACGGTGACCAGGCCGTGCCCGGCGGGTGCCCGCCCCGGGTGCTTGACGTGGTCGAGGATGAGCGTGGACACCACCCGGTCCTCCACGGCGGGGACGACGATCGCGTAAGAACGCGATGCCGGGCGGGTCGGCAGCATGAAGTGGGCCTTGACCACGGGGGTGAACGTGGCGGCGGCGAGGAACTCCGCGTCCTGGGCGGGAGCGTCGAGGTGCAGGACGCGGGCCACCGGGGCGGGCACGGCGAGCACCACCTGCCGCGCGCGGATCTGCTCGGTGCCGCAGAGCACCCGGACCGATCCGGACTCCGGCACCACGCCGTCGACCCGGACTCCGGAGGTGACGTCCAGGGACGCGGCCAGCGCCCGTGCGAAGGTGTCCATGCCGTCGCGGTAGGTGCGCCAGGTGTTCGCCGGTCCGGCGGCGGCCAGCAGCGCGAGCAGCGGCGCCGCGGCCGAACGCTCGGGCCGCCAGCCGAAGAACCCGGACACGACCGGCTGGCAGAGGTAGTCCAGCACGTCGGGGTGGAAGGCCCCGGCGAACTCGGCGACCGTGCCGAGATCGGCGCGTTCCGGGTGGTCGAAGTCCGGGCGCACGCGCAGCACCCGCAGCAGGTCCAGCCGGGCACGCGGGCCGAGGCCGGCCCCGGTGAGCAGTCCGCGGGGGTGAGCGAGCCCCGGCCGCGCGCGGCCGCCGCGCCACACGGCGAGGTGGCGGCCGATGCGGGGAACGGCGGCCCGGTCCACACCCAGCTGCCCGAGCAGCTCCCACGTGGCGGGGTAGCCGCGTTCGGGCACCTGCTCGGCGCCGGTGTCGACGAGGAAGCCGCGGGTGCGCAGGGTCCGCATCCGGCCGCCCACGGCGTCGGCGGCCTCCAGCACACGTACCGAGCGCCCGGCGAGGCGCAGCGTGTGCGCGGCGGCGAGTCCGGCGACGCCGGCCCCGATGACGATGACGTCCTCTTCGGCGGTCACAGCAGGTTCACCGTGACCAGCGCCACCACGGTGACGCGGTGGATGCGGATGCCCAGGAGACGGGCGCGCAGGATGTCGCCCTGCGCGAAGGCGATGCGCAGCTGGAGGGCCCGCAGCAGGAGCGTCGGCAGCAGCGCCACTGGGAACCACCACGCGGTGCCCAGCCACGGCCCGCAGACGATCAGCGCGGCCTCCACGGCCGTGACGGCGAAGATGAAGCGCATGTTCCCGCGCGGCGAGGTGAGCGCGGCGACAGTGGGCCGGCCCACCTTGCGGTCGCCCTTGATGTCGTTGGTGTTGGAGTAGACGCCGAACAGCAGCGGCCCTAGGCCGAACAGCAGCGCCTGCACGACGACGTTGCCGTCGAGCGAGCCCACGGCCAGTCCGTAGGGCGCCAGCACGAGTGCCCAGCCCAGAGCGGCGATGAAGAACTCCTGGAACCCGTGGTAGCTGAGCTTGACGCCCCACGAGTACTGCACGGAAAAGAAGTAGGTGACAGCGATCAGCGCGACGGTCCACCAGGGAGCGTGCGGTGCGGCGGCGATGGCTGCGATCCACAGCAGCGCCCCGATGACCCCGGTGACCCACGCGAACCGCAGC
Source organism: Amycolatopsis sp. lyj-346 (assembly GCF_046548975.1). Classification (NCBI taxonomy): domain Bacteria; kingdom Bacillati; phylum Actinomycetota; class Actinomycetes; order Pseudonocardiales; family Pseudonocardiaceae; genus Amycolatopsis; species Amycolatopsis sp. lyj-346. The sequence goes on from NZ_JAJPWT010000018.1 coordinate 115,933, forward strand.
ACCTGGTCCTCGGTCAGCGTCCCGGCGACGAGCGGCTTGCGGTACCGGCGTCGTTTCGGGTCGTCGGGGGCGTAGTTGGCGACGTCGCTGCCGTCGCGGAAGCCGGTCAGATCGTCCAGGGCGACCATCGCGGCGATGACGAACACCTCGCCGAGCAGGAACAGCCCGCCGGCGGCGAGCACACCGCCGTCGAAGCGCAGCGCGGTGGGCAGCAGTGTTCCGACGACCAGGACACCGAGGTAGTAGTCGACGATGTCGAGCTTGGCCAGCCGGACGTAGGCGCGGGCGGTGGTGGCGGGGGCGATGGAGGTGGTCACCGGTGGCCCTCCAGGGCGATCAGGGCGGCGAAGGACCGGTCGCCGCCGTAGAACACGTCGCGCCGCTCGACCAGCCGGGCACCCGGCAGCAGCTCGAGGTAGGCGTCCAGGTCGCGCAGCCGCGAGTACTCGCCCACCGGGATGTCGGCGTGTTCGTACTCCACCAGCACCAGGTGCCGGGCGGAGGCGGCGATGCGGCGGCACGCTTCGGCCAGGTCGTCTTCGCCGAGCACGTGCATGAGCACCCACACGCACACGGCGACGTCGAACGGGTCTCCGGGTACCGGCAGCTGCTGGACGGCGGAGTGCGCGAACCGCACGTGCGGCAGGCCGGCGCACTCGGCGCGGGCGAGGTCGAGCATCCGGGGCGTCAGGTCCACGGCCAGCACGTCGCGGGCGTGCGCGGCGATGGTGGGGGTGAGCCTGCCCATGCCGCAGCCGATCTCCAGCGCGGTGCGGGGCGCGATCGCCCGGAGGTACTCGGTGACGATCGCGCGGGTGCGCTCGGTGGTGGCCTCGGCGAGGCCGGCGGGCTGGGACGCGCGCATGACGCGCGCCAGGCCGGGGCGCGCGGCCCGGCGGTGCCACTCCAGGGCCACGGCGTCGGTGGTGGGAGCGGGGGTGGTCTGCGGCATGGCGTCTCCGTTTCAACTGCGGGCGAACCGGCACACTTCGTCGGCGATGTGCTCGACTTGGGTGTCGGTCAGGTGGGGGTGGATCGGGATGGCGAGCTGGCGCGAGCAGGCGTGTTCGGCCGCCGGCCAGTCGCGGCCGGTGGTGCGGAACGCCGCTTGGTGCGGCAAGGGGGAGCGGTAGTACACGTGCGAGCCGATGCCGCGGGTGGCGAGGTGGTCGTGCAGCGCGTCGCGGTGCTCGGCGAGCAGGGAGTACACGTAGAAGCAGCGTCCGTCGCGGCCGGGCGGCGGTGGCACGACGCCCGGCAGGCCGGTGAACCGCTCGGTGTAGTACTCGCCGATGCGGGCCCGGCGTTCCAGGCGCGCGGGCAACCCCGGCAGGCGGCGCAGCTGGAACGCCGCCATGATCTCGTCGAAGCGGCTGTTCACGCCGATCCGGTGGTGGAGGAACCGGGTGCGGCCGTCCTGGCCGTGGTTGCGCAGCATGCGCACGGCGCGGCCCAGTTCCGGGTCGCCGGTCACGACCATGCCGCCCTCGCCGGGCATCCCGAACGTCTTGACCTGGACGAACGAGTAGACGCCCGCATCGCCCCAGGTGCCCGCGGCCCGGCCGCCGAGCACGCCGCCCTGGGCGACGGCTGAGTCCTCCAGCAGCCGCGCACCGGCGCCGTCGGCGATGACGCGCAGCGCCGGCATGTCGGCCATCACCGAGAACACGTGCGCGGGCATGACGACCTTGGTGCGCCCGGTGACCGCCTTCTCGACCTCGACCGGGTCGACGACCATCGTGGCCGGGTCGACGTCGGCGAACACCGGTGTGGCGCCGAGCAGTGCGGGGGCGGCCGCGAGCGGCGCACAGCCGTAGGCGGGGACCACGACCTCGTCGCCGGGCCCCACCCCCATGGCGCTCAGCACGAGCGTCAACGCCGAAGTACCGCTGGAGCAGGCGACGGCGTCGGTCGCTCCGACGGCGTCGCGGATGACGGTCTCGAAGTGCTCCGTGCGGCGTCCGAGGATGAACCGCTGCTCAGGGTCGAGCGCCACTTCCCGGACCACGTCCAGCAGTACCTGGCGGTCGTCTTCGAAGAGATCCGGCGGGAAGAACGGGATTTTCACGCCGCCTCCGCGGACCGGAAGAAGTCGCGGATCTCGCGGCACACCCGGGCGACGTCGTCCTCCTGCAGGTCCGGGTAGAGCGGCAGGGCGAGGGCGTGCCGGCAGGCGGCTTCGGCGTGGGGGAAGTCCCCGGGCCGGTGGCCCAGGTCGGCGAAGCAGGGTTGCAGGTGCAGTGGTGTCGGGTAGTACGTCTCGGTTCCCACGCCGCGCGCGGCCAGGTGCGCGGCCAGCTCGTCCCGCCGCTCGACCTCGATCGCGTACACGTAGAACACCCCGCGCACGTCGGCCCGGCGCGGCAGCACCGAGGGCAGCTTCCGCACCCCCGGCACGTCGGCGAGCAGGTCGGTGTAGCGCTGGGCGAGGGCGGCGCGGCGCTCGATGTCCGCTTCCAGGCGGCCGAGCTTGGCCAGCAGCACCGCGGCCTGCAGGTCGTCCATCTTGCTGTTGACCCCGACCGCGCCGGTGGTGGTGTTGATGGCCGGGAAGTGGCCGGCGGTGGGGCCGAACCGGCCGTGGTGACGCAGGGCGGCGACGGTTTCGGCGACGACCGGGTCGTCGGTGAGGACCGCGCCCGCGTCGCCGAGCGCGCCCAGGGTCTTGGTCGGGAAGAACGACAGCACTCCACCTTTGCCGAGCAGCCCCGCGTGCGTGCCGCCGTACCGCATCCCGATCGCCTCGGCGCTGTCCTCCACCACGGTCAGCTCCAGTCGCCGGGCTGTCTCGCCCAATCCCGTCATGTCCGCGGGTTGGCAGAACAAGTGCACCGGCATCACGAACCGGGTGCGTTCGGTGGTTACGGCCGCGAGCGAGGAGGGGTCCATGCCGTAACCGTCGGGCTCGATGTCGGCGAACACCGGACGACCGCCGGCGAGCACCACGGAGGACGCGGAGGCGATGAACGAGAAGGCGGGCACCACCACTTCGTCACCGGGGCGCAGTCCGCACGCGCGCAGCAGGAGCACCAGTGCGTCGGTGCCGCTGTTCACCCCCACCACGTACTCGGCGCCGGTGTACGCGATCAGCGCTTCTTCCAATTCGACGACCTTGTGGCCATGTGAGTACTTTCCGCGGTCCAGCACGTCGATAATGTGCCTGCTCGTGGTGGGCCACAATTTCTTAAACGTCTCTGATTGGGTGAATGATGGAACGATCAAGCGTTCACCTCCGCTGCCGTAACTCCCAATGAATCCTAAGTCGGGGCCAAGTGTTGACCGTCAATGCGAGTTATCTTCACTCTTCTTGGTCAACTGTGAGGATGGAGTGTTGACAAGTGTCGCTCGAATCGTGAAATCTCGCGCTTGTTCGAATCGAATCGCCTTTCGGGGGCGGTGGCCTATTTCATCCACAATGGACGGAGATAAGTGGTGCGAACACTCCTGGTCGGGCTCGGACGAGCCGGCGCGCAACTGCACCTCCCGGTGCTCGCGGGCGCTCGTGTCGCCGCGCCGCAGTTTTTCGACGACGAGCCGGTCGTGGGCTGCGACCCGTGGCGGACGCCGTCCGAGCGACCGGGGCTGATCGTGCGGGAGAGCCTGGAAGCCGCCGCGGCGGAGGTGGACCCGGCGCGGACCGTGGCGCACGTGTGCACGCCGCCGGAAAGCCGTTCCGAGGTGATCGCCGCGCTCGCACGACGGGGGTTCCGGCGGTTGGTGGTCGAGAAGCCGCTGGCCATCGACACCGACGAGCTGTCCCGGGTGATCGAGCTGCGCCGGCAACACGGACTGCGGATCGCCGTCGTCGAGCCGTGGCTGACCAGTTCGCTGACCGCGCGGCTGACGGCGCTGGGCCGGGACGGGCGTCTGGGCGAGCCGCGCTCGATCACGCTCGTGCAGAACAAGCCGCGGTTCCGCCGCTCGCTGACCACGACGTCGCACCGGACGGCGTTCGACGTGGAGCTGCCGCACGGCGTGGGCCTGGCGCTGCGCCTGGCCGGCAACGCCCGGGTCACCCACGCCTCCGGCACCGACCTGGTGGTGGGCCGGACCCGGGTGCCCCGCATGGGCGGTGCCCGGGTGGGGCTGCGGCACACCAACGGCACGCGCACGGAGATCGAGTCGGATTTGACGTCCCCGGTCCGGGAACGGCGCGTCGTGCTGCGGTTCGAACGCGGTACGGCGGTCGGGCACTACGCGGTCAGTTCCGACGACCCCTACTCCCAGCTGACCGTGACGACGGATGGGCGGCACGAGCACCAGGTGCTGCGCGACGACTCGCTCACCGAGTGGATGGCCTATGCCTACCGGTTGTTCCAGGGCGGCCGCGACCAGCACGCGAAGAGCTTCTCTGTCGCCTGCGACGTGGCGAGGCTGCTGTCGGTGGCCAAGAACATCAGTGCCGAGCCGGTGGTCCCGGCAGCCCGCGCGCCGGAGGCCGTCAGTGCGGTCTGAGGCCGCGGCGACCGCGCCTCCGCGGCACGCCGGCGACGCCGTCCTGGCCGGGATCACCGACGAGGCGGCCCCGGACTTGGCCGGCCAGCTGGCCGTTCTCGCCGAGCTGGGCTGGTCGGCCGTCGAACTGCGCACCGTCGACGGGCTGGCCGTCGCCGACCTGGAGGATCGGCACTTCGCCCGGGTGGCCTCGACGCTGGCCGACCGCGGTGTGCGAGTGGTGTGCGTGGCGTCGCGGATCGGCGGCTGGGCCCGGCCGGTCACCGCGCCGTTCGAGGACGACCTGACGGAACTGGCCGTGCTGGCCCGGCGGTGCGCCGTCCTGGGCACCCGGTACGTGCGGATCATGTCCTACCCCAACGACGACCTGGACGAGTCCCGCTGGCGCGCGCGGGTGCTCGACCGCGTCGTGGCGCTCGCCCGGGCCGCAGAGGCTGCCGGTGTCGTGCTGCTGCACGAGAACTGCTCGGGGTGGGCGGCCTCGGACGCCGACCGGATGCTGGAGCTGCTGGACGCGGTGAACGGCTCCTCGCTGCGGCTGCTGTTCGACACGGGAAATCCTGTCGCCCACGGCTACGACGGCTACGCGGTGTTGCGGCGCATCGCGCCGCACGTGGCGCACGTGCACGTCAAAGACGCCCGGGGCGCCACGTTCGTCGATCCCGGCACGGGGGAGGCGCGCGTGCGCGACTGCGTGCGATTGCTGCGCTCGGCCGGCTACGCCGGGGCGTGGTCGCTGGAGCCGCACGTGGCGCTCCAGCCGCACCGCTCGGGCCGGCGGGCCGAGGGCGCGGCGGAGGCGTTCGTGCGGGCGGGACGGGCGCTGGCCGGGCTGCTGCGGTGATCGCCCCGGACCGCGATCTGCTGCTGGAGCTGCTGCGCACACCCACCGCGGGTCCGTTGGAAACCGATGGCGAGGTGCGGCTGTGGGACGCCGTGCACGCCTACGCCGAGGCCGCGCACGTGTTCGGCATGCACACCGCGCACCTCGGGCCCGCGTCGCCGGAAGCGGTCCGGCGCGCGGATGTCCCCGCCGTCGTGCGCGAGGCGGTGCGGCGCGATCCCGGCTTCCTGGAGTGCCAGCCGAGCCTGGTGCTGCGGCTGGGCCACGCCGAGCCGGCCGTGATGTTCAACGTGCACCTGGACACGGTCGCGCCGGTCGAGCCGGTGGGGTTCGACGGCCGCCGGTTCCACGGCCGGGGCGCGATCGACGCCAAGGGGCCCGCCGTGGCGTTGCTGGCGGGCCTGCGGGAGGCGGCGCGCGATCCGGCGGTCGGCCGCGACGTCAGCGTGCTCGTGCAGGCCGTCTCCGGCGAGGAGGGCGGCGCGATGGGTGTCTTCGGCACCCGGCCGCTGGTGGAGGCCGGGTTCCACGGTGCGCTCAACGTGTTCTGCGAGCCCACCGGCCTGCGCTGCCTGCCGCGCTGCACCGCTGCCATGACCGCGGCCGTCGTCGTGCGCGGCGAGGACGCGATCGACGACGAGCCGCACGCCGGGCACAACGCGACGGTGCTGCTCGGGTTCCTCGCCCAGCACCTCGCGACCGCGCTCGCGGGACGCGTCGCGGACGGCCGGGTCTGCGTGGCGGGTCTGCACACGGGGCGGCTGCACAACCGCGTGTACGGCTCGGGGGAGCTGCTGCTGAACCTGTCCTACGGAAGCGCCGAGTCGGCCGCGGTCCTGACCGCGGCGCTGGAGGAAGGGCTACGGGACGGCCTGGCGGAGTTCACCCGGCGCTTCCGCGACACCCAGCCGTTCCGCCGCACCGCCGTCGACGCGCCCGCAATCACGGCGCTGGAGTGGCGCAAACGCGGCCTGCCCGCGCTGCGCGACCACGACGTCCCGGACCTGGACGGGATCGCGGCGCCCTGGCCGGCCGGCGAGCCCGGGTTCACCTGTGACGCGATCTGGCTGGCCGACGTGCCCGGGACCCGCACCGCCGTGCTGGGACCGGGATCGCTGGAAACCAACAACGCCCACGCGCGCGGCGAACACGCCCACGTCGAGGAACTGGACCGGTTCTCGGCGGTGGTGTGCGAACTGGTCACGCGCTTCGCCCGCAACGGAGGATGATGAACGTCGTCGTGCCCTACCCCACGCTGGTGTCGACCGTGGCGGGGGTGTTCAGCGGCCGCGGCGTCCCGCCCGACCGCGCCGGTACCGCGGCCCGGGCGCTCGTGCACGGGGACCTCACCGGCGTCACCTCGCACGGCTTGGTCAACCTCACCCGGCTGTACTTGCCGCTGCTGGCGTCCGGTCGCGCCGATCCGGCGGCTGACATGGAGGTGCTCACCGATCTGGGAGCGTGCGTGCTGGCCGACGCCCACCGCACCCTCGGCCTGTGGTCGGCGTCCCAGGCGATGGACCTCGCCGTGTCGCGCGCCGGGCGGTACGGCGTCGGCGTGGTGTCCTTGCGCGGCGCCACGCACATCGGGTGCGCGGGGTTCCACGCCGCCCGCGCCGCCGAACTGGGCGTGATCGGCCTGGTCACGTCCAACTGCGGCGGCCAGGCCATCGCCCGGCCACCGGACGGCCTGGCGAAGGCGCTGGGCACCAACCCCTTGGCGCTGGCCTGCCCCGCGGGCGACCGGCACCCGTTCGTGCTGGACATGTCCACGACCGTGGTGCCCACCGGCCGGGTCCGGGCCGCGGCGCGGGCGGCCGAGCCGATCCCCGCCGGGTGGCTGGCCGCCGACGACGGCACGCCGGTCACCGACCCGGCCGCCTACGACCGGGGCGAGGGCCACCTGCTGTGGCTGGGCAGCGCCCCGCAAACCGGTGCCTACAAGGGTTTCGGGCTGGGACTGCTGGTGGAGGCGCTGTCGGCACTGGTGTCCGGTGCCGCCCTGGGCCCGGTACGGGCCGGGGACACCGACGACGACATCGGCGTCATGGCGCTGGCCATCGCGCCCGCGCGGCTGCGGACGGGTTTCGCCGACGACGCCGACGGGTTGTTCTCTGCGCTCCTGGGCTGCCCGCCGGCCGACCCACGCCGTCCAGTCGTCTATCCGGGCTGGCATGAAGGTGAACGCGCGGCGTGGCGGCGGGAGCACGGCGTGCCGCTGCCCGCCGACCTGTACGAGGAGCTGCGCGCGTCGACCCTGCGGGTCGCGGGGTGATCCGGCTGGGAGTAGTCGGACTCGGCGTCATCTCCCGCTTCTACCTGGCCGCGATCGACCGGCTGGCCGGATTCGCACTGGCCGCCGTGTGCGATCCGCGCCCCGAGGCCCGCGCAGGACATGTGGTCCCGGCGTTTTCCGGACACCGGGCGATGCTGGCCGCCGGCCTGGTGGACGCCGTGGTGGTGACCGCGCCGAACGACGCGCACGCGGCGATCTGCCGCGACGCGGTCGACGCGGGGCTGCCGGTGTGCGTGGAGAAGCCGCTGGACATCGATCTGCCGCGCGGCCGCGAGTTGGCGGCGGCGGCCCGCGCGCGTGATGTCGCGCTGTTCACCGCTTTCCACCGGCGGTACAACGACAACGTCCTCGCCTTGCTGGCCGAAGTGGACGGAAGGCCGCTGGAGTCGGTGACCGTGCGGTACTTCGAACGCATCGAGGAGCACGTCGGCACCGACCGCTGGTACCTCGACGCCGCCCGGTCCGGCGGTGGTTGCGTGGCCGACAACGGCCCCAACGCGCTCGACGTGGCGCGACTGCTCGCCGGTCCACTGCGGCTGTGCGAAGCGCTCGTCGGCCGGGACGCGGCCGGAGTCGACCGGCACGCCGTGCTCACGGCGCGGGGGACGGCACCGGTGCGGGTGGAGCTGGACTGGTCCTACCCGGGCGAGGTGAAGGACGTGACCGCGCGGCTCACCGACGGCCGTGAGCTGCACGCCGACATGCTCGCCGGACACGACGGGTTCAAGGGCTCGCTGTGGCACGAGTACGAGGGCGTGCTCCGGGATTTCGCGCGTGCCGTGGCCGCCGGCGGCGCGTGGGCCGACGGTGGCTTGGCCGCCTTGGCCTTGGTGGACGAGGCGTACCGAAGGGAGAACACGTGATCGAGGACGGGCCGAAGCGCTCCGTGCACAGCCGGGTGGTCAAGGTGCTCGTGCATCGCCGCGACGACCGCGGCATGCACCTGGAGCCGTTCGCCAGCCGCTGCGTCCGGCAGGGCGAGGTGCACGAACTCGTCACCACCGACCACCCGGTGACCGCGGAGCGGATCGACCGGGTGGGGTTCCTGGGCTTCGTGGAGATCGCCGACGCCGGGGTGATCGACCGCGGCGACGAGGTGTGGGTGGAAGGCGAGCTGATCGGCACCGTGCTGGGGTTCGACGCGTGCCACCACCCCAACCACTACAACATCCTCATCTCCACGCCGCGGCCGCACACCGGGCCCGAGGTCGGGATGCATCCCGAACGCACGGTCCGGTTCAGCCGGCCCGCGGGCGTCGCGCACTGACCGCACCCACGACGGCCGGGCCCCGGAGCATCTCTCCGGGGCCCGGCCGTCGTGGGTGAACCGTCAGCCGAGCAGCGGCACGTCCAGCGTGCCGAAGTGGTAGGCCTTCACCGCCGCGACCAGTTCGTCCACGGTCAGCGAGCCGCTGCCGTTGGTGTCGATGAGGCGGAACGACTCCTCGGCCTTCGCCCGGCTCACCCCGGCCGCGCCCAGCCACTTGGCGAACTCGTCCGGGTTGACCTCGCCGTCGCCGTCGGTGTCGCACACGTTGAGGATCGCCTGGATCATCGGCCGTACCACGCGCCCGAACCCGGCGTCACCACCCTTGAACACCTCCGCCTCGATGACCTCGATGAACTGTCGGCGGTCCAGCGCGCCGTTGCGGCCGACCCCGGCCCGCTCGGCCAAGTACTCGAAGGTGCTGGTGAACGACTCCAGCAGCGCACGGCCCTGCGGGGTGGACGGCGACTCGCCGAACGCCTCGAGGATCCGGCGGGCTTCCGCCTCGAGGTCCGACCGCTCGATGCGGCCGTTGCCGTTGCGGTCCCACTTGTCGAAGCGGAGTTCCAGGCGCTCGTTCTTGACAGCAGTGGTCATTTTCTGCGTACTCCTTCAGCATGCGGACGGTGTCATGACCGCGGCCGGGTTCCACGCCGGTCGCGGGTACTACAAGCGGTGGACCTCCTCCCCAGGTACGCGACCCGTGACGTCGAGCAGGAGCCGGGCGTTCTTGGCCAGACGGCTCAGGTCGTAGCCGCCGTGCCCGACGAGCAGGACGGTCACGTCCGCGTCGCGCAGGGCGGAGTCCAGATCGGACACCGGTGGCCCGAGTTCGGGCACGGAGCCGGTCACCGGATCGTGGTAGCGGACGTGTGCGCCGAGCGTGGTCAGTTCGGCCGCGACCCGCAGCGTCGCCGACTCGCGCGTGTCCGGCACCCCGGCCTTGTACGCCACGCCGAGGAGCAGCACCGTGGATCCGGCGAGTTCGAGGCCCGCCCCGGCGAGCAACCGGGCCGTCCGCTGCACCAGATAGGACGGCATGGACGAGTTCACCTCGTGCGCCGCCTCGACGACGCCCAATCGACCTCCGGCGCGACGCGCCTTGTCCAGCAGGTAGTGCGGATCGACCGGGATGCAGTGCCCGCCCACACCCGGGCCGGGCGTGAACGAGGCGAACCCGAACGGCTTGGTGCCCGCGCAGTGCAGCACGTCCCAAACGTCCAGGCCGAGCTGGTCGCAGAACACCGCGATCTCGTTGACCAGTGCGATGTTCACGTACCGGTAGGTGTTCTCCAGCAGCTTCGCCATCTCGGCTTCGCGCGTGCCGCGTGCCACGACCACGGTGTCCACGAAGCGGCTGTAGAACGCGACGCCCTGCTTGGCGCACAGCGGCGTGTGCCCGCCGACGATCTTGGGGGTGTTGCGGATGCCATACCGCTGGTTGCCGGGGTCGACCCGTTCCGGCGAGTACGCGAGGGAGAAGTCTTCCCCTGCCACAAGACCGCGGCGCTCCAGGATGGGCCGCACCACCTCGTCGGTGGTGCCGGGGAAGCTGGTGGACTCCAGCACCACCAGCGTACCCGGACGCAGGTGGTCGGACACTGCGGTCGCCGCATCGCGCACTGCCGACAGGTCCGGATCGCCGTCCGGCCCGAGACCGGTGGGCACGCAGATCACCACCGTCTCCGCCCCCGCGATCACGGACGGATCGCCGGTCACCGTGAACCCGTTGGCGCGCAACGCCCGCAGTTCCGCGCTGCGCACGTCGGGCACATGGGGCCGTCCCCGTGCCACCTGCTTCCGCACCGCCGGAGACGTGTCGTAGCCCACCACCGACAGGCCGGCAGTGGCGGCGGCGACCGCGAGCGGCAGGCCAACGTATCCGACTCCAACGACGACGAGATCGACCGACACATGCATCCTTTCAGTGCGAACGGAATGTGTGAGCACGGTTGCCGATCAGACCCGGAAGCTCGCTGCGGCCGGGGGGACGTGCGATCCCCAACTCGCCTTGACGGTGAGGATGGGCACACCGAAACACTCGGGAGTTCCGTAAACCACTACCGGCCGGTCGGTGCGGTTGGCGAGCACGTGCGCTCCCTCGGGCAGCGCGTAGCAGCCCCGGGGGTTCTCGTGGACGTCCAGCGGGACGACTTCGGCGGTGAAGACCACGACTTCGCCCGTCGCGGCACCGGCCGCGGGGCTGGCCGACATCAGCAGGGCAGTGGCCGTTAACGTGCTCAAAAGGACTGCCATGAACCGCTTCATCTTTCCTCCATGAGGGAAGTCCGCCTCGTCATCCGTGAAACTAACAGCCCATATTCGGGAGAACCAATCTCGATCGGAATCCCACTCGTGCAGGTTGCGGCGCGGCGTGGTCGTTCAGTCGAATGGCCGCGCACTGTTCTTGCCTGAGTACGCGACCTGCTTGTGAAAATCCGTGTGGTTCACGACGTCGAGTGACCGGTGATGCGGCGCAGTGATGCAGAGTGAGCACGGACAACCTCGTCCGAAGTCGCCCTGATAGGGCCGCCTGGTGACAGCGGTAAGACGGCCGTACTCCGAGTTTCGTCGAACAGCACTCGACGCCATTGGGGCGGGTGGTGGTGATCTGGTAGCAGGTTTCCTCGCTGAGGGACCGCTCGCCGGAAAACCGACCAGCGCCCAGCCGGGCGGCGTCTTGGCACGCCTCGGCTTCCTCCCAGGTAGGCGCGCGCCGGTTCCGCGTCGTGATCTACAAGCATATCTTTGATGCTGGAGTTCGCTGAAATCCCGTTCGTGGACAAGAAGACGGCGAAGCTGATGCGGAAGGACGCAGCTTAGAGCCGAGTGCGCCGTAGAGGGAGGTTCGGCTTCGCCGCCGGCCTCCCTCTACGGGCAGCGCTGCCTGGACTGGCCGAAGCTTGGCCTCGGCGGACGGGATGCGGCGGCTGCTGCGCCGGGCGGACTGGGACATCGACGGCGTCCGTGACGACCTGCGGGACTACGTATCGAGCATCTCGGCGAGCGGGGTGTAGCGGCAGTACTCCGGAACTGCCGGGCGGATCGAGAACTGCCAGATCGGGACCTTCCTCGCCTATGCCGGCAGTCGCGGGCATGCGCTGATCGACCGGGAGCTGTATCTGCCGGAGCCGTGGATCGCCGACCAGGACCGGTGCCGGCGGGCGGGGATCCCGGAGGGCACCGAGTACGAGACCAAGCCGCGCCAAGCCATGGCGATGCTGGCGCGGGCGTTCGCGGCGAAGGTGCCGTTCGCCTGGGTTACTGCTGATGAGGCCTATGGGCAGGTCAAGTACCTGCGGTTTTGGCTGGAAGCCCACGACGCCGCGCACGTGCTGGCTATGGACCTCGCCGTTCGAGCCTGCTGGATCTGGCCTGGATCGCCGGGTTCACGCTACCGGAGATCCGGCGCCTGCTCACCAAACTCGTCCTGCGTGTCGCCGACGCTGCCGACCACGTCTGGTCATGGTCCCGTTGGCGTCGCCGACGACAACACCAAGCCCGCCTCAGCCACTACAAACACCGCGGCTACCCACTCAACCAACTGCCGTTGCAGTACTAGCGCTGACCAGCCCCGATGGAAGCGTCGAGGATCTCACCCAGTGCAAGGCGGGCCTGGGTGAGATCAGCGATGCGGGAGTCCAGCCCTGCCAACTGGTTTCTGAGGTGGTCGAAGACGCACGCCTGAAGCTCGGTGCCGTCGCCGACGAAACAGGGCATGAGCTCCTGGATGACCCGGGTGGGCAGTCCGGTGGCGAGCAGGATGCGGATGCGGGCGACGGTGCCGGGAGCCTCGGGACCGTAGTGGCGGTGGCCGCCGTTGCTGCGACGGGAGGTGAGCAACCCTTGCGCCTCGTAGTAGCGAAGCAAGCGTGCTGCCACGCCTGTCGCGCGGGACAGCTCCCCGATCTTCATGTGACTCACCCCACAGCGATGCGACTTGAATCTGACACTGATGGCACGTCCTAGCGTCGATCACATGCCGACAGCACAAACACCCGTTGCCCTCTACGGATTCCTGACCCCTCAGTCCGGCCACACCGATGAGCTCAGGAAGCTCCTCGTGGACCTCGTAGAGCCGTCGCGCGGACACGAGGGCAGCCTCCAGTACCACCTCCACGAGCAGGAGGACGGCCGCTTCTTCCTGTACGAGATCTGGCGTTCCCAGGAGGACCTCGACCGGCACAACGCGACCGCGCTACTGCGCGCGTTCATGGACGAGCTGCCCAAGCACCTTGACGGCACGCCCGAGGCCTACTTCGGCACGCTGAGGAGCCCCGTGACATGAGGACTGGCGCGTGAGGCCCTGGCGGTTGACAACAGGGCGGGTGGTCGCCTGTGGGCAACCACCCGCCCTGTGGACAACTACCCCGTGATCCACGAGGGTAGAGAGCCATCCACAACTGCTCGACCCGTTGCGGGTCAACATCGTTGGTGGAAGGAACACTGGCCCGTAGACGGCGTTGGCGGCCAGCGCGGTCGTGACGGCGAACGCCGTCACGTCGTCGATGAATTCGCCGCGGCCGGCCTGGATGGTGGCGTGGGCGACGATCCGGTTGGCCTCGTCCCCGCGCCGTGCCATCAGCGGCACAACCCGGCGGGCGAACCGGCCGATGCCGGTCGGCAGGGGTTCGCCGGGCTGGGCGAAGGACAGGCTCCAGGTCGGGGTCGGGGCGTCTCCGCCCTCGACGGTGGCTATTGCGAGGTTGAATCGTGGGGAGGGCGAGGTTCGCCGGGAACAGGCTTTGACCGCCGGGGTCGTTGCCCAGGTCCCGCCAGGCGCTGTCGAGTGTGCTGGTAGTGGGCCAGGGCGTCGGCCTGGCGGCCGGCACGTACAGCGCGAGCATCACCTGCCCGGCCGCGCGCTCGTCCAGCGGCTCGGCCTCGGCCCGTGTGATCGGCTCCGGCAGCACCTGCCGATCTCGGCCGCAGGCCGGCGCCAGTCGATCCGGTCGGTCTCGGCGGCGGTGCGTTCCCGGCGTACAGCTCCCCGGCGCAACCCAAACGTGCCCGGCCGATCCGGGGCAAGCAGTCCCGCCGGATCCGGGACGCTGAGACGAGATCACGGCGCTGACCAGCAGGAACGCGGGTGCCTGGGACAGCCGGGAGCATCGTCGGTTCTTCGGGCGCGGCCGATGTTTTCCCCCGGCGGAAAAGGGATGGTCCGGTCCGCGGTGCTTCCGGAACCTTGGGGGACGTCGCGAAGGGAACGCGGCGAGTGAAACGAGGGAGGAAACAGCATGGGTACCAAGATGCGAATGGCGGCGGGGATCGCCGGCGTGCTGGGGGCGCTGGGCTTTCCGGGCACCGCGGCCGCGGCGGCTCACCTCGCCACAGGCCTGGCCTGCTGACTCGCCGTGGCCCGGATGCTCGGCCGGGGTCCCGGGCTTGTGGCGTCGGTTCAGGGCGTGGTGCTCCGGGTGTGGGTGCCACATGGCCAGGTCTGCCGGCGCTTTCACTGGCATGAAAGTCCCATGAAAGTCCGTCCGTGATTCTCGAATCATGTCAGCCGGCGCTTGGCTGCCGTCGTCCCCGCCCAGCGGGCATGACGGACGACGGTGTCGTTGCCGGCAACCTTCGGATACGAAAGGCGAGGAATATCGGCTGATCCGCTGGGTGGGATCAGATTACGTGCGCCCCGTGCAGGGAGTGTGCAAACAAGGAGAATGGGGTTGAAAGTGTCAATTGTTTTCACGTCTGGGAAAGCTGCGAAGGTGGCGTCGGTCGCATCGTTCGCACTGCTCATGTCCATGGGAGTCGTCTCGACCGCGCAGGCCGCTCCGAGCCGGCCGGCGTCCGTGTCAGCCGATTGCGAACGAGCCGGTGGCGGCGACTGGTGCCACGGCTCCGGGATCAGCGGCCTCAAGAAGTCGTGCCATTCCAACTACAATCACCCGAACAACTACCACAGCTCGACCGCGGCCCTTGGAGCTGCGAACGACAAGAGGTACGCCAACGCCGGTTCCTGGTCCAAGGCCTATGTCACGAACGGCTTCAAATGGACCTGCAACACCTGGTACGACTCGAGCGCGTGATTCTGTCCTGACGCACAGGGAATGATCGCGTGAAGCGGGTGCCGGGTTCGGCGATCGCCGGATCCGGCACCCGCGTTTCCGTCGACGGAGGGAAACCCGATCCAATTTGTTCGGCAGTGCGCGTCGGTCCGCTCGACGAGAGTGATCACAGATGAGACTGACTTTGTGCCTCCTCTTCGCGGGAGTCATGCTCGCCATCCCGGTGGTGGTTCTCCTGGACAAGGTCCTCGAGCGGGAATCGGAAGGCGAAACCGCCGCGGATCGCATCGGAGTTGCGTTCGTCTGGCCCGAGAGTCCACGGGCCGGGGATCCCGGCGTGGCGTTGCGCATTCTCACCGAGGCGGCCACGGTGACCCACTCCGCCGTCCTGCGCACCGTCGTGAACACGTCCTCCTCGGACCGGAAACGCATCACGCATTACGTTCTTCTCGGTCAGGACCGGACGGCCCTGACCGACGAATTCACGTTGAGTGAGGGGCGCTGGCTGACTGCGGCCGAATCGCGCGGCGGTCCGGTGACCGTTTCCTCGGCGCGCGCCGAGGAAGCGGGCAACGTGGGTGTGCCGTCGGTCCTCGGCGACCGGTACGACCTCACGTTCGCACCACTGCTCCGGGCCTTCGACGCCTTGCCGGCCGCCGGCCGGTACGTGGTCGAGGCCCCCGACCGCGCCGCCACGGACCGCTTCCTCACCATCGTCCACCAGCGGCTGGCCGAGGCGGGGGTCGCCGGCCTGACGACCGCGGACCTGATGCCGGATCCGGGCCGATCACCGGCCGAAAACCGGGCGAGCCTGGAAACCCTGACGGCCCTCCTCGCCGTCGCGGCGACCTTGATCATCCTCTTCGTCCTCCTGCGTGAGGGGAGGCGAATCGGCGTGCTGCGGTTGCTCGGCCACCCCGCGACGCGTATCTGGTACGAAGTCGTGGGGCGAGTACAGGCCGCATCGATCCTCGTCGGGCTGGTTGCCTGTTCGGCCATCGTCCTCGCCGTTCCCGGCGTCGACCCGTTGTTCCTGCGTTCCCTCGCCGGCACGTTGATCCCGGTGACGGTGGTCGGATGCGCCGCCACGCTGGGTATCGGGCTGATCGTCATCAATCGTGTGCACATCTCGGACCTTGTCAAAGGAAGCCTGCAGTGAACGATCGAACGCGGCACAGCACTCCCCGGAGTCGTTCATCCTCCGGCTTGGCCACCGCGGCGCTCGCGGCCGTGAAAGCCGTGTGCGGGGCGGTGGTGGCTGTCCTGGCCGTCTTGGTGTGGCAGCAATTCGCCGATCTGGAGAATGAGCGGGAACAGATCGCGCCGTGGGAGAAGGTCCAAGGTTATGGCATCTTCTACCCCCGGCTCATCGGGGACGATCAGCAGGAGTTCGAAACCGGGGGCAACGCCTCGTCGGTCGCGGAGGCGCGTGACCTCTATCCCGTACTCGACCGCGCGGGAGCGATCTTCATCGACGCCGCGAACTACGAGCCCAGCGCGCCTCCGGACCCCACGTCACGCTGGCCGGTACCGCCGATCCAGGTGAACACCAATTACCTCAAGCAGTACCCGATCCTGGACGAATCCCGGAAAGTCGTCGACATCAAAGACGACGAACGGGCCTGGGTGGTCGCCGTGCCCGAGCAGTTCAAGGCGCACGAAGCACAGATCAGGAAACTGCTGCAGGAAACGCGCACCGGGGCAGTGGGGATCACCGGCGCGGTTCAGGCGGAAGAGCGGATAACCGGGGAACGACCGCCGGAATGGTTCACCGACCAGCAGGTCCGGATCATCTGGACGGCCTCCGGGCAAAAGGTGTTCAGCTTCGATCCCCGAGTCAATCCCGGGGACGGGAACCTGATCACGGATCCCGTCATCCAGATCATGACGCCGTCGAACAGCCTGACCGTGGACCGGCTCAACTCGATCACCGGCGGGTTGAACACCGGGTTGAAGGTCCGCGTCGACGAAGACCCCGCGGTCGTGCTGAACGGGCTCGCCCCGAAGTTGAAGGAACTCAAGCTCGCCGACAATCTCCAATATCTCGTGAGCGTGCACGAGGCCCTGACCACGCAGGCCAACGACGTTCACAGTGGCATCACCCAGGTCACGGTGTTCGGGGGCGCGGCCTCGTTCGTCATGGTGACGTTGACCGCGACGATCACGATCATCGGCTCCGACCGGCTGCGCAGAAGACTGGTCGTGCGAAGATTCCACGGCGTCGGTTTCGCTCGAACCTACCGGGAACTGCTCCTGACTCTGGGCGGGACCTGGCTCGGGCAAACCTTCCTCGCCGGTCTCGCACTCGTCGTACTGGCGACGAACACTTACTCGATGCCCGGCGATCAAGCGAGCTCGTTCGACCAGGCACCGGCACTGGCGGCCGTGGCCGCCGTGACTTTGGTGGTCGAGGCTCTTGTCGTCGTCGTGACCGTACTCACCGTGGAGCGCCGAAACGCAAGCAGGCGATTGAAGGAGCTGTGACAGTGGAATTTGCTTGTGAACTCCTGGGAGTCCGGAAAAGCTACGGCGACCGCCCGGTCTTGGAAGATCTCGATCTCCGGATCGGGAAGGGGGAATTCGTCGTCCTCGCCGGCGCGAGCGGAACGGGAAAGTCCACCGTCCTCAACCTCATCGGACTGCTGGACGCTCCGGATACCGGCGAGGTCCGCATCCTCGGCGAAAAAGCCCCGAGGCCGCGGACCCGGGCGGCGAATCTCCAGCGCCGGAATCGGCTGGGGTACCTGTTCCAGAACTTCGCCCTCATCGAAAACGAGTCGGTGGCACACAACCTCCGTGTCGCACTCACCTATGCGGAGCGCGGAACCCCGAAGCGGGAACGTATCGCCCAAGCGCTCGCGCAGGTGGGGATGCCGGGAGCGGAAGATCGGAAAATCTTCTCGTTGTCCGGCGGTGAGCAGCAGCGCGTCGCCGTGGCCCGGCTGTTGCTGAAGCCGTGTGACATCGTCCTGGCCGACGAGCCGACAGGCTCCCTCGACGCAGAGAACCGCGAGGTCGTTCTCGACCTCCTGTGGAAACTCAACGAGTCCGGCAAGACCATCCTCGTCGCGACGCACGATGACGCTGTGGCCGACCGCTGTTCTCGGGTAGTGGACCTTTCCGGGCATCTCACCCGCCAGCCAGCGTGATCGATCTGGATCGGCGAGTTCGGCGATCTCGTCCCGATCCGACCGGGTGCCGGCAAGCGGTCCGCCTGTCTGCGTGGCCACTGGCTCGACCTCGACCTTTGCAACAGGCTCGAGCCCTACAGCCACCGCTACAAACTGCACGCATACTGTGCGAGGTCTGCCGCGCGCAAGAAGGCCTCGATCCCGCTGAACGCCGCCTCGCCGAATGGGCCCATCTCGACGTCGCGACCCAAGTACGCCCCGGAAGCCGCTCCTGACGACGGGTTGGTGCTGGTTCTCCACTAGCCGCTGGCCGGGACGCAAAGCGGCAGGATCGAAGCTCGTCTCGACGGCCGCGAGGTCGCCACGCGACCGCCTCGATCTGCGTGTCCTGCCGGACGGCGATCCTCGACCACGTCCACGTCACCGCCGAGCACGTACCAGGATTTCACCCGGCACGGTGGTCGCCGCACCGTACGGGGTCCGTGTCCTGGTGGCGGAGGCGATGGCGCGCGGAGATGCCCACGGCCGACCCGCCGGAACAGCCGGCGTGCGACTTCTTCCACGTCGACTGCGCGCTCACCCTCAGAAGAATCTACGTGTTCTTCGTGCTGGAGGTCGGCAGCCGCTATGTCCACGTGCTCGGCACGACCACGAACCCGGACGGCAGGTGGACCACACAGCAGATCCGCAACCTCGTGATGGAGCTCGCGATCGAGCCGATGAGTTCAGATTTCCCGTCCGCGACCGGGCTGGCCAGTTCCCGGCCTCCTTCGATGCCGTCCTGGCTGACGTGGGCATCGAGACGGTAAGGGTGACAGACTTATGGAACCCACGCGTGGCCGGGTGACATCCGGTTGTGCACAACGGATTCGGCTGCACAGCGCGGCACTCGTCCGCCGGGAATGGCCGGTCTGGCTCGCGACGCGGTAGACCAGCGTCAGCATCCGGCCGGGCAGCTCGACCTCCGCGGATTCCCGCTCCGGCCCGGCCGCCTAGGGCCGGGAGCGGCTCTCGGCCGTCATCCGTTCGCCTCCGGCCGCGCCGAGTCCGCCGACAGGTGGTTCAGCAGCCAGACGAGTTCCGCGGCGTCGATGATCCCGGCGTCCGCGGCGCGGACCCAGGCATCGGCTGCTCGCCGGGTGAATTCGCGCGTGATGAGGGGTTCGATCGCGGGTTGGACGCTGGTCATCGGCTGCTCCCGGTGGGCGGGTGACGCGTGTTCGGCCACCGGGGTCCGGGGTTGCCGTGACGTGTTGCTCTTCCGAAGCGACGTCTTCTTCGTCTACGGGCTGTTCTTCTTCGACCCCGGGACGACGCTCGTGCTTTGGCTGTCGGTGATGCTGTTGCAGAGCGCGGGCGCCGCGTACGCCTTCCACCTCGACGGCGAGCCGAAGAGCGCGCTGTGGCTGATACCGATGCAGCAGCTGGTTTACCGCCAGCTGATGTACGTGGTCCTCATCCAGTCGCTGGGCGCGGCGGTGTCCGGAATTCTCGTGCACTGGCAACGGATGCACCGCATCGGTGCGCTGCGGGCGACCGTGCGGGCCGGGGCGGCGCCCGCCGAGCCGGTCAAGCCTCGGGTCGCGCCGGCTGCCGAACCCCCGCCGCCGGGGCGCCGTGACCGCTGGCTCGACAGCCTTCGCGCGGTCGCACTGGTGCGGATCGTGCTCTACCACGCCACGGGCTGGGGGTGGCTGAGCCTCGCCTTCCCTTCCATGGGTGTGATGTTCGCGCTCGGCGGTTCCTTCATGGCGAGCTCACTGCGCCGCACACCCGCGGTGGACGTCGTCGGCCACCGCATCCGCCGGCTGTTGCCCCCGCTGTGGCTCTTCGGCCTGGTCGCGGTCGGGCTGATGCTCGCGCACGGCTGGGCCCGCGACACCGGCGACCTCGCCCTGAGCCGGCCGCAGCTGGTGTTCTGGGTGTTCCCGATCCTGGAGCCGCCGGGCAGTCTCTGGGGTGCGGATTTCACGGTGGTGCTGTGGTACCTGCGCGCCTACCTGTGGTTCGTGCTGCTCAGCCCGGTGCTGTTGCTCGCGTTCCGCCGCCGGCCGGTCGTCACCGTGCTCGCCCCGCTGGCCTTCGTCGCGGTGGACGCCGTACTGGGCTCCCCGCTGGCCGATTCGGGGCCGGTCGGCGAGGGCGTGCTGGGTGCTGGGGTTCGCCCACCGTGAAGGCATGCTCAGCCGGATCCGTCCGGCCGTGCTGGCGGGACTGTGCGCCGCCGCGGTGGGGCTGGGCGCCTGGTGGACGGCGGGGCACCCGCTGCCGGACGGGACGTTCGACCTCAACGAGATCCCGCTCGGGCAGGCGTTGATCTCCGCCGCCGCGATCCTCGTGTTCCTGCGGGTGTCGCCCGAGCTCGCCTGGCTGGACCGGACGCCGGTGCTCGGCCGGCTGGTGACCCTGCTCAACGCGCGTGCGGTGACGATCTACCTGTGGCACAACGTCGCCATCGACCTGTCCTATCCCGTCGACGCCTGGCTCGGCTGGTCGTCCCAGCCGGTGCAGCTGGCGACCTCGGCGGTCCTCACGGCCGTGGCCGTGCTCGCCTTCGGCTGGGTCGAGGACCTGGCGGCCCGCCGTCCTCCGCAGCTGCTTCCCGGTGCCCGCCGGAAGCCGGTCCTTCCCGCGGTCGTTCCGGTGAACACCTGACGATTCCCGTGTGTCGGCCCTGCCTCGTTTAGCGGGGAACCTGCGGGGGAATCCGGTCGGAGCAGTGAACGAGTGGTCGCCCCGGTCCCCGGCGCCATGACTGGGAAGGGCTTCCATGGTGGTGTCTCCGGAGAGCGTCGGCGTTCGCGCGAAGTCGCGTGACGACTTCAGCGAACTTGTTCGCCTTGTGCGGGGTGAAGGCCTGCTTGACCGTCGTCGCGGTTATTACGCGGTGAAAATCAGTCTCACGCTGCTCGCGCTGGCCGGCGGGTGCGTGGTGTTCGCGCTGCTGGGCGATTCGTGGTGGCAGCTGGCCACCGCGGTGTTCTTCGCGGTGGTGTTCGCCCAGATCGCGTTCCTCGGCCACGACGCCGGGCACAACCAGATCTTCCGGACCGGGCGCGCCAACGACCGCGCCGGCCACGCCTTCGGCGGTCTCATCGGGATGAGCTACGGCTGGTGGATGGGCAAGCACCGCCGCCATCACGCCAATCCCAACCACGAAGGCGACGATCCCGACATCGACATCCCGCTGCTCGCCTTCACCCGCGGGCAGTCGGCCGAGAAGAGCGGGTTCGTGCGCTGGACTTCGAAGCACCAGGCGGCACTGTTCTTCCCGTTGCTGTTGCTGGAAGGGCTGAGCCTGCACTGGGCGGGCATCCAAGCGGTGTGGCGCGGCGAGGTCAAAGCGCGGTGGCTGGAAGCGGCGCTGCTGTTCGCGCACTTCGGCGTCTACTGCGGTGCGGTGTTCGTGGTGTTGTCCCCGCCCGTGGCGGTCGCGTTCATCGCGGTGCACCAGGGGCTGTGGGGCGTCTACCTGGGCTGCTCGTTCGCGCCGGGCCACAAGGGCATGCCCACCTTCACCGACAAGACGCAGCTGGACTTCCTGCGCAAGCAGGTGCTCACCAGCCGCAACGTCCGCGGCGGTCCGTGGGTCGACTTCGCGCTTGGCGGGTTGAACTACCAGATCGAGCACCACCTGTTCCCGAGCATGCCGCGCGCCAACCTGCGCCGCGCGCAGCCCCTCGTGCGCGCGTTCTGCGCCGGCCACGGGATCGACTACGCCCAGTGCGGCCTGCTGAAGACCTACCACTACGTCCTGCAACACCTGCACGACGCGAGCGCACCACTCCGCGCGAAGAGCGCACCCGTCCGGTAGCCGTGAGCTTGCCGGGCCGAGGCGGTTCGGTCGCGACCACGATCAGCGAACGGGCCTCAGCCGGGGGAGCCGTGGGCCGGGCAGCCGGGACGGTTCCGGCCCGGTCGGGCCGGCGGGCCGGACGGCGAGGAAAGTGCGCCTGGCGTGGGCGAAACCGTGGCGGTCGTCGAAGATGTCGCGGCTCATCTCGGCGAGTTCCCGGACCCGGTAGGTTTCCAGCGGCCGGCGTTGCTCGTCGGCTGTGCGGGTGGCTCTTTTGCGGTCGAGCAGAGCTTTCGCGCGCCCGCCGGCGACCAGTTCGGTGGCGTAGTCCAGCGCGGTCGCGAGGAATTCCGCGCGGTCGCTCGCGGCGAGTTCGTCGACCATCCCGATCCGGGCCGCTTCGGCGGCGGTGATCGGCTCGCACTGCCTGGTCAGCCGGTCTGCCTGAGCTTCGCCGACCCGGTGTGGCAGCACGTAGGTCCAGTACTCCGAGCCGTACAGGCCCATCTTCCGGTAGTGCGGGTTGAACAGGGCGCCGTCCCGGGCGATCACCTTGTCCGCGCCGAGGGCCAGCATCACCCCGCCCGCGCCCGCGTCGCCGGCGAGCGCGGACACCACGAGCTGGCCGGTGCAGGCGATGATCTCCCGGCAGAGGTCGTCGATCGCGGTGATGTTCCGCCAGGCTTCCGCCGCGGGATCCGGGTGGGCGTCGATGACACCCAGGTGCAAGCCGTTGGAGAACACCTCACCGCCGGCCAGGACCACGGCGGCGGTGTCTTGCGTGGCCGCGTAGCGCACGGCCGCGGTGAGCCGACGGCACTGTGCGGTGCACATCGCGCCGTTGTAGAACTCGAAGCGCACCAGCCCCACCTTGTCGAACCGCCGGTAGCTGACCTCCCGAAGGCTCGGCGGGCCTGCGGTCTGCGGTGCTTCGGGAACGCCACCGAGGGCCAGGGCGGCGGGGAGTTTGACCGTCGTGCCCGGGGCTTCGGGTGCCAGCCGCCGCGCGTGCCCGATCCACAGTGCGCCGTCGCCGGTGCGGACCAGTACTGCACCCTGACAGCGTGCCGCGATGGTGCCGGGCTCGCCGGGGGAGGACTCGCCCGGATGGGCGTCGAACACAGCGACCGGCACACCGGCCAGCTCCGTGTGCACTCCGGGACGGCCGTCCGCGGCGCGGATACGGCGCAGGACGTGGTCGGCCGGGTCATCCCAGGAGAAGGACCGATCGGCCTGCCGGACCTGGGGGCGGAGCCTGCCCACCGCGGCGGGCCGCCGGCGATCCTGGCTTCGCGGCGTGAACCCGGCGTCCTCGGCTTTGGTCACCACCTCGCCGATCAGGCTCATCGCGGCGTCGGACACCTCGGTGTTGTAGAGGGTGCTCTTGCGCGGCGGATCGGACGGCATCCGGAACACCCGCGTGCCCCAGACCGGCCCGTCGTCGAGGTCACCGGTCGCCTGCAGGGCGGTCACGCCCCAGGTGTACTCGGCGTCCATGATCGCCCAGTCGAGCGCGGACGGGCCGCGGTCCCCCTGCGGACCGGGATGGATGATGATCGTGCGGTAACTCCGCCAGACCGATTCCGGAACTCGACGGCGCAGGAACGGGCAGATGATCAACTCGGGGTCGGTGGCCGCCGCCGCGGCGGCCATCTCCTGCGGATGGTGCACCGTCTGGACCGTAACGCGGTGACCGCGAGCGCGTAGACCGGCCCAAGTGCGCTGGCTGAGGCCGTTGAACGCAGAGCACAGCAGCAGGATCTTCAACGGGCCTCCGCTCGTAGAGTCCTCGAGCTGCCACGAACCGCGGTTCGGCCTGAACCGCCGAACATTCGACCGCGGGCAACGGGACAGCCGGTCGACGGTACCTGGCGCAGCGACGGAAATGACGCGGCCAAAGGGGTAGACACCTTCGGCCGACCAGGGTCTGCCCAGACGGCCCCCGCCGGCCGGGGTGGCCTGCGGGGGTCGTGGTGGTCGAGCGGTGGTGCTACAGCGGCAGGAGGGGGAGGAGGACGGCGCCTGCGGCGCTGGTGATGGCGACTACGGCGCCGTTGACAATGCCGACGACGGAGTCGAGCAAGCCGCCGATGATGACGATGCCCATGATGGGTTCTCCTTTTTGTTGGGTTGGATCTGTTTGCGGGCTGTGGGGTTCGGCGCGGTGGTCACCCGGTGCAGTTGGGGACGGCGGGGACGCTGCCGACGCAGTTGTTGGGGGTGTTGGCGGTGATGGGGGTGTTGTTGGTGGTCATGGTGCCGCCTTGGCGGTAGACACCGCCGGAGTTGCCCAGGAGCAGCAGGGCGTGGTTGTCGGTGACGGCGGTCTGGGTGAGGGTGGTGGCGGTGGAGTTGATCGTGGAGATGCCGCCGCCGCGGCCGGCGTTGTTGCCGGTGATGAACAGCGGGCTGCCGGAGACGCCCGTGACGGCGAGGCTGCCGCGGAGGCCGTTGTAGATGGCGCCGCCGTCGCCGAGGAGTGTGGTGTTGCCCGACAGCGGGCTGTTGGTGAACGTGGCGGCGGGTGCGGTGCCGGTGGGGGTGTCGGCGTTGGCGAGGCCGCCGCCGTTGCCGGTGGCGGTGTTGCCGGTGAGGGTGCTTCCGGTGAGGGTGACCGCGCCGCGGTTGAGGATGGCGCCGCCGTCGCCGACGACGTTGCCGCGGGTGAAGGCGACCCCGGTGATGAGGGTGAGGTTGCCGGTCGGGCCGACTTCGGCGATGCGGAACATGCCGAGACCGGCCGGGGAGGCGTTGGTGATGGTGGCGGGGCCGGTCAGCTGGATCGGGGTGGTGATGACCGGGAGCGCGTTGGCGGTACCGCCGTGGGCGGTGGTCATGCCGTAGGTGCAGCCTCCGGCCAGGGAGAGGGTGTCGGAGGTGGGGGTGGAGTTGGCCAGGTTGACCGCCGCGACGAGGGCGGTTTCGCTGCAGGCCACCGGAATGGTGATGGCCTGCGCCACCGGGGCCAGCGCGATCAGGCCTCCGGCCGCGACGGTGGCGCCGAACATGACCCTGGCTGTGGCGTGGATGCGTCGCATGACGATTTCTTTCCTGGATCCAATAGTGGCGGGCTGCGGCGCGGCGCGCCGGCAGGAGAATTCCGCAGGAGCAGGCCTGATTCGCCGAGCGGGCCGGGCGGGATTTGTCCACAAAAAAGACCTCGGTTCGCGATCTGCGCCGCAATCGTGGCGAGCAGACCGGCTACCGAGGTCCGGGGTAACAGGAGTTAGCCTATCCCCGTCCGCCGGGTGACCGACACCCGGGTCGCCCAAATGGCGGTACGAAAAATGGTTCAACTGCCACATCTGCACCGATGTGATAGTTTGCGGTCCAGTGTTGCTGCGCGATTAATCGGATTCAGCGGAATTCGATGGTTATTCCCGGATTCGGTCCTCGCATCGGCGGATATCCTCGCAGTGGAGTGAACTATCCTCTTTTTGTTGCCAAGTGTCCGCGACGGGGCGAGTGTGGGCCTTGAGAGTGCTGGTGGACCTCGTCCCGGATATTCGGTACGGAAATGCCATCGGCAAAGTGGTTAGCAGCTGCACTCCCGGTTCCGTGGCTTCAGCCCGGATCCACTCAATGCAATGAAGGTTTATCATGAGATCAAGTGCACGTACCACTACGGCTCGTCGAACCCGTACCGGCCTCATTGGACTGGGTACCGCCGCAGGGTTCGCCTTGATCGTCCCTGGCGCGGCCCACGCCGACCCGGTCGGCTGCACCCGTGTCTTCAACGGTTCCGGTGACACCATCACCTGCACCGCGGGTATTCCGGCCGCGCAGTTCCTCACCGGCACCGCCGGCAACGACTTCGTCACCGTCACCGGTGGGCCCATGAGCGGCACCATCGACGCACTGGCCGGCAACGACACCATCACCATGACCGGCACGGCGGGCACCACGGGTGCTCCCGGCGGTGCCGGCGGGACCGGCACGAGTACCAGCCCGGCCGGATTCGCCGGCGGTGCCGGCGCCGCAGGCGGTGTAGGTGGCCTCGCGCTGGCCAGCACCGGGACGGTCAACGGTGGTGACGGCGCCGACAGCGTCACCGCCACCGGTGGCGCCGGTGGGACCGGCGGCCTCGGCGGGACCGGCGGGGCCGGAGTCCTCGGCGGGGCCGGCGGTGCCGGTGGCGTCGGCGGCGCGGGTGGCGCGGGCGGTCAGGCCGGCGTCGGCGTCATCCACGGCGGCCTCGGCAACGACACGGTGAAGGTCACCGGTGGCGCGGGTGGTGCCAGCGGTGCCGGTGCGCTCGGCGGCCCGAGCGGCCCCAGCGCGGGCACCGGTGGTGTCGGCGGCGTCGGGGGTGCAGGCGGCGTGGGCGGTATCGGTCTCGGCAGCTCGGGGATCGTCAGCGGCGACGACGGCCTCGACGGCATCACGGTGGCCGGTGGCGCCGGAGCCAACGGCAGCGCGGGCGGGAACGCCGGTGCGGGTCACGGCGGCGGCGCGGGTGGTTTCGGTGGCGTCGGCGGGGCGGGCGGGATCGGCAGTTCCGGTGTCGTCACCGGCGATGCGGGCAATGACGTCTTGAAGGTCACCGGCGGTGCCGGCGGCCTCGGCGGGACCGCGGGCAAGGGCGGCAACGGCGTCGGCGGTGGCCAGATCGGTGGCGCTGGTGGCGGTGGCGGCGCCGGTGGTGCGGGCGGTGTGGGCAACAGCGGGACCGTCAACGGCGGTCTCAACGATGACAGCGTCACGGTGACCGGTGGCAAGGGTGCCAACGGCGGCACCGGTGGCGGCGGCGGCAACGGCTGCAACCCGGGCGCCGGTGGCGCTGGTGGCGCCGGAGGGACTCTGGGTGCCGGTGGTGTCGGCAGCTCCGGCACCGTGTCCGGTGGCGGCGGCACCGACACCATCGTGACGGTGAACGGCATCGCCGGGGTCAACGGCACCGGCGGCACGGCCGGCATCACGGTCGTGTGCATCTGACACAACCCTCGCTGAACCCAGCCCGGTAGGGGCGGCTCCGGCCGTCCCTACCGGGCTCGACCCATTGCCGGTGCACGGTGGTGCCCGGAACTCGCCGGGATGCAGCCGGACCGGAACGTGGGCGTGACCGGCACGGGCGTAAGGTGGAGGTATCGCCCCGGACCTCGGCGCTGTCGGTGAAGACGGGACCGGAGCCGGAATTTCGAGCGAGTCCTGACTTTCCCGTCGGACGCGCCCCGCGCCCCGCGGTCAGCCATCTGCAGAAGGAGAACCCGGTATGTCGAAAATCGATGTCGAATCAGGCGCCGCCATCGCCGTCGCGGAAATCGGCGATTCGGTGGTGTCCTCCTGCCCGGCGTGTTCCCATCCGGCGGAATCGCACGACGTGATCGCGCGCCGGTTCTGCACGGCGACGCAGGCGGGCACGTTCAACCGCGGCTGCGTGTGCGCCGGTGGTCCGGAGAAAGCGGTGACTGCGGCAATGCGTGTCTCAAAATGAACGCCTGCGTGATGAACCCCGCCAGTGGACTCCGGGTGCGGGAGGAACACCGGCCATGACGTTCTTGCCGGTCGGCGCCGCGGGTCCCGTGGTCGGCTCCCCGGCCGTCGGCAGACGGCTGCGGTTGAAACCACCCGGTGCGGTCAAGGGCTGTTTCGACGGCGCCTGGTGGCCACGCTCGCGAGAGCCGGTCGCCGAATTCAGCGCCCTGGTCACCGCGCTCGTCGCGGACTCGGGCCCGGTTGACCGGATCGGCTTCAACCCGGCGATGTGGGATCTGGTTCCCCGGAAGCTCGCGCTCGACACCGGTTTGGTACGGCTGGCGGGGTTCTTCGGCCTGGATCGGCACACGATCGTCGTGATCGGACCGCGCATCCGCCGGTTGACCCTGCTGGTGGTCCCGCCCGAGGCCGATCCGGCGGCGGCGGAGCGAGCGCTGGAAGCGGCCGCCGCGCCGGACGCAGCCGGCTCCGCCGTGCTGATCCTGACCACCTGCGGAATTCCTTGCCCGCCCACCGGAACGGCTTGAGTGCCGCCGACGTTCGGTGCAACGGCCGTGGCCGCGTTCCGGAACCGGCGTCGGCCAGGGGCAGTGCAGGGATCGTCAGCGGCGATGCTCGGCCTGCGGGCCATGATTCCGGGCCGCTGCCGACCCATGGTCCGGCGTGGCCGCGGAAGAAGACCACCGGACAGTGTGCGGCCGCGGTGACCCTGAGGGCGATCACTTCGTCGGCCGGCCGGGCGAGAATCGTTTCGACAGCAGGGCCGAGCTGCTGGACGCGGTGGCAATCCGGGCCGCGGGCGTCTCGGTGGCAGGCGAATCACGGGGGTTTCCGGACTTGTTGAGAGCAGCGGCGCCATCTCCGGTGATGGCGCCGCTGCCGTTTGGTGCCGCTGCTGGTCAGCAGGTGCAGATGCCGCCGTTGTTGATGCCGGCGACGCCGTTGCCGCCGGCGAGGCCGCCGGCACCGTTGATGATGGTGATGGTGTCGGCCGCGTCGGTGATGGTTCCGGAGTTCCCGAGACCACCGGCGCCCGCGGCGCCACCGAGGCCACCAGGGCCGCCGGGGCCGCTGCAGCCGGCGCCGCCGGCGCCGCCGCCGGCGCCGTTGCCGCCGTTGCCGCCGGTGGCGGTGATGGTGTCGATGCCGGTTCCGCCGTTGAGGGCGCCGGAGTTCCCGATGCCACCGGCGCCTCCGGCACCGCCTACGCCACCGGCACCGCCGGGTTGGACGGCGGCCAAGCCGTTGCCGCCCTTGCCGCCGACGCCGCCGTTGCCGCCGAGCCCGCCGTTGGTTTTGAGGGTGTCGACTCCGGCGCCGCCGCCGACGGTTCCGGAGTTCCCGACACCCCCGGCGCCGCCGACGCCGCCGACGCCGCCGGAGCCGCCGCCGTGACCGCAGCCACCCACGCCACCGGCCGCACCGGTCCCGCCCGCACCACCGTTGACGGTCACGTTGTCGGAACCGGGATCAGTGAGATCGCCGTTGAAGGTCCCGGAGTTCCCGACGCCACCGGCCGCGCCGGCGCCACCGATGCCGCCGGCACCCGCACCTCCGGCCATGAGGCCGCTGTTGCCGCCCTTGCCGCCGAGCCCGCCGTTGCCGCCCTTGCCGGCGGTGAAGGTGACGGTGTCGTTGCCGGCGCCGCCGGTGACGGTCCCGGCGTTCCCGGCGCCACCGATCCCGCCGACGCCGCCGTTGCCCCCGGCGCCCCCGGCGCCGCTGGCGAAGCCGACTCCGCCCGGTCCGCCGTTGCCGCCGTTGCCTCCGGCGCCTCCGGTGACGGTGATGCTGTCGGTGCCGGGACCGGCGTCGATGATGCCGGTGCTCCCCACGCCGGCGCCGCCGACGTTCCCGGCTCCGCCGTTGCCGCCGGCGCTTCCCGCGGGGGTGCCCGCGGTGCCGGGGGCCCCCGCGGGACCGTTGGCTCCCGCGGTGCCGGCGACGCCGGTGACTCTGATCGTGTCGTTGCCGGCGAGGCCGTTCACCGTACCGTTCACGGCGCCGCCGGTGATGGTGATGATGTTGTTCCCGCTGGTCCCGTTGAGCACTTGACCGGCGGGAATCCCGGCGGTGCAAGTGAAGTTGGCGCCGCTTTGGGTGCATCCCGGCGGGAGCGCCCACGCCTGAGCGGGGGCGAAGAGAACAAATCCGGCCGCGGTGCCCAGGGCGATCAAGGCCCGGCCCGCCCGGCCTGCCGTACTGATAGTCGCTGTCGATCTCATGGTCAACCTTCCACCCGTGAGAATTGAGCCCGGGGCTGAAGCCACGGACTGGAGAGGGCGGTTCGATGACCAGGGTCTGGGGTCGCTACCCGGTGCCGCACACGTGAGGGCACCGGATCCGGCCAACACTCTTCGACGCCTCAGCGTTCGCGCCCGCAGCCGAGTTGGCAAGGAGCACCGCGGTCAATCATCCGAACGCGACCAAACCGCCACCAATGGCAGAACCGGCCTCTACGGAAAACAGCACTCGAGGTATTCACAAAAGACGCGGAATTCCGAGACGGCCCTCGCCCGCAACGCCCGAACGGCCGCGCCCCATTCGAGGCGCGGCCGTTCTCGTCGCCCCGGTTCTGTCCGAGGCAGGGGGGCTGGATCAGCTGGTGGAGAGGGGTTTTACGGCGTGGTCGGGAGGACGCAGGCGTAGCTCAGCGGGAGCAGGTTGACGAACGTTCCGCCGGCTCCGGTGCAGATCCTGCTTGCCTCTGCGACGCGGCGGTTGGCGGGGTTGAGGGGGTTGAACACGCAGACGTATCCGACCGGGTTGACGGTGAGGGACAACACCCCGCCGGTCGTGGTGCACAGCAGGGTGGCGTTCGCCGTGCCCGAGCCCGGGCCCGTCGTCGGCGGGGTGCTGGTGTTTTCGCAGCTTGCGTGGATGTCGGGGTCGGGTGCGGGGCCCTGGCAGGTGTCGGTACCGAGGCCGCCGTCGAGACTGTCCTGGCTGCCGTCGTTGGATGCGCCGATGAGGGTGTCGTTCCCGGCGCTGCCGGAGATCGTGTCGATACCCAGGCCGCCGGTGAGGGTGTCGTTGCCGGTGCCGCCGGTGATCGTGTCGTTCCCGTCCCCGCCGTTGATCGTGTCGTCGAAGTCCGAGCCGGTGATCGTGTCGTTCCCGGCGTTGCCGTTGATGGTCTTGCCGGGGTTCGTGCCACCGCAGTCGATCGTGTCGTTGCCGGGACTGCCGGTCACGGTCGTGTCGGTCTGGGTCACACCGGCGCTCACGACGCAGTTGACGGCGGCGTGTGCGGTCAGCGGGGCGATCACCCACATGACCGGGGTCGCAAGGACTCCGGCCAGCGTGACGACGAGTCCCCGGCGGAATTGAGTCTGTTGAATTTTCATGTCTTCATTTCCTGGATCGCGATTCGGCGATGACTCACATGGACGCGGCGCGCCAACGTGACTGAGTTGTGCCGGTCACGAGCCATCCGCATCCGCCGTACGGCCGGCGTCCGCTCCTCGGTACAAGAGAACCTCGGCTCGTGATCCGCATCCGCGATCAATCGCGGACCTGTCACGTCACCGAGGTCCGGGGCAACAACCCGCGAACCTACCCCCTGCGTCCGCCCGGATCAATACCGCGGTCCCTCGAACGGACGAACACTCTCCGGCGCGCCGGGCAGGGGCGGGGGGTCAGGTGAGCCAGGATGCGGTGGCACTCGGCCGGCGTCCACGGCTCTCGGTTCGACGCGTTCACGAACGTAATTCATGCGCAGTCCGTTTTCCGCGCGACTTTTGAGGACATTTATCACGATTCGACGTTCGCGCGCCGATATTGATAACAGGGAACGTCGCCACCGTCGCCGCCGTCGGCGCATTGGTGGGAGTCGGTGGTTTCGCGGTCGCCGCGTTCGTTCAGGACAGCACCACAGGCGGGGTGTCCGGCTCCGCCGAGGCGATGACCCCCGCCACCGTGACCGGTGCGCAGGTCGGCACGCTGCTGCCCGGCGAGAAGGCCTACGTCACCTTGACGGTCACGCAGGCCGACGCGGTCTGGCCGAGGCCGTGTTCCGGCGGCAAAGGCGGGCCGGGATGGCCGTGCAGCACCTGCTGACTCGCCGCGAGACCACGGGTGTTGTTGTGCGGTAAGGGAAAGCGTTAGTGCCCTCCGGGCGGCAGGGCTCAGTCCGCGACCGGGGTCTCCGGACGGACCACGAGCACCGGGCAGGCGGCGTGCTGCACGAGTGCTTGGCTGGTCGAACCGAGCAGCATCCCGGTGAACCCGCCGCGTCCGCAGCTGCCCACGACGACCAGCTGGGCCGTCTCCGCGGCGTCGAGCAGGGCGTGCCGGGGACGGTCACGGCGCAGGACCCGGCGGACTTCGACGGCCGGGTATTTCTCCTGCCAGCCCGCCAAGCGCTGTGCGAGCAGCCGCTCCTCGTCCTTCTCCGCCGACTCCCGCTGCGGCATGATCCGCTGGGTGCCGTGGAAGTCCTCGTAGGTGCCGTCGGCCCAGGCGTGCACCGCGACCAGAGGCGCACGGCGTGACGACGCCTCCTCGAACGCCGCGGCGATCGCCTGTTCACTCGTCGCGCTCCCGTCGACCCCGGCCACCACCGGGCCCGACTCCGGGAGGCGCAGGGAGCCGGGCCGGCCCCGGATCACCGCCACCGGCGAGTGGGCGTGGCTCACGAGGGTGGCCGTGGCGGTGCCGAGGAGCATGCCGGCGAAGCCGCCCGAGCCGGTCGCGCCGACGACGACCATCCGGGCCCGGCGGGAAAGCTCGACGAGCAGCGAGGCCGGAGTTCCGGGCGGCGTCTCCGCCGTGATCACCAGGTCGTCGTCGATCGAGGCGGCCACCCTCCGGGATTCCGCGACGACCCGTTCGCCGTCCTGGCGGATCGCGTCGATCAGCACGTCGATGCCCGCGATGCTCCCGCCGTAGCCGAGTGCGGCGATCTGCAGCCCGTGCACGATCTCGAGTTCGAGGTGGCGGGCGGAAGCCAGCTGGGCGGCCCACGACACCGCCGCCATCGACGCGCCCGAGCCGTCGACCCCCACCACGATCGTCCCGTTCCTGCCCTTCATCGCGTCTCCTCGCTTCCCGCGTCCTGCGACCGGACCACCGCGACCGGGCACGGCGAATGCACGATCAGTGCCTGGCTGGTCGAACCGAGCAGCATCCCGGTGAAGCCACCGCGGCCCCGGCAGCCGACCACGATCAGCTGGGCGTGCTCCGCACGCTCCAGCAACGTCCGGACCGGGCGCCCACGGGTCACGTCGAGATCGATCGTCAGGTCCGGGAACTTGTCCCGCCAGGGGCTCACCTGGTCGGCGAGCCTGGCGCGTTCGGCCCGTTCGATCTCGGCGGCGTCGTCCTGGAACGGATGGGGCCGGAGCACTCCGTCGGCGACGAGCTCGCTCCAGGTGTGCACCACGGTCAGCGCCACGCCACGCAGCCGCGCCTCGTCACACGCGAACGCCAGGGCGCCGTCACTGTCGGACGATCCGTCCGCGCCGACGAGCACGGGGCCCGCGGCCGGCGGCGGATCCTGCGGCCGCCGGCCACGCACCACCACGACCGGGCAGTGCGCGTGAGCGACCACGGAAACGGCCGTGGAGCCGACGAGCATCCCGGTGAAGCCGCCGAGCCCGCGGGACCCGAGTACCACCAGCTCCGCGTGCTGTGACTCCTGGACAAGGGCCGCGACCGGGCTCCATTCCCGGGCAGCGGTCCCGATTTCGACGCCGGGAGACTCCGCGAGCACGGCTGTCCGAGCCTCGGCCAGCCAGCCTTCGGCACGCTCGGCCAGCCCGGCGCGCACCTGTTCGTGGGTGCCGACCGCGATCGGGGTGTGCACCTGCGGCAACGCGTAGACCTGCACCAGACGCAGCGGACGACCTCGCCGGAGGGCCTCGGTACCGGCCCAGACCGCGGCGCGCTCCGCGGAGGCCGAGCCGTCGATGCCGACGACGACGGCGCCGGGCGTCGTCCGAGCCGCCTCCGGATGCCCGTGCGGCGTGGTCACGACGTGCTCCCGGCGACCGCCGCGGCGGCCAGCGTTGCACCGATTTCGCAACCCCAGGCCCGGATCGATGGCCAGTCACGGAAGTCGCCGTCCGTGACGGGCAACGCCGTCACCGCGAGGCGTTCCGGGAGACGCAGGGCCTGGCGGTCGATCCGGCCGCCGAAAACCCGGTGCTGCCGTGCACCCAGCCGCCGGACGAGGTCGTCGATCGCGGCCCGGTCTTCGGGCTCGGGCCTCTCGCCCACCGGGCCGCTGGAGAACAACCAGAGGGGGAGACCTCGCAGATCGTCCGAGAAGGACTCCGCGAACTTCCGCGCCGGTTCGAGCCACCGCCCGAGGTAGCGGGCGCTGCCGAGGACCACCGCGTCGAAGCCGTCGAGCGACGCGACGAGCCCGACGTCGCGCACCTCGACCTCGGGCGCCACTCCGGCGCCGGTCAGCGCGGAGCCGAGCGACGTGGCGAGGTGCTCGGCGATTTCCCGGGTGGCGCCGTGCCGGGTGGCCACCGCGACGAGGATTCTCATGGGTCCAGCCTCACCCGCCCGCGGCTCCGGCAGCAGAGGCCGACGACCTCGCCGGACCGCCGAAGGTCACCGCGGCGGGTCGGCGAGGCCTTCGGCACGGTCCACGACATCAGGAGGGTGCTGGTCCTGTGGTTCGCCGGGCGTTCGGTGCCGACGTCGACGCGCAGGCCGGCGCCTGCACGACCGGGATCCTCGCCATGATGCTCTCGGGCCCGATCTCGGCGTTGTCCATCCTCGGCATCGTGTCCTCGGCGCGGATGGTCCCGCCCATCGCCTCGCTCAGGATGACGTCGGTGCTGGTAGTCGACGATGAAGCCGCGTTTGTGCGCGCCGCGCGAATCGTCCTCATCACGTCGCGGAACCGACGGCGTCGGTGACCACGGCTGCCGATGGACCGGTGGGGGCAGGACTCGTTGTCGGGCCCGCATCCGGTCTTTCGGGGGCGGAGGCCGTAAGCCGGGTCGGCGCGGTGAAGGTGAGCCAGTATCGGGTGCCGGTCGCGCTGCGCCGGTACGTCGCCGCGTCGGTGCCGTGATGGCGGGTGCGGTGTGTGGGGATAGGAGTACTGTCGGTACACGCAGCCGCGGGAGCGGTGCTGATCCGGGCCTGGTCATGTCCGAGTTGGTGTGGCGATCATGAACGCCGACTCGGAGGAACCGGATATCGGAACGCGGAGCGTGCCGGTGGTGGGTTCGCGGTGGCTGAGGTTGAGGTTCTGCGTGCGAGTGTGCTGGCCGCACTGGGCCAGAGTGACGCCGGGAGCGGGGTCGACGTCGTCGGCCGGGTGTGCCGGGCGTGCGTGCGCCTGTTGCCGGTGGACGGCGCGGCGGTGTCGATCATGGTCGAGGCCGGGCATCGCGAAATCGTCTACGCCAGCGACGCGGTGAGTACGGCGCTGGCGGAGCTGCAGTTTTCCCTCGGTGAAGGGCCGTGTTTCGAGGCGTACACCCTCCGTGGACCGGTCCTGGTGCCGGATCTGGCGGTGGGCCCGCCGCCGGCGTGGCCGGTGTTCGCCGCCGAGGCCGCGGTGCACCCGGTGGCGGCGTTGTTCACCTTCCCGGTGCAGATCGGGGCGGTGCGGGTGGCGACCCTCGACACCTATCGTCCGACGCCGGGTTCGCTGAGCCCCGGCGAGCTGTCGACGGCGCTGCAGGTGGCGGACATTGCGGCACTCGCCCTGTCGGGGCTGCGCGGCGGAGGTGGTCGGTGGCTGGACGGGGACGGGCAGTGGATGGAGAGCGCGGGGATGCGGTACCGGGAGGTGCACCAGGCCACCGGGATGCTGATCGCGCATCTGGACCTGTCCGCGTCGGCCGCACTGGCCCGGCTGCGGGCCTACGCGTTCGGGCACGGCCGTTCCCTGCTCGAAGTCGCCGGCGACATCGTGGCCGGGCGGCTGAAGTTGGACGAGGAGTTCCGGTGAGGGTCACCATGAAGGCAGCTGAGGAATCAGGAGATGGTGGGCATGGCCGACCGTGAGCGACAGGTGACCCGTGCGTTCGTTGCGTTGGCGGACACGTTGGTCGATGACTACGACGTCGCGGATTTGCTGCACACGTTGGTGGTGCGGTGCGTGGAGTTGCTGGATGTGGCGGCGGCGGGGTTGACGCTGGTCGACGAGCGGGGCGGGCTGCAGGTGCTGGCCTCCTCCACCGAACAGGCGCGGCTGATCGAGCTGTTCCAGTTCGACCTCGACGAGGGCCCGTGTGTGGAGTGTTTTACCACGAGCGCGCCGGTGTTGGTGGCCGACGTTGCCGCGCAGGCGGCGCGGTGGCCGCGGTTCGCGGCCGAGGCGGCCAAGGACGGGTTCGCGTCGGTGCACGCGGTGCCGATGCGGCTGCGCGGGCAGACGATCGGGGCGTTGAACCTGTTCGGGCTCAACGCGGGAGAGCTGTCGGCCGACGACGTGGCGCTGGCGCAGGGGCTGGCCGACACCGCGACGATCGGCATCCTCCACGAACGGGCCTTCCGCCGGGGAGAGATCCTGTCCGAGCAGCTGCAGAGCGCGTTGAACAGCCGGGTGATCATCGAGCAGGCCAAGGGCGTGCTCGCCGTCACCGGACAGCTGAGCATGGACGCGGCCTTCACGGCTTTGCGTGGTTTCGCCCGGCGGAACAACCTCCGGCTCAGCGATGTGGCCCGCGCCCTGGCCGAGCGCGACCTCAATCCGACGGTCGTGCTGGCCCCGTCGCCGGCGGGCCGCCCTCGCTGAGCACAACGGTTTGGTCGTCGTGGGAGCTTCGAAGCACTGCGCAGATCCGCCCGGGCGCCCGAAGACGGGGCGGCCCTGGCCCAGCCACCACGGCTACTGCCGCGAACACGTCGAGGACGTGCCGGAACTGCGGGGCTGGGTCTGGGCCGGCTGACCGGTAATCGGACTCAGTTCGGGAGATGGCCGGAGGGACGGGGTTCGTCGTCCGGCGTTGTGAGGCCGTCGGCGGGGTTCAGCCCGAGGGTGGCGAGCAGCGTGGCGCAGTCGGCTGCGTTGTCCGCTGCCGAGGCGACCAGGCGGGCACCACGTCGGCGTTGCTCGGGGCTGAGGGGGAACGGGTCCGGGTCCTTCCGCGGGGCTGCCTTCGGCTGTCTCATCGGCGTGGAGACAGGAGAGGCGGGCCCGGTTCCGCGGTGCAGCGTGCTCGCCGGTGACCCGGTTTTCCCGGTGTCGCAGTGATCATCACGGTCCTCCGCCCGGTTTGGCCACGTCGGGTGGCGCCGCCGGGGTCCGGGGTGGATCTCACCGAGGATAGCTGGCCCGATCCGCCCGGGGCGTCGGCGAACGGGTGGCTCCCGGTGTGCTGTCACCGTTCGAGGCGCGTGCGGCGATGGTCATGGTCGCGAAGTCCCGTTCGATGATCGGCCGGCCCAGCAGCGACAGCGGCCGCCGCGGCTCGTGATGGCCTTTCGCAGGTCTGTTTCCTGAATTTGACGGGGTTCGAGGTGCTGCTCGCCTGTCACCGGCGCGCGCCGCCCCGCGGCGGCCGCGGTTGAGGATGCCGCTCCCATTGCCGAGTACGTTGCCGCGGGTGAACCCGACCCGGTGGGGAAGGTGAGATTGCCGGTCAGGCCGACCTCGGCGATCCGGAAAAACCCCTACCCAGCAGTGGCACGTTGGTGACAATCGCGGGGCCGATCATCTCGATCGGGGTGATGATCCCGGGAGCGCGTTCGCGGCGCCGCAGAGCGTTTTCTCTGCAGCTCAACGGATGGTGATGGCTTGCGCCGCGGGCGATCAGGCTTCCGGTCGCGATGGTGGCCCCGAGCAGGGCCCGGGCAATGGTGTGGATGCGTCGCATGACGCCTTCTTTTCCTTGAAATGCTTTTCATCAGCCGGCGGTGCGGTAATGCCGATGACGTCCTGGTCGTCGACCCAGGACACCGAGGCCGAGGGGCTGTCGTCGGCGATGACGGGGACCCGGACGCCGCCGGGTCCGAACTCGGGCCGGCCGGCGAGGATACCGGTCCGTGGCGAGCGTGGATCCGTTCCGGTGAAGGTGACCCGCCAGTTTCCGACGCTGAACGCGATCTGCCGTCGTGGCGGGTGGGCGGCGCCAAGGCCTGCCGCCTCAATACGGTTCGGTTTCCCGGCCGTCATGGTCCGCTCCTCGTACGCTGTTGCGTTCCATGCAGGGCATGGACCTGCAGGCGTGCCGAGGTCTGGGGCGGTCCGGACAGCTTAGTCGGTTTACGTCATCTGCCAGAATGTATCCCCCGAATGGGGGACCCGGGGTCGGTGGGACGGGATCGGGACGACTTGATCCGGACCAGCCGTCGTGGACGGCGACCGGGTGGAGGTGATGGCGCGGTCTGGGGAATGCTTTGCTGGGTAGCGGCGACCGGAGGACCAGGCGATGAGCGTGCCTCCAGAGTCCGTAAGGCTCCCGCGGCCCCGGCGCTTCGCCGGCGACGTTCACGAGGCAGTTTCGACGGTCAAAGCTCCCGTCGCTGTACCGGCCAATCCGGCCAGCTCCAGGATCCGCAACGGTGCGGAACCGGCGGCCGCCCGAACCGTGAGCGTCGCGCCACGTCGTTTGGTCAGCGCCGCGGCGTCCAGGAGCAGGGCGACACCGCAACTGCTCAGGTACCGCAGCCCGGTGAGGTCCACGATCGCCTCCCGGGACGCCGTGGCTTCGACGCGGTGCAGCACCGCCGGGCGCACCTCGTCGATCGTCGCCAGGTCGAGGTCGCCGGTCACCTTCACGATCAGCACCTCCGGGCCGGTGTCGTCGACGGACACGTTCGCCGGGTTCGCGCCCTCGGGCACCGTCACGACGGCCTCGGGTGCGGAGCCCGCTTCCGTGGCCATCCTGAACCGGACCGTGGTGCCGAGATCGTCGTGGCCGATGGCGATCTCTTCGGCCAGCGCCGTGATGATGGCGATGCCGCGACCACGGTGACTGTTGTCGGCCGGCTCGGGCCGCCACGTCCCGTCGTCGTGCACCACGACGTCGAGACCGCCGTCCGCTGTCCGCGTGACCGAGTACGTGACCGCGTTCGCCGAAGCGTGCTCGACGGAGTTCGCCACGGCCTCACCTAGCGCGAGGCTCAAGTCCTGGCGCAGCTCGCCGGGCAGCCCCGCCTGGGACGCCCACGCCGCGGCATCGGCGCGCAACTGCCGCAGCGCCGTCGGCTCGGCGGTCGCGTGCCGGTGCAGCGGTGGTGGCAGCAGCCGGATGGCGAGCAAAGCGACGTCGTCTTCCTGCCCGTCGTCGAGGAGGGTCCCGGTGATCGCCGCGACCAGCTGGTCCGGCGCCCCGGCGGCGAGCCCCGCTGCTGTCGCGCACAGGCGCTGCAGCCCCTCGTCGATCCGCTCGTTCCGCCGTTCGACCAGGCCGTCGGTGTAGAGCAGCACCGACGCGCCGGGACCCAGCCTCGCCGACTGCTCCGCGTACCGCGACCGGTCCGGGCCGCCGAGAACGCGGCCGCCACCGGCCAGCAGCCGGGCGGCGGCGGCCTCGACGACGACCGGCGGCGGGTGCCCGGCCACGGCCCAGCGCAGTTCGCCGGTCTCCCAGTCGAGCGTGAGACACGCGCAGGTCGTGCCGGAGGCTCCGTCGGTGCGTGTGGCGAACGCGTCGAGCCGTTCCAGGGCCGCGGCCGGGCCGTGCCCGTCGAGCAGGCTGCCGGCCAGTGCGCTGCGCAGCTGTCCCATCACCGCTGCCGCCTGCGGCCCCTTGCCCACGACGTCGCCGACCGAGAGGGCGACGGTGGTTTCCCCCACCACGACCAGCTCGTACCAGTCTCCGCCCGTCTGCGCGTGGACCGCGGCGGGCAGGTAGCGCGCCGCGGCGGCCACCCGCGGCAGCGCCGGCAGCTCGCGCGGCAGCAGGCTCCGCTGCAGCGTCTCGGAGATCTCGTGTTCCCGCTGCAGCAGCAGGTCCCGCTCCGCCTCACGACGGCGCCGCTCGGTGACGTCCCGGCCGATCGCCTGCATCCCGGACGGGGTGACCTGGATGCTCAGCTCCAGGGCCACCTGGGCGCCGTCGGCCCGGCGGACGTGGTGCACTTCGCCGCTTTCCTGCGCCGTACCCGGTTCGGCGAGCAGCTGCCGCCACCGGCGGCTCCCGTCGTCGTCGAGCAGGCCGGCGATCGGCGTGCCGATCAGCTCGTCACGGCGGTAGCCCAGCAGGGCACAGGCCGCGGGGTTGATCTCGGCGAACCGCAGGCCGCGGTCGAGGACCCAGATGGCATCCGTCGCGCGTTCCACCAGCGACCGGTGAAGCTGCTCGCTGTCGCGCAGCGCCCGGCCGGCGTGCGTGCGCTGGATGGACTCCCAGCACCGGGCGACGATGAGTTCGACGAGGTCGACTTCCGCGTCCGTCCAGTGCCGGACCGTGGCCTGGTGCACCGCCATGGCGGCGACGAACCGGCCGCCGCGCAGCAGCGGTACGCAGATGACGGCCCGGATCCCGGTCACCCGGTAGGCGCGCAGATCCGCGGGTTCGAGACGCTCGTCGTGGAAGCAGTCACCGACGACCCACGACTCACCGGACCGCATCGCCCGCACGCAGCCGTCCCCGAACGCCGACATCGCGAAGCGCCCGGGCAACGGCGGCAAACCGGTGTGGTGATCGCCGCTCATCAGGAAGTGGTCCTGGTCCTCTTCGGCTTCGGCGTAGGCGCAGCGATCAGCGCCGAGGTGCTCTCCCAGGCTGCGGGCGGCGTATTCCATGACCTGCTCGGCGTCGTCCAGCTCCTGCAGCCCACGCTCGAACCCGGCGAGGAACCGCTGCCGTTCCGCCTCCGACCGTCGTTCGGAGGCATCCAGCCACACGCCGAGGACGACGCCGTCGGAGCGCACGCGCCCCTGCTCCAGCAGCCAGACCGCGCGCCCGTCCGCGGTCAGCGCGCGATAGGTGACCTCGTAGTCGCCCTCCTGCCGCCACGCCTTGCCGCGCCCGCCCAGGAAGTGGTCACGGTCTTCGGCATGCACGACCGACAGCGCAATCGCCGGATCACCCACCCAGCCGTCGGGCGATCGGCCCAGCAACGACCGGATACCGGCGGACACGAACAAGTAGGCCCCGCTACGGGCATCGGCTTCCCAGACGGTTACCGGCAAACCGTCGAGGACATCCCGCAAGCCCGACTCCGCGGATGGCCTGCGGTCTTGCGGTTCCCTGCCCACGACGACTCCACGACCGTACAGCGACGAAGCGACCCGACAGTGGCCGCGGGCACAGACGGTAACACCCACGGTCAGGTATCGCAGGGAGCTCGAGCTGGAACCGTGCCCACCGACCCGGCAGTCGGACGGACGGTGCCGGCTCGGTGACGTCTGCCCACCACGGCGTCGAATGCCGTGGTGGGCTGGTCGGGTTCGTGTCAGCTGAGGCAGGTGCGGACGGCGTTGGCGAGGTTGGTCGCGCGGGGGTCGTCGGGGCGGTAGTTCCAGAGGTTGGTGACGTAGCTGAAGCCGACGCCGGTGTCGGGGTCGGCGAAGGCGGTCGAGCCGCCGGAGCCGGGGTGGCCGAAGGAGCCGGGTCCGAGCATCGGCAGCGGTGGGCAGGCTCGCCAGAAGCCGAGTGACATGTTGAAGGAGCGGTCGGCCGGGATGTCGAGGCCGGCCGGTACTCCGTACATCGTCGTCTTGTCGGTCTGGGTCTCCGTCATGGTGGTGACGGTCGACGGGTCGAGCAGCCGGAGGCCGTCGACGTTGCTGACGGTGGCGGCGTACATGCGGGCCAGTGAGTGGGCGTCGGCGACCATGTTGGCGGCCGGGAACTCGGCGGCGCGCCAGGCTCGGGTGCGGAAGTAGCCGGTGGCGGGGTCCATGGCGCCGCCGAGGACGCCCGCGTGCATCTGGACGGCGTCCGGGGTCCACATGGATTGGACCCAGGCGGTGACGGTGTCCGCGTCGAGGCCGGTCGTCGCGATCAGCCCGGCGAGCAGTTCCTCCACGGTGAACGGGGCGGCGTCTTCGAACTGTGCTACGCGGGGCTCGTGTTCCTCCGGCAGCCCGATCCAGGCGCTGAGCCCGAGCGGGGCGGCGACCTCTTCGGCGAAGAACGTGCCGAGTGACTTGCCGGTGATCCGGCGCACGACTTCGCCGACCAGGAATCCGTAGGTGACGGCGTGGTAGACGTGCTGGGTGCCGGGCTTCCACAGCGGTTTCTGCGCTTCGAGCGCGTGGATGACGGGGTCCCAGGCGCAGGCCTGCTCGAAGGTCAGCGGGCCGTCGACGATCGGCAGGCCGGCTTGGTGCGACAGCAGCCAGCGCACCGGGATTTCTTCTTTGCCCGCCGCGCCGAACTCCGGCCAGTACCGGACGACGGGGGCGTCGAGGTCCAGTTCGCCGCGCTGGGCCAGCAGGTGGGCGCAGATCGCGGTGGCGCCCTTCGTGGTGGAGGCGACCTGGGCGATGGTGTCTTTACGCCACGGCTTGTTCGCTTCGCGGTCGGCTTGGCCGCCCCAGAGGTTGACGACGGGGCGGCCACCGGCGTAGACGCTGCAGGCCGCGCCGATCTCACCGGGAGCGTCGAAGTTGGCGCGGAACGCGTCGGCGACCTTGCCCCAGCCCTGCTCGACGTGGCCGCCGTGTTCGATGGTCATGTTGTGATCCTTTCCGGGATGCGATGCTGCGATGACGATCTCCGGCGGTCCTGACACGGGGCAGCCACCGTGCTGACACGGCTCAGGAGACCTTGCGGCGGTAGGCCGCGGTGGCGAAGACGTAAGCGACGACGAGGATTCCCGCGCACCAGGCCAGTGCGATCCAGATGTCGGTGCCGACCGGCTGATCGGCGAACCAGCGCACCGGGCCCGGCATCGTCCCCGTGGGCACGAACGCCGAGCTGAGGAACGGCAGGAAGATGAGCGGGTAGGAGAACGCGCCGCCGCCTTCCGCCTTTTTTGCGGTGAGGCCGGCGATCAGGGCGACCCAGGTCAGGGCCAGGGTGAACAGGAGCAGGATGCCCGGCAGCATGTAGTTCACGTACGAGGCCGATCCGGTGTCGATCGCGCCGCCGAAGACGTAGACGAACATCAGCATCATGGCGACCGGCGTGATGACGGTCGTGATGATGGTGTCCAGGCTGCGGGTGACGTGCCGCAGGGAACGTCCCAAGAGAACGGTGGTGTCACCGAGGACGTGCGTGGTCATCGTTTCTCACTTTTCCGTGCGGGCGCCGACGACGGCGAAGAAGACGTCTTCGAGGGTCGGCTGCTTCTCGACGTATTCGATCTTGGCGGGCGGGAGCTTGAGTTCGGCGAGGGTGCCGTTGACGATGATGCGGCCCCCGTGCAGGATCGCGATCCGGTCGGCGAGCTGTTCGGCCTCGTCCAGGAAGATCACCGGGGGATCGCCGATGAGGCTCATGGCGATGTCGAGGCGGCGGCGCATGCCTCCGGAGTACGTCGACACCTTCCGTGTGGCCGCGTCGGTCAGGGAGAAGCGTGCCAGCAGGTCGTCGGCGATCTTGCCGGGGTGCTGGAGGCGCCGGAGCTTGGCGATGAGGACGAGGTTTTCCCGCCGAGGTAGAGGATCAGGTAGCCGTGGATGTGCTGACGCAACCGCGAAGGGAATCCCTCACGAACCGTCAGGCATATTTCGCACATCTCGGAACTCGCTCATCAACCTCGTTGAATCCCGCAATCGATGCCGCTGACGGCGATACCCTCGCCAGGGGAATCCGCTCGAAGAAGGAGTCGTGAACATGAGGACATCGACACGTCCGCCCAGGCGCGTGGTACGGGCGATGGTCACCGCGGCAGCGGTCGTCGGGATCAGCGGCATCGCCGTCATCCCCGCCCAGGCTTCCATTATCGGGCCTGGTGTCCAGTCGGTCAGCGGAACCAGCCAAGCCGACGTCTGGATCAAGGCCGACAACACCTGCAGGGGGCTCGGCGGAATTATGAAAAGTCACAAAGTAACTGGTCCGGACAACAGTTCGCAGTGGCCATACACTCTCATCTTCCACTGCGAAAGCCTGCGCTGATCACACTGAGCCGGTTCGCTGTCAGACCGCGAACCCGGGATCTCCTACAGCCCGGGATGTCCATCGAGGGTGAGCCGGCGATGGGCCTGCGTGGCACCGCGAAGGCCGTCCTCGACTACGTCGTCCCCTACGTCAACGAGCGGACCGCGTTCGGCGAGCCGATCAGCCACCGGCAGGCGGTGGCGTTCTCCGTCGCCGACATCGCGATCGAGCTGGAGGGCCTGCGGCTGGTGACGCTGCGCGCCGCGGCGCGGGCCGAGCAGGGCAAGTCCTACGCCCGCCAGGTCGAAGCCAGCAGTTGCGCGGCTTGGGGGCGCTGCGACCACGGGGTCCGGCGTGAGGTGCCCGCGTCGAAGTAGGTGGCGATGATGTGGCCGTGACCGGTGATGAGATGTTCGGCCATGTCGCGTTGCTCGCCGTGTGAGGAAATGCGGTCTTGGTGGCGGGTGGTTGAGGTGCGGCCGTAGAAGGCGATGCGGAAGCCACTGGTGTGCTCTGGTGGGCAAGAGGTACGGGTGGAGCCGCGCCGCCAAAGGACGCTCCTCATCGGCCTGAACGCAGCGGCGCGTGACGGTGAACCGCACCACGTTGTTCCTGGTAGCGCTGACGCTGGTTGATCTTCACAGACGGTGGGACCCGTCGGATCGTGTCCGGCGGGAGGGCTCGCGGGCGCTGTTGCGCTGGAGCGGGCAGGATGTGGGGTGGGGAGTCGTGCTTGTCGGACGCGCGATCCCTTTCCGGCCCGAGGATGGGACG
This sequence comes from Amycolatopsis sp. lyj-346, assembly GCF_046548975.1. NCBI lineage: Bacteria > Bacillati > Actinomycetota > Actinomycetes > Pseudonocardiales > Pseudonocardiaceae > Amycolatopsis > Amycolatopsis sp. lyj-346. The sequence continues at coordinate 159,860 of NZ_JAJPWT010000018.1, forward strand.
CGCAATGGGACGCTCGTCGGTGTTCACCTTCCAGTACATCGCCATCGACACGGAGGCTGGTGTTACGCCGGAGGAGTTCGAGACTTTCGTGCGTGGTGAGGGCGTTCACCTGCCCTTGTACCCGGGGTGGCGGTGGACTCTGCTGCGCGGGTTGCGCGGAGAGCGGGCCGGACAGTACCTGATGTTGTACGAGATCGAGAGCGCCGAGCAGCGCGACCGCTACGTCACGGCCCGGGGTGAGCAGACCGAGCTGGCCCGGCTGTTCTGGGCGCGGCACCCGGAGGCGGAGGCGGTGCTGGCGCGGTGGCGGCGGCTGGGCACGTTCGGTGAGCTGCCGACGTTGTTCACCGACTACCGGCTGCTGGCCGACAATCCGCGGAGCACGGTCACGCCCGGCCCCCGCTACCGCGACCGCCCGGGGGAGGAGCCCGTCGCCCGGGTCGTCGGGATCCACAACCTGGCGTTGCGCGCCGGTGTGACCGAGGAGGTGTTCGACCGCTTCATCGCCGAGAACCACCACCGGATCGACGACTACCCGGACTGGCGGTTCCACGTGCTCAAGGGCGAGCGGGGCAACCGCCTCGACCAGTACGTGATGATGATGGAGATCGCGAGCCTGGACGCGCTGGACGTCTTCTACCCCGAGCCCGACATCGCCACCGGCGAGGCTGCGGAGTTCGCGGCCGCCCACCGCGACACCAAGCAGATGTACGAGGAGTGGAAGCAGCTGGCCTCGTTCTCGGGCTCGCCGCAGATCTACACGGACTACCTCGCCGTCGCGGAGAACCCGGCGTAGTCCCGCACGACCGGGAGGGGCCCGGGATCAGGCGGCGGGCGGCGTCGTGCTCCTCGACGTCGTAGGCCATCCACCGACGGCGACTGGGTGCCGACCTTTCCCAACGCCGACTACCTCATCGCCAAGGCCGATTTCGACTACTGAAACCCCCGTCAACGGCCACCCCAAGTTCCTGAACGACCGCTCGGCGGCATAGCAGACATCATGAGTCGGTGACGTTCGGGAGCCGCACACAAGCCGCTACGGGTCCGATGTCAATCACTCACAGTGCCCATCCCGCCGGGCCTCAGCCCGGCCTCTCGGACCGGAAACACCGATCCTGGAACCGTCCTCGGGGTTCAGAATCGGTAGTGGAGTACGCGTGTGCCCTGCCGGGACATCGCGGTGCTGCGGGCCATGAGGCGGGTGAGTGCCCGCACGGGTTGTGGGAACGCGGCCACTTCCGGGGCGCGGGTGAGCAGTTGCTCTGCGACGAGGGTGAGGCCGGCGTTCCAGTGTTCCGGCTTGCGGGGGTCGTCGAAGCCTTGGGCGGCGTCGATGCCGAGGGCCTTGATCGAGGGGTGGTACTTCATCGCCCAGGCGGCGAAGCGGGTGTAGCCGTTGAGCGCGAGTTCGCCGGCCGGGAGCCGGGTGGTCAGCTGGCGGATCATGGTCTGGAACGAGTCGCCGGGCAGGAAGGGCAGTAAGCCATCGGCCACGATCATGGCGGGTCGGTCGTGCGGCAGGGCTTGTGACCAGTGGGGCTCGGTGACGTCCGTGGCGACCAGGTGTGACCGGTCGTCCGGGAGGTATCGCCGGCGCAGGTCGGTGACCTCGGGAAAGTCGACGTCGTACCAGTCGACGCCGGTGGGTGGGGTGCAGCGGGCCAATCGGGTGTCGAGGCCGCAGCCCAGGTCGACGACGACCGCGTCGGGGTGCGTGGTGATGAACTGGTGGATGATGTCGTCGAGCTTTCTGGCGCGGAGCGCGGTGCCGGCGACGAGGCTCGGTTTGAGGTTGAGCTTGGCGAAGTCGTAGCCGGTGTCCTCGGCGATCCGGTCTGCGACCGCTGCGGCGAGGGTGTCGCCGAGGATCGGGTTCGGTGCCGTGCTGTCCAGTGCTCGTGCGTAGAGGGTGAGCAGCAGCGTCTCCTGGACCGGGCTGAGGCTGACTTGTCGGGATGGCATGGGTTTCCTAGTGCTTCGGGGGGTTGCGGGCGGCGATGTCCCGCAGCCAGGTCAGGGATTCCTGGGCCGCCTTGATGCGTTCGGCACCTACGCCTTCGGTGAGGGCGAAGCCCTCCTCGGCGATGTCCCCGAACGCGCTGAGGCTGTCGAGTTTGCGTTGGACGACCTTGTGCCAGGCGTCGTCCTCGATGCGGTAGTAGGCGGTGCGGTCGCCGGGGCGGCGGACCTTGCGCACCAGCCCGATGGTGGTGAGCAGACGCATGTTGGAGGTCAGCGACGCGCGGCTGGCCTGGATGGCGTCGGCGATTCCGCCGGCCGACTGCTCGGGTGGGTCGCAGATCATCAGCCAGCCGAGGACGCGCCCGGTGATCGGTGGCAGCCCCCATTCCTCCACGCAGAAGGTGGCCACCCGTTCCACCCACCGCATGAGCTGGTCCTGCCGTTCGTCGCCCATGGCGCCTCACTCCCTCTGTCCGCTGCTCACCGTTTCATAGCGGCGACGGACTCGTGGGTGGGTGTCGGGGTGGTGGTGGCCGGCCTGGTCCGGCGCAGGTAGCGATCGAACCACTCGACGGCCAGGTCCATCGCCTCCTCCAGGCCGGGGCCGGTGTAGAGGCCGAGGACGTCGTAGGGCAGGACCTCCAGCCGCTTCGGCTCGCCGGCCTTGGCGAAGGCGGTCTGTGCTTCGTCGAGCATGTGGTACGGGTCGTGGCCGCCGTTGGCGATCATCAGCAGCGGCGTCGGCGCGAGCCGGCCGATGAGGTTCTCCGGCGCAAAGGTGAGCAGGTGCTCGGCGGAGTCGAGGGATTTCTCGTTGCGGTAGGTGGGGTACAGCTCGCTCGACAGGTCCTGGGCGCCCTTGGCGTTCTCGTGGTCCAGGTTCAGGTGCGGCACGCGGGCGCTCTCGCCGGTCTCGTAGCGGCGTTGCCAGTCCTCGTCCAGCCGGTCGCGCAGTGCGTGCAGCCCGTTCCGGCCGAGCAGCCGCTCCAGGTAGCGCCACCCGTTCCACACGCTCGGGCTCTGCACGACGACGCACTTGGCGCGACGGTCGAGCACGGCGGCCTGGACGGCGACGGAGCCGCCGATGCTGACGCCCCACAGGCCGATGCGCTCTGGCTGGACCTCCGGGCGGGTCTGGAGGTAGGAGATCGCGCTGCGGAAGTCCTCCACCTGCCGTTCCGGGTAGTCCAGCCCACGCGGCTCGCCCTCGCTCGACCCGACGGTGCGGTAGTCGATGGCCAGTACGACGAAGCCCGCCTGCACGAAGTAGGGGGTGAAGTAGGCCAGCGCCTCCTTCACCATCACGCCACTGTGTCCGAGTACCAGCGCGGGCCCGGGCGAGTTCGCGGACACCTCGTCCGGCAGGTAGAGGTCGCCTGCGCAGCGGGTGCCCAGGCTGGTGAACGTCACGGGTTCCGGCTCCACGGTCACGACCACCACTCTGGTCGATAGTCGTTGCTATACATTTCAGTCACGACTAAAATCTATAGCAACGTTAGGTCCTTGTCCAGGTGCCACCGGACGGCGAAGACGGGCGGGCCGGGCTCACCCTCCAGGTAGACGCCGGACGCCGACCGGCCTGATCTCGACCCCATCGCGGGGAGCTGATCTCGGCGATGGGCACTCGCCACCGGCGTCGGTCACGCCGAGAAGCCGTCGCGGCTGGCGATCCGCGTGAGAAAGCGCTACCCGATAACGCGGTTTCCGCGGTTTGCGCACACTTTTCCTTCTATTTATGAAAAAGACTGCGGTAGCGCTCCCTTCTTCGGGAATTAATCTGGATGTTGTCGGCTCCTCGTCTGTGGCCGCTTGAGTTGCGGCGTCCCCGTCTCCGCGGCAGAGGGAGCTCGAGCTCATGACCCGACCCGCTTACCGGCTGGTCTGTCCACTCTGCGAGGAATGGTACGAAGACGACGGCCTGCTGCTGGCCTGTTCGGAACCGCACGCCGACGCTCTGCTGAAGACCGCCTACCCCGCCCGCCGAGAGACCGCCGGGGCCGGCGGTCTTTTCCGGTACCGCGACTGGCTGCCGGTCCGGCGGGTGCTGCCGGACGCCGGTGCGCCCGCGGTCCTGCCCGCCGGGGAGCTGGGACGGCGGCTCGGGCTCGCCGGCCTGTGGATTTCCTTCAGCGGGTACTGGCCCGAGGCCGGAGCCGGCCTGGCCACCGGGACTTTCAAGGAACTCGAGGCTCACACCGTGCTCGGCCGGCTGCCGGACGAGCCGCCGGTGCTGGTCGTGGCGTCGGCGGGCAACACCGCTGCCGCCTTCGCCGCCGCGTGCAGCCGGTACCGGGTGCGGTGCGTGCTGGTCGTGCCCGCCGCGGCGCTGCCGCGGTTGCGGTTCGCCGGGCCACTCGACGACTGCGTGCGGTTGATCGCGCTCGACGGCGGACGGTACCGCGATGCGATCGCCCTGGCCGGTGCGCTGGGTTCGCTGCCTGGCTACCAGGCGGAGGGCGGGGTCCGGAACGTGGCCCGGCGCGACGGCCTGGGCACCGTCCTGCTGGCGGCGTACGAGGCGATGGGCGGCATGCCCGGCTGGTACTTCCAGGCGGTCGGCAGCGGTGCCGGGGCGCTCGGCGTGCACGAGGCCGCGCTGCGGCTGGCCGAACACGAGGACGCGGGTCCACCGCCGAAGATCGTCATGTGCCAGAACCTGCCCTACGCGCCGATCCACCAGCGCTGGACCGGGCACCCGGCGTCCGGTTCGGACGGTGACCTGATCGCGCCCGAGCTCGCCAACGCCAACCCGCCGTACGCGACCGCGGGTGGGGTCGCCGACTGTCTCGCCGCGACCGGCGGGGACGTGCTGGCTGTCGGCAACGACGACGCCGCGCGTGCCGTGCGGCTCTTCGAGGAGGTCTTCGGCATCGACATCGAGCCGTCCGCGGGGGTCGCGCTGGCCGCGTTGCAGCAGGCAGCCGAGGCGGGCCGGGTGCCCGCCGGCGCCCGGATCCTGCTCAACATCACCGGGGGCGGCCGGGCTCGCTTCGCGCGCGAGCACGTTGTGACGCCTGCCAATCCCGCCGTCCGGCTGGTCGTGCCCCGCAACCGGGCCTTCCCGAGCACCGAAGACGTCCTGCGGGCGATCGCCATGACGGAGCGGGGGGACGAGCGTGTCGTCACCGGTTGAGCTGCCGCTGTCGGCGGCCCAGCGGTCGATGTGGTTCGGCCACCAGCTCGACCCGACCGGTGCCGTGCACACCGTCGGCGAGTACACCGAGATCCACGGCCCGCTCGACGTCGCCGCGTTCGAGACGGCCCTGCGCCGGGTGGTCGCGGCCACCGAGGTGCTCGGCGTCCGGCTGGTGCGGACCGGCGGCGAGGTGGTGCAGCTGCTCGGGGCCGCGCCCGAATGGACGCTGACCAGGCTCGACCTGGCCGCCGAGGCGGATCCGCACGCGGCCGCGCTGGCCTGGATGCACGCGGACTTCGCACGTCCCGTCGACGTCGACGCTGGCCCGCTGTTCGGTTACGCCCTCCTGCGCCTCGCCGACGACCACTACGTCTGGTGCCAGCGCTACCACCACATCCTCATCGACGGTTACAGCTGCTCGCTGGTGGCCGCCAGGGTCGCCGGGGCCTACACCGCGCTCGCGTCCGGCGTGGACGTTCCCGCGTCATCGGGCGACTTGGCCGCGCTCATCGCCTTGGACGAGCACAAGGCCGATCGTGCCCACTGGCTGGAGCGCGCGGCCGGGCTGCCCGAACCGCCCACGTTGTCGCGGCGGGCGCCCGCTCCGCCGGGGGAGTTCCACCGCGTCGGTGACCCGCTGCCCACGGCCCAGGTGACGCAGCTGCACGCGATGGCCGCGGCCGCGGGGACCCGCTGGTCCCGCGTCGCGCTCGCCGCGCTGGCGCTGCAGCTGTGCCGGGCCGCCGGAACCCGCGACGTCGTGCTCGGCCTCGCCGTGACGACCCGCACGACCCCGGTCGCGAAGCAGACCCCGGGCATGGCCTCGACGGTGCTGCCGTTGCGGCTCGAGGTGCGTCCGGACACCCGCGTCGGCGAGCTGGTCGCGCAGACCGCCGCCGTGACCGCCGAGCTGCTGGCCTACCAGCGTCACCGCGGGGAGGAGCTGGCCAGGGAACTCGGCCGGGAGGGGCGCCGCCACTTCGGGCCGGTCGCCAACCTGATGGGCTTCCGCGCGGGGCTGAACTTCGCGGGCATCCCGACGACCACCCGGAACCTGTCCACCGGACCGGTCGAGGACTTCGCGCTCAACGCTTACGACCGCGCCGACGGCCAGGCGATCCACCTGGAATTCGACGGGAACGCGGCGCGCTACTCCGCCGGGGAGCTGGCCTCCTGCTACCGGGATTTCCGTACCCTGCTGGGAAACTTCCTGGAAGCGGCGCCCGGCACGCCGGTCGGGCGACTGGACCGCACCACGTTCGTCCCGGAACCCACGCCGCGGGTCACGACCGGTGCGGACACGCTGGTCGAGGCGTTCACCCCGGCCGACCCGGCCGCGGTCGCCGTGTCCTGCGGCGGGCGCACGCTGACCTACGGCGAACTCGACGCGCGGGCGAACCGGCTCGCCCGCGAGCTGACCGCGCGCGGTGTCGGCGTGGAATCGCGGGTGGCGATTTCGCTGCGCCGCACACCCGACCTGGTCGTCGCGGTGCTCGCCGTGCTCAAGGCCGGCGGCTGCTACGTGCCCGTCGACCCGGACGCGCCCGCCGCACGGCTGGCGTACGTCCTCGGCGACTCCGCACCGGTGTGCCTGATCACCGACGGTGAAGCCGGCCCGGGGATTCCCGTACTGCGGATGGACGTCCTCGACCTCGCCGCGGGGTCCGCGGCACCGGTCAGCCCGGCCGGGCTGACCGGCGACCACGCGGCCTACGTGATCTACACCTCGGGCTCCACCGGCAAGCCCAAGGGCGTCACGGTCACCCACCGGAACGTGCTGGCTCTGTTCGCCGCGGCGGGGCGGCACTTCACGATCGGCCCGGACGACGTGTGGACCCTGTTCCACTCCTTCGCGTTCGACTTCTCGGTGTGGGAACTGTGGGGCGCCCTGCTGCACGGCGGCCGGCTCGTCGTCGTCGAACAAGAGCCGGCCCGGGACCCCGCGCGGTTCCACCGGCTCTTGCGCGACGAGGGCGTCACGGTGCTCAGCCAGACCCCGTCGGCGTTCCAGCCGCTGCTCGAAGCCGACCGCACCGCACCTCGGCTGACGGCGCTGCGGTACGTCGTCTTCGGCGGGGAAGCCCTGGATCCCGCCCGGCTGGCGCCGTGGTTCGCCCGCTACGGCGAAGACCGGCCCCGGCTGGTCAACATGTACGGCATCACCGAGACGACCGTGCACGTGACCTTCCGCGTCCTGTCGCCGCCGGACACCGAAAGCGTGATCGGGCAGCCGCTGCCCGGACTCGGCGTGCACGTCCTGGACCACCACCTGCGGCCGGTGCCGCCGGGATCGGTGGGGGAGCTGTACGTCTCCGGCGCCCAGCTCGCCCGCGGCTACGCCGGCCGGCCCGGCCTCACCGCGACCCGGTTCGTGGCCGACCCGTTCGGCCCGGGACGGCTCTACCGCAGCGGTGACCTCGCCCGGTGGACCGAAGACGGCGAGCTGGTCCACCACGGCCGGGCCGACCAGCAGGTGAAGATCCGCGGCTACCGGATCGAGCCCGGCGAGGTCGAGGCCGCGTTGCTGGCGCTGCCGGGGATCACCGGTGCCGCCGTGGTGGCACGACGGGAAGAGCAGCAGCTCGTCGCCTACGTCGTGGCCGGGGAAGTGGACTTCGGCGCGGTCCGGGCGGCGCTCGCCGCGACGCTCCCGGACTACCTGGTCCCCGCGGCGTTCGTCCCGCTCGCGGCCCTTCCGCTGACCGTCAACGGCAAGCTCGACCGCGCCGCACTGCCCGCACCGGTCACCCGCGGCCCGGTGAGCCGGACCCCGCGTACGGGAGCCGAAACGCTGCTGTGCGAGCTGTTCGCGGAACTGCTCGGCACCGGGCCGGTCGGTGCCGGCGACGACTTCTTCGCCCTCGGCGGGCATTCCCTGCTCGCACTGCGGCTGCTCAACCGGGTTCGCGCGGTCGCCGGTACCGAGCTGCCGGTGCGGGAGGTCTTCGAGCGCCGCACGCCGGCCTCGCTGGCGACCCTGATCGGCGATTCGCGGGCTCCGCGGCGGCCCTCGGTGCCCCGGGACCGGCCCGCGCGGCTGCCGCTGTCGCCCGCCCAGCGCAGGCTGTGGTTCCTGCACCGGCTGGACGGACCGAACCCCGCCTACAACATCCCCCTCGCGCTCACGCTGTCCGGCCCGCTGGGCCGCGCCGCGCTGGCCACCGCGTTCGACGACGTCGTGGCCCGGCACGAAATCCTGCGCACGAGCTACCCGGACCACGACGGCGAACCGAGCCAGCGGATCCACGACACCTGGGCCGGGGTGACCCAGGTGTCCACAAGGGACGAACTCGACGCCCGCCACGCCTTCGACCTGACCGCTGAACCGCCGCTGCGCGTGTTCCTGCACCAGTGCGGCCCCGAGGAACACGAACTGCTCGTCGTGCTCCACCACATCGCCGCCGACGGCTGGTCGATAAGTCCACTGTGGAAGGACCTGGGTACCGCCTACCGTGCCCGCCTCGCCGGGCGCGAGCCGGACTGGGCACCCCTGCAGGTCCAGTACGCGGACTACGCGCTGTCCCAGCTCGAACCGGACGAGCGGGCGCTGGCGTTCTGGCGTGACACCCTTGCCGGCGCCCCCGAGCAGCTGGACCTGCCCGCCGACCGGACCGGGCCGCAGACCGGCCACGGCGGGACGGTGCCGGTGCGGCTGCGCGCCGGGCTGCGCGCGGTCGCCGCCGAATGCGGGGTCACTCCGTTCATGGTGGTGCACGCGGCACTTGCCGCGCTGCTCACCCGGCTCGGCGCGGGCACCGACATCCCCCTCGGCACGCCGGTCGCCGGTCGCGCCGACGAGGCCTGCGACGACCTCGTCGGCTTGTTCGTCAACACCGTCGTCCTGCGCGCCGACACCTCCGGTGACCCGAGCTTCCGCACGCTGCTGGCCCGGATCCGGGAAGCCGACCTGGCCGCGTTCGCGCACCAGGACGTGCCGTTCGACGCCGTGGTCGACGCGGTCAACCCCGGCCGGTCGCTGACGCGCACGCCGTTGTTCCAGGTCCTGCTCGCCTTCAGCAGCGATCCGCTGCAGGTGCCGGACCTGCCGGGGCTGCGGGTCCGGCAGGAACGCGCGGTCACCGGGCACGCCCGGTTCGCGCTGTCGCTGAACCTCTTCGAACGCCCCGACGGCGCCGACGGCGACCTCGACTTCGATGCGGGCCTGTTCGACCACGGCACGGCCGAACGGTTCGCCCGGCGGCTGGAGCGGCTGCTCGCGGCCGCGGTCGCGGACCCGGACCGGCCGCTGAGCACGATCGACCTGCTCACCGAGGCCGAGCGCGAGCAGGTGCTGCACACCTGGAACGCCACCGCGCATCCAGTGGACGGAGCACTGTGGACGGACCTGGTGGCGCGCCAGGACCCGGACGCCCCGGCGGTCGGCGACGCGGACACCGAGCTGACTTACCGGGAACTCCTGGCCAGGGCGGACGGGCTTGCGGCCCGGCTCGTGGCCGCCGGGGCGGGCCGCGGCCGGGTGGTCGCGTTCGCGCTGCCGAAGTCCGTCGACATCGCCGTGGCCGTGCTGGGCGTCCTCCACGCCGGGGCGGCCTACCTGCCGGTGGACCCGGACTACCCCGCCGAACGGATTGCCTACCTCCTGGCCGACGCCGAGCCGGTGTGCGTGGTGACGACGCCCGAACTGGCGCACCGGCTGCCCGGCACCGTGCTCACCCTCGACGGGACGACCGCCCCGCCGGTTCGCGTGCCCCTGTCGCCCGCCGATGCCGCCTACCTCATCTACACCTCCGGCACCACGGGGCGTCCCAAGGGCGTGGTCGTCGGGCACGGCAACCTCGCCGGCTACGTCGCCCACGCCGTGGCCGCCTACCCGGGCCTGCGCGGCCGCACGCTGCTGCACGCGTCGATGTCCTTCGACGCCACCGTGACCACGCTGCACGGCGCGCTCGCCGCGGGCGGTCACGTGCACATCGGCGAGCTTTTCGGGGGTCCGGGTGGCGGAGCCCCCGGCTCGGGGCGAAGCCCCGGTTGTCACAGCGAGCTTTTCGGGGGTCCGGGTGGCGGAGCCCCCGGCTCGGGGCGAAGCCCCGGTTGTCACAGCGAGCTTTTCGGGGGTCCGGGTGGCGGAGCCCCCGGCTCGGGGCGAAGCCCCGGTTGTCACAGCGAGCTGGAGGGCGAGGGGTACACGTTCCTCAAGGTGACGCCCAGCCATCTGCCGCTGCTGGCGGAGTCGCCCGGCACGTGGCCTGCCGAGGAACTGATGGTCGGCGGCGAGCTGCTGCTGGGCAGCACGGTGCGGGAATGGCGTGAGCGGTTCCCGCAGGCGGTGCTCGTGCACCACTACGGACCGACCGAAACGACCGTCGGCTGCACCGACCTGCGGTTCGCTCCGGGGGAGCCGATGCCCGACGGTCCGGTCCCGATCGGGCGGCCGATGCGGAACACCCGCGCGTACGTGCTCGACGCGGCGCTCAACCCGGTGCCGCCCGGGGTGACCGGGGAGCTCTACATCGGGGGTGCCCAGGTTGCCCGGGGCTACTGGCGCCGCCCCGGCCTGACCGCCACCCGGTTCGTCGCCGACCCGTTCACCCCCGGGGAACGGCTGTACCGCACCGGCGACCGGGCCCGCTGGACCGCCGATGGCCTGCTGGAGTTCCGCGGCCGGGCCGACGACCAGATCAAGCTCCGCGGGTTCCGGATCGAGCCCGGCGAAATCCGGGCCGCGCTGGCCCGCGAACCCGGTGTCGCCGCGGCCGCGGTGGTGGTGCACGACCGGCAGCTGGTGGGTTACGCGGTGGGGTCCCCGCTCGATCCGGCCGCTTTGCGCGCCCGGCTCGCCGAGGCGCTGCCGGCACACCTGGTTCCCGACGCGGTGGTCGTGCTCGACGAGCTTCCCCTGACCGCGCACGGAAAGCTGGACCACGCGGCACTCCCGGCGCCGGCCACCGGATCCGGTGGCCGGCCGCCGGGCACCGAGGCCGAGCGGCTACTGGCCCGGCTGTTCGCCGAGGTCCTCGAACGGCCGGAGGTGCGCGCGGACGACGGGTTCTTCGCCCTCGGCGGAGACAGCATCCAGTCGATGCGGCTGGCGAGCCGGGCCCGTGCGGCAGGACTGCGGATCACCCCGCGCGACGTCTTCGCGCACCAGACCGTGGCCGCGCTGGCCGCGATCGCCGTCCCGGCCGCCGCGGTCGCCGACTCGCGGCCGGGAACCGGGCCGGTGCCCCTCACCCCGGCCATGCGCCGCGTACTCGACCGCGGCGTGCCGGTCGGCTCGTTCAGCCAGTCGATGGAGCTGCCGGTGCCGGTCACCGCCGGACCGGAGGAGGTCGCCGCCGTCCTGCGCCGGCTGCTGGACCACCACGACGCACTGCGCATGCGCGTCACCGGGAACGAGGTCGAGATCCTGCCCCGGGGAGCCGTGGACACCTCGGCCCTGCTCGCCGAGCCGGCATCCTCGTTGCGCCCCGAGCGTGGCGAGGTGGTCCGCGCGGCTCTGCTGCCCGGAGGACGGTTGCAGCTGGTGGTGCACCACTTCGCGGTCGACGCCGTGTCCTGGGGCATCCTCGCCGAGGACCTGGCCGACGCCCTCGCCGGCCGCCCGCTGCGCCCGGCGAGCAGCCCGTTCCGCGCGTGGGCGGAAGCCGTCTCGGCCGAGGCCGCCCGCCGGGAGCCCGAAGCAGACCTGTGGCGCGAGATGCTGAGCGACCCCCCGCCACCGCTGGGCCGGCGCGCGCCGGACCCCGCGCGGGATGTCCTCGGCGCGATGCGGCACCACACGGTCCGCGCGGCGGCGCCGGGCACGGACGTCACCGAGGCGTTGCTGGCGGCACTGGTACGCGCCTTCGGGCACGGTGTGCTCGTCGACGTCGAACGGCACGGCCGGGTCGAGCTGGGCGGCACCGACCTGACCCGGACGGTCGGCTGGTTCACCGCCGTCCACCCGCTGCGGCTGGACACCGGCTCGGTCGCGGACGTGCACGAGCGCCTGCGGTCGCTGCCCGACGACGGCATCGGCTACGGCCTGCTGCGCCACCTGCGGCCGCAAGGGTGGCCCGCCGGGCTCGCCACGGCCACGATCGGGTTCAACTACCTGGGCAAGCTCGCCGCGGTGCCCGCGCTCGGCGGGGACCCGGACATGCCGGTCGCCCACGCTCTGGAAATCACCGCCGCGATCGTCGGCGGCGAGCTGACCGCCACCTGGTCGTGGCTGCCCGAGGTGCTCGACGACGCCGAGGTGCGCGCGCTGGCCGCGGCCTGGGCCGGGCACCTGGGCGAGCCGGACCTGCCCGGCATCGAAGTGTCCTCGGCGGAACTCGCCGAGTGGGCCGAAGAGTTCGGGGAGGTGCACTGACCGTGGACGTACTACCGCTTTCACCCCTCCAAGAGGGCCTGCTGTTCCACGCCGTGTCCGGCGGGCCGGGGGAGGACGTCTACACGGCGCAGCTGGTGCTCGACCTCACCGGGCCGTGGGACCTCGCCCGGCTGCGGGCCGCCGCCCAGTCCCTGGTCGACGACCATCCCGGGCTGCGCGCCGCCTACCGGGTGCGCGCCGCGGGGCGTCCGGTGCAGCTGGTGCCGGACCGGCTCACCCTGCCCTGGACCGAACTCGACCTGCGCACCGAGCCGGAGCGGCTGGCCGCCGTGCTCGCCGAAGACCGGCTGCGTCCGTTCGACCCGGCGAAACCGCCGCTGCTGCGGATGCTGCTGGTCACCCTCGGCGAGCAGCGGTACCGGCTCGTCGTCACCAACCACCACATCCTGCTCGACGGCTGGTCCAAGCAGCTGCTGGTCGCGCACCTGCGGGAACGCTACGAAGGCCGGGCCCCCGGGCGCCTGGCTTCGCCACGCGACCAGCAGGCTTGGCTGGCGAAGCAGGACCGCGAGGCCACGCTGCGGGTGTGGCAGTCGGCGTTGGCCGGCGTGACCGGGCCGACGCTGCTCGCCCCGGCCGGCCGCGGGACCGGCCGGCCGCGGGAGAGGTTCGACGAGCTGGCCGAGGACGTCACCGAGGCCCTGAAGTCCGTGGCGCAGCGGCACGGCGTCACCCTGGGCACGCTCGTGCAGGCGGCCTGGGGACTGCTGCTCGGGCGGCTCACCGGCCGCCGGGACGTCGTGTTCGGGCAGGCCGCGTCGATCCGTCCCCTGGAGCTGCCGGGCGCGGAGGAAGCCATCGGCTTCTGGCTCAACACGGTGCCGGTACGCGTGCGCTGGACCGAGACGGACACCCCGGCCGCGCTGCTGGACCGGATCCGCCTGCAGCAGGCGGAGCTGTGGGACCACCGGTACCTCGGGCTGGCCGATGTCCACCGCGCCGCCGGGGTCACCGAGCTGTTCGACACCGTGCTGGCCTTCGAGAACCACCCCGCGCACTCCGGCCGCACCGGTAGCGGCCTCGGCCTCACGGTCGCCGGCGGGCACGACGCCACCCACTACCCGTACACCCTCGCCGTGCTGCCGGGCCGCACCCTTGCCCTGAGGTTGTCGGCCCGTCCCGGTCTCCCCGCCCGGGACGTGCTGGACCGGCTGAAGGTGGTGCTCGCGGCCTTCGCACAGGACGAGCCCCTGGCCCGGATCGGCGTGCTGCTGCCGGGGGAACAGGACCGGCTGGTGACCGCGCCGGAACCGGTCGAGGCCGCAACCGTGCCCCGGCGGTTCGCCGTCCAAGCCGCGCGCGTGCCTTCGGACGTCGCCGTGGTCGCCGGGGACACCGAGCTGACCTACGCCGAGCTGGACGCGCGGTCCGCCGCACTGGCGAAGCAGCTGCGCGCCCACGGCGCCGGGCCGGAGCGGATCGTTGCGGTGCAGCTGCCCCGCTCGGCCGAACTGGTCGTCACGCTGCTGGCCGTGGCCCGGTCCGGTGCGGCCGCACTGCCGCTCGACGCGGGCGACCCGCCCGCCCGTCGTGAAGCCGTCTTCGCCGACGCGCGGCCCGTGGTGCTGATCGACCCCGACGGCGTGCACCCGCTCGCCGAAGTGCCCACAGCGTCCACAGTGTCCACAACGGACGAACCGTTGTCGCCGGATCACCCGGCGTACGTCATGTACACCTCCGGTTCCACGGGACGGCCCAAGGGCGTGGTGACCCGGCACCGGGACGTCACCGCGCTGGCCGCCGACCCGGCGTTCACCGGGCACGACCGCGTGCTGCTGCACTCCCCGCACACCTTCGACGCGTCCACCTACGAGCTGTGGGTGCCGTTGCTGACCGGCGGCCGGGTCGTCCTCGCCCCGCCGGGGCGGATCGAGCCGTCCGGGCTGGCCGAGCTGGTGGCGCACCACGGCCTCACGGCGCTCTGGCTCACCGCCGGCCTGTTCCGGCTGGTCGCCGAGCAGGATCCGGCCTGCCTGCGCGGTCTGCGCGAGGTCTGGGCGGGCGGTGACGTCGTGCCGCCGGACGCGGTGCGCAGCGTCCTGGCCGCCTGCCCCGGGTTGGTCGTCGTCAACGGCTACGGCCCCACCGAGACCACCACGTTCGCCTTGTCCGGACCGGTGCGCGATGCCGCGGACCTCGGCGGCACGGTGCCCATCGGACGACCCCTCGCCGGGATGACCGCGTACCTGCTCGACCCCGGGCTGCGGCCGGTGCCGCCGGGGGTGACCGGCGAGCTGTACCTGGCCGGGGCCGGGCTCGCCCGCGGCTACCTGGGCCGGCCCGGGCCGACCGCGGAACGGTTCGTGGCCGACCCGTTCGGGCGACCCGGCGACCGGATGTACCGCACCGGCGACCTCGCCGTGCGCCGGCCCGACGGGGCGTTCGAGTTCGCCGGGAGGGCCGACGCCCAGGTCAAGGTGCGCGGCTACCGCGTCGAACCCGGTGAGGTGGAAGCCGTGCTGCTCGCGCACGCCGGGGTCACCGCCGCCGTGGTGTCGCTGGTGGACGGGCGGCTGATCGCCCACGTCGCCGGCGATTTCACCGAGAACGCCTTGCTCGCCCACGCGCGGGAACGGCTGCCCGGGCACCTGGTGCCCGCCGCGGTCGTGGGGATCCCGGCGCTTCCGTTGAGCGCCAACGGGAAGATCGACCGCGCTGCGTTGCCCCGGCCGGAGTTCCGGGCGGAGAGCCGTCCTCCCGCGACTCCGCAGGAGGAGGTCCTGTGCGGACTGTTCGCCGAAGTGCTCGGCGTGCCGGCGGTGGGTGCCGACGACGGGTTCTTCACCCTCGGCGGGGATTCGCTGCTCGCCATGCGGCTGGTCGCGCGGGTGCGCGCGGTGTTCGACGCCGAGCTGGGCGTCCGGGACGTCTTCGCGCACCCCACCCCGGCCGGGCTGGCCGCGGTGCTGCGCCGGGAGAGCCGGACGCGGCCGCCGCTCACCGCGTCCGCGCACACCGGCGATGTGCCGCTTTCGCCCGCGCAGCAACGGTTGTGGTTCCTCGACCGGCTCGACGGGGCGGCGGCGAACTACCCCGTCCCGGTGGCCCTCCGGCTCTCCGGGCCCGTGGACGCGGCCGCGTTGGAGGAGGCCGTCCGGGACGTCACCCGGCGGCACGAGGTCCTGCGCACGATCTACCCGGACACGGCCGGCGTCGCCGTCCAGCGGGTCCTCGAGCCGCACGTCCGGCTCGCCCTCGAAGAGCCCACCGAGGACGAATTGCCCGCGCGGCTGGCGGCGGCGACCACCGAACCCTTCGACCTGGCGCGGGAACGGCCGTTGCGGGCAGTCCTGTACCGCCTGGCTGTGGACGAGCACGTGCTGCTGCTGGTCGTCCACCACATCGCGGCCGACGGCTGGTCGCTGCGCCCGTTGCTCGCGGATCTCAGGACCGCCTACACGGCCAGGCTGTCCGGCACCGCTCCGCAGCCGCCGCCGTCGGCCGTGCAGTACCGGGACTTCGCGGTGTGGCAGCGGAAACTGCTCGACCCGGACGGCCTCCTGGCCACGCAGACCGCGTTCTGGCGCCAGGCACTCGACGGCCTGCCCGAGGAGCTGACCCTGCCGGCCGACCGCGCCCGGCCCGCCGAGCCCAGCGGCCGCGGCGGGCGCGTTGCCCTGGTTCTGGAACCGCAGCTGCGCCGCGCGCTGGCCAAGCTCGCCGCCGATTCGCGCGCGACGCTGTTCATGGTGCTGCAGGCGGCGGTCGCGGCGCTGCTGACCCGGCTCGGCGCCGGAACCGACATCCCGCTCGGCACCCCGGTCGCGGGTCGCGCCGACGCCGCGCTCGACGACCTCGTCGGGTTCTTCGTCAACAGCCTCGTCCTGCGCACCGACACCGGCGGCGACCCCACGTTCCGGGAACTGCTGGGGCGGGTGCGCGAGTTCGACCTGGCCGCCTACGAGCACGCGGACGTCCCGTTCGAGCACCTCGTCGAAACGCTCAACCCGGAGCGGTCGCTGGCCCGCCACCCGCTGTTCCAGGTGGTGGTCGCGCTGCAGAACACGCCCGATCCCGACCCCGCGCTGCCCGGCCTGGCCGTGCGCCGGGAGCCGGTGGAGACCGGGCGGGCGAAGTTCGACCTGTCGGTGCTGTTCCGGGAGAACGGCGCCCGCGTGGATGCGGTGCTGGAGTACCGCAGCGACCTGTTCGACCACGAGACCGCCGAGCTGCTCGCCACCCGTCTGCGGCTGCTGCTGGAGGCGGTGGCCGCGAACCCGGACCGCCGGTTGTCCTCTGTGGACGTCACGACGGAGTCCGAGCGCCGGGTGCTCGCCGCGTCCACGGCTCGGAACCTGCCCGTGCGCACCGTCGCGGACATGGTCGAGGAGCACGCCGCCGCGCGTCCGCACGCCGCCGCCGTCGCGTTCCCCGGCGGCGAGTGGAGCTATCGCGAACTCGACACCCGCGCGAGCCGGCTCGCGATCCGGCTGGCTGCCGAAGGGGCGGGCCCGGACACCGTGGTCGCCGTCGTCTTGCCGCGGTCGGCCGACCGGCTGGTCGCGGTGGTGGCCGCGGCGAAGACCGGTGCCGCGTTCCTCCCCGTGGACCCGGCGCTGCCGCCCGCCCGCGTCGAGCGGGTGCTGGCCGACATCGCCCCGGTGTGCGTGCTGCGCGACCTGTCCTTTTCGGATGGTGAGCTGCCGTCGAGGGGCACCAGGGCCGGACAGCCCGCGTACCTGATCCACACCTCGGGGTCCACCGGGGTGCCCAAGGCCGTGGTCGTGCCGCACACCGGGGTGAACAGCCTGGCCGTGACCATGGTCGAACGCTTCGGCCTGACCGGTGACTCCCGGGTCCTGCAGTACTCCGCGCCCGGCTTCGACGCCTCGGTGATGGAGATGTTGATGGCCTTCGCCGCCGGGGCGACGCTGGTCGTGCCGCCGGAGGGCACGCTGCTGGGCGACGACCTCGCGGGGGTGCTCACCGAAAGCCGGATCAGCCACACGCTCATCCCGCCGAGCGCCCTCGCGACCGTGCCGCCGGGGGCCTTCCCGGACCTGGAGACGCTGCTCGTCGGCGCCGAAGCGTGTCCGGCCGCGCTCGTCGAGCGCTGGGCGCCCGGACGGCGGATGCTCAACGCCTACGGCCCCACCGAGTCGACGGTGTGCGCGACGATCAGCGACCCGCTGACGCCCGGGATCCCGCCGATCGGGCGACCGGTCGCCAACACGGCGGTCCGCATCCTCGACGGGGTCCTGCGGCCCGTCCCGCCCGGCGTGGTGGGCGAGCTGTACCTCGCCGGCGCCGGGCTGGCCCGCGGGTACGCGAGCCGGCCGGGGCTCACCGCGGCGCACTTCGTCGCCGACCCGGCCGGCCCGCCGGGGAGCCGGATGTACCGCACCGGCGACCTGGTCCGCCTGCGTCCCGACGGGCAGCTGGAGTACCGCGGCCGGCGCGACCACCAGGTCAAGCTGCGCGGCTTCCGGATCGAGCTGGGCGAGGTCGAAGCGGCGCTGACCCGGCAGCCCGCGGTGCGCCAGGCCGTCGTGGTCCTGCGCGAAGACGGGCCGCGCAGGCTGGTCGCCTACGTCGTGGGCGAGGCGGACCTGGACCGGCTGCGTGCCGAACTGCCGGGGTACATGGTGCCCGCCACGGTGGTGCGGCTGCCCGCGTTGCCGCTCACGCCCGGTGGCAAGGTCGACCGGGCCGCGTTGCCCGCTCCCGAGCCGGAAACCGCCGGACGGGAAGCGGTCACGCCGGCCGAAGAACTCCTGTGTTCGCTCTACGCCCAGGTGCTCGGGCTGCCGCGCGTCGGCGCCGATGACGGGTTCTTCGCCCGCGGCGGCGACAGCATCAGCGCCATCCGGCTCGTCGGCCTCGCCCGGGAGGCCGGACTGGACATCACCCCGCGGGCGGTGTTCGAGCACCAGACCGTCGCCCGGCTCGCGGCGGCGGCGCCGGGCCCGCGCACGACGGTGACCGGGGAGGCGCTCGGCGAGGTGCCGCTCACCCCGGTCATGCGCTGGCTCATCGAGCGCGGTGGCGCCTTCGAGGGGTTCAGCCAGTCGGTGGTGCTGCGCGTTCCCGCCGACGCGGACGCCGGCCGTCTGATGTCCGCTGTCGACACGGTGCTGGCGCACCACGACATGCTGCGCGCCAGGTTCGACGGCACGGTCCTGCGCGTGCCGCCGCCCGGTTCGGTCCCCGCTGCGGAGATCTTCTCCCGGCGCGAGGCCGGTGACCTGGCGGCGGCAGTGTCCGAAGAAGCGGAGAAGGCGCGGGCGGCGCTGGACCCGGCCGCCGGGATCATGCTGCGCGCGGTGTGGCTCGACCCCGGCCCGGGCCGGGCGGGCCGGCTGCTGCTGACCGCGCACCACCTGGTCGTCGACGGCGTCTCGTGGCGCATCCTCGCCGAAGACCTCGCTCGCGCCTGGGACGGCCGCCCGCTCGCGCCGGTCGGCACGGCGTTCCGGCACTGGGCCACCCGGCTCACCGAATGCGCGGGCGATCGCGGGGTCACCGGCGATCCGGCGGTGTGGCACGAGGTCGCTGCGCTCACCGAACCGCCGCTGGGTGGCAGGCCCCTGGATCCGGCGGCCGACACCGCGGGAGCGTCGGCCTCGCTCGTCGTGACGCTGCCGCCGGAGCGCACCGGGCCGCTGCTCACCACGGTTCCGGTCGTGGGCACCACGACGGTCACCGACGTGCTGCTCACCGCGCTGGTCCGCGCCCGCGGCACCGCTGAGCTGCTGGTGGACCTGGAGATCCACGGGCGCGAGGAGTTCGCGCCGGAGATCGACCTTTCGCGCACGGTCGGCTGGTTCACCGCGGTGCACCCGGTCCGCCTGCGCCATGACGGGCGGCACGTCCGCCCCGCCAACGGCTTCGGCTACGGCCTGCTGCGCCACCTCGACCCGGACACCGGTCCGGAGCTGGCGGCGCTGGCCGCCGCGCAGATCAGCGTCAACTACCTCGGCCGGTTCGCCGTGCCCGGCGAGGGGGACTGGACGTTCGCCCCGGAGTCCGCGGCCACCGGTGGCGGGCTGGATCCGCGTCTGCCCGCGGCGCACGCCCTCGACCTCACCGCCGTCGTCCGGGACACCCCGGACGGCCCGGTGCTGGACGCCACCTGGACCTGGCCGTCGGCCCTGCTCGCCGAAGCGGAGGTCGCGCAGCTGGCGCGCGCCTGGTGCCACGAACTCGGCAGGCTGGTCGACGCCGCACTGGCCGACCTGGACGATTGGGAAGAAGAGTGACCGAAATCCTGCCGCCGACCCCCCTGCAGGAGGGGATGTTCTTCCACAGCCGGTTCGACCACGACGGCGTGGACGTCTACCTCGTCCAGGTCGTGCTCGACCTGGACGGCCCCCTCGACCCGGCACGGCTGCGCGCGGCGGCCGGGGCGCTCCTGGCCCGGCACGCCAACCTGCGCTGCGGGTTCCGCCAGCGCCGCGACGGCGGAGTGGTCCAAGTGGTGGCTGACGACGTCGAGCTCCCGTGGATCGAAACGGACCTGGCGGGGGACATCGAGGCGGAGTGGGCGCGGCTGCTCGACGCCGACCGGGCCGTCCGGTTCGACCCGGCGAAACCGCCCCTGCTGCGGCTGCTGCTGGCCCGCCTCGGGCCGCAGCGGCACCGGCTGCTGCTGACCCACCACCACATCCTGCTCGATGGCTGGTCGATGCCGCTGCTGGTGCGCGAACTGCTTGCGCTGTACGAGAACACACCGCTGCCGTCGGTACGGCCGTACCGGGACTTCCTGGCCTGGCTCGGCCGCCGGGACACCGTGGCCGCCGTCGCCGCGTGGCGGGCCGCACTGTCCGATGTGGATGGACCGACCCTGCTGGCCCCGCCGGAGACCGCGCCCGGCCGGGTCCTGCCGGAGCAGGCGCGGGCCGAACTGCCGTCCGACGTCGGGCAGCGGCTGGCGGCACGGGCCCGCGAGCTCGGTGTCCCGGTGAACACCGCCGTGCAGGCCGCGTGGGCGATCGTGCTCGGCAGGCTGACCGGCCGCGACGACGTCCTCTTCGGACAGACGGTGGCCGGGCGACCCGCCGACCTGCCCGGTGCCGAGACGATGATCGGGCTGTTCATCAACACCGTGCCGGTGCGGGTGCGCACCGGGCCGGCCGAACCACTCGGCGAGCTGCTGCGCCGCCTCCGCGCGGATTGGGCCGCGCTGCTGGACCACCAGCACCTCGGGCTGGCCGAGATCCGGCGCGCGGCGGGTGGCGGCGAGCTGTTCGACACCCTGGTGGTGTTCGAAAACCAGCCGCTGGCCCCTGGCGCGGAGACACCGGGGGAGGTGCGGCTCACCGGCGTGACCGGCCGCGACGCGACGAACTACCCGGCACAGCTGGTGGTCGTGCCCGCCGAGCGGATGCGGTTCCGGCTCGCCTACCGGCCCGACCTCTTCGCCGCGGCCTGGGCCCGGCGGCTGCTCGACGGGCTGGTCCGCGTGCTCACCGCGATCGCCGATTCCCCCTCCGTGCTCGTCGGCGCGCTCGACGTGTTCGGCGTCCGCGAAGAGCCGCCCGGTGACGGCGTCCCGATGAGCTTGGTGCGGGCGTTCGAGGACCAAGTGGCCCGGACGCCTTCGGCCGTCGCGGTCGTGTCGGGCCGGTCCGAGCTGAGCTACGCCGCACTCGACGCGGCCGCCAACCGGCTGGCCCACCGGCTGATCGAGGCCGGCGCCGGTCCGGAACGGGTCGTCGGCATCGCCCTGCCCCGCACCGCGGACCTCGTCGTGGCCCTGCTCGCGGTGCTCAAGTCCGGCGCCGCGTACCTGCCGCTCGATCCCGGTTATCCGGCTGAGCGGCTCGCGTTCCTCGTCGACGACGCCGAGCCGGTGGCGATCCTGGCCACGCCGGACACGCGCGCCGCGTTGCCTCCGGACGCCTCCGTGCTCCTGCCGGACGACCGGGTGTACCCCGACGGTCCCGTCGGTCGCGACCCGCACCCGGCGGAGCCCGCGTACGTCAGCTACACCTCCGGCTCGACCGGGCGCCCGAAGGGGGTCGAGGTCACCCACGGCAGCGTCGTGACGCTGTGCCGCTGGGCCGAGACCTCGTTCGACCTGAGCCGGGTCGGGTTCTCGACGTCGCTGAACTTCGACGTGTCGGTGTTCGAGCTGTTCGCCCCGCTGCTGTCCGGTGGCTGCCTGGAGGTGGTGCCCGGGCCGCTGGAGCTGCCGGACAGCCCGGAGATCGAGCTGGTCAGCGGAGTGCCGTCGGTGCTGGCCGCCCTGCTCGCCGATCGCGGGCTGCCCGAGCGCACCCGGACCGTGGTGTTCTGCGGCGAGGCGCTGCCCGCGAGCGTGGCAGCCGACGTGCTCGCCCGCGGCGCCCGGGTGGCCAATGTGTACGGCCCGACCGAGGCCACCGTCTACGCCACCGCCTGGTTCACGGACACCCCGGCGGAAGAGCCGCCACCGATCGGGCGGTCGATCGCCGGCGGCGCGGTGCGGGTGCTCGACCGGACGCTCAAGCCGGTGCCGCCGGGCGTGCTCGGGGAGCTGTACCTGGCCGGCCCCGGGCTGGCCCGCGGCTACCGCGGCAGGCCGGGGCTGACCGCGCAGCGGTTCGTGGCCGACCCGTCGGGCCCGCCGGGCGCGCGCATGTACCGCACCGGCGACCTGGTGCGCCGCGCCGATGACGGCCTCCTGCACTTCGCCGGCCGCGCTGACGACCAGGTGAAGGTGCGGGGCTTCCGGATCGAACTCGGCGAGGTCGAAGCCGCACTGCGCGCCTGCCCGGGTGTCGGGCAGGCGGCGGTGACCGTGCACGAAGGCACCCGGCTGGTCGCCTACGTCGTCGGCCGCACCGAGGGGCTCGAGGAGCTGCTGGCCGCGCGATTGCCCGAGTACCTGGTCCCGGCGGCGATCGTGTCCGTGGAGGCGCTGCCGCTGACGGCCAACGGCAAGCTCGACCGCCGCGCGCTCCCCACGGTCGACCTCGGTCGGGCCGCGCCGGCCCGAACCGCTACCGGACCGCGCGAGCGGCTGCTGGCGGAGCTGTTCGGCGAGGTTCTCGGCACCGGTGAGGTCGGCCCGGACGACGACTTCTTCGCCCTGGGCGGGCATTCGCTGCTGGCGACCCGGCTGGCCGGGCGGATCCGGACCGTGCTGGGGGCAGACCTGTCGATCCGGCAGCTGTTCGAAGCCCCCACCCCGGCCCGCCTGCTGGCGGTACTCGACGCCGGGTCGCCCGCGGGCGACCCGTTCGCCGTGGTGCTCCCGCTGCGCGCCCACGGCAGCGGGGATCCGTTGTTCTGCCTGCCGCCGCTGACCGGGCTGACCTGGCGGTACGCCGGCCTGTTGCGCACGCTCGGCGGACGGCCCGTGTACGGGCTGCAGTGCCGCGGACTGCGCGGCGACGGCGCCCTGCCCGGATCGCTGGCCGAGCTGGTGGCCGGGTTCACCACCGAAATCCGGCGGCTGCGCCCGCACGGGCCGTACCACCTCTTCGGCTACTCGTTCGGCGCGCCGATCGCGCACGCCGTGGCGACAGCGCTGCAGGACGTGGGGGAGGAGGTGCCCCTGCTGGTGCTGGTGGACCCGCCGGCGCGGCTGCCCCGTGCGCTCGCCGTCGACGAAATGCGCGGGCTGCTCACCCAGCACTACCCCGGCATCCTCGAGCAGCTCGGCGAGACCGGCCTGGCCGCCGTCACCGAGGTCGCCGCGACGAACGCCCGGCTGGCTGCCGAGTTTTCGCCCGGTCCCTACCGCGGCGAGCTGCTCTTCTGCGGCGGCTCCGAGAGCGACCCCACGCCGTGGAAGTCCCGCGCCGACGGGGGCGTGGAGTGCCACACGCTGCCGTTCGGTCACGTCGAGATGGCCGGCCCACCCGCCCTCGCCGAGGTCGGTTCACTGCTGGCCGCCAAGTTCCGCGCGATGAAGAGGAGTACGCGTTGACCGAGAACCCGTTCGACGACGACACGATCCAGCACCAGGTGCTGGTCAACGAAGAAGGCCAACATTCGCTGTGGCCCTCCTTCGCCGAGGTCCCGGCCGGCTGGACCGTGGTGCACGGCCCCGCCGACCGCGCGGACTGCATCGCCTACGTCGACCGCACGTGGGTCGGCCGGTAACCCCCGGATCCGAGCACGGTCGCGAGACGCCGTGCCCGATGTTCGTGCAGCTGTGGTTGCCGCGCGTCACCGACGGGAGCGCCGCGGCCGGGACTCCGGGGCCGCGATCGCTCGTGCCGTTTGGTCCCGCCGCTGTGCCACGGTCACGGTTCGCGGGTGAGGGTGAAGTGTCCGACGCCCCTGGCCGCGGAGTGCACCTGCCAGCTGTCCGGTCCGGTCGCCGGCCCCGAGCCGTAGTGCAGCCGGTAAGCCGGTTTGCGCGGGGTGATCGAGCGGTCCAGCCAGTGGTAGTTCACCCGCAGCGCAAGGCGCATCAGCGGGCTCGCCGTCGCGATCCGCCGCTCGATCAGCTCCTTCGCGTGGCCGCGGTCGGAGAACTCGTCGATGATGGCGCACTCGCAGTAGTACGCGAGGGTGCCGATCTCCCCGGGACTGGCCACGCTCGCGCCGGCCAGCCGCGCGCCCAGTTCCGTGCCGACCCGCGCGTAGTCCTGCGCGCTGGCCCAGTTCCCGAAGATGACCGGCGACTTCCACGGGATGCCCTGGGCGGCGTCGACGGCCGCCGCGCTCAGGGCCAGCAGCCCGGTCAGCCCGAGCGCGAGCAGCGGGGGAACGGTGCGCAGCGCCGTCCGTTCACGTGCCTGCCCGAACCACGCACCGAAGGCCGCGACGGCGAAACTGGCCAGCGTCGTCGCCGGAGCCACGTAGTACCAATGGAACGGGCCGACGCCGATGAACGAGTAGGCGCCGAAGTAGAGGATTCCGCCGGCACCCAGCGCCGCCACCGCGCCGAGCGCGGGGAACTCCGGCCGGCGCCGAGAGAACCGCGCCGCGACCCACACGGCGAGCGCGACCACGCCGATCAGCGCCGGGATGAACGCCACCAGCACGGTCACCGGGTAAACGTTGTAGTACATCAGTGGCCCGGTCCGGTAGGTCCACGGCGCGAACAGCCCCGCCTGCGTCTGCTTGATCGCCAGCGTGTCCGGCACGAACGAGCCGAAGGCGACCCAGCTGAAGACGAACCACGGCGCGGCCGTCAGCACCGCGAAACCGGCGGCCCGCAGCAGCCGCCGCCGGATCGCGGGTGCGCTGAGCGCGATCACCACCACGAACACGATGAGGTCGAGCCGGGTGAGGACGGCGAACCCGGCGGTCACGCCGAACAGGATCGGTCGTCCTTCGAGCGCGAAGACCGTGAGGACCAGCAGGACAGCGGGGATCAAGAGGACTTCGAGGCCGATCGCGGACAGCACGAACGGGTTGAGCAGCACCAGCGCGACGCCGAGCGCCCCGGCCGCGGGCGGCAGCACCAGCTTCCGCCCGATGCGCTGCCAGGCCCAGCCGAGCGCACCGCCGCACAGGACCGTCAGGATCCCGAGCGCCACGACCGGGTGTGGGCTGCCCGCCACCCGCGTCACCAGGGTCAGCGCGGCGAGGAGCAGGACGTTCAGCGGTGACGTCGCGGAGTTCGCGGGCGAGCCGGGGATGATGCCCCATTCGCCGTGCACGGCGAGGTTCTTCGCGTAGGCGAGCGTGATGTAGCCGTCGTCGGTGAGACTGCCACGCACCACCAAGAAAAGCGCGGCGGCCAGCACCGCCCCGAAAACGGGCAGCCATCGTCCTCGTGCGTTGACCTGCTCCGCCTTCGCTTCCAGAAGCACCTGTTCACCCCGCGGAAACGCCACCGACGCCGGATCCGTCATCTGCCCGATCGACATGTCCCGGGGACCGTAATGACGATTGGTTACAGCGATACTACGTCTCCGTTATGTCTGCCTGCTCTGTGGAACATCACCCGATGGTCGCACGGCCGGAGCGGGCTCGCAGTCCGGTGGATTCGACCCATCGGCGTTCATGACGTCCCTCGTTCTCGGTGCTGGTGGTCTCGCCCGACACTTGACAGTTGCCAACGGCGTCTCTCGGCCGCCGAGGCGCTCACCGTCGAGCGGAAGCTGTACGAGTTCCTCAACGATTGCTCGCAGCCAAGGTACTGCCGAGGGCGAGTTGGCATTGGCCCGCTCGGCAGCCTTCGAGGATGTGCTGTGTGTGGTGACGTGCGCGCTGGAGGTCGGCGATCTTGGTGTCGAGCCCGACCATGCAGATCCCGGACGCTGCCACCCCCATCGTGTGCGACATGACCGATGCCCCGGACACCGATGTCGAACGGCTGGCCGAGTACCGGTGGCTGTTCGCCCACGCGGCGTTCCTCGGCCGGGAACGGACTGCGGAGGAGATCCGGTTCCGGTTCCGTGCCGAGCCCGGTATCGAGGAGTGGGTGCGGGACCTGGCCGCGCGGGAGAAGGCGTGCTGTGCGTTCTTCGCCTTCGATGTCACCACCGAGGGCGACGAGGTGCGCTACGACGCCGCGGTGACCGACAACGACCTCGCCCGCGCCATCCTGGAGGAGTACTACGCCCTGCCTGACCTACTGGTCGAGAGCGTCGACGAGCTGCGTGAGCGGTTGGTTGGGCGCGGTGTGGAGTTCGTCTCGGACGCCGCCGGCACCGTGCACCAGGTTCAGCCGGTGGCGTCTGGGCGGATCGAGGCTTGACCTTCGAGTCGTGTTGAAGGTTCAGCGTCGACGCCGTGAACACCTATCGGATTTCGGAGTTGGCGCGGCGGACCGGTGTGCCGGCGCGGTCGATCTCAGGCGGTGAGTGCCAGCGGAGCGAGTGGGAAGCGGTTGTCGAGGAGTGCCTGCAGTAGGTCGGGCAGCTCCGCGGGCAGCAGTTTGTCTGTGCACTGCGACAGGGCGGCGGTCGGCCACCAGCGGCGTTCGATGAGGCCGGCGCGTTCGTTGGCGGTGTGGCGGAGGGCGACCTGCGGCGCGTCTTGGTCGGTGCGGGCGAGATAGACGTGGTCGAGGCGGTGGTGTTCGCGGCCGCGGTAGGTGAAGCGGCTTTCGCGGGTCCAGAGCTTGCGGCCGATCTCGTCGAGGACGAGCCCGGTTTCCTCGGCGATCTCGCGGCGGGCGGTGTCCTCGAGCTTCTCGCCGGGGTCCTGGCCGCCGCCGGGCAGCTCCCACCAGTGGTGGCCGGGCTGGTCGGGGTCGCGGGCGTGGATGAGCAGAACCTCATCGGCGTTGTTGAGGAGCAGGACGCGGGCGCCGACCCGTAGGGCCGGTTCGCTGGCGACGGTCATCCGGTAGGTCCTCGTGCTCGGCAGCTCGGTGGCGGCCGGGCACGAGCACCCAGGTTCAGAAGAGCGTTGCCTCGCAGTCCGCGGCCGGGTCGGAGGCTATCAGCGGCGCGGTCGCGGTCAGCGTCAGCGCGACGGCGAGTCCGGAATGGTCTGTGAGCGCGGGGTTCCCCGAACGGGTGTCGTGGACGTAGGAGCAGCTGGTGAGGTGGGCGAGGAGGGGAAGCGGAGGCGTGGGCGTGGTCGTAGCGGTAGCCGAGTTCCGTGCGGCGGGCCCAGCTGTGTTCGACGGCGGTCGGATGCAGCGCGCGGAAGACGTCGGTGAGGCCGTGCCGGTGGGTCAGCTCGGTGTAGAAGGCGGTCTCGAACGGCGCGAACTGCACCGGATGAGGCGGCACGTGCCCGGGCTCCAGGACGTTGAGGTCACCCAAGAAGAGGACGGGGGCGTTGTCGCTGGTGGTGTCGTAGGCCTGGTGGAAGGCCTCGATCCACGCGCGTTTGCGGGTGGTCTTCGCTTCGGTGGCGTCGCGGGACGGGACGTAGGCGCCAAGGATGCGCAGGGGTCCTTCGTCGGTGTCCACCGCGATGCCAGACATTCGGGCGGGCAGATAGGACATCGCCGCGCCGATGGGGTCGATCGTGCACTCGAGCTTGGACAGCAGCATGACGCCGCGTTCCTTGTCGGGGTGCTCGGGGTAGGTGACCGACCATCCGGCGTCGCGGTAGGACTCGGCGATGAGGTGGGTGCCGGGTCCGGAGCCGGTTTCGGTGAGGACGATGACGTCCTCGACGCGGCGGGCGAGCCAGTCGCGTTGGCGGCGGGCTCGCTCCAGGGCGGGGTTGCCGACGTTGAGGGTGAGGACGGTCAGGGGCATGCCAGGCTCTCCGTGAGTGTGCGGTGGATCAGGTCGACGATGGTGCCAGCCGTGGTCCGAGGGGCGTCGGCGCAGTCGACCACCCGGACGGGCCAGCCCTGGTCGTGGAGGAATGTCGTGGCCGCCAGATAGCCGTAGGTCTCCCGGAAGCTGCTCCCGGGCGTGCGCTCGAAGCGGCTGTGCCCGCCGCGAGCGCGCAGGCGGTATTCGATGTCCGCGGGAGGAGCGCTGAGCGCACACACGAGGTCGGGGCGGTAGGCGCCGTGGTTGAGCGCCCACACGACATCGAGCGGGATGTCGTCCAGACCCTGCAGGACCAGCGACGATGCCACGTATCGGTCGCAGAGCACGACCTTGCCCTCGGCCAGTGCCGGAAGAATCTCGCTGGTCAGCTGGTCAGCTGGTGATGGCGGTCGGCTGCGCAGAGCGAGCGGGTGGCCGACGCTGCCGTCGCCGGCAAGCTCTCCGGCGACCACCTGCGGAAGATCGATCTCGCCGACGACTTCGTGCCGGCCCTCGAGATCGTCACGGGCATCTTTGCCCGAGCGGGGGAACGGCAGCGTTACGCCGACGACCATCCGCTGAACCTTCTCTGGCAGGCATTCGCCGACGTGGCACCCGCTCGCCCACGGTGACGCGGTACGTCTCATGTCAACGTTCCTCTCGGCCCACTCAGCGGCGGCTGGTGCGGTCCTTCGGTAGTGGTATTCCGCACTCCCGGCGGAAAATCGTGTCGCAAGGTACGCATTGACGAGGGATTTCGCGGCTGCGGCGTTCGCTCATGGGCTTGAAGCTCGTGGTGCCGGAGGCGCCGCACAGCATCGTGATCGTCCGGCCCGGATCGGGAATCTCGGACGAACGCATCCGGTGCCACTCGCCTTCGATCACGGGGTGTACCGCAAGCGGGTCGAAGTAGATGGCCGCGATCATGATCGCGCCCAGACCTGTGGCAATTTGTTCAGCATGTCGCAGGTCTCCGACGCGCTGAAAGCCCTTCGTTGCAGAGTTCTTGCCGTCGCGTGGTACTCCTTCCGCAACTTCTCTTCGGTCAGGTAGGAGGCGCAGTGGATGTGCTTGAGGGCGACGGCGATCGGTTTGGACAGGTCTTCGAAGACCGTGAATCCCGGCGCTGGAAGCTGGGAGCTGATCGGTGAGGGGACGAACTGGATGGTGACGAAGGGGAGCTGTGCCATAGCCCGGAGATGTTGGACTTGTTGCTCGTGCTCTCCTCCGCGAAGCGGATCCAGTACCTGGTCGCCGATAAGGAAGACGTAGCGGCGCGCACCTTCCTTCAACGCCTGCTGCCGGACGTTGTGGTGGAAGGTGGCCAGGTCCCTGTGTTCCAGTGTTGCCAAGCTGTTCTCGCACATCCGAGCCGCACTGTCGGCGGTCCGGAGCAACTCGGGGATGTAGGTCGGTGCCCACTCCACAACCTGGCTTGACTGCTCCTCGTATGCCCACATGAGATTGACGATCCGCGAGTCCGACTTGTCGACGATGTTCGCGTTAGCGGCAAGGTCGACAAGCTTGAGAATTCGCTCGCTCTCTGCCGCTGCGATCCGGTGGAAACCGAGAATCCGCGCCACAGTGGTCGCCGGTGGCACGTTATTGCCCAGTTCCCATCCCGACAGCTGGCCAGGGTGCACCCCGATCTGGCGTGCGAAAGCGCGCACACCGATATTCCGCTGCTCGCGGAGATCGCGGAGGCTGGCGCTGACCGCAACGGCCGCAGGTCGACGGATGGGTGGTTGTGCCATGATCTCGTCCTCGAAGAGTGCGTTGTGGGGGAGCGGCTGGTCGGCGACGATGCCTGCGGAGACGTCGTCCGCGTGCGAGGCAAGCCAGTTCGCCAGATCGGTCATCGTCTGAGCGAGCGCGCGTGACGCTTCGGCCGGCGCGGTGCCATCACGGAGTTGAGCGCTCACGGCGGCGATGTTCGGACTGATGTCGGCGAGCGCCGCGACCAGTGCATGAGTGTTGCTGGCCGTACTCATGGTCGGCTGCTCCTGGAGGTTCGGAAGGTGGCGCAGGCCACGAAGAACGCGGCTGAGGAGGACGTAATGAGGCTCTTCGGCGAGCTCCAAGTCATTCGCTGTCGGCCATCGTGGCTTGTCAGCTTGCTTGGTTTCCGGGGACTGAAGGCGGCCCACGACGTCCTCATTGCCTGTGGCTGGAGGGCGGCGGAGTTGCGGGTCGGGGCACGCAACTCCGCCGCCGGTCTGGGTTCTACACGCGTTCGCCCACGTAGCTGATCGCGAGATTCAACGCGGCATCATGATCCGACGGCGGCAGCGGAACGATGGTGACTGCAAGGCTTTCCGCTACCTGCTGTACCCAGTGGTCCGCGCGGTGACGGAATTGCCTCTCTTCGCCGTCCGTTTCCGTCGTGTCGATGGAGGCGTCGGCCGCGAGCGTCGTTCGGAACAGCAGGTTGTAGTTCGCGCTGTGGTTTCGCACCAGGCACTCGAGTTGCTCGATCTCTGCCTGCGGAACCTGCTCACCACGATGCTCCAGTGCGGCGCGGTAGTACGCCAAAGCATCCGGGACGGCGCCGTTCACCAGCACGACGTCAGCGTGGGCCCACGCTTCGAGTTCATCGCTGATGCCCCGGGTGATGAACCACATCGTGGATGCCCAGGTGTGGTTGTGCAGGATTGGCATGCCGAGCCGCTGCGCCCGCTCGACGAGCGCGGCGATCGTGGCGACCTGGTATCCGTTGCGCCGGAGTTCGAGGGCCAGCCGAGAGACGAACGTGCTCTTGCCGGTCATGTGCGGACCCATGATCCCGATGGTCAACGGCTGCTCCTGCGCAGCCGCCATCATCGGTGCCTTCCCTCGGCCGCGCCGACGGTCAGTTCGATTCTCGGTGCCTCGACAGTCCTCAGATCAGGTATTGCTTCGCCGGACACCGGCTTGGCGGTTGTGGTCACCGGTTTCCCTCCTGCATTGTGGCGTCGGATCGATCACCATGGGACCCTGACCAGCTACGATGCGGGAAGGGGGTAAATGACGAACACGACGATTTACCCCCGTCCCGGCAGACCGGAGAAGACGTGAACGACGAGCGGAGCGAGGGGCGGCCGGCCGCCGTCCACCTCGCGGGGGAGATCCGGCGCCTTCGCCTCGACGTGGGCCTGAGCCAGTCCGAGCTGGCTCGGCGGATCGGCTACACGCGCAACTACGTTTCGATGGCCGAGCGGTCGGGGCGGAACCTGCCGTCGCGGGAACTCGTCGACGCCTTGGACCGCGGGTTGGCGACCGGCGGCCAGTTGCGCCTCCTTCTGGAGACTGCCCGGCAGGAACAGATGGCGTTGCGGCGCGGGAACCGGCCGCAGCCCGTCAGCCAGGTCAGGGACGACGCTGTCCGGGCAGGCGTCCCGGCGCTGCGCCGGGCGCTGGCGGCCTGTGACGTTCCGGACGACGGTCCTGTTCGGCCGGGGCACGCCCTGCGGCTGGGTGTCGCACAGGCGACCGAGCAACGCCTACAGGCACGTTACGCGCAGCTGGTCGCCGAGTTGCCCGATCTTCTGGTGGAACTGGGCCGCGCTCGTCACTCGGCAGCCGACGAGCGGAAGCGCGGAGAGGCGACCGAACTACTCGTCCTGGCTTATCGCGCGGCAGACGGCCTGGCCTTCAAGTACGGGTACATGGACCTTTCCGCGCAGATCATCACCGCCATGCGGTTGGCCGCGTCCGAGGTCGATCGGCCGTTTCTCGATGCCGCGGTCGCTTATGTGCGTACCGAGGTCTTCCTCGCCACCAAGGACTTGGGTGCGGCCCACCGATCTCTGGTCGACGCCGTTGACCACATTCCCGGGTCGAAATCCAAGCTGGACAGCGATGTCGCCCTTGGCTCGTTGGCCATGCGGGCCGCGGTTGTCTCCGCGCGTGACGGAAAAGCGGAAGAAGCTGCTGACCACATCGCGGCGGCATACCGGGCCGCCGAGGCCGTTCCCGAAGGCGTCTACCTCGGCACGGCGTTCGGGCCCGCGTCCGTCCGGATTCACGAGGTAGCCGTCGCGCAGGAGCTGGGGGACAGCCCGACGGCGGTCCAGCGCGGAACCGGCTGGCACCCACCTCGTGAACTGCCGGCCGAGCGCCGTTCTCACTTCTACATCGACCTGGCCCCAGCGCAGCTCGACGTCGGCCGACTCGACGAGGCCTTCGCGTCGCTCCAGCTGGCCAAGAGCGTCGCGCCGCAGCACACCCGTGAGCACCCGCGGGTCAAGGCGACGCTGAAGTCCCTCCTACGCGGCCAGCGGACGGTGAGCGACGAACTGTCGACCTTCGCGGCGTGGGCCGACGTGTCTTGATCAGGTTCGGGCAACCAAGCCGGGCAGCTCGGCCAGCGAGTCGATGACCCAGTCGGCGTTCGCCAGCACGGCGGGGTCCGCCGCCCAGAGGTGTCCCCACGGACCGCGACGGATCAGCGCAGTCCAGAGCCCGGCAGCGTGACCGGCGACGATGTCGTTGTCACGGTGGTCGCCGACGTAGAGCAACTCGTTTCGAGCGACGCCGGCCATCTCGACGACGCGCTCGAAGAAGCCGGGGTCAGGCTTCGCCACACCCCAGTCCGTCGACGTTGCGATCTGGTCGACGGGGAGGTCGAGCTTGCGGAGGAGATCGCCGGCCTTCGCGGTCTGGTTGCCGGCGAGACCGACCCACAGGCCCATCCGCTTCAGCTCGGCGAGCGAGGTGCGGACGTCGGGGTAGAGGTCGGTTTCGTCGATGTGCTCCCCGTGCCCGGTCTCTTCGCGGCGCGTGCGCTCGGTCGCCACGTCGAAGTCCGGCTTGAAGTAGCGGAACGTCTCGGCGTTGTCCCGGCCGGCCGCGGTAACGGCGCCGAGCACAGTGGAGAACGTGTGTCGGCTGACGCCGATCCAGTCGGCCCAGGCGTTCCACTCGCGCGTGTCGTCGAGCACGGTCTCTCCGATGTCGAGAACAACCGCCCGCACCGGCATGGCGCTTCCTTCCCGTCGGGGTAGTTGACGCGCCCGAGTCTGTCACCCCGTCGGAGCGGCTATGGTCAGCCCTCGGCCATGACCAGCTCCAGCGGTCCGAGCTGGGTGAGGTTGGCGAGCAGGTCACCTGCCGTGACCAGCAGGTCGGCCCCGATCGAGCAATCGCAGGACGACCTCGTTGCGCCACGCCTCGAACGCATGTTCTATTCGTCTGGTAGGTTCGGCCACGCCGAAGTCGGGATCGCCGGAGCCGGAGGTCGCTGTGGCGTGGTTGCTGAGGGAGCGGAAAACCGGCGAGGAGTGGCGCTTCGGCGACAGCGACCTCGCATGGGAAGCCGGCGGTTACGACACGGCCCGATTCGAACTGCACGTCCTCGACGAGGAGGTCAGCGGAGCACCCGATGGCTTGCCGGTCTCGTCTCTGGCTGCAACCTGTAGGGCCTGACGTCGAGGCGAGCCACCGACTGGCCCTCCGATGATCATCTCTGGATTGCGCGGAGGGGTGAGTTCGGCATGATGCGGATCGCGCGGCTGGTTCTCCGGCTCCAACGGGACCGCGCCGCCACCACGCCGTTCGTGCCGACCCGGACCAGGCTGAACGTGACCGACCTACCGTCCACCAGCGGGCCCAGTTCGGCAACCGGCAGGGGAACCACGGGTTCGGCGCTGTGTCTCCGCGCCGGTAGGAGCAGCGACGCGACGATCCTGTTGCCCGCTCCCTCCGATGTCGAGCACGGAACCGCGGTGGCCGCATCGGCGGCGATAGGCATTGGGCCTTCGCCAGCTCGACGTTCCCGATGGCGTGACATAACTGTTCCCGGAATTCTCGCGTGAGAGAGCGAGGCGAAGCAGCGTCCGACGGCGTCATAGCGCGGAGCCGCACGTCATTGAGTCTAGCTCACCTTTGGTCGCGGCCCTTTCCACCGACCACCCGATGGAATCCGCGATCTCTTCGTCGGGTGTGCCCCACGAGGAGATCCAGTCGTCCAGCGCCACGCTCAGGCTGTCGGGGATGCCCGCCGTCATGGGCCGAGGGCCAGGCTCGGACTCGATCTGGTCGATGTGGATCCACGTGCCATTGGGATCGAGGCGGTTGGTCGTCGCGTCGTAACCTTCGAGACGGCGGGGTGGTACCGGAACGGCGTTCGGGACATCGCCATCCGTGAGCTGTGATCGACGGTTACGGCACCCTCGGTCGCCGAGATGAGGGTGCCGTCACCGCTCAGTGCACCGACTGGGGGAACCGCAGCACGAGGTCCGGGTCGTAGCGGCGCGCCACGGCACGCAGCCGGCGCAGGTTTTGCCGGTAGGACGTCTGCGCCCAGTCTTGCTGCAGAGGGTCCAGGTAGTTGATGTACGTGCCGGTGCCGACCAGGCGCGCCAACGCCTTCTGCACCTGGTCCACCTCCCGTGTGACCTGGTCGGGCGGCAGGGTGCCGACGGAGCCGAAGGGCTCGATGGACGTCGGTGCGCCGCGGTGCGGATAGGCCGTGTCCGTCGGCGTCTGCCGGTCGATCGCTCCGCCGAGCGCGCCCAGGATCAACAGCGCGCTGTCCATGCCGCGCACCGTGTCCGCCACCGCCTGTGGGTCGTGCCACCTGTCCACGATCCGTGACGACGCGCGGAATGCGTTGCGGGTCGGCTGACCACCGGTCATGATCGCCGTCGCGGTCGGGTAGTCGACCTCGGCGTGTTCGATCGGTGCGTCCACGCCGGTCGCGTCGAGCAGGCGGGCGAGTTCCGCGAGCACCACGCCCTCGCGTCCGACGCCGCAGCCGAACACGTCCACCGCGCCGTTCGGCGTGGCCACGCAGGAGGTGGACACCTCGTCGGGCAGCGCCACGCTCCACGGCTGCCAGCCGCCGAGGACGTCTGCCGCCGACCCGGCCGGGAACCGGACGCGGAACACGGTCAGCACCTCGGGCATCGGCGCGGTGGCGAACTCGAACGAGGTGACCACTCCGAAGTTGCCGCCGCCACCGCCGCGCAACGCCCAGAACAGTTCGGACTCGCAGTCTTCCGACGCGGTGACCACCCGGCTGTCCACCGTGACCATCCTGGCGGCACGCAGCCTGTCGCAGACGAGGCCGTACGTGCGCTGCGTCCAGCCGAGTCCGCCGCCGAGGGTGAACCCGGCGATGCCGACGGACTGGCAGTTGCCCAGCGGCAGGCACCTGCCGGCGGCGGTGAGCGCCGAGTAGACCTGGCCGAGGCGTGCACCCGCGCCGACCACGGCAGTGCCGTCGGACCGCACCTCTACCGCGGACATCCGCGTGAGGTCGACCACCAGGCCGTTGTGCGGGGTGGAGTAGGCGGCGTAGCTGTGCCCGCCGCCGCGCGCAGCCACACGGACGCGGGATAGGCGTGCTTCCTCCAGGCAGCGCTGCACGTCATGTGGCCGCACGCACCGGGCGATCGCGGCAGGCCGATGATGGTCGAACAGCGAGTTGAACGGCAGCCGTGCGGTGTCATAGCCGTTATCACCGGGCAACAGGAGCTCACCGTCCAGGCGAGCGCGCAACCGCTCCCACCGCGACGGGAGCGCGTCCGCGACCCCCGCCCCGCCCACACCCACCGCACCCGAGGCCACCGCCGCGCCCGCCCACCGCAACACGCCTCGCCGCGAAATCGTCACATCGTCTCCGTCCCTCGGTTCCGTGTGCCATCCCAGCAAGGGATTCGGTCAAGGCCAATCCGCTGTTCGGCGGTGCCGGGCGCCGCTGCCGTAGTTCTCGGCGCCCAGGCATCTGCCGGTGTCGATGTTGCGCAGCTGGCGGGTGCCGTCGCCCCAGACGTGGACGTTCCAGTTCTGGTAGTTGCGCCTGTTGCATTGGAAGGTACGCGCTCCGAAGTCCCTGCTGTCGTCCAGGCAGGCAGCCGGCCGCAGCGGGACGGTGAGGTCGAAGCCTTCCAGGACCACCGGCTGCGGCGCCGGAAGCGGCGGCCGCCCGGCGGCTGATGCGGTGCCCGCAGGGCCGATGAGCAGAAGGCCGCCGGCCAGCGTCACCCCCGTGATCGGCGACGCCGTCCACTTCCTGAGGCGCAACAGCAAGGTGACGAAGGCAAGGGACCTCGACCTCGCACACGTCGCCTGACCAGCGATGTTCGTCATGGGGTGACGTAACCTGAACGCTTTGGGCGCGCGTTGGCAAAGACGGGGTGTTAGGGCGAAGCGAAACCCTGGGAGCTTCATGTCGTCAGACGCGGAACTAATCGGCAGGTCGCTGCGCGGAGACACCGATGCCTTCGTGGAAGTGATCAGCCGGCACGAGACCGCGCTCGGGAACTATCTGGCGCGCAGAGTGGGGCGGCAGGCCGCCGAGGACGTGCTCGGCGATGTGTGGGTGGCGGCTTACGAGTCCCGTGCGAACTACGACCGTTCGTATCCCGAAGCCAGGCCTTGGTTGTACGGCGTCGCGCTGAACAGGCTGCGCCGGCACTGGCGGTCTGCACCTGCCGAGGAGCCGGCGTCGGACCTGACCGGCGTGGCGAGTGACTGGGATCCCTGGCCGGCGGTGGATACCCGCGTGGACACGCAGGCACTGCTGGGCAGGGCACTGGCTCGGCTCAAACCGGAAGAGCGGGAAGTGCTGGGCCTGGTCGCCTGGGAGGACCTGACCGTCGCCGAGGCCGGGCGGGTGCTCGACATCCCGGCCGGCACGGCCCGCCGCCTGTTGCACCAGGCGCGCAAGGCATTGCGTGAAGCCCCCGAAGTGGTCGCGCTGCTGCAAGTCCCGACAACCTGAAAGACGACCCATGGATGAAATGGACCTCATGAAGAATCTGCGTGACGTGCCGTCTCCCGGTCCCGAGGCCTATGACCGTGCCCGCGCGGCACTGCAGACGGCGATGGAGGAACCCGTGGCCACGGTCGCGGCACCGAAGCGCTGGTTCTCCTGGCCCAAGGTCAGCGTCGCCGCCGTGGGCGCGGCGGCCGTCGCGGCGGCTGTGGTGATGGGTACGTCGGGCGGCAGCGTCCCGGCCGGCCCGTCCGACGCGGCCCCGCAGGCGGTCGAGGCACCGCTGGTGAAGCTGGCCTCCGCGGTCAAGGCGGCCGGCACGCAGCCAGGGGACGCGTCGCTGATCATCAACACGAAGTTCGGGCCGGACAACAAGCCGGACCTCTACTACACCCTCTACACCGACAAGGGCCGGCAGTTCACGGGCGACTCGGCGAAGACCCTGGCGGACGCAGTCGCCAAGGGCCATGCCGAGCCTGCTACGCCGTACGACGGGAAGGTGATGGCGGCGGCCCGTCTCGCCGCGAACGGCGACGTCGACAAGGCCAGGATCGCGATGATCACCGCGTCCAACAATGCTCTGGGAGTCGGCCTGAGCCCCGCCGAGGCGGACAAGGCCTGGGCGGCAGCCCAAGCGGAGACCGCGGAGATGTTCCGCAAGCACGGCAAGCCGGTTCCCGCCCCCAAACCGCGTCCGACGGGCAAGGACCTGGAAAACCTGATCAACAACCACTTGTGGAGCAACGCCGAACATGCGCTGTTCGCCAACGCCGCCGACTCGGAGGTCCGCGCGGGAGTGCTGAAGCTGTACGCAACCATCCCGGACATGATCGTCGGCAAGACCAACGTCGACGGCCAGGCCGCGCTGACCCTCACGGTGCCACCCGCCATCCTGGGCGGCGGTGCGGACGTCCTCACCATCAACGCCGACAACGGCCTGCCGATCCGTGAGGAGATCACCTCGGCGGACTCGGCCAAGCGCTATGTGGTGAACTACAAGTCCTCCCGCGTGACCCTCGCCGACGTGGCCGCGGGCAAGATCTGATCCTCGTGCCGAACTGTCCTGGGAGGGCCGAGATCATTTCGGCCCTCCCAGGATCGTTCCGTCCGCCCGGCACTGCCCGCGAGGCGAGTCACTCGGCCCGCCGAGACCCATCCCAAACCGAGCACCACCCACAGCGTCGAACGACTGGCCGTTGCGGACCAGAACCCCTTCGGGCACAGGGGCCGCCTGCCGCGAGATGGACTACCAGTGGTACGCGCCGTTCGTCATGGACGCGACCGAGACGGCCGACGCCTTCCGCCTGACCGCCACCGACCTCGACACGCCGTCCGCGACGAGGTCGGCTGATCCTGGAAGTCGTCTCGTGCGTCAAGCTGCCGCCTCCGCTCATCGGCTACTTGTTGAATGGCGGTACGACTGAAGCCGGGCCAGGCTTGGTCGAGGTGTTCGACGGGTGGCTCTCTCATCGGCTGCCCACCACGCTTTTCGGGTGTGGCTCTCACATGGCGTGCCCTCGTCGAGCACCGTGGCGGGGTGTGGCTCAAGAGGGGTCTGCTCAGCTCGAAGTAGCGCTGCCCACCTCGCCTGATACCAACCCGGGTACGGCGAGGAGAACAGCGTGACACCAATGATCATCGGCGTGGATCCGCACAAGCGGTCTGCCACCATCGAGATCATCGACGAGCGTGAGCATGTGCTGTACACCGGGCGGTTCGGCACCGATCAGGACGGCTATTGCCGCATGCTGGCCGCTGGTCGTCGGCATCCGCAGCGGGTGTGGGCGGTCGAGGGCTGTCAGGGTATCGGCCGCCACCTCGCGCAGCGCTTGGTCGCCGACGGTGAGACCGTAGTCGATGTGCCGGCGAAACTCTCGGCGCGGGTGCGGGTGTTCGCCACCGGCCAGGGCCGTAAGACCGACCCGGTCGACGCGCACTCGGTCGCGGTGGTTGCCTTGCGCACAAGGGGTTTGCGGCAGGTTCAGGTCGATGACGCGACCGTGGCGCTGCGTTTGCTGGTGGATCATCGGGACGAACTGGGCCATGCTCGCGCCCAGGTCGTCAACCGGTTGCATCGCCTGCTGTTGGAGCTGCTGCCCGGCGGGGCGAAGAAGTTCCTGTCCGCCACCCAGGCCCGCGCGCTGCTGGTGTCGGTGCGGCCGCGTGATGTCGTGGGCAGGACCCGTCGGCGGCTGGCCGCGGACCTGGTCGCCGAGCTGGACCGCATCGACAAGCGGATCAAGGCCGCAGACACCGAACTGGGTGAGCTGGTCGCGGCCACTGGCAGCACGCTGCTGGAGCTGTTCGGGATCGGCCCGTCGGGCGCCGCTCGCCTGCTCGGCGACATCGGTGATATCGGCCGGTTCGCCGACAAGGGTCGGTTCGCGTCCTGGAACGGCACGGCGCCGTTGGAGGCGTCCTCTGGTGATCGTCGCCGGCATCGGCTGTCGCGGGCGGGAAACCGCCGGATCAACCGGGTGCTGCACGTGATGGCCATTGTCCAGCTCCGTCACGACACCCCCGGTCGTGTCTACTACCGGCGGAGGTTGGCTGAGGGCAAGACGAGTATGGAAGCGATGCGGTGTCTGAGACGCCGCCTGTCCGATGTCGTCTACCGCCGGATGGCCCGCGACGCCGAGCGCGCAGCGGCAGGCCCGGGAGGACATTCGGGGGCGGCTCCTGACTCCAGCGCGGCTGACTTGAACCCCGTGGTCAACACTTCGGAACAGTCACTTCCCGAGCCTGCCGCCCACAAGGATAGGACAACGGCTTCCCCGTCTGCTTGACACAGAGGGGAGCCATGTGAGGTCGTTCACAGGTGGTCACAGCCGAGCGGAAAGCGGTGTCTGGTGGCCATGACGAACAAAGAGCAGACCTCGGTGCTGATCACCGGAGGCAACAAGGGACTCGGTTTTGAAGCGGCCCGGCGGCTCGGTGAGCTGGGCTGGACGATCTTCCTCGGCTCACGGGACGAAGGCCGGGGTCAGGCGGCCGCCGACAAGCTGGCTGCCGGTGGCGCGAACGTGGTCATGGTCCCGCTGGATGTGACCTCGGACGAGTCGGTGGCCGACGCCGTACAGCTCGTGCGAAAGCACACCGACCGGCTGGACGTGTTGATCAACAACGCCGGCGCGCCGGGAAAGGCTGTCCCGCCCGCGGACGCGACGGCCGAGGAGATTCATTCCGTCTACGACACCAACGTGTATGGGCCGGTCAGGGTCACGCACGCGTTCCTTCCCCTGCTGGCTGCGGCGGACCACGCACGGGTGGTGATGGTGTCGAGCGGTGGCGGTTCCTTTGCGGTCATGGCCGATCCGACGCAGCCCGTCTCGAAAATGCACGAGCTCGCCTACAGCTCGTCGAAAGCGGCGCTGAACATGATCACCGTCCGGTACGCCCAGGCGCTCCCGAACATCAAGTTCAACGCCATCACCCCCGGCGAGGTCGTCAACCGCAAGTTCACCGCCACCGACATGAACAACCACACCGGCCAGCTGACGGTCACCGAGGGCACCGACCCGATCATCGAACTCGCGACGCTCGACGCCGATGGACCGACCGGGATCTTCATCGATCGCCTCGGCCCCGTTGGCTGGTAACCGCAAACCGTAACCGGCACCCGGCAACACACAGAAAACAGAGGACAACCATCATGATCCTGATCGCCGGAGCCAACGGCGTCGTGGGACGACAGGTCGGCCCGCGCTCACCTTCGCCGACTGTGCCCGCGACAACGCCTCCGCCTTCCGCGGCTGATCATCCCCGGGATCGGGAGGCTGTAGGGGATCGGCATGGTCCCTCCGATCCCCGAGCGCTCAGCTGACGTTCGTCACCTAGCGGATTGTCCGCATGGGAGCACCGACGTTGCCCGCGTGAGGCGCCTGGCCGCTGCTTGTTTGCCGGAGTAGTGCGAGAGCCTCCTCGGAGGGGGAGCCGGTGGGGGTCGTGCACACGATCAGCACCTGTTCCGGTGAGCGGGCGATCGACAGTGTCTGCTGTGTGACGGTCACCGTGCCGACGACGGGGTGGTGCAGTTCGTAGGACGCGGCGTCGCAGGGTGCCACGCGGTGGTCGCCCCAGAGTGCGACGAACTCCGGGCTCTTCATCGTCAGCTCGCCGATCAGCTCTGCGAGCAGTGGGTCCTGCGGGTGTTTGCCGACGGTGATCCGCAGGTTGCCGACTACCGCGCGGGCCTTGCTCTTCCAGTCCGTGTACAGCTCCCGGCAGTGTGGGTCCAGGAACAGCATCCGGCTCGTGTTCGGCCGCCCCGCCGGGTTGTCCGGGCTGCCGAAGTCCAGGTGGCCGGCCAGCAGGGCGTGCCCGAGCGTGTTCCACGCCAGCACGTCGGTGCGCCGGCCGAGCACCAGCGCCGGGACGCCGTCCACGGCGCGCAGGAGGTCGCGCGTCTCGTCGGCGAGCTTCTCGGGCCGGGGACGGCGCGCGCGGGGGGTGTGGCGGGCGGCCCCGGCGAGCCGGTTGAGGTGCTCGCGCTCGTGGTCGTCGAGCAGCAGGGCGCGGGCGATCGCGTCGAGCACCTCGGCCGAGGCGCCGCGGGACAGCCCCTGCTCCAACCTCGTGTAGTACGAAACGCTGACGCCCGCCAGCTGGGCCAGCTCCTCACGCCGGAGCCCGGTCACCCGCCTGCGGGGCCCGAAATCGCGCAGGCCGACGTCTTCCGGTCGCAGCAGCGCCCGTCTGGCCTGCAGGAAATCGCCGAGGGGGCCAGGTCCGTCCATGCTCCCAGTATCCGGGTCCGGTCCGACCCCAGCCACACCCCGCGAGGGGTAGGACAACGCGGGAGTGGTTCGTGCGTGCCCGCGTGTCCAGGCTCGGTGCCATGGAGCAGATCATCTTGGGCGATGTCACGGTCACCCGCATCAAGGAGTTCTACGGCTCGGTCGAAATGACCCCGGGCGAGTTCTTCCCGGAGAGCCCGGACGGCTCGTGGGACGAGCATCGCGCCCGGCTGGCGCCCGACTTCTGGAACCCTCGGACGGACGAGTGCCAGTCGGCGATCCAGTCCTGGCTGCTGCGCAGCGAGGGGCGCACGATCCTCGTCGACACCGGCGTCGGCAACCACAAGGACCGGCCGTACTCGCCCGTGTGGAGCCGTCTGGACACGGACTACCTCGGCAACCTCGCCGCCGCCGGAGTGCGGCCGGAGGACGTCGACATCGTGGTCAACACGCACCTGCACGTCGACCACGTCGGCTGGAACACCCGGCTCGACGGCCGTACCTGGGTCCCGACGTTCCCGAATGCGACGTACCTGATGACGCAGCGGGACTTCGAGTTCTGGGACCCCGCCAACGAGCACAAGTCCGTGCTGGGCCGCGGCAACCAGAACGTCTTCGAGGACAGCGTCACGCCGGTCCACCAGGCCGGCCTGACCCACCTGTGGGAGGGGTCGTACCGGATCGACAAGAACCTGCGGCTCGATCTCGCTCCCGGGCACACCCCCGGCTCGTCCGTGCTCGCCCTGGAGTCCGGCGGGGAGCGGGCCCTGTTTGTCGGGGACCTGGTGCACACCGCGCTGCAGATCGTGGAGCCGGAGACCAACTCCTGCTTCTGCGAGGACCCGGCCGAGTCCCGGGCCACCCGGCACAAGCTGCTCGGCCACGCCGCCGAGAACAACGCGCTCGTCTTCCCCGCGCACTTCGGCGGACAGGGCGCCGCCGAGGTCGAGCGCACCGGGTCGAAGTTCGCGATCAAGGAGTGGGCGGCGTTCTCCCGCCTCTCCTGAGACTCCCCGAAAGGAAGCGCTTCCCATGACCCAGTGCGCAAACCCGGTCGTCGAAACCCCGGTGGGCGTCGTTCGCGGCGCCCGCGACGACTCCGGCGAGTTCTACCGTGCCATCCCGTACGCGGCAGCACCGATCGGCGCCCGCCGTTTCGCGCCGCCCGAGCCGCACCCGGGCTGGTCCGGCGTCCGCGACGGCACGCAACCTTCGCCCACGGCTCCCCAGCCGGTCCGCGACTTCGGCAGGCTCGACATGACCCCCTACTTCGGGCCGGGCTGGGTCCGGGGCGAGGAGTACCTGACCGTCGACGTCCGCACGCCCGCCGCCGACGGCGGCAGGCGACCCGTCATGGTCTTCGTGCACGGCGGCGGCTTCGTCACCGGCTCGACCCGCGCCGCGCTCTACGACGGCAGCGCGTTCGCCCGCGACGGCATCGTCCTCGTCACGGTGAACTACCGCCTCGGCATCCCCGGTTTCCTCGACCTGGAGGGCGCGCCGCCCAACCGCGGCCTGCTCGACGTGCTCGCCGCACTCAACTGGGTGCGCGCCACGATCGCCGCGTTCGGCGGCGACCCGGACAACGTCACGATCTTCGGCCAGTCCGCGGGCGCCACACTCGTCGGAGCGCTACTCGCGACACCGGAGGCCAAGGGCCTGTTCCGGCGGGCGATCGTCCAGAGCGGCAGCGGCACCGGCGCCTTCACCCCGGAACAGGCGCACCGAGTCACCGCCACGGCGGCCGCCGCGCTGGGCGCCGAACCGACCGCCGAAGCCTTCGCCGCGATCCCGGACGAGCGTTTCCTGGAGATCCTGCCCGCGCTGGCCGGACTCGACCTGCGCACCGGCACCGCCACGGACCCGCTGGCCGGCCTCAGCCCGTTCAGCCTCGTCCTCGCGGTCCAGCCCGCCGGCAGTCTCACGGACGGGCCGGCCCGCGACGTCGACCTGCTGATCGGCACCAACACCGAAGAGGGACACCTTTACCTGGTACCGCAAGGCAATCTCGAGTCCTCCACGACGGCAGACGTGCTCGCTCTCGCCGCCAGGGTGGGTGCGGACCCGGAGACCGAGGTCGCCGCGCACCGCGCGGCACGGCCGAACGCGACACCGGGCGAGCTGCGCTCCGCGGTGCTGGGGGAGGCACTCTTCGGCGCCGGCACGGCCCGCATGGCCCAAGCCCACGCACAGATCTCGGGCGGCCGCACACACGTCTACTCGTTCGGGTATCGCTCGACGGCCCTGAACGGACGGCTCGGCGCTACCCACACCGTCGAACTGCCCTTCGTCTTCGACATCGCCGACAAGC
Organism: Amycolatopsis sp. lyj-346; assembly: GCF_046548975.1. NCBI lineage: Bacteria > Bacillati > Actinomycetota > Actinomycetes > Pseudonocardiales > Pseudonocardiaceae > Amycolatopsis > Amycolatopsis sp. lyj-346. The sequence goes on from NZ_JAJPWT010000018.1 coordinate 203,089, forward strand.
CTTGGCTGCACGGCGACACCGGCCTGCTCGGCCCCGACCCCGCCCCGGACGGCCTCGCGGCCCGGGTGCACACCGCCTGGATCGCGTTCGCCGGCACCGGGAATCCGGGCTGGGCCGCATACGATCCGCAACAACCCGCGGCGGAGATCCTCGGAAGCTGAGCAGCGGTCGACCTTTACCAGAGATTGCAGTGGTGGTCGGCGGGGAACGTCGTGCGGGGACTGGTGCCTTCCGAGGTCAGGTTCTGGACGGGGGAGGGTGTGGCCGTGGTGGCTGCCGGCCAGGCGGGGTGTCCGGGGCCGTTCGGGTTGCCGGTGGTGGCGAAATGTGTCCAGTATCCGATCATTTGCTGTGACAGCCGGTGCTGCCGGAGGTCCAGTAGGGAGGGGAGTCCTTGTACGGTGCCGAACAGGTAGAACAGTTCGGCGGAATGGAAGTCTTCCAGGGGCATGAGCGGGTCGAGGAACGAGTAGGGCGGCTGTGGGTCGGCGAACTCGTATTGGTAGACGGCTTGTCCGGGTTGCGAGGTCATGGTCCGTACCAGCGATTCGTTCGGGCAGGCGAAGGCGCCATCGGTGATCACGCCGGACATGGCCGCGTCCGCGTTGTCCGGCGCTTCAGGCCGGTAGGCTGCCAGCAGTTCGGGAGTGACCGTACCTGCCCTGGCGCGGATCTCCGTCTCGAGTTCGGCCGCGGTGGGCCGCCGTAGCTTGCCGAGGTGCCAGCCGAGCGCGACGAACAGGTTTCCCTCGTTCTTGTTGGTTCCGCTGATCATGGGGACCTTGTTGTACCGGCCGGTGGCCAGTGCGTCCCGGGTGGGCTCTTTGACGACTTTTCCGTCGATCGTCGGCGTCCAGCTCAGCTCGGCCTGCAGCGGAAGTGCCTCGCCTTGGGCTTTGATCAGCTCGTCCGTCGGCTTGCCGCGTAGGCAAGTGACCTGTGCGGCGGTGTCCGGGCAGCCGACTTTCTTCGCGAAGGAATCGCCGACGGAGTACGCGGTGTTCAACGCCGCCGGGCCGAGGGCGGTGCCGACGCAGCCACCGCTTTGGGAGATGGCCTTGTGGAACAGGTCCGCCGCGGTCGGGGAGATCAGCTGCATGCAGACGCTGTGCCCGCCCGCCGACTCTCCGAAGATCGTGACGTTGCGCGGGTTCCCGCCGAAGGCGGCGATGTTGTCACGTATCCAGCGAAGGCCGGCTTGCTGGTCGAGGATCCCGTAGTTGCCCGTGGTGCCGGCTTCCGTGGCCAGGCCGGGCAGGGCGAGGTAGCCGAAGGAACCGAGGCGGTAGTTCAGTGTGACGACGATGACGTCGCCTTTGGTGACCAGCGGTTTCGGGTCGTACCCCGCGCCGGAGCCGAGGGTGTACGCGCCGCCGTGCAGCCACACCATCACCGGGAGGTTCGTGGACTTCGCTGCCGGCGGTGTGGTCACGTTGAGCACCAGGCAGTCTTCGCTGACGTTGCCGAGTGGCAGGCTCTGCGGGCAGATGTTGCCTTGGCGGGTGGCGTCGCGAACACCTGGCCACGGCGAGGGTGGCTGCGGCGGCCGGAACCGCAACGCCCCCGTCGGCGGTGCCGCGTAGGGAATGTTGAGGAACTGGCGATTGCCGAAATCGGTCTTGCCCTGCAACTGGCCTTGCGTGACGGTGACCTGGTCTCCGAACGTCGGTGACGCCATGCCGGAGGACGCCGGGACGACGATGAGCAGGAACACCGACATGGCAAGAACGACTGCGGCTCGTCCGCGTGGATGGCGCTGACCTGGGGGCATGCCCAGAACCTACTGACGGGTAATTGGCTGATCAAGGACAGGATTCCTGATACTCAGGTAACTGAGTCTCGACAACCGCTGTCGGCTCAGACCGTTGACAACGCACTACCGGTACGCGCCGAGGAAGGTGCCGTCGATGGTCCGGGCCGACGTCCCGTGCGGCCTACCGGCTGGAGCGTGGTCATGCCCACCACCTGGTCACGTCATGAAGCGCTTTTACCAAGGCGCGGGCATGGTCGTCGGGCGCGAGGTCGGTGAGCAACGAGGCAGTCTCAGGCACCAGCGCGAGACACGTGGCGCGATTCGTTCCCCGCAGCACCGCACGCAGCACTGTTACCCGCGCTTCACGATCGAGTCCGAGCTCTGCGGCGTGGGCTAACAAAGCCGTCCGGGTTCCGGTGTCGCCGGCGTGTGCCGCGCCGGCGGCAGCCACGAGTTGATCAGCCGACAGATGTGGTACGAGTGCGGTCAGCGCCTTGGCGCGTTGGTGCGAGCCGGTGATGTGGAACGCCACTTCCAGCGCGTCTGCGATCTGCCGCGTGTTCAGGTGTGGCGCGAGGCCGGCCAGCAATCCGGCGCGGCCGTTCTCGTTCGCCAGCGTGTGCACCTCGTGCAGGACCATGTCGAGCTGACCGGACGTCAGACAGGGCGCCAGCCGGCACACGTCCAGATTCCAGTACACGACCCGGTTCCCGCCGAGGATCTCGTCCAGCAGCGACTGGCACAGTTCCACGCGTTGATCAGGGGGGAGGCCTGGCCCGATCCGCGCCAGTAACTTGACGCGGCCGCCGATCCCGGCTGCCGATTCGGCATCAGCGAGAGCGGTCGCCAGGATCTCGGCTCGGTGCGGTGGCTCGGTGTGCGGCGCCAGTTCCGCGAGCGCCGTGGGCCGGATGTCCCGGCGAACGATGGCAAGCGCGATGTCCCGGGCGGTCTCCACGTGACGGGGGAGCAGGTGCAGGGCCAGCTGCTCCAGCGTCGTCAGCCGCAACAGGTCGTCCTCGGAGACCGCTGCGGCGGCCAATGCGGTGTCGAGCACCGCGGCGCGTTCTTCCGGCGCCAGATGCGGTGCCATCCCGGCCAGCGCCTCCACCCTCGCCGAGGGATCTTCCAAGTCCGTGACCCTCGTCAGAGCTGTGGTCAGCTGCGCACGCGACAGGTGGGGAGCCAGCGCAGCGAACGCCTTCACCCGCGTGTACTCGTTGCCGATGGAGCTGGTCGCCGCGAGTGCGGTGTCGAGTTGCTCCGGCGTGAGGTGCGGTGCCAGCACCTCGATCGCGCGGGCCCGGTAGTGGTCATCGTAGATCTTGGTGCCTGCAGCGAGCGCATCCGTGAGCTGCGCGTGGTCCAAGTGCGGTGCCAGGGCGGCGAGCAACCACACGCGCTCGAACGGTTCCGCGAAGCTGGTCACCGCACGCAGTGTGGTCGCGAGTTGTTCCGGGGTGAGGTAGGGCATCAGCGCACGCAGCGCGCTGACCCGGGAGCGGTTGTCCGTGATGGCAGCCGCGGTGTCGAATGCGGCGGCCGTGGTGGCGGCTCGCTCAGCGGCGGACAGGTACGGCGCCAGACCCGCGAGTGCCGTGACCTGTGCCTGGTGGTCGGCGATCTCCGTGGCCAGGGCCAACGCGTGCGCGAGCGTGGGAGACCGTTCAGGTGGCGGCAGGAACGGCACCAGGCCCGCCAGCGCGGTGATGCGGGCGTCACGATCGGGAATCGTCGTCGCGTTCGCCACCGCGGACCCGAGGTCGCCGGGCGTCAGGTGCGGTGCCAGGCTGAGCAACGCCGCGCCCCTGGCCTGGTCGTCGAAGTGGCCCCAGTGCACGTTTTGCGCGGTTGTGATGGCCTGGGACGCCTGCGGGGGCGGCAACCGTGACGCCAACGCCACCAGCACCTCGACCCGGTGCGGCGTGCCGGCGATGTCCTGGACCGAGGTCTGGACGGTCCTCATCTGTGCGGCGGACAGGTCGGAGATCAGCGTCTTGAGCAGCGGCACCCCCGTGTGCGGATACTCGCCGTGAAGTAGCTCGACAACGGTTGACAGTGCGGTCGCGAGAGCCTCGTCCCGTTGGTCCCCTTCGAGGTGCGGTAGCAGTTCGAGCAAGGCACCTGCCTGGAAGTACCGGTCGTCGACGGCGTGACACGCGGCGAGCGCGGTGGCGAGAACAGCGGGCCGCTGCTCCGGCGGCACCACAGGCGCGAGCTCAGCCAGCCGCCGGGCCCGGTAGTCCGGCCGGGTCAGCGCCGTGGCACGGTCAAGCGTGGCTGCGAGAATCCCCGCCCGCCCTTCTGGCGGCAGCTGGCCCATCAGCCTGGTCAGTGCTCTGACCTGCGCGTACTCGTCGACGATGGTCTGGGCGGCGGCCAGCGCGGTCTCGAGCTGCGCGGCGGACAGGTACGGCGCCAGCTGGGTCAAGACCACGGCACCGGAAAGATCGATCTCGGGGCCGGTGACGAGTTCCAACACCGTCTCGAGCTGGTCGTGGTCCAGGTGTTGTGCGAGCTCCGCGAACAGTTGTGCCCGGTCGTGCTTGTTCGAGACGAGTAGGGCCGCGGCCAGGGCCCGCTCGACGGCCACCGGCCGTTGCACGGGTGGCAGATGAGGGATCAGGTCGAGGAACGCCCGGGCCTGCGTGTGTGCGAACGAAACGGCGCCGGCCGCGGTCAGCGCTGCCGACAACGCGACCCTCCGCTGCGGTGCCGGGAGATGCGGCGCGACCGTGGTCAGCGCGCGTGCCCGGTCGAGCGGGTCAGCGAGGCGCCGGACATGGGCGAGCACGCGCTGCGGAGTCCACCGGCCGTGATCGAGCAGGGCAACGAGCAGAGGTGTCGGGACGGTGGTGGTGAGGCTCGCGACGGAGGCCGCGACGAGGTGGTAGCGGATTTCCTCGGCGAGGCTCGGGGCAGGGCGGTGCCGGTCGAGCGCGAGGTCTGTGCGGTGTTCGGCCTCCGCGCGGGCCAGGGCGACGTCGGTGAGGTAGTCGTCGATGGTGTCCGCGTGGTCGTGCGCGGCGAACCAGACGTTGCCCGTTCGTTCTGCACCCCCGGTGCCTTCCGTGCGGAGGAGCTGATGCAGGTCGGCCGCACGGCCGGCGGCGGCGAGGTGCCGAGCGAGGTGCCGCAGCGGGTAACCGTCGTCCATCGCGGCCACCGCCGTGGGATCCGCGGCCGGCACGGGCAGGTGCGCAGCCAGTCCGCCGAACCGGCCCAGGTAGTGGGCGGCGATCCGGCTGTGCGCCGTCGTCGTAGCCGTGGCGAGGGCATCCGACAGCCCAGGCGCGGTGCCACCAGCGAGGTCGCCGGTGCCGGTGAGAAGCTCGCGGAAGCTGTCGTGGTAGATCGCGAACTCGCGACGCGTAGCTTCCCCCGGCCCGGACCGGCGGGTGGGAGGCGGCGCCACGGACAGGAACGGTCGCAGCCATCCGTGGCAGCAGCGGAGGACGTCCTGTTCGTCCACGCCGGCCAGCGCGGCGAGACGAGCGCTGGGGAGGGGTTCGCCCGCGGCGGCGAGCGTGCCCAGCACGGGCAGCGAGACATCGTGCCACTGGCGGTTCGATGCCCATCGTCGCACTGCGGTGGCGTAGTAGGCCGACAGTCCCACGGGCAACGAGGCCAGGTCGCGGGGATCCCGGTCCCCGTTCTCGATCTCGGTGAGCACGTACTTCAGGTAGATCCATACTCCGCCGCTGCGGTCGGCCAGCTCCTCGACGAACGCGCCGGCATCGAGGCCCGCCGCGGCCACGCTGCGGGACAGGGCACCGCTCCGGGTGACGGCGTGCAGGTGCTCGACGAGATCGCGCTGGTTCTCCTCGGCGTCAGGCCGGATGCGCACCACCGCGGTGGGGTCGACGCTGGGCGGCGCGTGCCCGGTGCGGTACGTCCCCAGGAGCACCACCCCGTCGGGAAGCTGCGCGGGCAGCCCCCACGGTTGCGGCTCATCGTCGAAAGTGGCGTCGGTGCCCGCCTCGTCGGCGCCGTCGACCACCAGCACAACCGGCGCACCCGGCTGCCGGCCTACGCCGGCCAGGATGCGGTCGAACGCTTCCGGCGTCCACGCCTGCTCCGCCGGCGCGACCTCCCCTCCCAGCCCATGTCGGTCGACCAGCTGCGTGGCGAGGTTCCGCAACGCCACCGCCACGGTCCTTCCGCGCCGCATCCGGGAGAAGTGCCCGATCCAGCCGCGGGAGTGCACGAGGTAGGCCGCCAAGGCCGACTTCCCCATCCCGGCTGGGGCTTCCACCCAGACGTACCCGCTCGTCCGGTTCCGCAGCAGCCGGTCGATCTCGTCGATCACCCAGCGCCGGCCGGTGAACCCCTGATCGAGGATGGCCGTCACCGCGGCGGCGCGATCTGCGGCGATTTCGTCGTTCGGTGCCGATCCGACGACCCCCGCCGTGCCGGGGACCAGCTCGGCGGGGGCGAGTGCCTCCTGGTAGCGCTTCACCCAGTGGCTGATGCTGCGTTGCCCGTCGCCGAGGCTGGAGACCGCCGGGTGGGCGTCGGCGTAGCCCAGGCAGAGCGAGACGAACCCGTTCAGATTGTGCCGCTCGGGTTGCGCCTTCCCGGACAACCAGTTGTAGAACGTGCTCCTCGAGAACCGGTGCGGGGACGCCGACCTCGCTGCGAACGCCATCAGGTCCTCGTGGCCCGGATCGCCCGCCAGCTCTCTCAACTCGGCTAGGACCGCAGCCGCTGCGGGGAGACCCGCCGTTCCCGCTCGTCCAGTTTCGTCCAGTTCCACCGATGCACCCGAATAGACGGTTCAGGTCCGACCGTGGATACCGACCACGACGGACAGGAGCAACCACCATGATCCTTTTCATCCGGCATGTCGTCGACGTGCTTCCCGCAGTCACCGTGGGGCTGCGCGCGCTGGCGGCGACCATCTCCCTCACAGTCGCTGCCGACCAGGCCCTGCGTTACTGGCGTGGTTCCCGCGACCGGTGACCGAGCACCTCAACAGGTCAACGCCGTAGCAGGGAGCGGCCCGGACCGATCTCACGCAAGCGCGGATCGATCCGGGCCGCAGCCCTGCTTTACGCCACCGTTCTTGCTCTAGCCACGCCGCCACAGCTGGACGGCGAAGCCGTTGCAGGTGTAGAGCGAGAGCCGGGCACCGTTCTCGGCCTTCCAATCGTAGTTGTCCAGGCACATGTTGCCGGCGACGTTGCGCAGCGAGAACCAGCCGTTGCCCTGGTCGATGATCTGCCACTGCTGGGCCGTCGAGTTGTTGCAGGCGACCAGCCCGACGTCGGCGTTCAGCGCCGTGCTGGCGTTGATGTCGGTCAGGCAGGTACCGGTGTTGCGGTTGCGGATCTCGTACCAGCTGACGCCCTTGTAGTTGAATTCCCACTCCTGCGCGGCGTTGCCGTTGCAGCTGTACAACCGAATGAGCGCGCCGGGCGTGGTGTCGAAGTCGTAGTTGTCGACGCAGCGGTTGCTGTGCTGGCCCCGGATGCCGGGCGCGGTCATTCCGTTCGGCAGCGGCTGGCCGAAGAACGGGGCGCCCTTGTCGCTGAAGTAGAGCTGCTGGAAGCGGGTGTGCCGGTTCGGGTCGGTGAGCGCGTCCGGCGTCGGGTTGGCGTAGTCACGGGCGTGGTAGACCAGCACGTCCGTGCGGTTGTCCTCGGCCACGGTGAAGCTGCCGTGGCCCGGGCCGTAGACCCCGTTCGCGGTCTGGAACACCGGGTTCGGGCTCTTGCGCCAGGAGGCGGGGTCCAGCAGGTCCGCGGTGTCGCCGGCCGACAGCAGGCCCAGCTTGTACCGGGAGTCGGTCGCCGAGGCCGAGTAGGCGATGAACACGTGGCCGTTCTTGACCAGCGGCGACGGCCCTTCCACCACGCCGGCGACGCCTTCCATCTCCCAGGCGTACGTCGGGCGCGCGATCTCGGTGACCGTGCCGGTGATGCCGGTGGGCCCGTTCATCCGGGCGATGTACATGTGGCTGTTGAAGTTGGTGGACGGGCTGTCCTGGGCCCAGGTGAAGTAGCGCACCCCGCGATTGACGAACGAGGCCGCGTCGAGCTGGAAGGAATCCCAGCCGGTGTTGAAGCGCTGGGGCGCGCTCCACGCGCAGGTCATCGGATTGGCGCAGGTGTTGCGGATCCAGTAGAGCCGCTGGTTGAACTGCGCGGTGCTGGGCGAGGCCGAGAAGTACATGTACCAGGCGCCGTCGATGAACTGGATGTCCGGCGCCCAGATCCAACCGCTCAGCGCGCCGCTCGACGGCGCGGTGAACGCGTTGACCGTCGCGGCGCTGCCGAGGCCCTGCAGTGTCGTGGCGCGTCGCAGTTCGACCCGCTTGTAGTCGGGGACCGAGGCCGTCATGTAGTAGTAGCCGTCGGTGTGCTTGTAGATCGCGGTGTCGGCGCGCTGCTGGATGACCGGGTTGTTGACCGTGATGAACTGCGCGCCGGCCGGCGGGGCGAACGCTGCCAGCAGCACGATGATCACGCCGAGCGCGACCGCCAATCTCTGCCGGAGGCGGATGAACGTTGCCATAGGGGGCTCCTTGGGGGAAGGAGGGACCGCGCTGGCGAGCCAGGGGGTTCTGGCGCACGAGCAGGTGCGATGTGAGCGCTAACAGCCTCTCCGGCGGTTACGGGGATGTCAACAAGACGTTTCGGTGCGCTGGTCAGTCCACCTGGGTGAGTGGGCGACTTCGTGGGGGACATCGAGCATGGCACGATACGGAATCAAGGGGGGCACGTCGTGGCAATCGCCGGCGGCCGAAAGGGGGTGTGATCGCATGCTGACCCTTCGGGGCATGACCTACCTGGTGGACGACGCTCCAGAGCACGTCGTTCGGCGGGACCTCCAGGCCATCCACGACGAACTGCACTGCACGACCGTGTCGGTGATCGGTCCTGACGGTGACCAGCTCGTCGCGGCGGCCGAGTACGCACTGGAAGCCGGGCTGGACGTGTGGATCCGACCGAACCTGGAGGACTGCCGCGAACCTGAGGTGCTGGCACACCTGGAGAGAATTGGCGTAGCGGCCGAAGAACTGCGCGCACGTCATCCGGGCCGGGTGACGTTGTTCGTCGGCAGCGAGTTCTCCCACACCATTCGCGGGATCGTGCCCGGCCGGTGGTCCTTCCTGCGGCTGCGGGTCATCTTCAAGGCACGCCTGCTCGTGCGACGGCGAATCAACCGGCGACTCGACGTCCTGCTCGGCCGGGCCGCCGAGACGGCCCGGCGGGTGTTCGGCGGCCCGGTCGGCTACGGGGCGGCGAGCTGGGAGGAGGTCGACTGGTCTCGGTTCGACTCGGTGGCCATCAGCCTTTACCGGACGGGAACCGACGATGCTGCATACGCCCGCCGCGTGACAGATCTGGTGCGGGACAACGACAAGCCGGTGATCATAACCGAGTTCGGCTGCGGTGCCTACGAGGGCGCCGACCGCAGGGGACCGGCCTCGTTCCGGATCGTCGACTGGTTCGCCGAGGAACCCGTGATCAAGGGCGATCACCCGAGGGACGAACAAACCCAGGCCCGCTATCTGGGCGAGCTGATCGATCTCTACAACGAGGCCGGCGTGCACGGCTGCTTCGTCTTCACCTTCGCCATGCCCGACTACCCGCACCACGACGACCCGCGCCGCGACCTGGACAAGGCCGGGTTCGGCATCGTGAAGGTCCCGGCCGACGACCCGACCACCTGGACCCCGAAGGTGGCCTTCCACGAGGTGGCCAAGCGCTACGGCGGCTAGCGGGCCGTCCATCTTGAGAACCTGCACCGACCGCCCGGTGCACGTCCCCCGGCGAAATCGCCCTGTTCGATCGGGGGATCGGCCGGCGGTCGCGCCGATGGTGTGCGAGGTGATCCGCGCGGGCGGGCCGATCGTCAGGTAGGTCCGGTTTTGCCTGGTCGCCGGCGGGCGAACGGCGCGATGATTTCGCGCACCGCGGTGGCGGCGCCCCAATCGTCGTCGTCGTGGGCGATGATGCTGAGCAACTCCCGCAGGTGCAGCAGCGGCATCCGGGCGCGCCAGCCGTCGGCCAAGGGGGCGATTTCGGCGTAGGCGGGGAAGAACCGGTCGGATTCGGGTGGCCGGTTCGCCGACCAGACCATCGACAGGTCGGATTCGGCCCAGGTGTAGGACACTGCGGGATCGATGAACACGGGGTCACCGGCCGGTGTGGCGAGGATGTTCTCGGTCCACAGGTCGCCGTGGTTGAGCACCGGCGGTTGCGGCGGCACGATGTCGGGAAGCGCCGCGCACAGCCGCTCCAGGGCGTCGCGGTCCGCGGCGTCGAACGCGGCGTCCACCAGTGGCTCGGACAGCCAGCGCAGGATGCGTCGCTCGGCGAAGAAGCGGTGCCCGTCGTCGGTCCAGGTGTTGTCCTGGCGGAGCCGGCCGAGCCAGCCGTCGTGGCGCCAGCCGAATCGGGTGCCGGTGGCGGTGGTGTGGACGTGGGCGAGGGTGCGTCCGGCTCGTTCCCAGAACCGGGTGTCGTCCGGGCGGGGTTCGACTGCTTCGAGGACCAGCAGTTCGGGTGTGCTGACGATGATTCGGGGAGTCGGTGCGGCGCCGAGTTCGGTGAGGGCGCGCAGGCCGGCGGCTTCGACGGCGAACAGGTCCGGCCGGGGCGTGGTCAGGGTTTTGGCGAAGAGCCGGCGGCCGTCCTCGACGGTGACGAGAGCTGCCAGCGCGACGACCCCACCGGTTGCCGGGACGACCGCCTCGGGGGTTAGGCCGGCGCCGCGCAGGCGCTGGACGAGCAGGTCTGCTTCCACGTGGGATCCAATCACGGTCGTCCGTCGGGCAACGTAGGCGTCGGAGACAGCCGGAATGGCACGGTGACCGCTTACGGGGCTGCGCCGGCGAGGTTCGCGGTCGCCCGGACACCCAGAGCGCGGCCACGACCGGCCGGGCACTCTTCGGCCTGCGCTGCGTGGTCGAGGCCACCGGAGGGAAGGCAGCGCTCGGCGTGCTGCTCAAGGAATGGACGACGAGCGGACGCACCGGAACCGCCGCCGGCCACGTGGTCAGCTCGGCACCACGAACAGGTGAGTCATCGCCGAGGTGTGGTTGGGGGTCGTTCCGATTTCGCCCGTTTCGTCGGTGAGGCCGGGCGCCGCGCCGCCGACTGTCCCCGGGTTGCCCGCGATGTACGTCGTCGTCACCTTGGCGCTCACCTGTGTGCAGCCCGGGTTGACCGCGACCTTGGTGTACAGCGGGATGGCGGCGTGGTTGACCGTGCGCACCACCGTCTCCTCCGTCTGGGCGACCGGCGCGCTCGCGCAGGCCGGGCCGCCCGAGGTGGTTGCGGTGAGAGTGAAGCGGGCCGTCGAATAGTGGATCGGGCTGTCCGGGGTCGGCTCGGGGCCGCGGTGGAACTCCACGTCCGCGATCACGGCCAGTTGCCGGTACCCGGCGGGCAGCGTCGCGGTGACGACCGGCGCGACCACGGTGGTCGTGACCGGGAGGTTGCCGACCGGGAGCGAGCGCTGCATGGCCGTCCCGTTCGCGTCCCCGCCGACCGCCGTCGAGGCGAACCTCAGCGTCCCCGCCACCGTCTCGCGGGCCTCGAACGCCGAGGTCGAGTTCGTGCGCAGGTACAGTACGCAGGTCAGCTTGCCGCTGCTCGTCGCCGTGACGAGGAACCGGTTGACGATCGTGATGTCCCGCAGCGCCGGGTTCGGGTGCGTCGCGGGGAGCACGTTCTCACCCATGACCACGTTGGACCTGCCCGCGCCGGTGCACCGGATCTCGTTGTCGATCAGGTTCGGCTGGTCGGCGTTGTAGGCCCGCAGCTCCGAGTAGACGTAGGCGGTCGCCCCGGCGGAGATCGCGGTGTCGATGGTGGCCAGCTGCACCACCTTCTGCGTGGGCCTCGCGGGCGGCGTGGCTGACTTGGGCACCCCGGTGACGACGACCGGACCGAAGTCCTGGGGGCCCTCGGCCGGGCTCGCGCCGGCCGGTGTGCCGCCGATCCCGGTGAGGATCAGGGCGAGGGCGAATCCAGCGCATTGCGTGCGGCTCTTCATGCGTTCCTTCGGTAGCGCGGCAGGGGGTCCTCGCCATCACCTTTTCGGGTGATATCGGCGAACCGCCTCACCGTATCGAGTGGCGCTACACGAGGCCTACACGGCTTGTTCCGCGCTCACGACCTACGCCCGCCCCGCCGCCCACCGGCGGAACCGGGCCCCCGAGATCGTTGAGGGCCCGACCGCCGGATCACTCGACGACGCAGCCGTTCCGGGTGCAGCCACGCTGTCCCAGCTTGTGGTTGTACGCGTCGTAGAAGCTGATGTGGATGAGCTGCACGCCGCCGACCTTGTCGATGGTCAGCCCGTGGTAGAACGGGTGGTCCTTCCCGGGATTGGCGCCGTAGCAGGCGATCTCGGTGGTGGTGCTGCCGTTGACGCCCCAGACGCAGGTCTCGCGGTAACCGCTGACCGCGTGGACGTTGCCGTTGACGGAGGCCGACCGCCCGTCGGTCCACGAGATGGTGCCCGCCGTCACGCTCGCGCCGTACTCGATCCGCCAGTTGGTGGTGCTCGCCGCTTCGGCCGTCGCGGTCGCACCCAAGAGGGCGCCGACGACCGCGGCGGTGGCCGCGAGTGACCGGAGAATGCGCATGAAGGTTCCTTTCCTGCGGTTACCTCGGCCGGTCGACGCGACCGGCCGCTCCCTCCACGCCCGGCAGGCGCTTTCGGTTGAGTCCTCCCCGGGAGCGGCACCCTGCTGCCCCACGCTCCAAGCCGGTGAACGGGGCAATCCACTCCGGCTGCGACGCTGTGACCACCCGCACCACGACAGCATGATCGACTACCGACCTCGCCGGCCCGACGCCGCGTTACGCGACGGCCCTGAGGACGACTTCCGTCGTTCCGGTCCGCCGGCGGCGTCGCTCCCCGTACGCTTTTCCCCAGGTCGCGGCAGGGAGGTCGGGGATGACGGCGCTGGCGGTCGTACTCGTCGCGATCGGTTTCGCGTTGACCGTCCTGATGCCTGTGTGGGCGTTGCTGACTTGGGGTTCGCACCGCGAGCGCAGGCGGATCGCGCGGTTGCCGGTCTCCCGGTGCGCCGACGTGACCGGGCCGGGGAAGCGGCTGTGCGCGGTGGAGGGCCGGGCCGGTCCGGGCCCCGCGGGACCGCTGGTCGCACCGCTGTCCGGCCAGCCGTGCGCGTGGTACTTCAGCCAGGTGGAGGAGAACATCAGCGGCGACGGTCCTTCGACGCGGCTGGTCTGGGAAGCCGGTGGCGCCATGGCGTTCGAGGTGCGGGACGAAAGTGGTCCGGTGCTCGTCGACGGGCGCCTCGTGCACCCGGACCACCGGTCGAGCCGGACCGGCCACAGCCCGCCGTTGCGGCGTGTCGTGGAGGAGGACGTCAGCTCGGCGAAGAAGAGCGTCCACCTCCAAGGCTTGATCGCCCGGGGAGTCCTGAGCGAGAAGTCGTTCCGGCGCGGGTGGTTGTCCGACTCGCGGGGCTGGAGCGTGCGGGAGTACGTCCTGCCGATCGGCGAGCCGCTGCACGTCCAGGGCCGGCCCGGGTTCTGGGACGGCCGCCCGGTGCTCGGCGCCGGACGGCACCTCGTCACCGGCCGCACCCATGAGCAGCTGAGCGCCGACATCGAGCGGGGCTTGCGGACCAGCCGGGGCTGCCTGCTGATCGGGAGCATCGCCGGCCCGGTCCTGCTCGCCGCGGGATACCTGCTGAGCAGGTGAGTGCGCTCGCGAACCGATCTCGATCGCACGAGCCAGGGTATGCCGAGCTGTCAACGGCGCTCAACGTCAACAACACTCAGCTCTGCGGTCTCTCGATGCGGTGGAGTTGAGGGTGTTTGGCTGTGCGCTGGTCCCCGGAAGACTGGCCGCGCAGGCGCCTGCCGAGCCAAGGGCCGAGAAAGGTGGCTGCCCAACGCAGTTCAGCGGTGGCGCGCCAGTGCGTTGACGGTGGGATGGGCAACGGGGGTGGAGGTTCGTTCCACGAATCGTTGCTGCCGGGCACCTGCAGGGCGTGCGCGACCGCCTCGGCGATCAGTTGATGTCCCAGGGGGCTGCAGTGCAACCGATCCTCGCTCCAGAACCGACGGTCGGCGACGGAGGGGTGTCGAGCGATCTCCGCGACGGCGACGCCGTGCCGGGCGGCTGCGGCACGGATCCGATCGTTGATGTCGAGGATGCGGGAGCGAACCGGTCGGGCGAGGGGGATGATCCTGGTGAGGTCGGGAAAGGTCACGGTCGCCACGCGGGCTCCGGAGTCGGTGAGCGCGGCGAACATCGCTTCCAGGTGATCGGCCACCGTGGAGGTCTCGACTCGGAGCCGGAGCAGGTCGTTGACTCCGGCGACAACGGTGGCCAGGTCGGGACGCAGTGCAAGAGCCGGCCCCAGTTGCTCGGACCGGACTTCGTCCGCGCGGCGGCCGCGGACGGCGAGGTTGGCGTACTGGAGATCGGGGTTGTCGATGGTGAGGTGTTCGGCGAGCCGGTCAGCCCAACCCCGAAGGCCCACGATGTCGTCACCGTCGCCGACGCCTTCCGTTTGGCTGTCACCCAAGGCGACGTAGCGCAGGTAATTGCCGCTCCGAACGGGTTCCTGGGTGCAGTTCTCCTGGGGCCTCATCGGTCGATCACGCCATCCTCCTAGTCATAATGTTGACTAATCATAACCATGCTTATGATGGACTTGCCCCGATATCGGACGACAAGGAGATGCGCCGGTGAGTCTGCGGCATGCTGTGCTCGCGGCGTTGCTGTCCGGCGAGTACAGCGGCTACCAGTTGGCCAAGGCGTTCGACGTGGGCGTCGCCAACTTCTGGTACGCCCAACCGCAACAGCTCTACCTGGAGCTGTCCAAGCTCGAGAACGACGGGTTGATCAGCGGCCGAGAGGTGGTCCAGCAAACCCGTCCCAACAAGCGGCTGTTCATGGTCACCGACGCCGGCCTCGCCGAACTGGCGCACTTCGCCGCCGCTGTGGGCAAGCCGTCGTTCATCCGCGACGACCTGCTGGTCAAGGTCCAAGCCGTCGACCACGTCGACGCGGCACCGGTGATCGCGCAACTGGAGCAACGAGCCGCGGCCGCCGCGGCCAAGGTGGAGATCCTCGACAAGATCCTGCGGCGTTTCCGCGGGGATCTCGACGAGGAGACCTACCTGCGTCACGGATCTCCGATCGGGCCCTACCTGACGTGCTTGCGCGGTCGGCGGTTCGAGCAGGAACACCACGACTGGTCTGTGCAGGCCGCCGCACTCCTGCGTGATCGGGCGACTCGGAACGATCACCCGGCGCCTGGCTCGGATCAATCCCGGTAGCGCTGTCGACCAGCATCCGTTCGGGCGTGGGCAAGTCGACGCTCGGGCGGCTGCTGGTGGGCATCGCGGCACCTTCGTCGTTCAGTGCGGATCGGCGGCCAGGAGCGTCGGCGCCGGCGTGTTCATGAGGTCGTCGATGACCCCGCCTTCGACCCCGCCGAGAGAACAGGGCCATCCGCGCGGACGAGTCTGCGCGGCTGAGCAACTGGCCGAACTGCCCCCGATCGCGCTGCTCGGTCTTCGGCACGTGTGCTGCCAAGGCCTGCCAGTTCCCGGGCCGGATGTCGCCGCGAGTGGCCGGTGCGTCTCAGGCCGGGACGCGCGGAGAGCGTCAGGCGCAGGCGAGCAGGCCGGGCACCGCCTTCGCCGGGGAGGGCATCTCCGCGATCTCCGCCGCCACCGCACGGGCCGCTTCGCGCGCCGGCGCGTCCTTCAACAACGCCGCCACCCGCTCGGTGATCGCCTCTGCCGTCACCTCCGCGGCCGGCAACTGGGCGCCTGCGCCCGACTCCACCACCGCTTCGCTGTTGGCGAACTGGTCGCCGCCCTGGGGCAGGACCAGCTGGGGGAGCCCCGCGGCGAACGCGCCCAGCATCGTGCCGTTGCCGCCGTGGTGGACGACGAAGTCGACGCGGGGCAGCAGGCGGGCCTGCGGGACCCATGCCACGCTCCGGACGTTCGGCGGTAGCTCGCCGAGCGCGGCCGGGGCGACCGTCGGGCCCGACGCCACCAGCACGTCCACGTCGAGCACCGCCAGGCCGGCGATCGCCGTGCGCAGGACGTCCGCGCTGCCCATCACCGTGCCGAGCGTCAGGTAGACCAGCGGCCGGTCGCGGTCCGGCAGGTCCGGCAGCTCGCCGTCCCCGCTCCAGCCGACCGGGCGGACCGGCAACCGCGGCACCAGCTCGCGGAAACCCGGGTGCTGCACCGAAGGCGGGCAGATGTCGACGAAGGGGTGCCCCAGTTCGGCCAGCCCCCGCCAGTCGAGGCCGAACTCGGCCGCGAGCCGGGCCAGGGGCACCACCTGCTCCTCGCCGGCCTCCACCCGCATCACGTGCCCGAACGTGTGGCCCACGGCCGGGATCCCGGCCGCGCGCGCGGCGAACGAGCCGCCGATGTTGGACGCCTCGTAGACCACCAGATCGGGCCGGTGCCGAGCGAACAGCTCGCTGAGGTCGGCGAAGTAGCTGCGGGGCAGCACGTCACCGAACACCTGGCCCGTCACCTCGGTCATCCGCTCCAGCGGCATTTCCGGACCGGGCGTCTCGCCGGCCTCGACGAAGAGCCGGTCGAAGGCGACGCGCACGTCGAGCCCGGCGACGACCGGCTCGACCCCGGCCGCGCGCAGGTGCGGCAGGAAGCTTTCGGCGGTGGCGAAGACGACGTCGTGCCCGGCCGCGCGCGCGGCGACGGCGAGCGGCAGCAGCGGGTAGACGTGACCGTAGGCGGCCAGCGACGTGAAGAGAAGGCGCACGTGATCGACGGTAGCCACCCGGAGGCGCCTCCGGGCCGCCTCCTCTCCGACCTTGCCGACTTCCGCACGACGGCTCCGCCCCGCAAGAAAGCGTTTCGTTTCGGTGGCAGTCGCGGCTGTGGCCATGGCTGCGGCCGGTTTCGGGTTGGCTGCCGCGCCTGCGCAGGCAGCGACCTCCAGTTCGCGGCCGAGCTACTGCAATCCCCTTTTCGTATTCCAGCGTGGGTGTTGAGCGCGACGGCCCTGCCCGGTGAACCGTGGACAAGGACGGAAACGACACCCGGACGGATGACGCCAGGGACGGCCAGGACCGCGGCCGCCGCGAGGACCGTGCCGGCTTCGGACACCGGCTATCTGCGTCGTAGCTCGTCGACGTGCTGGACATGCGACATCAACGCGGCCTCGGGCCTGTCCGGCCACCTCTGGGAGGGCACGGCAACTGCAATTTCAACGTCTATTCCGACGACGCCGGCGCCGACGGCCCGTGTGGTCGAGGTCGTGGAGTTGCTGGCCAGTCGAGGCGATGTTCCGCTCCGCTACACCGACATCGCGCGCGAACTCGGCCTGACGCAGGCCACTGCGCACGCGATCCTGAAGACGCTCAGCGATTGCGGCTGGGTGACGCGGGACCCGGTCGGCAAGACCTTCGCACTCGGTCCCGGGCTCGCCTTCGTTGCCGACGCGGTGCTTGCGCGTCCTTTCGCGCACGCTGCACGAGCCGCCGCGGCCGAGCTGGCCGCCGAATTCGGGTGGGCGGCTTCGGTGAGCGAGAAGGTCGGGGACTCGCTGGCCATCACGGCATTCGAAGGCGGCGAGAGCCCTTGGCCCGGCGATCGCATTCCGTTCGCGCCGCCGTTCGGCGCGGGATTCGCGGCCTGGGGTACCGACGAGGAGCGAAGGGCGTGGATTCGTCAGGCCGGGGTCGACCCGGCGGCCGCTGAGCACCTCGAGGGCGTGGTGAAGAGCACGGGAGAGCGCGGATTCGACGTGGACTACACCTCGCCGGCGGTGGCGCGCGCCGCGAGCCTGGTCGGGACGCTCGACAGTGGCGCGATCGCGCTGCCGCCGAACATCCGGGACACGCTCGACCAGCTGCGTGTCGAGTTCACCAGGATCGAGCTGCCCGGCGACGGATCCGGCTCGCGACCGGTGGCCGCGATCAGTGCGCCCGTGTTCGACCACCGAGGACGGCTTTCCCTGCTGCTCGCCGTGCACCCGCTCGGGGAGGTCCCTCTCCCGAAGATCGATACGGTCGGGCAGCGCGTGGTCCGTGCGGCAGAGTCGATCAGCGCGACCGCGGGGAACCAGGCGCGGACACCCTCCGCTCGCGGTGCCCGCACCTGATCGTTTTCACACGCCGAAAAGTTGTTGTTCCCCGACGGGATCGAGGTACAGCCGGGTCAGTTTGGTGCTGCTGATCCGCCACCGGCCGTCTTCGAGCCGGTAGGTTTCGTGGTAGTGCCCGAACCCGATGACCCGGACGATGCCCAGCCAGATCAGCAGGTCCTGCAGAGCCCAGATCCCGGTGGCCGTCGTCGGTGAGGTGACGGTGATTTCGGGCAGGTGTCCGTGGTGGACGGTTTCGGCCGAACCGATCGTCAGCTTGAGGAAGCCGATGAACGTGTCGGCACCTTGGGTCCTGATACCGAGTGAAGCGGTCGTGTCGACGTCGACGTCGTCGGTCAGCTGCTCCCTGAGCAAGGTCCAGTTCTTGGTGTCGATCGCGCGGAAATAACGCGCTTTGAGCTGCTTGATCTCCTGGATGGCGGCCACCGACTGAGCGGGATCCACGGTGCCGGGTTCCGGTGCCGGCGACGGAACCGCCGCGGCCTGAGTCGCCTGCGCCACGCCGAGAGCGACGGCCGCGCCGGTTCCGATCAGGAACCGCCGCCGCGTCGGACCGGTGTGCTTGCCCGGCGCGGTCATGGCTTGTCCAGGTGCAGGCGCGTCGCTTTGGTCGACGTGATCAACCACTGGCCGTTCCGCAGCGTGTAAGTGTCGTGGTCGTGCCCGAAGGCGAGCTGGCGCTTCCCGTCGGGCCGCACCGTCAGTACCTGCACCGCCCACGTTCCGGTAGCGGTGCCCGGCGCGGTGAGCTCGATCTCCGGCATGTGTCCGTGGTGGACGGTGACGGTCTTGTCGTAGCTGTGTTTCAGCAGGCTGACGTAGTTCGTCGCGCCGGTGACGTGGTCACCGCCCAGGGCGGTCTCGTCGACGTCGACGTTGTCCGCGAGCACGGTGCCCAACGTCGGCCAGTCCTTCGTGTCGAAGCTTCTGAAGTAGCGGGCTTTGAGAGCCTCGATCGCGATGAGTTGCTTGCGCCTTGTTCGCGTCCATCTGCTGTTCACTCGCCTTTCGTTGTCGTGCGCGCGGTCCGGGGAGGGGAGCGAGCGGCTCCGGACGGCAGGGGTGTCACCGCCGACCGACGGTTCTCGAATAGTCGAGTACCATGATCAAATATTCGAGACGAGATTAGTCCGAACGGCGGATGCGCGTCAAGATCACCACTCGGCGATCGGGATCACAGAGAAGGCGTCAAGACGGGCTCACTGACTGCACGGGATCACCACCCGATGCCGCACGACAGCCGGGGTGGGGCCAGGTTCTGGCCCCACCCCGTCCGGTGTTTCCGGCTGGTCAGCCTTCGTCCCCGCCTTCGTCGTCGCCGTCGAGCATCTCACCCAGCAGCATGCCGCCCACGACACCGCCGGCGACCCCGGCCACCACGCCACCCATACCGGGCCCGCGCCGTTCCCGGTGCCCGTACCCGTGTTCCCCGTAACCGGGCCGGCCGTAGCCCGGTTGACCGTAGCCGGAGTGCATCATCTGGACTTGCCGGGTTTCTACGACCTGGGTGAGCCAGTCGCGGATGCGGGCGGCCCAGTCCTGCTCCGCCGCCTCCTCGTGCCCGGCCTGGAACCGCCCCTGGCCACCCGCGCCGAACGCACCCGCGTGCCGGTCCGCCTCCAGCAGCACCGTGACCTCGGCGGAACTGGCGACCAGCGTCAGGGTGACCACCTGGACCCGGCCGGCGAACTGGCCCGAGGGGTAGAAGTCGAGCTGCTGGAAGAACGGCAGTTCCTGCCGCACCCCGTAGGCCTGCCCCTGCTGGACCGTCGCGGACTTGAAGGTGAAACCGAGCTGTCCGAAGCCCTCCAGCACGGCATCCTGCGAGGGCAGCGGTTCCACGATCACCGGGTCCAGGTCACCCTTGTCCACCGCTTTGGCGATCGACACCTCGGTCCGCAACCCCAGTTCCATGCCGGGCAGCTGGTGACCGGACACCTCGGTCACCGGTGCTTCCCACGGGAGCGGGACGGTTAAGGGGATGGTGCGCTGTTCCTTCGCGGTCAACCGGGTCGCGCCCGCGACGACAACCCGGTGGAACTCCGTCTGCGACCGGCCGCCCCGGCCATTGTGGACCTGAGTGGCCAGCGACAGCGCGATGTGCTCGATCTCGGCATCCGCCTCACCGCCGGCCAGCCGTACCTCCCCGAGCAGCGGGGCACCCGGCCGGCATCGCGGGTCGGTCAGCACCGTGTCGACCGAAACGCCGCCGACGCCGATCTTCTGCAGCATCTTCTTGAACACCATCCGAAGTTCTTCTCCTGTACGTTGTGACAACCTGACTACCGAAAGTGGCGACGTGTGGACGTGGAAAGGCCGGCGCGAGCCGCTGGCTGCGGCGCGTCGCCGGCAGAAGCCGGGAGTCAGGTGTCGATCAGCGCCCGCAGGGTCGGCGCGGGGGCTGGGGCAGGGGTGTCGTCCACGTTCATGGCAACGCAACTGCCCGGCGCATGGTTCCGGACAAAACACCCAAATTTCTCGCAGTGAGGAAACAGCTGGTCCCGCCGGCGCCCTGTGACTGACGCTCCCGTTTGGCGCCCGAGCGCCGTTCTTCGTATCGTGAGCCTGTTCGCCCGATCGACCACAAGGGGAAGCGATGTTCTGGACCATCCTGGGCTGGATTCTGTTCGGCCTGATCGCCGGTTTCATCGCGCGAGCCCTGGTACCGGGCAAGGACGACATCGGCCTGCTGCGGACGATCGTGCTGGGCGTCGTCGGCTCGGTCGTGGGCGGGTTCCTGTTCGGCCTGCTCACCGTGGGCATCCGTGGCTTCCAGCCGGCCGGGTGGATCGGATCGGTCATCGGTGCGGTCATCGTCCTGGTCATCTACAACAAGGTGACCGGCCGCAAGATCCGTTCGCGCGCCTGACCCGTTCGAGGACTCCGGGCGATGTCGGCTCAGCCGAGGCCGCGGGGCCGAAGGTGGCACAGTGCGCCAGTAACACCGCAGAGCGGTCGCCATCCGTACCGCAGGTGCAGGCCGGCCGACGGCGACACCGTCCGGCCTGGTACTCGGATGACTCGGCGCGGACCAGCTGCATCAATTCCGGGTGGAACGGGTAACTGAAGCCGATCCGGTCTTCGACTCCGGGCAGGCCGCAGTGTGGCGCGCTGGAGATGTCGGATGCGGGCTGCCAGAGCGGGTAACCGTCCCTGTAACAGTCCAATGTGGACGAAACCTTCGCTGGTAGTCGGTGATCATCACGTCGACGGTGGCATCATCGACGGCACGGCGTTCGTAGTGCCACGATTCGAGCAGTCGTTCCAACAGTGAAAGTTTCACGGTCCGCACCCGCCCGGACCTGCCGGGATTTCGTAGCGTGAGCGGTAATCGGACCCGGAACGCGGCGAAACTTGACGGGTCGTCACCCGCCCCGCCAGCATCGTGACGGCAACGGAACTCGTCCGTGCACGGGACCGGGTGGAGGCGTCGGTGGCGTTTCGGCGATGGCGGAAACGGCGGCCGGTCACGGCGTTCGGCCTGACGGCGTGCCTGACGGCGATGGTGCTCACCGGCCCGGCTGCCGCGGCGGCGGACACCGGGCCCGCGCTGTCGGTGGACGTGTCCGCCGCCCGGCACGCGATCAGCCCCGACGTCTACGGCCTGAACGGCGGTGATCCGGCGTTCAACGCCGAGATCGGCCAGTCGGTGGCGCGCTGGGGCGGCAACGCTTCCAGCCGCTACAACTTCAAGAACCACACCTACAACACCGGCAGCGACTG
>NZ_JAJPWT010000019.1:0-209826 GCF_046548975.1 Amycolatopsis sp. lyj-346
CCCGAAGGCTTCATCGTTCGACTTGCATGTGTTAAGCACGCCGCCAGCGTTCGTCCTGAGCCAGGATCAAACTCTCCATCAATGAACAGTTTAATCGAGGCAAATAAATGCTCTCAAAGGAACCTCAATACGAGGTTCATATACATAAGCTCTACTGGCTTAGTTCACTAGCACACTGTTGAGTTCTCAAGCAACACACCCGAACCGGCCGCGATCAAGCGGCTCGCTTCAAGCGAGTCATTCCTAGCAGTTTTTGGTGGGACACCCACTCAATCGCTGTCCGCGAGAGCTTGGTTCGTGTCCCGGTGGCCACCCGGTTTCCCTGGCGACTTGGAGAACTTTACACCCCCTCCAGGGGCCCGGAACAGGGGGGTACCTTAACCGCGT
Organism: Amycolatopsis sp. lyj-346; assembly: GCF_046548975.1. Lineage (NCBI taxonomy): Bacteria > Bacillati > Actinomycetota > Actinomycetes > Pseudonocardiales > Pseudonocardiaceae > Amycolatopsis > Amycolatopsis sp. lyj-346. Next base: position 388 of record NZ_JAJPWT010000019.1, read on the forward strand.
CTCCGCAGGTCAAGCCCCTGTTTCGGGCCGCCGGGGGCCGGTCAGCCGCCGAGCGCGACGCCGGCGACGTTCCGCTTGCCCTTGCGGACCACGAGCCACCTGCCGTGGAGGGCGTCCTCGCGGGACGGCTTCCACTCTTCGTCGGCGATCTTCACGTTGTTGACGTACGCGCCGCCCTCCTTGAGGGTGCGGCGCGCGGCGCCCTTGCTGTCCACCAGTCCCCCGGCGAGCAGCAGGTCGACGATCGTCGGCTCGCCCGCGGGATCGACCTTGCCGTTCGGCACCTCGGCCATCGCCGCGTCGAGGGTGCGTTCGTCCAGGTCACCGAGCTCGCCGCGGCCGAACAGCGCCTGGCTGGCGTTGATCACCTGCCGGGTCTGCTCCTCGCCGTGGACGAGCGTGGTGAACTCCTCCGCCAGCCGCTTCTGCGCGGCCCGCAGGTGGGGACGCTGCTCGGTGTCCTCCGCCAGCGCGGCGATCTCCTCCTGGTCGAGGAAGGAGAACATCCGCAGGTAGCGGACGACGTCGGCGTCACCGACGTTGACGAAGTACTGGTACCAGGCGTACGGCGAGGTCATCTCCGGGTCGAGCCAGAGGTTCCCGCCGCCGGTGGACTTGCCGAACTTGCGGCCCTCGGCGTCGGTGACCAGCGGTGCGGTCAGCGCGTGCACGCTCGCCCCGTCCGTCCGCCGGATCAGGTCGACCCCGCCGACGAGGTTGCCCCACTGGTCGGACCCGCCGACCTGCAGCTTGCAGCCGTACTGGCGGTGCAGCTGCAGGTAGTCCTGCGACTGCAGGAGCAGGTAGCTGAACTCGGTGTACGACATGCCGTCGCCCTCGAGCCGGCGCTTCACCGTCTCCCGGTTGAGCATGACGTTGATCGAGAAGTGCTTCCCGACGTCGCGCAGGAACTCGAGCGCGGTCTGCTGCCCGGTCCAGTTCAGGTTGTTCTCGACGATCGCGCCGGTTGCCGAGTCGTCGAAGTCGACGAACCGTTCGAGCTGGCCGCGGATGCGCCCGGCCCACTCGGTGACGACGTCGAGGGTGTTCAGCGTGCGCTCGCCGGTGTCACGCGGGTCGCCGATCATCCCGGTCGCGCCGCCGGCCAGCACGATCGGCCGGTGCCCAGCGCGCTGGAACCGCTTGAGCATGAGCAGCGGGACCAGGTTGCCGGCGTGCAGGCTGGGCGCGGTCGGGTCGAAGCCGCAATAGAGCGTCACGGGACCCTGGTCGAGCTCGCGCCGGAGGGCGTCGATGTCGGTGGACTGCGCGATCAGGCCGCGCCAGGACAGCTCGTCGAGGATGTGTTCGCTCACGCCTGTAGATCCTCCCGCACCAGGTCAACCGACTAACTGGCGGGTCGGACCCGCCGCTTCCCGCCGCGGCGGTAGGTGGACACGGCGGGCGAGCCGTCGACCCAGAAGCGCCACGGCGTGTCCATCGCCATCGCGACGCCGACGCGGGGCCCGGTCCGGATCCGCTCGGCCGGCACGCGCTCGCCGACGTGGAGCCGGACCGGGGACGCCGGGTCGGTCAGGTCGACGCCGTTCTGCGTACGGTCGATGCGCAGCACGGAGGTGAGGATCGCCGGGCCCTTCGCCAGCTCGCCGGTCCCCCGCGCGGACGGCCGCCGCTTGCGGACGACGTCGAGGCCTTCGACGACCTCGCCCGCCCGCAGCAGCACCGCCCCGGCCACGCCGTCGTGGGAGCCGACGATGTTCGCGCAGAAGTGCATCCCGTAGACGAAGTACACGTACAGGTGACCCGCCGGTCCCCACATGACGGCATTGCGCGGGGTCCGGCCGCGGTAGCAGTGCGACGCCGGGTCGTCCTCGCCCCGGTAGGCCTCGACCTCCACGAGCCGGACGCCGACGGTGCCGTCGGGACCGTCAGCCTCCAGGATCGAGCCGAGCAGCAGGTGGGCCAGGTCGACCGGGTCGAGGGCCAGCTCCGCACGGGTGAACAGCCGGTCACTCACACGATCTCCCCTCGTCCCGTCGGCCGGCCGAGCGTATCCAGCCGCTCAGTTGAGCCACTGGCGGGCCGCGGTGACGCGCTCTTCGAGCCGGGCGCGCTGCTCGGCCACGCGTACCGGCGCGGTGCCGCCCCGGGCGTCGCGCGACTTCACCGAGCCTTCGACGGTGAGGACTTCGCGCACCGCCGGCGTGAGCGCCGGGTTGATCTTCTCGAACTCTTCGTCGGTCAGCTCGTCCAGGCCGACACCGCGGGCCTCGGCGACGCGGACACTCTCACCTGCCGCCTCGTGCGCGACGCGGAACGGGACGCCCTGGCGCACCAGCCACTCGGCGATGTCGGTGGCCAGGGTGAAGCCGGCCGGGGCCAGCTCGGCGAGCCGGTCGGTGTGGAAGGTGAGCGTGGCCAGCATGCCGGCGATCGCCGGGAACAGGAGCTCGAGCTGTTCGACCGAGTCGAACACCGGCTCCTTGTCCTCCTGCAGGTCGCGGTTGTAGGCCAGCGGCTGCGCCTTGAGGGTGGCCAGCAGGCCGGTGAGGTTGCCGATCAGCCGGCCGGCCTTGCCGCGCGTCAGCTCCGCGACGTCCGGGTTCTTCTTCTGCGGCATGATCGAGCTGCCGGTGGCCCAGGCGTCGTCCAGCGTGACGTAGCCGAACTCGGCGGTGTTCCAGATGATCACCTCTTCGGCGATCCGGGACAGGTTCACCGCGAGCATCGCGACGGCGAAGGCGAATTCGGCGACGAAGTCGCGCGACGCGGTGCCGTCGATGGAGTTCTCCACGCTCGTGGCGAAACCCAGCTCCTCGGCGACGGCCTCGGGGTCGAGGCCCAGCGACGAGCCGGCGAGCGCGCCCGAGCCGTACGGCGACTCGGCCGTGCGGGCGTCCCAGTCCTGCAGGCGCGAGACGTCACGCAGCAGCGCCTGGCCGTGGGCCATCAGGTGGTGGGCGAGCAGCACCGGCTGGGCGTGCTGCAGGTGCGTGCGGCCGGGCAGGATCGCGTCGGGGTGCCGCTTGGCCTGCGACACCAGCGCGTCGACGACCTCCAGGGTGCCGGCGACGACCCGGCGCGCGGCGTCGCGCAGCCACATCCGGAACAGCGTGGCCACCTGGTCGTTGCGCGAGCGGCCGGCCCGCAGCTTGCCGCCGAGCTCGGTGCCCGCGCGCTCGAGCAGGCCACGTTCGAGGGCCGTGTGCACGTCCTCGTCGGCGATCGTCGGGGTGAACGCCCCCGAAGCGACGTCCTGGACGAGCGCGTCCAGCGCGGCGAGCATCCCGGTCAGCTCGTCGTCGGTGAGCAGGCCCGCCTTGCGCAGCACCCGGGCGTGCGCGCGGGACCCGGCGATGTCGTAGGGCGCCAGGCGCCAGTCGAAGTGCGTCGACGCGCTCAGCGCGGCCATGGCCTCCGCCGGGCCGCTGGCGAACCGGCCGCCCCACAGCTGCACCGGCTGCTCGTTCCCGCTCACTGTTCTCGCTTCTCCTCGGTGTTCGTCGGATGGGTGTTCGTCGGATGGGTGTTCGTCGGTTTGAGGTCTTCGGCCGTCACCCGGCCGTCGTACAGGACCAGGCGGACTTCGCCCGACAAGGCGCTGGTCAGACTGGCGCATCCGCGGCCGGTCCGCCGTTCGAGCGCAGCGCACGCTTCGCCGCGGCCGATTCTCTGCGCCTCGCCGCGCGCGCTGAGGATCCGGCGTGCTTCGGCGACGGACACGGTCTCGCCGTCGATCGCCACCGGGACCCCGCGGTCGAAGGTGATCACGACCTCGTCCGGCGCGAGGAACTCGCCCTCGGCCGGGAAGATGCCGGTGAGCACGGTCATGGTGGTCCTTCGTCCCCGTGGTCCTGCGCAGAACGGTGCGCGAGAGCGGCGAAGCGCTCAGCCAGCTCCTTGCCCGTCAGCGGTTCCCGCGCGATCACGGCGACCGTGTCGTCGCCCGCGATCGAGCCGACGACCTCTTCCAGCGCCGCCCGGTCGATGGCGCTGGCGAGGAACTGCGCCGCGCCCGGCGGCGTCCTCAGCACCATCAGGTTGCCCGACGCGTCCGCCGAGACCATCAGCTCCGCGAGCAGCCGGGAGAGCCGTGACGTGCCGCCCTGCACCCCGCGGACCGGGCTGCCGTCCTCCGGGATGACGTAGACCGGCGCGCCCGAGTCGGGCCCGCGCAGCTTGACCGCGCCCAGCTCGTCGAGGTCGCGCGACAGCGTCGCCTGGGTGACCTCGATGCCTTCGGCGGCCAGCAGCTTGGCCAGCTCGGTCTGGCTGCGGATGGTCATGGTGGACACCAGCTCGGTGATCCGCGCCTGCCGCCCCACCCGGCTGCTGGTCATCGCCGGCTCTCTTCGAACAGCCAGACGAGCAGCGCCTTCTGCGCGTGCAGGCGGTTCTCGGCCTCGTCCCAGACCGCGCTGGCCGGGCCGTCGAGCACCTCGTCGGTGATCTCCCAGCCGCGGTGCGCCGGCAGGCAGTGCAGCACGATCGCGTCGTCCGCGGCCTTCTTCAGCAGCTCGGTGTTGACCTGGAGAGCACGGAACGGCCCCACCCGGTCGAGCCCGTCGTTCTCCTGCCCCATCGACGTCCACGTGTCGGTGACGAGCACGTCCGCGCCGTCGACCGCCGCGTACGGGTCGGTGAAGACGGTGGCGGTGCCGCCGGTTTCGTTCGCGCGCTTCTTCGCGTCCAGCATCACGCCCTGGTCCGGCTGGAAGCCGACCGGTGAGACGACCCGGACGTGCATCCCGGCGGTGACCCCGCCGAGCAGCAGCGAGTGCGCCATGTTGTTGGCGCCGTCGCCGAGGTAGACGAGGGTGAGGCCGGCGAGCTTGCCCTTGCGCTCGCGGATCGTCATGAGGTCGGTGAGCACCTGGCACGGGTGGAACTCGTCGGTGAGCGCGTTGACCACCGGGATCGACGCGGCCGCGGCCATCGCCTCGATGCGCTTCTGCGCGAAGGTGCGCCACACGATCCCGTCGACGTAGCGCGAGAGGACCCGCGAAGTGTCCTCGATGGTCTCTTCGCGTCCGAGCTGCATCGACCGGCCGTCGACGATCACCGGGTGGCCGCCGAGCTGGCTGATGCCGACCTCGAACGAGAACCGGGTCCGCGTCGAGTTCTTCTCGAAGATCGCCGTGATGGACTTGCCGGCGAGGGTCTTGTTGCCCAGCGGGTCGGCCTTGAGCGCGTCGGCGAGGTCGAGGATGGCCTTCTGCTCGGCCGGACTGACGTCGTCGTCGCGGAGGAAGTGGCGCAGCATCAGTCGGAGTCCTTCGTGGTGGAGTCGAGCGCGTTCGGGAGTGCGGCGAGGAAGCCTTCGGCCTGGTCGCCGTCGAGGACGAGCGGGGGCGCGAGCCGGACGGCGTCCGGGGCGACCGGGTTGACGAGGTAGCCCGCCTCCTGGGCGGCTCGGGCGACCGCCGCCGAAACGGGCTGCTTCAGCGCGATGCCGAGCAGCAGCCCGGTGCCGCGCACGCCGGCGACGAGCGGGTGCCCCAGCCCCTCGACCCCCGCCGCGATGTCCTTGCCCAGCGAGGCGACGTGGTCGAGGAGCCCCTCGGCGGCGATGGTCTTCAGCACGGCCAGGCCGGCCGCGCAGCAGACCGGGTTGCCGCCGAAGGTGGTGCCGTGCTGGCCGGGCTTGAGCAGCTCGCCCGCCGCGCCGACGCCGATGACCGCGCCCAGCGGCAGCCCGCCGCCGAGGCCCTTCGCCAGGGTGATGACGTCGGGCACGATGCCGGCCTGCTGGTAGCCGAACCAGGTGCCGAGCCTGCCGAGGCCGGTCTGCACCTCGTCGAGCACCAGCAGCGTGCCGGTGGCCTTGGTGATCTCGCGAGCGGCCTGCAGGTAGCCGTCCGGCGCCGGGATGACGCCGGCCTCGCCGAGCACCGGCTCCAGGAAGACGGCCGCGGTTTCGGTGTCGACGGCGGCTTTGAGTGCCTCGACGTCACCGAACGGCACGTGCTCCACCCCGGGCACCAGCGGCTTGAAGGCGTCGCGCTTGGCGGGCTGGCCGGTGAGCGTCAGCGCGCCCATGGTCCGGCCGTGGAACGCGCCTTCGGCCGCGACCACCTTCGTGCGGCCGGTCAGCCGGCTGATCTTCAACGCGGCTTCGTTGGCCTCGGCGCCGGAGTTGACGAACAGCACCTTGCCGTGGCCGGTGAGGCCGGCGACGTCGAGCAGCGCCTCGGCGAGCTCGACGGCCACCGGGTTGACGTACAGGTTCGAGGTGTGGCCCAGCCGTTTGATCTGCTCGGTGACGGCTTCGACGATCGCGGGATGGGCGTGGCCCAGCGCGTTGACGGCGATGCCGCCGACCAGGTCGACGTACTCCTTGCCGTCGGCGTCCCACACCTTGGCACCTTCACCGCGGACGAGGGTCAGGCCGGGCGTGCCGTAGTTGTCCATGAGAGCGGACTGCCAGTGCGCCTGGCCGTCCACATTGGACTTGAGATCGGTCACGGGAGCTCCGTTTCGGGGAAGACCATGGTGCCGACGCCGCGCGAGGTGAAGACCTCCAGCAGCACCGAGTGGGCGAGGCGGCCGTCGATCACGTGCGCCCGGCGCACGCCGCCGCGGATGGCGCGCACGCACGCCTCCATCTTCGGGATCATGCCGCTGGCCAGGCCGGGCAGCATGGTCTCGAGGCGGTCGACGCGGATGCGGTCGATCAGCGACGACCGGTCGGGCCAGTTCGCGTACAGGCCTTCGACGTCGGTGAGCACCACGAGCTTTTCGGCGCCCAGCGCGGCCGCCAGCGCGCCCGCGGCGGTGTCGGCGTTGACGTTGTGCACCACGCCGTCGATGTCCGGGGCGACCGTGGACACCACCGGGATGCGCCCGGCGTTGACGATGTCGAGCACCGCGTCCGGGTTGACCTCGGCGACCTCGCCGACGAGCCCGATGTCGACCTGCTCACCGTCCACAATGGCCTGTTTGCGCTCGGCGGTGAACAACCGGGCGTCCTCACCCGAGATACCGACCGCGTACGGGCCGTGGGCGTTGATCAGCCCGACGAGCTCGCGGCTGACCTGCCCGGTGAGCACCATCCGGACGATGTCCATCGTCTCCGGCGTGGTGACCCGCAGGCCGCCCTTGAATTCGCCTTCGACGCCGAGGCGCTTGAGCATCGCGGTGATCTGCGGACCACCGCCGTGCACGACCACCGGGCGCAGGCCGGCCAGCCGGAGGAACACCATGTCCTCGGCGAAGGCCGCCTTCAGCTGGTCGTCGATCATGGCGTTGCCGCCGTACTTCACCACCACGGTGGCCCCGTGGAACCGCTGCAGCCAGGGCAGCGCCTCGATGAGCACCCCGGCCTTCTCGGCCGCCGTCGCGAGTCGTTCGTCCGCGGAAATCAGAGCCTCCTGGTTCATGAGGAGTACGCGCTGTTCTCTTCGACGTAACCGTGCGAAAGATCGGTGGTGTAGATGGTCGCCGTGCTCGCGCCGACGCCGAGGTCGACCACGATCTCGACGGCCCGGCCGGTGAGGTCGGCCTCGGACCGGTCGGCGGCGGGCACGCCCTGGGCGAACAGGGTGACGCCGTTGATCGCGATCGACACGGCCTCCGGGTCGATGCGGGCCGGCACCCGGCCGAGCGCCATGGCGATCCGGCCCCAGTTCGGGTCGGAGCCGAACAGCGCCGTCTTGACCAGGTTGTCCTCGGCGATCGTCCGGGCGACGGCGATCGCGTCGGCTTCGGTGGCCGCGCCCCGCACGGTGACGTCGACGTCCTTGGTCGCGCCCTCGGAGTCCGCGCGCAGCTGGAGCACCAGGTCGTGGCTGACCGCGGTGAGCAGCTCGGTGAGCTCCGCTTCGGTGGGCTCGACCCCGCTCGCGCCGGACGCCAGGACCAGGACGGTGTCGTTGGTGGACGTGCCGCCGTCGACGTCGAGCCGGTCGAAGGTGATGTGGGTCGCCGCGCGCAGGGCCCGGTCGAGGGTTTCGGAGTCCACCACGGCATCGGTGGTCAGGACCGAGAGCATGGTGGCGAGGTTCGGCGCAAGCATGCCCGCGCCCTTGGCGAAGCCGCCGACGCTCCAGCCGCTGTCGTGCTTCCCGAAGGCCTGCTTCGGTTTCGTGTCGGTGGTCATCACGCCCTTGGCGGCGTTGAGGCCCGCTTCGGGGCTCGCGTCGAGGGCCTTGAATGCGGTGTCCACTCCGGACAGGACCGCGTCCATCGGCAGCCGTTCGCCGATCAGGCCGGTGGAGCAGACGGCGACCTCGATCGCGCCCGCCTGCAGGACTTCGGCGACCTTCTCGGCGGTGGCGTGCGTGTCCTGGAAGCCGCCGGGCCCGGTGGCCGCGTTGGCGCCGCCCGAGTTGAGGACGACGGCCTTCAGGCGCCGCTGCTTGAGCACCTCCTGCGACCACAGCACCGGCGCGGCCTTGATGACGTTGCGGGTGAACACCCCCGCCGCGACGTCGAGCGGGCCGTCGTTGACGACCAGGGTGAGGTCGAGCGCGCCGGAGGCCTTGATCCCGGCGGCGACGCCGGCGGCGCGGAAGCCCTGGGGGCCGGTGACGGTCACGGTGCCACTCCTACGGTGGAAAGGCCGGTGGTCTCGGGGAGGCCAAGGGCCAGGTTCATCGACTGGACGGCACCGCCGGCGGTGCCCTTCGTGAGGTTGTCGATCGCGGCGACGACGACCAGGCGCCGGGCGTCGGTGTCGACCGTGACCTGCAGCTGGACGTTGTTCGAGCCGAGCGTCGCCGAGGTCGTCGGCCAGGCGCCCGCGGGCAGCAGCTGGACGAACGGTTCCGCGTCGTAGGCCTTTTCGTACGCCGCGCGGGCGGCAGCCTCGTCGACGCCGTCCTTGAGCGGGGCGGTCGCCGTGGTGAGGATGCCGCGGGGCATCGGCGCGAGCACCGGGGTGAAGGACACGGTGACCTTCTCCCCCGCGACGGCCGAGAGGTTCTGGGCGAACTCGGGGGTGTGGCGGTGCGCGCCGCCGACGCCGTACGCGCTGGCCGAGCCCATCACCTCGGAGCCGAGCAGGTTCGGCTTGAGGCTCTTGCCGGCGCCGGAGGTCCCGGTGACCGCGACGATCGTGACGTCGGGCTCGATCAGCCCGGCGGCGAACGCGGGCGCCAGCGCCAGCGATCCGCCGGTCGGGAAGCAGCCGGGCACGGCGATGCGCTTGGTCCCGGCGAGCTTCTCGCGGGCGCCGGGCAGCTCGGGTAGGCCGTACGGCCACTGGCCGGCGTGGTCGCCGCCGTACCAGCGCTGCCAGTCGCCCGCGTCGGCCAGCCGGTGGTCGGCACCGAGGTCGACGACCAGGACGTCCGGGCCGAGCCGAGCCGCGATCTCCGCGGAGTGCCCGTGGGGCAGCGCGAGGAAGACGACGTCGTGACCGGCGAGGGTTTCGGGCGTCGTCTCGGCCAGGACGCGGTCCGCTAGCGGGACGAGGTGGGGCTGGTGGACGCCGAGCTTCGTGCCCGCGCTGCTGGCGGCCGTGAGCGCGCCGATCTCGACCCCGGGATGGGTCAGGAGCAGGCGCAGCAGCTCACCACCCGCGTACCCGCTGGCTCCGGCTACCGCGATGTTCACCGTCATACGCATGATTATGCACGCCCTTGCAAGTCTAAACAAACCCGGAGTGGTGCCCGCCACCTTGGGATGCTGGGCCCATGACGGACACCCCGGCCCGGTTGCTCGGCCTGCTTTCGCTGCTCCAGACGCCCCGCGAGTGGCCGGGCAGCGAACTGGCCGAGCGCTTGGGCGTCAGCCCGCGCACCATCCGCCGCGACATCGAGCGGCTGCGCGACCTCGGCTATCCGGTCGAGGCCAGCCGCGGCGTCGCGGGCGGGTACCGGCTGGTCGCCGGCACCGCGATGCCGCCGCTCGTGCTCGACGACGAGGAAGCCGTCGCGATCGCGGTCGGGCTGCGGACCGCGGCGGGCCAGCCGGTCGACGGCATCGAGGAGGCGTCCGTGCGGGCCCTCGCCAAGCTGGAACAGGTCCTGCCGGCGCGGCTGCGCCGCCGGGTGGGCACGATCGGCACGGCGACGGTCGCCGTGCCGGCCACCGGGCCGGTCGTCGACCCGGCGCAGCTGACAGCGTTCGCCGGGGCGATCGCCAACCACGAGACCGTCCGGTTCCGCTACCGCGCCCACGACGGGGCCGAGACCCGGCGCCGGGTCGAGCCCCTCCGGCTGGTTGCGGCGGGCCGCCGCTGGTACCTGGTCGCCTACGACCTCGACCGGGCGGACTGGCGCGTGTTCCGCGCCGACCGCATCCGCGACGCCCAGGCCACCGGCGGCCGGGTCGCGCCGCGCGAGCCGCCGGCCAAGGACCTGGCGGCCTACGTCCTCGACCGCTTCTACGACCTGGCGCCGTCGTACCGGGCGGTGGCCGTCCTGGCGGAACCGGCGGCGCGGATCGCCTCGCGCCTCGGCCAGGCAGCGGGCGACCTGACCGACCTCGGCGACGGCCGGTGCCGCTGGCAAAGCCACGCGGACACGGTGGACTGGCTCGCGTTCCGGCTGCTGGGGCTGGGCTGCGCGTTCACCGTCGAGGGCCCGCCGGAACTGATCGAACATTTCAAGGTGCTGGCCGCCCGGGCAACCGCGGCGACGCGCGGATGACCGAGGCACAAGGCGCCGCGCCGGCCGCCCAGCACGCCGGTGGCCTCCTCGGCCACGCGCCGGTACACCGGCTTCCTCCGTGGTCACGGCCGCGGGATCGGGCCAGACGGCGAGATCGAAGCTCATCGGACTGCTCCGTTCGGTGAGGACGGAATGACAACGGCCCGGTGGGCCGGTCCACGCTGCGGACCGGCCCACCGCCGCCGGTCAGCTCGGCTCCCCTCCGTCCGGGTCCGTGCGCCTGCTCGGCGGTACCGGGAGGTAGCAGCCCGGGTTCTCCGGGTCGCAGCCCACGCGCGGCAGCCGGGCGCGGATGCCGCCGGGGGTGCGTTCGAAGTACGCCGCGATCTGCGTGACGCTCTCGCCCGCGATCCACCGGGTCTCCAGCTCCGCGTCCATCTCCTCACTCCACGGGCGGCCCTGCTGGGCCGGCCGGTCCGCGGATCTTCGCCGCGGCCCGCGGGCGGCGCCGGCCGCGGACAGCAAACTGTCCGTGACGAGCTCCGCGACCGTGTTCGCCACCGCGACGTCCAGGTCGAGGCTGCCCTCGGCGACCGGTTCGCCGCCGGGGCCGCCCGCTTCCAGGGTGATCATCACCCGGGGCGTGGGTTCGGCGCGGTCGACGTCCGTCCTGGTCGCGACCACGATCCGATAGGTGTTCTCCGCTGCCCGGATCTCGGTCCGGCGCTGTTCGATGATCGACATGCCACGAAGCTAGCGCGCACCCCCGACAATTTTCGGCCACGCGCTGCTCACGGCCCACTCCGCTCCGAAATTGTCGGACCCCTCCCCTAACGTCTCCGCCACCACGAACCGTCACGAGGAGGCGACGATGGAACACCGGCGGACAAGACGCTGCCCCGGTCCGGAAGAACCGGGCCGGGGCAGCGCGATGCGGCGTTTACGCTCAGAAGCGCAGCGGCTGGGCCAGCGTGCTCTGCTTCTCCTGGGCGGCCTTCGCGGAGTTGTCCGACTTCTGCGCCGCGGCGCCGTCGGGCACCGGCGGCGGCACCGGGCTGCACTGGACGTCCGAGTGGTTGCCGGGCTGGCGCTTCGGCAGCGCGCCGGTGGCCAGGTAGTCGGCGATCTTGTCGTCCACACAGGACACCCCGGACAGCGAACCGGCGTGCGTCGTCCCGCCCGGCGCGCTGATCAGGCTCGAGTTCGGGAACCGCTTCCGCACCTCGAGGCTGCCGGCGTACGGCGTGGCGGCGTCGAGCTCTTCGCTGATGAGCAGCGCGCCGGCCACCTTGCGGCCGTCGATGTCCACCGGCTTGCCCGCCTTCGCCGGCCAGAACACGCAGGGCGCGTTGAACCAGGCGTTGCCCCAGGTCTCGAACGGGGCCTTGAAGTGGGTGAGCCAGTTGTCGATCCGCCACCGGTTCCAGTCGGTCGGCCACTGCACGTCGGTGCACTGCACACCCAGGTACACGGCATAGCCGTTGTCGTTGCCCGGCGGGTTCGAGTCGTCGTACAGCGCCTTCAGCGTCTGCCAGTCACCCTTGTGCACGTAACCGTCGAAGGCCTTCGCCATGTCGACCCAGCCGAAGACGTAGTAGCCGGCCTGCAGGAAGATGTCGTTCCACTCGTCGCCGCCGATGACCCCGCCCGCCGGGTCCTTGGTGAGCTTGCGCTGCGTGGCGTACCACAGTTTCTCGACCGCGTCGCCGGTCTTGCCCAGGTGGTAGACGTCGTCGTACCCGGCCAGCCAGTCGAAGTAGATCTTGATGTTCTTGTCGAACGCGACGTCCTGGTCGAGGTTGGCCTGGTACCAGACCTTCCGCGGGTCGACGTTGCCGTCCAGCACCATCCGGCGGACGTTCTTCGGGTACAGCGTGCTGTACACCTGGCCGAGGTAGGTGCCGTAGGAGAAGCCGTAGAAGTTGATCTGCTTCTCACCGAGGGCCTTGCGCAGGCTGTCCATGTCCTGCGCGACGTCGGTCGTCTTGAGGTGGTCGAGGATCGGGCCGTTCTTGCGGCACGCGTCGGCGTACCCCTTCGTACGGGCGAGCCAGGTCTTCTCCAGCTGCACGGTGGTCGGCACGTACGCCGGCCGGTTGTAGCCGAAGTAGTCCCCGTCGCAGCTGATGGCGGGCTTGCTGGACCCGACGCCGCGCGGGTCGAAGCCGATCCAGTCGTAGCTGTCGCCGGCGTGGTTGGGCACGTACTTGCCGAGCACCGACAGGCCGAGGCCGGAGCCACCCGGGCCGCCCGGGTTCACCAGCATGATTCCCTGGGACTGCGCGGTCTTGTGCTTGATCCGGGAGACCGCGACGGAGACCTTCGCCCCGCCCGGCTTCGCGTAGTCCATCGGCACTTCGAGGAAGCCGCACTCGGCGCCGTTGGCCTTGAGGCTCGCCGACGTGCAGGGGCCCCAGACGATCGGGGCGGGGGTGAACTGCACCCCGGTTTCCGCCGAGGCGGCGGGTGCGGCGGCCATCAGCCCGGCCGCGAGCCCCGCGGCAGCGACGGTGGCAACGATTCTTTTCACAGTCGTCCTTTTCGTCCGCATTCGACAGCGTTCGGCAGATTCCGAAACTACCGGCAACCCCGGCCAATCTCGCTCATCGACGCGGCTTCCGCCAACCGCCTTTCGTCGGTATCTGCGGCGTCCTCGCAGGACCGGAACTGTCGGTGGCCGCCAGTACGCTCCGGATCACCGGAGGGCGGTGGGAGGACTGATGAACGTAGACGAAAGGCTGGTCACGGCGATCCGTACGGGGTTGGCGGAGCTGGCCGACCCGGCAAAAGCGCCGGCGATGCAGGCGTACATGAAGTCGGCCATGCCCTTCCGCGGGGTTGCGAAACCCGAGCGCAGCGCGCTCCTCAAGCGGGTGCTGGCCGCGCACACATTGCCCGATCGGGTGACATTTTCGGGAACCGTCCTGAAGTTGTGGCGGACCGCCGAGTTCCGCGAGGAACGCTACGCGGCCATCGATCTTTCCGGGTACCGGGCCTACCGGCGGTGGCAGGACCCGGAGCTGGTCCCGGTGTACGAGGAAATGATCGTCGGCGGGGCTTGGTGGGACGTCGTGGACGAGGTCGCCATCCGGCGGATCGGCCCGATCCTCCGTGACCACCGCGCCCGGATGACGCCGATCATGCTGGCTTGGGCCCACGACGGCGACCTCTGGCGCCGCCGGACGGCAATCATCTGCCAGGTGGGGGCCAAGGAGGACACGGACACGGAGCTGCTCACCCGGGCGGTCGAGCCGTCAATCGCCGAGCCGGAGTTCTTCCTGCGCAAGGGAATCGGCTGGGCGCTGCGGGACTACGCGAAGACGGCACCGAATTGGGTGCGGTGTTTCGTGGACGACCACCCGGGGCTGTCCGGGCTGTCGAGACGGGAGGCGCTCAAGCACATCGGCTGAGGTGGGTTCGCGAACGAGGTGGACCGGGACGGTCGGCTCGCGTGCCCGGACGGTCGGCTCGCGTGACCAGAGGGTCGACTCGCGTGACCAGAGGGTCGACTCGCGTGTCTGGAGAGTCGACTCGCGTGACCAGAGGTCGGCTTGCGTGGCTGGGGAGTCGACTCGCGGGGGTGGAGGGTCGGCTTGCGGGGGTGGAGGGTCGGCTTGCGGGGGTGGGCGGGTTGGGGTGGGGCCCGGGTTGCGGTCCCTCCTCGCTTGGGGGCGGGAGGGACCGCAGCCGGGGTGTGTCAGGCGCGCAGGGTTGCGTTGAAGCGCTCGCCTGCTGCGGCCAGTGCCGCGTCGCGGGCCTTGGTGGCCTCGTCGACCGTCAGCGTGCGGTCCGGCGCGCGGAACCGCAGCTTGTACGCCAGCGATCGCTTGCCCTCGCCGACCTGCTCGCCCGCGTACACGTCGAACAGCGTGATGTCCTCCAGGAGCTCGCCCGCTCCGGTGCGCAGGACCTCGGCGAGGTCCGCCGACGGGACCTCCGCCGCCGCCACCAGGGCGACGTCCAGGAGCACCGGCGGGTAGCCCGAGACGCTCGGCGCCGGACGGGAGTCCGGGAGCGGGATCGCGTCCAGGTCCAGCTCCATCGCCACCGTCCGCGGTGGCAGGCCGAGGGCCTCGACCACCTTCGGGTGCAGCTCACCGGCGTGGCCGACCGGCCAGTCGCCGACCCGGAGCTGGGCGCAGCGGCCCGGGTGCCACGGCGGGAGGTCGGCCGCCTGGACCGTCAGCTCGACCCCGGCCGCCTCCGCGACCGTGCGGGCCGCCTGGACCGCGTCGGCCCAGTTCGCCGGCTCGCCCGCGCCCCACCAGCCCGCTCGGCGCCGGTTTCCGGCGAGGACCACCGCGACGTGCACGGGCTGCTGCGGCACCGCCGCCTCCAGCAGGGCCAGTTCCTCGTCCGAAGGACGGCGGTCGACGCCCAGGTCCGGGACCTTCAGCGGGTTCGGGGCCGGGAGCACCACCTGCCCGATGTGGTACAGCGACACGTCCTTCAGCCCGCGGGACACGTTGCGCTGCATGGTGTCCAGCAGCCCCGGGAGCAACGTCGTCGCCAGCCGGTTGCGGTCGGCCTCCAGCGGGTTGCGGACCACCACCGCGTTGCGGCGGACGTCGTCGGCCGGGAGGCCGAAGGCGTCCCACACCGCGTCGCCGACGAACGGGAACGGGCGCACCTCGACGTACCCCGCCTCGGCCAGTGCCCGGGAAACACCGCGGACGCGCCGCTGGCCGTCGGTCAGGCCGCGGCCGGCCGGGGCGGCGGGCAGTGTCGACGGGATGCTGTCGTAGCCCTCCAGCCGCAGCACCTCTTCGACCAGGTCGGCCGGCTGGCGGAGGTCGCCGCGCCAGCTCGGCGGGATCGCCGTGACCAGGCCCGTTCCGTCGTCGCCCGTGCCGACCGAGACCTTGCAGCCGATCTGGGTGAGCCGGCGGACCGTGACACCGCGCTGGTAGTTCACGCCCGCGACCTTGTCGGGCAGGTTGATCGGCATCATCACCGCGGGGTTCGGCTCGACCACGCCCACGTCGGTGCGGCCGGGCTGGATGGCGGCGTCGCCGTACTGGCGCAGCAGCCGCGCGGCCAGCTCGACCGCCGCCGCGCACAGCTGCGGGTCGGTGAACCGCTCGAAGCGCTTGGCGGCCTCCGAGAACAGCTTGTGGCGCCGCGCGGTGCGGCTGATCGCCGCCGGGTTCCAGTGCGCCGCCTCGAGCAGCACGTCGGTGCTCTCCGGCGTGATCTCGGTGCTCGCGCCGCCCATCGTGCCGGCGAGCGAGATGACGCCGCTGTCGTCGGCGATGACCACGTCGTCCGGGTCGAGCGTGCGCTCGACATCGTCCAAAGTGGTCAGTTTCTCGCCCGGCTTCGCCCGGCGCACCACCAGATCACCCTGGATGGCCTTGGTGGCGAACGCGTGCAGCGGGTGCCCGAGCTCCAGCATCACGTAGTTCGTGACGTCCACGGCCAGCGAAATGGACCGGATGCCGGCCAGCATCAGCCGCCGCCGCATCCGCCACGGGGTCGGTGCGGTCGCGTCCAGGCCGGTGACCCGGCGCAGCACGAACCGCGGGCAGCCTTCCGGGTCCTCGACGCGGACCGGCCAGGCGTCGCCCTCGGCCGCCGGGACCTCCAGCAGCGCCGGGTCGCCGAAGGGCACGTCGAGCGCGTTCGACAGCTCGCGCGCGAGCCCGCGGATCGACAGCGCGTAGCCGCGGTCCGGGGTCGGGGCGAGCTCGATCACCGAGTCGTCGAGGCCGAGCAGCTCCTGGGCGTCGTCGCCCGGGCTCGCGGTGCCCGGCGGCAGCACGAGGATGCCGGTGTGGTCGTCGCCGAGTCCGAGCTCGCGCGCCGAGCAGATCATGCCGTCGCTGACCCGGCCGTAGGTCTTGCGGGCGGCGATGGCGAAGTCACCGGGCAGGACGGCGCCGGGCAGCGCGACGACGACCAGGTCGCCCTCGGCGAAGTTGCGCGCGCCGCAGATGATGCCGCGGGTCTTGATGCCGTGCGGACCCTCGTCGAGCTCGCCGGCTTCGTCGTCGTCCTCGTCGTCCTCGTCGTCCTCGAGCTCTCCGGCGTCGATGTCGGCGGGCTCGCCGACGTCGACGCGGCAGAAGCGCACCGGCTTCTTGAACTCGGTGAGCTCTTCGACCTCGGCCACCCGGCCGACGACCAGCGGGCCGGTCACGGGGCCGAGCTCGCGCAGGTCGTCGACCTCGATGCCGATCCGGACGAACGCGTCGGCCAGGTCCTGCGGCGTGACCTCCTCAGCGAGATCGAGGTGTTCGGTCAGCCAGCTGACTGGGACTCGCACTACGCCTCCGTTCCGAAGGGAAGGGTGAAGCGGACGTCGCCCTCCACCATGTCGCGCATGTCCGGGATCCCGTTGCGGAACTGCAGGGTGCGCTCGATGCCCATGCCGAAGGCGAAGCCCGAGTACACCTCGGGGTCGACGCCGCAGGCGCGCAACACGTTCGGATTGACCATGCCGCAGCCGCCCCACTCGACCCAGCCGGGGCCGCCCTTCTTCTCCTCGAACCAGACGTCCACCTCCGCGGACGGCTCGGTGAACGGGAAGAAGTGCGGACGCAGGCGCGTTTTCGAGCTCTCGCCGAACATCGCGCGGGCGAAGGCGTCCAGCGTGCCCTTGAGGTGGGCCATCGTGATGCCCTTGTCCACCGCGAGGCCCTCGACCTGGGTGAACACCGGGGTGTGCGTCGAGTCGAGCTCGTCGGTGCGGTACGTCCGGCCGGGGCAGACGACGTACACCGGCAGGTCGCGGTGCAGCAGCGTGCGCGCCTGGACCGGCGAGGTGTGCGTGCGCAGCACCAGGCCGGAGTCCTCCTCCCCGACGTAGAACGTGTCCTGCAGCTGCCGGGCCGGGTGGTCCTTGCCGAAGTTCAGCGCGTCGAAGTTGAACCACTCGGCTTCGAGCTCCGGCCCTTCGGCGATCTCGTAGCCCATCGCGACGAAGGCGTCCGCGACGCGTTCGGAGATGGTGCTGATCGGGTGCCGGGCACCGCGTGGAACGCGGTCCCACGGCAGGGTGACGTCGACGGCTTCTTCGCGCAGCACGCGCTCGTCGCGCTCCGCCTGGAGCTCGGCGCGGCGGGCGTCGAAGGCCGCCTGGACGGCCTGACGGGCCTCGTTGACGCGCTTGCCCGCCTCGGCCTTCTCCTGCTTGGGCAGGGCGCCGATCTCGCGGCGGGCCAGCAGCAGGGGCGCGTGGTCGCCGAGGTGGGCCGGCTTGACCTCCGCCAGCCCTTCGAGCCCGGTCGCGGCGGCGAACGCCGCTTCGGCGGCCTTGACCGCCTCCTGCAGCGTCTCGGGGGCGAGTACCGCGCCCTGTGCTTCCTTCTCCGTGGCTCCGGACATAACTCCTCGGCGTCCGTTGGGACTGGTCGTTCGCGCTCCGCCGCACACGGCGCGCGAGAGGTCAAAGGCGGGAAAAGTCTATGGGATCGGCTCCGCGCGCCCCCGGTCGCCCCGGCGGCGTGCGGACACCCGGTCACCGCGTGGGGAACGCCCCGGCAAAGTCGGGCGACGCGACCCCTCCAGCAGGACCACAGGCAGCACGAGGACGGTCGTGAGCTGCCACGCCAGGCTGATCGGAGTTCCGACGAACCGGCCGGGGATCCCGAGCCGCTCCTCGATCGCCTCGTAGCCGGCCACAACGACTGCCGCGGCGGCTTACTCGCTGGTCAGCGACGTGCCGCCAGCGCGCTCGTGTAGACGCAGACGGCCGCCGCGGTGGCGAGGTTGAGGCTCTCGGCGCGACCGTACAGGGGAATCCGGACGGTGAGATCGGTCCGGTCGAGGACGTCGGCGGGCAAGCCGTGGGCCTCGTTGCCGAACACCCACGCCGTGGGGACGGCGAGGTCCACCCGATCGAGTTCGGTGTCGGCGTAGCCGTGGGCGGCGAACGTCCGCAGGCCCGCGGCCGAGCAGGCGGCCAGCGCCGCCGGGACGTCGCGGACGCGCGCGATCGGGAGGTGGAACAGGCTGCCGGCGGCCGCGCGGACGCACTTGCCGTTGTGGGGGTCGACGGTGTCGCCGGCCAGGACCACCGCGTCGGCGCCGGCCGCGTCGGCGACGCGGATGACCGTGCCCGCGTTGCCGGGGTCGGCGACGTCCACCAGCACCACCACGAGCCGCGCGCCCGGGGTCACGGCCTCCGCGAGGGGCCGGTCCAGCAGTGCGCAGACGGCCACGATGCCTTGGGGCGTCACGGTTTCCGACAGCCCGTCGGCCGCGCGGTCGGTGATCGGCGAGACCGGGACGCCGGCCGCGCGGGCCGCGTCGAGCAGGCCGGCGTGCTGCTCCGCCGCCCGCGGGGTGACGAACAGTTCGTGCACGGTGCCGTCGGTCAAGGCGGCCTCGACGGCGTTGGCGCCTTCGGCCAGGAACCGGCCGGTCTTGTCGCGTTCCGCGCGCCGCGTCAGCTTGCGCGCAGCAACGACCCGGGGGGTCCGTTCGGTGAACGGATCCGCCCCGGGTCGTTGAAAGCTGCCGGTCAGGCCGACTTCGCTTCGCCGGTGTTCACGTTGGCCTTGGCGAGCTCGGCCAGCGCGGTGAAGGCGGCGGCGTCGTTGACGGCCAGGTCCGCGAGGATCTTGCGGTCGACCTCGACACCCGCGGCCTTGATGCCCTGGATGAACCGGTTGTAGGTCACGCCGTTGGCCCGGGCGGCCGCGTTGATGCGGGTGATCCACAGCTGGCGGAAGTCACCCTTGCGGGCACGACGGTCCCGGTAGGCGTAGTTGAGCGAGTGAAGCGTCTGCTCCTTGGCCTTGCGGTACAGCCGCGAACGCTGGCCGCGGTAGCCGCTGGCCAGTTCGAGAGTTGCGCGACGCTTCTTCTGGGCGTTTACCGCCCGCTTGACGCGTGCCACGGGTCCATCCTGTCGATCTCAGGGGGCGAGGGGGACGCCCCGGGTGGTTACAGCAAGTTCTGCGGAATCAGATGCCGAGCAGGCGCTTCACGCGGCTGACCTCGGTCTTCGACACCTCGGTGGTGCCTTCGAGGCGGCGCGTCACGCGGCTGGACTTCTTCTCCATGCGGTGGCGGCGGCCGGTCATCTGGCGGCGCAGCTTGCCCGTACCCGTCTTGCGGATGCGCTTGGACGTCCCGCTGTGGGTCTTCATCTTCGGCATTTCGGTCCTCTTTCGTGCGGCGGCTCACCGGAAATTCCGGTGAGCCGCTGACTCGTGCTGGTCGGCGCCTACGCGTCGGGGGTCGGCTCGGGGGCCGCCTCGGCCTTCGCCTTCGGCTTCACGTTCTTGTGCGGGGCCAGCACCATGATCATGTTTCGGCCGTCCTGCTTGGCCGACGACTCGACGAAGCCGAGCTCCGTGACGTCTTCGGCGAGCTTCTGCAGCAGCCGGTAGCCGAGCTCCGGCCGGGACTGCTCGCGGCCGCGGAACATGATCGTGACCTTGACCTTGTTGCCCGCCGCCAGGAACCGCGACACGTGACCCTTCTTGGTCTCGTAGTCGTGCTGGTCGATCTTGGGACGCAGCTTCTGTTCCTTGATGACGGTCAGCTGCTGGTTGCGACGCGACTCGCGGGCCTTCTGCGCGCTCTCGTACTTGAACTTGCCGAAGTCCATGAGCTTGCACACCGGCGGGCGGGCCTGCGGCGCGACCTCGACGAGATCGAGGTCGTTCTCCTGCGCCAGGCGCAGCGCATCCTCGATCCGGACGATGCCGACCTGTTCGCCGGCGGGTCCGACGAGACGGACCTCCGGCACCCGGATTCGGTCGTTGATGCGTGTCTCGGAGCTGATGGGGCCTCCTTGGTCCGAGGAATGTTTCCTGTTCTCGTTCGACCTGGTGCCCACATAGCGAAGGCCCCGACACCGTTCGGTGCGGGGCCCACTCTGTTCCGATCGCACCCGGCTGCGAGGCCGGGCACTTCACCCTGGACTTGCAGTCCGGGCGAGACCGGACCCGGCCACCTGTACGGTGACGCGGGTGGGAGCGGGGCTCCACTTGCCGCCCCCGATCGCTCGGGAGCTGGTCGCACGTGGAAGGGTACCAGACGTGTCAGATCAACCCGCCGAACAGCCCCCCTATTCCCCCGAAGCCCGCCACCTGGAGGACATCCCCAGCGTGGAGGTGATCAGCCGCGCGGCGGTGATGCTGCTGTCGGCAGGCGCCGAGCGGCTCGGGCTCGCCGACGCCGACCCGGCGACGTCCCCGCACCGCGACCTCGACGAAGCGCGCCGGCTCATCACCGCGCTCGCCGGTCTGGTGACCGCGTCCGCGGAGTACCTCGGCCTGCACGCCGGGCCGTTGCGGGACGGTCTGCAGTCCCTGCAGAAGGCCTTCCGGGAAGCTTCGGTCGTGCCGGACGAGCCCGGCAAGGGCCCGGGAGAGAAGTACACCGGTCCCGTCTACTGACCTCCTCGTCCGGCTCCTTGCCGGACGAGCCTGTCGACATCTAACATGTTAGATGTGAGTCTCTCAAAGGTCACCCGCCCGTTGCTCCGCGACGAGGCCTACGACCGCATCCGCCGCGCGATCGTCGACGGCACGCTGCCGCCCGGCGCGCCGCTGCGGGACGCCGACCTCGCCGACCAGCTCGGACTCTCCAAAGCGCCCGTGCGCGAGGCCCTGCGGCGCCTGACCGACGACGGCCTGGTCGACTCCAAGCCGCAGAGCTACACGCGGGTCTCCGACGTGATGTCGCCCGGCGTGACCGACGCCCGCGAGATCGTCCGGCTGCTGCACGAGTTCGCCGTCCGGCAGGCCGCGTCCCGCTGCCGCCCGGCCGACATCGCCGCCATGCGCGCGGCCAACGACCGCTTCGCCGCCGCCATCGAGGCCGGTGACATCGCGGCCGCCGTGCAAGCGGACGACGAGCTGCACGACGTCCCGGTCCGGCTGGCGGGCAACGCCGCCGTCGCCGCGACCCTCGATCGCTATACGCCCCTGCTGCGCCGCCTGGAGCACGCCCGGTTCAGCTCGGCACTCGCCTGGAACTCGGTCGAGCGCCACACGCAGCTCATCGACGCGCTCGAAGCACGTGACACGGACACCGCCGTCGCGGTGATCTCGACCATCTGGACCGACCTGCTGGAGGAAGCATGACCCTGGCCGACTTCTCGCGCTATCCCCTGCTGTTCGGCCCGTCACCGGTGCACCGGCTGGACCGCCTGACCGAGCACCTCGGCGGTGCGCGGATCTGGGCCAAGCGCGAGGACGTGAACTCCGGGCTCGCCTTCGGCGGCAACAAGACCCGCAAGCTGGAGTACCTCGTCGCCGACGCACTGAACGAAGGCGCCGACACGCTCGTCTCGATCGGCGGCGTCCAGTCCAACCACACCCGCCAGGTCGCCGCGGCCGCGGCGCGGGCCGGGCTCAAGGCCGTCCTGGTGCAGGAAAGCTGGGTCGACTGGCACGACCCCCTCTACGACAAGGTCGGCAACATCCAGCTCTCCCGCATCCTCGGCGCCGACGTCCGGCTCGTCGACGCCGGCTTCGGCATCGGCTTCAAGCAGGCCTGGGAGGACGCGGTCGCCGAGATCGAGGCCGGCGGCGGGAAGCCCTACGCCATCCCCGCCGGTGCCTCGGACCACCGGCTCGGCGGGCTGGGCTTCGCGAACTGGATCCTCGAGCTGGAGGAACAAGAGGAAGAACTCGGCGTCTTCTTCGACACCGTCGTCGTCTGCTCGGTCACCGGCAGCACGCAGGCCGGGATGGTCGCCGGGACCGCGCTCGGCAAGAACCGCCGGATCCTCGGCATCGACGCCTCCGCCAAGCCGGCCGAGACCCGCGAGCAGATCACGCGCATCGCGCGGAACACCGCCGAGCTGATCGGCGCCGGGCAGATCGCCGAGGTCGAGCTGGACGACCGCTACCACGCCGGGATCTACGGCATCCCGGACGAGTCCACCGTGGCCGCGATCGAGACGTGCGCCCGGCTGGAGGGCATGATCACGGACCCGGTGTACGAGGGCAAGTCGATGGCGGGACTCATCGACCTCGTCAAGAACGGGGAGATCCCGCGCGAATCGAACGTCCTCTACGCCCACCTCGGGGGGCAGCTCGCGCTCAACGGCTACACCAGCGTCCTCGGCTGAACCGGTGGGCCGGGGAATCCGGCCCACCGAAGGCCCGGCCCACCCGAAAGCTCAGTCCAGCACGCAGAGCACGTCGATCTCGACGAGCAGCTCGCCCGGGAGGCCGACGTACACCGTCGTGCGGGCGGGCTGCGGCGCGTCCCCGATCAGCTCGTCGTACACCTCGTTGAACGGCGCGAAGTGCGCGGTGTCGGTCAGGTACACCCGGACCATGATGGCGTCGGCGAGGCTCGAGCCCGCCGCCGTCAGCACGGCTTCGATGTTCTTGAACGTCTGCCGGGTCTGGCCCGCGACGTCGTCGCCGACGATCGCGTTCGTGGCCGGGTCGAAGGCGACCTGGCCGGCGACCTGCAGCAGGTTCCCCTTGCGGACGGCCTGCGAGAACTTCGCCGGCGGCTTCGGCGCGTTCTCGGTGGAAACTGCCGTCTTGCTCATCAGTGCCCCTTTCCGTTCTCCGTCCATCCACTGTGGACGGAAGCTTCCCTGGTGGCGGCCCGCAGCTCGGGCACCAGTGCCAGCAGGCCTTCGTAGTCGAGCAGCACCTTCGGCACCGACATCGACGCGGCCGCCAGCACCTCACCGCCGGTCCCCCGCACCGGCGCCGCGATGCAGTGGATGAAGTCCTCGTGCTCGGCGTTGTCGACGGCGTAGCCGAGTTGCGCCACCCGCTCCAGCTCGGCGAGGTACGCCTCCGGCGTGGTGATCGTGTTCGGCGTGCGCACCGGGTACTCGATCGACCGCGCGATCTCCTCGCGACGAGCCACCGGCATGGCCGCGACCAGCACCTTCCCCACCGCGGTGCAGTGCAGCGGGGCGCGCTTGCCGATGCGCGAGTACATCCGCACCGAGTGCCGTCCTTCGAACTTGTCGATGTAGACGACTTCGCCGTCCTCGTAGCTGGCCAGGTGCACGGTGTGCCCGGTGCGCGCGTTGAGGGCGGCGAGCGCGGGGTGGGCGCTGCGCCGGACGTCGAAGGAGTCGAGGGCCTGGTTGGCGAGGTCGAACATGGCGCTGCCCAGCCGGTAGTGGCGGGTGCCTTCGCGGCGGACGAAGTGGTGTTGTTCGAGGGTGCGCAGCAGCCGCAGCACCGTCGACTTGTGCACGCCGATCTCGTCGGCGAGGTCGTCGAGGGTCCGCGCGTCCTGCGCGATCGAGTTCAGCAACGTCAATGCGCGGTCCAGGCTCTGACTCACGCGCCCACCTCGCTGACGCTCGGTGCGCCGTTCGCCGAAGACGCGGTGTTGAATGGTTCGGTCGCAAGCTCCCTCACGGGCGCACCACCCCTTCACCGGTCAGCCGGACCGAACGCCACTCGTCCGGATCCGCCCGGAGCAGGCTATCCACCACCGGACGCGGCAGCGGCACCCCGACGTCGTCGTGGGTGAGCAGGGTGACGGCGGCCTGCAGGTGACCCTGCCGCAGCCGTTCCAGGGGCGTGGCGCCGCGCAGGGTCGCGGCGAGGAAGCCGGCGGCGAACGCGTCGCCGGCACCGACCGGCTCGACGACGTCGACCTTGAGCGCCGGGGCGAACAGCGGCTCGCCCTCGACCAGCGTCGCACCGCGCTCGCCGTGCTTGACGACGAGCGTCCGCGGCCCCGGCAGCAACGCCCGCAGCTTCGCCGGGTCACCCGTCCCCCACACCTGCCGGGCCTCGTCGTCACCGGTCAGGACGATGTCGGCGCGACCGGCCAGTTCGGCGAGCAGGCCGGGGTCGCGGCCCGCCCACAACGCGGGCCGCAGGTTGACGTCGAACGAAATCAGCCGGTCGCCGCGCGGCATCTCCAGCAGGGCGCGCACCAGCGCGAGGCAGCTGACCGACAACGCCGGCGTGATCCCCGACAGGTGCAGCACGCGGACGCCGTCGAGGTCCAGGCGGTCCAGCAGCGAAGGATCCATCGCCGACGCGGCCGAGCCCGCCCGGTAGTAGCGCACGGGACTGCCGCCGGCGCCGCTTTCCTTGACGTAGAGCCCGGTCGGGCGCAGCGGGTCGATGGAACACGCGCTGACGTCGACGCCGTGGGACGCGACCTCGCGCAGCATCGCCCGGCCGAACGGGTCGTCCCCGACCGCGCTCACCCAGCCACTGCGGATTCCCAGCGTCGGCAGGTTGCAGGCCACGTTCGATTCGGCGCCGCCGATGGTGCGCACCCAGTGCTTCACCTCGTCCGGCGGGCCGGGTTCGGCGGGCACGAACAGCGCCATCGACTCGCCCACGCACAACACCTCGGGCCCGCTCGTCACGTCCGGTCTCCCTGCCCTTCACCCCGTTGACCTGTGGCGACCCGGATGCTACACCTATGGCACTCAAAATGCGCAACAGTCGTTGCAACATACGCAACTGCAACACACACTGCAGGGGGCGCCGCCGATGAACGACTGCACCATGAACAGCGCCGCCCTCGACGCTCTCCGCCAGGAGCGCGTCGACTGGCGGTTCCGCTCCGCCGCCCCCGCCCTGAGCGGGCTGACCCTCGCCGAAGCCGCGGACCGCCGGCTGAACCTGTTCACCGACGGGTTCTTCGCCCCCTTCGTCGTCCTCGACGAAGAAGCGCTCGAACACAACCTGCGGACGATGGCCGCGTGGTGCGCCGCGCGGGGCGTGGCGCTCGCGCCACACGGCAAGACGACCATGGCACCGCAGCTGTTCGCGCGCCAGATCGAGCACGGCGCGTGGGGCGTGACCTGCGCGAACGCCGGCCACCTCCGGATCTACCGCGCTTTCGGGGTGTCCCGGATCCTGCTGGCCAACCAGTTCCTCGACCCGGCCGGCCTGCGCTGGCTGGCCGCCGAGCTGGCGGCCGACCCGGGCTTCGAGTTCTTCTGCTGGGTCGACTCGGTCCGCGGAGTCGAGCTGATGACCGCGGCCCTCGAAGGCACGCGGCGCCCGGTGGACGTCCTGGTCGAACTGGGCGCCGACGGCGGCCGCACCGGTGTTCGCGACACCGCGACCGCGCTGGCGATCGCCGAGGCGGTCCAGGCGAGCCCGGTGCTGCGGCTGCGGGGCACCGGCGGGTACGAAGGCGCGCTGTCCCACGGCACCGACGAAGCCGCCCTGGCCAAGATCAGTTCCTATGTGGACGGACTGCGTGACCTGGCGATCTCGTTCGCGGACAAGGGCCTCCTCGACGGGCAGATCGTCGTCACCGCCGGCGGCAGCGCCTACTTCGACCAGGTCGCCAACGAGCTGACCAAGCCGTGGCCGGACGGCCTCGACGTGCTGCCGGTGCTGCGCAGCGGCGCCTACCTGACCCACGACGACGGCTTCTACCGCGAGGTCTCCCCGCTCGGCGACCACCCGCGCATCGACGGCGTCGACTCGTTCCGGCCGGCGCTGCGAGCCTGGGCGCAGGTGACGTCGAAGCCGTCGGACGAGCTCGCGCTGCTCACCATCGGCAAGCGCGACGCGTCCTTCGACGAGGGCCTGCCGGAGCCGCAGCTGCGGCGCACCCCGGGCGGGCCCTCCGAGCCGCTGGCGGGGCACACCGTCACGAAGCTCAACGACCAGCACGCCTTTCTCGCGCTGCCGTCCGGATCGCCGGTCGAGGTCGGCGACTGGATCGGGCTCGGGCTTTCCCACCCGTGCACGGTGTTCGACAAGTGGCCCCTGTTACCGGTGACCGCGGCCGACGGCGAAACCGTCGTCGACTACGTCCGGACGTGGTTCTGATGGACGTCGTCTTCCGCGGCGCGCTCGTCGCCGACGGCACCGGCGGCCCGCTCACCCGCCACGACGTCGGGGTCACCGGCGGGAAGATCGCGAGTGTCGCCGAAGCGGGGTCGCTGGCCGGGCGCCGGACCATCGACGCCGGCGGCCTGGTGCTCGCGCCCGGGTTCATCGACATGCATTCGCACTCCGACCTGCAGCTGCTGGCCAACCCGGACCACCCGGCCAAGATCACCCAGGGCGTGACGACCGAGGTCCTCGGCCAGGACGGCCTGTCGTACGCACCGGTCGACGACGCCGTGCTCGAGGCCCTGTGCCAGCAGCTCGCGGGCTGGAACGACGACCCGCCGGGGTTCGACTGGAACTGGCGCTCGGTCGGCGAATACCTCGACCGCCTCGACCGGGGCATCGCCGTCAACGCCGCCTACCTCGTGCCGCAGGGCACGGTCCGGATGCTCGCCGTCGGCTGGGACGACCGGCCCGCCACGGACGCCGAGCTGAACCGGATGAAGGAACTCGTGGCCACGGGCCTGGCCGAGGGCGCGATGGGGATGTCGTCCGGCCTCACCTACACGCCCGGGATGTACGCGGACACCGGTGAGCTGGTCGAACTGTGCCGGGTCGTCGGCGAGCTGGGCGGGTTCTACAGCCCGCACCACCGCAGCTACGGCAAAGGCGCGCTGGAGGCGTTCGCCGAGATGATCGACGTCTCGCGCCGGTCCGGCTGCCCCCTGCACCTGGCGCACGCGACGATGAACTTCTCGGTCAACAAGGGCAAGGCCCCCGAGCTGCTGAAGCTGCTGGACGACGCCCTCGACGACGGCTGCGACATCTCTCTGGACACCTACCCGTACCTGCCGGGTGCGACCTACCTCTCGGCCCTGCTGCCGAGCTGGGCCACCGAAGGGGGCCTGGCCGCCACGCTCGCCCGTTTGTCCGATGTGGACGAGCGTGAGCGGATCCGCGCCGAGATCGAAGAGTCCGGTTCGGACGGCGCGCACGGCGTCCCGATCGACTGGGACGCCATCGAAATCAACGGCGTCCGCAACGAAGCCAACGCGCACCTCGTCGGGCACACCGTCGCCGCGTCCGCGCGCACGTTGGGCACCGAACCGGCGAAGCTGTACTTCGACACCCTCCTCGACGAGAAGCTCGGGACGTCGTGCCTGATGCACGTCGGGCACGAGGAGAACGTCCAGGCCATCATGCGGCACCGGACGCACACCGGCGGCAGCGACGGGCTGCTCGTCGGCGCCCGGCCGCACCCGCGTGCGTGGGGCACGTTCCCCCGTTACCTGGCCCGGTACGTCCGCGAACTGGGTGTGCTGGACCTCGCCGAGTGCGTCGCCCACCTGACCGGGCGGGCCGCGCGGCGGCTGCGGCTGGCCGACCGCGGGCTGGTCCGCGCCGGGTACGCCGCCGACCTGGTGCTGTTCGACCCCGGAACGATCACCGACACCGCCACCTTCGACGATCCCCGGCAGGCGGCCGCCGGGATCACCCACGTCTTCGTCAACGGCGTCGCCGCCCTCGACGACGGAAGCCCCACCGGCGCCCTCGCCGGACACTCCCTGCGCAACCCCCGGAGAGCCCGATGATCCACTGGCTGCAACACACCACGGGCGGGCTGCTGACGCTCGCCGCCGTCTCGATCGCCGTCCTGCTGGTGCTGATCATCAAGCTGAAGCTGGAACCCTTCATCGCGCTGATCGTCGTCGGCCTGCTCACCGCGCTGGCGGCGGGCCTGCCCGTCGGGACGATCGTCGGCTCGGCCCAGAAGGCGTCGGACTCCCTGCTGGAGAAGGGGTTCGGCAGCATTCTCGGGCACATCACGGCGATCATCGGCCTGGGCACGATCCTCGGCTCGATCCTGGAACGCTCCGGCGGCGCGAAAGTGCTCACCGGGGCGCTGCTGCGGTCGTTCGGCGAGAAGCGGGCGCCGCTGGCCATGGGCGTCGCCGGGTTCGTCTTCGGCATCCCGGTGTTCTTCGACATCGGCATCTTCGTGCTGGCCCCGCTGGTCTACGTCGCCGCGCGCCAGGGTGGCAAGTCGCTGGTGCTGTACGCGATGCCGCTGCTGGCCGGCCTCTCGATCACGCACGCCTTCCTGCCGCCGCACCCCGGCCCGGTGGCCGCGGCCGGCCTGCTGCACGTCGAACTCGGCTGGGTCATCCTGATGGGCCTGGCCTGCGGGATCCCGGCGTTCCTCGTCGGCGGCGTGCTCTACTCGACGTGGATCGGCAAGCGGATCGTCGTCGACGTGCCCGAGGACATGGTCTTCGCCGAGGAGGAAAGCGAGAAGGAGGAGAACCCGCCGTCGCTGGGGCTGGTCGCCGCGATCATCGCGGTGCCGCTGGTGCTGATCCTGGCCGGCACCTTCGGCAGGATCTGGCTGCCGAAGGGCTCCGCGCTCGCCGGTGTCGCCGCGTTCATCGGCACCCCCGCGGTCGCGCTGACCGTCGCCGTCCTGCTCGCGTCCTGGCTGCTGGGCCTGCGGCGCGGGTTCACCGGCAAGGACCTCAACGAGCTCGCGGCGAAGTCGCTGCGGCCGGTCGCGATGATCCTGCTGGTCGTCGGCGCGGGCGCGTTCTTCGGCGCGGTGCTCTCGGCGACCGGGATCGGCAAGGCCGTCGCCGACTCGCTGCACGACGCCGGGCTGCCGGTGCTGCTCGCGGCGTACGTCATCAGCTGCGGCATGCGGATCGCGCAGGGTTCGGCGACCGTCGCCATCGTGACCACGAGCGGGATCATCGCGCCGACCGTGGCCCAGCTCGGCTATTCGCAGATCCAGCTGGCCCTGCTGGTGATGGCGATCTCCGCCGGCTCGATCATCGCCTCGCACGTCAACGACGGCGGCTTCTGGATCGTTTCGCGGTACTTCAACCTCACCGTGCCGCAGACGATCAAGTCCTGGACCGCGCTGGAAACCGTGCTTTCCCTTTCGGGTTTCGGGGTTTCGGCATTGCTCATGGCCGTGGTCTAAACCATACTGAAGCCTGTCACCGCCGAAACCCGTTGGGAGACAAAGACGATGACCGGACTTTCCCGTCGCACGTTCCTCGGCGCCGCCGCCGGCGCGGGGGCCGCCACCGTGCTCGGCACGCAGGTGGCCGGCGCGGCCACCACGGAGAAAGGCTGCTTCGCCGGCACCACCGTGTACATCGGCAGCTACACCACCGGGGCGACCGGGCACGGCCTCGACGTCGCCACCCGTTCGGGCGCGGCGCTGTCCCCGGTGCGCACCGTCGCGGGGATCACTGACACGTCGTGGTTCGACCGCGGCGCCGGCGGCAAGACGCTGTACGTCACCAACGAAGGCGACCCGGCCGGGTACGTCTCGGCGCTGAGCCTCGCCGACCCGGTGAACCCGAAGCTGCTCAACAAGGTCTCGTCGAAGGGCGGTGCGCCGACGCACCTTTCGGTGCATTCGAGCGGGAAGTACGTGCTGGCCGCGAACTACAGCTCGGGCAGCGTCGTCGTGCTGCCGATCCTGGCCGGCGGCAAGCTCGGGCCGGCCACGGACCTCGTCACCCACCACGGTGCCGAACGGGACGCGCACGCGCACCAGGTCGTCAACGACCCCAGCGGCCGCTGGGTCCTGGCGGTCGACCTCGGCGCGGACTCGGTGTACGTCTACGGCTTCGCCGCCGGGAAGCTTTCGCGGCACCAGCAGCTGAAGCTGCCGTCGGGCGCCGGGCCGCGGCACCTCGCGTTCGACCGCACCGGGAAGTTCGCCTACATCCTGGGCGAGCTGCGGGCGGAGGTGACCGTGGCGACCTGGGACGCGGCCGCCGGGAGGTTGAAAGCGCTCTCGGTCGTCCCGGCCGTGCCCGCCGGGAGCACCGGCGAGCAGTACCCGGGCGAGATCCTCGTGTCGAACGACGGGAAGTTCGTCTACGCGACCGTCCGCGGACCCAACACCTTGGCCACCTTCGCGGCCTCCGGCGCAACCCTGAAGCTGGTGTCGAACGCGCCCACCGGCGGCAACTGGCCGCGGCACGTGGCCCTCGACCCTTCCGAAAGCTGGTTCTACGTCTCGAACCAGCGCTCCGGCACCGTCACCTGGCTGCCCCGCGACCCGGCCACCGGCCTGCCCGGCGCCCCCGCCGGCCAACTGGCCGTCGGCAGCGTCAACTCCGTCTACTTCGCCTGATCCCCGCCAGTGGAGGGTTCCCCCATGAGACTGCGCCGCACCCTGCCCGTCATCGCCGGGCTGGCCCTGCTGGCCGGCTGCGCGCCCACCCAGTCCGCGCCCGCGGGCGGCGGCGGGGACGACAAGACCGGCACCGTCCGCGTCTGGCTGTTCGACGAGGCCAACCGGGCCCCGAAGGAAGCCGCGGTCAAGGAGGCGATCGCCGAGTTCAAGGCGGCGCACGCCGGCGTCGAGATCGACGTCCAGTGGGTGCCGGTCGAGGGCCGCGCCGACAAGTTCTCGGGTGCCTTCAACGACCCGGCCAACGCCCCGGACGTCGCCGAGTTCGGCAACACCGACGTCTCCAGCTACGCGGCCACCGGGGCACTGGCCGACCTGACCGGCGACCTCGCGGCGTGGGGCGAGGGCAAGGACCTCATCCCGACGGTGCTGGACACCGCGAAGTCCGGCGGCCGGACCTACGGCCTGCCCTGGTACACCGGCATCCGGGCGCTCTACTACCGCACCGACGTCTTCACCGAGCTCGGCCTCAAGCCGCCGTCGACGCTGGCCGAGCTGACCGGCACCGCCCGCCGGATCCGCGCCGCCAAGCCGGATCTCTACGGCATCGCCGTCGGCGGCAAGTACACCTACGCGATGCTGCCCTTCCTCTGGGCCAACGGCGGGGAGCTGGCGCAGGAGAACGGCGGCAAGTGGACGTCGGCGGTCACCGGTGAGCAGGCCAAGGCCGGGGTGACGCAGTACGCGACCCTGCTCAAGGACGACATCTGCCCGCCCGCGCAGTGCGCCAACCTGACCGGCACGCAGAGCGTCACGGCGTTCGCCGGCGGCAAGGCCGGGATGACGATCGGCGGCGACTTCAACCGCAAGGCCGTCGACCAGGGCGCGGTCAAGGGCAAGTACGCCGTCGTGCCGCTGCCGGGCACCACCGCGGGCAGCACGGCGCCCGCGTTCGCCGGCGGCAACCTCCTCGGCGTGTTCAAGGCGAGCAAGCACCGCGGCCTGGCCCTGGAGTTCATCGAGCTGCTCGGCGGCGCGAAGTACCAGGAGAAGATGTACACCGCGATGGGGAACCTGCCGACGCTGGGCAGCGTGCAGCAGAAGCTCGCGGCGAACGACCCGTTCCTCAAGCCGTTCGTCGACACCCTGAAGGCGGGCACGAAGTTCGTGCCGGCGACACCGGCGTGGTCGAAGATCGACAGCCAGAACGTGCTGCCGACGGCCGTGCAGCAGATCGCCACCGGCGGCAAGGACCCGTCGGCGGCACTGGCCGACGCGGCCGCCGCGATGAACAAGGCCTTCGGCTAGTGGTGACGGTCCAGGAAGCCCCTTCCGTCACGGCTCCCGCGCGGCGGCCGAGGCGGCAGGGGGACGGCCGGGCCGCCGCGCTCTACCTCGCCCCGGCCGGCATCCTGCTCGCCGCGCTGCTGGCCTACCCGATCTACCAGCTGGTCCTGATTTCGTTCTACGACTACGGCCAGCCGCAGGCCGCGGGCAACGCGCCACTGGTGTTCCTCGGCTTCGCGAACTACGCCGACCTGCTGTCCCAGGCGCAGTTCTGGACCGTGCTCGGCAAGACCGTCGGGTTCGCCGCCGCCTGCGTCGCCGGTTCGCTCATCGTCGGCACCGGGCTCGCGGTGCTGGCGAGCCGGGTGCGGTCGCTGCCCCGGATGCTGCTGTTCCTGGCCGCGCTGGGTGCGTGGTCGACACCGGCGATCGCCGGCTCCTACGTCTGGCTGTTCCTCTTCGACACCGACTTCGGCCTGGTCAACGAGGTGCTGTCGGGGCTCGGGCTGCCGTTCGAGCACCACTCGTGGACGTTCGGCACGCTCGGCGCGTTCGGGCTGGTCGCGGCCGAGGTGATCTGGTGCTCGTTCCCGTTCGTGCTGGTCACGATGTACGCCGGGATCAAGGGCGTACCGGACGAAGTCCTGGAGGCCGCGTCGCTCGACGGAGCGTCCGCGTGGCGCACGACGTGGACGATCGTGCTGCCGATGGTGCGGCCGCTGCTGATGATCGCGACGGTCCAGTCGATCATCTGGGACTTCAAGGTGTTCACCCAGATCTACGTGATGACCAACGGCGGCGGCGTGGCCGGGCGCAACCTGGTGCTCAACGTCTACGCCTACCAACAGGCCTTCGCCGGGCAGGAGTACGGCCTCGGCTCGGCGATCGGAGTCGTGATGACGCTGTTGCTGCTGTCGGTCACCGGGCTGTACGTCCGGACGCAGCGCCGGAGCGCGGCATGGCTGTGAAACGTCCTGGACGGCTGGTCGCCGAAGTCGTCACCGTGGTGATCGCCGGGATCGTCGCGTTCCCGCTGTACTGGATGCTGCTCTCGGCGGTGAAGCCGGCGGGCGAGATCCAGACGGCGAACCCGAAGCCGTGGACGTTCAGCCCGTCGTTCGACAGCTTCTCGCGG
The DNA here is from genome assembly GCF_046548975.1 of Amycolatopsis sp. lyj-346. NCBI lineage: Bacteria > Bacillati > Actinomycetota > Actinomycetes > Pseudonocardiales > Pseudonocardiaceae > Amycolatopsis > Amycolatopsis sp. lyj-346. Next base: position 33,175 of record NZ_JAJPWT010000019.1, read on the forward strand.
GTGCTCACGGTGTCGGGCTTCGGGCGGTACTTCGTCAACAGCCTGCTCGTGGCCCTGGTCGTCGTGGCGCTGTCGCTGCTGCTGTCGTTCCTTTCGGCCGTGGCCCTGACGCGGTTTTCCTTCAAGGGCCGGACCGTGCTGCTGGTGATGACGCTGGTCGCGCAGATGGTGCCGGTGGAGGCGCTGACCATCCCGCTGTTCTTCCTGATGCGGTCCCTCGGCGGCGCGGTGCCGGCGCTGGGCCTCAACGAGCTGGGTTCGCTGGTGCTGGTGCACCTGGCGTTCAGCCTGCCGTTCGCGATCTGGATGCTGCGGGGCTTCGTCGCCGCGGTGCCGGTGGAGCTCGAAGAAGCCGCCAAGCTCGACGGCGCGTCCCGGATGCGGTTCACCTGGCAGATCCTGTTCCCGCTGGTGGCGCCCGGGCTGGTCGCGGTGAGCGTGCTCGCGTTCATCCACGCGTGGAACGACTTCCTGTTCGCCAAGACGTTCATCATCTCCAAGACCGAGAACCAGACGCTGCCGCAGGCGATCCTGGTGTTCTTCAAGCCGGAGGACACCGACTGGGGCGCGGTGATGGCGTCGTCGACGCTGATGACGATCCCGGTGCTGGTGTTCTTCGTCCTCGTCCAGCGACGGCTGGTGTCCGGCATGGCCGGCGCCGTGAAGGGCTGACATGGCTTTCGGCACCCTGCTCCCCCGTCCGGTTTCGGTGACGCCCGCACCGGGCGCCTGCCCGTGGCCGTCCACTGTGGACGTCCGGCCCGCTGATCTGCCACCGGAGGGCTATCGGCTCTCGATTTCCCCGTCCGGTGTGGTTCTGTTCTGCGGCGATGCGGCCGGGGAGTGCCACGGGCGGGAGACGTTGCGGCAGCTGGCGGGGCCGTCGGCGTTCCGGGTGGCCGGGTTTTCGCCTTCGTCGCTGCCGTGCGGGGTCGTCGAGGACCACCCGCGGTTCGGGTGGCGCGGGTGCCTGCTGGACGTCGCCCGGCACTTCCGGACCAAGGCCGAGGTGCTCCGGTTCGTCGACCTGCTGGCCGTGCACAAGCTGAACGTGCTCAACCTGCACCTCACCGACGACCAGGGCTGGCGCTTCGAGGTCCCGGCGTTCCCGCGGCTGACGTCGGTGGGCGGCTGGCGGCCGTCGTCGATGGCCGGCAGCCGGGGTGCGCAGGACGGCCGTCCGCACGGCGGCTTCTACACCGGCGACGACCTGCGGGAGATCGTCGCCCACGCCGCGTCGCGGGCCATCACGGTGGTACCGGAGATCGACATCCCCGGCCACGCGCGGGCGGCACTGGCGGCTTACCCTTCTTTGGGAACTTCGTCGTCCTACGAGGTCTGGACTTCGTGGGGTATCAGCACTTCGCTGCTTTCGCCCGGATCGTCCACTTTGGACTTCTTCCGGCAGGTGTTCGACCACCTGCTGGAGATCTTCCCGTCCCCGGTGCTCGCCCTCGGCGGCGACGAGACGCCGGGCGCGACCGACGAGCACCGCGCGTTCGTCCGGCAGCTGGCGGACCACCTGGTGGCCCGCGGCCGCACCCCGATGGGCTGGGACGAGGTCCTCGACATCGACGGCCTCCCCCCGATGGTGATCGGCGCCTGGCGCAACGAGGACGCGGGCCTCCGGGCGGCTTCGGCGGGGCACGACGTGGTGCTGTGCCCGGAGCAGCACCTGTACCTGGACCACCGGCAGTCGCCGCACCCGGACGAGCCGATCCCGGTCGGCTGGATCCACACCCTGGAGGACGTGTACGCGTACGAGCCCGCGTTGGGCGGTCCGCGGCTGCGTGGCGTGCAGGCGCAGGTGTGGAGCGAGCACCTCGACAGCGTCCGGCGGGTGGACTACATGGCTTTCCCGCGGCTGTCGGCGTTCGCGGAGGTGGCTTGGAGTTCCGGGCCACGGGACTACACGGAGTTCCTGCCACGCCTGCGCGACCACCACCTGCCGAGGCTTGATGCGCTCGGCGTGGAGTACCGGCCGCTGGACGGGCCGCACCCCTGGCAGACGCGGCCGGGGGTGCCGGGCCGGCCACGCTAGTTCGGACGAGGTGAACGACTCTTTCACCACATCGCCGCGGGCCGGTTTCGGGGAGCGAGCCGGTTCCGGCCACCGACGTCGAACAACCTGCGACGCGCGACACTAGCCGTGCCACGCGGTCAGCATGGTCCGCCCGCCGACGCCGGCGCGTTTGCGGGCCACCTCCCACTGCGTGAGGAGGACCGCCTCGGTCCAGCCGCCGGCGGCGAGGAGCCGCCGCAGGATCGGCGTGGTGAGGTGGAACGGCAGGTTGCCGACGACGACCGGCCGGTCCAGCCGGGTCCGGAGCGCATCGCCGTGAACCACGGTCACCGACGGCAGGCGGCGCCTGAGCCGGCGAGGCGCGCCGTCAGGCGCGGCGGAGACGCTGAGCCTTACGCCCGTAGGCGGGCATCCACAAAGTTCCCATGGTCCCGGACCCTACAAGCCCGCGACGGCGCGCTGCGACCGGTTTACGGCAGCAGCGTCACCGTGACCGACTTCGTCGGGCCCACGTTGCCCGCCGCGTCGATCGAGCGGTACTCGATCCGGTGCCTGCCGTACCCCGGCTTCCGCTCCGAGAACGGCGACACCGTGAGCCCACCCTCGCCCAGGTTGCCGTACGCCAGGCCGTCGATCTCCGTGCCGCGGGGCGTGAACACGTACGGCGCGTCCGGGTCCGTCGGCCAGCCGTAGAACTTGTGCCAGCCGTCGCCGTCCACGCGGAACTCCGGCATTCCGTCCGGCGACTTCAAGCGCATCGTGAACGAGCCGTGGTACACCGAACCCGTCGGCAGCTCCGCCGTGGTTTCCGGGCCCGTTGCGTCCACCGTCCAGGTCAAGGTCGTGCCGCGGGTGGTCGCGGTGAGTGTGTGCGTGCCGCGGGGCACGTCGAGGACGTGGTCGGAGCCGGTGCCGGCCAGGCGGCCGTCGAGCGACCACACGACCTGAGGGATCGAACCGGTCGGCTCGCCGGTTTCGACGTAGACCACGTCGTGGCCGCCGACCGGGCGCGAAACCGGCGTCGACGCCACCACCGCCGGTCCGCCCGCGGGCGCGGTGACCACCGCCGTGTCGACCGTCCAGGTGCGGGTCGCCGTCGGCCGGACCGCCGGGTCGCGGACGAACGGCGTCGGGTCGGTCACCGTCGCCGTCAGCGTGTGCCTGCCCGGCTTGACGTGCGCGCGGCGCAGGTCGACCGCGTCACGGCCGGGCAGCCTCCTGCCGTCGAGCGTCCACGTGACGTCCAGGCGGTGGCTCACCGGGTGCATCGGGCGCACCCACACGACGCGGTCGGCGCCGATCGTCCCGGCCGGGGTGCCGCCGGCGACGAGCGGGACCTTCGCCGCGATCCGCGCCGTCATCCGCTCGCGGCCGACCTGGTCGAACGCGTACCCGAGTGTCTTCATCATCGAGTGCCTGCTCGGCCGCCAGACGCCGGTCTGGGCGTACAGCCCGCCTTCGAAGCGGCCGATCGGGCCGCCGGACTCGCTGGGCTCGCCGAGCCAGCGCCACCACTTGGCGTGCTGGGCCCGCAGCTGCGGCTCGGTGAGCAGGGTGTGGTGGATCGACGCGGGCTCGCCGCCCTCGTAGGCGCCACCCGGGACGGCGCGCGCGTAGTAGTCGTACTCGTCGTCGAGGCCGCCGAGCGAGTGGCCGAGCTCGTGCGGCGAGATGAGCGCGGACAGCGCGTTCCCGCCGGACGCCGTCGCGTAGGTGCCGCCCGCGCCGCCGTAGGTGGTGCTGTTGCCCAGCGCCAGGATCTGGCGGTTCGCGCGGGTCGTGCCGGGCACCAGGTCGGCGTACCGCTGGGCGGCCGCGTCGTCGACGGTCAGCAGCCGCTGGACGCTCGAAGCGTTGCAGCCGCCCCAGAAACCCATGTTCAGCGGGGTGTCCCGGCGTGGCGCGTCGAGCGAAGGGTCACAGTCCACACCGGACTCCGGCGAGGCGAGGGAAACGGCGTGGACGTTGAAGTAGCTGCGGTAGGACTTGAACGGCTCCAGCGACCACAGCGTGCTGACGTGCCGCTGGACGTCGGCGAAGAACTTCGGCTGCTCGGCGGCGGTGTAACCGTCCCCGAGCACGACGAGGTTGAACCGCTGCGCCACGGGCCCGGTGACCTGGACTTCGGTGACGGTGGCCGCGGGCGCATCGGCGTACGCCGGGGCGGCGATCCCGGCGGCGAACACGAACGCTGCGGCGAACCCGGCCCACTTCCGCATGGCGGCACTCCCCTGGTCGGCGTGCTTTCCGGTGTACCGCACCGGCCGGAGCGCCGGAACCCGCCGGAAGTCGGGGCCGCCGTGTAGGCCGTTATACGCGGGTCAGGCGGTACCAGACCTCCGGCCGCCCGATCTGGCCGTAGTGCGGCTCGCGGTGGGCCATGCCGTTGTCCGCCAAGTACTCCAGGTACCTTCGTGCCGTCACGCGGGAGGCGCCGATCGCGCTCGCCGCCGCGCCTGCCGAAAGTCCTTCCGCCGCCCCGGAAAGCGCGTCGGTGATCGCTTCCAGGGTCTGGACGCTCATTCCCTTCGGCAGCGGGGGCTGCTCGGTCGTGCGCAGCGCGCCGAGGGCCCGGTCGATCTCCGCCTGGCCGGTGACCTCGCCGGACGCGTCGCGGAACTCCGCGTAGCGCTCGAGCTTTTCGCGCAGGGTGGCGAACGTGAACGGCTTGAGCAGGTACTGCACCACGCCGACCGACACCGCCGCCTTGACCAGGCCGAGGTCGCGCGCCGACGTCACGGCGATGACGTCGATCGGCAGGCCGGCCGCGCGCAGCGAGCGGCAGACCGCCAGGCCGTGCGTGTCCGGCAGGTAGAAGTCCAGCAGCACCAGGTCGACCGGCTCGCGTTCGCAGAACCGCAGCGCCTCGCCGCCGGAGTGGACCACGCCGGCCACCTCGAACCCCGGGAGCCGCTCGACGTACACGCGGTGCGCCTCCGCCGCGACCGGCTCGTCCTCCACCACCAGCACGCGGATCACCGGCCCGCCTCCTGCCGCGGCAGCCGCACGGTGAACACCGCGCCGCCGTCCCGCCCGACCTCGACCGTACCGCCGTAGCGGCGCACCGCCTGCCCGACGAGCGCGAGCCCGAGCCCGTGGCCGTCCTCGGCCTTCGTCGACCACCCGCGTCTGAACACGTCGGCGTCGTCGGGCACGCCGGGCCCGGAGTCGGCGACGCGCAGCAGCAGCCCGTCCTCCTCGGAGCGGGCGGTGACGACGACCTTCGGGTGACCGGTGCCGCGCACGGCCGCGTCGAGGCCGTTGTCGATCAGGTTGCCGAGGATGGTCACCAGGTCCCGGGCCTCGATGCCGAGCGAGACGTCGTCGATCACGGTGTCCGGGGTGACCGTCAGCTCGACCCCGCGCTCGCTCGCTTCGGCCGCCTTGCCCAGCAGCAGCGCGGCGAGCACCGGCTCGGCGACGGCGCCGACGACCCGGTCGGTCAGCTCCTGCGCGAACGCGAGCTCGGCGGTGGCGAACTCGACCGCCTGCTCGGGTTTGCCGATCTCGACGAGGGAAACGACCGTGTGGAGCCGGTTCGCCGCCTCGTGCGCCTGCGACCGCAGCGCTTCGGCGAGGCCGCGGGCGGTGGTCAGCTCCCCGGTCAGCGACTGCAGTTCCGTGTGGTCGCGCAGGACGACGACGGTGCCCTGCGAACGGCCGCCCGAGCTGACGGCGGTCGTGCTCACCAGCAGCACGCGCGAGTCCGTCAGGTGCAGTTCCTCGGCCCGGTTCTCCTCCGACGTGAACGCCTCGGCCAGCCCGTCCGGCAGGCCCAGCGTCGCCAGGTCGCGGCCGACCGGGTCGGCGTCGAGGCCGAGGAGCGTGCGTGCCCCGTCGTTGCAGAGGCCGATCCGCCCGTCCCGGCCGACGAGCAGCACGCCTTCGCGGACCGAATGCAGCACGGCCTCGTGGTACTCGAAGAGGTTGCTCAGCTCGTCCGGCGCGACGCCCCGGGTCTGGCGTCGCAGCCGGGCGCTGATCAGCCAGCCGCCCAGCGCCCCGACCAGCAGCACCGCGCCCGAGACGCCGAACAGCGGCCACAGCCGTTCACGCAGCTCGGCCGAGATCGCCGCGACCTTGATCCCGACCGCGACGAGCGCCACCACGCGGTGGCCCGCGTCGAACACCGGCACGACCGTGCGCACCGACGGGCCGAGCGAGCCGGTGTAGGTCTCGGTGAGGGTCTGGCCCTGCTGTGCCTTGTCGATGGTCCCGATGTAGTGCTGGCCGATCAGCGACGGCGTCGGGTGCGTGTAGCGGATCCCGGCCGGGCTCATGATCGTGATGAAGTCGACGCGGGTGTGGTCCTTCACCCGCAGCGCGAACGGCTGGAGCGCCGCGCTCGGGTCCGGCGTCCCCAGCGCCGCCACGACGCTGGGTGCGTCGGCGACGGTCAAGGCGACCACCCGGACCTGGTCGCTCGCGTTCTCGTGGACCGCGCGCTGCGCGTCGAGGTAGGCGAACGTGATCCCGGCGCCGGCCAGCACGCAGAGCGCCGCGAGCTGCAGCACGAGCAGCTGGCGGGCCAGGCTCCAGTGGGACCGCAACGTCGGGGGCACCTCCTCATACCAGCACACCTCGTGGGCCGGTGTCCGAACGGGACAGTGCGATCATCACACGAACTCAATGAACACAAGTGAGCCGGATCACCGGTGAGCGCCTACAGTGTGCCGCAACCTGGACATCCCCGAGCTGGAGGCAACGGTGCCTACACCGACCCCCGACGCGGCGCCGCGCCGCGACAAGACCCGCTACCTGTACCTGGCCGTGATCGTCGCGGTCGCGCTGGGCATCGCGGTCGGCTTCCTCTTCCCCGGCTTCGCCAAGGGCCTCAAACCGCTCGGCGACGGCTTCGTGAACCTGATCAAGATGATGATCTCGCCGATCATCTTCTGCACCATCGTGATCGGCGTCGGGTCGGTCGCGAAGGCGGCGAAGGTCGGCAAGATCGGCCTGATGGCCCTCTTCTACTTCATCGCCATGTCGACGTTCGCGCTGGCGATCGGCCTGATCGTGGGCAACCTGCTGCACCCGGGCACCGGGCTGCACCTGAACCCCGCCGACGTGAAGAGCGCGCAGAAGTCGGCCACCGGCGCCGCCGGCCCGGTCGAGTTCGCGCTCAGCATCATCCCGAAGACGCTCGTCTCGGCGTTCACCGAAGGCCAGGTGCTGCAGACGCTGCTGGTGGCGCTGCTCGTCGGCTTCGCGCTGCAGAAGCTCGGCCCCAAGGGCGCCCCGATCCTGCGCGGCATCGAGCACATCCAGCGGCTGGTCTTCCGGATCCTGGCGATGATCATGTGGGCCGCCCCGATCGGCGCGTTCGGCGCCATCGCCGCGGTGGTCGGCGCGACCGGGCTCAACGCGTTGAAGAGCCTCGCGGTGATCATGATCGGCTTCTACCTGACCTGCCTGGTGTTCGTGTTCGGCATCCTCGGCACGGTGCTGTGGGTCGGCGCGCGGGTGAGCATCCTGAAGCTGCTCAACTACCTGCGTCGCGAGTTCCTGCTGATCCTGTCGACGTCGTCGTCCGAGTCGGCGCTGCCGCGGCTGATCGCGAAGATGGAACACCTCGGCGTCGGCAAGTCGGTCGTCGGCATCACCGTGCCGACCGGGTACTCGTTCAACCTGGACGGCACCGCGATCTACCTGACCATGGCGACGCTGTTCATCGCCTCCGCCCAGGACGCGCCGCTGTCGGTCGGCGAGCAGATCGTCCTGCTGCTGTTCATGATCATCGCTTCGAAGGGCGCGGCCGGCGTCAGCGGCTCGGGCATCGCGGTGCTCGCCAGCGGCCTGCAGTCGCACCGGCCCGACCTGGTCAACGGCGTCGGCTTCATCCTCGGCATCGACCGGTTCATGTCGGAGGCCCGCGCGCTGACGAACTTCGCCGGCAACGCCGTCGCGACCGTCCTCATCGGAAACTGGACGAAGGAGTTCGACCGCGAACAGGCGCACCGGGTGTTCGCCGGCGAGGAACCGTTCGACGAAGCCACCATGCTCGACGAGCACGAGGCGGCCAAACCCGAGCCGGAGGGCGAAAAGGTCCCGGCTTGATCCCTGACGTTCGTGCTCACTGCCCCCGCTGAGCACGAACCACCGCGGGCCGCGGTGCGAGTCTCCCCGACCTCGCACCGCGGCCCGTTCCACATCTTCGGGAAGCGCCACTTTCCCTAGGAAAGATGCGCGCCGGGCGGTCAGCAGGTGGCACTTTCCCTATGAAAGTGCGGAGCCTTCACATGAAACTCACAGTCGGCGTTCGGCGTTCAGCAGGCGGCGTGGCCGTCGTAGGCGACGCGGGCGGCGGCGATGTCGTCGCGATGCTGCTCCGCCCAGCCGAGCAAGCCGTTCAGGGACTGGTACAGCTCCTTCGCCATCGACGTGGCCTCGTACTCCACGCGCGGCGGGACGGTCGGGTAGATCGTGCGGACCAGCAGGCCGTCCCGCTCGAGGTTGCGCAGGGTCAGCGTCAGCATCCGGCGGCTGATCCCCTCGACCGCGCGTTCCAGTTCGGTGAAGCGCACCGGGCCCCGGATCGCCTCGAGGAGGATGCCGATCGCCCACTTGCCGCTGATCCGGTTGATGACCTCCAGCACCGTGCAGACGTCGAGTTTCTCCGGGTCGATCTCGGTGACCTGGACAGGTACACCGATGTTCCCCTGGGACATGAAAGTGCCTCCTTCCAGCGAACCCTATGGTCACACATGATGGGCACTGTTACAAGAAGTGCCCTGGCAACGACCAGGGGAACTCTCGTCTGGAGGGGCCTGACATGGCCGAGAACCACCCCACCCGCTCCCGCGGCCTCGCGTTGGCGGTCCTGTGCACCGCCTCGCTGATGGTCGTGCTCGACAGCAGCATCGTCGCCGTGGCGCTGCCCGCCATCCAGGCCGACCTCGGGTTCACGCCCGCCGGGCTCGCCTGGGTGGTCACCGCCTACCTGGTCGCCTTCGGTGGCCTGCTCCTGATCTCCGGCCGGCTCGGCGACCTGCTCGGCCGCCGCCGGGTCTTCCTCGGCGGGCTGGGCCTGTTCACGCTCGCTTCGCTGGCCGCGGGCCTGGCCGCGGACGCGGGTGTCCTGGTCGTGGCCCGGTTCGCCCAGGGCGTCGGCGGCGCGCTGGCGTCGGCCGTGGTGCTCGGGATGATCGTCACGATGTACCCGGAGCCACGGGCCCGGGCGAAGGCGATCGGGGTCTACAGCTTCACGCAGGCGGCGGGCGCGTCGATCGGGCTCATCGCGGGTGGCGCGCTGACGCAGGCGCTGAGCTGGCACTGGACGTTCTACGTCAACCTGCCGATCGGCGTGGCGGCGCTGCTGCTGGCCGTCCGGGTGGTCGAGGCGGACCGCGGCACCGGCCTGCGGCAGGGCCTGGACGTGCTCGGCGCGGTCCTGGTCACCGCCGCGGTCATGCTCGGCGTGTACGGCATTTCGTCGTCGTCCTGGGGTGCGGTGGTCGCGGCCGTCGTCCTGCTCGCGGCCTTCGCGGTGCGGCAGGGCAAGGCGCGGACGCCGTTGCTGCCGCTGCGGCTGTTCCGGATCCGCGCGGTGGCCGGCGCGAACGTGGTGATGGTGCTGATGGTCGCCGGGATGCTCGGCTTCCAGTTCGTCACGGCGTTGTACCTGCAGCAGGTGCTGGGCCTCGACGCGCTGGGGACCGGCGTCGCGTTCGTGCCGGTGCCGCTGGTGATCGCGGTGGCGTCGCTGGGCTTCGCCGACCGGCTCGCGGCGCGGTTCGGCCCGCGGGCGGTGCTGCTCTCCGGGCTCGGCCTGGTGATCGTGGGCCTGCTGCTGCTCACCCGCGTTTCGGTCGGTGGCGCGTACTTCACCGACGTCCTGCCGCCGCTGCTCCTGATGGGCCTCGGCGCCGGCGTGGCCATCCCGGCGCTGATGGGCCTGTCGATGGCGGACGTCCCGGCCGCGGACGCCGGCGTGGCGTCCGGCCTGATCAACACGACCCAGCAGGTCGGAGCGGCGGTCGGCACGGCGGTCCTGGCCGCGGTGGCCGCCTCCCGGACCGAGAGCCTCGGTGCGGTCGACCACCGCGAAGCACTGGCGGCCGGGTTTCGGCTGGCCTACGGGGTCAGCGCGGGCTTCCTGATCGCGGCGGTGGCACTGGGCGGCCTGGTCCTGGCCCGCCGCACCCGCCCGGCCCCGGCTTCCGTTCCCGCCGTTCCGGCCGCTCCCGAACCGGAGGTTTGCATCGCCGGTCAGGCGTGACCTCAAGCGCCCCAAGGTGGCCTTGGTTGCGTTCAACGCACCGAAGGCCGCCTTGGGTGCGTTCAACGCACCGAAGGCCACATTGGGGCGCTGGGGCCGGGGGTCAGGTGAGGTAGGCCGAAAGCCCACGGTGGCCCCGCCACATCATCAGCGCGTGGTTCGCGCGGAACAGCGGCCGGGCCACCGTGTCGAAGCGCCGCAGCAACTTCTTCCGGGCCTGGACGTCCTGGGTGATCTCCAGCAGCGTGCCCGCGCCCGCCGCGCGGACCGCGCCCGCCAGGGTCCCGTCGAGGTCGCCGCTGAGCCTGACCCGCATCAGGCCCGAGCGCTCGTCCTGGTGGTCCCGGTGCATCCGGACGATGATCCGGAACGGCAGCCGGGACCGGCAAACCAGTTCGGCGGTGTCGTCGTCCACGCGGCGCACCGCGCGGACGTCCGACCACCACCGCGGGTAGCCGGCGAGGTCGGTGACCACGTCGAACACCCGCCCGGGCGCGGTTCCGGGCAGCAGCCACGTGCTGCGGAACCGGTACTGCGCGCCCGTCACGTCACACCTCGGCCGAGACCAGCTTCCGGCCGTCCACCGTGACGATGTCGACCGACTTCACGTCGTCGGGGGCGACCAGCGCCGACCCGTCGAGCGAGAAGCCCTGGCTCTCCCACTTTTCCGACACCTGCCAGCTGCCGGCGGTCACCGCTTGGCCTTCCTTCGTGGTGACCTGCAGCAGGCACTTCTCGCCGGCTGGAACGCCCTTCACGGCCACGTTCACCCGGACCCAGCCCTGGAACGGGGCCACCGACGCGGCCAGCTGCACGCCGGTCGAGGCGTCGGTCGCCCGGACGTCCTTCGTGCCCGGCACCACCGACTGCGGGCTTGGCACCGCAACGTCCGAGGACGCCGTCTGCCGTCCCACCAGCACGCCGCCACCGAGGGCGGCCACCACCAGCACCGCCGCCGCGACCAGGGCCAGCCCCCGGCGTGACGTCCGGGCCGGAGCCACCCGCTCTTCCTCGTCGCGCACCCGGCGCAGGGTCTTCTGCAGCAGCAGGTCCCCACCCTCGGGCGGCCCTTCGAGGAACGCCTCGGGCGGTACCTCGTCGAGCGAGTCGCGCAGGGCCACGAGCTCGTTCAGGTCGAACCGGCACTGTGCACAGGTCTGCAGGTGCCGCCGCTCGAAGTCGGCCGCCTCCCCGGGATCGAGCGCGCCGAGGGCGTACGCGCCGAGCTGCGTGTGACTCTCGTCCACCGAGTTCATCGCGCCACCTCCGTTCCGCTCGAAATCATCGCTGCTCTGAGTGCTCTTAGTGCGTAGTACGACCTTGATTTCACGGTACCCGGTGCGACGCCCAGTGTTCTCGCCGCTTCGGCCACCGTCCGTCCCCGGTAGTAGATCTCCACCAGGACCTCTCGATGCTCGTTGGACAGCCCGTCCATCGCTCCGAGCACGGTCATCGAGTCGACCACGCCTTGGGCGTGATCGCGCTCGACGGCCGGGGTCGGCACGCCTTCGGCCGGTTCGGCCACCTCTTGTGGCCGTGCCGCCCGGGCCCGTGCCCGGTCGGTGACCAGGTTGCGCGCGACGGTCAGCAACCAGCCGCGCACCGAGCCCTTCCCGTCGTTCTGCAGATCGTCCGCGTGTTTCCACGCTCGGACGAGCGTCTCCTGGACCACGTCCTCGGCTGCCGCGCGATCCCCGGTCAGCCTCGTCGCGTAGGCCAGCAGGCTTCGCCCGTGTTCGGCGTACAGCTGCCGAATCAGGTCTTCGCCTTTGGCCTTCTTAGGCCGCCTGCCTCCTATGGCCACCCTCGTCCTCCCGACGGTGTTCTGAGTCGTCGAGGACAGTAGTGCAACCCTCAGCTCCACCGGCGGTGCGTGCGTCGAGCGCAGCGCGACCATGGTGTTCATCGGCTGCCCGTCCTTCCTCGTCCTGCCCGGAAACCCGTCGTCAGTCAGTACCCGGCGCCGCCGGCCTTCGCGGTGATCTTGCTGCCGTCCGGCGCGACGGCGAACCACGTGCCGTTGGCGCCCTGGCCGTTCATGTCACCCGCGACCTTGTCGCCCGCGTACTCGTACAGCGGCCAGCCGTTGAGCGTGATCTGCGTGCTGCCGTCCTTGCGGGTCGCCGTGCCGACCTGGGTGTCCTGGATGCCCTTGAGCATCGGCGTGGCCACCCCGGCGAGCAGCGGCGGCCACGACGTCACGCATTGGCCGTCACAGTTGGACGTCGGCGGCTGGGAGAGGTCCTTGTCGAACCGGTAGAGCGTCTTGCCGTCGGCGTCGGTGACCACCGCGCCGACCCCCTCGATCGTCGAGACGGCGAGCATCTTGTGCCCCGGCTCCCCGTGTTGCGGCCCTTGCGCGCCGTCGGCCATCTCGCCGCAGGCGGACAACGAGGCGACGGCGACGAGCGCCACCGCGCTGGTGACCACCGGCCGGATACGGTTCATGACGTTCTCTCCTCGGTGAGGGCGGCACCGCCGTCCGGCGGACCTCGACACCTCAGAACACGGCCGCGATCGCGAAACGGTTCAGCCGGATTCACGCCATTCGGTGCCGGTTCGCCGGTGGATTGGTGTGTCCCGGTGATCGGCACGATCTTGTCGCCGTGCGGGCGGGTTCCTAAGCTGATCACGTCCGCGCCGCCGCCCCGCCCGGTCCGGGAGGCTGCCGTGCCCGTCAAACCCCTCGCCCTGGTCGTGCTGCTGGCCACGGGCTGCGCCGCGTCCGCGCCGGCGTTCACGGCGACCCTGACTTCGCCCACGGACGTGCTGCTCGGCTGGCCGGACGACGGCGCGGGCCACCGCGTCGAGTACGCGAACGCCCCGGACGGCCCGTGGACGACCCTGCGGTTCCTGCCGCCGCACGTGACGAGCTACCACCACCCGGACCTGATCCCGGAGACGCCGTTCCACTACCGGGTGCAGCCGTTCACCGGTCCGGTCTCGACAGAGCTGCACGCGCGCGGATCGGGCGACACGGTGACGTTCACGTGGCCGGACCGCACGCCGGACGAAGCCGGGTTCCTGCTGGAGATCCGGCGGCCGGGCGCGACGGAGTTCGACCCGGTCGAGGTGACCGGGCCCGACGTCACGACGTGCGTGCTTTCGCTCCTGCCCGGCGAAGAGGGCTCGGCCTACCAGCTCCGGGCCCTGCACTACGGCCCGCTCTCCCCGGTGGTCCACCAGACCACCGGGAAGGAGCGGTAGCCGCTACTGCGCCGCGAGCACCGTCCGCAGGAACTCGCCCGTGTAGCTGCTCTCGACCTCGGCGACGTGCTCGGGCGTGCCTTCGGCGACCACCTGGCCGCCGCCGGAACCGCCCTCGGGGCCCATGTCGATGATCCAGTCGGAGGTCTTGATCACGTCGAGGTTGTGCTCGATCACGATGACCGAGTTGCCCTTGTCGACCAGCCCGTTGATCACGCCGATCAGCTTGTTGATGTCCTCGAAGTGCAGGCCGGTCGTCGGCTCGTCGAGGATGTACACCGTCTTGCCCGTCGAACGCTTCTGCAGCTCGCTGGCCAGCTTGACGCGCTGCGCCTCGCCGCCGGACAGCGTCGGCGCGGGCTGGCCGAGCCGGACGTAGCCGAGGCCGACGTCCACCAGCGTCTGCAGGTGGCGGTGGATGGCCTTGATCGGCTCGAAGAACTCGGCGGCCTCCTCGATGGGCATGTCGAGCACGTCCGAGACGGTCTTGCCCTTGTAGTGCACCTCGAGGGTCTCCCGGTTGTACCGGGCGCCCTTGCAGACCTCGCACGGGACGTAGACGTCCGGCAGGAAGTTCATCTCGATCTTGATCGTGCCGTCGCCGGCGCACGCCTCGCAGCGGCCGCCCTTGACGTTGAACGAGAACCGGCCCTGCTGGTAGCCGCGCACCTTCGCCTCGGTGGTCGCGGCGAACAGCTTGCGCACGTGGTCCCAGACGCCGGTGTAGGTGGCCGGGTTGGACCGCGGGGTCCGCCCGATCGGCGACTGGTCGACGCGCACCAGCTTGTCGACGTTGTTCAGGCCGTTGATCCGGGTGTGGCGGCCCGGCACCTGGCGGGCGCCGTTGAGCTTGTTCGCCAGCACCGTCGCGAGGATGTCGTTGACCAGCGTGGACTTGCCCGAGCCGGAGACGCCGGTGACCGAGACCAGGCAGCCGAGCGGGAACGAGACGTCGAGGCCGCGCAGGTTGTGCTCACGCGCGCCGACGACGGTCAGCTGCCGCTTCTTGTCGATCGGCCGCCGGATGGCGGGCACCTCGATCTTCCGGCGTCCGGACAGGTACTGCCCGGTCAGCGACTCCTTGCTCTTGAGCAGCTTCTTGTATGGTCCACTGTGGACGATGTGACCGCCGTGCTCGCCGGCGCCGGGGCCGATGTCGACCACCCAGTCGCTGGAGCGGATGGTGTCCTCGTCGTGCTCGACGACGATCAGCGTGTTGCCGAGGTTGCGGAGCCGGGTCAGCGTCTCGATCAGCCGGTGGTTGTCGCGCTGGTGCAGGCCGATCGACGGCTCGTCCAGCACGTACAGCACGCCGACCAGACCGGAACCGATCTGCGTCGCGAGCCGGATCCGCTGCGCCTCGCCGCCCGAGAGCGTCCCCGACGCGCGGTCGAGCGAGAGGTACGTCAGGCCGACGTCGAGCAGGAAGCGCAGCCGCGCCTGGATCTCCTTGAGCACCGCGCCGGCGATCATCGCCTCGCGCTGCCCCAGCTCCAGCTCGTCGAGGAACTGCGACGCCTCCGCGATGGACAGCGCGCAGACTTCGGCGATCGACATGTCACCGCGGGTCTTGTGCGCCAGCGTCACCGCGAGGATCTCCGGCTTGAGCCGGGTGCCCTGGCAGGCCGGGCACGGCACCTCGCGCATGTAGCCCTCGTACCGCTCGCGCATGTAGTCGGACTCGGTCTGCTCCTGCCGCCGTTCGAGGAACGGGATGACGCCCTCGAACGCCGCGTAGTACGAGCGCTGGCGGCCGTAGCGGTTCTTGTAGCGGACGTGGACCTGCTCGTCGACGCCGTGCAGCACCGCCTTCTGGGCGCGCGCGGGCAGCCGCCGCCACGGTGTGTCCATCCGGAAGCCGATGGTCTCCGACAGCGACTCGAGCAGCCGGATGAAGTAGTCCGCGCTCTGCCCGCCCGACCACGGCGCGATCGCGCCCTCGGCCAGCGACAGCTCGTCGTCCGGGACCACCAGTTCCGGGTCGACCTCCTTGCGGATGCCGATGCCGGTGCACTCGGGGCAGGCGCCGTAGGGCGAGTTGAAGGAGAACGAGCGCGGCTCGAGGTCCTCGATCGCCAGGGGGTGGCCGTTGGGGCAGGCCAGGTTCTCGGAGAAGCCGCGGATGCGGTGCGGGTCGTTCTCCGGCAGGTCGACGAACTCGAGTTCGATCAGGCCGTCGGCCAGCCGCAGCGCCGTCTCGACCGAGTCGGTGAGCCGCTGCCGCGACGCCGCCTTCACGCTCAGCCGGTCGATCACCACGCCGATCTGGTGCTTCTCCTGCTTCTTCAGCTTCGGCGGGTCGGTGAGCGGGTGCATGGTGCCGTCGACGATCACGCGCGCGTAGCCCTGCTGCTGCAGGTTCTCGAACAGGTCGACGTACTCGCCCTTGCGGCCGCGCACCACCGGCGCGAGCACCTGGAACCGGGTGCCCTCCTCCATGGCGAGCACCTGGTCGACGATCTGCTGCGGGGTCTGCTTGCTGATCGCCTCGCCGCACTTGGGGCAGTGCGCCTTGCCGGCGCGGGCGTAGAGCAGGCGCAGGTAGTCGTAGACCTCGGTGATCGTGCCCACGGTGGAGCGCGGGTTGCGCGAGGTCGACTTCTGGTCGATCGACACCGCGGGCGAGAGGCCCTCGATGAAGTCGACGTCCGGCTTGTCCATCTGACCCAGGAACTGCCGGGCGTACGCCGAGAGCGACTCGACGTAGCGCCGCTGCCCCTCGGCGAAGATGGTGTCGAAGGCGAGGCTCGACTTCCCGGACCCGGACAGGC
The DNA here is from genome assembly GCF_046548975.1 of Amycolatopsis sp. lyj-346. Lineage (NCBI taxonomy): Bacteria > Bacillati > Actinomycetota > Actinomycetes > Pseudonocardiales > Pseudonocardiaceae > Amycolatopsis > Amycolatopsis sp. lyj-346. The sequence goes on from NZ_JAJPWT010000019.1 coordinate 49,394, forward strand.
CCGTGAACACGATCAGGCTGTCGCGGGGCAGGTCGAGATCCACACCGCGGAGGTTGTGCTCGCGGGCACCGCGAACAACGAGGCGATCAGCCACGCCAGGGTCCTCTCAGGTCATTCTCAGTTGCGGTCGCCGACCCGGTCTCAAGCTGCACGGGTGGCCGCGATCCATGCTACGAGCCACCACCGACAGAAACTGATTCCGCGTCTCTGACCTGCGGTTCTTCGGGCTTCTGGCGCGTGGTGAGCCACCGGTGGGCCGGGCGTTCGACCCCCGCGGTGACCGCCCAGCCCGCCACTACGGCGGCGCCGACGACCGCGGGGAGCCGCAGCCAGCCGGGGAGACCGAGGTCGAGCAGAGCACGGGCCAGGATGTAACCCAGTTCCTGGTGCACCAGATAAAGACCATACGAGATGCCCGCGAGCCAGGTGACGGCCGGGGCGATCCGCACCGAACCGGGGAACCGCCAGTCCGCGCCGCGGGCGGCCAGGCAGACCAGCAGGAGCAGCACGGCGAACCCGATCGTGGACGGCCAGCGCTCGGCGTCCTGCGGCAGCGCGGCGTGGAAGGGGAAGACCTGCAGGTCCTGGGCGGCGACGGCGGCGGCCGCGAAGAGCGCGACGTGCCAGGTCCGCAGCCGGCGCTGCGACCACAGCCAGATCGCGACGCCGACGGCGAAGACGTGCAGGCGGTGCAGGCCCAGGCCGTAGTAGCACGTCTCGAAGACCGGGCTCGCCGTGCCCGGCGCGAAGACGAGGAACCGGAGCGCGAGCGGACCGAGGATCAGCGCCCACAGCAGGGCGACGGTCAGCCGGTGGGTGCGCCACGGCCGCGGCCACAGCAGGGCGGCGCCGGTGAACGCCATCAGCTGCACCGGCAGCGTCCAGTAGGAGCCGTCGAGGTAGTAGAACGTCTCCGACCGGATGCCCCACTCCTGCACCATGCCGAGGTTGGCGAGCAGGTCCAGCCACGTCGGGATGTACCACGGCGAAGGGTTCGTCGGCGGCCCCGGCGGCACGCCGAACAGGAACCCGGTGACGCCGGGCGGGTACGGCAGGCCGCTGAAGGAGACGGCGGCCCACCGCGTCACGACGTACGTCACCAGGACGGCGACCAGGTACGCGGGCACCAGCCGCGCGACGCGGTTCCACAGCCACCGGCGGGGATTGCCCTTGCGCAGGCTGACGCAAACGAAGAAGGCGGAGATCACCAGCAGGATCGCGGCACCGAACTGCGCCGTCACCCGCACGGGGTACCCCGTGAGTTCCGGGTGGAGCAGAGCACCCTGGTGGGTGACGTGCCCGAGGACGACCGCGAGGACGGCGACGACCCGGAGGAGGTCCCAGCTGATCCGGCGCGGCGTCGGGGAGGTGGGCACGGTCGTCCTGAGGTCGGGGCACGCAGCGGCTGGGCGGGGTTCGCGGTGAGCCTACGTGCCGCGGCGCCCGCGCGCTTGTGCGGGTGGAACCGCTTGGAGTGAAACGACTACCGTGTGCTGGGTGAACATCGTGGACACCTACACCGGACACGTCGACCCGGGCGGCGACGCCACCCGCCGCACCCTGGACGCGCTCACCATCACCAAGTTGTCCGTCGGCCCGATGGACAACAACGCGTACCTCCTGGTGTGCCGGCAGTCGAACGAAGCCCTGCTGATCGACGCGGCCAGCGACCCCGAGCGCATCTCCGACCTGATCGGCCACGGCCCGGACCGGCCGGCGCTGAAGACGGTCGTGACGACCCACCAGCACCAGGACCACTGGCAGGCACTGGGCGCGGTCGCGGGCGCCAACGGAGCGAACACGGCGGCCCACCCCCTTGACGCCGAGCCGCTGCCGGTACCGCCGGACTTCCTGGTCGAGCACGGGGACACGCTGACGGTGGGCCAGGTCACCTTGTCGGTGATCCACCTGCGGGGCCACACACCGGGCTCGATCGCCCTGTTGTACCGAGACCCGGCGGGCCACCCGCACCTGTTCACCGGCGACTCGCTGTTCCCGGGCGGGATCGGGAAGACGTCGTCACCGGAGAACTTCACGTCCCTGCTGGACGACGTGGAGACGCGGCTCTTCGGGGAGCTGCCGGACGAGACGTGGTTCTACCCGGGCCACGGCGACGACTCGACGCTGGGCGCGGAGCGGGCGAAGCTCGAGGAGTGGCGCGAGCGCGGCTGGTGAGCGATCGCGTGGGCCGCTCCACCCGGAGCGGCCCACCGGCAACGACAGCAGCCAGGGGGCAGGAGTTGGATCTCGAAGACGCGTTCACCGTGGTCGACACGCCGGTGTACCTGTCAGGACAAAGCGACGACGCGCTTGTCCGGCAGGTACAGCAGCGCAAAGAGTTCAGCCCTCCTCGTGCGGCGTTGTCTCCCGCGACCGGCCTGGAAGAAGGCATCTTCCTCCGTCCGCTCGAGGCCCTGCACTGGTTGACCTACGTGACACGGCCCCGGTACCAGGACGACGTGCTGGACCGGTACCTGTGGTGGGGCCTTCTGCGCTACCTGGGATTCTTCACGCACGACTACTCTCACTCTCGCTTGCCGAAGCTCGCCGTGAGCGACGCCGGCCACCGCATCGCCGGCAACCAGCGGCGCGTGACCTCGGAAGAAATGGGCATCGCGTTCGGGGCGGCCCTGGCTGCGCGCTGGTTCGACGACACCAGTACCGCCACTCTGCGTACGGTGGTCGACATCGACGTGGCCCTGGACGCCCGCTTCGTCTTCGGGTCGAGCGCGGCGGTCGAACACATCGGCACCCGGCGCCCCGACTACCTCCTCATCGGAGGCGACCGGCGGGACAGAAGCCGCTGTGTGCTGCGGGTGCTCGAGTGCAAGGGAACGAAGAACCCCGGCAACGCCGTGCCGCAGCTCGCACGTGCCGTCGGCCAGCTGGATGGGGTAACGGTCGGCGGCCGGGCACCGCGCGGCTTGGCCACCTCGATGGTCACCGGCGAAAGCCGGACGTCGTACCTGGCGCTGGACACCGAAGACGAGGACGATGAGCCGTCCTACGAAGTCACCGCGGAAACGATCGACCGGGTCAAGAGCTTCCGCTTCGAGTCGGACCGGGTCGACGTTTCGGCAGCCGAAATCACGAGTGCCTCGATCCGAGCGTCTTGGGCCACGCTCGCGGACTTCGGCGGCAACCTCGAGGCGATCCAGCTGTGGGCGCCGGAAGTGATGCAGAACCGGATGCAGCGACGGCCGCGAGAGCGGGTGACGTTCGAAACACCGGTGGGAACAGCGCGCGGCACAAGCCTCGTCTTCGGCTTCGGCCGAGAGCGGCTCACCGTCAGGTACGGCATAGCCGCGCGAGTGGATGAACAGCTCACCGGAGGATCCGCCGGGGCAGTGATGGAGGCCCAGCAAGAGTTCGCCGATCAGCTTCAGGAGTGGCGGGACTCGGAGCGGCCACCCGCATCGCGTGAGGTCTACTCCGCGACTGCGGACGGGACGGTCTTCTCGCTGACCCACGGCGACCGCGGCTGACACGGACGGAGCAGCCGGGTAACGATCGAGGACGCCGGGGCAACTCACCGGACGAACCGGACGTCTCTCCCACATACCCAGCGCTGGGGCTTCCACCGGTCCGTTCTGCCAGGAGGCCCACCATGTCCACACCGAAGCTGCGCGCACTCGCCGCCGTCACCCTGCTGATCGCCGGGGGCGGGATCCTCGCCGCCGCGGGGCCCGCACAGGCCGCCGGTCCCGGTACCGCCACCATGACCAACATCCGGACCGGGCTCAACGCCGGGTTCGACCGGGTCGTGCTCGATCTCTCCAGTGGGCCCGCGCCCGCCGTCTCCTACCAGCTCGTCGACGAGCTGACCGCCGACGCGAGCGGGGAAGTCGTGTGGCTCACCGGGGAGTTCTTCATCAACGTCGCCGCCACCCCGGCGGCCGCGCACGACGGCGACGGCAACCCGACCTACCCCGGGCCGCGGAAGTTCCGGACGCGGAACCTGCGCAACGTCATGGCCGTCGCCGTCACCGGGGACTTCGAGGGGCAGCTGTCCGTCGGGCTCGGCGTGCGGTCGCGGACCGCGGTGAACGTCTTCACGCTCACCGCGCCCAACCGCGTCGTGATCGACGTCGCCCACTGAACCGGCGGGCGGGGGAGTCAGCCGCGCTCGTAGGGCGTCTTCTCCCCCGCCTCGACCGCGAACGGCAGGTGGTTGCCCGCCGGCGGCAGCGGGCACGTCGCGAAGTCCGTGAACGCGCACGGCAGGTTCACCGCGCGGTTGAAGTCCAGGGTCACCGAACCGTCCGCGGCCGGCGGCCCGACCGGCAGCGACCGGTTGGCCGCGTAGGTCGTCACGCCGCTGGTTTCGTCGGTGAACAGGATGCTGAGGCCGCCGTCCTTGCCGTTGAACGCCGTCAGCGTGTGTGACGCTCCATCACGGGAGAAGTGGACGACGCCCGGCGCCGTGTAGACGTGGCTCAGGCCCTCCACGACCGCGCCCACGGTGGTCGGCCGCGGCTCGGCGAAGGCTTCGAACCGCCCGGACAGCACCCAGGACGGCGACGGCTCGTACGCCGGGACGCCGCGGAACTCGCGCAGCACCTCGGCCTTCGGGTCGTGGACGCGGATCAGGTACCCGGACCGGCGGGCCACCTCGATTTCGACGTCGCCGGCCAGCACCCGCGTGCCCGCGCCGCTGTTGACCAGCTCGAACCGCCGGACGCCGGTGATCGGCTCGCCTTCGTGCGCCAGCGAGGCGCCGGCCGGGTCGACGTAGGCCGCGTCGGCGTCCTGCCACCAGCGGCCCGGGATGCCGGGGTACTCCCGCGGGGAGTCCGTCAGCCAGTCCAGCGAAACCAGCGCCAGCCAGCCGTGCGGCTCGGCCAGGTCGGTCTCGCGCCGGGCCTTCCAGTCCTGCCACTCCTGGGTGAACGTGCTCATCGCGGCGCCCCTTCCGTCGGCTACGACCATGCCAACCCGGGCTGCGCGCCGCTATTCCGCGTCCCAGCATCCGGACGGCCAGTACTCCGGCGGCCAATGCGTCGGCGGCCAGTGCTCCGGCGGGTCAGTGCTCCGGCGGGTCGAAGGACCACTGCAGCCCGTAGCTCAGGCCCTGGTGCAGGTCGTGGAACTCGAGGCCGACCTCGCCGACCCGGTTGATCGTCAGCGCGTCGCCCGAGTCGACGCCGTCGTCGACCACGCGGCCCGGTACGCCGTTGAGGCGCCACACCCGCGACGGCGGTGCCGCCCGGTCGAACCGGACCCGCACCGAGAACTCCTCGCAGCGGCGCAACGGCGTCATGGCGTAGTACGGCCGCAGTTGCGTGCGCCTCGGCGTGAACCGGATGCCGTACTCGTGGCGCTGGCCGAGCCGCAGCGGGTTCGGCAGCCGCATGATGAACTGCGCGTGGCTCGCCGACACCTGGCGCGCTTCGACGATTTCACCGCCGAACAGCGCGTCCGCGGTGATGTCCGGCACCGGGTCGCTACCCGGTTCGGCCGGCACGCTGAACGGCAGGACCAGCTCGTCGAGCTCGTCGACCTCCGCGACGATCCGGCGCTCCTCCTGCAGTTCCGGCGGGTCGCGGTCGAGCCGGAGCCTCGCCTTCATCGACTCGATGTACCAGCCGGCCAGCGGGTGCAGGTCACTGCGGGGCGCGGGCGCGCCGAGCAGCTCGTCGAGACGGCGGAACGCCAGGTCGATCCGGCGGCGGGCGGTGCGCGGGTCGCGGTCGAGGACGCTGGCCAGCCACGAGATCCGCCGGTCGAGGAACTCCCCCGCGGCCTCCTCGTGCAGGCCGAGCGCCGCGAGCGCGGCCAGCTTCAGGTCCGGCGGCAGCCGCCCGCACAGCTCGGTCAGCCGCAGCACGAGCTTCTGGCGCGCGGCGGCGGGCTGGTCGGATTCGGTGATCGCGCACGCCGCCCGCAGGCAGGGGCCGATCCGCTGGTGCAGGTCCGCCGCGTCGAGCCCGCGGCCGCGGCGGAGTTCGTTCAGCTCGCGCACGAACGGGAAGGTGTGTTCTTCCGTCGTCCCACCCCCTCGTTCCCGCGCGGAAGATTTGCCCACGTTACCAGTTTCCGTTCTTGCCAAGAAGGGACAGATCCGGGACATCGATATTCGCGGAATGCCCGGCCGGCCGACCCCCCACGAGCCGGCCGACCGGGTTCCGGCACGGCTCAGGCGGCCCCGAAGATCAGGGCCCAGATCGAGTGGCTCTCCATCAGACACACCTCCTCATCGCTGTACCCAGGCCGAGGCGGAAAGCGGCGCGGAGCCGTGGAACGTCGGCGCGGCCGGCTCCGCCGCGTTTCCGGCAGCCACCGCGAAACCCGCGACGGCGCCGACCACGAACGCGGTGAAGACCGATTTCACCAGGGTCAAAATTTTGCAGTAGACGTTCACGACAAGGACTCCCCGACCTCGCTCGAATTGGAATCCGGCCGGATGGCATCGCATTCTTTTCCGGCCGGGTTCCAGGATGCCCCGGGCGGCGTGTCCCCTCAGAGGCCCGCTGTCACGGGTGTTGTGTGCCGTTTGGCTCAGAGTGGGCGAAGGCGCGCAGGACGCGCAGCTCGCGGATGAGGAACCGGCGGCGGCCGGTTTCGACGATCCCGCGCTCCCGCAGCACCCGCAGCGCCCGTGCGACGGTACGCCGGGCGGCGCCGATCTGCGCGGCGATGTCCTCCTGCGACAGCGCGTCGACGACCACCCCCTCCGGCACGGTCCGGCCGCGTTCCTCGGCCAGCCGGACCAGCACCACCGCGACGCGGCGGCTGACGTCGAAGGCGGCCGAGTCGATCCGGGCGGACTCGGCGCTGCGGAGCCGGGCCGCGACCGTCTTGATCGTGGCGATGGCGATCGACGGCCGCGCGTGCAGGACGTCGACGAACTCCGCACCGGTGAGCTGGAAGACGGTGCAGGGCTCGATCGCGCGCACCGACGCCGACCGCGGCCGCCCGGTGACCGCGGCGAGGTCGCCCAGCACCTCGCCGGGACCGCGCAACCCGAAGAGCACTTCGCGGCCGTCCTCGACGATCGTGGAGACGCGCACCCAGCCGGAGACCAGCACGTGGACGTGGTCGGACGGGTCGCCTTCCATGAGCACGACGTCGTTCGCGCGGAACCGGCGCCGGGTGCCCCGGGCGAGCAGGTACTCGCGATCGGTGTCGGCGAGGTAGGCCAGCAGTGCCCCCTCCGCCGTGTCGTCCTGCCCGTTCATGGTTCCCCTCCGGAGGCCCACCGTAACCCGACGTGGCGGCTCCCGGCGAGCACCGCGACCGGTAGGGTCGCCGCGTGGACGTGGAGATCTACACCGACGGCGCGTGCAGCGGAAACCCGGGACCGGGCGGCTGGGGCGCGGTGCTGCGGTACGGCAGGCACGAGCGCGAGCTGTACGGCGGCGAAGCCACCCCGACGACGAACAACCGCATGGAGCTGACCGCCCCGATCCGCGCGCTGGAGAGCCTGACCCGGCCGTCGCAGGTGCGGGTGTTCACGGACAGCACGTACGTGCGCAACGGGATCACGCAGTGGCTGCCCCGCTGGAAGAACAACGGCTGGCAGACGACAGCGCGCGAACCGGTGAAGAACGCGGACCTGTGGAAGCGCCTCGACGCGGCGATCGGCGAGCACCAGGTCGAGTGGCTGTGGGTCAAGGGCCACGCGGGCCACCCGGAGAACGAGCGAGCGGACCGGCTCGCGGTGCGGGGTGCGCAGGAGGCACGGGAAAGCGGGAAGCCGGTCAACGCGGGTTAGTCCGGTGTGGACGGTCGTGGCAGAATTTCCCGATGCCTCCCGCTCCGTGCCCGTGCGGCCTCGCCGAGTCCTACGCCGCCTGTTGCGGCCGGTTCCACGGTGGCAGCCTCACCGCTCCCACCGCCGAACTGCTCATGCGCTCGCGGTTCAGCGCCTTCGCCGTCGGCGACACCGCCTACCTGCTGCGCACCTGGCACCCCCGCACGCGGCCCCGGCAGCTCAAGCTCGATCCCGGCCAGGAGTGGACGCGGCTGGAGATCCTCGGCCGCACCGGGGGCGGCCTGCTGCACACCGAAGGCACCGTCGAGTTCCGGGCGCACTACCGCCACCAGGGCCGGGACGGCTTCCTCGAAGAGAACAGCCGCTTCCGGCGTGAGGACGGCCACTGGGTCTACCTCGACGCGGAAGCGTAAAGCCGTCCCAGCCGGGCCCGCCCTCGTGCTAAACAGTGCGGCGATGGGAAAACTGACGCGCCGCGCCCGTGCCAAGGCGGACTACTTCGGTTTCATCGGTGCCCGGGAATGGCCGCTCGCCGCCTCGGGGCTCGGGGTGCTGCGTCGGAGTACCTCGCCGTGCCCGCCCGCGGGACCGCGCTGGTCAGCGCCGCGATCGACCGTGACCTGTGGGAAGAGCGGCACACCATCGACGTCGCCGAGGAGCCCTACCGGCTGCCGCCCTCGCTCAAGGCGACCGCGCCGCACGTGCTGCCGCTCCGCGCGCGTGGCCGGCTGCTGTTCAACGGCCCGATCGTCGGCATGCGCGGCGATCCGCTGCCCGCCGCCGGCGCCCGGCCCGCGCCGATCCGGCTGCACCGGGCGCGGTTCTTCGACGCCGTTTGCTCGAACGAGCTCGCCGCGCTCCGCATCACCCGCACCGACACCGGCGAAGAGTACGACCTGCGCAAGGCCGAGCTCACCGACACCGCCGGTGCCCTCCGGGAGCTGAGCGGCAGTACGCTGGCCGATCTCGTCGGCGTCTCGACGGTCGCGTTCACCACCGACGGCAAGCTGGTCACCGTCCGGCAGTCGTCGCTCAACTCCGTCAGCGGGCTGCTGCTCGCCCCCTCGGGCAGCGGCTCGCTCGAGCCGCGCGACCTGCGCACGCCCGACGGCAGCCCGCGCCGGTTCCTCCACACCGCGGTCCGCGCCGGGATGGAACGCGAACTGTGCGAGGAGAGCGGCCTCACCCCCGCGGATGTCCGGGAGACGAAGGTGGTCGGCTTCGCGCGCTGGATGGAGCGCGGCGCCAAGCCGGAGTTCTTCGGCCTGACCCGGCTCGCGGTCGGCAGTGCCGAGGTCACCCGGCGCCGTCCGGTCAGCGGCGAGCGGCTCTACAGCGCCGGCCTGACGCTCTTCGACGTCGACCTCCCCGCGATCGGTGCCGCGCTGGCCGGGGGTGTCCCGCTCAGCGAGGCACTTCCCCCACGGCTTTGGGAAGACGGTTCCCTGCCGCTCCTGCTGGCCCTGCGCGCCGCCGCGGCGTGGCAGGCCGCCCGCGTCTGACGAAACGCCCCTGTTCTCCGCGTGATCGGGCCGCTACGATCGTCCGCAATAGTTAGGAAAGTTCCCTAACGATCGTTCCCGCCGCCGTGGGTGCCTAGGAGGCGCGCTAGTGAGCTATCGGCAGAAGAGAACCCGGACTCTCCTCGTGGCGGCCTCGCTGGCCGTCGCGGTCAGCGGTGCCGGCGTCGCGTCGGCCACCGGCCAGGAACCGGTGCGGGCGGTCGTCGCGGCCGCGGCACCGGCGACCGCCGTCCCCGGCTTCCTGATCCAGACGTCCGCGCAGGTCGGCGACGACTCGGCGGTCTCCAAGCCCGGCTACAACACGTCCGGCTGGTACCCGGTCGGCCCGCGCTCGACCGTCTACGCCGGCCTGCTGGCCAACGGCAAGTACGCCGACCCGTTCTACTCGACCAACATGAAGAACGTGCCGGTCGCGGACTTCCAGGTCCCGTGGTGGTACCGCACCGACCTCACGATCGCCGACCCCACCCAGCGCACGTACCTCGACTTCAGCGGCGTGCTGTCGAAGGCCGACGTCTGGGTCAACGGGACGCGCGTCGCCGACAAGACGCAGGTCAACGGGGCCTACACCCGGCACGACCTGGACATCACCGCGCTGGTGAAAGCCGGGACGAACAGCGTCGCGTTCAAGGTCTACCCCAACGACCCGAACAAGGACCTGTCGATGGGCTGGATCGACTGGGCACAGACCCCGCCGGACCAGAACATGGGCATCGTGCGGGACGTCCTCGTGCGCCGCAGCGGGCCGGTGGCGCTGCGCGGCGGTCACGTCGTCACGAAGCTGACCGGGCTGACCCACGCCGACCTGACGGTGAAGGCCGACGTCCGCAACGACTCGGCCACCGCGGTCAGCGCGACGGTCTCGGGCACGGTCGCCGGGCGGGCCATCAGCCAACCGGTCTCGCTGGCGGCCAAGGAGAAGAAGACCGTCACCTTCCCGGTCATCGGGATCGGCAACCCGCAGATCTGGTGGCCGGCCGGGATGGGCGGGCAGCCGCTCCACGACCTCGACCTGACCGTGAGCGTCGGCGGCACGGCGTCGGACTCCTCGCACTCCACCTTCGGCATCCGCCAGGTGACGGCGAACAAGAACTCGAGCGGCGGCCGCCTGTACACGATCAACGGGCGCCCGTTGCTGATCAAGGGCGGCGGCTATTCGCCGGACCTGTTCCTGCGCTGGAACGCCCAGGCCGCCGCGGACAAGCTCGCCTACGTCAAGGACCTCGGCCTCAACACCGTGCGCCTGGAGGGGCACATCGAGCCGGACGAGTTCTTCGACCTCGCCGACCGGATGGGCGTGCTGACCCTGCCCGGCTGGGAGTGCTGCGACAAGTGGGAGGGCCAGGTCAACGGCAGCGAGAAGGGTGACCCCTGGACCGCCGCCGACTACCCGGTCGCGAAGGCGTCGATGACCGCGGAGGCCGAGCGGCTGCGCGACCACCCGAGCGTCATCTCGTTCCTCATCGGCAGTGACTTCGCCCCCGACGCGACGATCGAGAAGAACTACCTCGACGCCCTGAGCGCCGCGGACTGGGCCACGCCGGTGGTGCCGGCCGCGTCGGCGAAGTCGTCGCCGCAGCTGGGGTCGTCCGGGATGAAGATGAACGGGCCGTACGACTACGTCCCGCCGAACTACTGGTACGACAAGGCGCACAGCGACCTCGGCGGCGCGTGGAGCTTCAACTCCGAAACCAGCGCCGGGCCGGACATCCCGACGATGGACACGCTCAAGCGGATGATGTCCGCGAGCGAGCTCGACACGATGTGGCAGAGCCCGTCGACCCCGCAGTACCACCGGTCCTCGTCGTCGACCTTCTCGAACCTGAAGCTGTTCAGCGACGCGCTGACCGGCCGCTACGGCAAGCCGACGAGCCTGGCCGACTTCGTCCGGAAGGCGCAGCTCGCGCAGTACGAGAACGTCCGCGCCGAGTTCGAGTCGCATTCGCGCAACTTCAGCGACAGCTCGAACCCGGCCACCGGGCTCATCTACTGGATGCTCAACAGCGGCTGGACGTCCCTGCACTGGCAGCTGTTCGACGCCTACCTCGACCAGAACGGCTCGTACTTCGGGGCCAAGAAGGCGAACGAGCCACTGCACATCCAGTACTCCTACGACACCAGGTCGGTCGTGGTCGTGAACCACAACCACGACGCGGCGTCGAACCTGACCGCGTCCGTGAAGCTCTACAACCTCGACGGGACGGAAAAGTTCTCCCAGAACAAGGCCGTTTCGGTGGGCGGTGACGGCGCGAAGACGACGGCGCTGACCATCGGTTCGGTCAGCGGGCTGTCGACGACGTACCTGGCGAAGCTGGTCCTGACCGATTCGTCGGGCAAGGAGGTCAGCCGCAACGTGTACTGGCTGTCCACCAAGGCCGACACCCTGGACTGGGCCAACAGCGACTGGTACTACACGCCGACCACGTCCTACGCCGACCTCTCGGGGCTGAACGGCCTGGCGCAGGTGGCGGTGGACACGACGGCGTCCTCGACGACGAACGGCGACGGCACCACGACGACCAAGGTGACGCTGAAGAACGGCACCGCCGGCAAGGTGCCGGCGTTCTTCGTCGACGCGCACGTCGTCGGCACGGCGGGCGTGCCGGTGCTGCCGGTGCGGTGGACCGACAACCAGGTCACCCTCTGGCCGGGCGAGTCGGCCACGCTGACGGCGACGTACCGGACCGCGGATCTCAAGGGCGCCAAGCCGTCCGTGCGGGTCGCGGGCTGGAACACCGGCACGAAGACGGTTCCCGCGGACGGCTCGGCCGGCCCGGTGGACCACCAGGCCGAGGACGCGACGATCACGAACGGCGCCGTGGAAGCCAACCACCTCGGTTACACCGGCACCGGGTTCGTCAACTACGGCAACGCGACCGGCAGCGCGGTGGAGTTCTCCGTGCCCGCGGCCGCGGCGGGACCGGCGAACGTGGTCCTGCGCTTCGCCAACGGCACCACGGCGAACCGCCCGATGGACATCACGGTCAACGGCACGAAGGTGGCGTCGGCGGTGGCGTTCGGCGGCACGGGCAACTGGGACACGTGGCAGACGGTCACCGTGCCCGTCTCCCTCGCCGCCGGGACGAACAAGATCAAGGCGACCGCGACAACCGCCAACGGCGGCCCGAACGTCGACAAGATCACCCTCTAGTTCCTCTCCCGGAGGCGGAGCTTTCACGTGAAAGCTCCGCCTCCGAGGGACGGGGCTCTTTCACGTGAAAGTGCCCCCCTTGGTCAGTTCCAGAGGAGGCGCTGGGCGCGGTCGGGATCGGAGACGGTCGTGGAGACGTCGTCGAACAGGCGCGTGACGCGGTCCGCCGTCGTGTAGCGCGGCCAGCCCGGGTCGCCGGTGGTGACGAACCGGACCCAGGTGTCGAACATCTCCGTCGCCACCGCCTGCATCCGCTCCGCCGGGAACGGGCGCCCGGCGAAGAGGAACCGCCAGTTGCGGTTGCGGATGTCGTCGAACACCAGCGGCAGGTCGAGCCCGTGTGCCGCGCCCAGGCCACGGCCGCGCGGGGCGATCCGCCAGTCCAGGCGGTACATCCAGGCGTCCGGCTGCGCCTCGGCGAAGCGGATCGCCGGGATCCACCAGTCCCCCGCCGTCAGCGCGCGGTTGCGGATCTGGTCTTCCGGCCAGTCGAGCAGGCCGGTGTAGGCCGCGACGGCCGTTTCGACCTCCTCGGCGGTCAGCATCGTCGAGCCGGCGCCCAGCAGCTTCGCGCCACCCGATTGCAGCCAGCCGAACAGGTCCTCCTCGTCGGCCGTCGTCCCGATGAGCAGCGGGACGTCGCGGACGGCGTCGAGGGGACGGGCGGGCAGCAGCTCGTCGCCGACGACCACGCGGTAGGTCACCTTGGTGCCGGACGCCGCCGAAACCCGTTGCTGCGCTTCGAGAATCCGCGTCACGGGCAGCGTCGCGAGGTCCTCCGGCGCGGCACCCAGTTCGTCGAGGACCGCCGATGCCACCGCCGCGCCTTCGGACGGGGTGTGGACGACCGAGCCGACGCCGGTGCCGCTCTGCACGATCGCCCGGTGGACGAGCCCGCGGGTGGCGGGCACGGCCAGCAGCGTCCCGACCGTGCGGCCGCCGTTCGACTGCCCGGCCAGCGTGACGCGGCCGGGATCGCCCCCGAACGCCCCGATGTGGTCCCGCACCCATTCGAGGGCGGCGACCTGGTCGCGCAGCGAGAGGTTCGGGTCGGCGACGCCGGGCAGGTGCAGCATCCCGAGCACGCCGAGCCGGTAGGCGACGGTCACGACGACGACGCCTCGCCGCGCGTACGCCGAGGCGTCGAACTGGTGCGGCGCGCCCAGCACGCCGCCCCCACCGTGGATCCACACCAGCACCGGGTACGAGCCGGGTTCCGCGGGCGCGTAGACGTTGAGGTAGAGGCAGTCCTCGTCACCGGTGAAGCCGCGCCCAGTCAGTTCGGGCTGCGGCGCGCGCGGCGCCCACTCGGTGGCGTCCCGGGCACCCGGCCACGGCGGCACCGGACGCGGCGCGCGGAACCGCAGCTCCCCCACCGGCGGCTCGGCGTACGGCACGCCGAGGAACGTCCGGACCCCGTCCCGTTCGGACCCGCGCACGGCGCCGGCCGTGATCTCCACCGTCGTCACGCCGTCAGCCTAGGGAGTTGCTCCACCGTGTTGACTGGAGCCCACACCCTGGAGGGATCTTGACCGCAGCGGAGAACAAGCAGCTCCTGAAGACGGCCTTCGACGCCTGGGCGACCGGCGACATCCGGCCGCTCGTCGCCGCCATGGCCGACGACGTCACCTGGACGGTCAGCGGGCACAACAGCTGGGCCGGCACCTTCCGCGGCAAGGACTCGGTCCGCCGCGACCTGCTGGGCCCGCTGGGGGCGCAGTTCGAGGGCTCCTACACGAGCACCGCGAGCCGGTTCGTCGCCGAGGACGACGTCGTCGTGGTCGAGACGCAGGGCAGCGTCGCGACCAAGGCCGGGGCGCGGTACGACAACAAGTACTGCTTCGTCTTCCGGGTGGCGGGCGGCCGGATCCGCGAGATCACCGAGTACATGGACACCCAGCTGGTGGCGGAGGTGCTCCCCGAGCTGGCCCGGTGACGCCCGCCGCGACGCCCGGGTGATGATGGGCCCGTGCACATAGCGGCAGAGATAGTGGCGCTGGTCGTGACCGTCCTCGCCGTCAGCGCGGTGGCGCGGCGGCTGGACTGGTCCGCTCCGCTGTGCTTGATCGTCGTCGGCGTCGCGGCCTCCTACGTCCCCGGCGTGCCCGAGTACCAGCTCGACCCCGAGGTCGTGCTGCTCGGCCTGCTGCCCCCGCTGCTGTACTCGGCGGCCATCCAGACGTCGCTGGTCGACTTCCGGAAGAACCGCGGGGCGATCGGGCTGATGTCGGTGGGGCTCGTCGTGTTCACCGCGGTCGGCGTCGGCCTGGTCGCCTGGGCGGTGATCCCCGGCCTGCCGCTGGCCGGCGGCATCGCGCTCGGCGCGGTGGTGGCCCCGCCGGACGCGGTCGCCGCCAGCGTCGTCGCCCGGCGGGTCGGGATGCCCCGCAAGCTGATCCGGCTCCTGGAAGGCGAGAGCCTCTTCAACGACGCCGCCGCGCTGGTCGCCCTCCGCACGGCCATCGCCGCGCTGGCCGGTTCGGTCAGCCTCTGGCAGGTCGGCGCCGACTTCTTCCGCGCGGCCATCGGCGGGGCCGTGGTCGGGCTCGTCGTCGGGTTCGTCGCCGCGTTCATCCGCGCCCGGCTGAACGAGCCGGTGCTCGACACCGCGCTGTCGTTCGCCGTCCCGTTCATCGCCTACATCCCGGCCGAGGCGATCCACGGCTCCGGCGTGCTCGCGGTCGTCATCGCCGGGCTCATCCTCGGGCACAAGGCGCCGCAGATCCTGTCCGGCTCCACCCGGCTGGCGTCCCGGTTGAACTGGCAGACCATCGCGTTCCTGCTGGAGAACATGGTCTTCCTGCTCATCGGCCTGCAGCTGCGGCGGATCCTCGCCGAGGTCGGCGAGAGCGGGCTGTCGCTGGCCATGCTGACCTGGATCTGCGTGGCCGTGCTCGGCGCGACCATCCTCACCCGGGTGCTGTGGCTGGCCGGCATCGGCACGGTCAAGCGGCTCGAACGCCGCCTCCTGCCCGGCCGGTCCAAGCGGAAGATCTGGCCGTGGCGCTACTCGGCCGTCATCGCGTGGGCGGGCATGCGCGGGGTGGTGACGCTCGCGGCCGCGTTCGTGCTGCCCACGGACACCCCGCAGCGGGCCGTGCTGGTGCTCGCGGCGTTCGTCGTCGTGGCCGGCACCCTGGCCGTGCAGGGCATGACGCTGCCGCCGCTGATCCGGCGGTTGCGCCTGCCGCGGCCGGACCCCGCGGAGGACGCGCTGCAGGAGGCGGCCGTGCTCCACGACATGACCCGCGCGGCGCTGACCAAGCTGGAGGAGATCCGGCAGCCCGACGACCCGCCGGAGATCATCCAGCGCCTGCGCGATCGCCTGCAGCACCGCGCCGACTCGGCGTGGGAACAGCTCGGCCGGCAGAGCACGCTGGCCGAGACGCCGAGCGACGCGTACCGCCGGCTGCGGCTGGAGCTGCTCGAAGTGGAACGCGACCAGTTCCTCAAGGCCCGCGCCAGCGGGAGCGCCGACGACGACGTCCTGCGCAAGATCCTGGAACGGCTCGACATCGAGGAGTCGATGCTCGACCGCGACGAGGAAGAGCCCGAGGTGGAGGGCCGCGAGCTGCGCACCCCGGCCGCGACGGCGGGTTCGTGCAAGCACCTGGCCCACGAGTGGGTGGACAGGGAGCCCAGCGCGGCCGACAGCTGCGCCGCCTGCCTCGCCGAGGGCACCACGTGGGTGCACCTGCGGATGTGCCTGAAGTGCGGCAACGTCGCCTGCTGCGACTCCTCGCCGCGCCGGCACGCGACCCGGCACTTCCACGAATCGCGCCATCCGGTCATGCGCAGTTTCGAGCCGGGCGAGACGTGGCGGTGGTGTTTCGTGGACAAGCAGCTGGGCTAATGTCGGGGCCATGAGCACGCCGGAGCAGGAGATCGAGTACCGCCAGCACCGCTTCAGCCCGCCCCCGGGCGCGACGGAGATCTTCCTGGTCCGGCACGGCGAGTCGGCTCCTGCCCGCGGCGACAACCCGTTCGAGCTGGTCGACGGCCAGGCCGACCCGGACCTCGCCCCGGAGGGCCGCGACCACGCCCAGCGCGTCGGCGTCCGGCTCGCCGGGGAGCGGATCGACGCGATCTACGTGACGACGTTGCGCCGCACGGTCCAGACGGCCGCGCCGCTGGCGGAGAAGCTGGGGCTGACCCCGGTCGTCGAGCCCGACCTGCGCGAGATCCACCTGGGCGACTGGGAGAACGGCCTGTTCCGGAAGTACACCACCGAAGGCCACCCGGTCGTCGAGCGGCTGTGGACCGAGCAGCGCTGGGACGTGATCCCGGGCGCGGAGTCCGACGAGCGCTTCGGGGCCCGGCTGCGCGGCGCGCTGACCCGCATCGCGGCCGCGCACCCCGACCAGCGCGTCGCGGTGTTCACCCACGGCGGCGTGATCGGCGAAGTGTTCGCCCAGGCGAGCCGCTCGGTCGAGCGGTTCGCGTTCCTCGGCGCCGACAACGGGTCGATCTCGCACCTGGTGCTGCACGGCGACCACTGGATCGTGCGGCGCTTCAACGACACCGCCCACCTGGCTACTCCGCTCGGCTGAGCTTCCCGGCCGCGACGAGCTGCACGGTCACCAGGATCGAGACGGCCTCCGCGGCCAGCAGCCCGATCAGCACGAGCACCTGCGTCATCCCGGCCTGGATCGGGCCCGCCCCGCCGAGCAGGACGCCGACGTAGGCGCCCGGGAGCGTCACGAGGCCGACCGTGCGGGTCTGGTCGAGCGCCGGGATCAGCGCGTGCCCGGCCGACGGGCGGCAGATCTCCAGCGCGGCCGGGCGGGGCAGGAAGCCGAGGGCGAGCGCGGCTTCGTACTCGCCGTGGCGGGATTTCAGCTCGTCGAGGGCGCGGCGGGCGGCCTGCGACGTCGCGGTCATCGCGCCGCCGATCACGATGCCGGCGATCGGCACGACGGCGATCGGCTGCGGCGGGACCACGCCGGCCCCGAGGACCAGCGCCAGCACCGGCGCGACGCCGGCGGCGATGGCCAGCGCCGCCCACGGGAGGTTCTTGCGGGTTCCGACCCGCCGCGCCGACGTCACCGCGGCGATCCCGAACATCAACAGCACGAACAGGCCGGTGAGCGGCGCCGAGCGCAGGACGGCGGTGATCACCAGCGACACGGCGGCGAGCTGCGCGACCGCGCGAGCGGCGGCGATCAGCACCGCGAGCCCCTCGCCGAGGCCACCGGCCCGGACGACGGCAGCACCGGCGACGGTGAGGAGGACGAGGACCGCCACCAGGGCGGGGCCGAAGGTGATCGCGGCGTTCACGCCGCCGATCCTGCCGCTCAGACGGCGCAGCTGAAGAGGCGCCCCGGCTCGGTCTCGGTTTTCTCGGCGACGACGACGCCGTCGACGACGATCCGGCACCGCAGCGCGCCCGGACCGGGGTTGCGGGCGGCGACGCTGTAGAACTCGGTGCGGCCGGCGGGGCCGACCCGGGTGAACTGCGTGGCCCACGGCGTCGCGACCTCGGCCTGCTGGGCGAGCGCCGAGCCCGCCGCGGCGTAGGTGACGTTGCGGGCGCCGTGCGCGCCGAGCAGTTCGTAGACGACGCTGTGGCTCACCGTGCGCACCGCGGCCGGGGCGACCGGCGCGCCGGCGGCCTCTTCCTGGCCGGGTCCGCGCGTGGACCGGGGCACGATGTGGGCGGTCACCGCGAAAGCGGCGGCGAGCACGCCGAGGATGACGACGAAGCTGCCGGCCGACCGAGCCCGCCCGGCGCAGTCGCGCTCGGGGCGGGTCGCGGTGAGAACGCCCATGGAGAGGTCTTCTCTCGTCGCGCGCACTTCCGTCGAGTGCGTCGACCTATATCTCGCCGTGACCTGACGGGGTGTTAGCCGCTCTTCGCCGGAAGTTCGATGTTCACCCGGACGGGGGGCTCCCGGTTTTGTCGGACCCGCGGGGGATGATCGGGGGGTGTACGAGGAGGCGGCAGCACCGGCGGCGCTGCGAGGCGTGGCGAGATGTGTGTGGCGGTCGGCTTCGGAGGGACCGAAGCGGATCGTCCCGGACGGCTGTGTGGACCTGGTCGCCGGGGACGGCGGGGTGTTCGTGGCCGGGCCGGACACCGCGGCGTGGTCGTCGGTGACCACGCCGGGCGCGGTGCTGAGCGGCGTCCGCTTCCGGCCGGGCCGGGCGGCCGCGGTACTGGGCGTGGCGGCGGACGAGCTGCGTGATCAGCGGGTGCCGCTGGCCGAGTTGTGGGGGCGATCGGTGGCGGAGCGGCTGGCCGAGGGCGAGTTGTCACCGGTCGAGGCGGTGGCCGGCCGGCTGGCGGATCTGCCGCCTCCGGACTCGGCGGTGGCGGAGTTGATCGCGCGGCTGGAGGCGGGGGTGGCGCGGGTCGGCGAGGCGGCGGCAGCGATGGGCGCGCGACCGGAGGCGGTCTGGGTCGGCGAGGCGACGAGCCTGCGGCTGGAGGCGGGAGCGGCCCGGGTTGCCGAGGCGGAGTCGGCGGCGGTGAGCGAGCGGCGGCTGCGGCGGCGGTTCGTCCAAGCCGTCGGGTACGGGCCGGCCACCTACCTCCGGATCAGCCGGTTCCAGCGGGCCGTCGCGCTGGCTCCGCGCGTCGCGGGGCTGGCCGCGCTGGCCGCCGCCGCGGGGTATGCCGATCAAGCGCACCTCAGCCGGGACTGCCGGGCCCTGACCGGACTCACGCCGCGCCGCTACTTCCGCGGATCCTCCACTGTGGACGTTGCGGAGCGTGATCGACTCCGTTCGGCGTAACCCGTGCGATCAACCGGAAGTGGCCGTTCACCCGAAAAGGTAAGCGGACGGTAAACGACTACCAGGAGCGCTATCCTCCCCTCGACGAGTGATCAGGGAGGGCGCGTGGCCACCATCAGCGACGTCGCAGCGCGGGCCGGCGTCTCCACGGCGACCGTGTCGCGGGCACTCAACGGAAAGTCCACTGTGGACCCCGCACTGGCCGCGCGCGTCCAGGAAGCGGCCGCCGAGCTCGGGTACCACCCGAACGGGTTAGCCCGGAACCTCCGCCGTCAGGAAACCGCGGTGCTCGCGCTGATCATCTCCGACGTCGAGAACCCGTTCTTCACCGCGATCGCGCGGGGCGTCGAGGATCTCGCGCAGCGGTCGGGGTATTCGGTGGTGCTCTGCAACTCGGACGAGAACGAGGACAAGGAGCGGCGCTACATCGAGGTCGCACTGCAGGAGCGCGTCGCGGGCGTGGTGCTGTCGCCCACCGGCCGGTCGACGAACGTCGAGGGCCTCCGGCGCCAGGGCACGCCGCTGGTGGCGGTGGACCGCCCGTTGCAGGCAGCCGAGGGCGACCAGGTCCTGGTCGACACCCGCCACGCGGCCGCGGAAGCAACGCGGCACCTGCTCGCCGGCGGCTACCGGAGCGTCGGCTGCCTGACCGGCCCGCCGGGTGTCCGCACGGCGGAAGACCGCCTGACGGGGTACGCCGACGTCGTGGGCGAGGAGAACGTCCGGTTCCGGCGGGCGGAATACCGCGCCGAGGGTGCCCGGCTGGCGGCGCTGGAGCTGCTGGACGAGCCGTCGCCGCCGGACGCGCTCCTGGTCGCGAACAGCACGATGGCGATCGGCGTACTGGAGGCCCTGTCGGCCCGCGGCCTCCGCCCGGGCAGCGACGTGGGCATCGTTTCGTTCGACGACGCACCGTGGACGACGTTGATCGACCCACCCCTGACGGTGGTCGCCCAGCCGGCGTACGAAGTCGGCCGGGTGGCGGCGCAGCTGCTGCTGGCCCGCATCTCGGACAGCACCCGCGACGCGACGACGACGACACTCGAGGCCCGCCTGATCGTGCGGAAGAGCTCCCGCCGCTGACGTCGGCGAGATCGTTCCGCCCGCCGAAGAGGTCGGATCGCGCCCCCAGAAGGTCGGCCGGCGTACCCAGACAGTCGGATCGCGCACCAGAAGCACCACATCAGCCCCACCAGCCCCAAAAAGCGTCACTTTCCCTATGAAAGATGAGTCTTTCGCCCCCGGGGTGGATCGGCGGGCCGGGAAGGTCGGGCGGCGTGCCCAGACGGTCGGGTGGGAGCGACGTGCCTGAGGGGGCCGGCTCGTGCCGGGCCCCCCAGGCACGCCCCACCCCCTGTGTCCCCCATTACCGGCGCCGGAACGCCGGGGCTTGTGAGCACGGAGCGGAAATCGTTTTCTCATCCGGAACCTAGGTTCCGGGCCGCACAGTGTCAAGCTGGGGGCGAGGCTGGACAACGACGACCGATCCGGGGAGACTGACCGGAAGTTGCCTACTCAACGTGTTGGATGATGTGCCCTGAGTGTCGATCTCTGGTGAATTCACCCACAGACAGGGCAAGAAACCGCACGAACCCGCACACGCGCGCTGTTTCGGGTTAACCTGAGCCACATGTCTGTAGCGCTGGAGAACATCCTCGCCAAGGCGGGCCTGAAGGTCGATGCGAACGAGTTCCTCACACTCGTCGAAGATGCGGCGCGCAGACTGTCCCCGCCGAATCCGGATCCCTCGCACTACTTCTCGGCCGACCAGCGGGCCGCGCTCGCCGATGTCGGCCTGGACCTCTCGCCGCGGCGGGAGGACGAACCGGACTTCCGGGCGCGCACCGTCGCCGCCCACGCCGTGCTGGCCGAAGGCGCGCTCAGCGTCAACGAGGCGGCCAAGACCCTCGGCGTCGACGACAGCCGGATCCGGCACCGCCTCAAGGAAGGGCGGCTGACCGGCTGGAAGGACGGCGGCTGGCGGCTTCCCGCGTGGCAGTTCGCCGGCTCGGGCGTGCTGCCCGGGCTCGAAGTCGTGCTGAAGGCGCTGCCCGACGACCAGCCCGCCCTCGTCGTCGCCGCCTTCATGAGCACTCCGCAGGCCGATCTGGTGATCAACGACCAGCCCGCGACCCCGCGCCAATGGCTCCTCTCCGGTGGTGACCCGGACCACGTCGCCCGCCTCATCGCCACGCTCGGCACTCCGCTCTAGGCTGGACCCTCCCGAGCAAGATCACCGACAAGGACGGACCACCCCCGACCCATGGCCCGGCTCCCGCTGCCGCCCGCCCGATCCGTCCTGGTCCGGCAGCTGAACCGCGCCGACGACGTGGTGACAGTCCAGCCCGCGACCAGGCTCGTACGGATCTTCACCGCGCACGGCAACCACCCCCAGCAGTGGAATTCGTTCCGCTACACCGGCCCGCTCCCGCACGGCCGCTTCGACCAGCAGTCGCCTGGCCGGGGCGGCGCGCCGGTCACCGATCCCGCCAACGGCGTCCTCTACTTCGGCCTCACCGTGCGCACGTCGGTCGCCGAGGTCTTCCAGACCAGCTCGACGGTCGACCGCCGCACCCGCGGTCCCCGGCTGGTCGTCGTCCGCCCGACGCGCACCCTGCGCCTGCTCGACCTGACCGGCCTCTGGCCGACGCGGGTGGGCGCGTCGCAGGAGATTTCCAGTGGGCCGAAGAAGCTGACGCAGGCGTGGGCCCGCGCGATCCGCGGCGCGTTCAGCGACCTCGACGGCCTCTGGTACCGCTCGTCGATGGACTCCGGCGACCCCGCGATCTGCCTGTGGGACCCGCCGGCGGGCGCCGCGCTGCCCATCGCGCCGGACGTGCTGCTGCCGCTGGACCACCCGGGCCTGGACGTCCCGCTGGGCCGCGTCTGCGAAGAGCTGAACTACACGTTGCTGAACTGAGCCGCGAGCAGCGGGATTGATCGCCGCGTTGAAACCGACGCTCAGCTCGTGCCGGGCACGAGGGTGCCGTCGACGTCGATGCAGACCAGCCCGCGCACTACAGGTGCCGCGCCCACCACTCGAGGACCGCTTCGAAACGCTGGACGCGGTGCCGCGGGCGGCCCGAGCGGCTCAGCTCGTGGCCTTCGCCGGGGAACACGAGCATCTCCGCGGGCGTGCCCGCGCAGCGCAGGGCGACGAACATCCGCTCCGCCTGCTCCAGCGGGCAACGCCAATCTTGCTCCGAATGCACGACGGCGAACGGGATCTCGATCTGCGCCGCGTACGACAGCGGTGACCGGTCCCGCTGCACTTCCGGATCGGTGCCGATGTACGCGTCGACGAAGTAGTAGCCGATGTCGGAGCTGCCGAACATCGAGTCCCACGCGTTGACCGCGCGCTCGCTCCACGCCGCCTTGAAGCGCTCGCCGTGGTGGGCGGCCAGCCAGCTCGTCATGAACCCGCCGTACGAGCCGCCCATGATGCCGACGCGGGAGGCGTCCAGGTCCGGGCGTTCGAGTGCCTTGTCGAGCAGCGCCAGGACGTCGTCGACGTCGACCGTGCCGAAGGCGTGCGTGATCGCGTGGCCGTGCGCCTGCCCGTACCCCGCCGACCCGCGCGGGTTGCCGACCACCACCGCGTAGCCGGCCGACGCGTACACCTGCGCCTCGTCGAACACCTTCCACTCCTGCTGGGTGAACGGGCCGCCGTGCACCACGCGCAGCACCGGGTGCGGGCCCTCGCCCTCGGGCAGCACCAGCCAGCCGTGCACCGGGTAGCCGTCCGGGGCGGTGGTTTCCAGCTCGATCATCGGCCGGATGCCCTTGTCCCGCAACGGCGCCGAGTAGCCGGTGAGCACCCGTGGTCCGCCGTCGCCCAGCAGCACGACTTCGCCCGCGGTCGACGGCGTCGCGATCACCGCCACCAGCACCGCGCCGGCCAGCGTGAACGACCGGACCACGGTGTGGTCCGCGTAGACCACCGCGAGATCGGCCAGCGGGGCCTCGACGGCGTCGACGGCGACCGCGCGCAGTTCGACCGCGCCCCGGTGGCGGACGGCCACGAGGACGTCGTCCCCGCGCGGGGCCGGCGGGCCGGCCGCGGCCTCGCAGTCGACGGTCTCGGCGTCGGTGAGCCGCCGTGCCTTCACCGGGCCGGCGCCGAACTCGGGCGTCGCCGCGTAGAGCCCGGTGGGCGCGGCCTCGTGGTGCTCCTCGAAGGACTGTCCGAAGTAGAACAGCGTGCCGTCGTCGCCGAACACCGGCCGCTCCGAGTACCCCTCGCCGCGGACGACGACCTCGGGTTCGCCGCCCTCGGCCGAGATCGCGCAGATGTCGCGCGAGTCGGTTTCGGCCGCACCCCAGTCCGGCGGCGCCGTGAAGACCACGCGGGTGCCGTCCGGCGTCCAGACCGGGTGGGCCGCGTCGAACCCGTCCCCGGTCAGCGGCTCGAGGTCGCCGGGCTCGGGCGCCGCGACGGTGTCGACGACGAACAGCCGCTGCATGCGATCGCGCAGGAACCCGACGTCGTCGATCCGGTAGTCCAGCCGCGTGATCCGGCGCGGGGCCTCCGCGGCCGGCTCCGGCGTCTCGCCGTCGGCGCCCGGCGAGCCGTAGCGGCCGGGCTCGGGCACCCGCGCGGTGAACGCGATCCGCCGCGAATCCGGCGCCCACTCCGGTTCCCCGGCCCCGAGGTGCAGCGACGTCAGCCGGCGGGCCTCGCCGCCGTCCGACGGCATCACGTGCAGCTGCGGGCTGCCGTCGGCACCCTTGCCCTCCCCCGCGCGGAGGAACGCGACCCAGCGCCCGTCCGGGGAGATCGCCGGGGCCGAGTCGCGTGGACCGTGGGTCCACGCGGCCTCGCCGCCGCCGAGCGCCACGCGCCGCACTTCGCCGCGCGTGGCGTTCGCCTTCAGATCCGGTCTCTTGAGCGCCGTGAGCAGCAGGTTCCCGTGCAGCGCGGGACGGCCGGGAACGACGAGGTCTTCGATGTCGGCAGGGCGCACGTCCCGACCGTACCCGAAGTCCTTAGCGGTGCGAACGAGTTGCGCGAGGACTTACGCGGCGACCTGTTTGCGCTCGTCGCGCCGGGCCTTCGCCAGGCTGACCACCGTGGTCACGGTGAGGACGACGACGATCACGCTGAGGGACATCCAGTTGTTGATGTCCAGCCAGTCCGGCACGACGTGGTACTCGTGCAGCGCGTGCAGGAACAGCTTCGCGCCGATGAAGGCGAGGATCACCGCCAGGCCGTAGCTGAGGTACACCAGCTTGGTCACCAGGCCGCCCAGCAGGAAGTACAGCTGCCGCAGCCCCATCAGCGCGAACGCGTTGGCGGTGAAGACGAGGAACGCCTCCTGCGTGATGCCGAAGATCGCCGGGATCGAGTCGACGGCGAACAGCAGGTCCGCCGAGCCGATGGCCACGATCACCAGCAGCATCGGGGTGATCATCCGCTTGCCGTCGATCTTCACCGTGTACTTGTGGCCGTGGTACTCGTCGGTCACCGGGGCGAACTTGCGGACCTGCCGGGTGACGGCGTTCTCGTGGTACTCCTCGTCCTCACCCTTGTTGCGCAGCATGCTGACCGCGGTCCAGACGAGGATCGCGCCGAAGAGGAAGAACACCCAGACGAACTGGGCGATCAGCGCGGCGCCGATGGCGATGAAGACGCTCCGCATGGCGAGCGCGAGCAGGATGCCGACCAGCAGCACGCGGTGCTGGTGGATGGCGGGCACCTTGAACGAGCTCATGATGATCATGAAGATGAACAGGTTGTCGACGCTCAGCGAGTACTCGGTGATGTACCCGGTGAAGAACTCGACGCCCGGGTCGTGCCCGGCGAAGATCCACACGCCGATGCCGAAGACGATCGCGCACGAGACGTAGAAGATGACCCAGCGAGCCGCTTCCCCCGTAGTCACTTCGTGCGGCTTGCGATCGACGATGACCAGGTCCAGCGCGATCAGCGCGAGCAGGCCACCGATCGTGGCGATCCACAGCCACAGGGGGACAGTCATGAAACTCAAACCTCCGGATAGTGCGCAGCAGCAACTAACCGGAGGTCTCTTCCGCCGGTGGAACCCACCGGCCGACGGTGCCGGGGGACGCAAGGGCCACCGTGCTGACGACACCGCCGCGAAGGAATACTCCCCTCACAGCGGCTCCAGTGTGCAGGTTCCCCCCGCCGGAACGCCAGCCGAGATCGCGCACGTCACCGTGTTGGTCGTGTAATTCCGGTCACTTCGGTCCACCAGGTGGTCCGCAACGTGTGATCACTGTGAGCCGCGGAGGGCACTCTCAGCAAGACTCAAATACGGTTTGCCCGTGCCCCGACTCCCGCTCCCGCGCACCCGCCGAGCCCGCCTCACGGCGCTCGGCGCCGTCGTGGCGGTGCTCGCCGCCGCGACCGTCCTCTGGGCGACGCGCGATACGGCCCCGCCCGCCGTGCCCACCCAAGACGCGCTGCTCGACATGCCCGCCGCTCCCGGCTCGGCCGAGCAGGTCAAGATCGACACGACCACCTACCTCCCCGCGACCGTGCCCGCACCTGCGGTGCTGCTCGCGCACGGCTTCGGCGGGGACAAGAACAGCGTCACCGACGACGCCCGCGAACTCGCGCGGAAGGGCTTCGTCGTGATGACGTGGTCCGCACGCGGGTTCGGCAAGAGCACCGGCAAGATCGGGCTCAACGACCCGGACGGCGAGGTCGCCGACGCGAGCCGCCTGATCGACCGGCTCGTCGCGCAACGCCAGGTGACCCTCGACGCGGGCGGTGACCCGAAGGTCGCCGTCACCGGGGCCTCCTACGGCGGCGCGCTGTCCTTGCTGCTGGCCGGCACGGACAAGCGCGTCGACGCGATCGCGCCCGTGATCACCTACAACGACCTCGCACAGGGCCTGGTCCCGAACGCGGCGTCCCCCGCGGCCACGGCCCCGGGCACCCCGTCCGCCGGTGCCTTCGCGACCGACGGCGTCTTCAAGAAGGGCTGGGCCGGCATCTTCTTCTCGGCCGGTTCGGGGGCCGCGGCGAGCGGCTCGCCGTCCGCCGAGGCGCCGGAGGCCGGGCAGGAGACCGACACCGGATCCACCGGCGCCGCCGGGACCGCCGCCGCGGCGGCCGCCATCCCCGCCGGGCCGCCGGGCGGGGGCGGGCCGCGCAGCGCGCCGGCCGACCCCTGTGGCCGGTTCACCGCCGCGGTCTGCCGGGCCTACACCGAACTCGGCACCACCGGGCAGGCGAGCCAGGCGAGCGTCGACCTGCTGCGCCGCGTCTCCCCCGCGTCCGTGACGAACAAGATCACCGTGCCGACCCTGCTGGTGCAGGGCGAGAGCGACACGCTGTTCGGCCTCGACCAGTCCGACGCGACCGCCCGGCAGATCACCGCGGCCGGCGGCAAGGTCAGCACGATCTGGTACACCGGCGGCCACGACGGCGGCAAGCCGGGACCGCAGCTGCGCGGCAAGATCGCCGACTTCCTGTGGACCGCGGTGGACGGCGGCGACCCGGGCACCGGCTTCAGCTACGACGTCCAGGGCACGTTGCGCGCCAACGGAACGCCGTCGGTCCGCACGGTCACCGCCGCCGCCTACCCCGGGCTGACCGGGACCGCGACCGAACGGCGGCTGCTGGCGCTGACCGGGCCCGCGCAGCCGGTGGTGCGCCCGGCCGGCGCGAACCCGGCCGCGGTCAGCGGGATCCCCGGGCTCAACGGCGTCGCGAGCAGTTCGACGCGGCTCGGTGCGCTGTTCAGCAACGACCCGCCCGGTCAGGCCGCGCAGTTCACCACCGCTCCCCTCGACGGCCAGGTCGTCGTCAGCGGCTCGTCCACCGTGCGGCTGCAGGTCGCCGCGGACCCGGCGCACCCGCAGCCGGACGCGGTGCTGTTCGCGAAGCTCTACGACGTCGGGCAGGACGGCTCGCGCGTGCTGCCCGCCAACGCCGTCGCGCCGTTCCGGGTGAGCGGGCTGCCCGCCGACGGCACCCCGGTCGAGGTCACCGTGACGCTGCCCGGCATCGTCCGGCCGATCGAGGGCGGGCACTCGCTGCGGCTGGTGGTCGGCACCACCGACCAGGGGTACGCCGCACCGGCCGCGCCCGCGGTGTTCCGGATCGGGCTCGCCGGCGGCACCGCGCTGGCCGTGCCGGTCGTGCCGGGCAAGTCCGTCGGTTCCCCGGCTCCCATCGGGCAGCTGGCGGGCATCGGCGTCACGCTGGCGATCGGCCTCGCCGCGGTGCTCTTCGCCGCCTTGCGCCGCCGCCGGGCCACCGACGTCGACCCCGGGCTCGCCACCACCCCGCTGGTCATCGAGGGGCTGCGCAAGGAGTACCCCGGCGGGTTCGTCGCGGTGAAGGACCTGTCCTTCCGCGTCGAGCCGGGCCAGGTGCTCGGCCTGCTCGGGCCGAACGGCGCCGGCAAGACGACCACCCTGCGCATGCTGATGGGCCTGATCACGCCGACCGAGGGCCACATCCGCGTGTTCGGGCACAAGATCACCCCGGGCGCGCCGGTGCTCTCGCGCATCGGCTCGTTCGTCGAAGGGTCCGGCTTCCTGCCGCACCTGTCCGGCCGGGCGAACCTCGAGCTGTACTGGGCTTCGACCGGACGTCCGGCCGAGAAGGCCCACTTCTCGGAGGCGCTGGAGATCGCCGGGCTCGGCAACGCGGTCGAGCGCCGCGTGCGGACCTACAGCCAGGGCATGCGGCAGCGGCTGGCGATCGCGCAGGCGATGCTCGGCCTGCCGGAGCTCATGGTGCTCGACGAACCGACCAACGGGCTCGACCCGCCCCAGATCCACCAGATGCGCGAGGTGCTGAAGCGGTACGCCGCGACCGGCCGCACCGTGGTGGTGTCCAGCCACCTGCTGGCCGAGGTCGAGCAGACCTGCACGCACGTCGTGGTCATGCACCGCGGCTCACTGGTCGCCTCGGGCGAGGTCGGCGAGCTGGCCGCGGCCGGCGGCGAGGCGACGTTCCGGGTCGACGACCCGGCAGCGGCCGCGGCGGCGCTCAAGGCGCTCCGCGGCGTCACCGACGTCGACGTCGAGGGCGAACTCGTGCACGCGAACCTCGGCGAACTGCCGCGGGCCGAAGGCGTGGCCGCCCTGGTCCGCGCCGGTGTCGCGGTGGAGCAGGCCGGGCCGAGGCGCCGGCTGGAAGACGCGTTCCTGCAACTGGTCGGAGATGAGTCGTGAGTGAAGGTGTCCACACCGATCCGCACGCGCTCGACGAGCTGAGCGACCTCGCGTCGCAGGAGCACGCGGGCGTCGGACCGGACGGCGCGGTCGAGGGCTACTCGGCGCGGCGCACGCTGCGCCTCGGCGTCGAGCTGCGGCGCCAGCTCAAGCGGCGGCGCACGCAGTTCCTGCTCGGGTTCGTCGCGCTCCTGCCGTTCATCCTGGTGATCGCGTTCGAGCTCGGGCAGTCGAGCCCGAACCGGCGCAGCGGCGGGTTCGTCGACCTGGCCACGGCGTCCGCGCCGAACTTCGTCGTGCTGGCGCTGTTCGTGTCGGGGACGTTCCTGCTGCCGATGATCGTCGCGCTGTTCTTCGGCGACACCATCGCGAGCGAAGCGTCGTGGTCGAGCCTGAAGTACCTGCTCGCCGTGCCGGTGCCACGACAGCGGGTGCTGCGGCAGAAGGCGATCGTGTCCGGGCTGCTGTCGGCTCTCGCGCTCGTCCTGCTGCCGCTGGTGTCACTCGGCGTCGGGGTGCTCTGGTACGGCGCCGGCGACGCGATCAGCCCGACCGGCGACGCGGTGTCCTTCGGTGACAGCCTGCTCGCCATCGGGCTGGCCACGGTGTACATCATCCTGCAGCTGGCGTGGGTGGCCGGGCTGGCGCTCGCGCTGAGCGTGTCGACCGACGCCCCGCTCGGTGCGGTCGGCGGCGCGGTGCTGGTGGCGATCCTGTCGCAGATCCTCGACCAGATCACCGCGCTGGAAGGCCTGCGCAACTACCTGCCGACGCACTACGCGTTCTCCTGGATGGACCTGATTTCGACCGACGTCGACTGGACCAACCTGGCGAGCGGCATGCTGTCGGCGGCGATCTACGGGACGGTGTTCTTCCTGTACGCCGGGCGGAGGTTCGCTCGCAAGGACATCACGAGCTGAAGCCGGTACGGTCGGGCCCGTGCCGGTCTTCCTCGAGAGCCACCACGACGTCGCCGTGCTCCGGATCGACCACGGCCGGGGCAACACCCTCGACACGGACTCGTGCCGGGAGCTGGTGCGGCGGCTCGAGGACGCCGAGCAGGCCCGCGCCGTGGTGCTCACCGGGACCGGCGGTGTCTTCTGCGCGGGCGTCGACCTCAAGCGGATCGACCGGGGTGGCGCGTCGTACGTCGCGGAGTTCCTGCCGCTGCTGTCCGACGCGCTGCTGGCGGTGTTCGGCTGCCCGCGTCCGGTGGTCGCCGCCCTCAACGGGCACGCCATCGCCGGGGGCGCGGTGCTCGCCGCCGCCTGCGACCACCGCGTGCTCACCACCGGGCCCGGCCGGATCGGGGTGACCGAGCTGCTCGTCGGGCTGCCGTTCCCGCTGGCCGCGCTGGAGATCCTCCGCTGCGCGTACGGGACGTCGCGGTTGCCGTCGCTCATCTACCCGGGGGAAACCTGGGGTGGCGAGGCGGCCTTGGCCCGCGGGCTGGCCGACGAGCCGGCGCCGCCGGAGGAGGTGCTCGAGCGGGCCGTCGCCGTCGCGGCCCGGCTCGGCGAGCTGCCCGCCGAGCCGTTCGCGCACACCAAGGCCCAGATCCGGCAGCCCTTCCACGAGCGGATCGCCGAATACCGCCACTCGGACGACCCGCAGGTCCAGCGGCTGTGGCAGTCCGCCGAGGCGCTCGCCGCGGTCAAGTCCTATGTGGACCGGATGCTTCGCTGACCGGCGCGCATGCCGCTCTCGGCGAGCACCTTGATGCCCTCGACCGTCTTCTGCATGTTGGCCTGCAGCTCACCGAGCCGCATCGCGACGATTTCCTCTTCGTGCTCGGGCATCGAGCCGATGATCGTCGTCAGGTTGGACGGGCCGGGACCGATCTGGGCCCACTGGCGCAGGACGGTGCCCTCGTCGTCCGGGACGAGCTCGAAGCGCCACGACGCGGCCGGGTTCGTCACGTCCATCACGGCCCACGCGAACAGCCGCTCGGGCTCGTAGCCGGTGACGGTCGAGACCGTCTCCCACTCCCCGGCGATCGGGTGGGAATTGCGGCCGCGGAACCGGGCGCCGAGGCCGGGCTCGGCGCCCTCGACCCAGCCGCCGCCCTGGAACTCGGTGGAGAACCGGGCCGGCAGGTCGACGTCCAGCAGCCAGGACCAGACCTCGGCCGGCCGCGCGGCGATGCGGACCTCGACCTCGGTCGTCGGGCAGTCGGAAACCTTCATGGCGGACCCCTCGCTCGATGACGGTGCCTACGGCTTCGGACCGTAACGTGGCGTCGATCACGCGGACAACTCGCACAATGCCCGCGGATGCGCACGCGGGAGGACGCCACCCCCGGCACCGCGTCACCCGTCGAAAGTCGGATCCTGACCGATTCTGCGCCCGGACAGCCGATTGCCGACCCCGGCCGGTTCTGTGAGGGTCCACCGAGGGGTCCGGTTGGGGTCCGGTGAGCCGGGAGGGTGCTCGATGCGCAGAACTTTCACCGCCGGTGCGGTCCTGCTGGCGCTGGCCGGCCTGGCCCCGGCGGCCGCGGCGGCGCCCGACATCAAGGCGGAGCTGCAGCGAATCCCCGGGTTGACGGTCGTCTCCGAGGACGCGGCACCGGCCGGGTTCCGGTTCTTCAAGCTGACCTACACCCAGCCCGCCGACCACCGGCACCCCGGCGCGGGCACGTTCCAGCAGCGGTTCACGCTGCTGCACCGCGACTTCGCCGCCCCGACGGTCGCCTTCACGAGCGGCTACAACGTCAGCGGCTCGCCGAACCGCTCGGAACCGACCCAGATCGTCGACGGCAACCAGCTGTCGATGGAGTACCGCTACTTCACGCCGTCCCGGCCGGAGCCGGAGAACTGGGCGAAGCAGCTGACGATCTGGCAGGCGGCGGTGGACGAGCACCGCGCGGTGCAGGCGTTCAAGGCGATCTACCCGGGCAAGTGGCTGGCCACGGGCGGCAGCAAGGGCGGCATGACCGCGACGTACTTCCGGCGCTTCTTCCCCGGCGACGTCAATGCGACGATCCCGTACGTCGCACCCAACGACGTCATCGACCCGCTCGACGTCTACAACCGGTTCCTCTCCCGCGTCGGCGACGATCCGGCGTGCCGCGCCGCCCTGAAGGCGATCCAGCGCGACGCGCTGAAGCGGCGTGACGAACTGGGTGCGATCGCGGCGGCGGACGCGGCGCAGCGCGGGCTGACGTTCTCGATCGTCGGTTCGGCCGACAAGTCCCTCGAGATCTCGGTGATCGACTCGTACTTCGCGTTCTGGCAGTACCAGAAGCAGGCGGACTGCGCGACGGTGCCACCGCCGGGCGCGCCCGCGGCGGACGTCTACGCCTGGTACGAGAAGGTGGAGAGCCTCAACACCTACTCCGACCAGGACCTGGCGCGCTACATCCCCTACTACTACCAGGCCGCGGTGCAGCTGGGTTCGCCCGAGTCGTACGACGGCTACCTCCGCGACCTGCTGCGCTACCCCGGCGCCAACCAGCCGAAGACGTTCGTGCCGGCGTCGATCCGCCTGCCGCGCTTCGACTACCCGGCGATGCCCGACATCGACTTCTGGGTGAAGTCCCGCGGCACCCGCCTGCTGTTCGTGTACGGGTCCAACGATCCGTGGGGCGCGGAGCCGTTCGAACTCGGCCACGGCAGCCGCGATTCGTACCGGTACTACGTCCAGGGCGGCAACCACGGAGCGAAGATCGCCCAGCTGGCCCCGCCCGACGCGGCGGCGGCCACCGCCACGATCCGGCGCTGGGCCGGCCTCCCGCCGGCCGCTTCGCCGACGGCGCGCAGCGCACCGGCCGGCTTCCCGGACTTCGACGCGGACCTGACGATCCGGGAGCGGCCGCGGCTGTGACTTTCGGCGGGCCGGGCGTACCCTCACCACACCCTGACGGCCCAGCCTGAGGAGGCACGCATGCCTCGTCCCGTCCACTTCGAGATCCACGCGGGCGACCCCGAACGCGCGGTGGCGTTCTACACGGCGGTGTTCGGCTGGAAGTTCGAACGCTGGGGCGACGTCCCCTATTGGATGATCACCACCGGAGAAGGCGACGGAATAGACGGCGGCCTCCTCCCCCGCCAAGGTCCGGCGCCGGAGTCCTCGGCCCCGGTCCACGGATTCGTCAACACGATCGAAGTCACGGACCTGGACGAGGCACTGGGCGACGTCAACCAAGCGGGTGGAACGCTGGCGTTGCCGAAGAACCCGGTTCCGGGTGTGGGGTGGCTGGCGTACTGCAAGGACACGGAGGGCAACGTCTTCGGGATGCTGCAGCCGGACGAGAACGCGCCTGCGCCGGAGTGAGCTGGCGGGGTTTGGCCGGGTGAACCGGCTGTGGGGAGGCCCTTCATCCCGAAGCCCGATTGTGACTACGGCCGGTGACACCGCGTCAAGGCGGGAAAGCGTGCCTTGACCCGGTGCCCCCGGCCGTGTTGGGGCTTCGGATCGGGATGCAGGGTGGGGTGTGGTTGCCGGTCTCGTCCCGCGCGGCGTCCTCGCCCGGCTGGAGGGGACCTGCCGGGGCTGCCGGGCTGCCTTGCTCCGCGGCCCTCCCCGCCCCCGGCGCCGGCCCGGGCCCGGCGACCCGACCGCTACTTGATGCCGGCCGCGTCCATGCCCCTCAGCTCCTTCTTCAGGTCCGAAATTTCGTCCCGCAGCCGCGCTGCCAGCTCGAACTGCAGGTCCCGCGCCGCCTGCATCATCTGGTCGGTCATCTGCTGGATCAGGTCCGCCAGCTGAGCCCGCGGCATCGCCGAGACGTTCTTGTCGACCAGCATCCCCGAGCTGCGCACCCGGTCGCCCTGCTCGGGCTTCTTGCCGCGCGAGGAGTTGCGGCCCGAGCCGCCCACCGAGACCTGCTCGGTGTCCTCGGCCTCGCTGTACACCCGGTCGAGGATGTCCGCGATCTTCTTCCGCAGCGGCTGCGGGTCGACGCCCCGCTCCTCGTTGTAGGCGACCTGCTTCTCGCGGCGGCGGTCCGTCTCGTCGATCGCGTGCCGCATCGAGTCGGTGATCTTGTCCGCGTACATGTGGACCTCGCCCGACACGTTCCGCGCCGCGCGGCCGATCGTCTGGATCAGCGACGTCCCGCTCCGGAGGAAGCCCTCCTTGTCCGCGTCGAGGATCGCCACCAGCGACACCTCCGGCAGGTCGAGGCCCTCGCGCAGCAGGTTGATGCCGACCAGCACGTCGAAGTCGCCCGCCCGCAGCTGCCGCAGCAGCTCGACGCGCCGCAGCGTGTCGACCTCCGAGTGCAGGTAGCGCACCCGGATGCCCAGCTCCAGCAGGTAGTCCGTGAGGTCCTCGGACATCTTCTTCGTCAGCGTCGTGACCAGGACGCGCTCGTCCTTGTCCGCGCGCTCGCGGATCTCGTGCACCAGGTCGTCGATCTGGCCCTCGGTCGGCTTCACGACGACCTTCGGGTCGACCAGGCCGGTCGGCCGGATGACCTGCTCGACGAACTCGCCGCCCGCCTGGCCCATCTCGTACGGCCCCGGTGTCGCCGACAGGTACACCGTCTGGCCGATCCGGTCGGAGAACTCCTCCCAGGTCAGCGGCCGGTT
Source organism: Amycolatopsis sp. lyj-346 (assembly GCF_046548975.1). Lineage (NCBI taxonomy): Bacteria > Bacillati > Actinomycetota > Actinomycetes > Pseudonocardiales > Pseudonocardiaceae > Amycolatopsis > Amycolatopsis sp. lyj-346. The sequence goes on from NZ_JAJPWT010000019.1 coordinate 83,204, forward strand.
GTCGACCGCGCTCGGCAGCCGGAAGCCGTACTCGACCAGGTTCCGCTTCCGCGACATGTCGCCTTCGTACATGCCGCCGATCTGCGGGACGGTCTGGTGCGACTCGTCGATCACCAGCAGGAAGTCTTCCGGGAAGTAGTCGATCAGCGTGGCCGGCGCCGTGCCCGGGCCGCGGCCGTCGATGTGCCGCGAGTAGTTCTCGATGCCGGAGCAGAAGCCGACCTGGCGCATCATCTCGATGTCGTAGGCCGTGCGCATCCGCAGCCGCTGCGCCTCCAGGAGCTTGCCCTGCCGCTCCAGCTCGGCGAGCCGCTCCTCGAGCTCCTTCTCGATCTCCTGGATCGCCTTTTCCATCCGCTCCGGGCCGGCGACGTAGTGCGTGGCCGGGAAGATGCGGACCTCGTCGACCTCCTTGACGATGTCCCCGGTCAGCGGGTGCAGGTAGTACAGCTTCTCGACCTCGTCGCCGAAGAACTCGACCCGGATCGCGAGCTCCTCGTACGCCGGGATGATCTCGACCGTGTCACCCCGGGCGCGGAACGTGCCGCGCGCGAAGGCGATGTCGTTGCGCGTGTACTGCACGTCGACCAGGGCCCGCAGGAACACGTCCCGGTCCAGCTGCATGCCGACGGCGAGCTTCGAGGACCGGTCCAGGTACGACTGCGGCGTACCCAGGCCGTAGATGCACGAGACGCTGGCGACCACGATGACGTCGCGCCGCGACAGCAGGTTCATCGTCGCCGAGTGCCGCAGCCGCTCGACGTCGTCGTTGATCGACGAGTCCTTCTCGATGTAGGTGTCCGTCTGCGCGATGTACGCCTCGGGCTGGTAGTAGTCGTAGTAGCTGACGAAGTACTCCACCGCGTTGTGCGGGAAGAGCTCGCGCAGCTCGTTCGCCAGCTGCGCGGCCAGGGTCTTGTTCGGCGCCATCACCAGCGTCGGCCGCTGGACGCGCTCGATCAGCCACGCCGTCGTCGCCGACTTGCCGGTGCCGGTGGCACCGAGGAGCACGACGTCCTTCTCGCCCGCCCTGATCCGGCGTTCGAGCTCGTCGATGGCCGCCGGCTGGTCACCGGCGGGCTGGTAGTCACTGACCACCTCGAACCGGCCGCCGGTCCGGGGGATCTCCGAGACGGGCCGGAAGTCGGACTGGGCGAGCACGGGGTGTTCGGTTGCGAAAGCCACGTGGACCAGAGTAGGCGGAGCCACCGACAATTTCCGTCGGCCCTGGTCAGCGGGCTCGACGCCGGCCTCACCCGCCGCAATCGCAACAACTGCAGCAGCTGCAACAACCGTCACAGCCGGAGTCGCATCCCCACGCCTCGACCGGTTTCCCGCTCCACGGGCCGGGGTAGGGATCGCGGCAGCAGAACTGGCAGGTGCAGCACATGTAGGGGATGAGGGCGCAGCCGAGGAAGAGGTTGCGCTTCTTCGAGGGGACGGCGAACTTCGGGTACCAGAGGCCGCCACCCTTGCCGTCGTACGGCCCGGACTTGCCGCGTTTGCCGGGCCCATCGGGGCCGTCGGGGCCATCCGGACCACCGGGCCCACCGGGGCCGTCGGGGCCACCCGGCCCACCGGGCCCACCTGGACCACCTGGACCACTGGGGCCACCGGGGCCACCTGGGTCACCCGGGCCGCGGCCACCCGGACCGCGGCCGCCGGGAGCGCCCGGCGGCGGGACCGGCCCCGGCGGGGGAAACGCGTGCGGCCGCGGAGCATCGTTCCAGCCGGGCGGAACCTGGTGCGGGTGCTGCTGCGGCGCCGGCCCGCGCCCGACCCACCCCGGCGGCGGCTGCTGGTGGGGATGCTGCGGCGGAGTGGGCCCCGGCCCGATCCACCCTGGCGGCGGCTGCTGCCCGGCCAAACCAGAGTGGTGGTCGTGGCCGTGGCCGCGACGCTGGTCGTGGCCGCCGTGCTGGCCGTGGCCGCCGTACTGGTCGTGGCCGCGGTGCTGGCCGTGGTCGTGGCCGCGGTGCTGGTCGTGGCTGTCGCCGTGGCCGTGGGAGAAGCCGTGGCCGAAGGCTCGCCGCACTGCTTGGCGTAGCTCGTGGACCAGCAGTGCGTGCACCAGTGCCGGCTCGGCGAACTCCGCTTCGCGCAACGCCAGCTCCACCCCCAGCACCGCGTCGTCACACAGCCGTCGGGCCTCCTCCGGCCCCGTCCCCGTGGCCAGCAACGGGTTCCACACCCCCGCCGCCGCGTCGGCCGGGTGGTCCTCCACCGCGTCCAGCAGGTGGGCCACCCGTCCGAACAGCCGGCCCGCCTCGGCGAGCGCAGGCGCGTTGCCCGGCTTGCCCGCCAGCTCCGCCGTGCGCGCGAAGGCCGCCGCCGTGGCCCGCTCGGCCGGTTCCGTCGCCAGGAGCGGTGAGTCGCCGAGGCGCACCGACGACTCCAGCGCGCTCTGTCCCTCCACCGCCTCCGTCAGCACCGTCGTGTCGAACCCGACGCGGCCGCCCGTCCGGCCGCCCTGCGCCGTCCAGCGGGCCGCCACGCGGCGGGCGGCCGCCGCCACCGGGCGCCTGCCGAACGCGCCGTCGCCGTCCTCGACGTGGTCGCCGACCTTGGCCGCCGCCAGCACCAGCGACACCGCCGCCGCCAGCTGGGCGCCCTCGCCGCGGGCCACCGACGCCGTCCGCATCCCGCGCAGCGGGCACGGACCCGCTTCGCGCCGGCCGTCCGCGCGCGGCGTCTGCGCCTCGACCAGCACCGAGATGATCAGCCCGTCGTAGTTGGTGACGACGCGGGCGAGCTGCCCGTGCTCGTCGCGCAGCGTGAGGCACAGCCCGCACAGGTGCGCCAGCCAGTCCGCGTGCAGCCCCTCGGCCAGCCGGTGCCGGCACGGCCGGATGATCCCGAACATTTCCCACCCCCCACTCACGGTCGGCGCACCTTAGCCCGAACGTGTGACGCCCGTGGGGCGAGTACGCGTTTTGTGACCGGCCCGGCAGGATGATCGGCATGGCCGCACTGCACCCCCCGAAGGTCGAGGTCTTCGACCCCGCCGCGCGCTCGAACATCGACCCCAAGGGCATCGTGCGGGAGGTCGAGGAGTTCCGCGAGGAGCCGTTCGGCCTGTACCTCGCCCGCCCGACGCCGGGCCGCGCCCAGTTCCACTACCTCGAATCGTGGCTGGTGCCGGGGCTCGGCCTGCGCCTCACCGACTTCTGGTTCTCCCCCGGCCACGAGCGCGACCAGGACTTCTACCTCGACGTCGTCCGCGTCCACCGCGACGGCCCGCGCTGGATCGCCACCGACCTCTACATCGACATCGTGCTGAAGGACAAGCTCTCACTCAGCGTGATCGACACCGACGAGCTCCTCGAAGCCCACGCCGCCGGCCTGCTCACCGCCGAGGACGCGCAGTTCGCCCTGGAAACCACCTACGCGGCGGTCGAAGGGCTGGCCGCGCACGGGTACGACCTCGCCGCGTGGCTGTCCACGAAGGACATCGCGCTCACCTGGCGCCGCCACCCCTAAGGGCCGCCGCATCCTCCGGATGGTGGATGCGGAGTGGATCGTTCTGATGACGCGCCGCACCGGGCCGCCGCGGGATTCTCGATCTGTCGGAAACGGATCGAGAAGGGGGACGGCGGCATGCCGGTCATCGAAGTCGAGCACCTCCACAAGCGGTACGGGGACAAAGTCGCGGTGGACGACGTCTCGTTCACCGTCGAACGCGGGGAGATCTTCGGGATCCTGGACCCGAACGGCGCGGGCAAGACCACGACCGTCGAGTGCCTGGAGGGCCTGCGCACGCCCGACGGCGGTGAGCTTTCGGTGCTGGGGCTCGAGCTGCTGCAGCTCGGCGCGATGGCGGTGTTCGCCGTCGGCTGCACGACGATCGCGGCGCGGGTGTTCCGATGGGAGTGACGACCGCGCCCGCCCCGGCCGGCGTCCGGCCGTTCGCCGTGAAGCCGGTGGCGGTCGTGACGGGGGTGATGGCGATCCCGTTGCTGCTGACCGCGAACCGCTACGGCTACTTCGGCGACGAGCTGTACTTCCTGGCCGCCGGACGGCACCTCGCCTGGGGGTACGTCGACCAGCCGCCGCTGCTTCCATTGCTGGCCAAGGCGATGGACGCGCTCGGGCATTCGCCGTTCGTGCTGCGGATTCCCGCCATGCTGGCGATGCTCGGGGCCATCGCGCTGACCGCGCTGATCGCCCGCGAACTCGGCGGCGGGGCGAAGGCGCAGACCCTGGCCGCCGCGACCTTCGGCGTGTCGTCGCTGTTCCTGGCGGGCGGCCACTACCTCGCGACGTCCACAGTGGACCCGTTCCTCTGGACCGTGCTGTTGTGGCTGCTGGTCCGCTGGCTGCGCACCCGCGCCGACGGCCTGCTCGTCTGGGCCGGCGTGGTCACGGCGATCGCGCTGTACACGAAGTTCCTCGTCGGTGGCTTCTGGCTCGCCGCCGGCGTCGCGGTCCTCGCGTGCGGACCACGGGAACTGCTGCGCCGACCCGGGTTGTGGCTCGGCGCGGGGATCGCCGTGGCGGCGCTGGTGCCGACGCTGCTCTGGCAGGCCACGCACGGCTGGCCGCAACTGGGCATGGGCGCGGCGATCTCGGCGGAGGTCGAGGGCACCTGGGGTGGCCGGGTGACGTTCGTGCCGGGGGCACTGGTCACCGCCGGGCTCCCGGTCGGCGCCGTCTTGCTCGGCTACGGCCTGTGGCGGCTCTTGCGCAGCCGGGAACTCCGCTTCCTCGGCTGCACGGTCGTGCTGCTGACCGTGGTGTTCCTGGCGGTGAACGGCCGGTTCTACTACCTCGCCGGGATGTACCCGGTGTGCTGGGCGGCAGCCTCCGTCGCGCTCGAACGCGGGGAGCCGGCGCGCTGGTGGCGGTGGATCGCGACCTGGCCCTGCTACGCGCTGTCCGCGTTGCTCGTCCTGCCCCTCTCGCTGCCGGTCTGGCCGCGGGCGTGGCTGACCGAGCACCCGTCGCTGCCGGCCCCGGCGCTGGCCTTCGCCGAGATCGGTTCGCCGGAGGCCGCCCGCTCGGTGGCCGGGGCGTTCGCGCGGCTGCCCGGGCGGGACCGGACCGCGGTGGTGACCGAAACCTACTGGGAAGCGAGCGCGCTCGACCGGTACGGCCGCGATCTCGGCCTGCCCGAGCCGGCCAGCGGAAACCGCGGCTACGCGACGCTGGTCGTACCACCCGAGAGCACGACCGACGTCCTCTTCGTCGGTGAAGATCCACGGCCGCTGCTCGGGCACTTCGCCGGCCTGCGGCCGATCGGGAAGGTGGACACCGGCGACGCGAAGCCGAGCTACTTCGACGGCGTGCCGCTGTGGCTGGCGACCGGCCGGGCCGAACCGTGGTCCGAGCTGTGGCCGAAGCTGGTGAACACGCACACGTGAGCCCGGCGTCACCATCCCCGCGGTGGCCGGCAGTGCCCCACGTAGGGTGCGGGAAGGACCGGCGCCGACCACGGACAGGAGCACGATGGACGCCGTAGCCACGGCCCCCGACCAGGCGAAAGCCGAACTCGCCCCGTTCGCCCGGCTGCCGGTCGCGCTGCTGGCCCTGGGCACGGCCACCGCGCTGCTGCTCACCGCGGGCCGCTACGGCTACTTCGGCGACGAGCTGTACTTCCTCGCCGCCGGCAAGCACCTGGCCTGGGGCTACGCCGACCAGCCGCCGCTCGTCCCGTTCCTGGCGTGGGCGATGGACACACTGGCCCCCGGCTCGCTGGTCGTCTTCCGGCTGCCGGCGATCGCCGCGACGGCCGGCGGGGTGGTGGCCACCGCCCTGATCGCCCGCGAGCTGGGCGGGCGGCGGAAGGCGCAGGCGCGCGCCGCGGCGGCGTACGCGATCTGCGGGCAGTTCGTGGGCAGCGGCCACTACCTGGCGACGTCGACGATCGACCCGCTGCTGTGGACGCTCGTGCTGTGGCTGCTGGTGCGCTGGGTCCGCACCCGCGACGACTCGCTGCTGGTGTGGCTCGGCGTCGTGACGGCGGTGGCGCTCAACGGCAAGCTGCTCATCGGCGCGTTCTGGGTGCTGGCCGGGCTCGCGGTGCTCGCGTTCGGCCCGCGGGAGCTGCTGCGGCGGCCGAAGCTCTGGCTGGGCGCGCTGATCGCCGCCGGCTCGCTGGTGCCCACGCTGCTGTGGCAGCGGGCGAACGGCTGGCCGCAGCTCGGCATGGGTGACGCGGTCGGCGCCGAGGTCGACGCGGCGGGCGGCCGCGCGAGTTTCGTCCCGCAGCTGCTGGCCGGGGCCGGCTGGGTGATCGGCGCGCTCGGTGTCCTCTACGGCGTCGCCGTGCTGCTCGGGAGCAAGCGGCTGCGGCCGTACCGGTTCCTCGGCTGGACGGCGCTCGGCGTCGTCGCGGTCTTCCTGGTCGCCAACGGGCGGTACTACTACGCGGCGGGGACGTTCGGCGTGCTGTGGGCGGCGGCCGCCGTGCACTTCGAAGGTCTCGCACCGTCCCGCTGGTGGAAGTGGGTGCCGACCTGGCCGGTGTTCGTGCTGTCGGCGCTGTTCAGCCTGCCGTTCACGGTGCCGGTCTGGCCGGCGCACTGGCTGGCCGCCCACCCGGCCGCGCCGCGGCCCGCGTACGCGGCCGAAGAGATCGGCTGGCCGGACCTCGCCGACGACGTCGCCGAGCTGTACCGGACCGCGCCGCCGGGCACGGCCGTCGTGACCGGCGGCTACTGGCAGGCGGGCGCGCTCGGCCGGTACGGGCCCGAGCGCGGCCTGCCCGAGGCGTACAGCCCGAGCCGCGGCTTCTGGTACTTCGGCCGCCCGGCCGACAACGCCGGCACCGTGCTCTTCGTCGGCTACGACCCGTCGAAGCTCGCGAAGTACTTCGGGGACGCGCGCATCGTCGGCCAGGTCGGCAACCGGCTCGGCATCCGCAACGCGAGCGAGCACATGCCCGTCTGGCAGCTCACCGGCCGGACCGCGGAGTGGGCCGAGATCTGGCCGCGGCTCAAGGACATGAGAGCGTGAACCCGGGGGCCGGGTGGGACCGGGCGATGTGGCCGCCGGAGTCGGCGCAGACCGCGGCCGGCTGGCAGCCGTGGCTGTACCGCGTCGAACGCTTCCTGCCCGGCGTGCTGCTGGCCGCCGCGTCCGCCGTCAGCATCGGTGTCGGCGGCCACGACGGCCGCTGGTGGGCCGTCACCGGCGCACTGGTCGCCCTGACCGCGCTCTGGGTGCTCGGCACGGTGGTCTTCGCGCCGGCGCGGCTGCGCGACCGGCCCGCCTTCGCCCTGCTCACGTTCCTCGGCATCCTCGCGCTGGGCAGCGCCCTCGAAGTCCGCGACGTCACCTACGTCATCTTCATGATCTACGCGTTCCTGTCCGCCATGCGGCTGCGGCCCACGTGGCTCGCCTTCACCGCGCTGGCCGTGACGTCGCTGCTGATCAACACCCTCGGCAACGGCGGTCCGGTGCAGGCCCTGCGGGAGCGGCCGGGCGTCTGGATCGCGATCATCGTCGTGCAGACCGCGGCCGTCGGGGGCGGCGGGCTGCTGTCGGCGGCGGTGGCCCGGCAGAACGAGGAGCGCCGGCGCATGCTCGACGAACTGGCCGCGGCCCAGGCGGAGAACGAAGGCCTGCAACGGCAACTGCTCGGCCAGGCCCGCGAGGCCGGGGTGCTCGACGAGCGGCAGCGGCTGGCGCAGGAGATCCACGACACCCTGGCGCAGGGCTTCACCGGCATCATCACGCAGCTGGAAGCGGCCGCGCTGGCCAAGGACGAGCCGGCGGAGTGGCAGCGGCACCTGGACTCCGCGACCACGCTGGCGCGGGAAAACCTCACCGCCGCCCGCCGTTCGGTGCGGGCACTGCACCCCGAGCACCTGGACTCGGCGACGCTGCCCGAGGCGCTCGCCGGCGTCGCGGCGCGGTGGAGCGCGCGGACCGGGGTGCCCGCCGCGATGACCGCCACCGGCGTCCCGCGGCCGCTGCACCCCGAGATCGAGTCGACCATCCTGCGCGTCACCCAGGAAGCATTGTCCAATGTGGACAAACACGCCGCGGCCGGCCGGGTCGGCGTCACCCTGTCCTACATGGACGAGGAAGTGACCCTCGACGTCCGCGACGACGGCGTGGGGTTCGTCCCCGGACCCGGCCCCGGGTTCGGGCTGCCCGGGATGCGGCGCCGCGTCCAGCGGCTCGCCGGTACGGTGCACGTCGAGTCCGAACCCGGTGGCGGCACCGCGATCTCGGCCGCCCTGCCCGCCGTCCCGTCCCCGCCGGAGGCCTCCGCATGACGATCACCGTGCTCATCGCCGACGACCACCCGGTCGTGCGCGACGGCCTGCGCGGCATCTTCACCGGTCGCGGGTTCGAGGTCGTCGGCGAGGCCGCGAACGGCGCCGAAGCCGTCGCGCTGGCCGAGCGGCTGCGCCCCGACGTCGTGCTGATGGACCTGCGGATGCCGGGCACCGACGGCGTCGCGGCGATCACCGAGCTGGCCCGGCTGGGCAACCCCGCGCGCGTGCTGGTGCTCACGACCTACGACACGGACTCCGACGTCCTGCCCGCGGTCGAGGCGGGTGCGACGGGCTACCTGCTCAAGGACGCTCCGCGCGAGGACCTGTTCCGCGCGGTCGAGGCCGCCGCCCGCGGCGAAGCGGTGCTCTCCCCCGCCGTCGCGAGCCGGCTGCTGGGCCGGATGCGCGCGCCCGTGCGGGAACCGCTGTCCCAGCGCGAACTCGAGGTGCTCACCCTGGTCGCCCGCGGTTCGACGAACAAGGAAGCGGCGAAGAAGCTGTTCATCAGCGAGGCGACGGTCAAGACCCACCTCATCCACGTCTACGCGAAACTCGGCGTGAACGACCGCGCGGCCGCGGTGGCCGTGGCCTTCGAACGGGGGCTGCTGGGTTCCTAGCGTCGCAGGTTGTTTGATGATCGGGACCGCTGGGTGGGGGTCGCCCGCCGACGGATGCGCCCCAAGGTGGCCTTCGGTGCGTTGAACGCACCCAAGGCCACATTGGGGCGCTTACCGGACGGCTGTCACGCACCTCGGACGCGCGGCGCTAGGGCGTCCAGCCGCCGGCCGCGGCCCACTTCTCCGCGCGGGCGAAGACGCCGTTGACGAACTCCTGCTTCTCGTCCGCGTAGGCGGCGACGTTGCCGTCCTCGGCGTGCGCCTCGGCCAGCCGCAGCTTGACGTCGCGGTAGTCGTCGCGTTCGCCGGGGTTCGCGCGCAGGAAGTCGCGGAAGAGCAGCGCGAGCCGCCACGCGGGCGTCTCCTCGCTCCGGACGTGCAGGTTCACCGCACGCTTCGGGTCGGCGCCGACGTGCAGGCGTTTCGGCCACGTCCCGGTGCCGTCCTGGGCGTCGTCGCCCCAGTCGCCCCGCAGCCGCGGGAACCCCGCGTCGGACAGCAGGTCCTGCAGGGTGTCGGCGTCGGCCGGGGTGGGCACCGTGAGCTGCAGGTCGAGGACGTCCTTGGCGGGCAGGCCGGGCACGGCGGTCGACCCGATGTGGTCCGCGCGGCGGGCGAGCTCCCCCGCCGCGGCGCGAACCCGCGCCAGGACCCGCTCGGCCTGGGCCGGCCAGGTGAGGTCGTACTCGGCGATCTTCGGCGACATCGGCGGCCGGGGCCGGCGCAGCCGGACGTTGGCCTCGAACGGCACCAGCCGGTCCGCCCACAGCGCGTCGACCTCGGCCAGCACGGCGTCTTCGGCGCCGCCGTTGTCCAGCCAGACGTCCGCGACGGCGCGGCGCTGCTCCGTGCTCGCCTGCGCCCGGATCCGCGCCCGCGCGTCCGCCTCGGCCATCCCGCGCGCGGACACCAGCCGCCGGACCCGCACCTCCACCGGCGCGTCGACGACCACGACCAGGTGGTAGGCCGTCGCGAGGCCGTTCTCGACCAGCAGCGGGATGTCGTGGACGATGATCGCGTCCGGCTTCGCGGCCGCCATCAGCTCCCCGGTCCGGGCGCCGACCAGGGGGTGCACGATCGCGTTCAGCCGGTGCCGCGACTCGTCGTCGGCGAACGCCTTCGCGGCGAGCGCGGGCCGGTCGAGCGAGCCGTCGGCGGCCAGGATGCCGGCCCCGAATTCGGCCACCAGCCGGGCCAGTCCCTCGGTCCCGGGCTCGACCACCTCGCGGGCGATCCGGTCGGAGTCCACCAGCACCGCGCCGTGTTCGGCGAGCCGGTTCGCCACGGTCGACTTCCCGGCCCCGATCCCACCCGTCAACCCCACACGCAACATGCCGATCACCCTAGTCACGCGGGTGGACGCGCCCGTGGTGGACACGTCCGGTCAGACCTGCTCCATCTGTGTGACAGGTGGGAAAATGTCGTAACACCCGGCTGGTCCGGTCGACATCTTCAGCAAGGGAGCACCGCCGAGGGGGCCGGTGAAGAAGACGAAGATCGGCCGGGCGGCCGCCGTCCTGCTGTGCGCGGGCGAGCTCGGCGGGGTCGTGCCCGAAGCCGCGGCGACACCGCACACCCCGGGCCGCGAGCGTGACTCAACCGATATCCGGACACGCCGTGTTGCTTACCCACCTGGAACCGCCCCCGTGCGTACGGTGCGCGCGACAGCGTCGTCCACGCGGAGGAACGATGGCGGACAGCAAGCACGCCGGAAGGCACCGGCTCGGCACGCCGGGGCTGGTGCACTGCGTTGTCCACCGCCCGGTGGCCGAGGCACTGGCCGGTTACCGGCGTACCTGGCTGAGCACGCTGCTGGTCCCGGCCAAGCACAGCTTCGCCGGCCTCCGCCGCAAGGCCCGCGCCGCGGCGCTCGAGCACATCTGGGTGCCGTCGGTCAGCCGGGGCAGGCCGGCCGCGGTGACCGTGCGCGCCGCCTGAGCTCCGCCGCCCGGTCCCCCGGAAAGCGGGTGGTCAGCGACCGGTTTCGCGCGTCTCGACCACGATTTCCGACTAGAGCGTTTCCTAATAGAAACCATCTCTGATCAGGGATAGCTGCCCTCTACCGAGCAATCGGAGGACAGCACCGTGGTCATCATCCTGCCCATCCTCGCCGCTATCGGCGGCGCCCTGGCCGGGGCCCTCCTCTGCTGGGGCGCCTGCCGCCTCGGCGTCGCGCTCGCCGACTGGACGGCGGCGCGGCGATGAACATCACCGAGGCCAACGACACCAACCGCGTCCTGCGGTACCTGCTCAACCTGCGCCAGGGCGTGGAGCCCGCTCGCGACGACGACGTCCGCGACGCCGCGCTCCGGCTCTCGGCCCGCATCAACAAGGCCCTGCACGCCGGAATCACGCCCTCGCAGGTCGGCACCGAATGGGAGATCCGGTGAAGCGAGCCGCGGCCGTTCTGGCCGCCCTGCTCGAGCTCGTCGCCGTCATCGTCGTCGTGGCTCTGCTGTCGCTCTGGGCCTCCGGCGCACTCACCGTCTCCGCGGCCCCGGCCCCGAGCCGCCCCGCCGCCGAGTGGACGCCGATCCGCGATCTCGACGGCGCCACCGGCGCGCGGTGCGACACCGCCACGGCCGCTGACGCCGCCCTGGCGCAGCTCGGTGAGCACCACGTCGGGCTGTTCGTCCGCCCGCAGTCCGCCGTGGACGCCGCCGTCCCGGCCGGGTCCGCGGCCTACGCCGAGCCGACACCGGACGGCTTTGGCCGGATCGTGCTGTCGACCGACCACACCGTCCTGCCCTGCCGGTACGTGTGGTCCGCGGTCGCGCACGAGTGGACGCACGTCCTCCAGTACCGGGCGTGCGGCGGCTGCGACCTCTACGCCGACGGCCACGGCCCGGCCGCCGAGATCGTCGCCGATTGCGGCAGCGTCCTCACCGGCTGGCCGGACTACTACCCGTACCTGACCGAGCGCCACGCGGCCGGCGGCCGCGACGGCTGCTCGCGCGCCGAGCTGGACCGGGCGCGCGACCTGCGGCGGTGGAGCCGATGACCGCGCGCGGCACCTCCGACGGCTTCCGGCACCAGCGGCATCATCTTCGGCGCCCTGGTGGCGCTCGTCGCCGCCGTCGCCAGCTACACGCACATGCGCGACCTCGCGGCGAAGCACGGCGAGACGTGGCTGTCCTGGCTCGTCCCGCTGTCGGTTGACGGGCTCCTGGTCGTCGCCAGCTTGGCGATCGTCCGCGCCCGCCGCGACGGCACCGGCGCACCGGGCCTGGCGTGGCTGGCGGTCATCGTCGGCATTTTGGTAAGCCTGGTGGCGAACGTGGCGAACGCCGGGCCCGACCTGGTGAACCGTCTGGTGGCCGCGTGGCCGCCGCTGGCGTTCGCCATCGCCTACGAGCTGGTCGTGTCCCTTATCCGCCCGGCCGACGCCAGCGAACTGGCGGCGGCTGGTGAGCCGGAGCCAGCCCACCAGGAGCCCCACCAGGAAGCTGGTGACCCGCACCAGCAACCTGGTGGCGACCTGGCGACCAGCGAAGACGTTCACCAGGAGACACCACCGCTGCGCCAGCGGGTCGCCGAGGCGCTGGCGGCCGCCGAGACCGCCGGGCAGCGGCCGCCCGGCCGCCAGGCCCTCGCCAACCAGCTCGACGCCAGCGAGAACCAGGTCCGCCAGGTGCTCGCCGAGCTGCGCCAGGGCCAGACCGCTCGACTGTCGGTCGTCGGCCGGAAGGTCGCCGATGGCTAGGCGGAGGCAGAAGCGGCGCGTCACGGTCGGGCGGTCCTGGTGGGCCGTGGACGTCCCGCTGGCGCTGGGCGCCCTCCTCATCGCGTCGTCGTGGTCGGCGAAGCTGGGGTGGCGCTGGCGGCACCTCCTGGTGCCGGTCTACCTGTGGGTGCTGGCGGGCCTGACCGGGCTGGTGATCCACACCTGGTGGCCGACCTGGTGGGCGCTACCCGCCACCCTGGCGCTCCTGGTGGCCGCCGCCTTGGTCGCCAGCCTGCTGCACCAGCGCGCCGCCAGCGCCCTCACCTGGCTGGTGCGCCACCTGGTGCCGGCCGATGCCGACGCCGGTGAGCGCGGTGTGCTCGACCGCCCGGTCGAGAAGGTCTATGCCTTCGGTCTGGTGACAGCCGGCGGGACCTGGTTAACGCTCACCAGCCTCACCGGGTGGAACCAGGTGACCTGGTGGGTGGGCCTGGTGCTCCTGGTCGTGTTCGGCGCCCCGTGGTCCTGGCACCGCCGCATCCGCTCGAAGGGCGTCACCAACCGCTTCACCCGCGCCTGGCCGAAGCGCGTGGCCGACCCGGACAACGGCGTGCGCGGGCTCATGCACTCGAAGATCATGAAGTCGGAGAAGCTCCAGGCGAACGGCTGCCTGCTGACCGTGGAGCTGAAGAGCGGCGAGACCATTCAGGACGCCAAGTACGGCGCCTCCCGGCTGGCCAGCCTGTTCGGCCTGCGCCCGTCGGCGGTGCAGATCTCCGAGGACATGGCCTCGGCTCGCCGGGTGAAGATCCGCATCCTGCCGAAGGACCCGTGGAAGGCGAAGCTCGACCACCCCGTCCTGTGCCCGGACCGGCCGCACCAGTCGCTGCTCGGCATGGACCAGCGCCTAGACCTCGGCCTGCTCGACGACGGGGAACCGCAGATCGTGACCCTGCGGCACCTGCTCCTGGTGGGCCAGACCGGCGGCGGGAAGTCGGTGCTGCTGGAGTCCATCCTGATGTGGCTTTTCGACGCCGGGGACGTGGCGGTCGTCGGCTCGGATATGGCCTCCGGCGCCACCCTGGACCCGTGGGAGCCGCTGCTGGCGGTGCCGCTGGCCCGGGACGAGGACGACTCGCTGGCGCTGCTGGACGCCGTCCTGGACGCGGTGAAGTACCGCGAAGGGAAGCTGGCCGAGGGCAAGCGCCACGGCGGGCCGGACTCGTTCGCCCCGTCGCCGGAGCTGCCGTGGCTGGTGGCGGTCTTCGACGAGTACCCGGACCTGGTGGAGGCCGGTGGCGAGGCGGTGAAGAAGGTAACCGGCCGGGTGGCCAAGCGTGCCCGCAAGGTCGGCATCCGGCTGATCCTGGCCACCCAGAACCCGACGAAGTCCGACGTGGGCTCGACGGAGATGCGTGCCCAGCTCACGAAGATGTCCCTGGCCCTGGACGAGCAGCAGTCCAAGACGCTGTGGGGCGGCGCCCGGGACCTGGGCTGGCGCTCGGAGGGCCTGGGCACCGGCGTGTTCCTGGTCAAGGACGCCGAGCACCCGACGCCGCAGCAGGCCAAGGGCTACATCGCGACGGTCGCCGAGCGGAACCGCTTCATCAAGGCCCACCGCGCGGTGCCGCTGGACGCGGGGACGGCGGCGATCTTCGCGCACCTGAACAATTCCGTCGTCGTCGACGCGGACGGCACCGTGCCCGTGTACACGGGCACGGTGCCGTTGGAGGCGCCGAGGGTGACGGTGCGCGTGCCGATGCAGCGCCCGGCCAGCAAGCATGACCGCGTCGCCGAGCTGCTGTCGGACGCGCCGGTGAGCCCGGCGCATCTGCGTGAGGCGACCGGCTTCCCAGACTCGACGCTGCGCCGACTGCTCGCCGAGTTGGAGGCCGAGGGCCGGGCGCGGCGGGAGGGCCGCGGCAAGTGGGTGCACGCAGAGTGACCCGCCTGGCGAGCGCTCAACGCTCACTGGCGCCCCTTACGCGCAGGCGAGGAGTGGGCGTTGAGCGCTCGATGAGCGGACACCGGTAACTCACGGTCACATATGAGATGCGGAGGAGATCGACCGTAACAGGGGTGGAGGCTCAGCCGATCTGGTCTTGCAGTGCCTCAACTGAAGGAGCCAGCGCGATGTCCGACACGAATCGAGTCTCGACCCGCCACGGCGCTGTCCGGTGAAGCGCACCGCCGTTCTCGTCAGCGCGTCGCTGGCCCTGGCCCTGGCAGTGCTGCTGCCCTTGTGGCTCGGCGGAGACAACGAGGTCGACGGCTTCGCCGTTCCCTCTCCGCACCCGGTCTTCCCCGCCGAGCACGTCTACAACCGGCAGGACTTGGCCGGCTACACGGCCTCCGACGCAGCGGCCACGATGCTGGCACGCGGTTACACCGACGTGCGCTACGCCTCCGATTCGGCTCGGGTGCCCAGCGACAAGGGCTGCACGCCCGGTGAGGTCGTCGGCGTGTACGGCATCAGCCCGGACGGCACCGTCTGGTTGCAGACTTTCGTCGACCCGGCAAGCCCAGATCCATCGGCGCCCACCCAGTACGACGTGTCGGTCAGCGCGCGGCTGGCCAGGTGCGCTCGATAAACCGAATCCTCGCCGTCAGGACGGCGCTGCACCGGCGAGGAGGTCGCGTGCGGCGTCGCCCTCCACTGCGACCTCCCAGAACATGTCGGTGAGCTTGTTGTACACCTCGACCTCGTCGGGGTCGTCTACCACGATCTCGGCGGTGGCCGACTCCATCAGCACGACGTCGTCGATGATCCACCAGTTGTGCAGCAACGGGTACGGCAGCTTGACGCCGGTTGGGACGATGCCGACGCGGACACCCGGCGTGCCGATCGTCGCGATCAGGCGGTGCTTCTGACCGCGCATCACCTCGGGTGGTGCGATTGGGTTGAGCAGTGCGGCTTCGGAGAACAGCAGCTCGATCTCGCGGCCAGGCTCAAACAAGATCGTCTGTCGCTTCATGCGGGCGCGCACGGCGTCGTCGATGTCGTGGCCGCCGCCGTGTAGTTCGGCGTGCGCGGTCAACGCGCACCGCGCGTAGTCGGCCGTCTGGATCAGGCCAGGCACGGCGCCGATCTCGAAGGCTCGGATCACGCGAGCCTTGCCCTCGCGGGTCACCGATTCCTCTTGCCGCGCACGGTGACCGGTCCGGACCTTGTCCTTCCAAGTGACGTAGGCGTCGAGCACGGCAGCATGCAAGGTGCGCACTTCGTCCGCGACATCGGGCGATGCGCTGACCGCGGCCAGCCACGCGTCGATATCTTCGGTGCTCGCGGTCTGGCGGCCGTTCGCGATCTTCGAGACCTTCGGCGCGTTCCAGCCGAGGGCACGAGCGAAGTCCTTGCCTTGCTCGTACCCGGCGGCCACCTGCAACTCACGCAGGCGCTCGCCGAGCGCCTCGCGCCGCCTCTCGAAGCTGTTAGGCACTCACCCTCGCTACGTCATCACGAACTCCCGGAACGGGACCGCAGCATCCCACACGCGTTCGCGAATTTCGAGAAACCGGGCCACCTGATCGGGTGCCGTCACCGCCTCGGCGTACTGGAAGCCCTCGTTCTCGTCGAAGTGCATGACGGTCGCCAGCCGGTCGTCGAACAGCCAGAAGTCATCGCCCGGCAGCGGGCCCAGCTGGGCAGCACAGGTAGCCGAGAGCACGCGGACGTCCTCCCCGGCCGCCTCGTTGTGCGGGGTGACGGCCAGCTCGAACCGCAGGTAGTCGGTGATCGGGTCGGTCACCAACCGCACCCGGCTGTACCGGCGCCCGGCGTCGGTGCCCCGGCGCACGTCGTCGAGCCACGGGCGCAGATAGGTCAGGTCCGGCTCGTCGCCCGCGAGGTACTGGTGAAGCGCCTGCTGTTCGTATGGCTCGTGGTACGTGCCCTGGCACTCGAACCGGAACGCGGTCCGCTCGAAGTCGTGCAGGGCACGCGCCCACTGCTCGCCGGAGAGGCGAACACCCATCACGAGCCCTCAACCGGCAGGAACTTGAGCAGGCCGGCCGGGATCTCTACGGCGGTCTCCCCCTCGGGCAGACCGCGTTCGTGCAGCTGGGCCAGCGCGTTGGGGTCGATGACCTTGTAGCCCTGGATCACGTAGGTACCACGGTTCGTGGCGTACGCGTTCGGACACTGGCCGCCGGTGCTGGTGGTGCCCAGGAAGGTCAGGTCAAGGGGCTCTTCGCGGTCGGACATGTCGGCCTCCTAGCAGGTGGTTTCGCGAAGAACGATCATGTCAGGCGGCGCGTCTCGCTCAATTGGTCCAATCGTGTGCTTATCCGCATGATTTCGCGAAATCATGTCTCGATGTCGCGAAATCGTGGGACGCTGCCGAAGTGACGCCGGCCGCCCAGCCGGGCGGCACCGGATGGAGGCGTGATGGCTGAAGACGCAAGCCAGGATGACGACGCCGTGTTCGCGCGCGAGGTCGAAGCCGGAAACGTCTGGGTAAGCGGCCTCGGGCTCGGTGCCGACAAGACCGAGGTCAACGTCCTGAGCCCTGACTGGCATGGCAGTCCCGAGCTGGCGCGCGACCTGTTCTACCGAGGTTTGGACACCGGCCAGTACGGAATCGACCGAGCGCGGGTGGTTCGTAGTTCGAGGAGCCCGCAGTGACAATGGTCGCCGAACGTCCGCAGCGGATGCAGGACCCGCCGGTCCTCGGCTGGGAATGGCACGAGTGCGCCGACGACGGTTGGGCTCATCTCTACGACGGTGCGCAGCTGCGCGGAGACGGCAGCGAGCGCGTCCCGCTGGTCCGGCCGTGGTGCGAGACGCTCCAGCGGTTCCCGCTGGACCACGCCCGATCGACGGTCAGCCGGGACAAGATCATTCCGGTTCCCGGGCGGACCTGCCCCGGCTGTGCGAGCCAGAACGAGCACCGCCGGATCGAGGTGCCCCGTGCACGCCGCTGACGCTGGGCCGCGCAAGAATACGCGCCGTCGGCACCTCGGCAACGAGACCGGGACCAGCCCACTCACATTGTTCACCGCGTGGCTTCACGGTGCCGACGGGTTCACGCGCCCCGCTCGGGTCGCCGGGCCGCCGCTCCCGCTGAGGTTCACGTGCAAGGCGTGCGGCGAACAAGTGCACCCGCAGGCCATGCGCTGTAGCCGCTGCCTGGCGAAGTTGACGCTCAACCGCTGAGCCCCCGGCCGGCGCGCTGCCCTCCATCGGCGCGTCGGCTGGGTTCCACCTGCCCGCGTACCGAACCGGAGGACGGCCGATGCCTACGCCGCGCAACCCCGCTGGGCCAGGACCGACGAGGCCGGGGCCGGGCAAGGACCGGCCCGCCAGCCCCACCCGGAGCAATCCCGCTCCGCAGCCGCGCCCCGTCCAGCCGAACCCGCCGAATCCGCGGCAGTAGGAGAGCAACGATGTCCAAGCAACCTCGCGGTCGCCGACGCGACCGCCGCAGCTGTCTCGCCGGAGGCCAGGCTGGCAACGTGGCCTACCCCGGCTCGGCGGGAAGCCGCCCGCCGCTCCAGCCGAGCGGGCCGACCCATCCGGGCGCCAGGTACCGGTCGACCGTGTTCCGCTGGCAGCAGCACCCGCCCGAGCCGGACGACGAAGGTTAGGATCGAGCCATGCGGTCGACCCGGGAAATGCGCAGGCTGGCGGCGGTACTGCTCGCTGGAGCAGCCGACGCCCGCTTCTACCCCGAAGACCTGCGCCGTGCTGCGCAGGTACACAGCAACCGGCTCTACCCGATGCTGGACACGCTGGAGCAACGCGGCTGGCTCACGGATGGGTGGGACGAGCCCGCCAAGACCCACCGCTACTACGTGCTCACCGACGAGGGGCGGCGCGAGCTGGCCAAGCCGCTGTAGCTCGGCGTTCGGCTCCAGAGCACACAAAAAGCCCCACCCTCCGCGCGGGAGGGTGGGGCTTTGCGTGCTATTCAGCGCTTGCGGGTCGTCTTCGGCTTCGTCTCGGGCTCTTCCTCGTCGGCGCCCGAGAGAGCCACGTGCTCGTCGGCGAACGCGCCCTCCTGGTGCATCGTGACGATCCCGGCCTCGGCGGCCGGCGCCGTCTCCGGGTCGGGGAAGTCGCGCACGATCTGCGCCTCGGCGGGCAGCTGCGGCGGCTTCGGGCCGTTCGCCCACCCGGCGTGATCCGGGTGGGCGGGGTTGAACTGGGCGCTCGGGTGATACTCCTGCTCGCTCACGGGCGGGCTCCTTTCGTCGGGTTGTTCGTGGTCACGCCGCGCCACCGGTGCCGAGCAGGCGACGCAGCTCGTCGAACACCGCGCGCGCGTTGGCGGCCGGGTCGGCGCCCCCGGCGTCGGCCAGCGCTCGGGTCACGCTCGCGTCGATCGCAGGCTCCAGCGCCTTCGCCAGCGCGATCTCGTCGACGTCGCCCTGCTTGGCGACCAGCTGGGCGAGATTGGCGACGGACGTGGTGAGCCCGGCCACCGCGTCGGCGCTGCGCTTCGCCTCGAAGTTCGTCCAGCCCAGCAGTTCCCCGGCGGGGTCCATCCTGCCGTTGGTCTTGTTCGGGACGACGCCGCTCCAGATCTTCGCGACGTCCTCGTTGGTAAGGGGCATGTCGTCTCCGTCCACTCCGGGCCAGTAGTCGGCCACGCTGCTGAGGTCGATGCCGGGCGCCACGTCGCCCGCGTACTGCTTGGCGACGCAGCCGAGCGCCGCCCATCCGGTGCCCCACGCCGGGTTGTTGTCGTACTTCGCCACCCAGTAGTGCGGCTGCGCCACACCCTGATCGGTGAACGCCTTGCGCACCGTCGGCCAGGTCGAGAGGTTCATGTAGACGGTCGGGTCGGCGCCGGCCGCGCGCCGCATCCGCACCCAGCCCGGGGCCTGCGCCGGGGTGGCGTCGCCGGGCTCCACGTCGAGCACGTGCCCAGCATTGGTACTGGCCTTCTTGACGATGGTCACCTTGACCGCGTTCGGAAACCGGGCCCAGTCCGCGGCCGACCACGGTTCGAGTTTGATTTTGTCGATGTAGCCAGCGACCATCACGGCCGACGTCGGGATGTTCCGCGCCGTCACCGCGTCGTACATGGTGCGCATTAAGCCCCGCCCTTCAGCCGGTCGTTCTCCTCGCGCGCGGTCACGAGGTCCTTGCTCAGCCGGTCGACGTCGCCCCGGAGCTGCTGCACCTCGGCCTGCGCCACGGCGAGTTGGTTGTTCAGCCGCTCGGCGCGCGCCTCGGCGTCCTTGAGCTGCTTGGTCAGCGGCTCCACAAGGAACGCCGCTGCCTTGCCGAGCACGTCGGCCGCGTTGGCCTCCGACACCTTCGCCTCGGCGGTGAGCTTCCGGCCCTGCTTGCGGACCAGCAGCAGCGCAGCCAGCGCAGCGACACCACCACCGCCGAGAGCAGCGACGATCACCGGGATCCAGTCGTTCATCAGTCCTCCCGGATGGTGTCGGCCAGGTGTTGCACCGTCGCCAGCTCGCGCGCTTCGCGGCCGATCTGCCAGGCCCGCCAGGAGGCCATCACGGCGACGGCGAGCATGTAGCCGCCGAACTGCACGCCGCGCGCCCCCGAGTTGATGAACACCGCCACGCCGTAGCCCAGGACCCAGAAGGCCATCGAGATCAGCCCGACGCGTTCGACGAGCAGGCCGTTCACACCCGGCCGCCAGATGCCGGCCAGCGCGACCCCGGCGGCCACTGCTGTGCCGCCGTACATCAGCCGCCCCAGTCCTGCGCCAAGTTCGCGCGCGGTACTGGTGGCCACGTCGGGAAAGAACAGCGCCGACATGATCGAGATGAGGAACAGGGCCAGCAGCACGCCGACCTGGAACGGCGAGCGCGACCGGCGCAGCATGATCGTCATTCGTCGGTCTCCGTCCCGTCGCCGGGCGTATCAGCACCGGGCTCGGGGGTGGGCGGCTGGTAGCCCTGGGGGAAGAACCACAGTCCGAACGGGACGCCGTCGCCGTCCGCCATGATGTTCGCCCGGTGGAGCAGCCAGCCGCCGAGTTCTTCCTCCGGAACATCGGCGTACTCGATCTTGAAAATGCCGATCTGCCGATCGAAGATCAGCTTCGGGAACACCGACTCGCCTTCGCCGCGCGGCTGTTCCACGCCGTCCACAATGAACGTCGCCATGTAGCTTCCCCTTTTGTCAGGCCGCGCCGAAGCCGACGGCGGTCGCGCGGGACACGCCCGCCGCAAAGATGGGCTGTGCCGCAACGGATGATTGAGACCCGCCTGCCGAGATGCGGGTGTAGATGTCCACGCCGAGCCGGTTCCCGATGACGGTCGGCGGCAGGGTGATCGCGAACGGGCTGACCGTGGTCACGTCGCCGATGCTGGATGTGGTGCTCGGGGTCGTCGTGGTCGTGGTGGTGGTGGCGTAACCGGTCGCCGGGTCCGAGATGACGGCATAGGTCTGCGCCACCGCCGCCGCGCCACCGCCGCCGTAGACCACGGTGAGAATCCACTGCATGGCGAATGACGAGCACATCGCCACCGTGGTGCCCGCCAGCATCCGCACGAACGTCGTGGAGCTGTTGTAGATCGCACCCGGCGTCACCTGATACATCGGCACATGCTGCTCGGGGCGAGCCAGCCCGTACTTCGTATCCGGGTCCGTCTGGATCAGCGCGTGCCCGGCCCCGTCGTAGACCGACACGATCGCGCCGGAGTTGTCCGCGTTCGGGAGCACCGTGAAGTCAGGCACTCCGTTGTGCGAGATCGAGAACGGATACTTCGACTGGCGGGTCAGCTCGTCCACCCGCTGCTCCAGCTCACGCAGCCGGTTGATCAGGAAGTCGGGCGAGTCCGGGCGCTCGATCGGCTGGCTGGCGACCACTCAGGACCCCCTCACCGCTTGCAGCTGGTGCAGCACCTTGTCCCGCTCCGGGCCGTTGGAGACGCCGAGGATGCGGTAGGAGTACTTGCCGTTCTTCAGCCAGTGGTGGTTCTTCACGCTGTAGTCGGCGAAGTGCCCCGGCAGGTACGAGCCCAGCCGTGGCTCGGCGTCGGCAAGCACGGTGGCCTGCCACTGCTCGGGCTGCGAGCTGTACAGCGCCACGTCCGCAGCCGCCCAGCCGTCCAAGGTGGGCTGCTCCGAGGCCGAGGTGTGGCCCGAGTCGACCATGTCCAGCAACGGCCACCCGGCAGTCACCAGAGAGGGATCGGTGGCGTAGCCGTACAGCTGGCCGGCCTCGTTCCCTGTGCCCTTCACGAAGGCGGTGTTGGCCTGGTCCGATCCGTCACCGGCGATCGTGAGCTTCACCAGGTTCGAGCGGTAGTCGAACAGCAGCGGGACGCCGGGCTGCACGAGGTACGGGTTGCCGACGAGCATCCGGTGCCGGATGTAGCGCAGGCCACCGATCACGGTGAGGTAGGGCTGAAACAGCACGTCCGGCCCCTCGCTGACCTGCGTCAGCTCCTGAAGCCGCTGGCCGGCCATTGCCATGTCGTACCCGGGATAGGCCCGCGTGCTCGTGCCCGTCTCGGTCGGCGTCGGCAAGTCCACCGGCAGCGCCGAGCCCGCCCGGTAAGTCATCGTCGTCGCGTGGTCGACGATGTTCCGGGCGATGTTCGGCAGGCTGTCGTTGATCGTCAGGTCCGCTGACGCATCGGTAATCCGCGCGGTAGCCGGGTTCCAGTTGCGGTGGTGCAGCACCCGGCGGTTCAGTATTTCCCAGAACCCCTTGCCCGACACCGTGTGCACTGGGCTGTCGTCGTCCGGTGCGTAGGGCACGATCGGCCCGGCCTGGCACACCGTGTCGCTCGCCACGCCCTGGCCGCGCACGATCGCGATGGAGAACCGCCACGGCACGCACCACTCCCGCACCTTCGCCGCGCGCGCCTGCCCGTGCAGCGGCACGGTGATCTTCCAGCCGCCCACGTCGTTGATCCGGGACGACCACTCCGGCTCGGCCGCCAGGTCCACCTCGAACAGGACGCGGCCGGTCACGGTGGTGTAGGCCAGCGCCGTGTACGCGCGCTCCGTGGCGGCCACGGCTACGCCACCCGCCGGACGCGAATGACGTTCGTGGAGATGTTCGTCGCGGACGCGGTGGTGGCGTAGAGGTTGCTCGTGCCGGTGTTCCCCGTCGGCTTCCAGCCCATAACGGCCACGCAGTGCGTGCCCGCCGAGACGGCGGTGAACCGGCCGTAGAGGTGCAGGTCGTTCAGCCCGGTCCCGTCCGGATGCGTGCGGGTCTGGCGCGGCCCGATGATCGGGTCGGTGTTGACCACCGTCCCGGCGCCGCCCAGCCGCCAGCCGATGCCGAGTTCGTCGGTGTTCGACGCGGTGGCGCACGCCCAGGTCAGGTCGGCTTCGACCTCGTAGACCGCCCCGGCGATCGCCGGGAACGTCGTGGTCAGGTTGGTCACGACCTTGGTGGCCGAGTTCCAGGTGGCGGAGTTGGCGGTGATCTCGGCGTAGCCGACCTGCGCGCCCACGATGCCGGTGACACCGACCTGGATCGGCAGCCAGTTCCCCGCGCTGTTCTTGACCTCCAGCGTGTCCGTGCTCGGGGTGTACCGGTGATCACCGACGCTGCCTGCGGTGTCGCTGTCGCCCTCCAGCAACGCCCGGGTCGCCCCGATGACGCCGACCGAGCGACGCAGCCGGGTCAGCGTGATCACGCCGCCTGTGGACACCTGAGCCCGCGCGAGCGGGATACCGACGCCGCCACCCGAGGTCGGGAAGCTGGTGTAGACGCCGAGGCTGTTCGCCGTGATCGGGTCGACCGGGACCGCGCCGGGCGTGCCGGTGATGATCTCGATCCGGCACGGGTTGCCGTCCGGGGAGGCGTCCCCCGCCGTCGAGTCGTACCAGCGCATCACGACCAGGTCGTTGCGCGGGTTGCTGGCCGGAGCCGGGTCGGTCGTGACCGAGGCGGCGGAGGTCAGCCAGCCTTCGTATGGGCCCTGGCCGGAGCGGTGCGCGACCGCCGAACCGGGCGCCACGTTCATCGTCAGGCCCGAGGTCACCGTGACCAGCAGGTCGGAGAAGCGGAGGTTCGCCGCGTCCCAGGTGGTCGGCACGACGCCGGAGCGGGTGCCGTTCATCGGCGTGGCGTCGATGTTCTGGTAGACGGCCTGGAGCAGAGCACGACCCTGCCGGGCGTTGTTGGCGCGCGAGCCGCTCGGCATCGCGGTCCAGAAGCCGGTCGCTGCTGCGTTGGTGGGCATCGGGCCCCCTCTCAGTTGTAGGCGTGCTGCCAGGTCGCGGTGACGGTTCCCGCGCCGGTGCCGGAGAACTGCACGGTCACCTGGCCGCCCGGCGGGATCTCGATCCACTGCGCCGAGGCGAGGAACCCAAAGCGGTCGACACCGTTGAGCGCGACCGAGCGGGTGAACGGACTGGTGTCGATCACCAGGGTCTGTCCGGCCTCGACGGTGCCGGTGTAGGCCACCTGGTCGCCGGTGGCGGGGTTGGTGAACATCGGGTTGAGCAGCGGGCCCGCGATCGTGAAGACCGGCCACGTCGGCGCGGTGCCGACGTTCGACAGCGACAGCACGCCACCGTTGCCGCTGAGTCCCCAGTCCAGCCCGCCGCTGGCCCAGTCCAGCCCGCCGCCGCCCCAGTCCAGGCCGTCCGTCGAAGGGCCGCCGACGACGACGGGGCCAGCCGTCTGCACCGTCGTGTCCAGCCAGCGCGGATCTGCGGCGTAGAGCGGCAGCTGCCAGTCGAAGCCCTGAGCGTCAGCCCAGCCCTCGATCTTCACCGCGTCCGAGTTCAGCTCGACCAGCAGCTGCCGCGTCGAGAGCCCGTCGGCCTTGACGAGCGCGAGCTGTGCGCCGTCCGGGAACAGGCCGCGCAGCCGGTCCTGCGCCGCTGCTGCCCCTGCGAAGTCCGGCGCCTGGCACCAGCCCTGCACGATGTCGGAGCGAGCCGTCAGGTATGAGCGCGCGCGATACGCGCCCATCCCGAACGGCCGCTCCGTCGCGTGCAGCTTCCGGCCGGCACCGCCGTGCAGCGTCTGGCTCGTCACCACCCACCGGCAGCCGTAGTCGTCGTCCACATTGGCCGACCAGCCGCCGATCGAGTACGTCGGCAGGATCACCGAGGTAGGCACATCAGGCTCCCCTCATGGCCCAGCCGAGTTCGCCCGACACCGCCGCCGCGACCGCGTAGGGCTCCATCGCGGCGGTGTGCACCGTGATGTTGTTGACGACCCCGTCCCCGCCGGCCATCGCCGGTGTGCGACCCATCCGCGCGTTCGCCTCGTCGAGCAGCTGCTGCGATCGAGACGACGACGGCTCCAGCGGGATGAACACCTCGGGGACCTTGGCGTCCCCGGCCCACTTGAACGTCCCTGGCGTCACGATCTCCGCGCCCCGGAACCGATTCGCCATCGACGGCACCGGGAAGCCGCCGCGAGCGAACCCGACGTTCGGCCCGTACAGGCCGCCCTTGGCATTCATCCGGATGTTCGTGCCGGGGATCCGGATCGTCTCCCGCTGGTTCACGCCGACGTTGATCGTCGCCGTGCGAGTGCGGGCCACGTTGTTCAGCGACGCCTCAGCCGACGCCACGTCGGCCCGAGCGTGCACCTCCGCCCACGTGCCGTCGGCGTTCTGCTTCCACACCCGCACCGATCCGTTGGCCGGATTGATGTCGGCGTAGGTGTGCGTCACCGCGCCGGTGGCGTCGGTGGTCGCCTTCCACTGCCGCACCATCCCGCTCGCCGGGTCCGTGCTCGTGTAGGTCGTGGTGTTCCCGACGGTGGACGTGGTGACGTTCTTCCACTTGGTGACCGCGCCGTCGGCGGGGCTGGTGTTGGCGAACACCGTGGCGGTGGCATCGCTGCTGCCCACCTGGTCGAGCAGCCGCTGTGCGGCGGCCCGGCCGGGCTCGGTGTCGGCGAAGACGGCGAACTTGCCGTTCGGCAGCTTCACGACCTTCATGCCCAGCTCACCGAGCGCGCGGATCGCCGGATCGGTCAGGGTGTCGACCGTGATGCCCTTCTCGTCCGGCACCGCCGCGAGCTTGGTCTGGATGTCGGTCAGCTGCTGCTGCGTCTCGGTGTCGCCTTCGAGGCCCAGCTGGGTCACGACCTTGTCCGGGAGCATCCCGTAGTGGTCGAGGATCTTGCCGATCTGCGTGTCGTTGAGCCCGAGCTGGCGCAGCTGCTTCTCGAACTCGCCGCGCATCGCTGCCAGCTTCGGCGTGATCTCCGCCGCCGGGGTTCCCGCGTCCTTCAAGGACTGGGCGTAGCTGGCGAAGTCGGTCACGCCCTTCTGGACGGTGTCCTGGAGCTTCGACCCGGCCTCGGTGACCGTGTTGATCGAGCCCGAAGCGTCGACCAGGTCCTTGGCGTGGCTCTTGATGTCGAGGCTCTTGAACGCATCCGAGATGCCGCGCAGGTCGTCGTTCCACGCCTGCAACGCCTCTTCTACGCTGGGCGTCTGCCCGGCAAGCCGCAGCATCACCTCGATGATCGCCTGGCCCTTGGCCGCCACGTCGCCGCCGGTGGTGTTGAGCGCGGCGAACGCCGTCTCCAGATCCGCCGTGGCCGCCTTCGCCGCATACATCGCCGGGGTGGTGCCCCGCGCCGCGATCGACTCGACCTTGCGCAGCCCGGCTTCCAGGTCAGCAGCGCGCCTTGCACCCTCCGCTGATGCACCGGCCTGCTCGTTGATGGCGCGGACGTTCTGGAGGGTGGTGGCAAGCTCGGCTTTCTGCGCGTCGGTCAGGTCGAGCGAGGCCATGCGGGTGGCGGTCATCTTGTCCACCACGTCCTCGGCGGACCCGCCCTGCTTGATGTAGGCGTCCGACAGCCGCATCACCATGTCGGTGACGTCGCCGCCGTGCTGGTTCGCCTGCACCAGGCCGGTGAGGTATCCGTGGAAGCCGTCGTTGACCTTCTTCAGCGCGTCGGCCTGGCCGAGGCCGGCCGCCGACACTGTCGCCATCGACACGCCGAGGCGGTCGTTGGAGTAGTAGGCGTTCTTGTCCGACAGCGCCTTGAGCGCGGTCTGGCGGACGTTCTCCCCGATGACGCCGTTGTCGCGCCGGTACGCCTCGGTCATGTCGTTGACCGCCTGCGTGTGCTGCGCGGCCCGCGCGGCGGCCTCCGCCTGCTTCTGCCCGAGCAGACCAAGAATCAGCCCGAACACGCCCACGGCCGCAGTGACCGGGGTAACCCCGGCGACGAGCCCGCCGAGGCCGGTCAAGAACTTGCCTCGGACCCCGTCGGCCGCCTTGATGTCCTGGCCGATGCCCCTGAACCCGGCGCCGACGTCGATGCCGAACCGGCTCGCGATCATTCCGGCAGCGGTCAGCGATCCGGCGAACTGCCCGACCTGCGGCGGCAGCATGGAGACCAGCGACAGCAGCAGCCGCAGCATCGACACCGTGCCGGTGCCCGTGCTGGTGAAGCCGGACAGGAACCCGATGGCCGCCGAGCCCTGCGCGGTCATGTCGTTCAGGCCGCCGGTGACCTGGTCGACGATCACATGCAGGGAGGACAGCGGCCCGGCGCTGCCGTTGGCCAGGTTCGCGAACAGCGTCCCCAGCCGGGCCTCCAGCAGCGCCACGGTCGAGCCGAAGATCACGAACCCCTGCCGGGCGCCTTCGCTGCCTTGCGAGGCGTTGGTGAAGAACAGGCTCAGCCCGGTGCCCGCCTGCGAGGCGAAGCTGTGCAAGCCCTTGAGCGGGCCTTCGGACGCCTTCACGGCCGTGATCACGCCCGGCATCGCGTTCTCGGCGAAGTCGGTTGCGGCACCGGACAGCTCGCGCACCGCCGGGGCCGAGGCGGCCACGCCCGCGCGGATCTGCGGGGCCAGCCGGTCCCAGGCATGACCGGCCGAGTCGACGGCGGCAACCGTCTCGTTCTCCAGCACGCCCGACAGACCGCGCAGGTCGGCGCTGGCGTGGTTGGACAGATCCTGGACCTTCGTCTGCACCCGATCCGAGGACAGCGCCGCGTACACGCCGAGCGCGGCGAAGCCACCGGCCACCAACGCCAGCGACGCCGTGGTCCCAGCCGCGCCGACAGCGGCGGCCGCCGGAAGGCCGACCGACAGGCCCGTGAACTTCAGGGCGTCGAACTGGGCGTTGGCGCGCTTCGCCGAGCGGCCCAGCTCATCCTCGGCAGACTTGCCCGCCTTACGCGCGGAGTCGCGAGTGGACTTCTCGTCGACTTCCGGGCGGATGACCGGCTTGGTCTCCCGCTCGATCTTCTCCTTGACGAGCTTGGTGTTGCGCGGGTCCTTCAGCGCGGTGTCGAACTTGACCGGCTGCTCGCCCTCGATCTTCGCGCGGATACGCTTCTCGTCGCCCGAGGTCTCGTCCTTCAAGTGGACCTCGACGTAGGCGCCGGCCAGCTTGAAATCGCCACCAGGTGCGGTCACCGCGTGCCCCCTCCCCGGTCAGCCGAAGTCGAAGACCCCGGCCTGATTCACACCCAGCGGCCCGTACTCACGGGTCTGATTCAGGGCCTTCAGCTCGTCGGCGGTATGCGCCCGCACCGGAGCGGGCTCGGCCTGGCCGGACTGCTGCGGCGCCGGAGTCGGCGCGGGTTGAGGCCGCTCGGCCGCTCGGCGCATCGCGTGCCGAACCGCGCCGTCGTAGAGCGCGAGCCGGACCATGCGCGGCAGGAACACAGCGGCGGGTAGCTGGTCCAGCTCGTCGACCCGGTGGAAGACCGACATGTCGCTCAGCACGTCGTCGAGGTGCTCGAAGAACCACCCCACGGCCGAGAGCCGCTCGTGCCAGGCGTCGGTCAGGCTTTTGGGCCCAGCACCCCATCCGGCAGGATCCGGTCCACCAGGGCGTTGAGCACCTTCTCCCACGCCGACGGCGTCACCGTCTCGCACTCGCCCAGCGCGTCCCACGCTTCGCCGGTGAGCAGCTTCTCCACGGCAAACGCCAGCGCCGCGGCCTCGCCCTGCTCGGTAGCGAGGTTGTACGCCTTCACCGACCACGACGGCGGGACCCGCTTCGGGATCGTGTGCGTGACGCCGCCGACGGTGAACAGCGGCTCACGGTCGGCGATTAGTTCCTCGACCTCCGCCTGCGCGGCGGCGTCGTCGAGCACGATCCCGAGATCGGCCGACGGCTTCGCGGCCACGCGCTTGCGGGTCGTGGTGGTCTTGCGGGTGGTCGTCTTGCGGGGCGCGGATGCGGCCATGATGCGGTCCTCCTGACAGGACAAAGGGATGGGGCAGCCCCGCTCCGCACGCCGTCAGGTGCGCACGGAACGGGGCTGCGTCGGGGGTGGGTCAGGCGGCGACTTCGTCGATGATCCGGATCGGGCTGATCGACTCCGAGACGAAGTACGCCTGGAACTCGGCCGCGAGCACCTGCTGGTTGGCCTTCTCCCAGTTCAATGCCGTGTCACCCGAGGGCAGCGCCTTGCGCAGGATCGCCCGGCGCTTCAGCGACCGCGAGCCGTCGGTGATGTCCGGGCCGAGGCCGTCGACCAGCAGCGTCCGGTACGGCGCCCGGTTCGCGGTCTGCCCGGCGTTGAGGTCGGACACGGCGTAGCCCGCGCCGGTCGGCCCGGCGGTCATGTTCCACGCGTAGCTGAGGTTCACGCGGGTCATCTCGGCGAAGTTCACCGTCGCCTTGATGTCGCGGTCGGTCATCCGAGCGCCGAGCTTGTCGACCAGCTGGTCACCGGTCAGCGGCGTCCAGGTCGGGCTGACGCTCGTGTTGGTGCCGCCGAGCGTGATGCCGGTGTCGTACCAGGCGGACGCGGCCGGGGCCAGGTTCACGTCGGTCAGCGCGGGCTCGTAGCTCAGCGTCGGGTCGAACGCCAGCTTGCAGATGTACAGCCGGGCCGGACCCATGACGAGGTTTCCGGGCACCAGGCCGCTCGTGTCAGCCATAAGGCACTCCACTGTGGACAGGGACCGGTCGGCCCCGAGGGGTAGGTGTCAGTTCCCCTCACGGGGTGCTCTTGGCGACCGGGACCCAATGCAGCATCAGGTCCAGGGCGTACACGGCGTAGTCGCCGAAGTCGCCGTACGCCCGCCTCGGCTTCCCGAGGACGTAGGCCGTCTTCACGACGGCGTTCTCACTGCACGCGGGCAGCGGCACGAACCACGGCTCCCGCCGGTACGTCGCCGCCTGCACGCTCAGCGCGAGGTTGCGCGCCTTGTTCCACGGTGGCGCGTCGATGCCCGGCGTGGTCGCCCAGCCGCGTACGTCCATCACCGGCGACTCCAGCCGGTACTCCGGCACGGTGTCGCCGCCGGCCACCGCAACCGTCACGAACCCCGACGCCGCCCAGGTGCTGGTGTCGCGCGGCAGCGTCTCCCCCACCATCCCGGCGGAGAAGCCGTCCAGCTGCGCCAGCCACGCCAACGTCACCGCCTCGTCCGAGGCGTAGAGGAACGAGGCCGTCATCACGCACCCCGTTTGCGGTAGAGCGCCGGGCGGAGGTACGGCTGCGGCGGCACCGTGTCGCCGGTGAACACCGTCTCGCCGTCCGGGCCGCGGTAGGCCACACGGTGGCCCTCCTCGACATACAGGGCGTAGTTCAGGTCCGACCCGATCCGCGCGGTGTCGCCGTTGATCTCGCTCGACAGCGACTCACGCAGGTGCCCGGTGTCGACCGGGACCAGGCGCTTTGCGTCGTCGAGGACTTCGCCGACGAGCTGGCCGAACAGCTCGCGCACATCGGCGGCGATCTGCTGCCGCCAATCCGGGGCCTCGTGGTACTCCGCCACGGCTCACCCCCCGTCGTCGCCGATCCGCTTGAGGTCCAGCTGGACGTCCGGGACGCGGCCGGCCACGCGCGGGCGGGTCACGTTCTGCACCAGGTACAGCACGCCGTACGTGTTGTCCCGCACTCGGTCACCGGTGAGGATGTCCGTGGTGGACGGCATCGCCGCCTTGGCGACGCGGACCACCCGCGCGGTCTGCGTCGCCGGGTCCCACACTCGCGAGTCGCGCTCCTCAATCGCGGCGAGCACGCCGGTGGCGGCCGGGGTGGTGTTGTCCGGCACCGGGTCGCCGAAGTCCGACGGCATGGTGCCCCGGTAGATCGACGCCCGGCACGTCGCGCGCGCCCACATCAGATCGTCCGCCAGGTGCCCGGGTCGTCACCGTCGTCGCCGTAGACGTCGCGGCGGCGGTCGACGGTCTCGGCGGGCGCGCGGACGTGCAGCGAGCCGGAGCCGATCCACGACACCCGCCGCAGCGCCTGCGCCGCGTGCGGGGCCAGAGTCAGCCAGGTCTCGGTGCCCTGCGTCGACTGGCCTCCGCCGGTGGAGGTGATGTCCTGGCGCTCGAACTGGTCGGGCTGGTCGGGCTGCCAGGCGGCCTGGTAGGCCACGGCGAGCTTCAGCCAGTACTTGTCCCGGGCGCCGATCCGGTCGGCGTCCATCGGCAGGCGCCCGGCGTAGGTGTCGATGACGGCCTGCGCCGAGAGCAACTCGTCCTCGTCGACGGTCGCCTTGGCGTAGGTCTTGACGTCGGCGACGGTCGCCCAGGTGTCCGGCATGGCCCGCTCCCTCCCGGCTCGGGGCCGCGCAGGCAGCACGCTGCGCGGCCCCGTCATGCCGTCCGTCAGCCGATGACCTGCATCGAGAACGCGCCCGGCGCACCGACCGCGAACGCCTTGCGGGCGCGGAAGTACAGGACGTTCTCGTCGGTGTCGACGCCGATGCCGGTCTCGCTGTCCTGGAAGTTGACCGCCAGCGGGTTGCGGTCACCGACCTGGAGGTACTGCCGGTTGCCGTACACGATGAACGGCTTGCCGGTCGGCGCCTGCGACCCGGCCGCGCTGGTCTTGCAGCCCATCGACCACTGGAGGTCGTAGCCGAACAGCTTCGGCGTGCCGCCCTGGCCACCGCCCGCGGTGCCGTTGGACGACTCGTTCAGGATCGGCGACCCCGAATTGTCCTTGATCCCGCGCAGGATCTGCTTGAACGCAGGGTGAGCGACGATGACGGTCTCGGCCTCGTCGAAGTAGTCGCCCTGCTCGTACACGCCCAGCGACGCCGACAAGTTGTCGTAGGTCGCGGCCGTGGCGCCGATCGACAGGTTCGCGTTGCCGGTGTAGCCGGTGACCGTGTCGTTCTGCGTGAGGATGTAGTACAGCGAGTCGAACAGCCACCCGCTGGTCCCCTTCGCCGCCGTGATGCCCAGGCAGACGTTGTCGAACAGCTTCGCGTACGAGGTGCCCGCGTCCACGCTCTTGGCGTCCACGATGGACGCCAGCGAGTCGGACATGTCCTCCTCGGCGATGGTGACCTTGCCACCGATCTTGTCCGAGGCCAGCAGCACCGAGTCGTTCGGCGAGCTGTCCGCCGGGGCGGAGGTGGACTTCGCCCAGCGGCCGAGCACGACGCCGCCGGAACGCGGCGTGTACTTGGTGTTCGAGCCCATCGGCACGTGGTGACCGAAGCGCTCCACGGCCGAGGTCTGCTGGACCTTCTGGATGACATCGGGGTTGGTCTCGATCGGGATCCAGCCCGCCCCGGTGAAAGCGACGGCCATGACGGCCCTCCGTTTCTGTTGGGATTGCAGGGAAAGGCACCGCGATCCCCGTCACGGGTGCGGTTGGATGCCCTCACGGGCTGCTCTGGAACGTGGCTGGCGAGCTGGATCAGCCGCCGTAGCGGGCGGCGATGATCTCGCCCGCGGTCTTCTCGGTGGCGGCGGTGGTCTTGCCGCCGGGAGTGAGCTTGCCGGGGCGCGGCTTCTCGCCTTCGCCCTCGGCCTTGAAGAACTCGGGGTACTCAGCCTTGACGCGCTTCACCTCGGCGTCGAGTCCGGTGATCTGGCCCTTGTCGTCGATATCCAGCTTGGTCACGTCGAGGAGTCCGGCCAAGGCGGCCACGCGGTCCGTCTTGGCATCGGCTTCGAGCAGGGCCGACTTCGCCGACGCCTTGATCGCGGTCGGCTTGTAGAGCGCCGTCGCGGCCTCCAGCGCCTCCCGCTTCGCCTTCTCGGCGTCGGTTTCGTTCTTCTGCTCCAGCTCCTTGAGCTTCACGCGACGGCCGGCGGACTCGGCGTTGACGCGAGACAGCTCGGCCTCGCGCGCCTCCCACTCGGCCTTCGTCGGCGGCTTCCACTCCTCCGTGGTCTCCGTGCCCGGACCGGGCTTGGTCTCCTCGGTGGTGGTCTTCGTCGTGGTCTCCTCCGCCATCACGGCGTCCTTCCTCGAATGCGCCCGCCAGCGGGCTACCTGGTGAACCGGCCGCGCTTCACGGCCCGTTCGGCCCGCGCCTTCACCGACGCAGGCACCCGCCACCCCGAGGGCGCGGGAGAGGTCTTGCCGGACCCGATGCGGCCCAGCAGCCGGTCGGCGGCGGCCAAGCGGACGTTCTCCGACTCGGTCGGCAGCGCGTCGCCGCGCAGGATCGAGCGCTCGGCCTCGCGCCGCAGCGCTGCCGGGAGGTCGAACGCAGCAGAGTCCACGGCCGCCGCAGCGGCCCGCCGGGCAGCGTCGACGGCCATCTGGTCGCCCTTGGCCTGAGCATCCTTGATGGCCTCGGCCCAGTCGTGGGTCACGCGCCAGGCTGCGGTCTCGTCGTGCCCGAGCCAGGGCGAGACCCGGCACCGGCAGTACGGATGCCGGGGTGGGCGCTCCAGCTCGATGTCGACCGGCTCGCGTGCGGCGTTGTAGTCCTTCGGCTGATACGCCTTCGCCCCGAAGGTCAGGCGCCAGTCGAAGGCGTCACCAGGCTCGACGACCTGGCCGGACAGCGCCAGGCACGCCACGCAGGCGTCCCGCTCCGCGATCCACACCAGGCGCCCGCCGACGTGCTCGGCAGCGGCGGCCAGGCCCTCGTTCAGCTCGTCGTTGGTGACCGTGCGCGCGGCCCGCTCGACGATGTTCCCGGCCTGGTCGGCGACGGCCAGCTGCCGGTTGATCGTCTTGAAGCTGCCGCGCTCCAGCGCCTCGACGAGGTCGGCCGCCTGCGCCAGCTTCGCCCGGGCCGCCGCCGTCGCCTCGTCGATGTGGCGCCGCGTCTCCTCGCGAAGCCGATTCTCGAGATTCCGCTGTGGAGCGCCTGCCTCGATAAGGCCCTGCGAGACGCCGAGCACCCGGGCCCGCTGCGCAAAGTCGAGCAGCACGGGCGCGGGGTCGATCCGCACGGCCCGGATGCGGGCCGCCAGTTCGGCGGTGTAGGCGTCGAAGTCCGCGCCGGACCGCAGGCCCGCGGGCTTGCCGAACCGCTTCGACCAGGCCACGTGAGCCCACGACAACGCCGAACGCAGTGCGTCCCGTACCGGTCCGGCAGCGGCCAGGGCCGCCGCGTCCTCCAGGGCCAGGGCTTCGCCGTCGTGCTCGACGATGACGGCCGGGATGACGCTAGCCGGTGCCGTCATCGTCCGGGCCCGTCACGTCGCCGACCAGCTTCGCGATGACCTGCTGGACCGTGGCCTGGTCCATGAGGCCGGCCGCGACCGCCGAGGCGAAGTCACCGACCGCCGCGCCGAGCTGGGCGACCATGGCGATCCGCTGTGGCAGGCCGCCGTCGCCGTCGTCGAGCCACCGCTTCACGTCGTCGGGCTTGTAGCCCAGCCCCATCAGCGACTGGCCGACTGGCACGCCGACTTCCTGTTCCTGCTTGGCCTGGTTCAGCTTCGTGGTCTTGTCGGTCGACTCGATCGGCGCCCACGTGAGCGTCACCGGGGCGTCCTCCTGGCCGAGGATCTTCAGCATGAAGCCGTAAAAGCCGCGCCACGTCGGATCGAACGCCGTCCGGCGGCGCCGGGCCTTATTGTCCAGCGGCTCGTTCGCCGTCTTCAGGCTCTCCCCGCTGGGGATCTGCCCGGTCCGGTCGAACAGGTGCAGCGGCGTCTTGGACACCACCGAGCCCTCACGCAGGTACGCCTCGCGGCGGTCGAGGAACACAGCCGGGCTGCCCGGGTCGAGCTGCTTGACGTCGCGGTAGCCCTCCAGGTCCCAGAACGAGCCGGGCTCGCTGGACAGC
The DNA here is from genome assembly GCF_046548975.1 of Amycolatopsis sp. lyj-346. Lineage (NCBI taxonomy): Bacteria > Bacillati > Actinomycetota > Actinomycetes > Pseudonocardiales > Pseudonocardiaceae > Amycolatopsis > Amycolatopsis sp. lyj-346. The sequence goes on from NZ_JAJPWT010000019.1 coordinate 117,547, forward strand.
TTCGACTTCCGGTCGCCGGTCGTCGAGCTGGTGCGCTGCCCGTCCGGGCTGGCGAGGAACTCGTCCTCGTCGAGGTCGTCCACCGGCGACGGGCCGGGCTTCCCGGCGTCGCGCAGGCCGAGCCGCTGCGGGAGCGTGTTGAAGTCGACGCCCGCCATGTCGCCGATCTCCAGCTTCAGGAGCTTGTTCTGCGTGCCGTAGAAGCACTTGTGCTCCGGTGTGCCGTACTCGCCCGGCAGGCCGGTGCCGTGGAAGTGGAAGACCGGGAAGCCGTACGGGTTCTCCTCCACCGCGTCGCGGCCCTCGGCCTCGTACGGCTGGAAGTCGCCCGCCTTGCTGGACCGCGCGCCCCGGGAGATGTAGTGCTCGATCCGGTCGTCGTAGAGCAGGTCCACCCGCGTGCGCTTGGCGCCGACAGGCGTCTTGACGACCCACTTCTGGATCGCAACCCGGGGCGTGCCGGGCTCGTCCTCGTCGTAGAGCACGCGCATCGCCTTCGGCGAGTGCACCGAGATCAGCACCTTGCCCTTGACCGGGTTGCCCGCGGCGTCGAGCACGGGCCACGCGGACAGGTAGCTGTCGCCGAGCTGGAGCGCCCGGCGCATCACCGCCGGCCGGACCTGGGCCATGTTGTTGGCCTCATCGACCTCGGCGATCAGCTTCGTGCGCGCCTCGGTGTCGCTGGTGATCGCCTCCACCGTCAGCTTGTCCGCGACCGCGTCGATGACCACGTCCCCGTGCAGGGTCTCGAACTCGACGCCCTGGTCACGCAGCAACCGACGCACACGGCGAGAGGTGAACACCTCCTCCACCGGGCCGTCGCTGTACGCCTTCGCCTTGTCGTAGCCGGGCGCGGCGTCGTCGATCGCCTTCAGCGCGTCGTCGAGATCCGACATCAGGCCGCCCCCTCACGTGCGCTCGCCCGCTGCGGCGGGGCATCGGTCTTCAGGAACACCTCGACCCCGGTGCCGACGGCGTCGACGAGGTCGTCATGGGCATCGAGCGGGAACTTCAGCATCTGGGCTTCGAGCTGGTGCAGCCGTCGCTCGTGGACGACGCGGCCGCGCTGGTACTTCGCCAGCAGCGACCCGGCGCGGACTTCCTTCGGCCGGTCCTGGTGGACGGTGCGGACCTTGACCGGCAGGTCGTGCAGGATCGCCAGCCAGGTGTCGCCGCCCTGGTTCGTCTCCACGACCACGCCGGTGATGTCCGGGTACTCGTTCAGGATCTCCAGCACGCGCAGGCGCAGCTTCTCCCCCGGCGGGATCTTCACCTGCTGGGCGAACCGCACCACGCACACGCGGTCCGGGCCCGGCAGCGTCGCGCCGATCACGGCCAGCGCGGTGAAGTCGCTCTTCGCCTTCGTCGTCACCGCCGGGTCGATCGACAGCAGCTGCCGCACGATCGGCAGGTCTGCGCGGTAGACGAAGTCCTCGCCGGTCCAGAACGCGGTGTCCGCGGCCATCGGGTCGTTGCGCATCTGCGACTGGAAGGCACGCGTCTTCCTGGCCTCGTTGATCCAGCCCATTGACCAGCGTTCCGGCCAGAGCGAGCGTTCGTTGCCGTGCTCGTCGGTCTGGATCACGTCGAAGTACCTCGGCGTGAATCGCTCGTCGTCGACCCATTCCGGATACTGCTCGCCACGCTGCTTCGCGGCGATGTCGTCGATGATCGCGCCCGGGATCGCGACGGTGCCGGCCATCGTCACCGACGCCTTGTTGTTCATCGGCAGGATGCCGGAGACCAGCGTCTTGAGCCGCGAGACCTTCTGGTTGGCGCTGTAGTTGCCCTCGGTCCCCTCGATGTCGTCGAGGATGATGTGGTCCGGGCGGCGGGAGCCGATCTTCAGGCCGAGCACCTGGGAGTCGATGCCGCGTCCGGTGAACACGAAGCCGGACTCAGCGATGTACATCCGCTGCGAGTCCGAGATGGACACGCCAGATGGACGCCTGGCCGGAGCGCAGAGCTTCGGGAAGTCGTGACGCAGGAGTGCGTTGGTCTCGATCTCCCGCTTGAACGTGCCGAGGTGGTCCGTCGCCTGCGTGTCGCTGTTGGCGAAAGCTGCGAGGAAGCTCCGGTGGCCGTGCGCGGCCATCCACATCGGGAAGATCAGGAACCACCACGTGCTCTTCCCGAGCCCACGCGGCGCGATGATCGCGTCCCTCAGGTCGCCAGGCGCGAAGGCGCTGATCGGCGCGACGTAGCGCTGGGCCAGCTCGCACCACTCGTAGTGGGCTTCGCTGAACGTGATCTGCTCGCTGGTCTCCTGGGCCCGCAGGTGGTGCGGCAGGTAGAGCAGGGCGAACAGCAGGGGGTCCAGCTCGGTCAGGGCGCGCCGGCCTTCCGGCAGCGCCAGCAGCCGCTCGTCGAGCCCGGCCAGGTGAGCGTCGAGGTCGAACATTGGCTCACCACCTGTAACGGTCACCACCGTCCGGGCGACGTACGTGCACCAGCCGAGCAGAGGAGTGAACTGTGGCGATCGAAGTCAAGAGAACCGATGGCGATCTGACCTTCGAAGAGGCTGACGGCTACGTCGTTACCGACGGACACTTGAACATCTACGCCGAACGCAACGGCAACGCGGAGATGATTTCGACCTTCGCCCCGAAGACGTGGGTCAGCGTCCACGAGGTCGGCAGCTACAAGAACACCACGGAACCGCCTGGCATCGCCTGATCGGCTGGATGCCCTCCGCGTCGTGCCCGTGCGCGGGCCTCGGCCGAGGGCTCTCGCCGCCTCCGGTGGCGAGCCGCTACCCCCACGTCTCCGAGAACAGTCGGACGTTCGGGTTGTCCGCCGACAGGTCATGGTGCGTCTGCGGGTGCCAAAACTGGACCAGCGGCGTGCCCGGGTAAGTCTGCGGCGCGGTGCGCGGGACGTCGCGCTGGAGCCGATACCAGAAGTCGACGTCTTCGTAAGCCCACCCCTCATACCGCTCGTCGAACCCGCCGACGCGGTCGAACGTCTTGCGCGTGAAGGCGATCGGGCCGACGCACGGCGACGCAAACAGCTCCGGCTCGGGCGGGCTGCCCCAGTGGCCGGCCACTACCCAGCCCTTGGTCGCCGCCTCGCCGACCGAGGTGCCGCGGTCGAACAGCAGCGTCCACGGCTGGACGTCCAGCTCGGCGTCTGCCCACGCCACCGTCGCAGGGCAGGGCGCCATGTCGGCGCCGAAGCACACGAAGCGGTCGTACTCAGCCGGGGCGACGCGCACCGCGTTGTTGATCGCCCGCGACACGGAGAACTTCCCGCGCGCTGCGAACGCCGGGTCGGCGGCCACGATCAGGTCGCAGCCGCTGCGCTCCCACTCGGCGCGTAAGCGGCGCCACACGCCTTCGCGGATCATGCCAGCCTCACCGGCCGGGCGTCCGAAAGGGACGATGACCGCGGTCCGGCTGCCCGAGCGCCGACGCACCTCAAGCGGAGCCATCACAACAGCCATACGACCTCCCTGTTCCCGGTAGCGAGCGACAGAATTGCCTGCGGGATCGTCGGCCGGGCTGTAACACCGGCCGCAGCCGTCTCGATCTACGTGGCACCGACGAAACGGAGTCTCGATGTCAATCAGCGTGCGCACCGCAGCGAAGACGTACATCTACGAAACCGGGAAGGTCTTCAGGGTGGGCCAGACCGGCATCCTGTCCGTCTACGACAGCGCGGCCCGGGACGCGCACGCCATCGCCGCCTTCGCGGACGGTCGCTGGCTCTACGCCGAAAACACGGAATCCTCGAAGGCCAAGACCGAACACGAGGCCGCGTAAGCTCAGCACGACGCAGCGGTACCGGCGGCCGACCGACATGGCGTCGCTCTCGGAATCACTCGCTGTACGCCTTCTCCCAGCGGTGGATGTTCGCCTCGATCGTTCGGCCAGCCGCCCACTCGCGAGCCTCCTTGCCGAGCTGCTCGCGCGCCTCGGCGTCGTCCACCAGGTAGCGCAAGTGCTCGGTCCAGTCGCTGCCCTTGCTGGCCAGGTGCGCGATCGGGCGGCCGTAGCCGGAGAGCACGCGGTACGGCGAGCCGGGGAAGCCCGAGACGATCGCCGGGATGCCGAGCGCGGACATCTCCACCAGCGCCAGGTCGGACTTCGCTTCGTTGAAGATCGACGGGCGCAGCGGGATCACGGCCAGGTCGAAGTCCACGGCGCGCAGGAAGTCGCTGACGGACTCGTGCCAGCCGGTCCACCGGGTGCGGCTGTGGTTGCTGCGGACGCGCTCCTGGTACGGGGCGCCCATGCAGTGCAGCTCCGCCCGGTCCCGGTGGTCTGGGTGCTGGAGGAACCGGCGCAGCGGCCGGGCCAGCTCACCGAAGTCCCGCTGGTGCGATGCCCCGCCGCGCCAGCCGATCGTCACCAGCTCCGGGTTCGGGGCCGCGGGCTTCTCGTGGTCGAGCAGCCAGCCCGGCACCTGGTTCGGCAGCACGACGATCTCGGCGGTCGTGTTGATCGACCGGGCGTGGTCAGCGAGCCGGTCCGTGGTCACGGTGATCACGTCGGCCACGGCCATGTTGCGGTGGTACCGCTCGACCGTCTCGGCGTCGTAGAACCGCGCGGCCTGCCGGTTGGACGGATCCACGTCGGACAGCAGGTCGTCGGTCTCGAATACGAGCTTGGCGTGGCCGGCGCGCGCGAGCTTCTGCCACGTCACCGTCGCGCCCTCGTTGCAGATCCGCTGGCCCACGACCACGTCGCAGTCGCCGTTCTTCACCTCGTTCGGCACTACGCGGCCGTCGGCCATCACGTCGTGGCCGCGCTTCGCCAGCTCGGAGCCGGGTAGTAGGCAGCGGTAGAAGCCGCAGCCGGAGTAGTCAGCCACCCACATGAAGATCCGCATCGCCCCTCCTGGTCACAACAGATGCGCGATACTTCGCGGCATGCGATTTGGAAAGATCGATGTGCGCTACCTCGGCGCCGTACTCGCGCTCGCGTTCATCCTGTTGATCGTCATGAGCGTCGTGCTGGACCAGGGCGCCGACTGGTGGTCCGCGTGGGGCCAGTGGGTTGGGGGCATCGGTTCGATCGTCGCCGCCGCTGTCGCGGTGTGGATCGCACAGCGTGGGTGGGCGATCGCCGCCGCTGAGAAGTCAGACAACGAGGCGATCCAAGCGCGCTTGATCCGCGTTGAATACACCACGCAGAACGGAGGCGCTGCGACAATCAAGGTCGTGAACCGAAGCGGCGGCTTCATCGGAGACGTCACCATCGTAAAGATCGAAGCTCGAATCGGCGCAGAGCTTCAGGGAGGCCGATGGATGCACAAGTCGGCCACTACCGCAGCGCCTGATATACCCCTGCCGAGCCTCATCGCCGAAGTCGTCGACCCACACGAGGCCAACGCAGGGATCTTCCTTTACAGGAAAACGCCGAACCAACTGACACAGCTCCCCGACACAGCGACCGTGACCTTCTCGTTCAGCGACGCAGACGGACGACTCTGGGAGCGCACCGGCATGGAGCAACCTCGACGCCTATGAACTGTCCCTGGTATCCAGCTCGCTCCTCTTAGCGGCGTTCCGTTCCCGCGCCTGCCGCAGCAGCTCGGCGACGTCGGCCGGCACTTCGGTGACGACGGCGTTGAGATTGCCTTCGACCTTCACCGGCGAGTCAGCGCCGGTCAGCTTGGCCACCCGCTCGTTGATGCGCAGCAGCCGGTCCACGGCAGCGAGGTGTGCCGAGTGGTCGCGCACGGGCTCGTGGGTTTCCGGGTCGTAGACGACCTCGCCGTCCTTGCCCGCGGTAACGGGCGCTGGCAACAGTTCCAGCTTCGCCAGCACGACCCGCCGAGCGTCTTCCAGCTGAGCGAGCAGCACAGCCCGGTATTCCTCGGCGGGTCCGGCAACGCGCTCGATCGCCTCGGCCGAGATCAGCTTGCGCACCGTCTCGTGCGAGATCGAGGAGCCCTCGGCTGACATGATCGCTGCGACCGCGCGGAGGCTGTGGCCGTCCCGGCTCAACTCGAAGGCGCGCACCTGGCGCTCAGCGGTCTCGGCGACGGCGCCGCTGGCTTGGTGGTGGTTGCCGCCGTTCGGCATCGCGTTCACCCCCTGCGGCTGAAGACCGGGAGCGCAGGCGCACGGCGGCACCTGCGCTCAACCGGAGTGGGTCCCGGAACCTCGCGCCGCATCTTGGGAGTCGTGCGTGTCGGCGGGGCCGGGAAGACGAAAGGGCGGAGCTACCGTGCCTCCCCTCCGGTCCGAGCAGTCCGGTCACGGGGATTCAGGCGTAGCTCCGCCCTGGTTTGTGACGCTACGTACTCGACAGGGCCCTGTCAACCACTGTCGGACGATAGCTGGTTATGCAGCCTCGGCGGCCTGGCGGTCGATGAGCCGGAGCACGTCCGCCAAGAGGTAGCGCCCGGCGCCGTCCGGGGCGATCCAGCCGCGCCAGCGCCACGTCCGCACTCGCCCAGCCCGCACCGGCGTCCCCCAGCTGCGCGTCTCCTGCTCGATCTCGGCAGGCGTGAGCCACGTCGACTCCAGCCACTCCCGCGCCGCGTGCACAGCCTCCGCACGGGACAGCCAGTCGCCGCAGGCAGGGCACTCCGCGGCCACCCGGTCGAACTCGCAGGAGACCAGCGTCCCGCACGCGCACAGCCCGAGCGGCACACGCGCCGGCCGCTCGATCCGGCTCATGACCGCCGCCTCCAGCTCGACGTACTCCGAGCCGAACGCCGCCAGGAACTCGTCCCGCAGCTCCAGCGCGTCCAGGTCCAGCGGCGGCGCCGAGCCGAAACCGGACTTCGTGCCGATCGCTCCCGGCCGAGAGGTCACCGCCTGACGGGCGACGACGTGATTGAGCAGCTCAACGATTTCGTACACGGGGCCTCCCTGACCAGGGCTGATTCCTCATGATCAGAGTAACTGGCTTTCGCAGATAGACGGTTACGTCAAGGTGCCAGTGTCAGCGGCGGCCGGCACACATCGCGGCCTGGGGTAGACCGTCGTCGCCGGACGGGTGCACGGGTGGTGCACGGGTAATGCACGCTTCCAAAGCTCCATCCGTGCACCCCATCGCCGCAGGTCAGCACAGGTGCGGCGGCCCAGGTGCACGGGTGCACGGGTTTCGGCGAGTTAGTAGCCCCCGTAGAGAGTGTGGATCAAGACCCCCTATGGCCGCCAACTGGAAAATACCTGTGCACCCGTGCACCCTGCCCCCAAATTGTGCCTCTGACCTGCGGTTTCAGGGGTGCACGGGTAGCCGGTCCCATCCGTGCACCATCCGTGCACCCGTGCACCCTGCCGTGCACCCCCGAGACGCCGACAGCCCCGCACGTGTGGCGTGCGGGGCTACTGGGCGGATGTGCTCAGTCGTCGGCCTTGATCAGGCTCCGTGCCGCGTCCTCGGTGAGGCGGATGCCGGTGCGGACCCGGCGGCGGGGCTTGCCTGTGCCCCAGCCGGTGCCGATGCCCTTCCCGGACAGCTTCTTGCCGAAGGCCACCATGTTCCCCCGGTCGGCGGGGGAGACGCCGGAGCGGTGGCACCAGTTGCTGAAGGCGTCCCACAGGTCGGCGGGGGTGGCGGTGTACGCGGCGTCCTGCTCGGCCTCCTCGGCCATCCACGTGTCGAGGACGGAGAGGCCGTCACGCAGCGCCAGGGTGGCTTTGACGACGGCGTCGGGCATCTCCAGCCCTTCTTCCTGGAAGGCGTCCCAGCCGTCGATGAGCCAGGCGAGCACGGCGTCTCGCTGCTCAACGCCGAACCGCTGGGCCAGGCTGGTGTCCTCTTTGGACTGCTCGACGCTCTCGCCGCAGGGCACGACCACCAGCCGCCGCCACAGCGGCTTGTCGGCGCCGTTGATGGTCGGCGGCTCGTTGGTCGCAATCCACGGCGTGAACGCGGGCTTGCGCTTGAGGAACTGGTCGGATCGCATCCCGCGCGCGCTCTGGGTCTCGTCGCCGATCAGCCGCTTGATCTGGTCGGCCGAGAGCTGCCAGCGGTCGGACGCCTCGGAGGTGTGCAGGAAGCGCGTGGGCAGCGCGTCGACGACGTCGGGGCGGGGCGCGTCGCTCTCCTTGGCGGCGAACAGCGAGAGGTTGAACGTGCTGGCGTGGTCGCCGAGCACGGCCCCGATGACCTCGACGAAGGTGGACTTGCCGGAGCTGGTCGGGCCCATCATGAAGACCATCAGCCGCTTGGTGTTGCGCCCCAGCAGGGAGTACCCGGCCAGCTTCTGCGCGTAGGCCCGCGTTTCCGGGTCGGGGATCACGTGCTCCACGAACTTCTCCCACTCGGCCGAGTAGGCGTCGGGGTCGTAGCTGGCGGCGGCCACGCGGGTGAGCCGGTCCACGCGGCGGTGCTCGCGCAGGGTGGCCTTGGTGTCCAGCTCGATGGTGCCGTTGGCCACGGTCAGCAGCTCGGGCCGGGCGTCGAACAGCTCGGGGTGGACGGCCAGGCCTTCGGAGCGGGAGAGGTTCAGCGCGCTGTTGATGACCCGGCCCTTGCGTGATTCGTGCTGGAACCGGCGCACGGCGGCCGCCCACTTCTCGGCGCCTTCGGCTTCCTCCTCGCTGGCGGCCTTGGCGCGGGCCTCGGCGGCGGCGACCTCGTGGGCGAGGCTACGCACGGTGCGCACGGACGCACCCTGTGCGCGGTGGTCGCCGTCGTCGGTACGCCAGCGGGCGCCGTCCCAGGAGATCCAGCCGCCGAGCGCCTTGGACCACGCGAGATCCGGCCCGCGCTGGACGACGATGCGTTCGGCGAGGCCCAGCTCGTCGAGGGACCGGCCGCTCTCGACGTCGCGCAGCAGCATCTGGAGGATCTGTGCGGGCGACAGGCTGGGCATCCGCCGGGCGTAGGGGTGCAGGGCGAGCAGCTTCTCCCAGTGCTCGGCGTCGACTCCGGCGTAGGCGAGGTGCTCCAGCAGCCAGCGGGCGCCGCTCTTGCCGTCGTCCTGCTCGGTGATCAGGTGCAGCCGGTCGGCGAGGTCGGCGAGGGCATTGGGCTTGCCGAGCGTTGCCCACGAGTCGATGGGCAGGCTGGCCGTGGCGGCGCGCCACTCCTGCGGCGTGGTCATGCCGTCACCCACTTGCGAGCGATCGCGCCGTCGGTGGTCATCCAGCCCTGGAGCGTGATGACCTCGGGGAAGTTGTGGTTGGGGTCGGTGGCGCAGTAGCGCCGCTTCATGCCGAAGTCGTCGGTGGGCTCGATCTCGGCCCAGGTCTCGCTGAAGGTGCGCTCACGCTCCATGCGGGTGTCCTGGAGGGCGAAGTCCGCCAGTTCGTGGGCCTTGAGGGGCCGCTCGAACCCCTCGCCGCGCAGCTCGACCAAGGTCCGGTAATCCTCGGCGAGGGTGAGCCGGGTGGGCAGGCTGCGGACACAGTCGTGGTGCCAGCCGGGCAGGGGCCCGGTTTCGGCTTCGCAGCGGCAGCCGATGCAGGCTTCGGTGTTCGTGTTCATCGACGGTCACCTGCCTGGCGCCGCTTGCCGGCGGGATGGCGGGCGATCGACTGCTCGATCGCCTGGTCGAGGACTCCTCCTACCACCCGTAGTGGCGTAGAGTGGAGCTGACCACCATTGCTGGTAGAGAACCGCTCGACGCCGTCCCGGCCTTCACCCGGGGCGGCGTTCTCTTCGTTGGTCATCAGGCCGCACCACCCTCGGCGGCGCGGACGACCGGGCGGAGCAGGCTGGCGAGCCGGTCGCGCTGTTCCGGCTTGAGCTGGTCGATCGGCGGAGCGGCGTCAACGACGGCGCGGACGCTCGCGAGGTACTTTTCGGATCGAAACTCGCGCCGGGCGGCGCAGGTGATGGGGTGATCGGGGCCGTGGTCGCGCGTAGAGGCAGCCAGCCTGCCACGCGCTTGCCTTGCCTCGGCAGAGACCGCGAGAGGACGGGACATGGGGACTCCGGACAGCTCGAAGTACCCGCCCGTAGCCCTCCTGGGCATGAGGTGGGAGGAGCGCTCGGAGGCACCCTGCCTGATTTCACGCGCACGGCCTGCGGTCGGATCACGCTTCCGACGGAGCGTCTAACGTCTTTGAGACTTTACACGATCTCGATCAACGACGCCGCGACCTTGGTCGCGTGTTGTGCTGCAATTCCAGCAGCGCCAAGGGAAACTCTCGTTTCCCTACCGCAGCCAGCGCGTCGAGCATCTCGCTCAGCTGGCTCCTGCCGAACCTGGCGTCGCGAGTGCACCCAGGACACCAGAGGCGCCAAGCTTCGGACATGGCGTACATGCCACCGACCGCTCGATCACCGCCTCGACGGACCAGGTCATCAGGGTTCGCCGTATCCCTGGCCCCGAGCAGGACCCACTCCCCCTCATCGACGATGCGGCGAAACGTAAAGGTGATCGGGTGCTTGTGCAGGCAGTTGCGCTTAGGCGTTTCGGCAGCATCGTCACAAATGATTTTGACTTCAGCGTCGTACTCCCGCCCTGCACGCGGGTTGTAAGGTGCATCCTCCGGCTCGCTCACGCATCCACCTTCCGCGTCGTCACCCGGTCCTCGACCGGCGCCACCTGGTATCGGATCGGATTCGGCTTGAGCCGCAGCTCGCCGAGGATCTCCGGCACGAACAGCGTCCGTGCGACTTCCCGCTTGGCCTCGATCGGCGTCTCGTCCCGCCACGCCGCCATCGTCCGCTCCCCAAGTCCGACCAGCGGCCGCAGCACGCTGGGGGTGGTGGCATCCCTCTCGTCCTGCTCAAGGTTTTTCACGCGCTCGACAAGACCAGGCTCGACGATCATCCCCGTCTCCACCGACATCGCGCCCGACTTGAGCGCGGCCCGCAGCTTCGCCAGCTCAGCGCGTGCCTCGGCCAGCTTGTCAGCGATCTTTGCCAGCGCCTCGTCCTCGGCCTCGCCAGAGCGCCGCAGCCAGGTGGCGACGTCGTCACGCATCAGCCAACCCACGATCACGTCCGTCGCCCATTCATCCAACACGGCCTCGCCGATCGACGCGCAGCCGTGCTTCTGGCACGAGTAGAGCGGCTTCGGCTTCTGGGCTCGGATGATGATCAGGAAGGCGCCGCAAGGGTCGCAGCGCGCGATGCGCGAGAGCAGGTGCCGGGCTCGGCCGTCGCGCGAGGTGTGCCGCTCGGGGTCGGTGATCTTCTTGAAGACGCGGTAGTAGAGCGCCTTGCTGACGATGCCGGTCCACGTCGCGTCCACCAAGGTCGCGGGGCCGGCGTCGGGCCGCTTCCCTCTCCGGTTCGGGTTGTGCTCGCGCAGCCCGGCGTAGGCCGGGTTGATCGCCAGCCGCCGGAGGTGCTGCTGGCTGAACGGCGTGCCGGAGTCGTTGACGATGTCCCGGGCCTCCCAGTCAGCTGCGATCGCGCGGAACGAGACGCCCGCGTCGAGGCGCTTGAACAGCTCCTCGATCAGCGGGGCCTCGTCAGGGTGGTGCAGCTGCTCGACCAGCTCGCGGGTCTTCGGGTCGTACAGTCGCGTCCAGCCGAAGCCGAGGCGGCCGTGCGGCTTCCCCTTCGCCGCCTGCGCGGCCGCGGTGCGGCGGCCGCGGGTCGAAGTCTTCGCGCTCTCGTACTCGGAATCGACAGCGTCCTCCAGCAGGGAACGCCGGTCACGAGGGTTGGCCGGGTCGTACACGCGGCCGTGGGTGGAGACCAGCACCTTGATGCCGCGCTCTTCGAGCAGGTCGAGCATGGTGGCCCACTCGCCAACCTTGCGGCTGCCCCGGCTGGACTCCCAGAGGACGAGGTGGTCGCCGCCGAACTGGTCGGCTTCGAGGTCGGCGATCAGCTGCGCGAAGTCCTCGCGGTCCCGCTGGGCGTACCGGCTGGCCGAGCGGTCGGAGTCGCAGTACGGCTCCCCGAGCGTGATGCCGAACCGCTCGGCGCCGGTGACGTTCTCGTCGTGCTGCTCATCGGTGCTCGTGCTCCGGCCGAAGGGGTCTTTGGAGATCCGGAGGTACTCACGACCGAAGTTTTGCCTGGTGAGAGCCATGTGTGCTAAGTTATCACTCCCAAGCTATCTCCGACGACAGCGTGCGGTGCACCGGGCACTTGTCGGCGATCAGCATGAGCCGGGCGCGCTGATCGTCGTCGAGGTCGCCTTCGAGCTCGATCTCACGGCTGATCCGGCTGAGCAGGCCGCGCTCGGTTTCGCACCGTTCGCAGTCCTGGGCGTGGATGCGGTCGTGCCGCAGCCGGACGGTCGCCCGGGTCAGCGGGATGCCCTTGCGGTCGGCGTACATCCGCAGAGGGACGCCGTCGTGACCTGCTGTGTGTAGGTGCCGTCGCCACTCGCGGTGACGACGACGGTGCCGGGCGCGGGGTGGTCCATCGGCCTTGAAGTCCTTTCGACGACGCCCACGAGACGGGACGCCGCCGATCCGGACATCCGGCGCATTCCCAAGACGCTGCGGATATCGTATCTTCTGCTGCGGGTGGGTCACCGGGTCGCCGTCCGCGCCCGGCTGCCGCAAAGGGGGTGCGCGTGGCTACCAGGCACTTGCCGATGCGCCCGGCCGACCAGGGCGGCCGGGAGCGCTACCTCGACGCGGCGCTGTCGGTGCTCGTGGACCGCGGGGTTCCCGGGCTGACCGTGCGCGGCGTGGCCGAGGCGGCCGGCGCGTCGACGCTCTCGGTCTACGCCCGCTTCGGCGGCCGCGCGGGCCTGCTCGACGCCCTGTACGAACGCACCTTCGACTCGTTGCGGGAGCTGCTGGAAGGCCTGCCGCCGTCGAGCCAGGACGGCGTCGCGGACCTGCTGCACCTCGCGCTGGAGTACCGGCACTTCGCCCGCGAGAGCCCGACCCGCTACGCGTTGATGTTCGAGCGCCCGGTGCCCGGGTTCGACCCGGACCCGGCGCTGCGGTCGGCGGTGCTGCGGACGACGTTCACCCTGTTCATCGCCCGCGTCCAGCGGGTCTCCCCACCCGGGGCGGACGCCCGGTCGGCGGCCTACCGGCTGTGGACGGCCATGCACGGCCTGGTCGGCGCGGAACTGATGATGGCCTCGCGGCGGCCACTGCCCGACTGGTTCATCCCGCCGACCGACGAGGCGAACGAACAGATGTACCGCGACGGCGTCACCGCCATGATGACCGGCCTCGGCCTGCGCAACCCCTGACCCGGACAACCGAGAACCCCCGGCCCACGAGGGGCCGGGGGTTCTCGTTCAGCTCAGCGAGCTGGTGCTCACGCACCACCGGAGAGCTTTTCGCGGAGCGCCGCGAGCTGCTCGTCGGAGGCGAGGGTGCCACCGCTGCTCTTGGAGTCGGCCGGGGCCGAGCCCGAGGTGTAGCTTTCCGCGCCACCCTCGATGCCGGTCGCCGCGTCGGCCGCCGCTTCGGCGTCCGCCTCGACGGCCTTCACGACCTGCTTCATGTGGGCCTCGTAACGAGTGTGCGCCTCGGCGTACTGGCGCTCCCACTCCTCACGCTGCTTGTCGAAGCCTTCCTGCCACTCCTGGGTGTCCGGGTCGAAGCCTTCGGGGTAGATGTAGTTGCCCTCGGCGTCGTACTCGGCGGCCATGCCGTACTGGGTCGGGTCGAACTCGGTGTCCGGCGTGACGCCCTCGTTCGCCTGCTTCAGCGACAGCGAGATGCGACGGCGCTCGAGGTCGATGTCGATGACCTTGACCATGACGTCGCCGTTGACCTGGACGACCTGCTCCGGGATCTCCACGTGGCGCTCGGCCAGCTCGGAGATGTGGACCAGGCCCTCGATGCCCTCTTCGACGCGCACGAACGCACCGAACGGAACCAGCTTGGTGACCTTGCCCGGCACGATCTGGCCGATCGCGTGGGTGCGGGCGAACTGGCGCCACGGGTCTTCCTGGGTCGCCTTCAGCGACAGCGAGACGCGCTCGCGGTCCATGTCGACGTCCAGGACCTCGACCGTGACCTCCTGGCCGACCTCGACGACCTCGGACGGGTGGTCGATGTGCTTCCAGGACAGCTCGGAAACGTGCACCAGGCCGTCGACGCCACCCAGGTCCACGAAGGCACCGAAGTTGACGATGGACGACACGACGCCCTTGCGGACCTGGCCCTTGGCGAGCGCGTTGAGGAACTCGCTGCGCACCTCGGACTGGGTCTGCTCGAGGTAGGCGCGGCGGGACAGGACCACGTTGTTGCGGTTCTTGTCCAGCTCGATGATCTTCGCCTCGAGCTCGCGGCCGACGTACGGCTGCAGGTCGCGCACGCGGCGCATCTCGACCAGGGACGCGGGGAGGAAGCCGCGCAGGCCGATGTCCAGGATGAGGCCGCCCTTGACGACCTCGATGACGGTGCCCTTGACGGGCTCGTCCTTCTCCTTGAGCTCCTCGATCGTGCCCCAGGCGCGCTCGTACTGCGCGCGCTTCTTGGACAGGATCAGACGGCCTTCCTTGTCCTCCTTCTGGAGGACCAGGGCTTCGACCTCATCGCCGACGGTGACAACCTCAGCCGGGTCGACATCGTGCTTGATGGAGAGCTCACGCGAGGGGATGACACCCTCGGTCTTGTAGCCGATGTCGAGCAGGACCTCGTCGCGGTCGACCTTGACGATCGTGCCTTCGACGATGTCGCCATCGTTGAAGTACTTGATCGTCTTGTCGATAGCCGCGAGGAAATCTTCCTCCGACCCGATGTCGTTGATGGCGACCTGCGGGGCCCCGGTGGGGGCGGTCGGGGCGGTGGCGGTGTCGGTGGTCATTAGGCGGGTTGCTCCGGTGGATGGGAATCGAGGGTTGGCAGTTGTCGGCGCGATGGGGAGCATGCGGCGACCCTGCAAGCAAACGTCCACCAGTGAACGACCGCGGCATGACCCCGCATACGGTGCGCGACCCGAGTCCCAACCAGAAGCTGAGCGGAAGGCAGCGCGAACCCACTGCGCTAACACTTATCCTACGCGGCAGCCGCTAGGCGGCACAATCAGGGTCCCCCTGGCTCGCTAAGGTCCTCGCGGAAGCAAACGCACGCACGAGGACGCAGGTGGAGCGCGCGGTGAACGCGGGCGGGCCACCGGGACCGGAGACACCATCATGCCAGCGGAGCAGGCCCCCGCGCCGGGGCGCCACGACGCCGCCGAGCACCGGCTGGGCACCGCGGCGGTCGCCTACCGCGCGGTCGGCGGGCCGGAGGCCGCGGCCGCGAACCTCGCCTGGTGGGACGCCGACGCCGACGACTACCAGGCCGAGCACGGCGGGTTCCTCGGCGACGCCGACTTCGTCTGGTGCCCGGAGGGCGTCCGGGAAGCGGAGGCGCGGCTGCTCGGCGACGTCCGGGGCAAGCGGGTGCTGGAGGTCGGCTGCGGGCAGGCCGCGTGCGCGCGCTGGCTGGCCGCCGAGGGCGCCCACGCCGTCGCGACCGACCTGTCCGCCGGCATGCTCCGCCACGCCCGCGACGGCAACACGCGCACCGGCCTGGCCGTCCCGCTCGTGCAGGCCAACGCCGAGCACCTGCCGCTGGCGCCGGGCAGCTTCGACGCGGCCTGCTCGGCCTTCGGCGCGATCCCGTTCGTCGCGTCGGTGGACGCGGTCTTCGCCGAGGTGCACCGGGTGCTGCGGCCGGGCGCGCCGTGGGTGTTCTCGGTGACGCACCCGATGCGGTGGATCTTCCCCGACGACCCCGGCCCGCAGGGGCTCACCGTCACCCAGCCGTACTTCGACCGCACGCCGTACGTCGAGGTCGACGACGAGGGCACCGCCACCTACGTCGAGTACCACCGCACCCTCGGCGACTACGTGCGCGCGCTGGCCGCGGCCGGGTTCACCCTGACCGACCTGGTCGAGCCCGAGTGGCCGGCGGGGCACACGCGGGTGTGGGGCCAGTGGAGCCCGCTGCGCGGCAAGCTGTTCCCGGGCACCGCGATCTTCCGCACGCACCGCTCGTGACCACGCTCGAGGCGCAGCAGAACGCGCGGTTCGCCGCGCTCGACCCGCTGCTCCCGCCGATCGCGGCCCCGCCGTCGCCGTCGAACGAGCCGCTGGTGTTGACGGTCGGCGGGCGCAAGGCAGGCGGCCTGCTGACGCACGTCGTGCACGCGCCGGATTCCTGGCCGGCGCTCTGGGGCCCCTCGGACATCCACGACCTGACCGCGGTGCCGGGCGACAGTGGGGCGGCGGGCCTCGCCGCGCTGCTGGGCGCGTGGCGCGACCGGCTGCGCGGGCGGCCGTCGGGTCCGGATTCGGCCTGCTCGCTGACCTGGCCGAGCCGCGACGCCGAGGCGTCCGCGGTGCTGCTGGCGCACGGGTTCGCGCCGATGACGTGCCTGGCCGTGCGGGCCGCGGACGCACCCGGCGGCCCCGGGACGGCGCCGGTCACCGTCCGCCGGGCCGGGGATGGCGACGTCGACGCGCTGACCGAGCTGCGGCTGGCCGAGTGGCGCTACACCTCGCTGGTCGGCGCCGCGGTGCCGCGGCCGGGGGCCCGGGCGTTGCTGCGCGCGGAGGTCGCCCGTGCCCTGCGCTTCAGCGGGCTGGTCTGGCTCGCGGAGGAGGACGGCGGCGTGCCGGCCGGCCTGGCCTCCTGCTCGCTGGTCTCGGCCACGCCGGGCAACTCCATCCACGGCAGGCTGCTCCCGGGCCGCTGGGGGTACGTCGACACGGTGTCGGTCGCCCCCGCGGCCCGCGGCGGCGGGGTCGGCCGGGCGCTGATGGCGGTGGCGCACCGTGAGCTGCTCGGGTACGGCGTGCGCGGGACGTTCCTGTTCTACCACCCGGCGAACCCGCTTTCGCCGGTGTTCTGGCACCGGCAGGGCTATCGTCCACTGTGGACCATGTGGCTCCGGCGTCCCGCCTGGTCCTGACCGCGCGATCCGAGGGGAAACCATGGACATCTCCGAGCCTCTGCGCGCGGCGCACCGGGCCCGCTTCGCCGCCGTCGACGCACTGCTGCCGCCGGCCGCGCCACCCGCCGACGGCGAGCGCCTGGACGCGGCGACCGCGGACGGCACCCAGGTCACCGGCGTGCTGCAGCGGCAGCGGCTGGCGCCCGGCGACGTCCCGATGCTGTGGTCGGCCGCCGACACCTGGCAGCTGTTCCCGTACGTCGGCGACACCGGCACCGAGGGCATGGACCTCCTGCTGCGCGCGCTCAAGGGCCGGCTCGAGACGGAAGAGACCGGCGACGACTCGGCGTGCCTGGTCGTCTGGCCCAGCCGGGACGCCGAGGCGATCCGCGCCTTCCTCGACCACGGTCTCGTGCCGCTTTCCGCGGTCGGCGTGCGCACCGCGCCCCCGCCCGAGGCCGCCCCGGAGGTGGCGGTCCGGCGCGCCGGCCCCGGCGACTTCGACGCGGCACTCGAGCTGGCGACGGCGACGTTCGACTACACCGGGCTCGTCGCGGCACCGCGCCGGGGCAACACGGCCGCACTGCTGGCGCCGTCCCTGCGGGACGCACTCGCCGCCGACGAGCCCGCCGTCTGGCTGGCCGAGGCGGACGGCGAGCTGCGCGCGTTCGCGCACTGCGCGTGGCTGGACGCGGTCCCGGGCAGCGAAGCGGGCGAGCTGCTCCCGCCGGGACGCTGGGGGTACGTGAACAACGTCGTGACCGCCCCCGGCGAGCGCGGCGGCGGGTTCGGCCGGGCACTGATGGCCCACGTGCACCGCGAGCTGCACCGCGGCGGCGCGACCCGCACGTACCTGTACTACAACCCGACCAACCCGCTGTCTTCGGTGTTCTGGCACCGCCAGGGTTACCGCCCGCTGTGGACGACCTGGGAGGTACGCCCGGCGGCGGCGCTCCGGTGAGCCCGAGCCGCCCGCCCCGGCGGCACCCTCGTCCGGGGAGGCGGCTTCCGGCCACCGCGGTCCCCAAACACCCCCATCGGGCACTGCCGGGCTGCGCTGCCGTCGCCGGGATGCGACAGTCGGCCGTGCCGCCGCCGCGCGCCCTTCCGGTGAACCACCCACAAGTGTGACGTGCGTCCGGTGATCTTGCCGCCAACTCCCGCCAAGACTAGTTTTTGAACTGACCGGTCAGTTCAAAAGTTCGCAAAGCGGGAGAAACCGTGCAGGTCCGAGCCGATCGGGTGTCCCTCGAGGGACACCACGGCACCTTGTTGCCGCCCACCTCACTGACCGTCGGCGAGGGCGACCTGGCGATCGTGCACGGCGAACCCGGCGTCGGTGTCACCGCGTTCGGCCTCGCGCTGGCCGGGCGGCTCAAGCCGACCACCGGCACGGTGCACGCCGAGGGCGTCGACGCTCCGCTGACCGAGCTCGTCGCCGTCGTCGACGCCCCGGGTGTCAGCGAACCGGACGACGCGCTGCCGCTGCGCGTGGTCGCCGGCGAGGAGCTCGCGCTGGCCCACCGCCCGGCGGGCAAGGAGGACGTCGCCCGGTGGCTCGCCGCCCACGACGCCGCGCCGTTCGCCGGCACGCGCTTCGAGAACCTCTCCCCCGCTCTGCGCACGCGGCTGCTCACCGAACTGGCCGCCGAGCGCAAGGGCGTCCGCCTGCTCGTCCTCGACACCCCGGACCGGCACACCAGCGACGTCGAGAGCTGGGCCGGGCCGGCGCGCGAACTGGCCGGGCGCGGCCTCGCCGTCGTCGTCCTGACCGCGACGACCCCGCCGTCCGCGCTGCCCTTCACCCCGGCGCAGATCGGCGCGGCCGAACAACCCGCGCCACAACACTGCGCTCCCCCCGAAGCTCCCCCCGAAGCTCCCCCCGAACCCACCGAAGAGCTCACCGAGAGCACTGACGGAGTCCCCGAATGAACGCCTTCCGGATCGCGCGCAACGAGCTGCGCCGCCTCTCCACCGGCACCCTGCCGAAGCTCGCGCTGGTGGCGCTCGTGCTGGTGCCGCTGCTCTACGCGTCCTTCTACCTCTACGCGAACTACGACCCGTACGGCCGGCTCGACAAGCTGCCCGCCGCGGTCTTCACCAGCGACACCGGCGCGAAGGAGGCCGGCGGCCAGCAACGCAACGTCGGCCGCGAAGTGACCGACGAGCTCGTCAAGTCCGGCACCTTCCAGTGGCACGAGGTCTCCGAGCAGGAAGCCCGCGACGGCGTCCGCGACGACAAGTACTCGTTCGCGATCGGCATCCCGAGCGGCTTCTCCGCCGCGCTGCTGTCGGTCGGCAACTTCCAGCCGCAGCAGGCGACCATCACGCTGACCACCAACGACGCCAACAACTACCTCTCGGGCACGATCGCGAAGCAGGTCGCCGAGCAGGTCCGCAAGACGATCGCGGAGAAGGTCGGCAGCGAGGCCGCGGACCGGTTCCTGGTCGGCTTCTCCACGATCTACGCCAAGATCCAGGAAGCCTCGACCGGGGCCTCGCAGCTCGCCGACGGCGCCACGCAGCTCAAGTCGGGCCAGCAGCAGCTGGCCGACGGCGCGGCGAAGCTCGCCGACGGCTCGTCGACGCTGGCGACCGGCCTGGGCACGCTCAAGAGCGCCACGGCGTCCCTGCCTTCGCAGACGCAGCAGCTCGCGAACGGTGCTTCGCAGGTGGCCGCCGGGGACCAGAAGGTCGCCGACGCCGCTTCGATCGCCGCGACGGCGTCGTCCGACATCCAGGGGAAGCTCGACTCTTACCGCACCCAGCTCGTGACCGACCTGCGTGACGCCGGCGTGCCGGAGACCCAGGTCCAGGCGATCGTCGAGCGGGCCGACCAGCTGCGCTCCCCCGTCGACCAGGCGAACAGCAAGATCCAGCAGGCCAACGGCGACCTCGCGAAGCTGGCCGACGGCGCCCGCCAGGTGTCCGACGGCGCGGCCAAGCTCGCCGCGGCGTCCCCGCAGCTGGCGAGCGGCATCGCGCAGGCGTCCGACGGCGCGAACCAGCTGAAGGACGGCGCTTCGCAGCTCAACGACGGCGAGAAGACCGCCGTCACGGGCACGAACCAGCTCGCGGACGGCGCGGTGAAGCTGCGTGACGGGCTCGCGGCCGGGCTCAAGCAGATCCCGAACCCCGACGACCCGACCCGCTCGGCGACGGCCAGCACGATCGCGGATCCGGTGGCGGTGAACGCCAACGGCGAGGCGTCGGCGGGGACGTACGGCGCCGGCCTCGCGCCGTTCTTCATCTCGCTGGCCACCTGGATCGGCGCGTTCGTGCTGTTCCTGATCCTGCGCCCGCTCTCGACGCGCGCGCTGACCGCGGGTGCGTCGCCGTTCCGGGTCGCGGTCGGCGGCTGGCTGTCTTCGGCGCTGCTCGGTGTCGCGCAGGTGGTCGTCCTGTTCGGCGCGGTGACGTGGCTGGTCGGCATCCACATCGCCCACCCGCCGGCGGCGATCGGGTTCGCCGTGCTGGTGTCGCTGACGTTCACCTCGGTGGTGCACGCGCTCAACGCGTTCTTCGGCGCGGTGGGCAAGTTCCTCGGCCTGGTGCTGCTGGTCCTGCAGCTGGTGAGCGCGGGCGGCACGTTCCCGTGGCAGACGATCCCGGACGCGCTGTACCCGCTGCACGTGGTCCTGCCGATGGGGTACGCGATCGACGGTTTCCGCCACCTGTTCTACAGCGGCGCGACCGTCCAGATCCTCGGTGACATCGGCGTGCTGCTGGCGTACCTGGTGGGCGGGATCCTGGTGTCCACATTGGCCGCGCGCAAGCGTCGCGTTTGGACGGTGTCCGCGCTCAAGCCCGAGCTGAGCCTGTGAGCAGCGCGACGAAGCAGAAGCTCTTCGAGGCGACTTTGGAGCTCTCGAAGAGCCGGGGCCTGGTGGGCCTGACGGTCGACGAAATCGCGGCGGCGGCGGGCGTCGCGAAGGGCACGGTGTACTACAACTTCGGGTCGAAGGACGGCTTGGTCGACGCGTTGCTGCGGTACGGCGTGGACATGCTGGCCGGGCGGTTGCGCTCGGCGGTGACCGAAGCCGATCCACTGGACGTGATCGAGGCGCAGGTCGACACGACGCTGGAGTTCATCGCGCGGTATCCGGGGTTCTCCCAGATCCTGGTCAGCGAGCTGTGGCGGACGCCGGGCCAGTGGCACGGGACGCTGTCGCTGCTGCGCGAGGAGATCATCTCGATCGTGAAGCAGCAGTTGTCGCGGCTGGAGGCGGCGGGAAGGCTGCCCGACGGCGTGGAGATCCCGACGGCGGCGGCGGGGTTGTTCGGCACGATGCTGGTGGTCGCGCTGGACTGGCAGGTGTTCGGACCGCACCGGACCCGGGCCGAGGTGCGGGACGCGGTGATGGTCCTCATCCGCGGCCTGGGCCGCCGCTGACGCCAAGCCTGCTCCGCTCCGCGCCGCTCCGCTCCGCTCCGCTCCGCTCCGCGCCCGCCCGCCGAAGCGCCCCAATGTGGCCTTGGTTGCGTTGAACGCACCGAAGGCCACCTTGGGTGCGTTGAACGCACCGAAGGCCACCTTGGGTGCGTTGAACGCACCGAAGGCCACATTGGGGCGCTTGGGGCCTGGGGTCCGGCGGGCCGCAGGGTCAGCCGCGGTCCTCGATGCGGGCCCGGACCGCCGCCGCGTACGTGTCGACCGCTGTTGCCGCGGCCGTCAGCTCGCACGGGCCGTCGATCAGCAGCCTCTTCGCCGGGATGTACGCCTGCTCGATCTCCGGGTCGCCCACCAGCCCGTACTCGCGGGCCAGCTCGACGTCACCCGCCAAGCGGGTGCGCAGCTCTTCACGGCGGGCGACCAGCCCGTCGAGCACCGCCCGCTGACGGCGGCCGTCCTCGACCGCCGGGGCCACCGCGTGCTCGTGGCCGTCGATGTGGCGCTCCACCCACTCCGCGTCGCCGTCCACCTCCGCCGACCGAAGCTGCTTCAGCGCGCCACGCAGCCTCTGCGCCCGGGCCGGCAACATCGCGACGCCCGTGAAGCGGGTCGCCACGCGGAGCTGGTACGCCTCGATCTCCGCCAGCTCCGCCACCGCCTGGGTGAGCACCTCCAGCCGGCCGGCCAGGTCGTCCGGGGCCGGGCGGGCCTGGCCCGTGCTCGCCCGCACCGCCGCGACCCCCGGCGAAGACTCCTCGCGGAAGCCGAGCAGCAGGCGCAACCCCAGCTCGGACGCGCGGCCGGCGAGCGGGGCGAGCACCTCGCCGACGAGCCGGTCGGGTTCCGCCGAATCGTCGATCGCGTCGACGACCAGCGTGCGGCCCGCGACGCCGGTGGTGAGCCGGTCGGCGATGCGGTGGCGGACGGCGTCCGCCGTGCGGCCGGTCGCGTCGACCGCCAGGTCGACGCTGCCCGGCGGCGGCGTCTCGCCGAGCGCCGGCGGCAGGCCGGGCACGCCGAGAGAACGTTCCCGGTCGGCGAGCACGATCCCGAACCGCAAAGCCGCGGCGACGGGCGAACCGGCCTCACCGGTGTCGACGACCCAGACCGTCCCCGGCTCGGCCTTCGCGAACCAGTCGGCGACGCGCTGCACGAACGAGACGTCGACGGCCTCGCCGACCGGACGCGAGAAGCTCGCGTCGACGGCCGGGCTGCCGGACGTCCAGATGCTCAGCTGCGGCAGGTGGCCGAGCATGGTCTCGACGGGCACCATCCACGTGCCGGTGTCCTTGCCGACGACCATGCCGACGACGTGGCCGGTCGCCTCGTCGATCACCGCCGTGCCACCGAAGCCGGGGCCGAGCGGTTCGGCTTCGGCCGTGCGGAAGAGGCGGACCCACTCGCCGCCGGTCTGCTCCGGGCCGCCGAGCCGGGCGAGCGTCCACCGGCCGACCGAGCCCGGCGGGAACCCGAACGCGCGGACGAGCTGGTGCTCGCCAAGCGGCATGCGGTGCAGCGGGGCGCGGAACACGCGGGATTCGGGGCGCTCCAAGCGGAGGAGGGCGAGATCGCCGTGCCCGCCGCCGTCCGACGGCACCCAGCAGCCTTCGACGACGGTCGCGGTCCCGGGCATCGCCTCGGCCAGGCCGACGAAGTCGACGCTCAACGCGGATCGCGGGCCGCCGGCGGTCTCGACGACGTGCGCGCTCGTGAGCACGTGGTACTCGTCCAGTACCGTCCCCGCGCCGCACACCCGGCCGAGTTCGTCGTGCAACCGGACCCGCCAGCGTCGTCGCTCACGCTCGAACCCCATTCGGCGGACCCTACGCCGTGATCGCCACGCGCCGCCGCCGACCTCCCTACCCAGCGGTAATAGCTCACCCGAACGGAGTCCTCCGTTCGGCACAACGCGCGTTCAGAAGCGGCCGAACACGCGACTGCCGGGTGCGGCCGGGTCGTCGCCCGCCCAGAACTCGAACCAGTGCCGGGTGAACTCGTCGCGGGACAGGCCGCCGTCGCCGTCGGAGTCGAGGAGGGCGAAGACGTCGTCGGACGGTGCGCCGACGCCGTTCCACGCCGCGATGAGGCGGTCGTACTCCGCGGCGGAGATGACGCCGTCGCCGTTTTCGTCCACCGCCTCGAACATCGCCTCCGCCGTGCCGGTGACGGCGTCCGGCATCGACGGCAGTGCGTCGACGACCTGGAGCACCTGGTCGAGGCTGACCTTGCCGCCACCGCCCGCGGCGTCGTCGAGGGTGCCCCACCAGCCCATCATCACGGCGGCGAGCTGCTGCCCGGCCGGCGTGCCCGCGTCCGTGCCGCGGAGGCCGAGCCACCGCGCGGTGAGTGCCCGGAAGTCGGTCTCCGTCAGGAACCCGTCGCCGTCGGCGTCCATGGCACCGAAGACGCCGGAGATCTTGCGCCGCTGGAAGTCACTGGCCATGTCGCCCAGCATCGCCGCACCGTGCGACGCCCGGCGCCGTCCGCCCGAGTGCTCCCGCGCCACGACCCGGTGATCCGGGTCGTGACGCTCAGCGACCTGCTTGAGGGGATCCGGGTGGCGAAGCCCCGGAGGTCACGGTCAGTGCGCGGCTTCGTTCCACGACCGGCCGTAGCCGACCGACACCTCGAGCGGCACCGCCAGTGCGTACGCCGAGCCCATGCCCTCGCGCACCAGCTTCTCCAGCCGCTCCTGCTCGCCGTCCGCGACTTCCAGCACCAGTTCGTCGTGGACCTGCAGCAGGATCCGGCTCTTCAGCTTCGCCTCGACCAGCGCGCGGTGGACGTTGAGCATCGCGACCTTGATGATGTCCGCCGCGCTGCCCTGGATCGGGGCGTTGAGCGCCATCCGCTCGGCCATCTCGCGGCGCTGGCGGTTGTCGCTGTTGAGGTCCGGCAGGTAGCGGCGGCGGCCGAAGATCGTCTCCGTGTACCCGCACTTCGCCGCTTCGCCGACCACCGAGTGGAGGTAGTCGCGCACGCCGCCGAAGCGGGCGAAGTACGCCTCCATCTGCTCCTTGGCTTCCTCGGTGGAAATCCGCAGCTGCTGCGAAAGCCCGTACGCCGACAGCCCGTACGCCAGCCCGTACGACATCGCCTTGACGCGGTAGCGCAGCTCCGGCGTGATCTCCTCCGGCGGCATCGAGAACGCCCGCGACGCGACGAACGTGTGCAGGTCCTCGCCGCTGTTGAACGCCTCGATGAGCCCTTCGTCCTGCGACAGGTGCGCCATGATCCGCATTTCGATCTGGCTGTAGTCCGCGGTCATCAGCTCGGTGAAGCCTTCGCCGACGACGAAGGCGTCACGGATGCGGCGGCCTTCCTCGGTGCGGACCGGGATGTTCTGCAGGTTCGGCTCGGTCGAAGACAGCCGCCCGGTGGCCGCGATCGTCTGCAGCAGCGTGGTGTGGATGCGGCCGTCGTCGGCGACCGACTTGATCAGGCCCTCGACCGTGGTGCGCAGCTTCGTCGCGTCCCGGTGCTCCAGCATGTGCTGCAGGAACGGGTGCTCGGTCTTCTCGAACAGGCCCTGCAGCGCCTCGGCGTCGGTGGTGTAGCCGGTCTTGGTGCGCTTGGTCTTCGGCATGCCGAGCTCGTCGAACAGCACGACCTGCAGCTGCTTCGGCGAGCCGAGGTTGATCTGCTTGCCGATCACCGCGTACGCCTCTTCGGCGGCCTGCGTGACCCGCGAAAGGTAGTGCGCTTCCAGCGAAGTCAGCTGCTCGAGGTCGACGGCGACGCCGGCGATCTCCAGCTCGGTGATGACTCCCAGCAGCGGCAGCTCCAGCTCGGCGAGCAGCTTCGCGCCGCCGATCTGCTCCAGCTCCTTCTCGAGCGCACCGGCCAGCTCGAAGATCGCCCGGGCCTTGACCAGCTCGTCCTGGATCTCCTTCTGCTCCAGGCCTTCCGCGCCGCCGTCGAGCAGCGACAGCTGCCCGTCGCCGCCGTCGGTCTCCGAGCGCAGCTCGCGGTGCAGGTAGCGCAGCGCGAGATCGTCGAGCTCGAACGTGCGCTGCCCGGGCCGCACCAGGTACGCCGCCAGCGCGGTGTCCGTGGTGAGCCCGGCGACGGCCCAGCCGCGGGCGCGGATCGCGTGCAGCGGCACCTTGAGGTCGTGGCCGATCTTGCGGGTCGCCGGGTCGGCGAGCCACGCGGCGAGTGCCGCGTCGTCGGCTTGGTCCATCGCCGTGACATCGACGTACGCGCCTTCGCCGTCGGCCGTCGCGAAGGCGATCGCGCGCAGGTCGGACCGGACCGACGTGCCCACGGCGCGGAAGGACAGGGCCACCGGCTCGCCCGCGCCGGCGTGCGCGGTCAGCCACGCACCCAGCGCCCCCGGGGCGAGCGCGGCCCCCGAGACCTCGAAGCCTTCGTCGGCCTCCGGCTCGGCGCTCTGCAGCGTCGCGAACAGCCTGTCGCGCAGGACGCGGAACTCCAGCTCGTCGAACAGCGCGTGCACCGCCTCGCGATCCCACGGGCGCAGCTCCAGCCCGGACGGCGCGACTTCCAGCTCGACGTCCCGGATCAGCTCGGTCAGCTGGCGGTTGAGCTGGACCTCGCTCAGGTGCGCCCGCAGCGCGTCCCCGACCTTGCCCTTGACCTCGTCGACGCGGTCGATGAGGTCGCCGAGCGAGCCGAACTGCCGGATCCACTTGGCCGCGGTCTTCTCGCCGACGCCCGGGATGCTCGGCAGGTTGTCCGACGGGTCGCCGCGCAGCGCGGCGAAGTCCGGGTACTGCCGCGGGGTGAGCCCGTACTTCTCCTCGACGGCGTCCGGCGTGAACCGGGTCATCTCCGAGACACCGCGCTTCGGGTACAGCACGGTGACCTGCTCGGTGACCAGCTGCAGCGCGTCGCGGTCGCCGGTACAGATGAGAACGTCGAAGCCGTCGGCCGTCGCCTGCGTCGTGAGCGTGGCGATGATGTCGTCGGCCTCGAAGTTCTCCTTGACCAGCGACGGGATGCCGAGCACGTCGAGGACTTCCTTGACCAGGTCCACCTGGCCGCGGAACTCGTCCGGCGTCGAGCTGCGGTTCGCCTTGTAGTCGGCGTACGTCTCCGAGCGGAACGTCTTGCGCGAGAGGTCGAACGCCACCGCCAGGTGGGTCGGCGCTTCGTCGCGCAGGAGGTTGATGAGCATCGAGGTGAAGCCGAACACCGCGTTCGTGACCTGGCCGGTCTTCGTCTTGAAGTTCTCCGCGGGCAGGGCGAAGAACGCGCGGTAGGCCATGGAATGACCGTCGATCAGCAGCAGCTTCGGCCGCTCGGCGGTGGCGGTGGTTCCTGTGGCGTTGGCAACGGTCGTCTTCTCACTCGGGCTCACGAGGCCGAGTCTAGGCTGAGGGTCCGACACTCTTACGTGTCGCATAGGAAGAGGAGCGTTGCGTGACGGACGGTGCCGCCCACATCGACGTGGACCGGCTGGCGGGCATCGACCCGGCAGCTTCGGACCAGCAGCTGAACGACAAAGTCGGCATGCAGCTGATCGAGGCCACGGCGGAGCGCGTCGTCGGGACGATCCCGGTCGAGGGCAACCTCCAGCCGTACGGGCTGCTGCACGGCGGCGCGAACGCCGTGCTCGCCGAGGCGCTCGGCTCCACGGTCGCCGCGCTCAACGCGGGCCCGGGCCGGGCGGCGATGGGCCTGGAGCTGTCGTGCACCCACCACCGGGCCGTCCGCACGGGCAAGGTGACCGGCGTGGCGACGCCGCTGCACGTCGGCCGCGGCACGATCACCGCGGAGATCGTGCTGACCGACGACGAGGGTCACCGCACCTGCACCGCCCGGCTCACCTGCGTGGTCCGGGACCGCCCGCCGGGCGCCTGAGGCCCGTGGACCTCGACGTCGCCCAGGTCCGGGCGTTCGTGGTGACCGCCGAGCAGCGCCACTTCGGGCGGGCCGCCCAGACGTTGTTCCTCACCCAGCAGGCGTTGTCGAAGCGGATCCGGAAGCTCGAAGACACCCTCGCGACGCCGTTGTTCCTGCGCACCCCCCGCTCGGTCGAGCTGACCGCCGACGGCGAACGGTTCCTCCCGCACGCGCGCGAACTGGTGCGGGTGGCCGACGCCGCGGTGGCCGCGATGGGCGCCGAGGACCGGCCGCTGCGCCTCGACCTCGTCGACCCCCGGCTCTCCCCCATGTTCCTGCTGCGCCGGCTGGCCGCCCACGAACCGGGGCTGCGCATCGACCGGGTCGCCGGCCGCGGGTTCGCCAACGCGATCGACCCGCTGCTGTCCGGGGAGCTCGACGCCGCCTTCGGCCGGGTGGCCGGCTGCGGGCGGCCGCTGCCGGAAGAGCTGGAACACCGGCCGGTCCGGCTCGAGCCACTGGTCGCGCTGCTCGCCCCGGAACACCCGCTGGCCGGGCAGGACGTGCTGCGCCTCGACGAGCTGCGCGCCGACGGGATCTGGCTGCCCGGGCTCGGCGGCCCGGCCGAATGGCTGTCCTACCTGAAGGAACTGTGCGCGGAGTTCCGCGTGCCGATCGACGACTCCGGCGTCAGCTACGACCTGCGGCACACGCTCGAGCAGACGCGGTACGGCAAGCGGCGCGTCACCCTGGCCGGCGCCGACATGGAGCTGGCACCGGACCTCAACCTGAAGGTGCTGCCGTTCGAGCCGTCCCCGTTGTTCCCGTGGTCGCTGGTCTGGCGGCGGGGCAAGGCGCACCCGGCGTTGCGGCGGCTGCTGGCCGTCGCCGGGCGCACCAGCCGCGAAGAGGACTGGTGCGCCTACGACCCGGAGCACGCCTGGCTGCCGGAGGCCGACGTCAGCCTCGCAGCCGCCGCGCGAACCACTCGGTGAACGCGGCGTCGACCCCGGCCGCGGCCGCCGTCCCCGGCGGGAACTCGTGCGCCATCCCGTCGACCGTCACCAGCTCGGTCCCCAGCTTCGCGCGCAGTGCCTCCGCCGGCTCACGCACGGCGATGTCGTCGGCCGCCCCGGTGACCAGCAGCAGCGGCGCGGACAGCTCGGCGGCCCGGTCCAGGTAGTCGTGGCGCGCCGCGACCGCGCGGGACCGCTCGGTCCACGAGTAGGTCACGCCGAACCGCCGCTCGTTGGCGGCGATCACCGGTGCGAGCTGGACGACCGGGCTGGCCACCGCCGCGGCCGCGATCCCGGCGTCGCCGCGCGCCAGCACCTCCAGCGCCACGATCGCCCCGGCCGAGCCGCCGAACACCCCGAGCGGCCCGGTCGCGCCCGGCAGCCGGTCGCGCAGTTCGGCCAGCGCGGCCGGGAACTCGTCCGCCGCCTGCCTGGTCACCGGCTCGAAGACGTTCAGCACGGCGTCCTCGCTCGCGCGCCGGAAGACCTCGTCGTGGCCGCCCTCGGGCAGCCGCGCCCCGGAGAGCGGGAGCCCGAAGTACACGCGCCACGCCTGGAGGGCCGCCATCGGGACGGCTTCCGCCATCGCGCGTTCACCGGCCGGCGCGTCCATCAGGTGCCAGCCCGCCACCAGCGCCGCCGGCACGCCGGGGTCCACCGGCGGCACCGCCACGAACGGCACCCCCGCCGCGACGCCCTCGATCATCTCGCCCATCCGTCTCTCCCTGTCTCTCGGCTGCCTCCAGCGAACCGCCGGGGAGGGGTGCGGGTCCAACAGCCGTTCCGGCGGCCACGACAACCGATGGTTGTGACGACCGGGCCGCGGCGGGCGGCCTTTCGGGCAGACCTGCCGCGGGGGGTGGTCCGTCCAGCCGCCCGAACCGGACGTAAGGTGCATCCCTACGGCGGTGCCCAGCACCCCCGCGGTCCCGTCAGGGTGAACAGCGAGTCATGGGAAACCGGCCACGGTCCGGTGGCCGAAATGGGCGATGACATACCGGTGAAACACGGCTGTCACCCATTCGCATAACGAGCGCCGATACTTAGCAGCGCTGCGTGACCAGGGGCGGGCCACAGGGAAACATCATTCGGCTTTTCGTGCAATTCGCGTCGGTTGCGATCGTCACGATGTGGACACAGAGTAGTGAGGCCGCCTGTGCACAAGACGGGCGAGAGGGATATCTTCCTGCCCTAACCTAGCCCCTGTGTCGGGGGCAACGCCTACCGGCGGCTGGTTGGTCATGGGAGGTAGTCGGTGTCAGGAGTGCGTTTTGGACGGGTTCTCGCCCTCGCAGCGGCGACGTCGCTCGCGCTGGCGGGCTGCGCCGGTGGCGGCGGCTCGTCCAGCAACAGTGGTGACGGAAGCACGCTGAAGATCGGGTTCATGGGCGACCTGACCGGGGAGAACTCCGGGATCGTGATCCCGCCCAACAACGGCGCCAAGCTCGCCATCGACGAGTACAACGCCACGAACCCCAAGGTGAAGCTCGAGCTGAAGAACTACGACAGCCAGGGCAAGCCGGAGCAGGCCACCTCGCTGGTCCAGACCGCGATCGGGACGGACAAGATCACCGCCCTCATCGGCCCCGCGTTCTCCGGTGAGTCGAAGGCCGTCGGCGGTGTCCTCGAGCAGGGCAAGATCCCGAGCGTGTCGCCCTCGGCGACCAACCCGGGCCTCGCCGCGAACGGCTGGAAGTACTGGCACCGCGTCGTCGCGAACGACAACGACCAGGGCCCGGCCATCGCGAACTTCCTCATCACGGCGAAGTCGCCGAAGAACGCGTACGTCATCTCGGACGACCAGGAGTACAGCGTCGGCCTGGCGGACGCCTTCGAGAAGACCTTCAAGGAAAAGGGCATCACGACCGAGCGCGACAAGTTCGCCAAGGACGCGTCGGACTACTCCTCGACGGTCCAGAAGGTCAAGGCCGCCAACCCGGACGTCATCGCCTTCGGTGGGTACTACGCCCAGGGTGGCCGTCTGCTCAAGCAGCTCCGCGACGGCGGCGTGAAGGCCATCTTCGCCACCGGTGACGGTTCGCTCGACCCGCAGCTGGTCTCCGGTGCCGGTGCCGCCGCGGCCGAAGGCGCCGTCATCGGCTGCCCGTGCAACATCCCGGACGCCGGCGCCGCCAACGAGTTCGCCACCAAGTACAAGGCGAAGTTCAACGTCGACCCGGCGATCTACGCCACCGAGGGCTACGACGCCGCGACCGCCATCATCAACGCGGTCAAGGCCGGCAACACCACCGGTGAGAAGATCAACGACTACCTGAAGACGGAAGACTTCAAGGGCGCGTCGAAGCAGATCAAGTTCAAGGAAAACGGCGAGCCGCAGACCAACGCGATCTACGTGTACCAGGTCGTCGGCGGGGTCATCAAGAACCTCGGCGCTTCGACCGAAGCCAAGATCACCGGCTGACGGAGCTAGACACACCTAACGGGAGCGGGGGCGCTGTGGACGACCACAGCACCTCCGCTCCCCGCCAATGTGGCGACCATCCTCGCCCCGTCAGGTAAGGCAACTACGTCATGTTCCAAGATCTGCAGAGCCAGTTTCTGGGCAGCACCATCGGCGGCCTGGTAGCCGGCTCCATCTACGCCCTCATCGCCCTCGGCTACACGATGGTCTACGGCGTGCTGAGGCTGATCAACTTCGCGCACTCCGAAATCTTCATGATCGGGACGATGACGTCCCTGTTCATCCTCATCGCCATCTCCGGCGGCACCGCCCCGATCGCGGTCGGCGTGGTCGGGATGATCGGCATCCTCCTGCTCATCGCGGTGGCTTCGGCGGCCGTGTCCGGCGGCTCCGCCATCGTGCTGGAGCAGCTGGCCTACCGGCCGCTGCGCAAGAAGGGCGCCACCCGGCTCGCCGCGCTGATCTCCGCGATCGGCGCCTCCCTGTTCCTGCAGGAACTGTTCGGCCTCGCGATCATCCCGTGGCTGTCGGACAAGGCGGGCAAGGTCCAGCAGAACGCCCCCCGGTTCGTGCCGCACGACGAGCTGTTCAGGATCGGCAACGGCGTCGTGCGCACCGACCACGTCTTCGTCGTCATCGCCGCGGTCGTCGTGATGGTCGTGCTCGACCAGCTGGTCAGCCGCACCCGCATCGGCCGCGGTATCCGGGCGACCGCCCAGGACCCCGAAGCCGCCGTGCTCATGGGTGTCAGCATCGACCGCATCGTGCGGATCACGTTCCTGCTGGGCGGGGCGATGGCCGGCGTCGCCGCCGCGCTCTACGTCATGGAGTACGAGAACACCGACTACCGGGTGGGCTTCCTCCTCGGGATCAAGGCCTTCACCGCGGCGGTGCTCGGCGGCATCGGCAACCTGCGCGGCGCCCTCCTCGGCGGCATCGTGCTGGGCCTGGTCGAGAACTGGAGCTCGATCTTCCTCGGCTCCGAGTGGAAGGACGTCACCGCGTTCGTGGTCCTCGTCCTCGTGCTCATGCTCCGGCCCACCGGCATCCTCGGTGAATCCCTGCAGCGGGCACGCGCATGAAAGGCGACGGAGTGTCTGACAACAACGAAACCCCGGCGCGCAAGGGTTTCCACCCCATCGACGGGATGCGCGACTGGTGGGCCGACGCGCCGCACTGGCAGCGCTACGGCGTCTACCTCGCCCTGATCGTCATGGTCCTGATCCTGCCCGCCCCCTGGATCGGGGCGTTCATGTCCCCGTATTCGGACTGGACGACGGTGCTGATCTTCCCGGTCGGCACGTACATCCTGCTGGCCATCGGCCTCAACATCGTGGTCGGCCACGCCGGCTTGCTGGACCTCGGCTTCGTCGCGTTCTTCGCGATCGGTGCCTACACCTGGGCGTCGATCGGCACTTCGTACGGCTGGTCGTACTGGCCGACGGTGGTGCTCGGCATCTTCCTGGCCTCGGTCTCCGGGGTCATCCTCGGCGCGCCGACGCTGCGGCTACGGGGTGACTACCTCGCGATCGTGACACTGGGCTTCGGGGAGATCGTCCGGATCACCGCGAACAACACCGACGCCATCGGTGGCGCGCGCGGCATCACGAACGTCCCGCACCCCGAGCCGCTGTTCGGTATGGAGTTCTTCCTCGACCCGGCGCCGTACTACTACCTGATGGTGGTCGCCATCGTGCTCGTCGTCGTCTTCTCGGTGCGGCTCACCAAGAGCCGGGTCGGGCGGGCGTGGGCGGCGATCCGCGAGGACGAGGACGCGGCCGAGCTGATGGGCGTGCCGACGTTCAAGTTCAAGCTGCTCGCCTTCGCCATCGGCGCCATGATCGGCGGGTTCGCCGGCACGATCTACGCGAGCAAGGCCGTGTTCATCGAGCCGAACAACTTCCCGTTCATCCTGTCCGCGACCATCCTGGCCGCGGTGGTGCTGGGGGGCTCGGGCAACCTTCCGGGCGTCATCCTCGGTGCGTTCGTGATCGCCTGGCTGCCGGAGCGGTTCCGGCAGTTCAACGACTACCGCGTCCTCATCTTCGGCGCCGTGCTGGTGCTGATGATGGCGCTGCGGCCGGAGGGTCTGCTGCCGTCGCGGCAGCGCAAGGCCGAACTACGGGAAGGAACCGGCGGCATGGGCGCCATGGGCGCGGAAGTGGCCGGCCCGGACTCCGAGGCTTCGGCGGAGGTGAAGAAGTGAGCGCGCTGCTCGAATTCGACAACGTGACCATGCGCTTCGGCGGCGTCACGGCGTTGCGCGAGGTCAACCTGACCATCAACGAGGGCGAGATCTTCGCCCTGATCGGGCCGAACGGCGCGGGCAAGACCACCGTGTTCAACGTGGTCACCGGCGTCTACCAGCCGACCGAAGGCCAGGTCCGCTTCGACGGCGACCGCATCGACGGGATGAAGCGCTTCAAGGTCACCAAGCGCGGCGTCGCCCGGACGTTCCAGAACATCCGGCTGTTCCACAACATGACGGCGCTGGAGAACGTCATGGTGGGCGTCGACGCGCACCACAAGACCGGCGCGATCGGCGCGACGCTCGGCCTGCCGTGGCACCGCAAGGAAGAGAAGCAGGGCCGCGAGCGAGGCCGGGAACTGCTCGACTTCGTCGGCATCGGCCGGGTGGAGAACAACGTCGCGAAGAACCTCTCCTACGGCGACCAGCGCCGGCTGGAGATCGCGCGGGCACTGGCCACCGATCCGAAGCTGCTGCTGCTCGACGAGCCGGCCGCGGGCATGAACCCGGCGGAGAAGAACGCCCTCCAGGCGCTGATCCGCAAGATCCGGGACGACGGCCGCACGGTGCTGCTGATCGAGCACGACATGGGCCTGGTCATGCACATCAGCGACCGGCTGGCCGTGCTCGACTTCGGCCAGAAGATCGCAGAAGGGCTGCCGCACGAGGTGCAGAACAACCAGAAGGTGATCGAGGCGTACCTGGGGGTGTCCGAAGATGCTTCTTGAGGTCGAGGACATCAACGTCCACTACGGCAAGATCGCGGCCCTCAAGGGCATGAGCATCCAGGTCGACGAGGGTGAGATCGTCTCCCTCATCGGCGCCAACGGCGCCGGCAAGACCACGACGCTCAAGACGATCTCCGGGCTGCGGCCGCTCACCAGCGGCCGGATCCTGTTCAACGGCCAGGACATCTCGAAGACCCCGGGGCACAAGCGCGTGCTGCTCGGGATCGGCCAGTCACCGGAGGGCCGGGGCGTGTTCCCCGGCATGACGGTGCAGGAGAACCTCCTGATGGGTGCCTACACCCGCAAGGACGACCTCCAGGCCGACCTCGCCGAGGTCTACGAGCTGTTCCCGCGGCTCGCCGAGCGGAAGACGCAGTTCGGCGGCACCATGTCCGGTGGTGAGCAGCAGATGATCGCCATCGGCCGGGCGCTGATGACGAAGCCGAAGGTGCTGCTGCTCGACGAGCCGTCGATGGGCCTGGCGCCGATGCTGATCGCGCAGATCTTCGACATCATCCGGGAGATCAACAAGCGCGGCACGACGGTGCTGCTGGTGGAGCAGAACGCCCAGCAGGCGCTCAAGCTGTCGGACCGGGCGTACGTGCTCGAAACCGGCCGCGTGGTCCAGAGCGCTCCCGGGGCCGAACTGCTCAACGACCCGAAGGTGCGGGCCGCCTACCTCGGTGGCGACCTCGGGGTCTGAGATCGTTTTTTTGAGGGCCCGGCGCTTCGGCGCCGGGCCCCTTCTCACAGCTTGATGTCGGTGCCGTTGAGGTTCTTCATGTCCGTGATGGTGGGACCGCCGAAGACCCTGACGGTGACCGGTTTCCGGCCCTGGGGGATGTCCCAGTAGAGGTCGAACTCGACGCGCACGCCGTGCCCGAGGTCGAACTGGCCGGGCTGGCGCTTGATCAGCATGGCCTGCTCTTCGGGTGGGCGCGCGGTGCCCTGGTCGTCGACCAGCAGCTGCCTCTTCGTGTCGAACAGGACGCTCGAGGTCCCGGTGTTCGTGATGACGAGCCGCAGCCGGACGAACTGGCCCTTGGCGGGGAACTCGGTGTGGCTGCCGGTGATGCTGGGCAGCCCGGCGGCGAGGCCGAGAAGGGTGAACGCGGTGTCGCCGTTCTTGGCGGGCGGCAGCTTGAGGGCGGTCTCGTCGGGCCGGACCTGACGCGGCGGCAGCTCGTAGGTCGTGGGCGCGGGAGTGCTCGGGGCTGCTTCGCACCCTGCCAGCAACACGAGGGCGACGACGGCCGGCAGCAGTTTCACCTGGGTGATTCTGCCCGCCGGCCGTCGGGTTCGGCTAGCTCCCGATGCTCTCGACAACGGCCTCGGCAACGGCCTTCATGGTGGTCCGGCGATCCATGGCGGTGCGCTGGATCCACCGGAAGGCATCGGGCTCGGTCAGCCCTTGGCGGCTCATGAGCAGGCCCTTGGCGCGGTCGATGACCTTCCGCGTCTCGAGCCGGTCGGTGAGCCCGGCAACCTCGGCCTCGAGCGCCTGCAGCTCGGAGAACCGGCTGACGGCGAGCTCGATCGCGGGCACGAGGTCCCGCTTGGCGAAGGGCTTGACGAGGTAGGCCATGGTCCCGGCGTCCCGCGCGCGTTCCACCAGATCCCGCTGGCTGAAGGCCGTGAGGATGACAACGGGGGCAATCCGGTCCCCGGTGATCTTGGCCGCGGCCTCGATCCCGTCCAGCTTGGGCATCTTGACGTCGAGGATCACGAGATCGGGCTTGAGATCGGTGGCCAGCGCAATGGCCTGCTCGCCATCCCCAGCCTCCCCGACGACTTCATAGCCCTCTTCACGCAGCATTTCGACAAGGTCCAGCCGGATGAGCGCCTCGTCCTCCGCGACGAGCACCCGACGCTGCGGCACGGTGGCGGCACCGTTGGCCTCGGTAGCCTGATCGGTCACCGGGGTCCTCCTGAAGACTCGGCGTGGCGTTGACGTCTCGCGGCGTTCCGCGAACCTGAAGCCTACCGGGAACGATCCAGAAGAAGAGATGGCGTTCACCACGTAGTGGCGGGCGCGACACCGGCATCGCCGAGGCCGCCCCCGGAGGCGGGCGGGGTCCGGTGATCCCGTAGAGTCACCACGTCACGCCCCCGTAGCCCAACTGGCAGAGGCAACGGATTCAAAACCCGTCCAGTGAGAGTTCGAATCTCTCCGGGGGCACAGTGGCCCACCAGCACAGAACGGCCCCTGACCAGGCGTTATTAGGTCAGGGGCCGTTCTCGTCTGGTCCGGCGGTGTCCGGGTCTGTCCGGCCGTCTACGGCCCTCCACCCCCCATGCGCCCCCCAGCTACCGGCCGTCAGCTCTCCCAGCCGAGGGCCTTCTCGATGCGGTCGTGGGCGGCCGACTCAAGGCCGGCGATCACCTTGGCGTAGATCTGGTGCAGGACGGCCACCGAGTGGCCGGCCCACTCCGCGCACTGTGTAGACGGCACCCCAGCGGCCAGCCAGGTGGACACACACGCGTGCCGGAGATCGTAGGGACGCTTTGCCAACGGCGACGCGTACTCGTCCTCTGAGAGCGCGCCTTTCCGGGCCTTGTCCCATACCCGGCCGATCGTGGACTCGGCGAGATCTCCCCCGGTCAGGTTCCGGAACAGCCGGCCGTCAGCCGCCGTACCGAGCGTGCTCAAATGCGTATGCAGAATCGCTGTCAACGGCGGCGGGGACGGCACTGCGCGGACTTCGCCCTTTCCCCGCTGCTTGAGCTGTCGGCGGTCGCGACGTTCTCCGCTGTCCGTCCAGGCCGCGCCGGTGATTGGCGCTGTCTCCGACAACAGCAGCTCGCCCCACCCCTCCTCGGGGAGCTGCAAGTCCGACTTGCGCAGCATGGCCGCCTCTTCCGGCCGGAGAGCCGCGTAGTACATGACAGCGAAGAACGCGACCAGCATCGGACCAGACGACCGGCGCGGCTGCCCCTCGATCCGTTGTGCCTCCACTTCGGACAGTAGACTCCTCGCCTGCCTCGGGTTGATGACCACGCGCTTATCGATCGCCCGCACCGACTTCGGGGCTGTCCACTTCACCTCGGAAAGTCGATTTGCGGCCAACAGCTTCAGTTCGTGGGCGTACTCCAGCGCGTTGAACAGAACGGCGCGCTTGCGGTTGACAGTCTTCGCGGCGGCCTGTTTTCCGTCGAGCTTGAGTGACATCACTTCCAGCACTTCCCGGAGAAGGGCCTTGTCGTTGAGTCGGGACACTGGCGCGGTGTTCGACGCCAGCCACTTCAACGCCCGCTCCACTTCCGGGGGTTTCGGGTCGTCGCGCCGTTTGGTGTTGAACGCCCACCCGGTGAGCGCGCGACGGAGCGTCTTTCCGTCCGGCGCTCCCCTGGTCGTCGCCAGCAGCGCCGGCGTCACACTGGCGAGGGCGTCAGCGTTCCCGGCTCGTGACTTCCCGGCGGCCCGTGGCCACTTCATGTCGATGTACTTGCACGCGAAGTCGAACCACGGCATTTCGTTCTCCTGGCGAAGCTTGGAGACCGGCAAACCCTGCGTGCGGTCGAATGCCTCGCCACGACGCGACGCGGCAACCAGGTCCGAGCGGAAGCTGTCCGCGAGCGCGAACGTGTCGAAGAGGTCGCTGAACCGCGTGCCGGCGACGAACCACACGACGCGGTAGTTCGTCTTCGTCTTCCTCACGCGGGTCTCGATCTTCCAGATCTTGACGTCGTAGGTCGTGTCCATCAGGCGGCCTCCTCACAGTTGTCGAGCCAGGTTTCAAGGTCGGCCCGGCGGATGCGGATCTCCCCGTTCGGGAGCTTGATGCAGCGTGGCGCGCGCTTCTTGGCGCGCCACTCGTAGAAGGTCGAGCGGGCTACTGCCAGTTCTTCGCAGAGTTCGGCGATGGTGAGGTGTCGGCGTGGCGTGGCCATCGGTGGTGAGCCCTTCGGGTCGTGCTGTCGGTGGCGGTGATGCGCATGGGCTCTCCTCGTTTTGGCGTGGTCGGTTGTCGATGCTGAGGGGGTAAGCCGTACCAGCCGTACCAGCCTCGTTTTGCCTGGTCAGGTGCGGTACGGCTTGGTTTCGTGGTACGGCTTGAGCCGTACCAGGGCAGTTGTGGTGGTACGGCTTGAGCCGTACCAGGCGGGGAAGCCGTACCAGGGCTGACCTGCGAAAACGAGGCTGGTACGGCTGGTACGGCTACCCCGCCCGGCGGTGTCAGGCCGACCGCGCCCGGCGCAGCGGGATCGCGCCCCCGGCGGTCTCTTCGCCGTCACCGTTGGCCGGCGAATCGGAGCAGTAGCGCTCCCACGAGTCGGTGAAGTCGGCCCGGCGGTAGCCCTTGGCCTGCCCGGCACCGGGGAACCGCATGGTGTCCGAGCGGATGCCGTACTCCTTGAGCAGACTGCCGAGCTTCATGGCGGTGAGCCCGGTCGCGCCGTACTCGCGCCACGGCGACTCGTCCAGCGCGCGTAGGCGATGCAGCAGTTCGGCGGTCGGCAGCGCGAGTTCGTCGCCGAACGCGGTGCGGCAGTCGGTGAGCAGGCG
Source organism: Amycolatopsis sp. lyj-346 (assembly GCF_046548975.1). Lineage (NCBI taxonomy): Bacteria > Bacillati > Actinomycetota > Actinomycetes > Pseudonocardiales > Pseudonocardiaceae > Amycolatopsis > Amycolatopsis sp. lyj-346. The sequence continues at coordinate 155,342 of NZ_JAJPWT010000019.1, forward strand.
CTGACGGTCGTTGCTGTCGTTGTCCTCGTCGGCGGCGGCGGTGAGGGCGAGCACGGCGGTACGGGAGCGGTCGCCCCAGGTGCCGCCGGCGTGGTCGGCGACGGCGACCAGGGGTTCCCAGGTGTCGGCGGCGCGGTCTTCCACGGGCATCTCCGGTTCGGCGGTCTCCAATGTGGACAGGTCGGCGCGCAGCCACGCGTGCAGGTTGTCGGCGAGCACGCGCAGGGCGGGCCGGTCCCGGCGGTGCCGGTACGGGGCCACGGTCTCGCCGGGGGCGCGGCGGCGCATCCGGGCGATGACGGCACGGTCCTCGATGGTGTCGGGCATGGTCCCGATCCCGGCGAGGGCGGCCATGGCGAACGTGGGGATGGACTCGACGCGCTGGTTGGTGGCGTCGTAGCGCTTGGCCGGCCGGTTGCGCTGGTGTCCGGCGTTGAGCAGCCCGCGCAGGTCCTCGTTCCCGTCGGCCTTCGGGCCGAAGATGGTGTCTGCCTCGTCCACGAGAAGGGTGGGCGGGTCTTCGGAGACCGACCGGTAGACGGCGGCCGGGCTGCTGTTGACGGTGATGAACGGGTTGTGGCAGGTGGCTTCCACGATGTCGAGCAGCCGGGATTTCCCGCAGCGCTTCTCCGGCGCGCGGATCACCAGCCGGGGCGCGTGCGCCCACGCGGGTTGTGCGTGGGTTGCGGCGATCCAGAGGGCGATGGCGTCGGCGGTCTCCGAGTTGGGCAGAGCTACGTACCGGATGAGGGCGGCCCGTAGCGAGTCGAGCAGGGCAACCCCGTCCAGAGTGGACGGTTCGAGGTCGTAAGTGCCCATCGGTGCTCCCCCGTCGTTCGGTGTCGTGGTGGTCATCAGGCGACCTCTCGCGTGGCGATCCAGGCGTCAACCCGGGCCCAGGACGCGGCCGCCTGTGCGCGGATCTGGCGCGGCGTCAAGGCGGGCCGGGTAACGACGGCGCGGCGGCGTTCGAGTTCGGCGTAGGTCGGTGCGGCGGCGAGGGTGCGCCAGTCGGCGGCGGTCGACACCGCGTTGGACGTCTCGCGGGCCGTGCGGCGGCGGTCCCACTCGATCCATTCGGCGAGGAGTTCGGCGACGTGCGGGCTGGTGGCCAGCAGTCGCCAGGCGGCGGCGTCGAGGGTGAGGGCGCGGTACTCGGTGAAGGGGATGGTGACCCGGGTGGCCGGGCCGGCGGCGGTGGTGTGCGTGGTCAAGGCGGGTCCTCATGTCGGTCACACGGGGTGACGGTATGTGGGCGTGTTCAGCCAGAGCTAGGGCCGGTTGGCGAGGGCGCTAGCCTGGTTTTCTGGGTGTTTCCGCAGGTCGGAGCACAGTGGGTCTAGAGCACTAGTGCGCTGGTCACGACTGCTGTGGGTGTCTAGAGGAGGGGTCTAGGTCTAGGGGCGGTCCGGTCTAGGACGCGCACCGCCCCTAGCCTCGACGTCTGGTTACGCTCGGTTGTTCTTGGCGGTGGTGAGGGCGTCGCGGGTGTAGCCATTGCGGTTGGCGCCCTTGCCGGTGTCGGGGTCGGTGCTCCACACCTGCTTGGGCTTGACGCCGTAGGGCTTGAGCGCGGTGGCGAGGTTCTGCGCGGTCCAGCCCCGGTACTGGCCGGGCCGCAGCTCGGCCAGGCGAGTCACGATCGCGTCGGACCAGAGCTTGTCCTCACCGCGCTGGAACACGGCGATGGTGTCGGCCAGCGGGTCCAGCCGCGCGGCCTCGACGTCGACGGCCTCACCGGCGGCGTAGCCGGTGATGTTGCCCAGCGCTTCCCGACGTGCGCGGGCGCCGGCGGCGATCTTCTTGGCGTCGGTGGCGTCCTTGTAGACGCTGCGCACGATCTGCGCGTCGTCACCCTCACCGGCGAGGTAGCCGATGCCCCGGTCGGAGCGGGCGAACATCGTGGCGCGCACCCCGGACTTGTACTGGCTGGTGCCGAGAACCATGTCGTTCGCCTGCTGCCCCATCACCTTGAGGCAGAACCGGAGGATGGCGTTGGCGGAGATGCCCGTGGGCAGCGACTTCGCGTCCGGGCGCTGCGTGGCCAGGATCAGCGTGATCCCCAAGGCAGGGCCGCGCTTGACCAGGTCGGTGCAGATCTCCTCCAGCTCCTCGCCGTGCTCGGGGTGCTCGAACCACACCTGGCACTCGTCCACCCCGACCACGATCGGCGCGAGCCGCAAGTCCTTGCGCGCGGCCAGCTCCGGCGTGACCTTGTTGTCCGGACAGACCGACTCCGGCAGGTTGCGGATCACCTTGGTGCGGCGGCGCATCTCCTCGCGCAGCTCCCGCATCTCCACCACCATGCGTTCGATGTCCTCCGGGTCATCGCCCACGCCGTAGGCCTGCGCGCACTGCCCCAGCGGCGAAAGGTCGCCGGTGCCCTTGAGGTCGTAGGCGTAGAGCACCGCGCGGGGGTCGAGGGCGGCGATCAGCAGCAGTTCCCGCAAGGTCACGGTCTTGCCCATGCGCGGGACCGCGCCGATCACCATGGACGCGAACATCAGCGTGATGGGCACCCACCGGCCGCGCTGGTCGGTGCCGAACGGCTGCGCGGTGAACAGGTCGACCGTCGCGCCCGGCTTGGCCAGCGGCCACGGCTTCTGCTTGGCCTTGGACATGTCGATGTCTCCGACCCACAGCACCAACCGTCCTTCGTGGACCTTCGCGTCCCCTTCCGGCCACACGCACCCGATCTGACGGCGCAACGCGGAGGACAGCTCGTCGCGCTTGGCGATGATGTCGCCGGCCGTGACACCCAACGGGAGGTCGACGTCCGCGCGCCAGCCGTCGCCGTCGCGGGCGATCGGGTTCGGGAACTCGATGCGCTTGCCCTTGGCGTAGGCCTGGTTCAGGCCACCGATGCCGAGAGAGCAGAGCGCGTCCTCGATCATCGACGACGTCAGCTTCGGGGTCTTGACCGAATCCACGGCGCGGCCGGCGACCGGCTTGTCCGCCGGGGCACCCCACCAGCCCACGAGCGTCATCGCGACCACCAACGCCGTCCAGTTCCAGAACGGCGTGACGAACGTGATGCACAGGTAGACGATGGCCAGCAGCACGACCACGCCGACCATCACCGGGCCCATGCGGCGGCGCACGGTCTCGTTGCGGATCTCCCGCAGCTTCATGTATAGCTCCGCGTCGGCGCGGTCGCGGGCGTTCATGCGGACCGGGTGGGACTCCGCGTCGTACACCCACGCGCGCAGCCGGGCGACCAGGCGGCCGGTCGCGCCGAACGAGCGCAGGAACGCGGTCGGCACGTAGACCGGCACCCGCAGCGCGTGGAACGCGGTGGTGTGGGCGGCGTAGCGGACCAGGAACCGGGCCCGCGACTTGAACTCCTCCGCCGAGGTCAGCCAGCGCGCGACCAGCGGCCGGGCGGTGGCGTTGCCGGCGGCCTCCCACCACGTCGCCTTCGTCGCGGGCGGGTCGACCAGCCGCACGACCGTGCCCGGCTCCGCGTCGTCGTCGGCGGCGGGCCGGTCCTGCTCCGGGATCTCCTCAGGCGTGCGGGCGGTGTCCGGGCGGATCGGGACGACGTTCCCGGCTCGCGTCGTGGCCGTGTCGGTGGCGGCCGGGTCGGTGTTCACTGCGTCGTCGCCAGTGGCGTTCACGGGAGCGTCGGCCGGGGTGTTCGTGGACGGGTCGGGCGTGCTGTTCACGACGTGGGGCCCTTCGGGGTCGGGTCCGTTCACGGACTCGGGGGTGTGGTCGGCGGTGGTGGACATCAGGCGGCCTCCTCCTGGTCGACGGTCACGGACTGGTCGGCGGGCACCGGCAGGGCAGCCGGGGCGGTGGTTTCGGCGATCAGGTCGTCAGCGACGTTCTTGCTGGTACCGCGCGAGATCTCCGGGCAGACCGACCGGACCCACGCGGGGGTGATCTCGATGCCCGGTGCCCACGCGGCGCGGGCGTCGGTGAGGTAGTCCCCGCGCAGCTTCCGAGCGGGCTTCGCGGCCGGCTTGCGGGCCGGACGGCGACGCGGCCGGGTAGCCGGAGCGGGTGTCTCCCCCGCGCTGTCCTCCGCCGGTGCGGCGGGCACGGCGGCCGGCTGCTCTCCCGTGAACGCCGTGCCGGCGGCGGCCATGACGGCTTCGGTGAGCTTGTCCCGCAGCACTGGCGCGGTCTCCGCCGCGAGGAACACCAGCACCGGCGGCACCGAGTGCAGCACGACCCCGGCCACGTCGAAGTGCGTCCAGGACTCCCAGGTGTTCATGACGTAGGTGGCCAGGAACGCGAACCACTTCGTCCGATGCGCCCACCGGCCGGTGTCGACCTGGTACCGGGCGGTCACCTGCTCCGCCCGCAGCACCGCCACGAGCACGAGCGACACCATGGGGTCCAGCAGCCACCCGGCCAGCCAGCCGAGTGACCAGGTGGCCGCGCCGGCGGCGGCGAAGGACTGGACGTTGACCATGGTGAAGGCCAGGCCGAGGAAGATCCCGAGCCAGATCACCGCGTCGATCTGGGTGCGGACCTTCTCCACCCGCAGCGCCACCACGTCCGGGTGGTTGGCCAGCCGCCGGACCTGCGCGGCGGTGGCGGCGTCCTGGGCGAGCTTGGCCGCCTCCGTGAGCGGCTGGTGCTTCGCGTCCTGCGGAGCCAGGGTTTCCGTACTCATCAGCTCTGCCCCCATTCCGTGCCGTTCTTGCGTTCCCACTGGTCCTTGCGGCCTTCCAGTTCCGCGTTGAGGACCTGGCGGCGGTCGTTGTCGTTGAGCTGCGAGAGCACGCCCTGACGGTGCTCGGGTCGCATGCCGGACAGCAGCACGTGGACCACGGCGGCGTCGATGGCGTCCTCTTCGGACTTCTTCTTGCCGAACATCAGCGACGACCCCCACGGGTGGTGTGGACGATTTCGGTGATGGCCATCAGCCGCACGATCGTGGCGGCGGCCAGCAGCGCCGGGACGACCAGCGCGATCCAGGTGGCGGTGGTGTTCTGGATCTTCACGATCACCAGCCACTGGACGAACGCGATGATCGCCGTGGCCAGGACCAGGCGGATCGTGTTGCCCGTCATGCGGGTGACCTCGCGAACGCCTTTCTGGGCCCGGATCGCGGACTTGCGGCCGGAGCGCCACACAGAGAACACGCCAACCAGCGCGAGACCACCGAGGATCATCACCATCTGCGTGGACATCTCAGGCCACCTCCGAGACGTCGAAGAGGTCGGACTGGCCGGGTGCCTGCCAGCCACCGCCGTGCCACACCGCGTCCAGCGCGATGCCGTGTTCGGCGCGGATGACCGGCTCGACCTCGGCGAGCCAGGTACTGCGCGTGGCAGCCGGAGCCTTGGCCCACGATCGGCCGGTGTCGGTGAACCGGCGGATCGCCAAACGCTCGATCGCGCGGGGAGTCAGGGTGCTTACCATGGGAGACCTCTCCGAGTAGCTACCTGCGTGGTGGTTGATCGGGAGACCCGACGCGGCGTGCGCGTTCTTGGCGGGATGAGCCGCCGTGTCGGGGCCAAATGCGGCGAGAGTGGCGGGAAAGCCGAGTCGAACGGTCATGCGGCCTCGCCCTCCGGTGCCGACGTAGCGGCATCCAGGCGCACCGGCAGCACCCGCAACGTGGCGCGGTCCGTCCGCCGGCGCGTCCGGTGGGCGTGCTGCGCGTCGGTGAAGGTGTGGCGAGTACGCGTCTGCGCCACCGTTGTCGCGGCAGCCAAGTCCTGGTCGACCTCAGCGATCAGCGCGTCAATCGCCGACTCGTCCAGGCCATCCGGGCAGTAGCCCTGACCGGCGGCAAAGCCGTCAGCGGCGGTCCGGACAACTCGGTCGGTGATGTGTGCGGACTTCATGATGTTCCCTTCGGGTGGTGTGTTGTGGAACACCATGAACCTAACAGTTGGTTTTTTTACCAGTCAACTGATTGACTCGAATGGAGTAGCGCCGAAGCTGTGAGCAGCACGAATAGCGCCAGTCATCTGGTATGGTCTGATCCGTTGACCATCCAGATGGTTGGTCTCACGGCGAACCGAAGGAGCTGCTCTGATGTCTCGGCCGCGCTCTGGAGTTCAGCGGTCCGAACCGCTGCACCAGCAAGTTGCCCGCAACATCCGGAACGACATCGAGTCCGGCCGTCTCCGCGACGGTCAGCCGCTGCCGTCGACTCGCGAGCTCGCTGGCGAGTGGAACGTCAGCGCGTTCACAATCAACGAAGCGATGGACGTGCTGATCAAGGAGGGGCTCATCACCAGCAAGCCGCGCGCCGGCCGTGTCGTGAATGCGCCGCACGTGACCGCAGAGGCGCGCCCCAAGCCGAGCTCACCCCAAGTCCTGGTGGTCGGCGGCTACGCCGGCAGCGGCAAGACGGAACTTGGCCGCATCGTCGCCCGTGAGACCGGCTGGCCAATGCTCGACAAGGACACCTTGACCCGACCCGTGGTCGAAGCTGCCCTGGAACTGCTCGGGCTCTCGCCCAACGACCGCGAGTCCGACTTGTACGTCAACAAGATCCGGCCGCGCGAGTACGAGGCGCTGATCAGCGCGATGACGGAGAACGTCCAGTGCGGCAACAGCGCGATCGTGACCGCGCCATTCGTCAAGGAGTTCTCCGACCCGGCGTGGGCGGAACGAATCCAGGCGACCTGCGCGGCGATGGGCGCCAAGGTCTCCTTCGCCTGGGTCTACTGCGACGCGGACACGATGCACACGTACGTCCGCCATCGCGGCGCCGCGCGCGATGCCACGAAGCTCGCCAACTGGGACGACTACATCGCTGGCATCGACCTCGAGTTACGGCCGCCCGCTCCCCACGTCGTCATCGACAACTCTGCATCCAGCAAGCCCCTCCAGGACCAGGCAAGGGGCCTCGTCAGCTCCCTGCTGAGCAAGGACGCAGAGCAGCAGTGACAACGCGCATCCTCGTGAGCAACGAGACGGACGACCTGGTTGGTCAGGAACTGTTCAGCCAGCTCGACTCGGTTGATGTCATCCCCTACGACCCCACGACCACGACCCTGGACGAGCGTCAGCGTCAGGCTGAGATCTTCGTACCGCCCTACCGAGGCACCAACCGCCCCATGCCGTTGATGGCGCAGATGACCAACCTCCGGATGGTCCAGCTCACGGCGGCTGGCACGGACGAGTGGGCGAACGATGTCCCGGACGGCGTCGTCCTCGCCGGCGCACGGGGAGCACACGCCGGACCGGTCTCCGAATGGGTGCTGTCCGCCGCGCTGACCCAGTACCGCCAGTGGCCGGCGCTGGTGCGGTTCCAAGACGAGCACACGTGGGCACATCGCAAGTTCGACGCTGACACGCTTCACGGCAAGCGGGCCCTTATTGTCGGAGCGGGCAGCATTGGCTCAGCCGTCGCACGGCTGTTCGCAGCCTTCGGCACGGAGTCCACTCTCGTTGCCAACACGAGCCGAGGCGGAGTCCACGCAGCGTCTGAGATCTCGGGCCTTATTAAAGGGCACCACATCGTGGTGATCACCGCTCCACTGAACGACAAGACCCGAAACTTGGTCGACAGAGACTTCCTTGCGGCCATGGATGACGGCGCACTGCTCATCAATGCCGGGCGCGGCAAGATCGTAGACACAGAGGCGCTAGCGACTGAAGTGCAATCGGGGCGTTTGCGCGCTGCGCTCGACGTTACAGAGCCGGAGCCCCTTCCCGAGGACCACCCGCTTTGGTCTTGCCAGGGTGCCATCATCAGCCCACATTCCGCCCGCACAGTGCCAGGAACCAACGCGCTCTGCTACGCCGTCGCCGTCGAGCAGGTCAGAACCTTTATGACTGGTCAGACTCCGACGAACGCAGCCGATAGAAAATTGATCTCACCCGAACGTGACGTTGTTTGAACCTGACAGCGACTTCATCTGGATCAATTCTTCGCCACCCACGCAGCGCGTCGTTCGGACATGTTCGGGCTGCTGGCCAGTATCATTAGGGAGTGAACGCAAGGCAGAAGCCCAAGAAGACGGCGATACCGCGAACCGGCCCCAGTCCAGATGACTTTCACGACGTCGTCTACTTCAAGCGCCATCGCGACGACGACGAGAACGAGTCAGCCCCAGGCCGCGACTTCTTGAATTCGACTTGCCCCACGCCCGTTCGTGCGACCTTGAAGGCCGTTTTGGCAAACGTCGCCGCATCGCCACCCAAGCGCTTCTCCGGCGGAGGCTACTGGGAAGCAATGAAGGGCGACATGACAGGATGGTACGAAGCAAGAAAGGACGGTCGCGGCCGTCGTCACTACCGCCTATACTGCCTGCTCGACTACGAGGCCGAAGGCATGGACAAGCCGCTCTTAGTAGTGATCGACGGCCGAGACAAGCCCTTCCAAACTACGCTCTCACCAGCCGACTACGCCGAAATTCGAGCACTTGGCGAGGAGTACAAGAGCCGCAATCCTCGGTCGCTTGCCTGATTGAGCTAGCTAGCGCACAGCTCCCGTGCAGAATTTCGCTTCTCATGCATCGACTTAGCCAACTCCGCAGGATTGTCACTTACACCCCTGTGGAGCGGCTCCGTCACTTGGGCGATTTCCTCGGGAGGTAACGGCTCAAGAGTGACGCGCATTCCAAGAGCTGCAGCCACCTCAGCCACGGTACCAATCGTAGGGTTCCGATGGCCCGCGGAAAGCAACCGGCGCACGACCGCAGGCTCAGCACTGATCGCCCGCGCCAAGGCAGCCTTTGACATATCCAGCTCGTCGCGCGCCTTGTCCAGCTCGTTAACCAGACGATTGATGGTCTCGATTCGAAGACTCTCAACCACGTAGGTTCGCAGGAACTCCGGGTCCTTCAGGTCCTCGGCCAGGTCGTCCCAGAAAGTCGTCGGTGCAGCACCCATGGACTGTCCTCCTGTTCCCGGCCAACTCTCGCCGCTCTGGAGCCCGCTCAGACTCACTCAGTACAACGTAACATAGATGCTACGTTCGTCGCTATCTGAACACAAGGCTTAGTTGCCAGCAAGGCCCTGACCAGGGAAAATACAGTAGGGACCGCTCTGGCGAGTAGGCTCCGTCGGCGTAGATAAGACTTATGGTCGGAGCCTACTCGCCAGAGCGGTCCCTAGCGTGAGCGACACGCTGAGTAGCGGTGTCAACCACCGTGGCGGGCGATAAAGTCGGGACGTCACAGGCACGTCGGAAGCCGAACCCGACTGACGCCTCTCGTCCAGTCGAGTGCCGCATTAGCAACGCGTCAGGCAGTGCCACCCCCCACGCTCCCCCCGGCCTGCGCTAGACACCTGAACGGTCGCAGGCACGAGCCAACTTTCAAGATCCGTTCAAAACCCGTCCAGTGAGAGTTCGAATCTCTCCGGGGGCACAGACAGCAACCTCACAAGCACGCCCCGCGGGCGCTCCTTGTGAGGACATCTCCTCGGTGATCCTTTCCGCTGTGCCGGCGATCACCGGCAGCTGGTCTTCGGGAAGTGTGATCTCCAGTGTCGCACGATCACCGTCGGCGTCAATCCGGATGGCCAGCTGCGTGACCTCGAACAGCGTCCGCAGCAGATCCTCCGGCGCCTGCGCCAGGTTCAGCGCGAGGTACGGGAGCGCGTCAATCAGGTCCCTCTCCTCGACAGTCGGCACGCCAGGGTCAGCTCCGCCGGACCGACCGAGATCCGCAAGTGCACTCGCCACATCCGTCCGTTGCTTCTCCAGGTCGTTGTAACGCCCTCGCAGCGCCTTCGTGAACGGGTCGTCAGGGTCGCCGTCGGCCGCCTGCTGCAGGATCGAGTTCTGCTTCTTCGTGAGCTCGCTTAGCACCTTGTCAAGCCTCTGGGCATCTGCCTCCCGATCGCGCGCCGCCTGGTCGTCGACGCCCGCCAGCTCGCTCTCGAGCACCGCCCGACGGTCCAGACTGAAGACGCGGTCGGCGAAGAACCGAGAGACGGCGTCGAGGACAGCGTCCTCGCGGAAATACAGCGCCTTCTCGTGGCCGAGGTACTTGTCCGGGCGTCCTCGGTTCGTGTTGCTCGGTCGGCACAGGTAGTAGGACCTGCCGTGCCGGGGAACGCCGATCATCCGGCGCCCGCAGGAGCAGAACACCATCCCGCGGAACAAGTAGGAACGCTTGGTCTGCGGGTGGACGTTGCGGTCGCCGCCGGCTCTGGATCCCTTCTTAGTCTGCCTGCGGGCGACGAGCTCGTCGTACATCCACTTCGGGATCAGCGGCTCGTGGGCCGGTTCGAGCGACCAGACCCACTTCACCGGGTCGTTGACCTTGCCTCGGCGCGACCGCGTGGCGCGCCGGTTGTAGACCTGGTAACCGGTGTACTTGGGATTGCGGAGGATGTCGTAGACGCTGGACCGGCTCCATGCCCCGCGGGCTCGCTCCGGTCCCGGCGGGACGGGTGGCGGGTGCTTCGTCAAGTCCTGGTTGAGGAGCTTGGCGACCGCGTCGCCACCCAAGCCGTCGTAGTACGTCCAGGCTGCGATCTGCGTCACAGTCTCACCCCGAGCACCGTCGGGCTCGAGACGGGTTTTGGTGATCCCCTTCGCGGCTTTCGCCGGATTAGGATGCCGGAAGATCTTGGCCTTGTAGCCGTAGCAGGGCTTGCCGATGTTCCAGCCTTCGCGGACATGAGTGCAGGTACCGCCCCAGGACTGCTCAAGGGTGTTCAGAACTTCGTACTCAGCGACGGACTGGTTGATCCGACGCTGCAGGATCCGCTGGGCCCGGCTGCCCGAGACGCTGATGGTCTCGTTCGCCGCGAACAGCGAGACCTCGTATTTCTCAAGGTCTCGCTCGACCGAGAGCCCCTCGTAGGCCCGGCGTGCGACTCGCGCGATGCTCTCGCAGATGACGACGTCGAACCGGCGGTCCCGTCTCGCAGCCTCGGCGAGGAGGTCCGCGATGCCGCCGTCGCGGGCGATGGGGATGTCGAAGCGCTCATAGTGATCGCCGCGACCGCGACGGTCGAGTTCCATCCGGCCGGACTCGACGTCGTAGAAGTGCGCGACGATGACCCAGGATTCGGGCAAGGCCGTCTTGCTGTTCCCCAGTTGGCGCAGGATCGACTGCCGAGGATCCTGTTGCTCCTCTGTGGAGGTTCGTCCCAGGAAAGCGACGCGAACCTCGTCGCGCAGGAGGGCCAGGGGCATGCCCAGGGCGAGACAGCGTGGTCGGAGAGCCCCGACGGTCCCGAGACTCCGGCAAGGCGATCTCGTTGGCCGTAGCCATCTAAGCTGGGAGCCGGCGGATTGATGATCACACGATCGGATGAAGTCATGGCGAGTCAGGCATCCTCGACGGATTGAGCGGCCGACGCATCGGCGGCCCACCGGAGGAGATCTGCCGATGCGTGAGCAAGCCGGGTGCGCAAGTTGTGCGCGCTTGCCCCGTGAACAAGCTCGACGCGACCGGAGAAATGGCATTCATCGCCGCGCGAGCGATCCTGATGGTAACACCATTCAGAACCACTGCGTCGCGGCATCATGCCCGAAGTCGAGGCGTGATCGACGCCCTGTTCCCCTGCCGAGACAGTCAATTCACTCACCGAGACCCTGCGAGACCCGAGCCCGAGAGCGGCGAGATTCTTTATCTCCCCGTCTCGACATACACCACTAAGAGGCACCCTCAGCGAGACAAGCAGAACTGCTGCAGGAACAATTCAGTTCCGCTATGATGTCCGCTTACCGGATTGAATTTCCGGACACTTGCCCCGCGTCACGGGCGGCTGGCCAGGAGCATGCTCACCAACGCGCTGGTCTCCTGGTCGAGCTCCACGTCCAGCGAGGCGGCCAAGGCGGCGAGCTTGTCTGCCGTCCGGCGGACTGCGGCGAGATTGCCCGCTCGGTACTCGATCCGAAGCAGGTCTCGGTAGAGGATCTCGCTCACCGGCTCGGCTTGCAGTCCACGCATCGCCGCCCGGCGCGCAGAGGGCAGGTCACCAGCCTTCTGGTGCACCTCAGCGAGGGTGTGGGCGACGTCGACGATCGCGTCGGTCATCTCCCGCTGGAGCCACGAGCTCCACGCGTACCTGCCAGGCGGAACGTTGCTGAAGGGTGTCCCCTGGACCAGGTCCAGTGCCTGCTGCAGATCCGAGACCACGGCGTCTCGCCCGGCGAGACCGCGGCGCGCGAGGTCTCGGAAGGTCTCCCAGTCGGTGGTGAATGAGCAGGACACCCGGTAGCCGCCGTGACGTGCGTCGACGTTCGGGACGTACAGCTCGCCGTTCTCGTCGCGGCCGAGCCAGGTTCGAAGCCGCGAGATGTAGCCCTGCCGAGTAGCTGCTGACCAGGGTTGGGCATCGGTGCCGAGCTGGCGGGAGATCTCGTCGGCCGTCACGCCGGGGTGCAGGGCCAGGAAAGCTGCCAGCTCGGTCAGGCGGTTGAGCTTCTTGCCCTCGACGGCCTGCGGGTCGGCCCCGTGCAAGCGGACCGGGCCCAGCACCTGGAGAGAAGGCATCGCCGCGGCCGCAGCCTGAACCGGTGCACCGCTCTCGTCGAGCGGGACGTTACGGTAGTCGTCGGCCGGAACCTGGACCGGCTCGTCGGCCTCGGCGAGTGCGACTACGAGTTCGTCGACCTGGGCCGGCGTAAGCCTCTGCAGCTCGACCTCTTCGCCCAGCGCTTCCACGGTGGTGCGCTGACTGCCGACGTCGAGGTGCCACGCACTCGGCAGCCGGACGCCTTCGCCGCGAGCCGTTACGACTGCGTCGAGCCGGTCGTACGGGAGCCGTTGCACGATGTCCTCGCTCAACGGGAGGACCGACAGCATCAGGTTAGGCTGTCCGGCCCGTGGCTCCAGCGAGTCGATGGCTTCATCCCAATCTGACGCGTACCGCAATCGATCCGGGTGGCGTTCGGCCGACGTCTTCCCAGCACCTACCAGCGTGATCTGCGTTCCCGCCGCCCATGGGGCCGCCACGAGGTCCCAGGCCATCGCGAGGACGACGGCCTCGATTGCGTCGCGGTTTCCGCCGAGGGTGAGGACGCCGGCTTCGCGCAGGTCGATCAGCACGAGGTCGCGACCGGCGGTGTGGCCGAGCGACGCCAGCGTCGGGTACGGCGGCGGTTCGCCGCCGCCATCGAGTTTCGTCGACGGATCCAGCTGCCACTCGGCCATTCCGGTCTTGACGAACGGTTCGAGCGGCTTGCTCCCCTTCCTCAGCTGGAGTTTGATCCCGTCAGATCCGACTCTGATCGCTTGCAGGTTCGGCAACTCGTCGCCCGCATTTCGCGCGAGAGTTCGCAGCGCTTGGTCGAGCTCGTCGACGGTGGCGGGTCGTGCGGCGGTATGGAGGACCTTCTCGAACTTGCCCGGCGGCTTGTTCCGGATGCGGTGACCGGGACGTCGGCGTTGCTGAGCGCGTCGTCGTCGGGTTGCCAGCAGCGTTAGCAGGCCCGCGGCGAGAAGACCACCGATGCTGGCCAGCGCGATCGGTAGCCCGTTGTCAGTGTCGACGGGTGGTGTGGCCACGCTCGAGGGATGGCCTGACGTGGGTGGGATTCGGACGCTGGGCAGCGGCTTCGCTGGCTGGCTGGGAGGAATCGGGGTTGGTTCGGGAGGCTGGCAGGACTCCGGAGTGCGGAGGAAGGCCGCGGTAGCCGGAGCTGCACCGCCGCCGGCGTCGGGTCTCGGCGGGCGGGGTATCCGCAGGACATCGCCTGGGCGGATCGTGTCGGGGTCGTCCAACTGGTGTCCGCTGAGCTGGGGTCGGCCGCGGTTGAGATCGAAGATCTCGCGATAACGTCCGGCGTCGCCGAGTTTCTCGCGGGCGATCTGGGACAGCGTCTGGCCGGGGCGGACGACGATCTCCTCACAGTCAGCGTGGCTGTCGTCCGGCAGTTGCAGCGTCCAACCTGGCAGGATCAGGCCTGGGTTCTGCAGGGATCGGCCGTCGGGTTGCGTGATGCCGCGGTTGAGATCGAAGACCTCGCGGTAGCGCGAAGGACTGCCGAGTTCGCCGGCAGCGATCCTCGTCAGGCTGTCACCGGGGACGACGACGTGCGTGGGCCGGGCTTCGTCGCCGTCCGGCGGTTGAGCGGCTTCGGCCGCCGTGCCGGTGAGCATGACCAGCAACAGGGCCGCGGCGATGCGCTGGGCCCAACCGAAGCCGGGCAGGCGAGGAACGGTCGTCCCGCGGAGACGGGCGAGCACCTCCAAGACGATCGCGGCGACGAGTTGCAGCCACGCGACGAGGCCCGCCGCAACCAAGAGCAAGAGGAAAAGCCGGCCGTTGTCCTCGCTCGTGAGCCAAGCGACTGCCTCGCCGACGGTGGGTACGTGGTCGGGCATATAGACGGATCGGAACTGCCACAACGCCGCGAGCGGAGCCACGGTGATCACGACCATGGTGGTGACGCCCAGGAACAGCCTTGCCGTACGCATCGCGCTTGCCGTACGCATCGGTCCTCCTATCCCGCGGAGACCACGACGGCCGTGCCGGTGCCGTGGACGGTGAAGGCGGGGATACCGATCGAGCCGAGAAAGACGGTGGGCCTCGTGATCGTCGTTTCGACGATCAGAAGCCGGCCGTCCCATCGCGCGGTGCCGCCGGCACCGGACGTGGCAAGGTAGTGCTGGGCCTCGACCACCGCCAGCTGAGGATCGACGTCCGCGTCGGTCCCCTCAGCCAAGGCGTGGGCGCGTAGTGCTTGGCCTCCGGCACGCGCGGCCTCTTCCGCTATCGACCTGGCCTGGGAGTACGCCTGGCCCTTGCGGGTCCCGTCCACGGCAAACCCGAGGCCGACCAGCACCGCGACGCTCAAGCCGAGGATCAGCACCGACGCCGAGCCACGTTCCCCGCGCAGCGATCTCATGATCGGGCTCCGTACCGGTCGATCGGCGAGCGGAACTGCGATCGAAGCGTCTTCGAGCCGCCGATCCCCGGGGCCAGGTCGACGAGGGGCACCACGCAGGTCACGGTCGCGACGACGTATCCGGTCTCTCCGAGCGACTTGGCGAAGTCACGGGCGTCGACGGCCACGTCCAGGCTGCTGCACGCCAACCTCTGCTCGGCAAGCACCGCGCGGGCGCGCCGGTCCGCCGTAACGGCAGCAGCCTGGCCGTCGCGGGCGATCGACGCCGCTCGAGCCGCCGAGCGAGCGGCGTCGTCGATGGCCGCATCGGCCACGAGCACCCGCAGGCCGACCAGGCCGAGTCCGAAGATCAGGAAGAGCGCGAGGACGCCGACGACCGCCTCGATGGTGACGTCGCCCCGCTCGGACGACTTCATGGCCGCAGCTCCTCGATCGGGCCGGACGACGTCTGGCTGATCGGGAACTGCGCGAATGGCACCAGCGACACCGCTTCTCCCGTGACCGTCACGACGACGTTGCGGCCGTCGGTTTCGGCATGCGCCGCGACGGCGTCCAGCCACGAGCCGGTGGCCCGGGTGACGTAGCCAGCCGCGGCGAAGGCGGCGGCCGCGGTGTCCACCGGCGGGAGCCGTGCCGCGTGGACGCCGTCGCGGGCGGCTTCGAGCGCGACACCACGGCCGAGCAACACGACGGCGACCTGCAGGATCGCCCAGGCGACCAGCAGGATGGCGCTGAAGACGACGGCCGCGGCGACGTTGTCGTCGCCGCGCTCACCGGCCAGCATCAGTGGCCGCCGATCAGCGGGAGCTTGCCATTGACAAAGGCGGTGATGCCGGCTCCGATCAGCGTGGCGACGGTGATGCCGAGCGCCGCGTAGAAGGCCTTGGTGATGTTCTCGTCGCCGCGTTCGCCCTCGTCGACGAACTGGCTCAGGCGGGTCTGGAAGTAGAGCCACCAGAACGTGATCTTGCCGAGCATGAACTTCTCCCTTCAGGTATGGAGCATCAGGTAGAGGCCGGGGAACGCGAGGAAGGCGATGAACGCCAGACCCAGCAGGGCGACGGGCATGTCCATGCGATCCGAGCGGACCGACGAGCCGGTCTTGCGCTCGGCGAGCTGCTTCTCGTCCAGGGCGGCGGCCTTGGCGCGGAGGGTGTCGACGATGCTGGCGCCGTCCTGGCCGGCGCTGGCGATGATGTGCCCGATGTCTTTCAGCTCGCGGACACCGGTTTCCTCGGCCAGCTCGGCGAAGCCGTCCCAGGGCATCCGGCCGCGCAGCGTGGCTTCGTCGATGGCCAGCCTGATCCGTCGGAACGCCCAGCCCGAGCCGAGCGTGGCCGGGTAGCGCAACGCCTCGACCGGCCCGCGGTCGCCGAGCCGGCCCAGCGCGACGAGCCGGCAATAGGCCGCCAGGGCGCCGGCGAACGCCGTCCGGGCATGCCTGACCTTGCTCCTCAGCACGATCACCGGCAACTGCCACCCGAGGAACGCGCATCCCACGGACGCTGCGCCGGTCAGCACCGTCGGCGGTGCGGCGCCGATCAACGCCAGGACGACGGTCAGGACCGGGATCCACAGGGCGCCGATGAGCAGCAAGCCGATCCGCTGGACCAGGAATTGCTCCCTGGACTGGCCGACCAGCGCGAGATCAGCGGGGTTCGCAATGAGCTTCATCCGATCCGCACGCGCGACGAGCACATGGCGTAAACCCTGCGGCGTCTCGTGAAGCACGTCGGCGAGCCGCGGCCGCGTCGGTGCGAAGGCCGCCACGACCAGCGTCACGCCGATCGCCGCCGTGATCGCCAGGACGATCAGGGCCGCCTCGGGGTTCATGGCCGTTCCCGGGGAAGGAACCGCGGTGCCGGGGACTCGACGCCGAGCCGGCGCAGCCACACCACCGCAACGCCGACAACGCCCAGCACCACAGCGAGCACCAGCTGCCCGCCGACCGAGCTGTACACCGACGTGTAGCTGTCACTGCCGAAGGCGGCGAAGCCGACGAACATCACGGCCCAGAGCCCGAGCAGGATCCGGGCGGCGGACCGCCTGCGAGCCCGTTCGGCCTCCGCGTCCCGGCGCGCCGCGACGTCGATGGCGATCTGGCGGGCCAGGGTGGTCAGGAGTTCAGCGGTGCCGGTGCCTTGCCGGTGGGCGACGCAGAGACCGGCCGCGGCGGCGTCGCCGATCTGGTCGTCGAGGTCGTCGGCGAACTGCCGGAGGGCGTCGGCGACGTCCCAGGTGCGCAGGCGCTGCCCCAGTGTGGTGACCTCGGAGCTGATCGCAGGCGGCGCGTCGTGAGCGGAGCCCTGCAGGGCTCCGACGAGACCGGCGTTGCCCGCGCGCAGGACGTCCGCGAGGCGTCGCAGCCAGTCCTCGAGCGCCTCCAGCCGCTCGATCCGCTCGGTGGCGAGCTTGCCGGCGCCGAACAGCCACGGCAGGAAGACGCCGGCTGCGGCAATGGCAATCCCGGCGACCGGCCAGCAGCTGACCAGCCAGACGAGCGCGCCCACACCGCAGGCCACCGACCATCGCACTGAGCTGCGCCGCCGGGCCGACCACCAGGCGAGGAACCGTCGGCCGCGCCGGAACGCCGGCACGTCGTTCGGCTCAAGACCGTGGATGCCGAGGACGGCAAGGGTGAGACCCAGGCCGGCACCCGCACCGGCCAGCGTCAGGATGAACTCGGTCATCGCGGGCTCCGCTCGGTCAGCCAGCCGCCGTCGCCGCTGCTCGTCAGCCAGCTGCGGTCGAAGCCGCCGCGCTCGTAGTCCTCGATGTCGGTCGGCAGGTTCCCGGTCGGCACCGAAAGGCCGCCTTCCGCCTGGGCGAAGAGGAAGGTGCGGGCTGGCCGCCCGTACTCCCCCGGCTCGACAGCGACGACTTCGGCGATGTGGCGATCGAGACGGCCGGGCTCGTGCACCAGGTCGACGTGGACGATCAGGTCGATAGTGTTGGCGACGACCTCGTAGGCGAACTCGGGCGTCCAGGCCGCGTTGGTCTCCAGGCAGAGCAGGACCATGCGGTGGATGGCCTGGGCGGCGCTGCGCGCGTGCAGGGTGGACAGCGATCCGGCGCCGCCGGCGGCGAGCGCGTTGAGCATCGGGACGATCTCGCCGCCGCGGACTTCCCCGACGACCGTGCGCGCGGTGTGCATCCGCAGCGACTGCCACACCAGCCGCGGGAGGTCGACGCCGCCGACCGGCCTGCCGTTCTCCCAGCGCTCGGTGTTGCCCTCCCGCTCCTCGAACGCGACCACCGCAGGGAACCGGTCACGACGGCGGTGCAGGCCGAGCTCGAACTCGGTCTCCAGCGTCGCGAAACGCTCGGTGGGCGGCACCTCCCAGCACAGCGCCCGCAGCAGCGTCGTCTTCCCGGCCTTCTGCCGTCCGCAGATGACGATGTTCTTCTCCGCCCGAACCGCTGCGCGCAGCAGCGCAAGCTGGGCGGTCGAGAGCATGCTGCGCTGTCGCAGCGCTTCCAGGCCCGCGGTCGGCAGCCGGTGCCGTCGGATCGAGATGTGCGGGCGGTCGGTGACGCCGATGGCTGCGGCCAGGCGTTCGCCGCCGGGAAGCTCCATGTTGAGCAGCGGGCGGGCGTCGTTGATCGTGTGCTCGGTGCGGCCCATCCGGGCGGCGATCCGCTGCAACCACTGGACAACGGCTTGGTCGGTCGCGGCGATCCGTGGTGCCCGGCCGACGCGGCCGTCGTGGTAGGACAGCCACACCGGGTCGCTGCCGATGATGTCGATGTTCTCGACCTCGTCGTCGGCCAGCAGGGGCTCGAGCCGGCCGAGGCCGAACATCTCCGCCAGCACGGCCGACCTGACCGTCTGCTCCTGCTCGAAGTCGAGGAACGGCCGCCCGGAGCCTGCCCACTCCTTGATCACCGTCGCTAGGACGTCGTCGAGCAGGATCTCCGCGATCGCGCGCTCGTCCCGCTCCCCCGACGCGACCTTCTCCTGCACCAGGGGAGCCAACCGCTGCTGTACCCGGTCGACGACCTCGTCGATGCCCGCGAACGCGGCGACGTCAACGGACATGGCCGTTCACCACCGGTGGCGGCTTCCGCAGCCAGTTCATCCGCTCCATCGCGCGACGGCCGATCTCGTCCGCGGCTCGGCGCGCGTGGGTCAGCAGTGGCGACGTCTCGAACTTCCGGCCAGGCCGGTGCAGGTCGGTGAACTGTGCCGCACTGTTCGGATCCCAGGGCAGCGCTCCGACGACGTGCAGACCGAGTTCCTTCCCGATCTCGCCGTGCGGAAAGCGCTGATGGGTCCGCGGGTCCGGATCGGTGATCAGGACCACGAGCCCTTCGTTGTCGAAGACGCCGTGCTCCTCTCGGATGATCTCCAGGGCTTTCGCGAAGGTCTGCAGCGAGCCGCGAGTTGCGCACGACCGCTACGACGAGGTCGGCCTCGGACAGCACCGCGGCCGGCGTGGCCCGGCTGCGGAACCGGCCGCAGTCCGCCAGGACGTCGACCGTCTCCAAGTCCAGGAACAGCGAGGTCAGCCGTCGCCAATCCAGGCTGTCGGCTTCCCGCGGAGAACCTGCGCCGGCCAGCAGGTGGTGGCGACCGGTGCCGTCCGGCAGGACGAGCAGCTGGCTCGACATCGCCCGGTGCAGCGGCATGGTCCGTGCCTGCAGCATCAGCTCGAAGACGCCGGTCCGGCCGTGGCTGCCATCCGGGTCGAACACGCCGAGCGCGCGCCCACCGGTCGGGTCGCACTCGGCGACCACCGCATGGCGCGGCCAGACCCAGGTCAGTGCCAGCGCAGCCATTGAGACGCCTGGGCTGCCATTCACGGAGACGAAGGAGATCAGCACGTCGATCACCGGCCCTTCGGCAGCACGACGATCGCGACACCGCCGGCCGAGGCTCGAGAGGCCAGCTGGACACCGTTCGCTTCCGGCACCACGACGTCCACCACCTGCGTCGAGGTCGCGTCGCGTTCGCTCACGCTGATCACCGCACCGCGAACCGGCGGCCACGCTTCGGAACCGGCAGGTACGAGAAGAATCGGCTGGCGAGGTTGCAACGGCGCAGCGGGCAGCTGCCCCGGCTTCACCGGAACGCCGATCAGCTGTTGCCCGGCGCTGGGCACGGTTGCCGAGTCCGACACCGCGTCCGGCGTCACGATCTCGCCCGGCTGGAAGTCGGTTGATGACGTCCGGCCGACGACGTCGAACCGCCGCTCCCACGGCAACGGCCGGACACCTGGGTCAGGCCGGACCTGGACCTCACGCAACGCCTCCGCGGTGATGGTCTCGCCGTATCGGACCGGCCGGGCCACGCCGACCGCGGCTACCGCGTCGTCGGTCGCCCGGAAGATCCAGACGATGCCCGCGGCCGAGACCGCCGACAGCACCACGCCGAGCAGGACAAGCAGCTTCGACCGGCGACGCCGGGGCGGCCGGAGCGGAACCGGCGCCGGTGGCGGGGCGTCAGGCACTCCGCGCAGCTGCTGCACCCGGGTGGTCATCGCGGGCCCCGGGTGTTCAGCGTGCGGATCTCACGGACGGGCAGGCGAGCCGACGAGGTCAGTGTCATCGTCCGGAACGCGCTCTGTCCGCCGCCGGACCAGCGGATCTCCCAGCGGCTCGTCGCGTTGATGCCGGCCACTCCCCCGGCGATGAGGCCGCGGTAGACGTGACCGCAGGTCGGTGACGGCCGTCCGGCCTGTTCGTCGCTGAACTCGGTGCCGGGCCCAGCGCAGTTGACCGATGCCCCGTCGCCCATGGACCAGTCGATCTTGGCCAACGTCGCCGTGGCGGTCACGGTGATCGAACCCGCGCTCGCGGTCCGCGTGATCGGACCGACGGTCGCTTCGCGGCGGGCGGTCCACATCCACACCGGGAAGCCAATCGTCGCACCGTGCGGGGAGTCTGCTGGTGGCGCGAGCCGGATGTCCGGAGCCGACAACCCCATCGCCGAGATGGCCTGTTCGGCCAGCTCGGCCGGCGACACCTGAGGCACGACGACAGGCTGTCCGTTCGGCGCGAACACCACCCGTGGCCAGCCTTGCAGAGCTCCGCCGCCCTGGCAGATCAGCAGCTTCAACGATCCTTCGGACGGCGAGTGGCCACCCCACAGCGGGTCACCCGCGGGCGGGGGCGTCCACGGCTGGTCGACGCAGGCGAACTGCGGCTTACCCGCGGCGTGGCCGCCGGCCTGATGAGCCGGACCGTTGCCGCGCTGAGGCACACCGTCGGCAGGCCGACCGGGGTCGGTGGCCTCGACCCAGCACATCCCGCGGGTGCCGGCCGACTTGCATCCTCCGGGGCCGGTCTGGCCGTACGCCGTCGCAGGCAAGGCGGCAACGACCAGGCCGGCGGCCAGGAGGCAGCTTCCTTTCAGCATGGTTTCTCCAAGCGTGGTTGGACTTGCTGCACCAGCCAGCGGTCGGGGTTCGGGTAACGGACGACCTGGGCTTCGAACTCGTACCGCCGAGGCTGGTCCGGGTTGTCGAGATTCCGGCCGGGCTCGCCGGCCTTGTCGCTCACGAGGTGCTCGTCGGTGGCATCGAGGCAGTCGGTGACAACCACCCGTGGTGGCTCGCCAAGCGACACCGAGGTCACCTTCGGCGCCCGCCCGTACCGGCCGACGGTGTGCGCCGGAACGGAAGCGAGGTTGGCGACCTCGTTGACGTAGTCGGTCAACGCCGGGTCGGCCATGGCCTTCGCCAGCTCGGGCCGCCAGTCCTTCTGGCGGGGCGCGTGCCCGGCCTGTTCACTGATCTGCCAGTAGAGCTCATAGGCGGCCAACGCAGCTCGGGCTGCTTCATCCTCGGGCCGGGCGGTCTTCGAACCCGGCGGCAGCGACACCTCGGAAGGCGACGCGCTCGGCGCCTCCTTACGCGTTTCTGCCGCACAACTCGCCAAACCCGCCGACACAAGAATGAGCGCCGCAACCGAGAACCAGCTTTGCACCATTGTTCAACCTTCCTGATGACCGTTGATCAGGTTCATCAAACCGGGCAAGCGCGACGACGTGAGCCGTCGCAGTTCTGTTCACTCGAATGTGTGCTTCACGCCGGCCCGTAGTAGCCGGGGTCACAGCCCACGCCGCCGTTCCACCAGGCGCCGGTGACACGCCATCTGATGACCGGCTGAAGATCGGTAACACCCGGCCCCACGCAGTAGCGGTAGATGCTGCCCCAGATGTCTTGGACGTCAAGCATGACGGTGGAACCGGTGCCACCGTCGCAATGCCGGTACTCACCCCAGCCCTGATACCCACACGCCCCCTCCAGACCGAAGTGGACAGCGGCATCCGCGGCCGGTGTCAACGCAGCGCCGAGCATGGCGATTGCGATCGAGCCCATTGCAGCAACTCGCCTCGCCAGGCGACGGTATTGCGAATTCGTCATTACGTCCTCCAAACCGATCCATGTTGCTATGAAACCGGTTTACAGGCCGCGGCCCCACGCACTGCAAACGGCGCATGACACGGACTTTGGAGTACCTATGAGCTCCCGCTGAAGTTCACTCTTCTTCGCAAACACCTGAGTCCGCCTGTCGGCGGTTGAGGACGACAGGACTAGAGTGGGATCGGGCTTGCCGTTGCAGTTGATCAAATCTCGACGATGGGGAAACTATGAGTGCTGCGCGTGTCGCGTTGGTCGTCACCTGTGGATTGGCGGCAGCGCTGACAACATGGTTCGCGATCGCACGCTGGGACGACGTGAACAAGATCGCGACGATGACGTCGGCGTTAGGTGCACTGGCAGCAGTGGGCATCGCGGTATGGGCCGCGGTGCGCACACCGCCAGCCGCGAAGTCGGCAACTGTGTCCGACACCGGCCCAGCCAGGGCCGACACCGGCGGCAAAGCGACCACCGGTATCTCCGGCAAGGCGAACGTCCTCGACGCTCGCATATGCGTGGAGCGCACAGGCCGAGCCGAAGCTTCCGGAGGAGGGGACGCGGTCACCGGCATCCAACTGGATTGACATCGCATTTGACATCGCTCAACAAAGTTCTGGATTGAACAAATGACAAATGAACAGCCGAGCCGGAACACTGTCACTGACAGTGGCACGGCCACTGCACCTGGCGGCTACGCCAACTCCGGCGTGCATCTCGGTGACGTTAACTTGGCGACCGGGGCCCCCGTGCGAACGCGGTATCGCGAGCAGGTGAAGCGGATCGCTCCGCCTCAGTTGGTCGGACGGGACGCCGAACTCGCTGAACTGACTGAGTTTTGCTGCACACCCGAGACGGCTGGCAAGTACTCCTGGTGGATTGGCAGGGCATGGTCAGGCAAGTCGGCACTAATGTCTTGGTTCGCGCTAAACCCACCTGTCAACGTCAGAGTTGTGTCGTTTTTCGTGACGGCACGACTGGCGAGCCAGAACGATCGAAATGCGTTCATCGACAACGTGATGGAGCAACTGCTGGCCCTTCTTGGCGAGACGATGCCTCCGTTCATGACCGAGTCCACGCGCGAGGCGCACCTGTTGGGCCTCCTTACTGAAGCAGCCGAGTGCTGCCATCGTCGCGGCGAGCAGTTTCTCCTCCTCGTCGACGGGCTCGATGAAGACAGAGGGGAACACGACAGTTCAGACTCACACAGTATCGCCGCCCTTCTCCCTGCGGAACTACCAGCCGGGATGCGTGCGATCGTCGCCAGTAGGCCGAATCCTCCGATCCCTACCGACGTACCAGCGTTTCACCCACTACATGACCAGTCGGTCATCCACCGGCTAGCACCCTCGCCGAAGGCACAAGCCACGCGAACAGCGATGGAACGCGAACTGAAGCGACTGTTGCGCAGTACAGTCGCCGAGCAGGACTTGCTCGGCCTGGTCGCCGCAGCAGGCGGCGGACTGTCTTCGCCGGACTTGGCGGAGCTAACCGGATCGTCAACGTGGGACATCGACGACCATCTACGGACTGTGACCGGACGGACCTTCTCTGTACGCAACAGTCACATTAGCCCTGACGGAGCCAATGTATTCCTGCTAGGCCACGAGCAACTTCAGGTCACAGCCTTGGAAATGTTAGGCGAACGTCGCATGATCGGTTACCGCGAGCGTATCCACGCGTGGGCTGGCCAGTATCAGGAAAAACAATGGCCGCCGGAAACGCCAGAATATCTGCTTCACGGCTACTTCCACATGCTTCAAGCGGCCGGCGACGCGCGAAGAATGACGGACTGCGCTACCGATATCGCCCGCCAGGACCGTATGCTCAGCTTGTCAGGAGGCGACGCACTTATCCTGACCGAAATCGCCGCAACCCAAAGCATGATCGCGAACCAAACCGAGCCAGCTTTAGCTGAGATGATTCGCCTTTCTATCCACCGAGATCACCTTCTCGCTCGCAACCGAAGCATTCCAACAGAGCTGCCTGCCGCCTGGGCAGCACTGGGCCAGATAAAACGAGCCGAATCCCTCATTAAATCAATACCCAAACCTGAAGATCGAATCTACGCATCGATTTTTGCGGCCGCCTCATTAAAGCAGCAGCATGGCGCCACCGAAGAAATTAGAGAACTACTTGGCACTGCCGAAGCTACAGCCGCTGCCGTCGCATCCAGACCCGGAGACCACGCAGATGTCTTGTACGCAGCCGTTGAGGCATTGATTAATTTCGACAACATCGATCGAGCCGAGATCCTTGCACGTTCCATCCATTGGCCATCAGGAAAACCGTCAGGGTTAGAATTGGTGATCGATAATCTGATTCATGTTGGTGAAGTAGAGCACGCCGAAGCGATCGCACAATCCATAACCGATCCGAACAGCAAAGCAAGAGCATTAGGTTCGGTAGTCAAAGCAATCAGCAAAGCCGGCCACATCGAGCACGCAGAAGCAATAGCCGCTTCGAGCAACTACTCAGTTTTCCAGGTGCGGCTACTTGCAACTATCTCAAAGACATTGATTGAGTTCGGCAAGCACAAACAGGCATCCAAGCTCCTTGAACGCGCCGAGACCATCGCGGGTTCTGCGGCCCCCTTCGAGCAAGTGCAAGCACTGGCTTCCATCGCCGTCACTCTCGCCTTTGCGGGCAACAGTAACGAGTTAAACAAAATTACAGAACGCGCTGAGACGCTCGCATACGCAGCCCCTCGACCCGAGCGCATACAGATGCTGGTGACCGTAGCCGAAACTCTGGCGACGATTGGCAATTGTTCGCGCTCCGAAGCAGTCGCGCGTTTAGTTCCGGATGCCGATTGGCGAGCAGAGTCGCTTATACTTGCCATCCGATCCTTCCTCAAATCAAATGATGTCGATCGCGCCGAAGCAATCGCAATGGGTATACCCGGTCTTTTCTATCGAGTTCAGGCACTCATACCGGTAGCCGAAGCACTTGCCGAGACTAACCAAGTCGACCACGCCGAGACGCTCGCATACTCCATCAAAAATAGGTTCGGCCGATCCGAGATGCTGGCATCCATCGCAACATCTTTGATCAAAACTGGCAATCTGCTCCGCGCCGAATCCGTCGCCATTCGCATTATTTCCGACCCCGAGAAGATGTACATACTAGAACTACTGGCTGGAGCGTTTGCAAAATCTGGAGACTTCAGTCGCGCACTAAAAATCGCGCACCTCACGGATGACCCGAGCCAACAAGCCCAGATACTCACTTCAGTAGCCAGGGCCATGACGATCATCAACGACCGCGAGGCCGCAAACGACGTCCTTCAACGCAGCGAGAAACTCGCTCGATCAGTCAACAATCTTGAGCGTGAGACAAAAGAACTGATTTCGCTCGCCGACAAGCTAACAAGCGCCAACCTGCATAGTCAGGCACGCACCGTCATAGACCGCACGAAAACTGAAGTCGACCGCATAGCCGACTTAGAAATACGTGCACGAGCGCAGGTGTCAATAGCTGACGTCCTGGTCAAGCTAGGGGATCTCACACAGGCAGAGATGATGGCGCGCAGTATTGCAATTCAAAGCTACCGGGGGAAAGCACTGGGATCAATTGTCGAGAAGCTAGCCAAGGTCGGACTACTTTCCCAAGCAGAATCACTTATTAAATCAACTGACGATTATGGTGAACAAGTGAAGATGCTTGTATCACTAGCCGAAGGTATGAGTAAATCGAGCAAGCGTGCACATTCACAAGAGACACTCGAGCGCGCACTAAATATGGTCCTCTCGCGCTACGATGACCCATCTAAGCACAACGAACTCCTAACCCTAATACTCGTCGGTTTTATTAGGATCAGGCATCTCGAACCCGCTGCGCAAATTGCGCGAATCATGAGCCCGGGCGAGATGCAAAGTACTGCGGCCGCGACTGCCATCGAGGCCATGATTGAGGCTGGCATGACAAGAGATGCAGAGAGATTAGCGCGCTCAATCGTCGACCCCATTGGCCAAACACACGCACAGATCTCGATTGCCAGGAAACTCGCCAAGTCCAATAACAATAACCGCCTTGCAGATCTGGTCCAGAAGGTTATTTCTATAACGCGCTCCCGGGCTAGCGCATCTGACTTAGAACTACTCATTCAACCACTAATCAAAGCTGTTGCCGAAAATTGCGATATGAGGAGCGTCGATACTATCGTGCAATCTATCGCCGACCCCGTCCTACAAGTTCAAGCGTTGACTTGGGCTGCCGAGGCAACTTCTCTAACAAAATCAAGAGACCAGCCGCACAAGCTCCTCGATCAAGCCGAGGCAATCGCGCGCGCCATTACCGACCACGGCGATTCGGGATTGGCGTTAGATATTCTGACCGAAGAGTTGGTCAGACAAGACAGACTCGACCACGCCGAGGAAGTAGCACGTTCCATTGCCGGCGGCGACTGGCAGATAGACGCCCTTTCCGTCGTAGCTGACGCACTATTCAAAGCTGAAGAAACCGATCGCGCGGAAGCAGTCACACGTTCGATACCCGACTCCGACATACAGTCCCA
Source organism: Amycolatopsis sp. lyj-346 (assembly GCF_046548975.1). Taxonomy (NCBI): domain Bacteria; kingdom Bacillati; phylum Actinomycetota; class Actinomycetes; order Pseudonocardiales; family Pseudonocardiaceae; genus Amycolatopsis; species Amycolatopsis sp. lyj-346. The sequence goes on from NZ_JAJPWT010000019.1 coordinate 181,950, forward strand.
ATTACTAATCAAAGCAACCCGAAATTGCGCTCGCCATCGCAGAGTGCAGGCTCTTGCGGAAGCCTTAAGAAACTCAAGCTGGCACCAAGCGGCTCCAGACGTAATTCAAGTTGAACCAGATACAATGACAGTAATCATAGAGGAACTGGATCGCCTAGCACTGCAACGACAGCACTAGATCCTCGGACATGCAATTAGTCCGTCCAGTCGATGTGGTGCTGGGTGAGCCATGCCGCCGTGTTCCGTGGCCCGCTCTTGAGCCTCTTGGAGATCGCTATGTCCCGGAGGATCCGCTTGATCGGGCCGGGCGTGGCCGTGCCGCCCATCTTCGCGCTGGTCGCCACCAAGCGCTCGACTCGCTCCCGGCGCTGCTGCTCGTAGGCCCGGAACGCCGCCGCGGGTTCCCGTAGGTCGCGCAGGCACTTGGCCAGGACGACGGCGTCCTCCATGGCCATCGAGGCACCGTGTCCGGCGTTCGGCGCCGCGGCGTGGGCGGCGTCGCCGATGACGATCATCCGGCCGTCGTGCCACGTCGGCGTGGAGGCGATGTCGTAGCCGTTGCTCGCGCGGATCTGCTCCGACGCCTCGACGATTGCAGTCGCCGGTGACCGGTCACGGCGAAGCAGCGCCGTCGCCTGTCGCTTCCACTCGTCCAGCGAAGTCGACGCGAGCTCGGCCTTCGACAGCTCTGGACGCGGCAGGTTCACGAACCACCACGTCTCGCCGTCGGGCGCGGTCGTGTAGGCGAAGAAGACGCGCTTGCCGTAGATCATCCGGTACACGCCCGGCACCGGGTCGACCGGCGCTTGCCGGGCATAGCCGCAGAGCACGACCGTTCCGGTGTAGCGCGGCTCGGGCGCCTCCGGGTCGATGAGCACCCGGGCCGCCGAGTGGATGCCGTCGGCGCCGATCAGCAGGTCGCCTTCGCGGCGGGAGCCGTCCGAGAAGATCGCCGCCACGCCGTGGTCAAGGTTGGTGTCGACGTCCTCGAGCCGTTCGCCGTGCTCGATCTGGATTCCGCGCCGGGTAGCCTCCTCGTGCAGCACCCGATACAGCTCGGCCCGCTTGATGGTGTGCGGCCCGTACGCGCCGGCGGAACCGCCACCGATGGGTGCTTCGCCGAGCTTCTTGCCCGAGCCGCTCCAGAACAACGCACGGTCAGCCGGGAAGGACGCCTGCAGCACCGGCTTGTCGGCGTCGATCGCGTGCAGGGCGTCGAAGCCGTTGTTCATGATCGTCATAAAGGCGCCGACGTCGTCCGCGCCCGTCTCGTGAGCTTCGTAGACGACGGAATCGATGCCCGCCTTCTGGAGGGCCATGGCCGTGACCGGGCCCGCAATGCCTCCGCCGATGATCAACGCCTTGGTCATACCGCTCCCCTCGTCTCCAAGCCCCGTGCCAACCGCACCAGCTCGCGGACGTCAGCGTCCAGCCCGTCGCCTTCCGGCAGCGCGACCGGCACCGCCTTCGCCGGAACGGGTTCACCGGCCGCGTGGACGGCAAGCGCCTGCCGCAGACGGCTCGGAAGATCGGCGGAAACGTCGGTCCGCTCCAGATACGGGCTGATCCGCACCAGGCCGTCGCGGCATTCGACGACCCGGCGGTAATACCTGCGGTGCGTCCCCCGCAGGCGCAGCGCGTCACGCCATGGCGCGGCCGGCACCCGGTCCAGTGCGTCATCCGGGAACTCCGCGTGCAGCACTGTCCACAATGGTGCGAGCTGCTGGTACCCGCGGCGGTGACGCCACCAGATCCGCAACGCACCCACCCTGGTCATCACGGCGGGATAGCTGACTCCGGCCAGGAACAGCAGGACACCCGGCATCAGCAGGGCGGTGACGGCGATGGCGCCCGCCACCGTCCCGGCGGATCCGGCGCGATCAGCGACGCCAACGTGGTAGATCAATCCCAGCACGATCGCGGGCACGAAGACGCAGTTCGCCAGAACGATCGCGACCAGGCCGACGGCCGCGATCCGCAGCCCTCGCGCCGGCCTGCCGCCCGCTTCGCGCGCGTACCGCCAAGCCCAAACTGCCGCCGTGGCGAAACCGAGTGCCATGAATACGTCGGCTGCGATGAAGAAGACCGCCACGCTGGGTACCGACTGGTCGTTGGTCCGAGCGGACGCCGGTGTCGCCAGCGCGGCGACGAGGAGCACGACCTCGGCCGCCAGCAGCAGGGCGGCGTACCAGGCGGCGCGTCGCCGGGCGACCGCTCGCTCCCGCGCCGAGAACAGGAAGAAGCACACGAGGCTGTACACGCCGACCAGCAGAATGCCGTGCTGGATCAGTCGCGAGATCATCGGCGGCAGACCCAGCACGTGGGCGCTCTTGCTGGCCGCCGCCCCGAACGGGAACGCGACGGCCAGGCACGCCACGAACGCCGTCACGGCGCGCAGGGCGGCGTTTCTCGGGTTCCGCGCCAGCCTCCCGGCCAGCCACAGCAGCAGGACCGCCGACACGATCCCGTACGCGAGGACCAGAGGTGTCACAGCCACCCCAGCCGGCCTTCGAGGGCAGCTCCCATTTCCTGAGCAGCCCCGCTCGATCTTCCACTGACGCCGACCTGGTCCAGGACCGACGCCCACTCGAGGATGATCGTCGCTGTCGTTTCGGCCTCGCGCTCCTGGTCGGTGTCGTACGAGGTGCGCCGCAGCGCCCGCCGAACGGCGTCCGGCTCGAGATCCGGGTACCGCTGACGCAAGCTGTCCGGCGACATGTCCGGGTACATCCCGGCGAGGAGTTCGTCGTCGCACGGATCGCTCTCGTGGCCGGCCAGCAAGTGGCCCAGCTCGTGCAGGATGATGTGGTTCTGGTGCGGCTTGCTGGTTTCACGCTGGTAGAGGATGTAGTCCGCCGGGCGCGTGCTGATCCACACGCCGAAGGGGCCGGGCACCGGGATGGAGTGGGCCAGCAGCTTGATCGGCTTGCCGCGGCGTTCACCGACTCGCCGGCACAGCTCGACGACGTCCAGTGGAGGCTGGATGTCCAGTTCCTTCAGCAACCGCCGGCAGCGACGGCGCAGCAGCCGCTCGTTCATCGCTCCCCTCGCTCCCGCGCTGCTTGCTGGTCGCGGTAGACGACGTCTAGCAAGTCCATGACGAGCTGGCGGCGATCCGGCGTCAGCTCGCCGGCCCGCATCGCGATCCGCTGCGCTTCCTGGTCACCGGCGTTCGCCTTGAGCCGTTCCCGTTCAGCTTCCAGCTCGCGCAGCTGCTGGTCGACGCGGTCGGTCACGTCGTCGTCGAAGAAGTAGTTGACCGGTACCCCGAAGAACTTGGCGAGCCCCTCGACGTGCTTGATCGTCGGGTTGTCCCGCTTCCGCTTGCGCAGCTGCCAGACGTACGTGCCCGAGATCTTTGTACCCGCGGTCGTGATCGAGTCCGCGGCGAAGTCGTTGCTGTACTCGTCGCCCTCCGGTGACTTCGTGACGGCGAACAGGTGGTTCAGCTTGTCCGCGAAGTCACGCCCGCGTTCGGCCATCACCCCTCCTCCAGCTCCCCTCGACGGTACCGCTCACCAGGCGTCTTAACTGAAATTAAGACCCGATCAGGTGAATGCCCGTTCGATAGTTGAGACGTGACCTGCGAAAACTTAAGATCAACAGCCTGGGGTGATCGAACCGGGGAGGGAACGATGACTCGACCGAGCACGCAAGCGATCACCGCCGAGGACGCCGAGCGCTTGCGCAAGCTGCACGACGCGAGGCAGCTCTTCGCCGGCGATTGGATGACGGCGATCCTGCTGGCGTTGAAGAGCGGCCCGAAGCACTACACGGAGCTGCTCGACTTGGTCGGCTCGCTCAACGACGCCGCGGCGGCGAACAGCTGGTCCGGGAGGCCGCGGGTGCTCCACGCCAGCGTCCTGACGCGCACGTTGAAGACGATGACGGCCGACCGCCTGATCGTCCGCAACCAGGAAGCTGGCGTGTTCCCGCCGTCGGTCGTCTACTCGCTGGCACCGGCAACGCGGGAAGCCCTGGAAGCCATGCAGCCGCTCGCGGACTGGGTGAGCCGGCACGCGGACATCGTCAATCAGGCACGACACCGCCGAAGCGCGGACGCTGACAGCGGCCGCCGCTCAGCCTGAAGCAGCGGCGATCGTGCCGCAAACGAAGGCGACCGTGACCATGGACGGCCCCATCGGCACCTGCCCCTCCCGGAATGAATACCTGTGGAGCAGCACGCCAACCAAGCCCATTACCGCAGTGAGCACGTAAGTCGCGAGGAGGCCACCCAGGACCCACGGCCAACCGAACCAGCCGAGCAGGATGCCGACGCTTGGAGCGAGCTTGACGTCGCCCGGCCCCGGCTGTCCGGTCATCAGGTAGGACAGCAGCAACGCCGCACCCCAGGCCGCACCGCCGGCAACGGCTCGCAAGCCACTCCCGAAGTCGTTGCTGACAACCGCGGCCGCGAGGGCGGTTACAACGACGGCGCCGCAAAGCGGCAGGCTGAACCGGTCCGGGATGCGGTGCTCAAGCCCATCGACGACTGCCGCGGGAATCGCCAGGGCCGCAAACGCCACTCCGAAGGCGATGGTGACCGGCGGCCAGACCGCCACCGCTGCTCCGGCAGCCGAGACAGCCACGGCAGTCGCGATCACGGCCCAACGCGGCAGCCTCGTGACCGATCGTCGCACCATGAGAATGACCGCAGGTGTCAGCACCAAGCCCACCGCCAGCCCGACAGCCAGACGCACCACCCAGCACCCACCCACGATCGAAAAGACCCGAGATGATCATCGTAGGTTTCGAGCCGCGGGTTCGCCTCCGCGTCAGTTCTTGCAGGCCGCGATCAGAGACGAACTCGGCAGGCCGTCGGGTGCGCCACTGACGTCCTCGTCGAGCACGTGCAGCTCGAACCGAGCCATGTCGTAGCCACCGGCCTCCCAGGCGAGGTCGCTGTCGCCGAAGCGCCACTCCCGACCGCTTGCGCGCTCCCTCAGCAACCACGCCATGGCGACCTCCGGCTCAGCGATCCGACTTCGGCGCGGAGGAACCTACCAGGGGCATAGAACGTGCGTTCGATGACCGCAGACGGCGCCGTCGGCACGAACCGGCCAGCCATAATGCTCGACGAACTCGAGTAGCGCGCAAGCACTTTGCCCCGCGCGCTGACCGAGTGCGGCGTTCGACGGAGGCCCTACCTTGTCAGGTCCCCGAGCAGCGCCCGCCACGACCGTTCCGAGAAGGCCAGCTGGCCCGCCTCAGGCGCCTTGCTGTCCCGGACGTCGACCACCGAACCGAGTTCGGCGTCGAGCCGAACTTCCACGCAATCACCCTTATCCGGGCTGTAGCTCGACTTGAACCACTTGCCTGGCTCGAACCGCATCGTCATTCCTGCTCCAGTTCGTGTCGAACCTCCGCGATGAACTCCGCGGTCTGCGTAGTACTCATCGCCTTCTCTTGCACCGCTTTGGCGGCACGCCGGTGCCGTGCGACGTCTTCCGGTGAGCGGAGTGTCAGGCCGCTGCCGTGCAGTTCCAAGCTCACGACCGGTGGCGCCTGGTCGGACTCGATGAGCGTGAAGCTGCCCACCAGCAGCGGCGACCAGCCGGCCGAATACGGCACGAGCCGGAGTTCCACGTTCGGCAGCTCACCCATCTCCAGGAGGTACTGGAGCTGATCGGCCCACACGGCCGGCCCGCCGATGCGGTATCGGATCGCGGCTTCTCCCAGCACGACCTCGAGCCGCGCCGGGTTCCGGCGGGTGATGAGGTCACGACGGCCGATCCGGGTCAGCACCCGCTCCTCGATCTCCGCCTCTGGCACACCAGCCTCATGCATCTGCGCGCGAATCGCATCAGCGGTCTGCAGCACGCCGGGGATCACGAGCGGCGCGAGGTGCGTGACCTCAGTCGCGGTTCGCTCCGCGGCGAGCAACTCCGCCAGTTCTACGCGCCGCTCCGGCAGCGTCACCGAGAAACGGCGTGACTGGCCAACACCCGCAGCAAGCGCCAGCAACCGGTCAGCCTCATCTCCCTCGATCTCCAACACGTCGACGATCGCCTGCACGTCATCCACCGAAGGCGTCCGCTCGCCGCTTTCCCAACGCGAGACGAGTCCCGCACTGGTCTGACCGATGAGCACCCCGAGCTTGCGCTGCGAAACGCCGCGAAGATCGCGCGCAGCGCAGATCGCTTCGCCAAGCGGGGAGCCCGGGAACTTGCGGGTGATGCCAGCCATGCATCAGATGCTACGACAGCCAACAAGCAGGTTGAGCGCTAGGACAACCGATGACAGCAGTTCACCCCATCAGGTTCTTGCGCCCGCCAGTCAGCAGCGATGACACTGATGCGCATCAGTCGTCATCACCTGTCATCACTTGACAGCGGTGGAGAGAGCCTACCCGGGAGCGAATCGTGTCAGAACCCGCTGGAGCAGACGCGTTGTCGTCCCGGCACGAAGCCTCGACGGCTCGGCAAGCCAAGTCGTCGTCGGCGTGTTGGCAACGAATGACGGCCCGAAGCGCGCGGTCATGGTCGGCCACGACTGCGACCCGGTCGTGTTGCCACGGCAAGCCATGGCCGAACTCGTCAGCCATGCCCGCGCCATGCTGACCGAGAACATCCCTGAAGACCGGACGTGACAACCAAAGTCTTCGACAGGTGGCACTGCACCAGGACGCCACCACAGTCGCCGTTCGCTCGGAAATCACCCTGATCAGCCCGGTCGGTGCGCTTGCCCCCGACCCAGCGCACCGGCCGGGTGTCCAACGCTCCTTCGTTCCAGCTCGACCGCGGAGATTCACGATGACTACCGCACCTACGAGACGCCGGACGACCCCAAGCCTGTTGTGGGTCACCGAGGCGTCGACCGGCATCAACCACCTCGTCACGGAAGCCGCTTTCGCCGACGGCATGCGAACCTTCGGCTCGTACCGCGGGATTTGCGGCGCCCAGTTCTCCGCCGCGCCGATGATCGACGCGCCGCGCTGCACGTGTCCCGCATGCCGCGGGCGCCTTGCCGCCAATCGAACCTCCTGCCGCAGCAAACCGCGTGGCACCTCATGGTGGCGACACCTGCGACGACGCATTCCTCGGAGGCACGATGACCGACTCTGATCGATGGCACGAAGTTGTCCTTGCCTGGGAGCGATCCAGCGCGGCCATCGGCGAGTCGCGCCGTCGCGGCTGGGAGTGGCGCGGCGCTGCCGCCGGTTCGACCGAACCCGAGACGCTGGTCGGTCACCGGACGACCGATGCCCATCATGACGTCGTGCGCATCGAAATGCTGAAGACCTCGGTGCATGCGATCGGCGCCCGTTTCGCCCTCGGTGACTGGGGAAAACATGGAGCGCTCCCGCTGCGAGGACCGGTCGACGGTGTACCAGAGGATGTCCTGCTCCAGGTGATGGGCTGGTCCGACGATGTGGCGCAATGAATTTTCCCAAGGTGGTAGAACACGGTGGCGTCAATCGCGATCACCTGGCCGTCCGAAACCGACCTGTCCTTCGCAGAGCACCCGGAATACGTCCGCCTCTGCCGAGTTCTCACAGGACTGCGGCGACTATCCTATTCGGACAGAACAACTGCCGCCCCCGGAGCCGGCATGACCCGCGATACGCAGAGACTCGTCGACGTTCTCGAAGCCACGCAATGGCAACTTTTCCTGTTCGTCGCACAAATTCGAGACAACACCGCAACGCCTGACGAGCACCACAAGCTCGCCGATGCGATCGACGAACTTCCCGACCTGCTCCGCTCTCACGGCGATGACATCACTGCCGGGATCATCCCGGCGCCCCACGACCTGGAACGAGAATGCGCATGACCAAAGTAAAGCCCTGCCTTCCGGCTCTGCTTGCCCTGAGCGCCTCTCTGCGTGGTGCCCGCACCGCCGAAGGGCTGGGGCTGCGCAGGCTGGCGCACAAGCTGGGAGTCTCAGCCCAAGCTTTGTCCCTTTGGGAGACGGGAAAGCGCGCACCGGCGATCGAGGACGTGGCCCACGTCCTCGGATTTCTCCGGGTGAGCCCAGCGGAGTACAGCCGCGTCATGCGGCTCCGGCGGCAGCTTGAGGAGCCGATTTCCATCGAAACCCTCGACGCGGGCTCGGCCAGTCAGCGGCGAACCTTGGAGGAGCTCGCGGTCCGTACCTTCGAATGGGCGCCGTACGTGGTCCCGGAACCGTTCCAAACGCCGGAATACATCCAGGCGACCGCCCAGGATGCGGCGGGGCCGGATGACCTCGATCAGGCGATCTTCGAACACCAAGTCCGACAGCTCGACCAGGGCTGGACCGCCGACCGCACCGTTCTGGTGGGTGCTGCAGCCTTGGCCCCGGCCATCGAACCGCAGCTACAAGCTCTCCGGGCGGCAGCCCACCTTCCCGGCCTGGCAATCAAGATCGTCCCTCGGACCGTCGCGAAAACGATCGAGGCCTTCACCATCTACGAAGGCCTGGGCAACGTCTTGACCGTCGCGTTGCGACACCAGGACAACATCATCTTCGTCAGCGAACCCGACGCAGTCCAAGGCTACCGGTCGACGTTCAAGGCTCTCGAACGCGGGTCAGTCACCTGCGCCGACTTCCGGTCTCCGTGATCGGGGCGTCGCGATGGCCGCACTGATCTACCTCGACGCACAGACCGTTCACCCGGTCATCAACGGCGAGTGGCACCGGCTCGCGGGAGCACTCGAACCGGCAGAAGCGATCACGACACTGTGCGGCATCTCCGACACTCCGATGTTCATGCCGCTGGACGAACGTCGAAGCCACGGCATTCCGAGGCAGTGCGACGCGTGCGACACGATTTACCGGCGGCGCCGCGGCATCCCGTCACGACGGGGCCGGCTCGACAGCCGCCGGGCCGCTCAGGAGTAAACCGACGCCTCAAGCTGGCCAGGCGTCAGCTGGCGACGTGGACGCGGGCGGCGAGGTCGCGGATACCCGGGACAGGGACGCGGGCCTGGGTGAGCAGCACTCCGACGATGTCCCGGACGGCGGATCGGGTGTAGACCTCCCCGGGCGCGCGCCGTTCGGCGGCCAGCAGGGTGTTGTACGCCGAGCCTGGGTTGCCGAGGTCGAGGTGTACTGCGGCGAGGTCGACCAGGAACCGTCCTTCGCGTTCCACGTCGGGGAACCGCACCGGGCCGGCGGTACGGGCGTGCTGGATGGCCGCGGCCGGGTCGCCCAGCAGGTGTTCGACAGATACCCGATGGCTGAGCAGGTTCGCACCCGCGCGGGCGGCGGCATCGCCGGAGAGACGGGCCGCCGTCGAGTCAGCCGCGTCGAGCAGGTCCCTGGCGCGGATGCCGTCGCCTGCGCGGGCTGCGGCGTAGCCGCCGGTGCACAGCAGGCTGGAATGCAGCACCAGATGCCGCGGGTCACGCCCGTCGAGCGTGAGCCGGTCGGCGGCGCCGAGGACGAGCGCTTGCGCCTGTGCGTGATGACCTGCGCGGCGACAAACACCCGAGAGCATCCGTTCCGCCTCGGCGAGCACCAAAGGTTCCCCGGCCGCGCCGGCGGCGCGTACGGCACGGTCGGCGCTGATCCACTCCAGCCCGTTGGGCATCAGCTTCGCGAGAGCACGGGTGACCAACGTGTACGCCTGGGCCAGTGACCCCGGGTCCTGGATGGCCTCGGCCGCACGCACCACCGGCGGCAACACATCGGCCAAGGCGAGGAAATCGGATTTGCCGAACGCGGTGCGCGCGGCTGCAAGACCGCGGGTCAATCGTTCGGCGGGCATCGCCGGCCCGTGAGCGGCCTGGGCACCGACCAGGACATTGGAGAGGCGCGTGGCGAGCACGGTGGCCGGATCGGGCGCCAGGGCAGCCGGGTCGGCTGCCGCGGGCGTCGCAGCGCCGACGACGGTGACACCGACAGCCAGGCTGCCGGCCTTCAGAAAGCTGCGCCGACGCACGTCGTCCTCCTCCCGGTCGGGACTGCCGATCACCCTAGAAGCATCGGGCGTGCCGCGCCGGGTTGCCACGCCCTTGTGGTCGTGCAGTCCGAACGCTTCGGCCGGCACCGGCAGGACTTCGGCCAGCCGCTGCAGCGTCTTGACATCGTGCAGCGGTCGTCGCCGGGATTCGAACCTAGAGATCACGCTCGGGTGAAAACCGAGGCGGTGGGCCAGCTCGGTCTGGCTCCATCCGGCCAGCTCGCGGGCATACCGCAGCACTGCCGGATAGTCCTGGCGCGCGATCGCTTCCTGTAGCGGCGACGGGGTGATCGGGGACATCGGCGTGTCCTCCACCTTCAAGAGGTCGACTCACCCAGGGTAGCCGTCCAGTGACGTGCTGAGGGAGCTGTGCCGAGCTGGCACAGCTGTGCCGGACAGGCACAACGGAGGACCACACCGGCCGGCGGGGCGGTTTGCTCGATCGCACCAGGGCCGGCGCCGCGCCTGCCCATCGAGGCAAGGAGGCCTCTGTGGAAGCGACACGGACTGCGGACGTCGTAATTGTCGGTGCAGGGATCATCGGGTTGGCCTGTGCGCTGGAGCTGGCACAGTGTGGAACCACGGTGACGCTGATCGGGCCGCGCACCGGTCAGCACCTGGGGCAGGCGAGCCGGGCGGCCGGAGCGATGCTGACGGTGTTCTCCGAGGTCGAGGCCGCACATCCGCCGGAGCGGGTCGCCGTGGAAGTGGCCGAACGGATCGCCGCCCGCGTCGGCTATGAGGCCTGGCTGGACCAGCTCACTGCGGTCGGCGGCCGGCTGGTGGCGCTCACCCCGGGCGTGTGGGTCACCGCGAGCACGCCCGCCGACCGGACCGAACTCGCCGCGATCGCCGACGCGGCCGCCGGCGCAGGCGTTCCCGGCGAGCTGCACTCCCCCGGTGACGTGCCAGGCCTGGTCTCCGAGACGGTGTTCGAAGCGCTGTGGCTGCCCGGCGAAGCCGGCGTCGACGCGGAGGCCTTGACCGGCTCGGCCACGGCCGCGGTGCTCGCACATCCGCGGATCAGCTGGCTCGACACCGACACCGACGCCGTCGCGGTCACCGAAGCGTCATCGGCGATGCGCATCGCCACCGCCGCCGACCTGACGGTCACCGCCGAGCAGGTAGTGCTCGCCGCCGGCGTCCAGATCCCGACGCTGCTGCGCCACAGCCCAGAACTCGAACTCGGAGCCCCGCCGGTGCTGGCCGGGCGCGGGGTCAGCATGGTCCTCGACGCCGCCCCGGCCCCGGTGGCCTCGCCGATCCGCACGCCCAACCGCGGCTTCGCCTGCGGCGCCCACCTGGTCGCCCGCACCGACGGCGGGCTCTACCTGGGGGCGACCAACAGGCTCAGTACGCTCCCCGTCCTGGACCGCCGCCCCAGCATCGACGAGATCGCGACCCTGCTCCACGACGCCACCTGCGAACTCAACGCCGACCTGCGGCACGCCCAGATCCGCGGTGCCCGGGTCGGGTACCGGCCCTACACGACCGACCACCTTCCCCTGGTTGGCCGGACCGCGCACCCGAAGGTGCTGCTGGCCACCGCCACCTACCGCTGCGGGATGCTTCTCGCGCCGCACGTGGCCCGCCTCCTCCAACGCGAGGTCGACCACCCGGGCGCCCTGCTCGACCACCCGTACTCGCCGCGGCGATCGATCCAAACGACCGCCACGACCGAGCTGCTCACCGCGCACGGCCCCGCCCTGGCGGACGTCATTTGCCAGCCCGGCGGCTCGCTGCCCGCCGGTGCCCCCGCTGTGCTCGGGAGACTTCTGTGCGCCGCGCTGGCTCACCAGTTGGCCGACCCCGCGACACAGCGCCTCGCCGCCTCCGCCCCGGTCGAAGAGGTCCTGCCGCTCCTGCTGGACGTCGCCGGACGGACGACTCGATGACCCTGCCCGCGCCGCTGGTCGAGATCGTCACCGCGCTGCGCCCACAGGCCGTATCCCTCAGCCCGACGTCCACCTTGGACGAGATCGGGTTCGATTCGCTCGATCGGATCCGGCTCGCAGCTGCGCTCGAGACGGCCTACGGAATCGTCATCCCCGACGCCCTCCTGGCGGACGTCCACCGGCTCGGCGACCTCACCGCGATCCTCGACACCCACCCACCGGCCGAAGACCCGCCGCTGATCGTCGCCGACCAGGTCCCCGCCCCGCGCAAGGCACCTCGCCGGCTGCCGCCAGCGGTCGTGCATCCCAGTGCCGAACTCGGCGAGGGCGCTCACGTCGGGCCCGGGAGCCACGTCTGGCACCGCGTCCGGCTCGCCGACGGCGTCCGAGTCGGCGAGCAGTGCACCCTCGGCACCGGCGTCCACCTCGGCACCGGAACCCGGGTCGGCAACCGGGTCAAAATGCAGAACCTGGCCCAGGTCTTCGGCGCAGACATCCACGACAACGTCTTGCTCGCGCCCGGCGTCCTCATACTGGAGGACGCCGCACCCCGCGCCGTCACCTCGGCAGGGACCCTGCAAACACCAGCGGACTGGACGGCACGACCGGTGACGGTCTGCCGCGGCGCCACCATCGGCGCCGGCGCCATCCTGCTCCCCGGCGTCCGGATCGGCGCACACGCGCTCGTCGCCGCCGGAGCGGTCGTCGACCACGACGTCCCGCCGCACGCCCTGATCGCCGGTAACCCCTGCCGCCAGATCGGCTGGGCCTGCCTCTGCGGCCACCGCCTCACCGACGACAACTGCCGGCGTTGCAACACCCGCTATCAGCGAGACACCACCCACTCAATGTAACGCCAAGGCAAGCGGACAGTGACCAAGCCTGCGGGCTAGCCTGCTCCTCGTGACGATGCCCACCGCGACACAGCGGGAGTTCTTCGAGAAGTACCCGATGGCCATCCCCTCGGCCGGAGTGCTCTTCTTCGACACCCCCGACCACGAACGCGTCCTCATCGTGAAGCCGAACGGCCGCACGCACTGGGAGATCCCCGGCGGGGTCACCGAAGCACGAGCCGGGGAATCACCCGTCGCGACCGCACGCCGGGAGATCGCCGAAGAACTCGGCCTCGACATCACCGTCGACCGGATTCTCGGCATCGACTCCGTTCCCGAAGGCCCCGACCACGCACCGATGATCGCGTTCCTCTACTACGGCGGCGTCCTCACACCCACCCAGCTCAGCTCGATCCGCTACGTCGACCACGAAATCGGCGACAGCCGATTCGCCCACCCCGACGAACTCCCCGCCATCATGGTGCCCCGCCTCGCCCGCCGCGTCGCCGCCTGCGCCCACCACGCCCGCAGCGGCAGCCTCACCCCACTCCACCTCCAACACGGCACAGCCCCGGCGACCATCTAGCCGGACCACGCCGCTGGCCGCACCAAAAGCTCACACCGGGCACGTGCCGCCGCATCCCGGGCAGCTTGCACATCCGAGACAGTCTTCTACAGCGGGCCGATCCAGCGTCACGGGCTTGTCGATGTTTCCGCGCGCTGTACCCGAACGCCGTCGAGCGCAGCTGCGGCCGCCGCGCCGAACTCGGCTACCCGCTATCACTCGCACCGGCAATCCGGCCTGACGACCAATCGGGACTCGCCGTCCAGCTGAAGCCAACCGCGACCCGCCGCCGATAATGTCCACCCCAGCCGCGGACCGCGAGACAACGCTGTTCTAACCACAGTGCTCGCGCCCGGCCGCCACACAAGCCGCCAAGCACAAAGAGCCCCACAGGATGACCTTCGCCAACGAACCACTCCTGCGAGTCGGCGCCACCGTCCTGCTCCTCAACCCGCCGACGAAGTCCTGCTCATCAACGCCCGCGACCCAGACAACCCGGGCCACCTCTGGTGGGAGGCTCCCCGGCGGCGGCCAAGACCCCGGCGAGAAGCTAGAGGACACCGCCCGACGCCAGATCGCCGAGGAAACCGGACTCGTCCTCGGCAAGATCGGCCGCAAGCTCTGGACCCGCGAAAGGCCGCTTCACCTACCGCGCGGCCATGCCGGGAAGCGCGGCCGCCGAAGCTGCTCCATCCATGGGGGAGTCGTGGACAACGGCGTTCAAGTTCTGGTGCATCGAGGCCGAGACTCAGGCCCAAGGCCTGGCCACGGCAGCCGAGCGCTACCAGGCCACGGACGAGGCCAGCGGCGACGACCTGACCAGCGCTGGTTCTCTCCGGGGTCCGCACTGACGGTCTCGCTGTCGGACGTGAAGCGGTGGAACACCGCCCAGCTCGACGAGATCTACAACGCGATTCGCCGTCAGCTCGACGTGCTGGTCCATTCCGGCGACGACTACGGCAAGGCCGTCCCGGTGGACGGCTGGTCCGGGCCCGCTGCCGACACCGCGGCGTCTGCGCACCGAGCGCTGATGGCCCGCATCGACAAGCTCGCCGCCGACGCCAGCATCGTCGGCAAAGCCAGCGCCCAAGCCGCAGACGCCATCACCGGCGTACAGCGCGCAGTGACCAACGCCGAGGAATACGCCCGCAAGTACGGCTACCGCATCACCGACACCGGCGCGGTCACCGACACCTTCCCCGACGGGCAAGCCCCACCGGAGTTCGACCCCGGCGACCGCGCGCGAGCCCACCAGCAGGTCCTCGACGACATCACCCGAGCGCTCCGCACCGCCGACGACATCGACCAGGACCTCGCCTCAGTCCTCAAGCGCGCCGAACACGGCGAACTCGGCACCGGCGCCGAAACGACCGTGGCCGCCGCAGCTGCGGCGGGAGCCGTCGATCCCGGTCTTACCCCGCCCGAGCCACCGCCGAACGCGGCCCCGTCCCAAACCGCGGCGTGGTGGGCCAGCCTCTCCCCCGCCGGCCAGGCAATCCTGCTGCACGACCGGCCCGCCGCACTCGGCAGCATGGACGGGCTGCCCGCCGAGGTCCGAGACAAGGCCAACCGGATGGCCTTCACCCAGCAGTACACCGACCTGCAGCACCAGCGCGAAGAGCTGCGGAACCAGATGGATGCTCTGGACCAAGCCGACCCGACGCAGCAGAACGAGTACTTCGACCTCGAACGCGACGCGTCGGCGATGGACAAGAAGCTCCAGGGCCTGGACGCGATCAACGAACGACTCACCCAGCCGCTGCCCGGGCAACCGCCCGCGTTCCTGCTGGGTATCGACACCGCCAACACCGGGCGCGCCATCATCGCCATCGGCAACCCCGACCACGCCCAGAACGTCGCCACCTACGTACCCGGCACCTTCGCCGGACTCGACGGGTTCGCCACCGACATCCAGCGAGCCGACCTGATGAACCACACCGCCAGCATCATCAACCCGGCCCCGACCTCGGTCATCACCTGGGCCGGCTACGACGCTCCTCAAAGCATCATCCCCGACACCGCCAGCACCAGCTTCGCCGATCACGCCGAGCCCGGACTGCGCCGCTTCCAGGACGGGCTCGGTGCCAGCCACGACCCGATCCCGGTCAACTCCACCGTGGTCGGCCACAGCTACGGCACCACCGTCGTCGGCCAAACCGCCCGCGACCTCGGCCTCCCCGCGGACAACATCGTTATGGTCGCCAGCCCCGGCGTCGGCGTGCAGCACGCCACCGACCTGCACCTCGACGGCGTCCCACCCGACCAGATAGGCCACCACGTCTACGCCACCAAGTCGGCGATGGACCCGGTCCCTGCGTTCACCAACTTCGACAACCCCGCCCTCGACCCCGTCGATCCGCTCGGCCCCGACCCCGCCACCGGCTGGTTCGGCGCGCATCCCTTCGACTCGGACTTCGCCACCGGCCACACCGAGTACTGGGACCCCAACTCGAAATCCCTGCAAGGAATGGCCAACGTCATCGCAGGTGCATCGACACCGTGACCAGCACGACGCGAGGACGCAGGGAGACTCCGAAGACGCTTCGGTGGCTCCTGGCCCTCGCAGTCCTGCTGGCCACCACTGCCGGATGCGGAGACAACCACCCCATGAACCCCACCATCCCGCTCACCGAAGCCCAAGCAGCCGCCACCAACCAGATCCGCGAAACTGCCGCCGGCACATTCCCGCCCGGCTTCACCCTGAAAGAGCTGCTGCCCCAGCCGCTGAACTGCACCGACTCTTCCGGCAAACCCACCGGACAGCTCCTGCTCGGAGTCACCTTCTGGGTCAACGGGTTCCCCACCACCCAGAACAACAACCCCTACTTCGACGCCCTGAAAGCCTGGTGGACCGGACTCGGCTGGACCCTCAGCACCGACAGCCGACCAGCGGACATGTTCATCAACGCCACCCGCGACGGCTACCTCATGAGCCTGCGCCAACATCAACCAACGCCTCGCCATTGGCAACAGCACCCCCTGCATCTGGCGCTACGGCACCCCAAGTAGGTCTTGAACCCGTCTGCCCGCCAAGGCAAGCCTCGCTGTCAGACCCTGGCCGACAACGCCGGACGCGCACGTTCGGGGGTCGTATTCTGCCTGAAACCGTTACGGTCGAGTACGAGTTGTTCTGATCTTAGGTGTGGCGAAACATTGCTGACTATTTACTCATGCTATCGCGCCACAAAACTTCCAGGGCGTCGTAGAACGCCTTGAGTTCAGGGCTTTCATGCTGACGTCGGCGACGCTGCTCACTCCGGAACGTGAGAATCTTCAGGATATCGGTTCCCTCATAGTTGGCTGGATCAATGATTCCTGGAGCAGCTTTTGCAAGCGCGGGACCGTCGATCATCGCACGAAAGACACTGTAATGGGAGACGTTCTTGATCGACATAATGACGTCGGCGACAAGTTTTACAATCTCTGTAGGTAAGTCGCCGTGGTACCTGGTCAGTAGTTCTATAAGTGGATTTTCTAATCCTCGAAGATCGCCGCCTAACTCTCGAAACAAGGCACCGAGACGAGAGGGAGTCATTCCGCTATTCAGGCGCCCACTCATTGTGACATAGGGAACTATCCATCGAGCAATCTCTTCTTTTCGGTCATCCTTGAGTATCTCACGATAGCCACGACTGCGTCGTACCTCCATTCCCATCTCCAGGGTTCTGATCAGAGTCCTGTCGCCCATTAATTTGGCCGACATCAGTTCTGAGTAGCCATCCGAGTCAACCCGGTTCGAGTCCGACATTCTCAGCCAGGAGCCATGTCGCCTGATGGTCGACAGGAAAGCATTCCAGCCACCGTCGTCGAGGCCAGATCGCCACAGTGACAGTGCGGAGTGCCATTGACGTTCTCCGGCGTCGTCTTCCCATATTTCCGAGAGCTTCACCCGCCCCTTCGACCCGGCGAGCAGTAGAAGAATGAGATTCGAAGAGTACGCCGCCAACTCGCGGACATGATCTATTTGAACGGGGAGGTAGTTCACGTATCTATCTGAGCCATGCCGGCTCCGAAATGTGTGAATAACTCTTCTTAGTACTGCAAGCACTTCTTCGCGATGAGCGACGCTCAATTCTGCCATGAGGTCCGACGTGAAGCTAAGCACCGACCGTCGCCCAGCAAGACACTGATGGGCAAGAAGTGCGAATAGCAGAGCGTCGTCGGGATCTCGATTTCGCCGCTTGCCAGTCAGGCCATTTCCGGCCTCTAGTAGCACCTCGACAATTTCACGGGCTACAAGATACTCGCCGAATGTGGCGTGTAGAAACTCGTAGCTTCGGCGCGGATGTTGACCATTGATCACATTCGTCTGCGACGTGTGAATAAAGAAGAACTGAGCAACTAATTCATTTCCCGCCATTTCTGGCCTTGCGTGATCTGACATCTGCAAGGCTGCAAGGTCCTCGCCCAACTCTATGTCGAGAACGTGTTGACGGCCACGATTGAACATTGCCAGGGCAGCAATCGATAAACGTCTGATTTGCTCGCTTACTAGCACTGCAACTGCGTCGGGCTGCGAGGGAGCTGGACGGTCAACTTCCCGCAAGGCGAAACTTTCCATTAGTCGACCGTAGAGCATGGTGTCCGAGATTCCACGCTCGATCGGTGGCGCTGCGGGATCCGCCGAATACAGGGCAATAAGGAGCAGCAGAAGAGGTTGGCGCGCCAGGACCCCGCTTGCTTCGATTGCTTCTTGGGTCACAGCGCGTACTTTTCCACCCTCAATCTCTCGTTTATTTGAGCTATTCCAAGTGGAGCGCCATTCAGAAATTTGCTCATCGCTGAAATCTTCAAGCTTGATAATTGGGGTACCGACCGGAATTTGTACGCGATCCGCGACGACAATGCGACTAGTAACAATTACAGCAACCGGACGATCCTGATCGGACTCGCGCCGCTGGAATTCGGCGACCTCATGCAAGAATGTTGTCCTGTTGTGTTCGGACGCTTGTAGCAGCTCATCCAAGCCGTCGAGGATGACGACCCTTAATGCATCAGCACTCTTATCGGAGAACTCGTGCCAGCTCACGCGTCCATTGGTGGAGTTCTCGAGCGCCTCGTGAATCTGTCGGTGTATCGGGGCATCTGCTGTAACATGTCGGAGCGGTACGTATACTCCGGTGAAGTTTGAATTCGGGAGGCGCGCAGCTAAAACTTTGGTCAACATGCTCTTTCCGGCACCGGGATGCCCAAGCAGCAAAAGAGGAATCTTTGCAGCTTCCGGATTAAAGAAGAAGCCAGCTAAACGTATGTCAAGATCGGCATGCACGGGGATTTGACGCCACCAAAACTCACTCGCGACATGAGAATCCCGGTCGTAGCTTGCGATCCGGTAGTTCGGCTCGATATAACTCTTCTGAATGCTAGGAAACTTGATTTCTGATTCGCGCGAAAGACTTACACTAGGTGAAATCACCGGTTCCTCAAGCTCTGCCACTGCGGCTCTTCGCACTATTTCCGTGAGATCACTGGGTTTCCTCGGCTCGACTACACTGGTGATTTCGGTAAGTAGGCACTCGAGGCGGGAAAATGCCACCGAGTGCGCCTTGATCAACGACAGGAGCTCTTTATGGTTTGCCCGGGCCAGCGTACGGTTTGCGTCTTCCTCTCCAAGGATGGCCCAAATCATAAATTCAGGCACTTGTCCGGCGAGTTCAAAGTACCTGGATTGATACCTGAGGGCGGCTGATTCTGCAATTTCACCCGGATTGAAGCGGAAATTTTTGAACGCTTCCAATCCGCGCAGAAATTTGCATATACGTTCAGCGACCTTACCCTGACTCGCCTCGACTCTGGCGATGTTCTCGCGGAAGCCATGCGTCGATGATGGCATAGGAAACGTCGAGCCATACAAGGTCTCGACGGCGTCTTGACCGGTAGTCAAGTAGCGTTTTTCACGAAAGGACAAGTCGAGGTCGTTAAACTTATTATCTGTCAGCCGCTCTCGAACTACATCGAATACCGAGCTAACTACAAGTACTGTATGTGCTGCAGCGAGCAGTTGGGTTCGTTCAAACCCGCTGGTTCTCTTCCGCCGCGCAACGACAGCATCAAGAGCTCTCCGAAGAAGGTTGGTGGCCTCATTTTTTTGATCGACCCATCCCCAGATGGCCGCGAACGCTGCGGCGGGTGCTGCGACCGGACCGACGAAGCTGGCGACGCCGGCTGCGAGGATGACGCCTCCGACTATGGCATCGACGCGGTCCACGATCGCATGATCGTGTTTGCCCAGCAACCTGAGCGCCTCTCGAAAGTTCGAGGCATCCATCGCCGTCATGCTTGCAACCTCCCTTGTCGGACCACATAGTAGCCGACTTTCGACGGCGTGAATGGCGCGACCTGAGGTATCACTCGGCATCGAGACTGCGTGGAATGCCGAGTTGAAACTGCCTGGCCAGAACCGTGTAGCCGGAGTGCTCGCGCAATCTCACTGCTCAAGATCACCTTCACTGGACATAGAAGTCGTCAGGCTTTCAGCCTCCAGGATTTTGCTGGTTGGCACGGGCCAACTAATGAGGCCCGCCGACTGCATTGCGGCTGGCCTGAGCCGCAATGCCGTGGACTACGCTTAAGCGAGCCCCGGCGCTCGCAATATTTGAGTGTTGCGGCCGCCATTGACACTGATCACCTGGTACTCGGCGAGTTTCTGGTACGCAGCACGCCGGATGATCCGGCGGCCAACAGCAGGGCCCAGGGGAAGCGCCATGGTCATCATCGGCACATGGAACCTGGAGAACCTTGTTCCGACCCGGCAGCGGCGTAGGCCTCCCGATCAGCAGGCCTACGCCGCCAGGCTCGAAGCCTCAAGCAACACCGTCACGAACGCTGATCCCGACGTGCTGGCTGTGCAGGAAGGTCGGTGACCAGGTCGCCCTTGAAAAGTTGGCCACAACGCTGCCTGGGTAATGGACCTCCACGGCCTCCCACCACCCCGATACCCGCGGGATTCGGGTCGGCTTCCTGTCACAACTACGGCGGGCGTTGGTTGCCGACAGCGTGGCACTGCCCTCAGAAGGTGACGCCGGTTCAGGTCGCTAATCCTCCCCGCCGCACCGAGCAACCAACTCGGCCGTGGGGCTCTGGCGGCCACCGTGGGACTCGCCGCTGGCGGTACGTTCACCCTGATCACCTGCCACCTCAAGTCCGAACTTCTGTCCTATCCCGGCGGTCGGTTCGTTGCCCATGGAGAGGACGAGCGTGCCAATACGGCGCCTATGTCCTCTACCGCCGGACCGCCGAAGCGGGAGACGCCCTCTTCGTTGACGCGGTAGAGCCGAGCAGTCCGCGATGCTCGACCAGCACGAACCCGGTGTCGGCGAGGACCTTGAGGTCCGCGGAAACTGTCGACTGGCCCACGCTGACATGCTCGCCCCCACCGTCATCGGGCCGCCAGCCTCGACGAGCAGGTTGAGGGTCTGCACCCGCCTCGGGTCCAAGCGTACGGAACCCCGCGGCGTCTGCCTTGGCAGCTTCGCGGTCCGGCACGGCATTCCTTTGATCGTTGATTGACGACCTCTCAGCTGCGACAGAAGCTCCCTCGACCTGGGCATTTTCATTCCGGCGAGGTCGATCGTCTACCTGGTAGACGGCACCTAAACCGAGGAGGAGAACGATGCCGAACACCGATGTACCGCAGGGACAGAATGACGAGCAGACCGGCCACGGCGGCGGCAACCACCCGTTCCACGTGACCGTCCGGACGCTGGCGGGCCACCAGGTGCGGGAGACGGTCAAGCCGGACGACAAGGTCGCGGACCTGACCCGCAAGGCGGTGAAGCACCTCGTCAACAAGGGCGAGCTCGTCGACGGCGAGTACGCCCTGACGCTGCCCCGCGGCGGCGAAGGCGAGCTCGACCCCACGTCGACCCTCCAGCACGCGGGTGTGCGCGAGGACGACGTGCTCGTGCTGATCAACCGCAAGCCGCAGGTCGACGGCTGATGGCCCTGCACCCCCGGGTGCTGGCCGACCTGCTCGACATCGAGGTCGTGCAGGCGCGGGCGCGGCTGGGCCCTCGCGCCGGCGACCTCCGCCGCGAGGGTTCCAGCCTGCTGATGACGCTGCGGCCGCCCGCCGGCGGCACGTGGACGTTGCGGTTGGACGGCTCCCGGTATGACGCGGAGCCGTTCGACGTCGCCCTCGTCGACGACGGGGGCGACGTGCTTCCGCTCGACCAGTGGATCCCTGGGTTCGCCCACGGCATCCACAGCAGCCTCGGCGTGCCCTGGGTCTGCGTCAGCGGCACCCGGGCCTACTACGCCCACGAGAGCCACTACGGAGAAAGGTGGGACGCGGTGCGATACGCACTCCGAGCGGACAGCCTCCTGGACCGCCTCCTGACCAAGGCGGGGCTATGAACCCCCTGGTCCTGCCGGCGCAACTGCTGGTCGACGCGCGGATGTACTTCGAAGATCGCGGCGCACGCGGTCACGAAGGCACCGCCATGATCAAAAGCGGCCCGAACGGCGCGGCGCTCGTCGTTCCGCAGCAGCGGCCGTGGCGGGGTGCCGGCGGCGGCGTCTCCGTGGAGGTCACCCGGGCCGGGCAGATCGAACTGGCCTTGGCCCTCGAACCCGAAGAGCTCTACGTCGCCCGGATCCACTCCCACCCGGCAGAGGCATTCCACTCACCCGCCGACGACGCGAACCCCATCCTGACCCACGAAGGCGCGCTTTCCATCGTCGTTCCGTTCTTCGGGCTCGGGTTGCGCCTCGGCCTCGACGCATGTGCAGTTCTGCGCCGCGAAGGCGACCGGTGGCGGTCCCTGCCCCCGGGCAGCGAACGGGACCTCCGCCTCCGCGTGGACCCGGAGGTGGAAGCCCGATGACCGATCCGCGCCTCAGGCTCCTCGGCACCGCCGACGAATCGGCCGCGGCCGAGCTCATAGGTGCCCTGGACGACGTGCGGGTGGTGATCCGCGCCGGGGCGGACGTGATCGGCGGGGCGGCCACCGCCCTGGCGGCGTTCACCGGCATGGCGGCACGCCTGTTCGGTGACATCGCCTTCGAGCATCCAGTCGCCTTGCCACCCAATTGGTGGGGCAGCAGAGACAGCGCCGCCCTGCTGACCGCGCTGGCCTACGTACGCCCTCATCCCGCGCACGCACCGCAGCGGAACCTCGTGGTCACCTTCGGCATCCAGGTGGAGGCCGGCGACCTCGGTGTGGGCGGCGACGACTACACGGTCCGCCTCGGCCTGACCCCGCAGCCCGTGGGTGCCGTCACGACCCACGCGCTCGGCGTGCACGCGGCGGCGTGCCTGGCGGTGAGCCAACTCCTGATCCGAGCGCTCGGCCCCCTCGGGTTCTCGGGCGTCGCGGTGGACGCGCCGTACGTGACCAACTTGGTCGACTACAGGTTGACCGCGGCGCCGGAGATACCTGTGCTCCCGCCGGTCCGCGATCTTCTGAAGCTGGCCGTCGCGGGAGTCGGCTCGGTGGGCACGAGCAGCCTCGCCCTGCTCGCGACGGCGTTCGCGCCACAGCTCACCGGGACGTTGAGCACGGACGCTCTCGAGGAGATCACGGTCATCGACTCCGACATCTTCGACAGGACCCGAAACCCTTTCCGGTATCCGGCGCTCCTCGGGACCGAGACAGGGCCGAAGGCCGTCTACATGGCCTCGAAGCTCACGGAGCTCGGGCTGGGCGCGCGTCCGGCCTCCAAGAGCGTCGCCGACTGGGTCGTCAGCCGGGAAAACCCGGGCTTCGACGGGCTGGTGTTGTCGTCGGTCGACACCCTCACGGGCCGGTTGGAAGTGACCGACGTGCTGGCCCGGTCGACGTTGTCCCTCGGCGTGTCCGGCCTCTCCCTGCACGCCCAGAGGGAAGGGCTCGGTGACGGGTTCGCGTGTCCGTTCTGCGACTTCGTCAGCGCCCAGCCCCCAGCGACCCAAGCGGGCGTCTACGCCGAGACCACCGGCTTATCCGTCCAGCGGGTACTCGCGCTGCTCCAGGACGGAGCCCAGCTGACCGCCGCGGACGTCGACCAGGCCATCGCAGCGGGCAAGCTGCCCGCACATCGGCGCGACGCGCTCATCGGCCGGACGATCAACGACCTGGTCCGTCAGGCCTACGCCGAAGCCGAGGTCCGCATGGGCTCCCCTGACGGCGGTGAGGAGGTGGTCGCCGTGGCCGCGCCGCAGGTGTCCTGGTTCGCCGGGGTGCTGGCGGCGGCGGAGATTGTGAAACAGATTCACGGTCTACCCGTGCTGACCGGCCGGGTGGATATCGACCTCAGCGGACTGCCACCCGGGCTGGTCCGCCGAGTACCCGCCGACCGCACGGGCCGGTGCCTGTGCCGCTCGGGCACACGGCTCCGGTGGTACCAGCAGCTGTACGGCGACGCCCAGGTACCGGTCGACGTTGCGCACGGTGCGTCATGACCCCACGTACCGCCATTCGGCGCATACTGCTGCTGTGAGCGCTGGTCAGGAAGCGGGTGAGGCGCCGGGGTCGACCGCCGGCCCGGCGGCCGACCCCGGCGCGCTCTACCTGCGTTACCACGGAACACTGCGCCGGTACGCGACGGCGAAGCTTCCTGCCAGGCTGCGGAGCGAGGCCGACACCGCGCTCAGCATCGTCTTCACGCGACTGGTGAACTGCCACAAGGAGAACCAGATGCCCCGGCCGGGCAACTGGGAGGCCTACTTGCACGGCGCGGTCCACAACGCCTGCAAGGACCTGGCGAAGGCGCGGCAGCACGAGGAGGTCGACGACGATGATCCGCGGATCCACCGCGATGTACCGCACGATCCGACTGGCGACTCCGTCCTCGAGCAAGACGAGCACCTCGAACAGGCAGAGCGCACAGACCGCGCCAAGACCGCGCTGAACGCACTCGACGAGCGGTCCCGCGCGATCGTCATCGCCAAGCATGCCCACCGCCGGACGAACAAAGAAATCGGCGAAGAGCTGAACCTGACCGGCCAACGAGTAAGCCAGCTGCACAAGGACGCACTCAAGCAGCTCAAGGAGGAGGTGAATCGTCCGCGTGACCGGCAACCCTGATGACGGTTCCAGGCAACGCACCGACGACGGCCAAGCTCCGGACATGCACGACGAAGTGGATCCCTGGCTCGACGCCGTGAACGTCGCCGCCGAACTCGCCGCGGAAGAGCAGGAACGAACCGGACCTCCGACTCGCGAACCCGTCAGGCACGACGACCTCGTCGCTTTGATGCTCGGCCTCGTGCCCGATCCGGACGTACTCGTCGACGGCCGCAAACTCGCAGCCGCGCGCAAACGGTCACGACTGGACCTCCGTCAGCTCGTCACCCGCATCAACGCTCGCGGGTGGGAGGTGACCATGCAGGAAGCGTTCAAGTGGGAGATGAGCCGTCCCGCCCTGGCCCCCGCGCTCATCACGGCGATTGCCGAAGAGCTATCTGTCGGAGACGATGCGCTCCTGACCGCGGCGGCGCAGCCGACCAGTGGCGTGGACGACCTCTTCGACGACCAGAGGATCCAGGCCTTCCTTTCGGACTGGGCAGCCGAGGCCGGCGTCCAGCCCGCAGTGCTCCGCCAGCGCGCTACGGCCACGTTGGCCGGCGCCGCCCACCGGAACCGCACCGGTGGCTCGGTCGAGGCCTTGCTCGGCGTCCTCCGACAGTTTCGGTCGATCCCCGGATTCTTGGATAGATCATGACGAGGAGAAGCCAGGCCACCAAGCTGGTGCGAGCCCTCACCCCACCGCTTCGAGACGCACTTCGCCAAGCGCCTTTCGAAGCGATGACCGGGACCGGTCTCACCGTTCGCGCAGTTGCACAGTTGACTTCTCGCCGTGGCGCACACGGGATGTGCGACGGCATGTCGTTCAGTGAACACAACACCGTCTTCTACTCGCCCACAGACTCACGTCGCGAGAACTTCACCCTCCTGCACGAGTACGGGCACATATTGGTGCTTCAGGACGAGGAAGCTCTGAACTGGGTCGCCGACCAGGACGAGCCTGCCATCGAGCTCGAGAAACTCTGCGACGAGATCGCCGCCATGCTCCTCGTGCCGGACGAAGTCTTGAACACGATCGTCGGCAAAGGGCCGATCATTGGGCAGCACCTGCTCGAGCTGTTCAAGACGACCCAGGCCAGCCAAGCTGTGTGCGCCATCGCCCTGGCCCGCCGTCTCACCTGCACAGGCGCGGTCGTCGTCACCGACCGTGCCACCCAAAAGGTCGTTCACGCCCGGCTGGTCGACCGACCCGCCGTCTACCCCAGTCCCGGTCAAGGTGTCCCCAGCGACCACCCTTTGGCCCGCCTACAACCCGGCCAGCAACTCGTCCGCAAGTCGTTCTGGTCTACTCCGTGGGGTACTCGGAACACCTTCTACCTCAACGCAGCGGCGTCGCCGAAGCGTACGTACGCAGTCCTCGCCGAACTCGACCTTTGGAACGTCGACACGCTTCACGTGACCGGCCCAGAACACCAGCGAATCGACCGACCCAGCACGCCCTTTACCTGCCCATGCGGCTTCAGTGGCAGCACATCAGGGTTTCCCTGCCCCACCTGCGAGAAGAAGTTCTGCCCAAGATGCGGACGCTGCGACTGCCAGCGGCGGCAGGCGCTGACTGTAAGCTGTGCACAATGCTTCGCGCAGTCTCCCAAGCATGATCTTGAGGGCGGCGTTTGCAGCAATTGCCGCTAAGGGCTACCCGGCGCGTTGGGACTAGAGCCTGTTTCAATGTCGTAGCCACTCGTTGATCGCCGCGATGTGCACGGTCGCCTCGTAGCGAACCGCGAGTTTGTCGAACCGTGTGGCGACGCCTCGGTTGCGTTTGAGCCGGTTGATGCCGCACTCCACCGCGTGCCGTTGCTTGTAGATCTCTGGGTCGAATGCCGGTGGCCGCCCACCGGCCCGGCCACGGTTGCGGCGATGCCGGACCTGATCAGAAGGCTGGGGAATCGTGCACGCGATCCCGCGCCGCCGCAGATAGGCCCGGTTGGCGCGGGAACTGTAGGCCTTGTCCGCCAGGACACGATCCGGCCGGGTCCGGGCTCGCCCACCACCAATCCGGGCGACCCGGACCCTGGCCAGCACCGCCTCGAACTGCGGCGAATCACCACGTTGACCAGCGGTCACCAGCAACGACAATGGCTTCTGGCCTTGCTCGGTGGCCAGGTGCAGCTTGGTCGTCCAGCCTCCCCGCGACCGGCCCAGCGCGTGGTCGGCCGGTTCGGGCTCGCCGATACCGCCTGGCGGTTCTTTCTGCAGGTCGCCCTCGATGCGGGCGCCTGCGGCATGCTGGTGCGCCCGGTTGATCGTGGAATCCACGCTCACCTCCCAGGTGATCAGCCCGGCGGCGTCGGCCCGAGTCTGCAACGCCGCCAAGATCAGCGCCCACACACCAGCGCGCTGCCAGCGCCGGAACAAGCCATAGACGGTTTGCCAGCAGCCATACACAGGTGGGACGTCACGCCACGGCGAACCGACACGAACCCGCCAGCGGATGCCGTCCAAAAGCTGGCGTTTACTCCACAGTGGCGGGCGGCCGGGCTTCTTGCCGACGGGCAGCAGCGGTTCCAGGATCGCCCACTGCGCGTCGGTCAGATCGGCTCGCCCCGTCGCCGCTAGGCTGGGCACGAGGTCTCCGGTGTTCTTGATCAGCTTGGTCGTTGATCGGTCTACCGGAGACCTCGTCTATCTGACCCAAGACACGCCGCACCCACAACGCCGGCCAGAAGCCCGCTGGTCAGCACATCGAAACAGGCTCTAGACGGGGCGGAACTGAGCGCGTAGAGCAATTTTGTGGTCGAGACCCGCACCGCCCATGCCCCATGCCTACGACAGCGACCGGTCAGGCCCTGAACAGCAGCCTCGGGGGATTCAGCGTGCCCCTGGCAACGATCAACCTGATCGCACGCAAGTTGCCGAGCATGCTTATCGGAGCGGCATCCGGAGTTCTCGGCATCGCCCCAGGGACGGACGCTGCACTCAACACCCATGGCGGCAACCTGGCGCGGGCAGCGATGGCTCTGGCCGCCTTGGCGGTCCACGAGCCCTGTACGCCATGGGCGCGATCGCCGGTGGTGTCCTGAGGTTGGCACGCCGACGCTGCCTGCACCCACGACACCGAGGACGACCTGGCGGCAGTCACAACGAGAATTCAGAAGGTAACGGGAGCGTTGCTAACATCACCGTGATTACAGCACAAGTTCGTAAGTTGCCAGCGCGGGGCGGGGTGACATGCTCGACGTGCAGGGGTATCGGGAACACCGTCGTCAAACGGCGTTCGCCGTCGCGGGGAGCCACTGTGGTGACGTGGGCGAGGCTGGCCATCCACGCCGCGGCGTGCGGAGGCCCGCAGATGTCGAGCGACCGTAGGCAGGATATGCTCCGGCCCCCACGTCTTCGTCACCCCATCGGGTTAACGAACGCGGATCAGCATTGTCGTCGGCCACAAGCGGCGAACGCCGCACCCCGCGCCTGACTCGACGTCCGCGCGCAGCCACGTGCGTCTTCACCGTCAAGATCATCGTCGACCGCTAGCGGAAAATGGCACGCCCGCGGCCTTCTCATTCTGGTTGACTGTCCGGCTGTGACCGACAGCGACACCGACAGCCCGACCGCCTACCGGCATGTTTCCTTTGGCGGGAAAGCACTCCGTGCTGCCGCCGGGGATGGCCCTGCTCGTTGGCGGGGACGTGCTGCGTCCGGCGATGGCGTGGTTCTTGTCCCAGCGGGTGGGCCGCAGCCTGATGCCCGTA